>NZ_WMJZ01000049.1 GCF_009711095.1 Intestinirhabdus alba
GGCCGTGCAGCCGGCAGCGGAAATCACCGCGGCAATAAGAATAACGGGCAACCAAACAAAATCCCTGGCTATGACTTTCATACTCTATCCCTAAGTTAATTGTTAGCAGGTATATACCCGTCATACTTCAAGCTGCATGTGTGTTGGCTACGGGTTACTCGTCTCATCCATGAGACTCGCCCTGACGGGCCGCCGCTGCGCGGCGTTCAAATCGGCTCCCGACAGATTTGTCATTCACCCCGGTCACATAGTTCGCTATGCTCCCGGGGATAAATGAGGGACATCCCTGTCGCCTTCATACAACTCGAATTATTTAGGGTATATTTACTAAAATATTCTTCTTGTAAGACAAAAACCTTTTATCCAGACAAGAATATTTATCTTTTTTGACAAGGCGACTAAACAGTTAAAGTTAATATCAACAGCATTGCGACATAAAGGAAGAACGTCTCTATATACTCGACTCGAAACAATAATAATTTATTGCCATAACTGATGATTTCAATGTTCTATCTGTTCCCGCTATAATTAAGATAACAGGCAGCTGGCTTTAGCCGTCTTTCGGCACAATCCTTTAGCAACCGATACAAGCGTAGTTCAAGACGTCTGACAACGTTTGCAAAATGACATCAAGGGATAATTTCATTTCATGCTTCAACCATCAGCCCACTTCCTCCTTAAAATTCAGCAAAGAAAATTATAAGCTAAATTTTACATACAGAAAAACCATACATTTTTTAGGCCAGATGGTAATAACTGTCCACATCCGGATAAAAATAGGCCTGTACAGAAAAACCACCATATGAAGCACAACGCAATAACCCACAAAAAAACAAACAATTAAATAACCACCTGAACACGATGAAGATTCGGGCATATGAAAAAAGACCAACAAGGACGATAATTTTAAATCAGCAGGTAATTAAGAAAAACACAATAAAAACGTAAAATATCTTAATCACAAACGGTCTTTTCAAACTTTACATAGAGTTCTCTATTCGTCGCCAGTTCTGACGGAACACTAGCTTCACCTTTTTTCGGAAAGTACAGGGTTGTAAAAAATTTTTACTTTGACATACGGAACGACTGAGATTGGGAGGCTGCACCGTTTTTACCTATAACCCGGCGGGTTACCGCCTGAATAATTTGGGTTATAGCTTACGGCAACCTTGTCCCCCACTCCCCCTCCCCGCAGGAGGGGGACAAAGACGCTTACCGGTGAACCACCACCAGCTTCTGGTTCACAAACTCTTTGATCCCCAGATCGGACAGCTCTCGGCCAAAGCCGGAGCGCTTAACGCCGCCGAACGGCAGCTCAGGGGCCGTATCGGTCAGCCAGTTGATATACACCATCCCGGTTTCAATACGCGAGGCCATCCGTTTCGCGCGCTCAATATCCTGGCTGAACACCGCGCCGCCCAGGCCGTAGTGGGAATCGTTTGCCAGCCTCACCGCCTCGTCGTCATCCTTCACCACGTACATCTGCGCCACCGGGCCGAAGAACTCTTCAAAATAAGCCGGATTATCGCGAGCGATGCCGGTCAGAATGGTCGGGGCAAAGAAACTGCCCTCCCGCTCCAGCGGCTGGCCGCCGAGGTGCAGCTTCGCGCCGTTTTTTACCGCCTCGTTGACCTGCTTCGTCAGGGTCTCCAGCGCCTCCCTGGATGAGAGCGGCCCCAGCCCGACGCTCTCATCCAGCGGGTCGCCAATCTTCACGCGGCTGAACGCCTCGCTGAACTGCGCCAGGAAGCTGTCGGCAATTTTTTCATGAAGAATAAAGCGCTTGGCGGCGGTGCACACCTGGCCCGCATTGTTCAGCCGCGCCTGCACGCCGATCTCCACCGCCTTTGCAAGATCGGCATCGTCAAGCACCACGAACACGTCGTTGCCGCCCAGCTCCAGGGTGGCCTTTTTGATGTGCTTAGCCGCCTGAGCGGCAACCGCGCTACCCGCCTTTTCCGACCCCGTCAGGGCGGCACCCTGCACCCGCGGATCGGCGATAATGGCCGCCACCTGCTCCGAAGAGATAAACAGGTTGGTCCACGCCCCCTCCGGCGCGCCCGCTTCATGCACCAGCTGCGCAAAGGTTTCGGCGCAGTGCGGCACGATGCTGGCGTGTTTGGCGATAACCGGGTTACCGGCGGCCAGATTCGGAGCCAGCACGCGCATCAGCTGATAGTACGGAAAGTTCCACGGCTCCACTGCCATCAGCACGCCGATGGGGTGATGCTCAACCCAGGCCTCGCCCAGCTCCGACGGGTATTTCACCGGTGCCAGAAATCGCGGCGCGTTATCGGCATAGTAGCGGGCAATCTGCGCGCAGAGCGCCACTTCGCCGCGGCTCTGCTTAATCAGCTTGCCCATCTCCTGGCTGGCGATTTTCGCCAGCGCCTCCGCCCGCTCGTCGAGCAGCTCCGCCAGCCTGCGCAGCACATTCAGACGTGGCGTTATGTCGCCCGTCGCCCATCCGGAGCGGTAGAGCGCGTCGGCCCGGCCCAGCGCGGCCTCAATATCGGCATCGCTGTGCGGTTTGTACTCTTTAATCAGCTGATTGTTAGCAGGATTCACCGTCTGGTAAGCCATAGAATAGGTCTCCTTAATCACGTCGGGGGCGGCAGAGATAAGCGCCGCTCAGGGTATTAAGGGTAGTAGACCCGGCCCGGACAATCGGTAAAGTTGGGTAGATACGGAGGGTTCTTAATGCCCGTATTCCGTTATTAACAACCCGCCTTCCCACCCTGCGCGATAAGAAGCAGCCTAACCCTGCTTGCTTTTATCTTCATCGACTTTTGCTTATTCCTGCGAGGCGTTTTCCAGGATAGTTTCCCGTCCCTGCAATGTTTGCACTATCGCGCAGCGCGCTACGCAAAACGGCAAACGCCCGCCCCTTCCCTGCTTTTTTACCGCACGGCCTGTGTTATAAACAGACCATGAATCACGAGACAGGAGCGTAGCGTGTCCCTTATCCGAACAATTCCCCAGCGGTTCTGGCGCGACGCACGGCTGCCCTGGCTGGAGCTGCGCAGCACCTGGCGCAGCCGTCAGGCCTACAAGCTTCATCTTCATCCTCAGCTCTCCATCGGCGCGATACTGGAAGGGGAAACGCGCTGCGTCTGTAACGGCCAGGAGCACCGTCTGCAGGCGGGCGATCTGATCGTGATCCCGCCGCTGGCCCCCCACAGCTGCAATCCGCTGGAGGGAACCTTTCGCAGCTACCATATGCTCTGGTTGGATACGGACTGGTGCCTGGCGCAGCTGGCGGCCCTTAGCGCAACGACCCGGCTCAGCGCGCGCCCCCGGCGATTCGCCAGCCGCAGATCTTTCAGAACTACCTGCAGCTTGTGGCATAGATGCAGCGTCGGCAGAGCGCGCCTGTCGCCCGGGAGGTCTGCGTTCTGCTGCATCAGCTTTCCCTGCGGCTGGTGAAACCAGACCGTCAGCGCGCCACCAGCCGGTATCTGCAGGAACAGCTGCGCAGCAACCTGCTCGTGCCCCCTCGCTGGACGACCTGGCTCAGGCGTGCAGTTTGCGTAAGGAGACGCTAATCCGCATCTTCAGGCGGGACACCGGGCTGACGCCGGGAAGCTATCTGAATATCGCGAGGATCAATTTTGCCCGCGTGCGGCTGCGCGCCGGGGAGACGATTGCCGACGTCGGTTATCAGAGCGGGTTCGCTGACCAGAGCCACTTCCACCGCACCTTCATCGGCTATACCGCCGCCACGCCGCGCCAGTACGCGCCGGGGCGATCAATAACAGACAATAATTGACGGAACGTCCGGGCTAAGGTAACCGCAGGTTTACTTTCTGAGGTTACTATGGAACTACTGAATACGCTTTTCCCCCCTGCCTTTCCCGCGCTGGCGCTGGCGCATTTCGTTGCCCTGCTTAGCCCCGGACCGGACTTCTTTTTGCTGATGGACTACGCGGTACGTTACCGCCTGCGCGGCAGCGCCGGGCTGTCCGTCGGCATCGCCGCAGGCAACGGGCTGTACATTCTGCTGGCAATTGTCGGCCGGGGGATTCTGCACTCGTTTGCTCTGCTGTTTACCGCCATCACGCTGTCGGGTGCCATCTACCTGCTGTGGATCGGCAGCCTGCTGGCGCGCAGCCGCCCGCAGATCCTGACGGGCGTCGATGCCCGCGGCTCCTGCCCCGGCGTTGGCAAACAGCTGCTGCCGGGGCTGGGTTCCTCACTGCTTAACCCGAAAAACGCGCTGTTCTATCTGGCGTTGATGACCACGCTGCCTGGCCCCTCGGTAACCTTATTACAGCAGTCCGTTAGCGGAATCTGGATGACCAGCGTTGTGCTGTGCTGGGATTTGTCGATCGTGATGTGCCTCAGCCTGCCTTCGATCCAACGAAGGCTGACGGGCTGGCTGCCGCGGATCTCACGGATGTCCGGGGTAATATTGATGCTCTTTGGAGCGGGGCTCCTGCTGCACTTTTTATCCGATCTGCACCCTGCGGCGCTGGATCTGCCACGCCTGTTTTCTTTCTCTTAGCTGGCGAAACGCTTTTGATTAACATCAAACTTTCATTACACTTAACGGGTCTGTTTTCCGCTCTGCCTCATGCTTCCGGGACGTGACGCGCGGGCGGTTATCGGCTTTCCGATCCGCCTCCGGGGGCGTTGTTCCATCCGTGCTGGCGCGGGCGGAGGAGCGGTCAAGATGATATTTAAACTGTCCGCAGGCCGCGTTATCTCTTATCCGCCAGCGGCGCGGCGACGGGAGTCCCTTTCTCTCTCCCACTACGGTTTTTGCGACATGGAGCGCCTTTGACATGCAACGGATCCTTTCGTTTTTTACCCGGCACGCCGCCACGCTCTTTTTCCCGATGGCGCTCATCGTCTATGACTTTGCCGCCTGGCTGTCGACGGATCTGATCCAGCCGGGCATCATCAACGTGGTGCGGGATTTCAACGCCGATGTCAGCCTCGCCCCGGCCTCCGTCAGCCTCTATCTGGCGGGGGGCATGGCGCTACAGTGGCTGCTCGGGCCGCTATCCGACCGGATTGGCCGCCGCCCGGTGCTGCTCGCCGGCGCGCTGATTTTTACCCTCGCCTGCGCCGCCACGCTGTTTACCACCTCCATGACCCAGTTCCTCGCGGCGCGCTTTGTTCAGGGCACCAGCATCTGCTTTATCGCCACGGTGGGCTACGTTACCGTGCAGGAGGCCTTCGGCCAGACGAAGGCCATTAAGCTGATGGCCATCATTACCTCCATCGTGCTGATTGCGCCCATCGTCGGTCCGCTTTCCGGGGCGGCGCTGATGCATTTCGTCCACTGGAAGGCGCTGTTCGGCATCATCACGCTGATGGGCCTTTTCGCCTTTATCGGCCTGCTGCTGGCGATGCCGGAAACGGTCAGGCGCAGCGCCACGCCCTTTAGCGCCCTCAGCGTGCTGCGCGATTTTCGCAATGTCTTTCGCAACCCGGTATTTCTGACCGGGGCGGCGACCATTTCGCTGAGCTACATTCCGATGATGAGCTGGGTGGCGGTGTCGCCGGTGATCCTGATTGACGCCGGGGGCATGTCCGCCTCGCAGTTCGCCTGGACCCAGGTACCGGTGTTTGGCGCAACGATCGTCGCCAATACCCTGGTGGCCCGCTTCATAAAAGATCCCGCCAGCCCGCGCTTTCTCCGGCGGGCTGCGCCGATCCAGATCGCCGGACTGGCGATCCTTATCGCCGGCAACCTGCTGTGGCCGCACCTCTGGCTGTGGTCGGTGCTGGGCACCAGCCTGTACGCTTTTGGCATCGGCATGATCTTCCCGGTTCTGTTCCGCTTTACGCTGTTTACCAACGATCTGCCGAAGGGCACCGTATCGGCAGCGCTGAATATTGTAAACCTGACGATCATGGCAGTATCGGTGGAGATCGGCCGCTGGCTGTGGTTCAACGGCGGACGGCTCCCGTTTCACCTGCTGGCGGTGGCGGCGGGCGTCGCGGCGCTGTTTACCCTGGGCGGCCTGCTGCGCCGCGTGCGCCAGCATGAAGCCCGCCGGGCGGCGGTGGGAGAGTAGCCGATGCCCACCCCTCACCGCCCTTTGGCCGCTTGCTCTCTCCGGCGCTATGCTTAGCTCATGGATAAAATAAGCGAACTCAGACGTGCCAAACGGCTGGCCCTTGGCCTGCTGCTGATTGCGGCGGCCACCTTTGTCATCACCCTTTTTCTGCCGCCCGGCTTCTGGGTGAGCGGCGTCAAGGCCATTGCCGAAGCGGCGATGGTGGGCGCGCTGGCGGACTGGTTCGCCGTGGTGGCGCTGTTTCGCCGGGTGCCGCTGCCGTTTATTTCTCGCCATACGGCGATCATCCCGCGCAATAAAGATCGGATCGGCGAAAATCTCGGCCAGTTCGTCCAGGAAAAATTTCTCGACACCCAGTCGCTGGTCACGCTGATCCGCCGCCACGAACCGGCGCGGCTGATCGGCGGCTGGTTCAGCCAGCCGGATAACGCCCGGCGGGTAGGCCAGCATCTGCTACAGATAATGAGCGGCTTTCTGGAGCTGACCGACGACGCCCGCATTCAGCGGCTGATCAAACGGGCGGTACATAAGGCGATCGACAAGGTCGATCTCTCCGGCACCGGCGCGCTGATGCTGGAGAGCATGACCAAAAACAACCGCCACCAGGTGCTGCTTGATACCCTCATCGCTCAGCTTATCGCCCTGCTGCAGCGCGACAGCTCGCGCGCTTTTATCGCCAGGCAGATCGTCCGCTGGTTGGAGACAGAGCACCCGTTAAAGGCGAAGATCCTGCCAACCGAATGGCTGGGTGAGCACAGCGCCGTGCTGGTCTCCGACGCGGTTAACGCCCTGCTTGACGATATCAGCCACGATCGCGCGCATCAGATCCGTCACGCCTTCGATCGCGCTACCTTTAAATTTATCGATCGGCTGAAAAGCGATCCGGAGATGGCCACCCGCGCCGACGCCATTAAGGCCTGGCTGAAGGAGGACGAGGCCTTCAACCGCTATCTGGGTGAACTGTGGGACGACCTGCGCCAGTGGCTGAAGGCGGATATTAACGCCGGGGATTCGCGGGTAAAACAGCGCATCACCCACGCCGGCCAGTGGTTTGGCGAGACGCTGCTCGCCGACGAGGCCCTGCGCGCCTCGCTGAACGGCCATCTGGAACAGGCCGCACGCCGGGTCGCGCCGGAGTTCGCCGCCTTCCTGACCCGCCACATTAGCGATACGGTGAAAAGCTGGGACCCGCGGGATATGTCGCGCCAGATCGAGCTGAACATCGGTAAAGACCTGCAGTTTATCCGCGTTAACGGCACGCTGGTTGGCGGCGCTATTGGGCTGGCGCTCTATCTGTTATCGCAGGTGCCGTCGCTGCTGACGGGCCTGATTCATTATTGAAGGATCAAACATGACGACGATTACCCTGGACCCGGCCGCCCGCGACCGCCTGCGCGACGAGCTGCAGCGCTGGTGCGCCGACCATCTCGATGTGGAGCTTGAGCAATTTGACGCCGAGTTTTTTATCGACTTTCTGAGCGAGCGCTTCGGCCCGGCCTACTACAACGCCGGTATCGAAGAGGCGCTCCGCACCCATGCGGCCTGGAGCGATCGCATTCAGGAGGAGATGGATTTAAAGAAAATTTTATGACCCGCAGAGGAACCGCCGGGCGTTAAAGGCCGCTCTTATCAGCGCCCGTTAAAGGGTTACCGCGCACCGTGACAAACGATCCGTTGCGGCGCGTCAATAAAACCCGACAAGCCAGGTGGTTATAATGCAGGCTCTTTTCATTGTCTCCCGTGTTACGGGGAAGGAAAAACCATGTCGCTTATCACCGATCTGCCCGCCATTTTCGATCAATTCTCTGCAGCACGTCAGAAAGGCTTTCTTACCGTTATGGAGCTAAAAGAGCAGGGTATCCCGCTGGTGGGAACCTACTGCACCTTTATGCCCCAGGAGATCCCAATGGCGGCGGGGGCGGTCGTCGTTTCGCTCTGTTCCACCTCCGATGAAACCATTGAGGAAGCTGAAAAAGAGCTGCCGCGCAACCTCTGCCCGCTGATTAAAAGCAGCTACGGCTTCGGCAAAACCGATAAATGCCCCTACTTCTATTTTTCCGATCTGGTGGTCGGAGAGACCACCTGCGACGGCAAAAAGAAGATGTACGAGTACATGGCCAGCTTTAAGGCGGTACACGTCATGCAGCTGCCCAACAGCGCCGGCGACGCCGCCTCACGCGCGCTGTGGAAAGCGGAGATCCAGCGTCTGCAGCAGGCGGTGGAGGCGCGCTTCGGCACGCCCATTACCGAAGCCGCGCTGCGGGAGGCCATCGCTCTTAAGAACCGCGAGCGCCGGGCGCTGGCGAACTTCTATCGCGTCGGCCAGCTCAACCCGCCGGCCCTCAGCGGCGGCGATATCCTGAAGGTGGTGTACGGAGCGACCTTCCGCTTCGACAAAGAGGCCCTTATCGACGAGCTGAACGGCATGGCGGAGCGGGTGCGCCAGGCCTGGCAGGATGGCCAACGGCTGGAGCGCCGCCCGCGCATTCTGATCACCGGCTGCCCGATCGGCGGCGCGGCGGAGAAGGTGGTGCACGCCATTGAGGAAAACGGCGGCTGGGTGGTGGGCTTTGAAAACTGCACCGGGGCGAAGGCCACCGAGCGCTGCGTCGAGGAGAGCGGCGACCTCTACGACGCCCTGACCGACAAGTACCTCACCATCGGCTGCTCGTGCATTTCCCCGAACGACCAGCGCTTAACGCTGCTCAGCCAGATGGTGGAAGAGTACCAGGCGGACGGCGTGGTAGACGTGATTCTGCAGGCCTGCCACACCTACGCCGTGGAGTCGATGGCGATTAAGCGCCACGTTCGCCAGCGGCACGATATTCCCTATATAGCGATCGAAACCGACTACTCCACCTCGGATATTGGCCAGCTCAGCACCCGCGTCGCGGCCTTTATCGAAATGTTGTAAGGAGCGGACGTGACCTACTCAATTGGCATTGATTCCGGCTCCACGGCGACCAAGGGCGTTCTGCTGGAGGGCGACGTTATCCGACGCCGCTTTCTCTGTCCGACGCCGTTTCGCCCGGCGGAGGCGATCCGCGAGGGATGGGAGTCGCTCAGCGCCGGGCTGGAGGCGCGCCCGTACCTGACCCTGACCGGCTACGGCCGCCAGTTGGTCGACTTCGCCGACCGGCAGGTCACCGAGATCACCTGCCACGGCCTGGGGGCGCGGCTGCTGGCCCCGGCCACCCGCACGGTGATCGACATCGGCGGCCAGGACAGCAAGGTGATCCAGCTGGATCGCGACGGCAACCTTACCGATTTTCTGATGAACGACAAGTGCGCGGCGGGCACCGGCCGGTTTCTGGAGGTCATCTCACGCACGCTGGGTGCCGGGGTGGAGGAGCTGGACGCCATTACCGCAGGCGTGGCTCCCCACGCGATCGGCAGCATGTGCACCGTCTTTGCCGAATCAGAGGTTATCAGCCTGCGCTCCGCCGGCGTAGCGCCGGAGGCGATTCTGGCGGGCGTCCTCAGCGCCCTGGCCCGACGCAGCGCCAATTTTATCGGCCGCCTTTCCGCCGGGGGGCCGCTGCTGTTTACCGGCGGCGTCAGCCGCTGTACGGCGTTTACCCGAATGCTGGAAGAGCAGGTCGGCATGGCGGTTCACACCCATCCGGACGCCCAGTTTGCCGGTGCCATCGGCGCGGCGCTGATCGGCCAGCGCCAGAGGCGACGCAAATGAGCGACTATCTCTATCTGTTCCACGCCACGCCGGGGGTGATTCAGACCCGTCGGCTGCTGCACTCCCGGGGGGTGCCTTTCCGGGTGACCGACATTCCCCGCCAGCTGCGCGGGGGCTGTGGCCTGTGCATTATTCTGAGCTGCGCCCCCGGTGAGGAGATACAGTGGGTGCTCCCTGGTCATACCGCGGCGATTTATCGCGCCGAAGCGGAGACGTGGCGGCTCGTCGCCTCCTTTGACGCCGGCTAACGGGCGCGACCGCCGGACAGCTCGGTCGGCCTTAGCGCGGCGGGAGTGCGCGCATTAAGGTTTCGTTAAGTTTCTTCGCGATAATGTCTGATTATGCTTTTGATTTTATTAAGGGCCTGGCCCATCAGGCGTTATTGACGTAGTCAGTCTGGACACGGACAGCGTACAGAAACCGGAGCGCGCACGCATACGTGGGGACGCCCCGCGAAGCTCGCCCCATGACCGTCCTGACCGTTCACATCGCGATACGTTTTGAGCGAGCGCTGCCCAGGTACAAAATAGCCCGACGGGCCGGGCGTTAAGCCCGAACACAATAAAGGGACCTATGCGTGAACATCAAACGCCCGGCGATGGCGGCCATTTTACTTATTGTTATCTGCGCTGCGGCCTGCGGGCTGCGCTATATTTTCACCCGGCTCGATGATGGCTCCCCTGATGAGCGGCACTCGACGCTGCGCGATTTTCGGGCGACGATCGACGGCGTGCCGATATCGGGAATTAAAAATAATATCTCCTCCCTCACCTGGTCAGAAACCAGCAATACCCTGTTTGCCACATTGAATAAACCGCCATCCATCGTGGAAATAACAAAAACAGGTGAGCTTCTGCGCACCATCCCTCTTAATTTTGTCCACGACGTCGAGACTATTGAGCATATTCACGACAATACGTTTGTTATCAGCGATGAGAGTGATTACGCCATCTACGTTATCAACGTCGGGGAAAACGCAAAGATCAATATTATTAAAAAATTGACCATTGCCCTGCAAAAAACCCCCACCAACAGCGGATTTGAGGGGCTGGCATGGTCGCCTGTCGATAAAACCTTCTGGTTTTTTCAGGAGAAAAAACCCATCGACATCTACAGGGTGACGGGCCTGCTGCAGGGCGACGATCTGCGGATTGTTAATGACAAAACGCTGCAGGGCAGGCTAAACGTCAGAGACATCTCCGGGGCAGAGTTTAACCCGCAGTACAAAACGCTGTTGATTCTCTCACACGAGTCGCGGGTGCTGAAGGAGGTCACACCCTCCGGCAGGGAGATGGGATCGATGTCGCTCACGGCGGGCAGCCACGGTCTTGGCCAGGACGTGCCCCAGGCCGAGGGCGTCGCCGTTGATGACGAAGGTACGCTGTTTATCGTTAGCGAGCCAAACCTGTTTTATCGTTTTCAGCGGACGCCGCGCTGAGTCACATCAGACACCGTTTCTGCGGCTTTGCCCGCCGCAAAAAACAAACAGAAAACCAAATAGCAACATTTCATTCACCAATACCCGCTGTTCAGGCAGAATAGGGCCTCGCTTTCTCCCCTGTGAATAAGGGTCAGCCATGCGTAATGACCAGCGTTTCTCCTTGCGTTCCGCCCTTTTCGGGATGTTAACCCTGGCCGTCGGGATGGGAATCGGCCGCTTTCTCTATACGCCAATGCTGCCGGTGTTGCTGGCCGAAGGCCGCTTCAGCTTTAGTGAGCTGGCCTGGATCGCCAGCGCGAACTACGCGGGCTATCTGGCCGGCAGCCTGCTGTTCTCCTTTGAGGCCTTTCACCGGCCCGCGCGCCTGCGCCCGCAGCTGCTTCTCGCGGCGGCGGCGACCGGGGTGCTGATCCTCGCCATGGCGCTGTTTGAGCGCCCCGCAGAGGTTGTCCTGGTGCGCCTGCTGGCGGGGATGGCCAGCGCCGGAATGCTGATCTTCGGCTCAAATCTCGTGCTGCAGCAGACCCGTAATCCCTTTGTGATTGCGTCGCTCTATTCCGGGGTTGGCGTCGGCATCGCGCTGGGCAATGAATATGTTATCGCCGGCCTGCGGCTGGGGTACGCTTCCCACGCCCTGTGGATAGCGGCGGCGGCGCTTTCCGGCGTATTAATCCTTCTGCTGGCGCTGTTAATCCCTTCCCGCACCTCCGTGCTGCCCCCCGCGCAGCTGTCGAAAACGGCACCACAACCGATGCGCTGGTGGCTGCTGGCGCTGCTGTACGGGCTGGCGGGCTTTGGCTACATTATTGTCGCGACTTACCTGCCGCTGATGGCAAAAAACGCCGGTTCGCCGCTGCTGGCGGCCCACCTCTGGACGCTGGTGGGCGTGGCGGTGGTGCCGGGCTGCTTTGGCTGGCTGTGGGCGGCAAGACGCCGGGGCGCTGTGCTGTGTCTGGCGGCGAACCTGCTGATCCAGGGCGTGTGCGTGGTGCTGACGCTGGTCAGCGATTCTCTGCCGCTGCTGGCGCTGAGCTGCTTCGGCTTCGGCGCAACCTTTATGGGCACCACCTCGCTGGTGATGACCCTGGCCCGCCAGCTCAGCGTGCCGGATAAAATTAATCTGCTGGGGTTTGTGACCCTGACCTACGGTATCGGCCAGATCCTCGGCCCGCTGCTGGTGAGCGCCGCGTCGTCGGTCATCATCGCCACCCTGTGCGGCGCGGCGGCGCTGTTTATAGCGGCGGCCATCGCGCTGGTTCAGCAGATCAAAGCGCAGCGCCGGCCGCCGGTAATGACGGCTGAGGGCGAAGCGCTCTCCTCCCGCTCCGGCAGCGAAAAGCGGCTATCCGGCTGACGATGATCCACCCGACGCCTCCTGCGCTATCGGCTGCCAGTTGCCGTTTTGCCAGATGAGCCTCAGCTGCAGGGGAGCGTCGTCATCCCACAGATGCGCCTCAATGTGCAGCGCCAGCTTTTGCTGGCTAATGTCTTTTATCTCCACCCTCAGCGCCGCGATTCTCGGCTCAAGACGCGGCAGATCGCTGCGCAGCTGACGGCAGAACCAGCCGAGTACCCGCTCATCGCCTACGTTCATTTCATGCCACTCGGGCACGCCCCGGACCAGAAGCGGCGGGAGTCCGTCTCCCTGTCCGATGTTACGGGTATTGAACAGGCGGAGCAGAACCCGGTACACCGACTCACGTGACGGGACGGCTTCATTCATTAGCCTGTCGGGCAGGCCGTGCGGAATTGACGACCACATATTCAGTAGCCTTTCACGTTCAGCGCCCTTTTCCGGGCGGGCTGAAGGCAGCCTATTTGCCCTGCCAACTGCCGAACGCAGAGCGGCCAATTGCTTCTGGCGAAGCCCGACATTTTTATTGGGCTGTGTGTATTCTGGAAGCCCTCTGACATAGCGAATCCTTTTAATATATATCCGTCATACGTCAAGTTGCACGTGCGTTGGCTTTATTCGGCCCAGAGCCTCACTCTAAAGGGCCGCCGCCTTCCTGCAACTCGAATTATTAAGGGTATAAAAATGTTCCTGATGGCGAGCGTGCGCCATCTTTTAATAAAGTTGCGTTGTTTTAATTTCTTTTCAGACAATATAAAAAACACAAGGTTGAATAAATATCAATCTAATTTTTTATTTTTTACATAGATCCGTGACGTTTGATTAACATCAAATATTCAAAGCATCCCCTTTCAGAATCAATAGAATAGATAATATTCAGATAATATACATATATTTCATCCCGAAAATATTTATACAACAATGTATTGCATTTAACACATTTATTAGCTGGACTACATTAATCGATGATTTAAGTCAAAAAAGCAATTTAGCTTAAGAATTATTTTTTTGACTAAGACAGATAAATTAAAATATATAGCTTAAATAATTTGGGTTGCAGGAAAAAACACAGCGCGTTTTGAACAGCCCCAGGGCTGGCCCCGAAGGGGTGAGGCCTTCAGGACGAATCATGCGGCAGGCAAGCGACAAATTCGTCAGGAATGAATTTTCCCGACCGCAGGTCACCTTCGGTGAAGGACAAGGAGGTCCCTCATTCATCCCCGGGGACATAGCGAACGTTGTGGTCAGGACGAACGCCGCCGGGGGCAAGCCATATTGATAAGACCAGTAGCCAAAGGCCAGCCAGAAGTGCCGAAATATAAGCCGGCAGGCTTATGCCGAATAATATATCCTGCGTCATTCGGAGAGCATGACAAAAGACCGGGTGTTTAAGCAAGTTCCACAGGATCGCCGGCGGGTGAACGACGGATTCAACAGGAACGACTATGCCCGGTCGCAGGCCGCCCCGGATAAAGGACAAGGGGCTTCCTTATTCGTCTGCGGAAGTATACGGCCGGGGGTGAGCGCCGCCGGACGCAAACCTTATGGATAAGACGGGTAGCCCAGGCCAGCGTCGTACCTGTCGCCTGTAAGATAACGCAGAGATTTTATATTGTGCGAAACCGGGTGGCCGCCCCTGTATGCAGGCATGGCGCGCGCTGAGCCAGAAGCGCGTAATCAAGGCGCAGAACGTAGTGAACATCGTTCTGGCCCGACGCTTCCGGCTCGCATCCGCAGGGCCAGGACTATTCAGGTCCGTAGCCGTCTTCGCCGCCGCACATCTGAAACACCGGTCCTTACGGCCCGCGCCCTGCCCCGGACCTGAATGGCCGCCAGCGACGCTCAAGAGCAGTTCCTGAGTTTTGTCCTGTAACCCGATGGGTCAGGGTATCGCCAACTTTCGTCAGACGTAGCCAGTCTGAACCTCGCGGCCCTTCTCTTGCCCTGCGGACCGGGCACAATACCAACGCTGAGCGGCCTGAGGTGTGCAGATATGCAGGCCAACGGCAGGAGCGTCCGGTCCGTTTATTTCCACGGCACGGTTGCGTGTCAGACGCCTGTATCTGAAAAGGCCGCCGGGAGCGCAGGCCACCCGATATCGCCACGCTCAACCTCTCTGCGAAAGTGTACGGTGATTTCACTCCCGGACGGCGTCAATTTGCCAGGCCTCGCCATCCCGCCATTATCCGCTCCGGGCCGTGGCATCCCACGCCTGCATGGCCGGAGAAACGGCCAGCCAAAGCCGGCGCTATGCCGCCAGTTGCGGACGGTGGCCGACTCGCCACGCCGCAGCACGCCGTAAATGCCTGCCCAGCCCAGCTCTGCTCTGCTCTGCTCTGCTCTGCTCTGCTCTGCTCTGCTCTGCTCTGCTCTGCCCGTACGGCAGCCAGCAACGCAATAACGCTTGCCGCAACAGGGTTAAAGTGCCGGAATGTGACCAAGGTATAAAAAAATAAAAAAAGATATTTATCAAAGAGATAAATAAAAAATCAGCAATTTTTTTTGATTTTTATCAAAAAATGGCGGTTGAGCAATATCATTTTTGATATACCCCAGAAACAAAACAAATTATCTAAATTCAGCGTACTCATTATTCTGTGAGCATCAAAATAAATGAATGAGGGGTACTTATGGAGAACTCAGCCTCCAATAGACATCTGGTTATACTTGTTATTGCTTCTGGCATTATTACCTTATTATCAGAGCTAATCGGTGTGATTAATATTACCGCATTTGGCATTAAGTTCAGCCTGCTGCCTATGCTGTATGCGGTCATTATCGGCGTACTGGTAACACCGGATATCCTGGGTAAATTAATTAAGCCGATGGGTAAGGTATTAAATCATAACGCGATAAAGATCACCGGCAATATCGTTATGCTTTCGCTGCTGCCCCTTGGCGTGAAATATGGCACGCTGGTTGGCCCCAACGTTGAGGAAGTTATTAAGGCCGGACCGGCGCTGGTATTACAGGAGCTGGGAAATTTAGGCTCCGTGCTAATCGCCATGCCGTTAGCCATTCTGTTAGGGATGCGCAGAGAGTCAATTGGCGCTTGTTCCAGTATTTCCAGGGAGCCTTCGCTGGGCGTTATCGGTGAAAAATATGGCATCGACAGCCCGGAGGGAACCGGCGTTCTGGGCACCTATATTGTGGGCAGCGTTATTGGCACCGTCTTCTTTGGCATTATCAGCCCGATCGGCCTGAACTTCGGTCTGCATCCGCTTTCCCTCGCCGTCGCCTGCGGGCTTGGCTCCGGAAGCATGATGGCGGCGGCCTCCGCATCGCTGGCCAACGCCGTCCCGCATATGTCCAACCAGATTCTGGCCTTCGCGGCGACCAGCAATATGCTGGCAGCGGTAACGGGAATGTACGCGCTTATTTTCCTGGCGCTTCCTCTGAGTAACTTCCTTTATAAGCTGCTGGTTCGTAAATAACTGTTCCCGGAATAAAAAAATGAATATTAAACAATTCTCCGATAATACTAAGATTATTATTCCGTGTATTGCGCTGGTGCTGCTGGCGCAGGCGGTAGGTAAAGGCATGTCGGCGCTGGAAGCGCTGCCCGGCGCGGTAATAATGTTCGCCATCATTATATTATCTCTTCAGATAAAAATGTGGCTGCCCAAAGTTCCGCTGCCGGCTTTTGCCTGGGCGACGCTTATTGCGCTACTGCTCAGTATGCCCTACTCCCCCGTCAGCGATGTTTTTATGAATCTGACGAATAAAATCGATTTCCTGTCAACAACGACGCCGCTGCTGGCTTTCGCCGGGCTTTCCGTTGGCAACAGCCTCGATAAGCTTAAATCCCTGAGCTGGAAGATCGTCATTATATCGGTGCTGGTTTTTACCAGCGCATTTTTCGGCGCGGCCATTGTTGCCCAACTGATTCTTAAGTTTCAGCACATTATTTAATGCTGCCGCCGGATATTGGAGCAAATATGAAAAATTACCAGATTTCTGAAGACATTAAATATCTTGAACAATTCAGCCGGGAAGCCCGTCGCTACCTGCATACGATTCCCGAAGCGTCAGGCCAGGAGCATAAGACATCACAATACTGTCAGTCGGTGATGCGCGCTTTAGGGTATAAGATTACCGAATATCCGGGCTATACCGGGTTTCACGCCGATCTGGACGTTGACGCCAGTAAAAAGCGCATCGCCTTCCGGGCCGATATGGACGGCCTGGAGATGCCGGATCTGACTGAAACCGAGTATAAATCGACCCATGAGAATCTGGCGCATAACTGCGGCCATGACACCCATATGGCCATCGCGCTCACGGCGGCGCGCTACCTTGCCGAGCATCCGGAGAAACTGGCTTTCAACGTCAGGTTTATCTTTCAGATGGCCGAAGAGGATATGCGCGTGCCCGGCGCGGAAAAAATGGTAGAGGGCGGCTGCGTCAACGGGGTGGATGAGATTTACGCCCTGCATAACGACGCCTCTATGGAGAGCGGATCGATTAAGGTCAACGACAATATTATGTCCTCCTGGGGCGCGGCCTGGACGCTGGACGTCCACGGCGAATCGGCCCATGGCTCCACGCCGCATAAAGGTAAAGATGCGATTCGTGAAGCGGTGCGGATTATTAACGATCTGGACTATATTATTGCCAAGCAGACCAATCCCTTCAGCCCGGCGGTCTTTGGCTGCGGCATGTTCCACGGCGGTACGGTGCCAAACGCAATTCCCGACTATGTGCAGGCCCGGGGCACCATTCGCTCGATGGATGAAGAAACGGACGGCATCCTGAGAAGCAGCCTGAATCAGATTGCCAAAGAGAGCGCCCTGCGCGGATTTAACACCAGCATGGTGTGCACCGGCTATCCTGCCGTGATCAACCATAGCTACGCCAGCCAGCGTATTATCGCCGCCGCCTCAACGTTTTTGCAGGATATTGACAGCCACTGCAAGCCAATGACCGGCAGCGAGGACTTCAGCTATATGGTCAACGCCGTGCCGGATAAAAAGGGCGCGCTCTTTTTCCTCGGCAGCGGATGTCAGGAAAAAGGTATTCATAACTACCTGCATGCTAACCCTTATTATGTTGACGACGACTGCCTGCTGGTCGGCGCGCAAATCTTTATTGAGTTAGCCACCCACTGACAGCCCCAAAAAGAGATATCACTTCGGTAATATCTCAGGTTGATGACAAAGAGGGAAAAACGTGATTTTTCCCTCTTTGTGGTTAGCAGCCGAAAATCAATGAATTGATTTTCCATGTTTATTTTTGTGGTGATTATGGCCGAACGAGTTCGGCCTGGGATTTGTCATCAGTCTCAGATATCACTTCGGTGATATCTCTTTTTTATCCACCTCAATTACCTGTCCAGGCGTAATTCCTTTTATAAAGCCGCTGGCAGGTAGAAAATTCCCTGTCTGAAGCATAGCCGCCGCTACGCGCCCCATAAGCTAATCGCACACCGCTCTTTAATAATCGCCATAAAGCGCTCAAGCAAAATTGAGGGTATGAATTTCTTGCTCCAGACAAAATAGTAGTCAGCCGTAGGCAGGGTCTCCTGTATAGCAATTTTATGCAGGGCCAGCTTTTTATTTCTTCCCTCGCCCATCGGGCTGGCCAGAATGGTAAGGTAATTGGCGCAGGTAACCAGATTAAGGATCGATGAAATAGAGTCGGTTCTTATCGCCGAGCGAATATCAATACCGTTATCCGCCAGAAAATCATTGAGCTTATAGTAATAACCAAACTGCGTTTCCGGCAGTACCCATTTGGCGGAGGTCAGCTGGGCAAAATTTTTCGCCCTCGCAAGCGGGTGAAGAGGCGATGAAAAGACGGAAAACTGGCTCTGGAAAAGCTTTTCAGCATAGCATTCGCTGACGGAGCCATTATCAGAGATCGTCCCTATCGCGCAGTCAATAGCGCCTGAATTAACCAGCGGCAGCAGGCTTGACAGCTGCCCTTCGTAGATATTGAGGGAGATATCCTTATGAATCATTTTAAATTCACTGATAATATCCGGCAAAATGGTATAACCGACCAGAGAGGAGTAGCCCAGGGAAAAGGACTGACAGTTTTTTCCGAACTCCATTTTCAGTTCAGAGATCGATTTTTTCAACCCGTTAACATAGCTGAGAACGTGGCTATGAAAAATACTTCCCACCCGATTCAGAAATACCCCTGAACTGGTGCGCTGAAACAGCGACATTCCCATCCAGGTTTCCAGCTCTTTGATAATTCTCGTTACCGAAGGCTGGGTCATATGTAGATTTCTGGCCGCACTCATTATTCCGCCGCATTTCGACACTTCGAGAAAAACCAGCAGATGCTTATTCTTTGGTAGCTCATCCATACTAACGTCATTACATACAGGATAATTATTAGCATTATAATTAATAATTTATAATCATGCTTGACCTGCATCATATAACCACAATCATTAACTCAGAATGAATTTGAACGGGCGGGAGGCTGAACAGGAATGTTTATCATTAATACTAGCGCCGGGAAATATCCTCACCGATTTTGCCTTTCAGACAATAAATTACTGCGCCGGGCTTAAGTTTTTTCTCCCCCGTGCCGCTCTGTCACTCTATTGAGACGGAGCAACCTACATGAAAAATATCATCTTTCTGCTTTTCCTGCCCCTGGTCCTGACCGGCTGCGCCACCATTGTAAACAGTAACAATGAGCTGGTGTATATTGACAGCACGCCTGCCGACGCGCATTTTGTCATCACCGACGGGAAAGGCCTCGTTGTTGCCTCCGGCAAAACCCCGCAAACCGTAACCTTAAAGAAGTCTGACGGCAGCTACTTCGGCAAGCAGGATTACATGCTGATGCTCAGGCAGCAGGGATATTATTCGGCCAACATCCTGCTGGAACACGGCCTCAGCCGCTGGTATACCTTCGGCAATCTGATCTTCTTCGGCGTGCCGGGCTGGCTGGTTGTCGACCCGTTCTTTGGCGGCATGTACACCCTAAAAGAAGAGCGGGTGCATGTTGATATGCGACCGTGCGCGCCCGGCCCCTATACCTCGATGTGTTCGTAAGTCGATATGCTTCTCCGGCCGCTCCCTGCGCCAACAGACGACGGGCCTGGCGGCCCGGACATCGGTGGTCGGATCCTTGAGGCTGCCCGCGTCGCCTGACAACACGCTGAGTCACCTATCCGCAATGACCGTCGTCGGAAAACGGTAACGCCAGAACAGGCGACACGTAATAAAGTTAGCCCGGTAATATATAACTAATATCTCTTTGAGAGGTGGCGTATGAATTATCCACACCAGTCGCGAGCGCCCGTTTAATAACGCCAGCGATTATCATAAAGACCTGTTTTTATACTTTTCCTTCATAATTACGGTAGCCGATATGCTGAACGCGGCTAACCTGATAAACGTGCAGGTAAAACGGCTCGGATTACCCGCACCAGTTATTAACAGGCCCTTAAGCTTTATATGCTGCCGGGAATAATTTCTTTTATTATCGGACTATTAATATCAAAACATGTTTCGATAGCTCGTGCTTTAGCGAATTCAGTCTCATGGATTTCAAAAACGCTCTTGCCATCACGCCTAAAAACATAAGCACGATAAACGTTACTATAGTCCGCCGTGGGGTCAATATGCGTCTTTCGCGGAGACTGATAGTACAAACGGGCAATAATTGAATCTACCGTATCAAACCATATCGTTTTCTTTTTAAGTAAATGCCCATAAATCAGGCCATTCTCATATATATTTACATAGCTACTTGAGCGGACGATTAAAAAAAGCGCCAGCACCGCGTTTAAAGCCAACAAAAGTTTTTTCTCTCCTCCATTGAGAAATAACGCCATAAGAATAAAAGTAATGCAAAAAAAGAGCGCAATTGCCCAGTCGATGACTCTTCTTTTTAATATCAACAGTGGAGCAGAAGAAAAAACTCTGTTTTCACCGCTAACTTTGTTAAAGTACAGTTTAAACATAGGGAAAAGTTGCTCAAACTGCTCATGTAGCGCTTCAGTTTTCCTTATATTTCGGGAGTGTTAGAAATTCTGTGTCATTCCAGTAATATACA
>NZ_WMJZ01000005.1 GCF_009711095.1 Intestinirhabdus alba
CTCCCCATGCGAGAGTAGGGAACTGCCAGGCATCAAATTAAGCGTGCTGATATGGCTCAGTTGGTAGAGCGCACCCTTGGTAAGGGTGAGGTCCCCAGTTCGACTCTGGGTATCAGCACCACTTTTTAGGTTAAAGTTCGGCGCGTTAAAAAGAATTTGTCTGGCGGCCGTAGCGCGGTGGTCCCACCTGACCCCATGCCGAACTCAGAAGTGAAACGCCGTAGCGCCGATGGTAGTGTGGGGTCTCCCCATGCGAGAGTAGGGAACCGCCAGACATCAAATAAAACAAAAGGCCCGATCGCAAGATCGGGCCTTTTGTTTTGCCCATTATTTATCGCTAAGCGCAAGCGGTTTACGCAGCGACAGCGGAGTCAAACGCCGCTTAGCGGCTGATGACAATGATTCAGTTAGTAAAAGGCCCTGCGAGTGGTTTTGCGCCTGATGCCGGTCGTCATAGCAAAGCCTTGCCGTTGCGCAGACCATAAAATAAAGCAGCTTGCAGAATTATAAATATTAATTGATACGGCTGCCCCAGTTAAACTGCAGGCGAGGTGGTTGACTGGGGAACGGCAGGATAAAACAAGAGAACGCTAATTTCCCGATAAGATATAGAGTAAATACCGTTATTATTTATTGTGGATGTAGGACATAAATTATCCGGACTCAGGATGCGGAAATACCGCACCCTGAAAGGATTATTTTGAAAGTGCAATAATACCCAGCGTCAGGCCAGCTACTGCAGCTGCGCCGCCGGCGATAGCGCCAGCCGTTTCCCAGTTATCCTGAGTGGTGCCTTTCATACAGGTATTGGTATGTACCAGACGTCCCTGGTCGTCGTATACGGGCACGCATGGGGAATTATGAGCGCAGCCTGCCAACAGAGCGGTAAGCAATGCGACCGGAATCAATTTTTTCATCTTGTCACCTCAAATTAAGCGTTCCGTTAAAGACTGAACCTTTTACGAATCCAGAATTATTTTACCACCGCTGTACAAGGGGCGAACCCGGGAAATAATCTCAAGGAGTGAGTATTGTAAACATCATGGAGAAATCGGCTAGGCTCTTCGAAAGAGAAAGCGTTATCTGCTTAATATATAAAGGTGTTTAACCCTTACGATTTTTATTGTATTGCTGCATTAGCTCATGATGCAAAATAGTTATCTGCTCCCGGAAAGAGCGGAGCGGAAGAGAGGAGCCGCACGGCTGGCCTGCATAGTGCGCCCGGTACTTATTGTCATGGGGTTTAAGAGCGACAGGAATATAACAGGAGATGCCGGAGAGCGCCCGGCGTTTAGCTTTCCCGGCTTTTTTTCGACAGGTTGTTGGTTTTTCGCCTTTTAATCCTGACCAGCTCCTCAGAGGAGTAGTGCGAACTGACGTTGAGCCTGCGCAAACCCATTTTTATATATTCGCCGTTAACTTCGATACCAATAAATTTGCGCCCGTAGGCTATCGCTACCGCACCGGTGGTAAAACTTCCGGCAAACGGGTCAAGCACTCTCTCCTCTGGGTTTGAGGAGGCGAGGATAATGCGCTCCAGCAGGGCCTGGGGCTTTTGCGTCGGATGGTTCTCATACTCCTCCATCAGATAGCGCACCCGCGGAAAGGTCCAGACGTTGCCGGGCACCTTTTGCGTATTGTAGGGGCGAGGTGGGTTTTTGCGGTAATCGATCAGCGCGCGCTTTGCCCCGGTTTTGGCCTCGACCAGAATTTCGCTGCTATTGAAGGTGTAGCGCTTTGGATCTTTTACCATCATCAGAATCGGCTCATACATGGAGCCGAAGAATCGCTTCGCCTGCACGCCGGAGCTGTCGTAAGCCCAGACGATGCGGCTTTTAATGGTAAACAGTTTGCGGCACTGGAGGTCGATCCAGGGCATATTTTCCGTGCTGTTCATGATATACATGGTGCCGTGCTTCCTGAGGACCCGATGGCACTCCCTGATACACTCCAGCAGCCATGCCAGGAACAGCTCTTCATCCCATGACTCCACCATGCCGTCGAAATCTTTTCCGATGTTATAGGGCGGATCGGCAAAGATCAGATCGATGCTTTCCGGAGGCAGTTTTTTCAGTTCCGAAAGCGCATCGCCGTGGATAATCTTTTTTGTATCATCGCCGAAGTAGTGAGGTTCAATGCCTGCCTTCATGATTATTCTCACAGCTAATACCTATAAAAAAGGCGCTCACCCGTGTCGGGCCGCGCCTTTTTACACAAGCAGCGAACTGAATAAATTAGTTCATGCCGTATTTTTTCAGTTTTTTACGCAGCGTACCACGGTTGATGCCCATCATCAGGGCAGCACGGGTCTGGTTACCGCGGGTGTATTGCATCACCATGTCCAACAGGGGCTGTTCTACTTCAGCCAGTACCAGCTCGTAGAGGTCATTGACATCCTGACCGTTTAATTGAGCAAAATAGTTCTTCAGTGCCTGTTTAACCGAGTCACGCAGGGGCTTTTGGGTCACCTGGTCCTGAGAGTTAACGGTAGAAACGGTCAGTACGTCAGAATTTACGCGTTGTTCGAACATAGTTCTGTCAGCTCTTTATTTCTGTTTACGCAAAATTTTCGAAGTATGCCTCCAACGCCTCCAGCTGTTCGCTGGCATTCTCAATGGCGTTGAATGTGCGCCGAAACTGGTCATCTGGAGCGTGCTCCCGGAGATACCAGGAGACGTGTTTACGTGCTATTCGGTATCCTTTTGCCTGACCATAGAAGTCATGCAGTTCCCGAACGTGCGCGCAAAGCAAGCGCTTTACCTCTGCCAGAGGCAGGGGGGCCAGTAACTCCCCAGTGTCCAGATAATGCTGGATTTCCCGAAAGATCCAGGGTCTTCCCTGAGCTGCCCGGCCTATCATCAGGGCATCCGCCCCCGTATAGTCAAGCACTGCTCTGGCTTTTAGCGGGTCAGTAATGTCGCCATTCGCGATAACCGGAATGGAAACTTTCTGCTTAACTGCCCGAATGCTGTCGTACTCAGCGTCTCCGTTGAACAAACAAGCGCGGGTGCGGCCATGAATGGTCAGAGCCTGAATGCCACAGTCTTCGGCCAGTTGGGCAATTTCTACGCAGTTACGGTGTTCCGGTGCCCAGCCGGTGCGAATCTTCAGGGTTACAGGAACGTCCACGGCACTGACGACTTCGGCAAGTATCGATTTTACCAAATCGGGGTGCTGCAAAAGGGCTGACCCTGCAAGCTTGCGATTCACTTTTTTGGCCGGACACCCCATATTGATATCAATAATCTGGGCACCGCTTTCCACGTTAATACGTGCGGCATCGGCCATCTCAACAGGATCGCTGCCGGCAATTTGCACCGTGCGAATACCTGGCTCATCAACGTGCACCATCCGTAGCCGGGACTTGTCGCTTTCCCATACCTGCGGGTTAGAAGACATCATCTCGGATACTGTTAAACCGGCTCCCATCTCATAGCACAGCGTCCGAAATGGCCTGTCCGTGATGCCTGCCATGGGCGCTGCGATCAGGCGATTTCTGAGCTGGTAATGTCCGATGCGCATGAGTTAAGAAATGACCATACTGTGACTGCAAGGCGGCGTATATTACGCATTTTTTGCGCGAGATGAAAGGCCAAACTTTGAGCAATCCACTGAGGCGGATCAAAGAATCGCGCTTCAGAGGTCAGGAGAAAAATATTTTCCTGTAAAAATCAATCGCTTGATATTTTATGGCGTTTTTTTGTACATCGACAATTTTGCGCAACTTCGCATTTTTTCTTAGTCATTCCGGCAGAGAGCCAGATAATCTGCTGAATTAAACGGCAAATTATCTGGCCTCTGCTGTGATAAAGGCGGAACGTGGGAGGCCTATTCGACAATAGTCCGACCGTTCAGCGGCTGCGTCGGGCGGTTGTTATCATGACGCATCGCAGTTTTAAATTTACGCAGCTGTTCGGCAGAGAGAGTTAAGGGCGACTTCATGACGATCCAGGCGACTTTTTCGCTGCAGGGCGGGGTGGTTAATGAACCGCTAAAGCGCCAGTAGGCCCTGTTCTTCGGCAGCAGCTGGTTAATTTTAACCGGCGAAGAGAGCGAAACGCTGTTGCCCGTTGCCGGAATGGTTTTCCACAAATGCTCAAGTGCCTTGTTAGGGCTGCCGGGTTCAAACATGACGGCGACCACGGCAAGCTTTCCGGTCAGGCTTTTATGCACCAGATGCATTTCCATCGCGTAGTGCTGGCCATTAACGGTATTTTCACTCGGCGCGTGGAAATGAAACTGCTCCAGCGTGTAGGCATAGCCATCAAGTTGAATTGAATTTACGCCACCGCCGTCCGGCGCGGCCTGTAGCGTGTGGCCGTTGTTCAGAAAGATCGCCGGGCTATCCACATAGCGGATCTCAAGGGGCGGGAGACGCTCTTCGCGTACGAACTGTTGCCGGATATCGACAGGAGACTGGCTCATGCCGGTCTGGCATACTTTGAACGCTTCGCTGATTTCTCCCCAGCGCTCGGGCGCGCCGTCGCCCTGATAGCTCCAGTGAGCCGGGGCCGCCGAAGCGGACAGAGAGGTAAGGCAGAGAGCCGCCAGGGTTATTGCAGAGGGACAGATTTTCATATATTCACCTAATAAATCCATTTGGGTAAGAAATAATTTAATATTATGATTTTAATGGATATTATATCGGTGCGACGCAGGGGAAGAGAAGCGGATTAGAGGAAAAGGGTGCGATCGGGCGATCGCACCGAAAAGCGTTACTTCTTACAGCCGGTAATACGACACCACTCCTCTTTCTCAATCACCGGATCGAGGGTAAAGAGATCGGCATAAGCGTCGCAGACGCTCTCCGCCTGGCTGGCAAGAATACCGGAAAGGCCCAGCAGACCGCCTGTAACGGGCAGCACGCTGATTAACGGTGCCAGCTCGCGCAGTGGGCCTGCCAGGATGTTTGCCACCACCACATCGGCTTTCATGCACTCTGGCTGGTCCTGCGGCAGATAGAGCTCCAGTCGTTCGGAGACGCCATTGCGTTCGGCGTTATCACGGCTGGCCTGAATCGCCTGCGGGTCGATATCCACGCCAATGGCTTTCGCCGCGCCCAGCTTCAGGGCGGCGATGGCCAGAATACCGGAGCCGCAGCCGAAGTCGATTACCGTCTTACCGGTTAAATCAAGGCCGTCAAGCCACTGCAGGCACAGGGAGGTGGTCGGATGGGTGCCGGTGCCGAAAGCCAGACCCGGATCCAGCATCACGTTAACGGCGCTGGCATCCGGTACATCGCGCCAGCTCGGGCAGATCCACAAACGTTCCCCAAAGCGCATCGGGTGAAAGTTGTCCATCCACTCGCGTTCCCAGTCTTTATCCTCAAGCTGTTCGATTTTGTGTGCAAAGCCCGCGCCCAGCAGCGGATGATTTTCCAGTATCGACACCACTTTCTTCATATCGGTTTCCGCGTCGAACAGCCCGATGACGTCGGTATTGCCCCACAGGCGGGTCTCTCCCGGCAGCGGCTCAAATACCGGCGTGTCGTGGGTGTCCTGGAAGGTAATGGAAACGGCACCCGCTTCCATCAGGGCATCGCTTAAATCTTCCGCATTAGCGTCGGAGGCATTTAATTTCAGTTGAATCCATGGCATGGTAAAACTCTTTATTTATCAGTAGATAAAATGGCTTCCTGCGGGGCGGAAACACCGAAGCGGTTGCCGATCAGGAAGGCCAATAAGCTCAATAGCAGCGAGGGGACGATCGGATGAAAGCCCAGCCACTGGATATTTAGCGTTGCAAGAACGGCATACAATCCACCGCCGACGATCATCGCGCTTAAGGCACCGGTGGCGTTCGCACGCTCCCAGTACAGTCCCAGCACCAGCGGCCACAGAAACACCGCCTCCAGGCCGCCAAAGGCCAGCAGGTTGAGCCAGATGATCATCTGCGGCGGTTTCCATGCCGCCAGTAGCAGCAGTGCGCCCAGCAGCAGGGTTATCGCCGCCGACATCCGCTTCAGCCGGGTCTCGTTCTGTTGCTGCTCAGGATGAAGATTAAGATAGAGATCTTTAACGATCGTCGCGGAGCTTTGTAGCAGCTGGGCGTTGATCGTCGACATGATGGCCGCCATCGGTGCGGCGAGGAAGATCCCGGCGGCGACCGGCGGCAGAACCTTCACTATCAACGTGGGGATGACCAGATCCGGAACCGTCAGCCCCGGAAGCACTGCCCGTCCCAGCGCGCCGGCCAGATGCATACCCAATACCAGGATCGCCATGATGATGGTGCCGATTATTATTCCCCGGTGTACCGCTTTGCTGTCCTTATAGGAGATACAGCGCACCGCCGTATGCGGCAGGCCGACCACGCCAAAGCAGACCAGTACCCAAAAAGAGGTCATAAAGGTCGGCGACAGAATGTCGTCGGCCCCCTGCGGCGAAACCAGCTTCGGATCGATAGTCCGCAGCGTCTCTACCGCGTGGCTGAGGCCGCCCGCGGCGTGCACCACGCCCGCCAGCAGGACGATGGTGCCGATCAGCATCACCAGCCCCTGCATGGTATCGTTGAGCACGCTGGCGCGAAACCCGCCGAAGGCGGTATACAGCGCAATGCTGATGCCGAAAATCAGCAGGCCGGTTTCATA
This sequence comes from Intestinirhabdus alba, assembly GCF_009711095.1. Classification (GTDB taxonomy): domain Bacteria; phylum Pseudomonadota; class Gammaproteobacteria; order Enterobacterales; family Enterobacteriaceae; genus Intestinirhabdus; species Intestinirhabdus alba. Next base: position 6,590 of record NZ_WMJZ01000005.1, read on the forward strand.
GGGAATGCCCGCCGCCGTCTCCAGCAGGCGCGCGCCGCCGATAAACTGCACCGTCATCGCGCCGATAAATGCCACCAGCAGGCTGAGGCTTGCCAGCCAGACCAGCAGCCGGCTGCGATAGCGTGCGAACAGCATGTCGTTAAGCGTCACGGCGTTATAGCGACGGGCGAGGATGGCGAACTTCTTACCGAGGATGCCCAGCGACAGCCAGATGGCGGGGAGCTGAATCATCGCCAGCAGTACCCAGCCCAGACCGTACTTATAGGCGGCACCGGGTCCGCCTATAAACGAGCTGGCGCTGATATAGGTGGCGGTCATCGTCATTGCCAGCACGATCCCGCCCATTGAGCGGCTGCCGAGAAAATATTCGTTAAGGAAGGTGCCCGTCGATCGCTTGCGCATCGCATAGAGAGAGAGCGCGAACACTACCAGCAGGTAGGCGATGAGCGGCAGAATGACTTCAGACTGCATCGTCATCCTCCAGCGGGATTTCACGATAGATAAATTTCACCATCGCCCGGCACAGCAAAATAAAGATCAGCGGCGTCAGCAGGCAGGCCATTTCGAACCAGTGCGGCAGGCCGGTCATGCCCGGCTCCACGCCGGGTAAGTAAGCGGTTGCTAACCACGCAGCCAGATAGGAAAGGGTCAGCCACAGCGCCCAGCGCGCCTCTCTGTGGGCCTGAACAAAACGTTTGTCCATTTTTTGTCCCCCGGGATGAAGAAAACGAGAATTGTACCCTAAGGAGCACGGCGGCCCCCAGCAATAAAAAAGGCCGGAATATCCGGCCTTGTATGGCGAAAGCAGGCCTATTTTTCCTGCATGCCGAGCTTCTTCTCCAGATAGTGGATGTTGGTGCCACCGTGCTGAAAATGCTCGTCGTTCATGATGCGGGTCTGCAGATCGATGTTGGTTTTAATGCCGTCGATAATCAGCTCCTGCAGCGCGTTCTTCATGCGGGCAATCGCCACATCGCGGTTTTCGCCGTAGCAGATAAGCTTACCGATCATGGAGTCATAATACGGCGGAACGGTATAACCGGCGTAAATATGAGACTCCCAGCGCACGCCGAAGCCGCCCGGCGCGTGGAAGCGGGTAATTTTCCCCGGGCTTGGCAGGAAGGTATTCGGATCTTCGGCGTTGATACGGCACTCGACCGCATGACCTTTAACCTGGACCTCTTCCTGCTTAATCGACAACGGCTGGCCGGCCGCAATGCGCAGCTGTTCTTTAATCAGGTCAACGCCGGTGATCATTTCGGTAACCGGATGCTCAACCTGAATACGGGTGTTCATTTCGATGAAATAGAACTCGCCGTTTTCAAACAGAAACTCAAAGGTGCCCGCCCCGCGATAGCCAATATCCACACAGGCTTTCGCGCAGCGCTCGCCGATGTAGCGGCGCAGCTCCGGGGTGATGCCCGGTGCCGGCGCTTCTTCGACCACTTTCTGGTGACGGCGCTGCATGGAGCAGTCGCGCTCGGCCAGATAGATGGCGTTGCCCTGGCCATCGGCCAGCACCTGAATCTCGATATGGCGCGGGTTTTCCAGATATTTTTCCATGTAGACCATGTCATTGCTGAAAGCGGCTTTCGCTTCAGCTTTGGTCATGGAGATGGACTGCGCCAGTTCGGCATCGCCGCGCACCACGCGCATACCGCGACCGCCGCCGCCGCCGGATGCCTTAATAATCACCGGGTAGCCAATGCGTTTGGCATGGGCGCGGTTAACGTCCATATCATCGCCCAGCGGACCGTCGGAGCCTGGCACGGTCGGCACGCCAGCCTTCTTCATCGCGGTAATGGCGGAGACCTTATCGCCCATCAGGCGGATAGTCTCGGCCTTCGGGCCGATGAAGATAAAGCCGGAGCGCTCAACCTGCTCGGCGAAGTTGGCGTTTTCGGAGAGGAAGCCGTAGCCCGGGTGGATAGCCACCGCGCCGGTAATTTCGGCGGCGCTGATAATAGCCGGGATATTCAGATAACTTTTTACGGACGGGGCCGGACCGATACAGACCGTCTCATCCGCCAGCAGTACGTGTTTTAAATCGCGATCCGCGCTTGAGTGCACGGCAACGGTCTTGATGCCCAGCTCTTTGCAGGCCCGAAGAATGCGCAGTGCAATTTCGCCGCGGTTGGCGATGACTATTTTATCCAGCATGTTCGCCTCGTTACTCGATGACGACCAGCGGCTCGTCAAATTCTACCGGTTGTCCACTTTCGACCAGAATGGCCTTCACTGTTCCTGACTTGTCCGCTTCGATCTGGTTCATCATTTTCATGGCTTCGACGATGCACAGGGTGTCGCCTGCGTTCACTTTCTGACCCACTTCGATAAACGCTTTTGCGTCAGGGCTTGGGGTGCGGTAGAAGGTACCGACCATCGGAGAGCGTACGATGTGACCACTGATTTCCGCTGCCGCCGCTGGTGCTTCCATTACCGGCGTGGTTGCAGTCGCGACGGCGTTAGACAGAGCTGGCTGCTGCATTGGCGCAGCGTAGGCCTGTTGCATCACGGGAAAGCCTGCGCTCGGTGCCGCACGGCTGATGCGTACAGACTCTTCGCCTTCAGAAATTTCCAGTTCAGAGATGCCTGATTCTTCAACCAGCTCGATCAGTTTTTTTATCTTACGAATATCCATGAGTGGGTTCCGTACTCTTTGTTTAGTGTGTTTGTGACAGCGTGCTGCCGCTGTCCGTAAAGCGTATGTCCCGCTGCGCGGGGAGAATTCAGCCCAGGGCGGCGAGACGCCGGCAGAGTAAGCGTCGGCGCTCAAAATGAGTCTTATCTGACATTGTGCAGCGATCTTCTGCCATCCTCCGGCAAAAAACAAAATATACCTTCGATACGCGATTGTCACCCTTTCAGCGGCTTAAATATTACCAGCCCGGGCGTCAGGGTTGCGCATTATAACGATTTCGTGGCAATTGGCAGCTAAATACTGGTCTTATCAGAGAAGATAATCAACCGCTAACATGTGGATAACAACCGTACGACCGCATCCGGCAACGCGGCGCACGGCTATTGACGCTAGCGCCACCACTGGCGGAACGTGCGGTAGCGGCAGGCCAGCAGGGCGATCGCCAGGGCGGCGTAGAGGAGCGGCTGCGGTGATAAAATTTTTACTGACCACAGATAATGAACGGGTGCCAGAATTGCCGCCAGATAGACGAAATTGTGTAAACGCTGCCAGCGCCTGCCCAGCTTTTGCTGCGCATAGCGCGTGGAGGTCAGCGCCAGCGCCAGCAGGATCAGCCAACTGAGGATGCCCAGCGTCAGGTAAGGGCGGGTAAGCAGCTCGCGGCCCAGCAGCGCCAGGTGATTAATGCCCAGCTCCAGCAGCGCATAGCAGGCCAGGTGCAGCGTTGCCCATGCGAAACACCATAGCCCCAGCAGGCGTCGGGTGCGAATCAACAGCGGCTGCCTGGCGTATCGCGCCAGCGGCGTGACCAGCAGGGAGGCCAGCAGGAATTTCAGCGCCGTCCTGCCGGTGAAGTGCTGAATATCCTTAGCGGGATCGGCGCTCAGGCCGCCGTGATTCAGCGCCCAGATCAGCCACAGCAGCGGGAGCAATCCGGCGAAATGGAGCACGACTTTCAGTCCGGTAATCTGTTTTGCCGTCAGACGCACTTAAAAGTTCTCCCGTAGATCGAGACCGTGATACAAGGACGCCACCTCGTCGGCATAGCCGTTAAACAGCAGGGTGGGCTGGCGCTGTACGTCCAGAATGCCGCCCGCGCCGATAACGCGCTCGCTCGCCTGCGACCAGCGCGGATGGTCGACGTGCGGATTGACATTGGCGTAGAACCCGTACTCGTCCGGCGCGGAAAGATGCCAGGTCGTCGGCGGCCGCTCGCGGGTCAGGGTAATGCTGACTATCGACTTAATGCCCTTAAAGCCATATTTCCACGGTACGGTCAGGCGGACGGGCGCGCCGTTTTGCGGCGGCAGCGTTTTGCCGTAGACGCCGACGGTCAGCAGCGTCAGCGGATGCATGGCCTCATCCAGGCGCAGACCTTCAACGTAGGGATACTGAAGGCCGCCGCCGATAAAGCGATCCTTCTGGCCGGGCATCTCCTCCGGAGCGTAGCGCGTTTCGAAGGCGACATATTTCGCGCTGCCGGTGGGTTCAGCCAGCGCCAACAGTTTCTGAAGCGGAAAACCAATCCACGGCACCACCATCGACCACGCCTCGACGCAGCGCATCCGGTAAATGCGCTCCTCCAGCGGGAAGCGGTTAAACAGGTCATCGTGATCCAGCGTCAGGGGCTTTGCCACTTCGCCGCCGATCTTCAGGGTCCAGGGATCGGTTTTCATACTGCCGGCGTTGGCCGCCGGGTCCGCCTTGTCGAGACCGAATTCGTAGAAGTTGTTATAGCCGATGACTTTGGCTTCCGGGGTCTGAGGGAGGGGGCTTTGCCAGGCGGCGGGCTTGCTGAACTCAAGCGGCTTGCCGGGCGGCGCGGGGGAGCGATCGTTACCTTTAAACCAGCCTAACAGATCGGCGTGCGCCGCGGTGGGTAAAGAGAGGGCGGCAGCGCCGATCCCCAGCGTTTTCAGCACCTGACGCCGCTGCATAAAAAAAGCCGACTCGGCGGTAACATCGGCTTCTGTAAAGGGACGAATTTTCTTCATAACGGACTCCTGGGTAGCCATAGCGCGTAGTTACTATGGCAGGGAGTCCGTCAGCGTGCTGAGAAATTTTGTTGCTAATTTGTAAGGTGCACGGGTGATTGATTAGCTAATTTTCACCAGCGTGCGGCCCTGTGCCTGGTTATTCATGATGGCTTCGGCAAACGTGGGTGCCTGCTCCAGCGTAATTTCCGTTGCCGTCTGGTCGTAGAAGCATTCCGGCAAATCGTTGGCCAGGCGCTGCCAGGCTCGGGTACGACGGTCGGCAGGCGTCATGACCGAATCGACCCCCTGCAGGCGGACGTTGCGCAGAATAAACGGCATCACCGTGGTGGGCAGGGCAAAACCGCCCGCCAGACCGCAGGCAGCGACGCAGCCGCCGTAGTTCATTTGTGCCAGCACCTTCGCCAGCACGTTGCCGCCGACGGTATCGACGGCACCGGCCCACAGCTGCTTTTCCAGCGGCCGCGTTTCGGCAAATTCATCGCGTCCGAGGATACGATCTGCGCCGAGGCTCTGCAGATAGGCGTGGGTGCTTTCGCGACCGGTAACGGCCGCCACCCGGTAGCCCAGCTGGTGCAATAGCGCTACGGCGGTGCTGCCCACGCCGCCGCTGGCACCGGTCACCACGATCTCGCCCGCTTCGGGCCGCACGCCGGCCTCTTCCAGCGCCATGACGCACAGCATGGCGGTAAAGCCGGCAGTACCGATAATCATCGCTTTACGCCCGTCCAGCCCGTCGGGCAGCGCCACCAGCCAGTCGCCTTTGACGCGCGCGCGCTCCGCGAGGCCGCCCCAGTGGTTTTCACCTACGCCCCAGCCGGTCAGCAGCACCGCCTGTCCGGCGTGGAAGCGGGGATCTTCGCTGGCGCGCACGGTGCCCGCGAAGTCAATACCGGGAATCATTGGAAAGTTGCGGATAATTTTTCCCTTCCCGGTGATGGCCAGCGCATCTTTGTAGTTCAGACTGGACCAGTGAATGTCCACCGTAACGTCGCCTTCCGGCAGCCGACTCTCTTCGAGCTTCTGTACGGATGCGAGAGTTTTACCGTCCTGCTGTTCCAGGATCAAAGCCTGCATAACGTGTCCTCAATTTGCCTGGTGAATTGGAAAAATCGTCCCAAAGACTATACTCGCTAAATGAAACGTGATGCCGATTTAACGCAATAAATTGCCAGTTAAGCCTGATTTGGTAATATGCGCGCATTCTTTTATGCCTGGTTAAACTTCGCGTTCAGTTTTACGTTTTCGTGTCGCTTTACCACTTTCGTACCGTTTCCAACCGTCGGAGTTAACACAAGGATGCGATTAACGACGAAATTTTCAGCGTTTGTCACCCTGCTTACCGGGCTAACCATTTTTATGACCCTGGTCGGCTGTTCGCTGAGCTTTTACAACGCGATCCAGGATAAGCTCAGAGATCGCGTACAGGCGGTCGCTACGGCCATCGACGCCCGGATGGTCTCCAGCGATTTCTCCACGCTGAAGCCGCAGGTTAACGAGCTGATGATGACGGCGGACATCGTGCAGATTAAGCTGCTGCACGGCGGAAAGCGGGTCGACGGCTATTCGCGGCAGAAAAGTTACCGTCCGGTCGGCCCCGGTAACTTGCTCATCCACCTGACCGTTCCGTTGTTAAAGCATCCCGGCATGTCGCTGCACATGACCTATCAGGATCCGATGGGCAATATTTTCCATTCGCTAAAAACCACCGCACCGCTCACTCTGTCCATCGGCTTTATCATACTGCTGCTGTTTCTGGCGGTGCAGTGGCTGCAGCGCCAGCTTGCCGGACAGGAGCTGCTGGAGGTGCGCGCCACCCGCATTCTGAACGGCGAGCGCGGGCAAAACGTACGCGGCTCGGTCTACGAGTGGCCGGAGCGCGCCAGCAGCGCTCTGGATACGCTGCTTTCCGAAATTCAGTTTGCCAGCGAGCAGCGCAGCCGGCTGGACGCGCTAATCCGCTCCTATGCCGCTCAGGATACAAAAACAGGGTTGGGCAACCGCCTCTTTTTTGATAATCAGCTGGCAACGATGCTGGAAGATCAGGAGAAAGTCGGCGCGCACGGGGTTGTGATGATGATCCGTCTGCCCGATTTTAGCCTGCTGCAGGAAGGCCGGGGGCGCGGCATGGCGGAAGATGAACTGTTTATCCTGATTAACTTGCTGTCGACCTTTATGATGCGCTATCCCGGCGCGCTGCTGGCACGCTATCACCTCAGCGATTTTGCCGTCCTGCTGCCGCACCGCACGCTGAAAGAGGCCGAAAGCATCGCCGGGCAGCTCCTGAAAGCGGTTGATACGCTGCCGATGCATAAAATACGCGATCGTGACGATATGGTGCATATCGGCATCTGCGCCTGGCGCAGCGGGCAATCGACCGAGCAGGTCATGGATCACACCGAGGCGGCGACCCGTAACGCGGTGCTGCAGGGCGGCAACGGCTGGGCGGTTTATGACGACACGCTGCCAGAAAAAGGACGGGGCAACGTGCGCTGGCGGACCCTGATCGAGCAGATGCTCAGCCGGGGCGGGCCGCGTATTTATCAAAAGCCGGCGGTCACCTGCGACGGGCGGGTGCACCACCGCGAGCTGATGTGCCGGATTTTTGACGGCAAGGAAGAGGTGATCGCCGAAGAGTATATGCCGATGGTGCTGCAGTTTGGCTTAGCCGAAGAGTATGACCGCCAGCAGATTGGCCGCCTTATACCGCTGCTCGGCTACTGGCCGGAGGAAAATCTGGCGCTGCAGGTCTCGGTGGAGTCGCTGATTCGCCCGCGTTTTCAGCGCTGGCTGCGCGATACGCTGATGCAGTGTGAAAAATCCCATCGCAAACGCATAATTATTGAACTTGCGGAGGCAGATGTAGGTCAACACATCAACCGATTACGCCCCATTGTCCGTCTGATTAACGCGCTGGGCGCGCGCGTGGCGGTCACGCAGGCTGGTTTAACGCTGGTCAGCACCAGCTGGATTAAGGAACTCAGGGTCGAATTGCTTAAGCTCCATCCGGGGCTGGTAAGAAACATTGAGAAGCGAACGGAAAACCAGCTGTTGGTGCAAAGTCTCGCGGAGGCCTGTACCGGCACCCATACCCAGGTTTATGCCACCGGTGTGCGTACACGCGATGAGTGGAATACGCTGACGGCGCGCGGGGTTGCCGGTGGGCAGGGCGACTTTTTTGCCTCCTCGCAGCCCCTTGACACTAACGTGAAAAAATATTCACAAAGATATTCGGTTTAACCTGCCGTTTAGTGTGTTTTCACGTAGAATAACGCGCGCTGCGCCTGATGGGGATGGGGGGAAGCCAGTCTGCCCGCCGGTTTGTAGCAGCATGTATGCAGGTGAATGTCCTTGGCCAGGTTACAAATGGGGCGAGTTTTCTGCTGAAATATTCAGTTCTGAAGGACTCAGCCAGAGTTTTGTAACAAAGGAAACGAACTGCACTAATTTTCACCGTAGCAGATGATTTTTGCGCCTTGTCGCTGCTGCGTGTGGTTGGTAAAGTAAGCGGATTTTGTTTTCCGCCCCAGCTTTCAGGATTATCCCTTAGTATGTTGAAAAAATTTCGTGGCATGTTTTCTAATGACTTGTCCATTGACCTGGGTACTGCGAATACCCTCATTTATGTAAAAGGACAAGGCATCGTATTGAATGAGCCTTCCGTGGTGGCCATTCGTCAGGATCGTGCCGGTTCGCCGAAAAGCGTGGCCGCCGTGGGTCATGATGCGAAGCAGATGCTGGGCCGTACGCCGGGCAATATTGCTGCCATTCGCCCAATGAAAGACGGCGTTATCGCCGACTTCTTCGTGACCGAGAAAATGCTCCAGCACTTTATTAAGCAGGTGCACAGCAACAGCTTTATGCGTCCAAGCCCGCGCGTTCTGGTCTGCGTACCGGTCGGCGCGACCCAGGTTGAACGCCGCGCGATCCGCGAATCCGCCCAGGGCGCTGGTGCCCGTGAAGTGTTTCTGATTGAAGAACCGATGGCCGCGGCCATTGGCGCGGGCCTGCCGGTTTCCGAAGCAACCGGCTCCATGGTTGTGGATATCGGCGGCGGCACCACCGAGGTTGCGGTCATTTCGTTGAATGGCGTGGTCTACTCCTCCTCCGTGCGCATTGGCGGCGACCGCTTCGACGAGGCGATCATCAACTACGTGCGCCGCAACTATGGTTCGTTGATTGGCGAGGCCACCGCTGAACGCATCAAGCATGAGATCGGCTCCGCCTATCCGGGTGACGAAGTCCGCGAGATCGAAGTGCGCGGGCGTAACCTGGCGGAAGGCGTTCCGCGCGGCTTTACCCTGAACTCCAACGAGATCCTCGAAGCGCTGCAGGAGCCGCTGACCGGCATCGTCAGCGCGGTGATGGTCGCGCTTGAACAGTGCCCGCCGGAGCTGGCGTCCGATATCTCCGAGCGCGGTATGGTACTCACCGGAGGCGGTGCGCTGCTGCGCAACCTTGACCGCCTGCTAATGGAAGAAACCGGCATTCCAGTGGTTGTTGCTGAAGATCCGCTGACCTGCGTGGCGCGCGGCGGCGGCAAGGCGCTGGAAATGATCGACCTGCACGGCGGCGACCTGTTCAGCGAAGAGTAATCAGAGGCTGGCAGGGTGAGTCGCCTTTCCCTGCCGAATCTGATACGAGAATACGCAAGCTTATGAAGCCAATTTTTAGCCGTGGCCCGTCGCTGCAGATCCGCATTGTGCTGGCGGTACTGGTGGCGCTCGGCGTGATTATCGCCGACAGCCGCCTGGGGACGTTCAGCCAGATCCGCACGTACATGGATACCGCCGTCAGCCCTTTCTATTTTATTTCCAATGGTCCCAGAGAGTTACTTGATGGCGTATCGCAGGCGCTGGCGTCCCGCGATCGGCTGGAGCTGGAAAACCGGGCGCTGCGCCAGGAGCTACTGCTGAAAAACAGCGCGCTGCTGATGCTGGGGCAGTACAAACAGGAGAACGCGCGTCTGCGCGAGCTGCTGGGTTCGCCGCTGCGTCATGACGAGCAGAAGATGGTAACCCAGGTGATTTCCACGGTGAACGACCCCTACAGCGACCAGGTGGTGATCGACAAGGGCAGCATGAACGGCGTTTATGAAGGTCAGCCGGTCATCAGTGATAAGGGCGTCGTGGGTCAGGTCGTGGCGGTAGCCAAGCTAACCAGCCGGGTGCTGCTGATTTGTGACGCCACCCACGCACTGCCCATTCAGGTGCTGCGTAACGATATTCGCGTTATCGCCGCCGGCAACGGCTGCACCGACGATCTGCAGCTTGAACACCTGCCCGCCAATACCGATATTCGCGTCGGCGACGTGCTGGTGACCTCCGGCCTGGGCGGTCGTTTTCCGGAAGGCTATCCGGTTGCCGTGGTCTCCTCCGTCAGGCTGGACACCCAGCGGGCCTACACCGTTATCCAGGCGCGCCCGACGGCGGGGCTGCAGCGTTTACGCTATCTGCTGCTGCTGTGGGGAGCGGATCGTAACGGCGCGAACCCGATGACGCCGGAAGAGGTGCACCGCGTTGCTAACGAGCGCCTGCTGCAGATGATGCCGCAGGTCCTGCCGTCACCGGATGCAATGGGCCCGCCTGCGCCGATGCCGGCACCTGCCACCGGTCTCGCTTCACCTGCTGCGCAAGAGACTACCACGCCGCCCCAGCGCACGCCGGGAGGCCGCTAGTGGCCAGTATGCGTCGTCAGGGGCGCTGGATTATCTGGCTCTCCTTTTTTGTGGCGCTGCTGCTGCAAATCATGCCCTGGCCGGAGGAGATTATCGTCTATCGGCCGAACTGGGTGCTGCTTATTCTGCTCTACTGGATCCTGGCGCTGCCGCACCGCGTGAACGTCGGCACCGGCTTTGTGATGGGCGCTATCCTCGATCTTATCAGCGGTTCGACGCTGGGCGTGCGGGCGCTCTCAATGAGCATTATTGCCTGGCTGGTGGCGCTGAAGTTTCAGCTGTTTCGCAATCTGGCGCTCTGGCAGCAGGCGCTGGTGGTCGTGTTGCTTTCCCTGGTCGTGGACACTATTGTTTTCTGGGCCGAGTTTTTAGTGATCAACGTCTCTTTCAGGCCGGAAGTGTTCTGGGGTAGTGTAGTGAACGGCGTGCTCTGGCCATGGATCTTCTTGCTGATGCGCAAAGTGCGTCAGCAGTTTGCCGTGCAATAAAAGGTTTCTATGACGTCACTTTATCTGGCCTCCGGCTCGCCCCGCCGTCAGGAGCTGCTGACTCAGCTGGGCGTAGACTTCGAACGTATCGTTACGGGGATTGAAGAGCGGCGCGGCGAGGGCGAAAGCGCGCGGCGCTACGTTTGTCGTCTGGCGCGGGAAAAGGCGCTGGCGGGCGTGGCGCAGGCGTCGCGCGATTTGCCGGTGCTGGGGGCCGATACCATCGTCACGCTTAACGGCGGGGTGCTGGAGAAGCCGCGCGACGCGACCCATGCGGCGTATATGCTGCGCCAGCTTTCCGGAAAAACGCATCAGGTGCTGACGGCCATCGCGCTGGCGGACCGCCGGCGGGTGCTGGAGCGTCTGGTGGCCACTGACGTCACCTTTCGGGCGCTGAGCGAGAGGGATATCGCGGATTATATCGCCAGCGGCGAACCTATGGATAAGGCCGGCGCGTACGGTATTCAGGGGCTGGGCGGCCGTTTCGTCAGAACGATCGGCGGCAGCTACTATGCCGTGGTTGGCCTGCCGCTGGTTGAAACCGAGGAATTGCTGGGCGAGTTTATTTCACTGCGCGAGAAAAAGGATCAACATGACGGCTGAACTGTTGGTAAACGTAACGCCATCGGAAACGCGAGTGGCGTATATCGATGGCGGTATTCTGCAGGAAATTCATATTGAACGCGAGGCGCGGCGCGGGATCGTAGGCAATATCTACAAGGGTCGGGTCAGCCGCGTACTTCCGGGTATGCAGGCGGCTTTTGTAGATATTGGCCTGGAGAAAGCCGCGTTTTTGCACGCTTCCGATATTATGCCGCACACCGAATGCGTGGCGGGTGAGGAGCAAAAGCAGTTTACCGTTCGCGACATTTCCGAGCTGGTGCGCCAGGGGCAGGATCTGATGGTGCAGGTGGTGAAAGATCCGCTTGGCACCAAGGGAGCGCGCCTGACCACCGATATCACGCTGCCCTCCCGCTATCTCGTGTTTATGCCCGGCGCGTCGCACGTGGGGGTTTCTCAGCGCATTGAAAGCGAAAGCGAGCGCGAGCGCCTGAAGAAGGTGGTGGCCGAGTATTGCGACGAGCAGGGCGGATTTATCATCCGCACGGCGGCAGAGGGCGTCTGCGAAGAGGATCTGGCCTCTGACGCCGCCTACCTTAAGCGGGTCTGGACAAAGGTCATGGAACGCAAGAAGCGCTCCCAGACGCGCTATCAGATGTACGGCGAGCTGGCGCTGGCCCAGCGCGTGCTGCGCGATTTCGCCGACGCCCAGCTCGATCGTATCCGCGTCGATTCCCGTCTGACCTACGAGTCGCTGCTGGACTTTACCGCCGAATATATTCCGGAAATGACCAGCAAGCTGGAGCACTACAGCGGCCGTCAGCCGATCTTCGACCTTTTCGACGTGGAGAATGAGATCCAGCGGGCGCTGGAGCGCAAGGTGGAGCTAAAGTCCGGCGGCTACCTGATTATCGACCAGACCGAGGCGATGACCACCGTCGATATCAATACCGGTGCCTTCGTCGGCCATCGCAACCTCGACGATACTATCTTCAATACCAATATCGAGGCGACGCAGGCGATTGCCCGCCAGCTGCGCCTGCGTAACCTGGGCGGGATCATCATCATCGATTTTATCGACATGAATAATGAGGATCACCGGCGTCGGGTGCTGCACTCTCTGGAGCAGGCGCTGAGCAAAGATCGGGTGAAGACCAGCGTCAACGGCTTTTCGCCGCTGGGGCTGGTGGAGATGACGCGCAAGCGTACGCGGGAGAGCGTGGAGCACGTGCTGTGCAACGAATGCCCCACCTGCCACGGCCGCGGCACGGTAAAAACGGTGGAAACCGTCTGCTATGAAATCATGCGTGAAATCGTTCGCGTCCACCACGCCTACGACTCCGATCGTTTTCTGGTCTATGCTTCTCCGGCGGTAGCAGAAGCCCTGAAGGGGGAAGAGTCGCACGCGCTGGCGGAGGTGGAAATCTTTGTCGGCAAACAGGTCAAGGTCCAGATTGAACCGCTCTATAACCAGGAGCAATTTGACGTTGTCATGATGTAACGAGACGCTGAGCCGGATATTTAACGGTGCGTTATTGGCAGACAAGGAGAGAGGCGTGAGGCGATTGCCGGGGTTTTTACTGCTCACTGGAGCCGCACTCGTCGTCATCGCGGCGTTGCTGGTCAGCGGCCTGCGCCTGGCTCTGCCCCATCTCGACGACTGGCGGCCGGCGATCCTTGGCAAAATTGCGTCCACCACCGGCATTCCGGTCTCCGCCAGCCGGCTTACCGCCAGCTGGCAAAATTTCGGTCCCACCCTGGAAGCCCGCGACGTTCACGCCGGGCTGAAGGACGGCGGCCAACTCTCCGTTAAGCGCGTCACCCTGGCGCTGGACGTCTGGCAAAGCCTGCTGCACATGCGCTGGCAGTTCCGCGATCTCACTTTCTGGCAGCTCAATTTTCGTACCAACACTCCCTTCCGGCAACGCGATGGTAAGGGGATGGAGGCCGATCGGCTCAGCGATCTGTTCCTGCGCCAGTTCGACCACTTCGATCTGCGGGACAGCCAGATCGGCTTTCTGACGCCGTCGGGCCAGCACGCCGAGCTGGCGATCCCGCAGCTGACGTGGCTTAACGATAAAAACCGCCATCGCGCCGAGGGACAGGTCAGCCTCTCCAGCCTGACCGGCCAGCACGGGGTGATGCTGGTGCGGATGGATCTGCGTGACGATGACGGGCTGCTGAACAACGGCCGGGTCTGGCTGCAGGCCGACGATATCGACGTGAAGCCGTGGCTGGGCAAATGGATGCAGGATAACGTGGCGCTGCAGACCGCGCGCTTTAGCCTCGAAGGCTGGATGACCCTCGCTAAAGGTGAGATTTCCGGCGGCGACGTCTGGCTGAAGCAGGGCGGTGCCAGCTGGCAGGGCGAAAAGGGCGAGCACGCGCTGTCGGTGGATAACCTGACGGCGCACGTCAGCCGCGAGCGGCCCGGCTGGCAGTTTTCCATTCCTGATACCCGCATTACCATGGACGGCAAGCGCTGGCCGAGCGGAGCCCTGAACCTGGCCTGGCTACCCGGACAGGCCGGTGACGGCGATGAGCTGCGCGTTCGTGCCAGCAATCTTGAGCTGTCGGGCCTTAAAGGGCTACGGCCGATAGCGGCAAAAATCTCCCCTGCGCTGGGCGACATCTGGCGCGCCACCCAGCCGAAGGGCAAGATAGACCGGCTGGCGCTGGATATTCCGCTGCAGGCGACCGAAAAAACGCGCTTTCAGGCGAGCTGGCGCGATCTGGCCTGGAAGCAGTGGAAGCTGCTACCGGGAGTGGAGCACTTTTCTGGCACCCTGTCCGGCAGCGTGGAGAACGGCGCGCTGACCGCCTCCATGACGCAGGCGAAAATGCCTTACGAGACGGTGTTCCGCGCGCCGCTTGAAATTGAGAACGGCGTGGCGAGGCTGAGCTGGCTGAAGAATGAGCAGGGCTTCCAGCTGGACGGCCACAATATTGACGTCAGGGCGAAGGCGGTGCATGCGCGCGGCGGTTTTCGCTACCTGCAGCCCGCAGAGGGCGAGCCGTGGCTGGGCATTCTGGCGGGCATCAGCACCGACGACGGCTCGCAGGCCTGGCGCTACTTTCCGCATAACCTGATGGGCAAAGCGCTGGTGGACTACCTCAGCGGCGCGATTCAGGGCGGCACCGCCGATGACGCCACCCTGGTGTACGGCGGCAACCCCCGCTTGTTCCCCTATAAGCATAACGAGGGGCAGTTTGAGGTGCGGGTGCCGCTGCGTAACGCGACCTTTGCCTTTCAGCCCGGCTGGCCGGCGCTGACGGGCCTGAACATTGAGCTGGATTTCCTGAACGACGGCCTGTGGATGAAGACGGACGGGGTCAGCCTGGGCGGCGTTAAGGCGAGCCATCTGACGGCGGCCATTCCCGATTACGCGAAAGAAAAGCTGCTGATCGATGCCGATATCCGCGGGCCGGGAAGCGCGGTCGGCCCCTATTTTGACGCCACGCCGCTGAAGGAGTCGCTCGGTGCCACCCTGGCCCAGCTGCAGCTTGATGGTGATGTAAGCGCTCGCTTACATCTCGACATTCCGCTGGATGGCAGGCAGGTAACGGCGAAAGGCGACGTTTCGCTGCATAACAACGCCTTATTTATTAAACCGCTCGACAGCACGCTGAAGAACCTGAGCGGTAAATTCAGCTTTATTAACGGCAACCTTACCAGCGGGCCGCTGACCGCGCGCTGGTTTAATCAGCCGCTGAGCGTCAATTTCACTACCCGTGAAGGGCCAAAGGCTATGCAGGTGGCGGTCAACCTTAAGGGTGACTGGCAGCCCGCCCGCACCGGCGTACTGCCTGCGGGGCTTAACGATGCCGTCAGCGGCAGCGCGGCCTGGCGCGGCCGGGTGGGGATCGATCTGCCGTATCATTCTGGCCTGACCTATCGCGTTGAGCTGGACGGCGATCTGAAAAATGTAAGTAGCCGCTTACCTTCACCATTGCGCAAGCCGGCGGGGCAGCCGCTGCCGGTTAATCTGCAGGTGGACGGCGATCTGCACGGCTTTTCCCTGAGCGGCAAGGCTGGCGAAGGCGAGCGGTTTAACAGCCGCTGGCTGCTTAATCATCGGCTGACTCTGGAGCGGGCAATCTGGAACACCAGCGGCACCACGCTTCCCCCGCTACCGGAACAGGCGGGGGTGGAGCTTAATCTGCCTGCGATAGACGGTGCCGAATGGCTGGCGCTGTTCCGCAAGGGCATGACGGAAAAAGTGAACAGCCCGGCGACGTTTCCGCAGCGCATTACCCTACGCACGCCCGCGCTGGCGCTGGGTGGACAGCGGTGGAACAATCTGCGCATCGCTTCACAGCCCGTGCCGGGAGGCACCCGGATCGCCGCACAGGGGCGAGAGATCGACGCTACGCTGGCGCTGCGCGACCATGGGCCGTGGCTGGCAAATATTCACTATCTCTATTACAACCCCGGCACGGCGAAACGCAGAGCCAATGCCTCCGCCGCGTCGCCGTTTGCCGCCGATGGCGGGATAAGCTTTCGCGGCTGGCCCGATCTGCAGCTTCGCTGTGAGGCGTGCTGGCTGTGGGGGCAAAAGTATGGCCGCATCGCCGGTGATATTGCTATTCAGGGCGATACCCTGACGCTGAACAACGCCCTGCTGGACACCGGTTTCGCAAGGCTGACCGCGGAGGGCGTCTGGGTTAATGCCCCCGGTCGGGAGCGTACCGCTCTGAAGGGCAGGCTGCAGGGTGATAAGATAGACGCCGCCGCCGGCTTCTTCGGAGTTCCGACGCCGATCCGCGATGCTTCATTTCACGTCGATTACGATCTCCACTGGCGCAACCCGCCGTGGCAGCCGGACGAAGCCTCGCTCAACGGCATCATCCGTACCCGGCTGGGGAAAGGTGAGATTACCGATCTGAACACCGGCCATGCCGGGCAGCTGCTGCGGCTGATAAGCTTCGACGCGCTGCTGCGCAAACTGCGCTTTGACTTTAGCGATACCTTTGGCGACGGCTTTTATTTTGACTCTATTCACAGCAATGCGTGGATTAAAGACGGCGTGCTGCATACTGACGATACGTTAGTGGACGGGCTGGAGGCGGATATCGCCATGAAGGGATCGGTAAACCTGGTGCGCCGCGAGCTGAAGGTGGAGGCGGTGGTGGCACCGGAAATTTCCGCAACGGTGGGGGTGGCGGCGGGGTTTGCGGTCAACCCTATTGTCGGTGCCGCCGTGTTTGCCGCCAGCAAGGTGCTGGGGCCGCTGTGGAGCAAGGTGTCAATTTTGCGCTATCGCATAACGGGGCCGATTGATAAACCGCAGATCAATGAGGTCCTGCGCCAGCCGCGCAAAGAAAGCCAGCAATGATTTGACGGAGACGGGGAATTGCCCCACTCTCAGTGAATACGCTCGTCACGCTTCATGCAGCAGATAATCTGGCCTTGCCTGCGGGGGCTGGCGCGGTGGCGGTACGGGCTGAAATCGCTCCTCCTGCCCGGCGGCGACAGGCTGGATAATGAGATATCGCCGTGTTCTTTCCCGGCGGGCCGTTCAACTTCGTGATAATGAACGTGTCGCCGCCTGAATTATTGAGAGTTAAGATCTTTTTACCGCTGTAGCGCAGCGGCAACTAACGAGTAGCAAAACGATGAGTCTGAACCTGGTAAGTGAACAATTGCTAACGGCGAACGGCCTGAACCATCAGGATCTGTTCGCCATTCTTGGCCAGCTGGCCGAACGCCGCCTTGACTATGGCGATCTCTATTTTCAGTCGAGCTATCACGAATCCTGGGTGTTAGAAGACCGCATCATTAAGGACGGCTCTTACAATATCGACCAGGGCGTCGGCGTTCGCGCCGTCAGCGGAGAGAAGACCGGCTTTGCCTACGCCGACCGGATAAGCCTGCAGGCCCTGGAGCAGAGTGCCCAGGCCGCGCGCACCATCGTGCGCGACAGCGGCGACGGCCGGGTGAAAACCCTGGGTGCGGTGGAGCATCAGGCGCTGTATACCGCCGTCGATCCGCTGCAGAGCATGAGCCGCGAAGAGAAGCTCGATATTCTCAGGCGGGTAGATAAGGTCGCCCGGGAAGCCGACAGGCGCGTTCAGGAAGTAACCGCCAGCCTTACCGGCGTTTATGAGCTGATCCTCGTTGCGGCAACGGACGGCACCCTGGCGGCGGACGTGCGCCCGCTGGTGCGCCTGTCGGTCAGCGTGCAGGTCGAGGAGGAGGGCAAGCGCGAGCGCGGTGCCAGCGGCGGCGGTGGACGCTTTGGCTATGACTGGTTTCTTGCCGACCTTAACGGCGAAGTGCGCGCCGACGCCTGGGCGAAAGAGGCGGTGCGCATGGCCCTGGTAAACCTCTCTGCGGTCGCCGCGCCGGCGGGAACGCTGCCGGTAGTGCTGGGGGCGGGCTGGCCGGGCGTGCTGCTGCATGAGGCGGTAGGCCACGGCCTGGAGGGAGATTTTAACCGTCGCGGCACCTCGGTGTTCAGCGGCCAGGTCGGCGAGCTTGTCGCTTCTGAGCTGTGTACGGTGGTTGATGACGGCACGATGGCCGATCGGCGCGGCTCCGTGGCGATCGATGACGAAGGCACGCCGGGACAGTACAACGTGCTGATCGAAAACGGCGTTCTGAAGGGCTATATGCAGGACAAGCTGAACGCCCGCCTGATGGGCGTTGCGCCGACCGGCAACGGCCGCCGCGAATCCTATGCCCACCTGCCGATGCCGCGCATGACCAACACCTACATGCTGCCGGGGAAATCCACGCCGCAGGAAATTATTGAGTCCGTGGAGTTTGGTATCTATGCGCCGAACTTCGGCGGTGGCCAGGTGGACATCACCTCCGGAAAGTTTGTCTTTTCCACGTCGGAAGCCTACCTGATCGAAAACGGCAGGGTGACGAAGCCGGTGAAGGGGGCGACCCTTATTGGCTCCGGGATCGAAGCGATGCAGCAGATCTCTATGGTTGGTAACGATCTGCAGCTGGATAACGGCGTGGGCGTTTGCGGCAAAGAGGGGCAGAGCCTGCCGGTCGGCGTCGGCCAGCCGACCCTGAAGGTGGATAGCCTGACGGTGGGCGGCACCGCGTAATTTCCCGTTCGCCGGATAAGTGATTTATCCGGCAGAATCGTTAGCGTCACGCCTGCGGGCGTGGCGCTCTTTTCCTCTGCCATACATCCCCTGAAACAGCTGCGCGACGTCGACGAAATACTCCGTCAGCGCGTTAATCATCACCTGCACCTTGAGCGGCAGCTTATCTTTTTCGGTATACAGTGCGTAAACCGGGCGCGGATCGGACTGATAGCGGGGCAGCAGGATCTCCAGTTCGTCGCGATTGATCTCGTTGATCACCCACATCAGCGGCACGTAGGCGACGCCGGCACCGGCCGTCAGCCAGCGGCTGAGGGTCATCGGATCGTTGGTGACGAATCTGCCCTGCGGGATCAGGCGGGTGGAGATCCCCTCCGGGGCGATCAGCTCAAACTCATTGTCCGGGCGGACGCTGTACTCCAGCCAGGAGTGGTTGCTGAGATCGGCAGGCTTTTCCGGCACGCCGTACTGGGCGAGATAGCTTTTGGCGGCGCAAATGACCATCGGCATTGCCCCCAGACGGCGGGAAAAGAGGCTGGAGTCGCGCAGGGCACCAACCCGAATCACCAGATCCAGGCCGTCGGCGATCAGATCCGGGGCCGGAATGCCGGTGACGAGATTAATCGACAGGCCGGGATACTCCTTCAGCATGCTGGCGGTCAGCCCGGCGAGGACATTTTGCGCCATGGTTGAAGAGCAGCCGATGCGCAGCGTGCCGATCGGGGTATTGTTAAAGGCATAAAGCTGTTCATGGACGTCCTGCACCTCGCGCAGCATTCGGCGGCAGCCCTGGTAATAGATTTTACCGGCTTCGGTAAGACCGAGGCTGCGGGTGCTGCGGTTCAGCAGCTTAACCTGCAGCTCGTTCTCCAGCCTGGCCACGGTCTGGCTGATGGCGGAGACGCTCATCTGCAGCTGCCTGGCGGCGGCGGTAAAAGAGCCCAGCTCCACCACCCTGGCGAAGACCGACATACGTTTTAATCGTTCCATTATTCACTCTGGCTTAAAAGTGATTTAGATCACACATTGTAGATAACTCCCTGACAGTTACGCTAATATACCCGTCATACTTCAAGTTGCATGTGCGTTGGCTTTATTCGGCCCGGGGGCCTCACCCTGAAGGGCCGCCGCCAGCGGCGTTCAAATCAGCTTAGCTGATTTGTTCTCGCTCACCCCGGTCACTTACTCCAGTAAGCTCCCGGGGACTAATGAGAGACATCCTTGTCTCTCACCAGAGGCAACCTGCGGCTGTTCAAATTCGTTCCTGACGAATTTGTCACTGCGTCGCCGCCTTCCTGCAACTCGAATTATTTAGGGTATACACCGGCTGTTTCCCGCAATTGCGCGCGGCCTGACGGGCATTCTGGCGAACAGACTTTACGTTCTGCGCGCTGTTCTGCATCGACGCCATCGCCTGGGACGCTCTCGATCAATTGCGGGACACAGCCTATATTCAAATCATGGCCGTGTCGCTCTCGCCTGGCTCTCTTTGCCCTTTTCTGCGGCGGCATCGGCTGAAGGTTGTCGCCTGCACTCTCTTAAAAATCAAGGTCAACATGAGTCTGTTTCCCGTTATCGTGGTGTTTGGGCTTTCCTTCCCACCGATATTTTTTGAGCTGCTGCTGTCTCTGGCGGTTTTTTGGCTGGTGCGCCGGGTGCTGGTGCCAACCGGCATCTATGATTTTGTCTGGCATCCGGCTCTGTTCAATACCGCGCTGTACTGCTGTCTCTTTTATCTGATATCGCGTCTGTTCGTTTGAGGTTGAAGTGAAAACGCTAACAAAAAAAATCTCCCGTACGGCCATCACCCTTGTACTGGTCATCCTGGCCTTTATCGCGATTTTCCGCGCCTGGGTCTACTACACCGAGTCGCCCTGGACGCGCGACGCGCGCTTCAGCGCCGACGTGGTGGCTATCGCTCCCGATGTCGCCGGCCTTATCACCCGCGTAAACGTGCATGATAATCAGCGGGTAAAAAAAGATCAGGTGCTATTTACCATCGACCAGCCGCGCTACCAGAAGGCGCTCGAAGAGGCGGAAGCCGACGTTGCTTACTACCAGGCGCTGGCGCAGGAAAAACGCCGGGAGGCCGGGCGGCGTAACCGTCTGGGTGTACAGGCGATGTCCCGCGAAGAGATAGACCAGGCCAATAACGTTCTGCAGACCGTTCTGCATCAGCTGGCGAAAGCCCAGGCTACCCGGGACCTGGCGAAGCTGGACCTGGAGCGAACCGTGATCCGTGCCCCCGCCGACGGCTGGGTGACCAACCTGAACGTGTACGCCGGTGAATTTATTACCCGCGGCTCGACGGCGGTGGCGCTGGTTAAACAAAATTCGTTCTACGTGCAGGCCTATATGGAAGAGACCAAGCTGGAAGGGGTGCGCCCCGGCTACCGCGCGGAGATCACGCCCCTTGGCAGCAACCGCGTGCTGAAGGGCACCGTCGACAGCGTCGCGGCGGGCGTAACCAACGCCAGCAGCACCCGCGACGCGAAAGGGATGGCGACCATCGACTCCAACCTGGAGTGGGTGCGCCTGGCCCAGCGCGTGCCGGTGCGCATTCGTCTGGACGAGCAGTATGGCAACCTGTGGCCGGCGGGCACAACCGCGACGGTGGTGATTACCGGTAAACAGGATCGCGACCAGAACCAGGACTCCTTCTTCCGTAAATTAGCGCATCGCCTGCGCGAGTTTGGTTAAACGCCATGGGCATTTTTACCATTGAAAGCCGCCACCTGCGCTTTGCGATCAAGCTGGCCAGCGCCATCGTGCTGGCGCTGTTCGTTGGCTTTCACTTTCAGCTTGAGACCCCGCGCTGGGCGGTGCTGACCGCGGCGATTGTCGCCGCCGGGCCGGCCTTCGCCGCCGGAGGAGAGCCCTGGTCCGGGGCGATCCGCTACCGGGGGATGCTGCGAATAGCCGGCACCTTTATCGGCTGTATCGCCGCGCTGATTATCATCACCTCGATGATCCGCGCCCCGCTGCTGATGGTGCTGGTATGCTGCATCTGGGCCGGCTTCTGTACCTGGGTCTCCTCGCTGGTGCGGGTAGAGAACTCTTACGCATGGGGGCTTTCCGGCTATACCGCCTTAATTATCGTCATCACTATCCAGACCGAACCGCTGCTGACCCCGCAGTTCGCCGTCGAACGCTGTAGTGAGATTGTGCTCGGCATCGTCTGCGCCATTATGGCGGATCTTCTGTTTTCTCCCCGCTCCATCAAGCGCGAGGTGGATCGCGAGCTGGACAGCCTGCTGGTCGCCCAATATCAGCTGATGCAGCTCTGTATTAAGCACGGCGACAGCGAGGAGGTGGACAGCGCCTGGGGCGCTTTGGTGCGGCGTACCACCGCGCTGGAGGGGATGCGCAGCAACCTGAATATGGAGTCGTCCCGCTGGGCGCGTGCCAACCGGCGGCTGAAGGCGCTCAATACGCTGTCGCTGACGCTGATTACGCAGTCCTGTGAAACATATCTGATACAGAACACGCGCCCGGAGCTTATCACCGGAACCTACCGGGAACTGTTCGCCGCGCCGGTGGAGACCGTGCAGGATGTGCATACCCAGCTTAAGCGGTTGCGCCGGGCCATCGCCTGGACCGGCGAGCGCGAAACGCCGGTCACCATCTATACCTGGGTGGGGGCGGCGACGCGCTATCTGCTGCTGAAGCGCGGGGTGGTGAGCAACGCGAAGATCGGTGCCGCTGAGGAAGAGATACTGCGGGGAGAGCCGGTGGTGAAAGTGGAATCCGCCGAGCGCCACCACGCGATGGTCAACTTCTGGCGCACCACGCTATCCTGCGTGCTGGGCACCCTGTTCTGGCTGTGGACCGGCTGGACGTCCGGCAGCGGCGCGATGGTGATGATTGCGGTGGTCACCTCGTTGGCGATGCGGCTACCTAACCCGCGGATGGTGGCTATTGACTTTATATACGGCACCCTGGCGGCGCTGCCGCTGGGGGCGTTTCTGTTTCTGGTGGTTATTCCGGGAACCCAGCAGAGTATGCTGCTGCTGTGCCTGAGCATGGCGGTGCTGGGCTTCTTTATCGGTATTGAGGTGCAGAAGCGGCGGCTGGGCTCAATGGGGGCGCTGGCCAGCACCATCAACATTATCGTGCTGGATAACCCGATGACCTTTCACTTCAGCCAGTTCCTTGACAGCGCGCTGGGGCAGATCGTCGGCTGCGTGCTGGCGTTTATGGTTATTATGGTGGTGCGGGATAATTCGCGCGACCGCACCGGGCGCGTGTTGCTCAACCAGTTTGTCTCCGCCGCCGTTTCGGCAATGACCACCAACGCGGCCCGGCGCGGCGAGAATCACCTTCCCGCCCTTTACCAGCAGCTGTTTTTGCTGATGAATAAATTTCCCGGCGATCTGCCGAAGTTTCGCCTGGCTCTGACCATGATTATTGCCCATCAGCGGCTGCGTGATGCGCCGATACCGGTCAACGACGATCTCTCCGCCTTTCACCGCCAGCTGCGGCGTACCGCCGATCGGGTGATTTCCGCCGGCAGCGACGATAAGCGCCGGCGCGACTTCGCCCGGCTGCTCGATGAGCTGGATATCTATCAGCAAAAGCTGCGCGTCTGGGAGGCACCCGCGCAGGTGACGGAGCCAGTGAAGCGGCTGGCCGAGATGCTACATAAGTATCAGCACGCCCTGACCATCAGCTAAGCCCCAATAACCGACGCCGAAAGCGTCGGTTTTTTTATGGCTATACTTACCCGTTGTGCGCTAATCAGAACACCGGGAGGAGAAAACAACATGCAAACGCACCAGAATAATGAACTTTTTCAGACGGGGTATCTGGTAGACGGCATCTGGAAGACGCTGGACAGCACGTTTGACGTCGTGAATCCTGCTACCGGCGAGGTGATTGCCAGCGTGGCGAAAGCGGGCAGAGAGCAGACCGAAGAGGCGATTGCCGCCGCGGCGAAGGCGTTTCCCGGCTGGCGGGCGCAAACCGCGAAGGCGCGCTCGGCCATTCTCTACCGCTGGTATACGTTGATTATTGAACATAAACGCGAGCTGGCGCGCCTGATGACCCGTGAACAGGGCAAACCCCTGAAGGAGTCGGAAGGCGAAGTGGAATATGCTGCCAGCTTTATTCAGTGGTTTGCTGAAGAGGCTAAACGAGCCAACGGCGAGATTATACCGCCGGTTAAGCCGGGGTCGCGTATTCTGGCAACGCGCGAGCCGATTGGCGTGGTGGCGGCGATTACGCCGTGGAATTTCCCGATGGCGATGCTGACCCGCAAATTAGGCCCGGCGCTGGCGGCGGGCTGTACCGGGGTGATTAAGCCCGCCAATAACACGCCGCTCAGCGCTTTCGCGCTGCTGACGCTTGCGAAGAGGGCCGGAGTTCCGGACGGCGTGCTTAACGCGGTGGCGGGCAATACGGCTGAAATCAGCGAGGCCATTATGGCCAGCCCCGTGGTGCGTAAGATCTCCTTTACCGGCTCGACCTCAGTCGGCAAAACGCTGGTGCGTAACGCCGCTGAAACCCTGAAAAAAGTGTCAATGGAGCTGGGGGGCAACGCGCCCTACATTGTTTTTGACGATGCGGATATTGACGCCGCCGTGGCCGGAGCCGTCGCCAATAAATTCCGCAACGCGGGCCAGGTATGCGTCAGCGTTAACCGCTTCTATATTCATGAGGCGATCTACGACACCTTTACCCACCGGCTGGCCGAGGCCGTTGCGGCCCTGAAGGTGGGCAACGGTATGGACGATGGCGTAACGGTGGGGCCGCTGATTAATGCTGCGGCACTGGAGAAGGTGCGCGAGCACGTTGAAGACGCCGTCGCCAAAGGGGCGAAGGTGCTGACGGGCGGCGCGCCTCACGCGCTGGGAGGCAACTTCTGGCAGCCCACCGTGCTGGGGGACTGTAGCGACGGCATGAAGCTGGCCGGCGAGGAGACCTTCGGCCCGGTAGCCGCCTGCTTCCGCTTCACCAGCGAAGAGGAGGTGATTACCCGGGCCAACAATACGCCTTACGGGCTGGCCGCCTACTTCTATACACAAAACCTGCAGCGCCTCTTTCGCGTCTCCGCCGCTATTGAAAGCGGAATGGTGGGTATTAACGAATGCGCGGTTTCCACGGAGCTGGGGCCCTTTGGCGGCGTAAAAGAGTCAGGGCTGGGGCGTGAGGGATCGGTGCTGGGGCTGGAAGAGTATCTGCAGGTAAAAACGCTGCATATAGGCGGTCTGTAGTCCGACCGACGCTGGAGATGGTGGCGACAAATGAAAATTTATAGGTTTGATTTTAGCGGTATTAAGGATCAGTACGATTTTTATCAGCAGTTTATGCGGACGTTTGGCCTGGAAAAAGAGGCGATCAACGATCTCGACGCCCTCTGGGAGACGGTGATGAGCGACGCGCTGCCGTTACCGCTGGAAATCGAGTTTGTGCATCTTCCTGAGAAGCTGCGCAGGCGCTACGGGGCGCTTATTCTGCTGTTTGATGAGGCGGAAGAGGAGCTGGAGGGGCGACTGCGCTTTAACATTCGCCACCAGGAAATAAAAAAGCCCCCGGCAGTTGGAGGCAAGTCGTCAGAATAGACGACGAGGGTTACTTATAAAGCTCCGCGGTGGCGTGCCAGTTATCGCCGCTGCGGGCCTCAGTAATCTGATAGGCGGAAGCGCCATGCTCTTCCGCTTTTTTATTTAACATTTCATGCATCTCGGTAGGAGAGGAGCCGATAGCGTTAACGGAAACGGCACCGATGGACTGACGGTTTTGCGCTTGTTCTGCGTTAATGGCTTCCGCGGCGAAAGCGCCAAAAGAGAGAACGGAAAGTACGCTTAACGCTGCAACAGATGTTTTAATTTTCATGTTTTTTACCTCGTCGAATGCTTTTATCAGGGGTCTGCATTTCGTGACCCCCATCACAGAAAGAAGTATACGCTAATAACGTGATAAATTAATACCCTGCTAATTGTTTCATATGTTGTTAAGTGATGAGATGCGCGTTTTTTTATAACCTCAGGAAATTAAAAACGCAGATACTTTAGACGGTAAGTTATATTTACATTAAAATTCAGCGGGTTATAAAAGTTGTCGTTTTGTGCGTTTATTTGTTTTATTGGTGTAAATGTTAATGATGTGAGTGGTTTTAACGCACAAAATGTTAAATGAAAAGTGCCTGGTAGTGGAGTCAGGAGAGTGCCGGGAGCGATAAATTTCCGCCGCAGGCGCGGCGGAGGGGCTTACAGTTCCTGTTCGAATAGCTCCAGAATGGCTTCATAAAGATCCTGGACGCTAAAGCCCCGGGCGGGGGTGGTAAAGATAGTGTCGTCACCGGCGATGGTGCCGAGAATGCCTTCCGCTTTACCCAGCGAGTCCAGCAGGCGGGCAATCAGCTGGGCGGCCCCGGGGCTGGTATGGATGACGACCACCGCGTCGTTAAAGTCGATATCCAGCACCAGGTTTTTTAGCGGGCTGGAGGTGGTCGGCACGCCTAGCTCTGCCGGGAGGCAGTAGACCATCTCCATTTTTGCGTTGCGGGTGCGCACCGCGCCAAATTTGGTCAACATGCGTGAGACTTTGGACTGGTTGATGTTGTCAAAGCCCTGCTCCTGCAATGCGAGCACGATCTCGCCCTGGGAGCTAAATTTTTCTTCTTTAAGCAGCGCTTTAAACGCCTTAACTAATTCTTCTTGCTTGGCCGAACTTCGCATAAGTCACCCGTAATAAGTGGATGGAAACAACATTATTATGCATACAGATGAATTTTTATGCAAATTGTCCGCCAGGGCGGAGGCTGAAATAATGTTATGAAAGGGCGAAATTTTATCAAATATTCTTATAAAGAAACATGCCTGCGTCACGGGGTATAAATGGAACAAAAAGTAAATTAATTGTTATAAAATTGCTGTTGTTTTTGATGGGTGTCAGGGTATATTGTCTTAACCTGTTGAGCGTTGCCCGGCTGTGCAGGCGGCTTTGGATTACGAAAATTAAATGCATAAAAGCTAAAATCGCGCGACCCCACATTCCTGACGCGCGAAGATTGTTTTCATTGAATTTGTAGATTAAGGTCGCGGCCGCGGAGCAACAAACACTTAGCTTATCAATATAATAAGGAGTTTAGAATGAAAGTCGCAGTCCTCGGCGCTGCCGGCGGTATCGGTCAGGCGCTGGCACTACTGTTAAAGACCCAACTGCCTTCAGGTTCAGAACTCTCCCTGTATGACATCGCTCCAGTGACTCCCGGCGTGGCCGTCGATCTGAGCCATATCCCAACGGCTGTAAAAATTAAAGGTTTTTCCGGAGAAGACGCGACCCCGGCCCTTGAAGGGGCTGACGTGGTATTGATCTCCGCTGGCGTGGCGCGTAAGCCGGGTATGGATCGTTCCGATCTGTTTAACGTCAACGCCGGTATCGTGAAGAATCTGGTGCAGCAGGTTGCCGCAACCTGCCCGAAAGCCTGCGTTGGCATTATCACCAATCCGGTGAACACGACCGTAGCGATTGCTGCGGAGGTGCTGAAAAAGGCGGGCGTTTACGATAAGAATAAGCTGTTTGGCGTGACCACGCTGGACATCATCCGCTCCAACACCTTTGTGGCGGAACTGAAGGGCAAGCAGCCGAATGAGATCGAGGTGCCGGTTATCGGCGGCCATTCCGGCGTGACCATCCTGCCGCTGCTGTCACAGATCCCCGGCGTCAGCTTCAGCGAGCAGGAAGTGGCGGATCTGACAAAACGTATTCAGAATGCGGGCACGGAAGTGGTTGAAGCGAAGGCCGGCGGCGGGTCCGCAACCCTCTCAATGGGGCAGGCGGCGGCCCGCTTTGGCCTCTCGCTGGTTCGCGCGCTGCAGGGCGAAAAAGAGGTTGTCGAATGCGCCTACGTTGAAGGTGACGGTGAGCACGCGCGCTTCTTCTCTCAGCCGCTGCTGCTGGGCAAAAACGGCGTTGAAGCGCGTCGTCCCATCGGTAAGCTG
Organism: Intestinirhabdus alba; assembly: GCF_009711095.1. Taxonomy (GTDB): domain Bacteria; phylum Pseudomonadota; class Gammaproteobacteria; order Enterobacterales; family Enterobacteriaceae; genus Intestinirhabdus; species Intestinirhabdus alba. The sequence goes on from NZ_WMJZ01000005.1 coordinate 33,958, forward strand.
AGCGCATTCGAACAAAATGCGCTGGAAGGGATGCTCGATACGCTGAAAAAAGATATCACTCTGGGCGAAACGTTCGTTAATCAGTAAGCGAGCCTGCGCCAGTAAAAAACCGGAGCCTGTGTACTGGCTCCGGTTTTTTTGTGCCGCCCGCTGACGGACGGGGGGTATCCCGCGAAGCGCTAGCGGGTGGCCGGATATTCCAGAATGGTGACGTGCAGCGTCAGCCGTTTGTCATCGCGCATGACCACGACCGGAATCACCGATCCCGGGCGGATTTCCGCCACCTGGTCCATCGTCTCCAGCGCGGAGACGGCGGGTTTGTTATTTACGGAAACAATCAGATCGTTAACCTGAATGCCCGCTCGCGCCGCCGGGCCGTCCGGCGTCACTTCGTTGACCACAATGCCCTGAATCTGATCGATGCCGCCGCTCTGGGCGTGCAGCGGGGCGATCTCCCGGCCGCCGATGCCGATATAGCCGCGGATCACGCGGCCATCGCGGATCAGTTTATCCATAATCTTGGTCGCCAGCTGGAAGGGAATGGCAAAGCCGATCCCTTCCGGCGTCTCGCCGTCGTTACTTTTATCAAAGGAGAGGGTATTGATGCCGATCAGCTCGCCCAGCGAGTTTACCAGCGCGCCGCCGGAGTTGCCGTGGTTGATGGAGGCGTCCGTCTGCAGAAAGTTTTGTCGGCCGGTTGGGTTCAGGCCGATGCGGCCGGTGGCGCTGATGATCCCCTGGGTGATGGTCTGCCCAAGGTTGTACGGGTTGCCGATAGCCAGCACCACGTCGCCAATGTGCGGGGTGCGCTTAATGTTGATTGGAATGGTTGGCAGCCCGCCGGTGGCGTTGATCTTTAATACCGCAAGATCGGTAAGCGTATCAGAACCCACCAGCAGCGCCTCAAATACGCGGCCGTCCTGTAGCGCGACGATAATCTGGTCGGCGTCGTTGATCACGTGCTTGTTGGTAATGATATAGCCGCGCTGATCCATAATGACGCCGGAGCCCAGCGTGCGGATCTCCAACTGGTTGCGCGCGGTGCTGTTTAAACTGCGGTTATAGACGTTGACGACGGCCGGCGCGGCGCGGCGAACCGCGAAGTTATAGCTGGCCGGCGTCTCATCGGTGCTATCGTACTGCGGTACGGAAAGGGTGTTTATTTTGCGCAGCGAGGGTATGGCGGCCAGCAGAATGGCACCGACAATCAAACCAATCGCAACCGAACGTAAAAGTTTCACAAACATGATGGAGACGTCATTAAAAGAGGAAACCACAGCAGCATATCATGAGTTAACCGGACATCACACGCGAGGCTGACGCCCGGTCCAGGATTTCAGGCTGCCCGCTCACCGGGCGTTGTGAGTGGGCGGGGCGTTTAGCCTCGTATCTGCTGCCCTGTCAACCTTACGAACCGCCGGTTAAGGGTTAAGGGGCACGTCCTGGCGCAGCAGCAGATAGATTTTCTCATTGCCGCGCGCCACCTGTAGGGCGACGATCGAGGGCTTTGTCTCCAGCACCTTGCGCATTTCGGCGATGGAGCCGACGCGATCGCGGTTAATACCGACGATCACATCGTCCTTATGCAGTCCGGCCAGCGCCGCAGGGCTGCCTTTTTCAACGCCGTCAATATGAACGCCTTTGGACCCATCCTTCAGCTGTCCGTCGCTGAAGGTGGCCCCCTGCAGCGCCGGGATAATAAGCTCCGCGCTGGCGGAGGACGAGGTGCTGGCGTCCAGGGTGACTTCAACCTCCAGCGGCTTGCCGCTGCGCAGCAGCCCGAGCTTCACTTTGGCACCCGGTTCGGTGGTGGCGATGCGCGAGCGCAGTTCGGCGAAGCTGCTAAGCGGTTTTCCGTTGAGGCTGATAATAATATCTCCGGATTTAACGCCCGCCTTTGCGGAACCGGAGTTGGGCAGCACCTCGCTGACGAACGCGCCGCGCTGGATCTCCAGCCCGAACGCTTTGGCGATGTCGGCGGACATTTCCATTCCTTTGATGCCCAGCAGGCCGCGTTTGATCTCGCCAAACTGCATCAGCTGTTGCGCCAGAATGCGGGCCATATTGCTGGGGATCGCAAAGCCAATTCCGATACTGCCGCCGCCGGGCGCGAGGATGGCGGTATTGATACCGATAAGCTCGCCATTAAGGTTAAGCAGCGCGCCGCCGGAGTTGCCGCGGTTAATGGAGGCGTCGGTCTGGATAAAGTTCTCCAGGCCTTCAAGGTTCAGCCCGCTGCGGCCCAGGGCGGAAACGATGCCGGAGGTGGCGGTCTGCCCAAGGCCGAACGGATTGCCGACGGCGACGGCGAAATCGCCGACGCGCAGCTTGTCGGAGTCGGCGATGGCGATCTGCGTCAGCCTGTCGGGGTGCTGAATTTGCAGCAGTGCAATATCGCTCTGGTCATCGCTGCCGATGATCCTGGCATCAAACTCGCGGCCGTCATTGAGCTGAACGCCGATTTTCTGCGCCTCGCTGATGACGTGGTTGTTGGTCAGCACATAGCCTTTGGCGGCGTCGATAATCACGCCGGAACCCAGCCCTTCGAACGGCTGAGGCGGCCTGTCCGGCAGCTCGTCGCCAAAGAATTTCTTAAATTCTTCCGGCACTTGCTGGCTCTGGGTCGCCGTGCCTTCCACCTTTACGCTCACCACCGCAGGGAGGACCTTTTCCAGCATTGGAGCGAGGCTGGGGAGCGCTGCCTGGCCGGGGATCTGGGTGGGTATTGCCGCCGCGGCCTGAAACGGCGTTGAGAGCGTTAACCCGAGGCTTAACGCTAATGCACTTAACAGCGGGGTGTATTTTTTCATGGGGCCTGCTCTCATACCTTGAGTGAAAGGGAGGTGGATTCAAAACCGGCTGATGTTATTGAATTTTCGCTCGCCAACGGGTTGGGGGATGATTAAATAATAGCTGGGAAGGAAGAGAAGAGGCGGACGCCGTCGCGGCGTCCGTAAAATTTCTTGCCGTTGGCGGGGCTAATCGCGCTTTACGCCGCTGCGTAGCAGGCCGGACGCCCCTTCGGAATAGTCTCGCGGCATCTGCACCGGTGCCTGATCGTTGCTGGCTTCTGACTCCGCCAGACGGTTACGGAACGGGTTGGTCTCCGCCGTCATTTCCGGCAGCAGGCTGCTGGAGCTTTTCGCCATATGCTGGTACAGCTGGCGATAGTCGTCGGCCATATTATCCAGCAGCTGCGCGCTGTGGGCAAAATGGCTGACCAGCTCGTTGCGATAATCTTCCAGCTCTTTCTTATTCTTTTCCAGCTCATACTGCAGCGCCTGCTGCTGGCGCAATTTCCGATTACCAAAACGCATGGCTACAGCACCAATGATGATGCCGACGATTAGCCCAATGAGCGCATATTCCCAGGTCATGAACATCTCCCGTTGTTTTTTGTTTCCGTAGGGGGGTGGCTTTTCAGGCTCCATGCCTGTGCCTGATTATGCCACTATACCCTAAATAATTCGAGTTGCAGGACAAAACGCCGCGCGTTTTGAACGGCGTTTTCGCCGCTCTCTGCGCAAGGCCGCCGTGCGCCCGGAGCGAGAGCTTTACGACGCCAGCACGCCCACCGGGGAAGTGGCATCCCGGCGGCGATTCGCGTAGTGTAGAACGGCCTTTTTATCGCCAGCCGTGAAGCACGGCGCACCGATTCTCATGGAATAACAAGAACATCATGCAAAACCTTTCCCCTACATCGCGTTACCTCCAGGCCCTCGACGAGGGCACGCATCAGCCCGATGCGGTACAGCGGGAAGCGGTAGAACGTCTGGAAGCGATTTACCGGGCGCTGATCGACAAGCCTTCTCACGCGCCTGAGTCCGGCGGGCTGCTGGGCCGGGTTGGCAAACTGTTTGCAAAGCGCGAGCCGGAGGCGGCGGTTCAGGGGCTATATATGTGGGGCGGGCCGGGGCGGGGCAAAACCTGGCTGATGGATCTTTTCTACCATAGCCTGCCGGGGGAGCGTAAACAGCGCCTGCACTTTCACCGCTTTATGCTGCGCGTGCATGAGGCGCTGGCCGAGCTGCAGGGGCACAGCGATCCGCTGGAGGCCCTGGCCGACCGCTTTAAGGCTGAAACCGACGTTTTGTGCTTTGACGAGTTTTTTGTTTCCGATATCACCGACGCCATGCTGCTCGGCGGGCTGATGAAGGCGCTGTTTGCCCGCGGGATCGCCCTGGTGGCCACCTCCAATATCCCGCCGGACGAGCTTTATCGCAACGGCCTGCAGCGCGCGCGCTTCCTTCCGGCAATTGAGGCAATTAAACGGCACTGCAAGATTATGAACGTTGACGCCGGAATGGACTACCGGCTGCGGACGCTTACCCAGGCACATCTGTGGCTGTCGCCGCTTAACGAGGCGACGCGGCAGCAAATGGACACGTTCTGGCTGGCGCTGGCCGGGACACAACGCAGCCGGGCACCCACTCTGGAGGTGAATCATCGTCCGCTTCCGACGCTGGGCGTGGAGAACCAGACGCTCGCCGTCTCTTTCACCACGCTGTGCGTCGACGCCCGCAGCCAGCACGATTATATTGCGCTGTCGCGCCTGTTTCATACCGTGCTGCTGTTTGAGGTGCCGGTGATGACCTCGCTGATGGAGAGCGAGGCGCGGCGCTTTATCGCGCTGGTGGATGAGTTTTATGAGCGCCGCGTGAAGCTGGTGGTCAGCGCCGCCGTTCCGTTAGCGGAGATTTATCAGGGGGAGCGCCTGACATTTGAGATTCAGCGCTGCCTGTCGCGCCTGCAGGAGATGCAGAGCGAGGCCTATCTGCAGCTTGAGCATCTGCCCTGACGCCCCCCGCTAACCGCAGCGTAAAACGTAAAAAGGGGTCGATCTTTGACCCCGACTTCTCTATAATCCTGCGACCCCACGTTACAACGAAGTTTTTTTCCCGAAACTTTGTGTGTCGGTGAAACGTATCCGAGGGGGTAGGTTTGCCGGACTATGTCGTGTGAGCCTCAACAATTGAAAACGTTTGGGTGAACACCTACGTGTAACATATTTATTTGGGTAAGCTTTTAATGAAAACTTTTACAGCTAAACCAGAAACCGTAAAACGCGACTGGTATGTTGTTGACGCGACCGGTAAAACTCTGGGCCGTCTGGCTTCCGAACTGGCTCGTCGCCTGCGCGGTAAGCATAAAGCGGAATACACTCCGCACGTTGACACCGGTGATTACATCATCGTTCTGAACGCGGATAAAGTTGCCGTTACTGGTAATAAGCGTACTGACAAAGTGTACTATCACCACACTGGTCACATTGGTGGTATTAAAGAAGCGACCTTTGAAGAGATGATTGCCCGCCGTCCTGAGCGTGTGATTGAAATCGCGGTTAAAGGCATGCTGCCAAAAGGCCCGCTGGGTCGTGCTATGTTCCGTAAGCTGAAAGTTTACGCAGGCAACGAGCACAACCATGCGGCACAGCAACCGCAAGTTCTTGACATCTAATCGGGATTACAGGCAATGGCTGAAAATCAATACTACGGCACTGGTCGCCGCAAAAGTTCCGCAGCTCGCGTATTCATCAAACCGGGCAACGGCAAAATCGTTATTAACCAGCGTTCTCTGGAACAGTACTTCGGTCGCGAAACTGCCCGCATGGTAGTTCGTCAGCCGCTGGAGCTGGTCGACATGGTTGAAAAACTGGATCTGTACATCACCGTTAAAGGTGGTGGTATCTCCGGTCAGGCAGGTGCGATCCGTCACGGCATCACCCGCGCTCTGATGGAGTACGACGAGTCTCTGCGTGCTGAGCTGCGTAAAGCTGGCTTCGTTACTCGTGACGCACGTCAGGTTGAACGTAAGAAAGTCGGTCTGCGTAAAGCACGTCGCCGTCCGCAGTTCTCCAAACGTTAATGGTTTTCTGCTTTCGCAGATTACCTTTGGCGAAAACCCGCTTCGGCGGGTTTTTTTACGCCTGAAGGGGCCGTTAACCTCTCTTAATGCTCTGAATTACGCCTCTTTTTTCCTTTTCCAGAATCGACTCACCACAAAGGTGTCAAAATCTGGTAAACTATCATCCAATTTTCTGCCCAAATACCGGGTATTGTTCATTTTTTGTTTGCTTAGTGAACGAGAATGGCTTCCCGAAGCGGGCGCTACGCTTCTGACCGGCTACCTGGTGGCCGGTAGCAGTAAAAATTCTGACTATACCTGGAGGTTTTCATGGCTGTCGCTGCCAACAAACGTTCGGTAATGACGCTGTTTTCTGGTCCTACTGACATCTATAGCCATCAGGTCCGCATCGTGCTGGCTGAAAAGGGCGTCAGTTTTGAGATCGAACACGTGGAGAAGGACAACCCACCTCAGGATCTGATTGACCTCAATCCGAATCAGAGCGTTCCGACGCTGGTGGATCGTGAACTGACCCTGTGGGAATCGCGCATCATTATGGAATACCTTGACGAGCGTTTCCCTCACCCGCCGCTGATGCCGGTCTATCCGGTGGCGCGCGGTGAAAGCCGTCTGTACATGCATCGTATCGAAAAAGACTGGTATACGCTGATGAACGTTATCGTCAGTGGTTCCGCCGCTGAAGCCGATGCGGCGCGCAAGCAGCTGCGCGAAGAGCTGCAGGCCATCGCGCCGGTCTTTGGTCAGAAGCCCTACTTCCTCAGCGATGAGTTCAGCCTGGTCGACTGCTATCTGGCACCGCTGCTGTGGCGTCTTCCGCAGCTGGGCATCGAGTTCAGCGGCGCGGGCGCAAAAGAGCTGAAAGGCTACATGACCCGCGTCTTTGAACGCGACTCTTTCCTGGCTTCCTTAACGGAAGCTGAACGTGAAATGCGCCTCGGCCGGGGTTAACCAGTATGGATTTGTCACAGCTCTCCCCGCGTCGTCCCTACCTGCTGCGCGCATTCTATGAGTGGTTGCTGGACAACCAGCTGACGCCGCATCTGGTGGTAGATGTAATGCTGCCGGGCGTGCAGGTCCCGATGGAATATGCGCGCGACGGGCAGATCGTTCTTAATATCGCGCCGCGCGCGGTAGGTAATCTTGAACTGGCCAATGATGAAGTACGCTTTAACGCGCGCTTTGGCGGCGTGCCGCGTCAGGTCTCCGTGCCGCTGGCGGCCGTTCTGGCGATTTACGCGCGGGAAAACGGTGCCGGTACGATGTTCGAGCCTGAAGCGGCCTATGATGAAGAGGTTGCCAGCCTGAATGACGATGCGCCGGACGCCGGGAGCGAGATCGGCAGCGTCATGTCCGTTATTGATGGCGACAGGCCCGATCGCGAAGAGGATGACAATCCGGATGACGATCCGCCGCCGCCGCGCGGTGGACGACCAGCGCTACGTGTTGTGAAGTAAGCAGTGACAGGCCCGCCGGGGCCTGTTTGTTTTTGGACCGCCCGTAGCCGTTGCCGCGCGCCTTATCCCGTTTCCCTGGCAGCCCGCAGTCGGCAAATCGCCGTAGACCGGGCGTCTACGGCGCTGTCGACGCGCCAGGCTAGCGCTTAAACGTCACGGCTTCCGGCTGCGCCAGGTGCAGCGTTGTCCGGCTGGGGAGCGTCTCGGCAATGACCCGCCCGTGACGCACAGAATAACGCGCGGGCGTCTGACGGCGAACCGCATCAAAGCCATTTTCAGCCGGTAAAATCACCAGGTTAGCCGAATTGCCAACCCTCAGGCCATAATCCTCCAGCTGGAGCGTCTTCGCGCTGTGGGTGGTAATCAGATTCAGCCCATCGTTAATCTGTCCGTACCCCATCAGCTGGCACACGTGTAATCCCATATGCAGCACCTGCAGCATATTGGCGGTTCCTAACGGATACCACGGATCGAAAACGTCATCATGGCCAAAGCAGACGTTGATCTCCGCCTCCAGCATCTCTTTTACCCGCGTGACGCCGCGGCGTTTGGGGTAGGTGTCAAAACGTCCTTGCAGATGAATATTCACCAGCGGATTGGCGACGAAGTTAATGCCCGACATTTTCAACAACCGGAAAAGACGGGATGCATACGCGCCATTATATGAATGCATCGCCGTGGTGTGGCTGGCGGTCACGCGCGCGCCCATTCCGTCCCGATGCGCCAGCGCCGCGACGGTCTCCACAAAGCGCGACTGTTCATCATCAATTTCGTCACAGTGTACGTCGATAAGCCTGTCGTACTTCTGCGCCAGAGAGAACGTTTTATGCAGAGACTCCACGCCATATTCACGGGTAAATTCGAAATGGGGGATCGCGCCAATCACGTCGGCTCCCAGACGTACGGCTTCCTCTAACAGCGCCTCGCCGTTGGGGTAAGAAAGAATACCCTCCTGGGGGAAGGCCACAATTTGCAGATCCACCCACGGTGCGACCTCCTGCTTTACCTCCAGCATGGCTTTCAGCGCCGTCAGCGTGGGATCGGATACGTCAACGTGAGTTCGTACATACTGGATGCCGTTGGCCATCTGCCACTTCAGGGTCTGCATGGCGCGGGACTTCACGTCTTCGTGGGTCAGCATCGCCTTCCGTTCGGCCCAGCGCTCTATCCCCTCGAATAACGTACCGGACTGGTTCCAGGCGGGCTCACCTGCCGTTTGCGTGGTATCCAGATGAATATGCGGTTCAATAAAAGGGGGAATGGCCAGCCCGCCTTCGGCATCAAGCACCTGGCCCTGCGGCGTGGAGGCCGCTTCCTGAGGTTCAATACGGCTGAAGCGTCCGTTTTCAATGACGATCTGCCATAAGCCTTCCTGCTCCTGGAGACGAGCCTGACGGAGGGTAAGCGTATTATTCTGCATGGCCGATCTCCGGGGAGTTAGCAAGGGTTCGTCTGGCGAACGGAGTTAACAGGATATAGCTGAATACACCGCCGAGCACCGCGTTGACCGGTACAATACCGGGAATATAGTGTCCGGCCGCCACGCCCAGCGCGACTGACAGAATGGCTGTCCAGTTGACGGGCACAAATTGGGCGCGGTGGAAGTTGCGATAGCGGCGGTGGTTTAGCAGATAGTCGGCGATAATCACCCCGCCAATGGGAGGAATCGCAGCCGACAGGAACGTCAGCCAGCCGACAAAGTTATTATAAAGCCACAGGGCGCACAGCGTGCCGATAATGCCGTTAACCACCGACAGCGTGCGGCTGGAGAGTCCGGTAATATTAGCGAAGCCGAGGCCCGAGGCATACAGCGCGTTGTCATTGGTCGTCCAGATATTTAAGCCGAGTACCACAATGGCGGGCAGCAGCAGCCCCTGGGCGATCATCACGTCAGAGATATCCGCCTGTCCTACGGCGGCAGCGCCTGCCGCTCCGAAGATAAACATCAGCGAGTTACCCAGAAAAAACGCCACCATAGCGACCAGCACCGCGCCTTTGGCATTGCGGCCAAAGCGAACAAAGTCGGCGGTCAGCGTCCCGGCGCTGATAAATGAACCCACGACCAGCGCCAGCGCACCTGAAAAATTGAGCGGCGTCTGCGGCATAATGGTTTTTAAATGCGCCAGGCCGCCCACGCCGTCCACGGCCAGCCAGACGGAGTAGCTGCCCAGAATGAGGATAGCGGGAACGGCGACGATCGATAAAATCGTCAGGGCCGAGATGCCGAAGAAGATAGTCATGGTCATCAGCAGGCCGGAGACCGCAATCAGGATATTGACGTCTATGCCCGTCGCTTTGCTGACCGGGATCGCGAACATGGCCACGCCTACCCCAAACCAGCCCACCTGGGTTCCGCCTAACAGCATTGAGGGAAGCCATGAACCTTTGACGCCAAATGAATACCGCGCGAGAAGGTGGGTTGACAGCCCTGTTTTTGCGCCAATATAGCCGAGAAAAGCGGTGTAAATACCGAGAAGAAGATTACCGAAGAGTACGGCCAGGAAAAAATCGTTATAGGAAAGACCGGTGCCGAGCGTGCCCCCGGTCCACATACTGGCGGAGAAAAAGGTTAAGCCCAACATCACAAACATCAGGGGAACTACACCTTTCCGCGCCGCCTGAGGGACGGGGCCCTGGCTATAATTGTTATCCTGCGACACAACGCCTCCTTGAATTTTGGCCAAAAAATCCGCCGCATGATATACGCTTCCCGGAAAAAAGCAAACGATTACGTTTATTTTCCCCGCTAAAAGCTGCGGTTCCGTCAGATGGTTATTGCCGGGCAATCTCTTGCCCATCGGGAAGAGGTTAACCCCGGTCCAGGACGCCCGGCCTTTGCTGGCGTAAGGGAAATAGCGGCTCCCCTTCCTGAAGGTGATGCTCAGGGCGGGGAGCCGGTGCGCCTTTATACGTCCAGGTAGTTCATGATCCCGTCGGCGGCTTTACGGCCTTCGGCGATGGCCGTAACCACCAGATCGGAACCGCGCACAATGTCGCCGCCGGCGAAGATCCGCGGGTTGCTGGTCTGGAACGGGTTGTCGCTGCCTTCCGGGGCGATAATCCGGCCCTGGGTGTCCAGCTCAACGCTGTGCTCCTTCAGCCACTCCATCTTTTGCGGGCGAAAACCAAAGGCCATCACCACCGCATCGGCCGGCACCACATGTTCCGAACCCGCGACGATCTCCGCGCGACGACGGCCCTGCGCATCCGGCGCGCCCATTTTAGTGCGCGCCATTTTAATCCCGCAGACCTTGCCGTTGGCGTTTACCTCAATACCGAGCGGCTGGACGTTGAACTGGAACTCAACCCCCTCTTCACGCGCATTTTTTACTTCACGCCTCGAGCCGGGCATGTTCGCCTCGTCGCGGCGGTAGGCGCAGATGACGTGCGTCGCCCCCTGACGAACCGAGGTGCGCACACAGTCCATGGCGGTATCGCCACCGCCCAGCACCACCACGCGCTTGCCTTCCATGCTGACATACGGCTCGTCAGCGGTTTCGCCAAAGCCCATGAGCTGCCTGGTGTTGGCGATCAGAAACGGCAGGGCGTCGAAGACGCCGTCGGCCTCTTCGTTCTCCAGCCCGCCGCGCATCGGCTGCCAGGTTCCGACGCCGAGGAAGACCGCGTCATACTCTTCCAGCAGGGCGTTGAGCTGTACGTCACGGCCAACTTCGACGTTCAGGTTGAACTCAATGCCCATGCCGGTGAAAATTTCGCGGCGGCGGGTCATCACCTCTTTTTCCAGCTTGAAGGCCGGAATGCCGAAGGTCAGCAGGCCGCCGATCTCCGGGTGGCGGTCAAACACCACCGCCTTTACGCCGTTGCGGGTCAGCACATCGGCGCAGGCCAGCCCCGCCGGGCCGGCACCGACGATCGCCACCCGCCTGTCGGTCTGACGCACGCCGGTCATATCCGGACGCCAGCCCATCTCAAAGGCTGTATCGTTGATATAGCGCTCAATGTTGCCGATGGTCACCGCGCCGAACTCGTCGTTCAGCGTGCAGGAGCCTTCGCACAGGCGATCCTGCGGACAGACGCGGCCGCACACCTCCGGCAGGGTGTTGGTCTGGTGTGACAGCTCGGCGGCCTCAAAAATACGCCCCTCGTTGGCCAGCTTCAGCCAGTCTGGAATGTAGTTATGCACCGGGCACTTCCATTCGCAGTATGGGTTGCCGCAGGAGAGGCAGCGATCCGCCTGCGCCCTGGCCTGGCCTTCGGAAAACGGTTCGTAGATTTCCACAAACTCAATTTTACGAATTTTCAGCGGCTTCTTTGGCGGGTCCACGCGCTGCAGGTCGATAAACTGGTATACGTTCTGACTCATTGCTGCTACCCCTTACTGCGCCTGCACGCGCAGCTCTGCCGAGCTACGGCTGCGATGGCCTAACAGTGCTTTCACATCGCTGGACTTTGGCTTCACCAGCGCAAATTTAGCGGCAAAGGCTGACCAGTTAGCCAGAATCTCTTCGCCGCGCTGGGAGCCGGTATGCTGTACGTGCTCGGTAATAAGTCCGCGCAGATGCTCCTCGTGGATCGCCAGATCCTCAACGCTCAGCACCTCCACCAGCTCCGGATTGACGCGCTTACGGAACTCGCCGTCTTCGTCAAGGACGTAGGCGAAGCCGCCGGTCATGCCCGCGCCGAAGTTGACCCCGGTTTTACCGAGAATACAGACGATGCCGCCGGTCATGTACTCACAGCCGTTGTCGCCAATGCCTTCCACCACGGTAATCGCGCCGGAGTTACGCACCGCAAAACGTTCACCCGCCCGGCCCGCGGCGTACAGACGACCGCCGGTGGCACCATACAGGCAGGTGTTGCCGATGATGCTCGCCTCATGGCTGCGGAAGGCGGAACCGACCGGCGGACGTACCGCCAGCAGGCCGCCCGCCATGCCCTTGCCGACGTAGTCGTTGGCGTCGCCGGTCAGGAACAGCTCCACGCCGCCCGCGTTCCAGACGCCGAAGCTCTGGCCCGCGGTGCCGTTGAAGTGCACCCTGATCGGGTCCGACGCCAGCCCCTGATCGCCGTGGGTCCGGGCGATATAGCCGGAGAGCGAAGCGCCAACGGAGCGGTCGGTATTGCGGATATCGAACCAAAAGGTTTTGCTCCGTCGCTCGTCAACATAGGGCTTCGCCTGCTGCAGCAGCTGGGCGTTCAGTACGCCGTTATCAAACGGCGGGTTGTTTTCAGTGCAGTACAGCGCCTTGCCTGCGACAGGCTCTGCGGTTTCCAGCAGCCGGGAGAGCTCCAGCTTCTGCTGCTTAGCGGTAAAGCCCTCCAGCTCCTTCAGCAGGTCGGTCCGGCCAGGCAGATCCACCAGGCGCGTTACGCCGAGCTGCGCCATCAGCTCGCGGGTTTCGCGGGCAATGAACTCAAAGTAGTTGGTCACTTTGAACGGCAGCCCGTGGTAATGGTTTTTCCGCAGCTTGTCATCCTGGGTCGCTACGCCGGTGGCGCAGTTGTTCAGGTGGCAGATGCGCAGATATTTACAGCCCAGCGCCACCATCGGGCCGGTGCCGAAGCCGAAGCTTTCCGCACCGAGAATGGCGGCTTTAATGATATCGACGCCGGTTTTCAGGCCGCCGTCCACCTGCAGGCGGATCTTATGGCGCAGCCCGTTGGCCACCAGCGCCTGCTGGGTTTCCACCAGCCCCAGCTCCCACGGACAGCCCGCATATTTCACCGAGGAGAGGGGGCTGGCGCCGGTGCCGCCGTCGTAGCCCGCAATGGTGATCAGATCGGCATAGGCTTTCGCCACCCCGGTGGCGATAGTGCCCACGCCAGGTTCGGAAACCAGCTTCACCGAGATCATCGCTTGCGGATTGACCTGCTTGAGGTCGAAAATCAGCTGCGCAAGATCCTCGATAGAGTAAATATCATGGTGCGGCGGCGGGGAGATGAGCGTCACGCCCGGCACCGAATAGCGCAGCCTGGCGATGTAGGGCGTCACTTTATCGCCCGGCAGCTGGCCGCCTTCCCCCGGCTTCGCCCCTTGGGCGACCTTAATCTGAATCACATCGGCGTTAACCAGATACACCGGGGTGACGCCGAAGCGGCCGGAGGCTACCTGCTTAATGCGCGACACTTTATTGGTGCCGTAGCGCGCCGGATCTTCACCGCCTTCTCCGGAGTTGGAGTTGCCGCCGAGGCTGTTCATCGCTTCCGCCAGCGCTTCGTGGGCTTCCGGGCTCAGGGCACCGATAGACATCGCGGCGGTATCAAAGCGCTTGAAAAGTTCGCTAGCCGGTTCAACGTCGTCAATGCTGACCGCTTCGCCGCCGGGATTGATGGCCAACAGATCGCGCAGCGTGGTCGCCGGGCGTTCATTAACCAGCTTCGCGTATTTTTGGTAGTCGCTGTACTCGCCGCTCTGCACCGCCTGCTGCAGGGTGCGCACCACGTCCGGGTTCCAGGCGTGATATTCGCCGCCGTGGACGTACTTCAGCAGCCCGCCCTGGGCGATGGGTTTGCGCGTCAGCCAGGCGCGCCTGGAGAGATTCTGCAGATCCTGCTGGAAGTCGGCAAAGCCCGCGCCGCCGATGCGGCTGACCACGCCCTGGAAGCAGGCATTGACCACCTCGTCATGCAGGCCGACCGCTTCAAACAGCTTCGAGCAGCGGTAGGAGGCGATGGTCGAAATGCCCATTTTGGACATGATTTTATACAACCCTTTATTGATGCCGTTCCGGTAGTTCAGCATCACGGTGCGGTAGTCTTTGGCGATGGCCCGGCTGTCGATCAGACGCCCCAGGGTTTCGTATGCCAGGTAGGGATAGATTGCCGTCGCGCCGAAGCCGAGGAGTACCGCAAAGTGGTGCGGGTCCCGGGCGCTTCCGGTTTCAACAATAATGTTGGCGTCGCAGCGCAGGCTCTGTTCCACCAGGCGTGTCTGTACCGCGCCGACCGCCATCGGGGCAGGAACCGGCAGGCGGTTTTTGCCGATATTGCGGTCGGAGAGCACCAGCAGTACCGTGCCGTTGCGCACCATCTGTTCGGCGGTGTCGCACAGGGTTTTCACCGTCTCTTCCAGGGTGGCTTGCGTGGCGTCAAAGGTCATATCCAGCCGATCGGCGCGATAGTGCTCCTCTTTCATGGTGGTAAGCTGTCTGAAGTCGGAGTACAGCAGGATCGGCGATTTAAAACTCAGCCGGTGCGCCTGGCCTTCCGCTTCGCAGAAGACGTTCATTTCGCGGCCGATGCTGGTAGCCAGCGACATCACGTGGGCTTCGCGCAGCGGATCGATCGGTGGGTTGGTCACCTGGGCAAACTGCTGGCGGAAGTAGTCGTAAATAATGCGCGGCTGGCTGGAGAGCACCGCGAACGGGGTGTCGTCGCCCATGGAGCCAACCGCCTCCTGGCCATTTTCCCCCAGCACGCGGATAACGGAATCCAGCTCCTCGGCGCTGTAGTTAAACTGCTTCTGGTAGCTGGCGAGCGTGTCGTCGTCCAGCTCGCGTACGCCTACCCGATCGTCGGGCAGATCTTCAAACGGCACCAGGCGGCGGACGTTTTTCTCCATCCACGCCTGATAGGGATGACGGCTTTTCAGGTCGTTATCGGTTTCCGCCGAATGCAGGATGCGCCCCTCGCGGGTGTCGATAACCATCAGCTCGCCCGGACCTACCCGGCCCTTTTCCACCACTTCATCGGGCTGATAATCCCAGATCCCCACTTCAGAGGCGCAGGTGATCAGCTTGTCTTTGGTGATGACGTAGCGCGCCGGACGCAGGCCGTTGCGGTCGAGGTTACAGGCGGCGAAACGTCCGTCGGACATGACGATGCCCGCCGGGCCGTCCCACGGCTCCATATGCATCGAGTTAAAGTCGAAGAAGGCGCGCAGCTCCGGATCCATATCCGGGTTATTCTGCCACGCCGGCGGCACCAGCAGGCGCATGGCGCGCACGATGTCCATTCCGCCCGCCAGCAGCAGCTCCAGCATATTATCCATCGAGCTGGAGTCGGAGCCGGTTTCATTGACAAACGGCGCGGCGTCGTGCAGATCCGGGATCAGCGGCGTCTGGAATTTATAGGTTCGGGCGCGCGCCCACTGGCGGTTGCCGGTAATGGTATTGATTTCGCCGTTGTGCGCCAGGTAGCGGAACGGCTGCGCCAGCGGCCAGCGCGGCACGGTGTTGGTGGAGAAGCGCTGGTGAAACAGGCAGATGGCCGACTCCAGCCGCAGGTCCGCAAGATCCAGGTAGAAGCGCGGCAGATCCGCCGGCATACACAGGCCTTTATAGATGTTTATCAGGTTCGACAGGCTACAAACGTAGAAATCGGAGTCGTCCTGCAGGCGCTTTTCGATGCGGCGGCGGGCGATGAACAGGCGACGCTCCATATCGCGCGGACGCCAGCCCGCCGGAGCGTTAACGAAAATTTGCTCGATGCGCGGCAGCGAGGAGAGGGCGATCTCGCCGAGTACCCCTTCGTTGGTCGGCACGTCGCGCCAGCCGACGATAGACAGCGTTTCCTGTTGTAGCTCCTCTTCGACCACACGCCGGGAGGCGGCGGCTCGCTCAGGATCTTTATTCAGGAAGATCGTGCCGACGGCGTAGTTTTTCGCTAAGCGCCAGCCATGCTCATCGGCAACGAGGCGAAAAAAACGGTCGGGCTTTTGCAGCAGCAGGCCGCAGCCGTCGCCGGTTTTACCGTCAGCGAGGATCGCGCCGCGGTGCTGCATTCGGGCCAGTGCGTGTATGGCGGTACGCACTACCTTGTGGCTAGGTTCGCCTTCTATGTGGGCGATCAGGCCGAAACCACAGTTATCCCTCTCAAGGGATTTATCGTACAACATATCAGTGAACCTCCCCAGGCTCTGCGGGATCCCCATCCGGACCGCGGCAAACGGGCACACCAAAAGCCTGGCGATGGGGTCGGCGCGTTATACGCTTACCTCGCATTCGCCCTCTTTATCGTCCGTTTCGCATAGGTCAAACAAGTTTGAAGACTTGCCGTCAGAGGGAATCGCAATTACTGCATAAATATGATGAGCGCCCGGCTCATCCAGAAGCTTCCAGCGGATGTTCAACTTATCGGGAAACCCCATCGAGGTCAAATGGCAACCTGATTTATGTGAAAATGTGCTGTAACGCGCTTAATCTTTTGAATCTATTGTTTTTATTTGCTTTTTATAGCGCGATTTATGCCTGCGGCGCGGAGGCGGGAGAAGTCCGGGTCTCACTGGCTGGGCGGGGTGGTATGCCTTGTCTCATCTGGTTTTGGTGGGATAGTTGGTTTTTTATGCTGACTCATAGGTTTATGGTGAATTAAGATACTGTTTTTTTGCGGAAGCCGTCAGAGGATAAAAATTACGCGAAGCAGAGGATAAAAAAAATCGTCATCTTTTGAATGAAATATCGTTTGTTTTGACTTTTTATGCATTTGGTAAAAGGCCGCCGGGACGATTGATCCAGGTCATCGTCGGAGTGGGTAAAAGGTGGCAGGCTTTGGCCTCTTTTTCAGGGGCGGTCTATCAGATTATGCAGTTACAGAAATTAGTCAATATGTTTGGCGGGGATCTTTCCCGGCGCTATGGACAAAAGGTCCATAAGCTGACGCTGCACGGTGGGTTCAGCTGCCCCAACCGCGACGGCACCCTCGGGCGCGGGGGCTGTACTTTCTGTAACGTCGCCTCCTTTGCCGACGAGGCGCAGCAGCACCGCTCTATTGCCGAACAGCTTGTGCACCAGGCGCATCTGGTCAATCGCGCCAGGCGCTATCTGGCCTATTTTCAGGCCTATACCAGCACCTTTGCTGAAGTGCAGGTACTGCGATCGATGTATCAGCAGGCGGTCAGCCAGGCCAGCATTGTCGGGCTGTGCGTGGGCACGCGCCCCGACTGCGTGCCGGAAGCGGTTCTCGATCTGCTGTGCGAATATAAAGACCAGGGCTATGAGATGTGGCTGGAGCTGGGCCTGCAGTCGGCTCACGATAAAACGCTGCATCGCATTAACCGCGGCCACGATTTTGCCTGCTATCAGCGCACTACCCGGCTGGCGCGCGAGCGCGGGCTGAAGGTGTGCGCGCACCTGATCGTCGGGCTGCCGGGAGAGGGGCAAGCGGAGGGCCTGCAGACCCTGGAGCGCGTGGTGGAGACCGGCGTCGACGGCATTAAGCTGCATCCGCTGCATATCGTAAAGGGCAGTATTATGGCGAAGGCGTGGCAGGCCGGAAGGCTGAACGGTATTGAACTGGCCGATTATACGGCGACGGCGGGCGAGATGATCCGCCACACGCCGCCGGAGGTGATCTACCACCGCATCTCCGCCAGCGCCCGTCGCCCGACGCTGCTGGCTCCGCTGTGGTGCGAGAATCGCTGGACCGGCATGGTGGAGCTGGATCGCTACCTGAACCAGCACGGCCCACAGGGATCGGCCATCGGGCGCGGCTGGGTTATGCCACCAGACGCGGCGTAAACAATTGTTGCATGAAGGCGGCAAGCAATTCATCAGAACGAATTTGCCCGGCCGCAGGCAGTTTCCGGAGAGGGGGAGGGGAGGGATGTCCCTCATTCATTCCCGTGAGCATAGCGAACGAAGTGCCGGGGTGAGTGACAAATTTGTCCGGAGCAGATTTGAATGCCGCGCGGCGGCGGCCCGTCAGGGTGAGTCTTATGGAGGAGACGAGTAACCCGTAGCCAACGCATATGCAGCCTGAAATATGGCGGGTTTTATTAATACGATATCCTGGACGATTTATCTTAAACGTTTCGACGTGTTAATCCTCGAAAATTCACGTTACGCTGTGCTTCTTATCCTCCTAAAGGAGCCTGGCTATGACAGAAGAAAATAATCAAACGATAACCTGGCATAAACCGGAGTGGAATGAGCAAGGAAAATGCATCTGGCGCAGCATTCAGACTCGGCCTGCTTCTGAAAGGGCTATTGCAAAGCTTCTCGCTCCCCCTGCAAAAGTCATTCCGGTAATATTTCTGCCCGGGGTGATGGGTTCCAATTTGATGTCAACGCAGAAATCAGAAACATCAGTCTGGAGAGGAGATAGTGAAGTTTCAGTTTTATTCGACTGGGCTGGAAAGAGCGGAATTCAGCGTCGGCAACTGCTCGATCCAGATTTAACAGTAGTTGATAGTGCGGGGAAAATTAGCAAAGAGATCTTTTCTCCTGTGTCCGATGATGGATGTCTTTTTCCACCCCGCAGCAAACGCGGCTGGGGAGAAGTGCTCTATTTTAGCTATGGCAAATTTCTCAGCGTCTTTCAGGGGGCGCTAATTGATGACTGGCAAAAATCGCTTGACGCGCTTTACCAGGCAGGAAAAGCAGGAAAAACGGCTGAACCCGCCGCCGGAGCGTTAAGCCAGCTGGTCGAGGTCATGCTGCATACGGAAGAGGAAAATGAATCTCCCCTGACGGCAGAAGAGCTGGCGCACTTCCGCGGGTTTCTGTTTCCGCTCCACGTATTTGGCTATAACTGGCTGCAGGATAACAAAATTTCGGCGCAGCGGCTGGGGGAATACATTGATGAGGTGCTTGATCTTTACCGCCACCAGCACGGACATGGTCTGGCTACGGAAAAAGTTATCCTGGTTACGCATTCAATGGGGGGGCTGGTGGCCCGCTATACGTCCCAGGTGCTGGGCTATCAGGATAAAATTCTGGGCATAGTGCATGGCGTAATCCCCGATCTGGGTTCGCCGGCGGCTTATCGAAGGATGAAGGTGGGTGCCGGGCAGGAGGGGCCTGCGGGCGTGGTGATGGGTAAATCAGCGGAAGAGCTGATGCCGGTACTGGCCAGAGCGCCAGCGCCGCTGCAGCTTTTACCATCGGCAAGCTATTACGACGGGAGGCCCTGGCTGACGATTAAAGGTGGCGAAGCGGATGGCAGCGATCTGAAGCTGCCAAAAGAAGGGGACCCGTTTGGCGAGATCTACCTGAATAAAACGCTGTGGTGGCGTCTGTATGAGGCGGATGTAATTGATAAGGATAGAATAGTTATTGAAAAAAACTGGAATGCGTATCTCGATTTAATGGGGAAATTCGTTCAGCCTTTTATTGATGATATTGAAAATGCCTATCATCCAAATAGCTATTTGTTTTACGGTAATTCGTCTAAGACAGACGGTAATTTGATCTGGATTAAAACTTCTATTACCTGGCCAAAAAACACGCATGAAAGCGATAAAAAACTGCCGAATAACCACAGGGAAATACCGCTTCCTTTTAACCGTTCAACCCTGTTTAAACTGGTCTCCTCCGGCTCGCCGGGAGACGGAACCGTACCGGTAGAGTCATTGCGGGCTATACGCCGTTCTGCGACGCTAAAAAGCGCGCTGGCGGTAAACGTGGAACACCAGGGGGCATATAATGTGGACAGCCTGAGGGATATTGATAATCGGCCGGCGGTGCGCTTTACGCTGAGGGCGATAGTAAAAATGGTGCAGGAGGTGCCAGCATCATGGTGAATAAGATAACCAATCAATTTAGCCTGACGCATTTTATTATTGCGGCGGGCCTGCTGTGTATCAGCCCGGAGCCTCAGGCAGCAGTAACATCATCACTCAAGGAGACAGCCGTGACAGAGAATCTGTTTTTCCGGACCAGGCCCCAGTGCATAGGCCGATATCTGATAGATGTACCGGAGTCATTTAATAATCAGCGCAGGGATATGGTATTTATTGATGAATTTAAAATAGAGAGCAAACCACAGTATCGCCCGGCGTTCGAGCAGCGTGTGCAGCGCAGGGAAAAAGAACTTGTGGATTCTATTAACAATCCAGGTAACAAACCTGAAACAGCGCCATATGTTAAAGAAATAATACATTTACAAAACGGCAGGGGAATAATTTTTGATCATAATATCCCCGGAACTCCGGATAACTATCGTCAGCTTGAAGCTCATATTTATAGCAATGAAATATCTTTTGTTATAAAAACTGATATTCGTGATTTTACAGATGAACGCCATAAAAAGAAAAAGGCACAGTATATAGCAGGTGGCTTTACTGAAGAGAATGTTAATAATAAGTCTGCAAAACTTGCCGCGCTTAAATCACTTATTTCCCGCCTGAGCGGCAGGCAGGATGAAGATATACCGACAGGCAAAGGGTTGTGTATACCAAACGGTTTTATTCGGGATGATGGCTATAAGCATAAAGAGCAGGTTACCTTCAGCTACAAAAATGATGACTTTATCTTCTGGCTATATATGAGCAATGAGATCAATGATCCCGATGATACGTTATTTAACCGAAGCGCGCAGATAAATGAAGTTTTGAAGCAATCGCAAACCATGTACTCAATACGTAAGAAGGCATTTTCTCCTGGAGGGATCCCTGTCCAGGAGTGGTTGTTTGGTGATGTAAAGGAGAGCTATGCACCAGCTCCCGGAGAAAAAGATAAGGTAGCCGTATATCACTTTAAGCTTGAAGCCAACGAAGCTGTGTCTTCAGCAGAAAAACCGGTGCTCTCGATAGGTCTGAGCAGTGAACGAACACGCACGACAACCTACAGTCAGACCCAGATGATCGAAATCTGGGACCGGCTGGTGGGCACATTGCGCTACCGACCGGGGACGTTCTGAATCTGTGATATGCATGACTATGAGCCTGGCCCATTAGGGCTATTTTGTCAGCCATTATGAACCTGGGCTGTGCTCGCACAAAACGCATCGCGTTTTGAACGCGCTACAGGGCGGCCCGGAGGGTGAGCTTCGCGAATCATCCTCACGTACTGGGTGTAGGCTCTGGTTTTTGCGCGCTGTCCGTGTTTAAACAGCCTGCGTCATTTACGTCTGGTGGGCCAGGCTCTGAGCGTAGCGAAAAAGCCCGCTTTTGAGATGGCTGGGAAGACCTTTTCACAGCAGGAACCCGATCCCCTGGCGTTGAAAAAACACGCATCTTCAATAGAAGCTGGTATAGGTTTGTGGTTACTAGTATGGTAGTATGAATAAACTAACCGATAACTATTGGATCAGGTGATTTTGTATGCAGATGACAATGCGCTGGTTTGGGCCAGATGAAGATAAAGTATCCCTGGAACATATCCGCCAGGTTCCGGGCGTAGAAGGCGTGGTTGGCGCGCTGTACGACGTTGCGGTTGGCGAAGTATGGCCGGTTGATAAAATTGAGCGGCTGGTAAAACAGGCCCACGACGCCGGGCTGAAAATGGAAGTTATCGAAAGCGTTAACATCCATGACGATATTAAGATCGGCCTGCCTTCCCGCGATCGCTATATCGCCAACTATCAGCAAACTATCCGCCATCTGGCTCGCGCCGGGGTGAAGGTGATCTGCTACAACTTTATGCCCGTTTTCGACTGGATGAAGACGGATATGAACTACGTTTTACCGGACAATTCCCTGACGATGGCCTTTGAGAAAAAGGATATCGATAAGAGTCTGGAAGAGGTCGTTAAAGAGGTGCTGGATAATTCGAACGGCTTTGCGCTGCCGGGCTGGGAGCCGGAAAGGCTGGCGAAGGTTCAGGAGCTGTTTACGAAATATCATGACGTTGACGACGCGAAGCTGCGCGAAAACCTGGTCTATTTCCTGAAGGCGGTGATTCCGGTTTGTGAGGAAGTGGGCGTGAAAATGGCCATTCACCCTGACGATCCGCCGTACTCTATTTTTGGCCTGCCGCGGATTGTGAAAAACCGCGACGATCTCGACTGGATCTGTAACGCCGTTGATTCAGAGGCCAACGGTATCACCCTCTGCACCGGCTCCATCGCCGAAGATCCTGACAACAATGTCTATGAGATCCTCGCCGAGTTTACCCGCCGTAAACGGATCCACTTCGCGCACGTCCGTAACATTAAGCTGATTAAAGATAAAGACTTCTACGAGTGCGCCCACCCGTCCCGCTACGGCTCGCTGGACATGTATAAAGTGATGCAGTCGCTGTATGACAACGGTTTTGACGGCTACATCCGTCCGGATCACGGGCGCTTCATCTGGGGGGAAACGGGCCGTCCGGGCTATGGCCTGTTCGACCGTGCGCTGGGCGTCACCTACCTGATGGGGCTGTGGGAAGCGCTGGGCAAGCGCTAATCCCGGTACGCCCTCCGTCGCCTGCGGGTCCGCCAGCCGGACCCGCTCTCCACGCCTTCTCCCGCCTCGCATAGCGTTATTCCCGGCCTATTTTTGCCACAATCTTCAACGCCCTGCTCATAATTGGGTATTATTGTGCCAGACTGTCGTGAAGGAATTCCCTATGAAGCAAATTCGTATACTGGCGCAGTATTATGTCGATCTGATGATGAAGCTGGGCCTGGTGCGCTTTTCGCTGCTGCTGGCGCTGGTATTAGTTATTCTGGCGATTGTGGTGCAGATGGCCGTGACTATGGTGCTGCACGGTGAAGTGGAAAGCATTGACGTTATTCGCTCCATCTTTTTCGGGCTGCTGATCACGCCATGGGCGGTCTATTTTCTCTCGGTGGTGGTCGAGCAGCTGGAGGAGTCGCGGCAGCGCCTTTCGCGGCTGGTGCAGAAGCTGGAAGAGATGCGTGAGCGCGACCTGAAGCTGAACGTCCAGCTAAGAGACAACATTACCCAGCTCAATCAGGAGATCGCCGATCGCGAAAAGGCGGAGGCGGAGCGCCATTCAACCTTTGAACAACTGAAGGTGGAAATTAAAGAGCGCGAAGAGGCGCAAATTCGGCTTGAGCAGCAGTCCTCCTTTCTGCGCTCTTTCCTCGATGCGTCACCGGATCTGGTGTTTTACCGCAATGAGGATAAAGAGTTCTCCGGCTGTAACCGGGCGATGGAGCTGCTCACCGGGAAGAGTGAAAAACAGCTGATCGATCTGAAGCCGGAGGAGGTGTACTCGCCGGAGGCGGCCAGAAAGGTTATCGAGACCGATGAAAAGGTCTTTCGCCACAACGTCTCCCTGACCTACGAGCAGTGGCTGGACTACCCGGACGGGCGCAAGGCCTGTTTTGAAATTCGCAAAGTTCCCTATTACGATCGCGTCGGTAAACGCCACGGCCTGATGGGCTTTGGCCGCGATATCACCGAGCGTAAGCGCTACCAGGACGCCCTGGAGAGCGCCAGCCGCGACAAGACAACCTTTATTTCCACCATCAGCCATGAGCTGCGTACGCCGCTGAACGGCATCGTCGGCCTGAGCCGGATACTGCTCGATACGGAGCTTACCGCGGAGCAGGAAAAATATCTGAAAACGATCCATGTCTCCGCCGTCACTCTGGGTAATATCTTCAATGATATTATTGACATGGATAAGATGGAGCGGCGCAAGGTTCAGCTTGATAACCAGCCGGTAGACTTCACCAGCTTCCTGGCGGATCTGGAAAATCTCTCCGGCCTGCAGGCCCAGCAAAGCGGGCTGCGCTTTGTGCTCGAACCGACTTTACCGCTGCCCCATAAGGTGATTACCGACGGTACACGTCTGCGGCAGATCCTGTGGAACCTGATTGGCAACGCGGTGAAATTTACCCAGCAGGGGCAGGTGACGGTTCGCGTTCGCTATGATGCAGGCAGCATCCTGCACTTTGAGGTTGAAGATTCCGGCATCGGCATCCCTGAGGATGAGCAGGATAAGATCTTTGCCATGTACTACCAGGTCAAGGGGAGCCACGGCGGTAAACCGGCCACCGGCACCGGTATTGGGCTGGCCGTCTCCCGCCGGCTGGCGAAAAATATGGGCGGCGACATTACCGTTTCCAGCCATCCCGGCCGGGGGTCCATCTTTACGCTGACCGTGCAGGCTCCGGCGGTGGCGGAAGAGGTTGAGGATACGCTGGAAGATAACGATCTGCCGCTCCCGGCGCTGAACGTGCTGCTGGTGGAAGATATTGAGCTGAACGTGATTGTGGCGCGCTCGGTACTGGAGAAGCTGGGTAACAGCGTTGACGTGGCGATGACCGGGAAGGCCGCGCTGGAGATGTTCTCCCCCGGCGAGTATGACCTGGTGCTGCTGGATATTCAGCTGCCGGATATGACCGGGCTGGATATCTCCAGGGAGCTTATCCGGCGCTATGCGCGGGAGGATCTGCCGCCGCTGGTGGCGCTCACCGCCAACGTGCTGAAGGACAAAAAAGAGTACCTTGAGGCCGGGATGGACGACGTGCTGAGTAAGCCGCTGTCGGTGCCGGCGCTGACCACCATGATCAAAAAATTCTGGGATACCCCGGACGAAGAGGTGAATGTCGTGACGCCCGAAGAGAACGCTAAATCGCAGGCGCTGCTGGATATCCCTATGCTGGAGCAATATCTGGAGCTGGTGGGGCCCAGGTTAATCAACGACGGGCTGGCGGTGTTTGAAAAAATGATGCCGGGCTACTTAAGCGTGCTGGAGTCCAACCTGACGGCGCGCGACAAGAAAGGCGTGGTGGAGGAGGGGCACAAGATCAAAGGTGCCGCCGGCTCCATCGGGCTACGTCACCTGCAGCAGCTGGGGCAACAGATTCAGTCGCCGGATCTTCCCGCCTGGGAGGATAATGTCAGTGAATGGATTGAAGAGATGAAGCATGAGTGGCGGCACGACGTTGCGGTCCTGAAGGCATGGGTGGAGAACGCGCAAAAAAAATGACCCCGGTTTGACCGGGGTGCGCGAATACTGCGCCAACACCAGGGAAATCGTGGCTGCGCCGTAGATTATTATCATGACTTAAATGGTACAGCGCTGTTTTCATACTGCCCGCAGTTAAGATAGCAAATCCTAAATATTTTGTTACATGAATCAGTTAAATGTGTGAGGCATAGCATTTTAATAAAAATTAGCGGTCCGGCTTTTGGGGCGCTGGGCCGGGGTTTTAGCACGGATTACGAAAAGGACGATCATCATGAAGAGAGTTGGCGTAGTGCTCAGCGGGTGCGGCGTGTATGACGGAGCGGAAATTTATGAAGCCGTCGTGACGCTACTGGCAATCGCCCGCGCAGGCGCGCAGGCGGTCTGCTTTGCGCCCGACAGGCCGCAGGTGGACGTCATCAACCATCTTACCGGCGAGAAGATGGCGGAGACGCGCAATGTGCTGGTGGAAGCGGCGCGCATCACCCGCGGCAATATTCATCCGCTCTCGCAGGCGTCGGCCGATCGGCTGGATGCGCTGATTGTGCCGGGGGGCTTCGGGGCGGCGAAAAATCTCAGTGACTTTGCCAGCCAGGGCAGTGAATGCCGGGTTGATGAGGCGCTTGCCGCGCTGGTGACGGCGATGCATCGCGCCGGAAAACCGCAGGGTTTTATCTGCATTGCGCCGGCGATGCTGCCGAAAATTTTCCCCTTCCCGCTGCGCCTGACCATCGGCACCGATATCGATACGGCGGAAGTGCTGGAAGAGATGGGGGCGGAGCACGTCCCCTGCCCGGTGGAGGATATTGTCGTCGATGAAGATAATAAAATTGTCACCACGCCCGCCTGGATGCTCGCCGAAAACCTCGCCGAGGCGGCCTCGGGTATTGAAAAGCTGGTTTCCCGCGTGCTGGCTCTGGCGGAATGAGAAAAAGAGTCGCGACCTGCCTGCGGCAGATTATTCTGCGGGTGGTGCTGATCTTCACCCTCTTCTGGGGCGGCGGAATTGCGCTGTTTAGCGCGGTGCCGGTGCCTTTTTCCGCGCTGATGGTCGAGAGGCAGATCGGAGCCTGGCTGAAGGGGAATTTTGGCTATGTGGCGCACTCCGACTGGGTGGGCGCAGACGATATTTCGCCGTGGATGGGGCTTGCGGTCATCGCCGCCGAGGATCAGCATTTCCCCAACCACTGGGGATTTGACGTCGCCGCCATTGAAAAGGCGCTGGTCCATAATGAACGCAGCGAAGGCCGTATCCGCGGTGCCTCCACGCTGTCGCAGCAGACCGTCAAGAACCTGTTCTTATGGAGCGGACGCAGCTGGCTGCGCAAAGGGCTGGAGGCCGGGCTGACGCTGGGCGTGGAGGCCGTCTGGAGTAAAAAACGAATTTTAACGGTCTATCTGAACATCGCCGAGTTTGGCAACGGCGTGTTTGGCGTGGAGGCGGCGGCGCAGCGCTATTTTCACAAGTCCGCCCGCGAGTTAACTCCCCCGGAAGCCGCGCTGCTGGCGGCCGTTTTACCCAGCCCTCTGCGCTTTAAGGCCGCCGCGCCTTCGGGCTACGTGCGCAGCCGTCAGGCGTGGATCCTTCGCCAGATGCGGCAACTGGGCGGAAAATCCTTTCTTTCTCAGCATCATCTTTAGGCCTTGTCGGAAGCCAGCGCCGCTGGCGTCGCTTTAGCACTCTGCGGCGCGTCGGCCTGCAGCGCGGCCGCCAGCGCCGGCTGGGCGATGAAGCGCTGCCATAGCCTTTCCTGCTTGCGGTGGCAGAACCATTTTGACCAGCTCGCCAGCGGGATTAGCGTGGCTTCGCCGATGTTATCGCAGATCACCGGGAGCGTTTCCGTTTCGCTGATGCGATGACAGAGCACGTTCTGCGGCTTCAGCGTCATGGTGACGATATGGTTGTCGTGCAGGTAGCGCCTGAGCTGCTTCAGCAGCCGGCGCAGTACGGCGATATCTTCGCTTGTACGGCAACCTGAAGCAAAGTCGCTCAGGGTAACGGAGGGGCGGCCGTCATAATCGACGATGGCGTCATAGACGTAGCCGGTGCCGCAGTCGGTTTCAACGGTGCCGTAATAGCGCGGAATTCCGCTCCAGTCTTTCAGATAGCGCGACAGGTGAGCGTAATACTTCAGTTCGCGCCGGGTCTCCTTGTCACCCCCGCTGCCGCTGTTATAGACGATCTTAATACAGCGTCGGGCATCATCCGGATGAGCATAGCATTTACGATGACGCCCGGTGCCCAGGGGAGTCTGTTCAGATAAGCGTATCATAAGAGATTTCCTAAAATTGACTGCCGTTAGTGTAGTATGACCCCCCGTAACAAATAAACCCTAAACGGGGATTTTTAAGGTTTTCTTAAGGTTAATACTGAACGTAAATGCGCGCAAAATGAACAAAATGGCGAGAGGGAATAAAAAAACGCCGGACGGCGTTTGAGATTGCTGAAAAACCTGCATAAAAGTGCATCAGGGCCCGTTTTCTCCCTTTCAGGGAGAGGGCCGGGATGAGGGTAATAACGAGTGAATGAATCCGCAAATTCCCCTCCCCCCTCCTCCGGGGGGCGAGGAGACCGTCCGTGCTCTTTTTTATGTTTGTGTCATCAGTCTGAAACGCCGGACGGCGTTACTGTAAAGGGGAGAGGGCGCGGGTTTAATCTTCGTCAAATCCGGAGTTAAACAGCGCAATGACCGCCGCCAGCGCCTCGGCCTCCTGCGGGCCGGAGGCTTCGACTTCGATCTGCCTGCCTTTGGCAGAATCAAGCATCAGCAGGGCAATAACGCTGTTGGCCTCGGCCTCGGCACCTTCTTCGTTGCGCAGCAGAACCTCAGCGTCAAATCCCTGCATCAACTCAAAAAGCTTCATGGCGGGCCGGGCATGCATACCCAGCTTATTGGTGATTACAACGGTCTGTTTTACGGTCATGGTTTGCGTTTTTCCAGCGTACGATGGCGAGACTGGACGTTCTTACCGCGCGAGCGGAAGTAGTCGGCCAGCTGTTCTGCAATATACACCGAACGGTGTTTTCCACCGGTACAACCGATAGCGACGGTAAGGTAGCTGCGGTTGTTGGTTTCCAGCATGGGTAACCATAGCTCAAGATAGCTGCGGGTCTGGTAGATAAAATTGTGAACTTCCGTGTGCCTGTCGAGGAAGGCGGCGACGGGTTTGTCGAGGCCGGTCATCGGACGCAGCTTCGGGTCCCAGTGCGGGTTTGGCAGGAAGCGTACGTCAAAGACGTAGTCGGCATCGATCGGGATACCGTGCTTGAAGCCGAAGGATTCGAAGACCATCGTCAGCTCGCGCTCGCGTTTGCCCAGCAGCCGGGTACGCAGCATCTCCGCCAGCTCGTGTACGGACATTTCTGAGGTATCGACAATCAGGTCGGCGCGGGAGCGCAGCGGTTCCAGCAGATCGCTCTCCTGATCGATGGCGCTCTCCAGGGAGAGGTTCTTGCTCGACAGCGGATGCAGGCGTCGGGTGTCGCTGTAGCGGCGGATCAGGGTGTTGCGATCGGCGTCAAGAAACAGCAGCTGCGGAGAAAACGCATCGGGCAGATTGGTCATAGCCTGCTCAAAGATTTCAGGCGACTCCGGCATATTGCGCACGTCAATGCTGACCGCTGCGGATATCTGGCGATCGGCCAGCGTGCGGGCCAGATCGGGCAGCAGCACTACGGGAAGGTTATCCACGCAGTAAAATCCCATATCTTCCAGCGCGCGCAGGGCGACGGACTTGCCGGAGCCTGACCGACCGCTGACGATCATCAGCACCATGTACTGTTTCTCCTCACCACGTCAAAAGGGGGTTGCCGGACGCCGTTATGCTTCATCCCGATCGCCCTCGCTGCCGGTGATGATTTGATACAACTCCTCATCGCTCTGGGCGGCGCGCAGGCGGCGGCAGATGGTTTTATCCGCCAGGCGTTTGGCGACCAGCGACAGCGTGTGCAGATGCGTCCTGGTCTGATCGGCGGGCACCAGCAGCGCGAAGAGGAGATCCACCGGCTGATTGTCGACGGCGTCGAAAGCGATAGGTGTTTCAAGCTGTACGAACACGCCGACGGCGCGCAGGGTGTCTTCTTCCAGCTTGCCGTGCGGAATGGCCAGCCCGTTGCCGATGCCGGTGCTGCCCATTTTTTCACGGGTCAGGATCGCTTCAAAAACCACCTGTGGCGGCAGGCTAAGCTGTTTTGCCGCCAGCTCGCTGACGATCTCCAGCGCGCGCTTTTTGCTCTGACAGTGAACGCCGCTGCGCGTACATTCCTGGTTAAGCACACTGCTCAGTTGTAGAGTTGTATCGTTAATAGTCATAATTTCACCTGAGAACCCGCGCCGCAGGAAGGGAGCGGGTTCGGAGCGCTAACCGTACAAATGGTCCGCTGTGCTGCACAACGGCCCGTCCTGCACCCGTTAACTGCCCGGACACTTAATGTTGTTTCAGTTTATCTTTATGTTTGGTTAACTGTCTTGCCAGCTTATCAATCAGCACGTCAATGGCGGCATACATGTCCTGACCTTCCGCACCGGCGTGGATCTCGCCCCCGTTGACGTGCAGCGTCGCCTCCGCGATATGCGACAATTTCTCCACCTTCAGTACCACGTAGACCTGGTTGATCCTGTCGAAATAGTGTTCGAGCCTGGCGAACTTGATGTTGAGAAAGTCACGCAGGGCTGCGGTAATTTCAACGTTGTTACCGGTGATGTTGAGCTGCATAGCGTCTTCCTTATCGGTTGGGTCAAACCAGCTGCTTGCGCTGGTTTGACGGCGGAATGGATAAAGATTCTCGGTACTTGGCAACGGTGCGGCGTGCCACCATGATGCCCTGCGCCGACAGCATAGAGGTTAATTTGCTGTCGCTCAGCGGCTTCGCCGGGTTTTCCGCCGCAATCAGCTTCTTCACCAGCGCGCGGATCGCCGTGGAAGAGGCTTCGCCTCCGCCTTCGGTGCTGACGTGGCTGGAGAAGAAATACTTCAGTTCAAAAATGCCGCGCGGGCTGTGCAGATACTTCTGCGTGGTCACGCGGGAGATGGTCGACTCGTGCATCTCGACGGCCTGGGCGATATCCGCCAGCACCATCGGCTTCATAAACTCTTCGCCCTGCTCAAAGAAGGCCTGCTGCTGCTCCACGATGCAGCGACTGACGCGCAGCAGCGTGTCGTTGCGGCTCTCCAGGCTCTTGATGAGCCACTTCGCATCCTGCAGGTTGCTGCGAATGTACTGGCTGTCGGCGTCGTTGCGCCCGCCGCTGCACATGGCGGCATAGTGCTGATTAATCTGCAGGCGGGGTATGCTGTCGCTGTTCAGCTCAACAGTCCAGCGGCCGTTGTGCTTGCGCACCAGCACGTCCGGGATCACATACTCCGGCTCGCCGGTCTGGATCGACTGGCCGGGGCGGGGATCGAGGGACTGAATTAAATTGACCGCCTCTTTCAGCACCTCTTCCTTCAGGCGCGTGACGCGCATCAGGGTGCGGAAATCGTGGTTCGCCAGCAGATCGAGATGGTCGCTGACGATCAGCCGGGCCTCTCCCAGCCAGGGCGTGGATTTATCGAACTGCGACAGCTGGATCAGCAGGCAGTCGCGGAGATCTTTCGCCGCCACGCCGACCGGATCGAAGCGTTGAATGCGCTTGAGCACCGCTTCGATTTCATCAAGACCCAGCTCCTCGTTGCCGGTGCTTTCGAGAATGTCCTCCAGTGAGACGGTAAGATAGCCGGTATCGTCAACCGCATCGACGATCGATGTGGCGATGGCGCGATCGATGTCGGAGAAGGGGGTCAGCTCCACCTGCCACATCAGGTAATCCTGCAGGGTCTGGGTGGTTTCGCCCTGGTAGACCGGCAGTTCGTCGTCGATATAGTCGCCGCTGGTGCCGGACGGGGTGCCGGCGGTGTAGATTTCGTCCCAGCTGGCGTCGAGGGGCAGCTCCTCGGGCATCTCTTTTTGCTCGAGCGCGTCAGCGGTATCCAGCGATTCGCTGTCCGGCGTTTCGCGGGCGTCGATTTCGTCGTGAAGATCGGTCTGCTCAAGCAGCGGATTGCTCTCCAGCGCCTGCTGAAGTTCCTGCTGTAGTTCCAGCGTAGACAGCTGCAACAGGCGAATGGCCTGCTGCAGCTGGGGCGTCATCGCCAGCTGTTGGCTTAACCTGAGTTGCAAACCTTGCTTCATGTTCAGAATCGTTTTCTCCTGCCGTAACGTGACAACCTTCTACCCTATCAGAGTCTGAAGTCTTCCCCAAGGTATACGCGCTTAACGTGCTCATCCTGCAGGATCCCGGCAGGCGTGCCGTGGGCGATCAGGTGGCCCTGGCTCACGATATAGGCGCGTTCGCATACCGCCAGCGTTTCGCGTACGTTATGGTCGGTGATAAGTACGCCCAGGCCGCTGTCGCGCAGATGTTCAATGATGCGTTTGATATCAATAACCGAGATCGGGTCAACGCCGGCGAAGGGTTCATCCAGCAGGATAAACTTCGGGTTTGCCGCCAGCGCACGGGCAATCTCCACGCGACGGCGTTCGCCGCCGGAGAGCGCCTGGCCCATGCTGTCGCGCAGATGTTCAATATGGAACTCTTCCATCAGCTCGTTGGCGCGGTCTTCCCGCTGCTCGCTGCTCAGATCGTCGCGGATCTGCAGCACCGCCATCAGGTTGTCGTAAACGCTCAGGCGGCGAAAAATCGAGGCTTCCTGCGGCAGATAGCCGATCCCGCGGCGCGCGCGCGCGTGCAGCGGCAGCAGGCTGATGTCTTCATCGTCGATGATAATATTGCCCGCGTCGCGTGAAACGATGCCGACCACCATGTAAAAGGTGGTGGTTTTCCCGGCACCGTTCGGGCCGAGCAGGCCGACAATTTCACCTGAGTTAACGGTCAGGCTGACGTCTTCCACCACGCGGCGGCCCTTGTAGGCCTTAGCAAGGTTTTTTGCAGTTAAGGTTGCCATAACGGATTAGTTACCCTTTTTTTGAGCCGGGGCCTGGTCTTTGTTTTTGTCCTGCAGCTGCGATGGCACCAGCACGGTGGTCACCCGCTTGCCTTTTTCGCTGAAGGCCTGCATTTTCTGCTCTTTCACCAGGTAGGTGATTTTGTCGCCGGTGATGTTGCTGTCGAGCTGTTCAAGATAGGCTTTGCCGGTCAGGATCACGAAGTCCTTCGCCAGCTCATAGTGCATTTTCGAGGCGTGACCCTTCACCGGCTTGCCGTTATCCTGCATCTGATAAAAGGTTGCCGGGTTGCCGAAGCCGTCAATCACCTCTTTGCCCTGCTCGCCGCCCGGACGGGTGACCACCACCTTATCGGCGTTGATTTTGATGGTGCCCTGGGTGACCACCACGTTGCCGGTGAAGGTTACCACGTTGCCCTGCATATCCAGAGACTGCTGGTCCGATTCAATGTGGATCGGCTGCTCGGTATCTCCGGTCAGGGCTAAGGCCGGAATACTGGAGGCCAGAAGCGCGCCGGCAAGCATAAGGTTAAGGCTGAGGTTGTTTGCTTTGAATTTCATAGGAGGTTCTCACCTTTTCAATCAGCTCTGCGTTTTTGCTGCGTAAGTTGCCGCGCATTTTCAGGCCGCTGGAGTTAAACGTTGTGCCGTATAGCGTGACCAGATCCTCAGAGGTAACGTCCTGGGTCACCAGGTTGATCTGCGCATTATCGGTGGTGATTTTGCGAAGCTGGGCGTCGGGCACCAGCGCGTTGACCTCAACGTGACCGTACAGATAGAGCATCCGATCCTCGGTCAGTTTGGCCCGGTCGGCCTTAATGGACCAGGTTTCGATCTTATTTTTATCAAAGGTGGTCAGCACCGGCTGGGTAAACCACGAAACGGCCCGATCGGAATAATATTCAACGTGTTGAGCAATCAGGCGGTAGCTCAGTGCGCCTTCCGGGCTATACACTACGGTGTCCGTGTGCTCGCTTTTGTAGGTGGGATCGCTGGTGTTGAAGACCGCCTGCGCGGGATCGCCTTTATCTGCCAGATTAATACCAATCAGCACCAGCGCGGCCAGCGACAGAACAATGATAACCCAGCGTCTGGTTTTACTCATATGGATAGCCCTTTGGCCTCATCAAGTTTGCCCTGCGCCAGCAGCAGCAGATCGCAGACCTCCCGCACCGCGCCGCGGCCGCCGGCGATCGTCGTCACATAGTCGGCCCGCGGGATTAGCAGCGGATGCGCGTCGGCGACGGCGACGCTCAGCCCGACCTTTTCCATCACCGGCCAGTCGATGAGATCGTCCCCGACGTAGGCGGCGTTCTCCGGGGGAATGCCCAGCTTTTCCAGCAGGTCGGCAAAGGCGAGCAGTTTGTCCGACTGCCCCTGATAAAGATGTGTGATGCCCAGGGTGGCGCAGCGATCTTCAACCAGTTTAGCTTTTCGCCCGGTAATAATCGCGACCTCAATGCCTGAAGTCAGCGCGCAGCGAATGCCGTAGCCATCGCGCACGTTGAACGCCTTCAGCTCTTCGCCGCCGTTGCCCATGTAGATCAGGCCGTCAGACAGAACGCCGTCCACATCGAGGATCAGCAGGCGAATCTGCTGCGCCTTCTTGATGACGCGGTGGCTGACGGGGCCATAACAGGTCGCAAGCGACGCACCTGCGTTACTCATTTCGTTTATCCTTGCGTTGCTACACTACGCCTGCGCGCAGTAGATCATGCATATGTAACACACCGAGTAGCTGGTCGCCATCGGCAACCATCACCGAGGTGATATGACGGGACTGCATTAAATTCAGCGCATCGACGGCCAGAATGCCGGGGCGTACGCGGATGCCGCCCGGCGTCATCACGTCGGCGATGCCCAACTGGCGCACGTCGACGCCCATATCAAAAACGCGCCGTAGATCGCCGTCGGTGAAGATGCCGTCGATCTTCATCGTCTCGTCGCAGATCACCGTCATGCCGAGATTTTTGCGCGTGATCTCCAGCAGCGCGTCGCGCAGGCTGGCGTGCTTGTTCACATGCGGGATCTCATCGCCCGTATGCATAATGTCGTTTACGCGCAGCAGCAGCTTGCGCCCCAGCGCGCCGCCCGGATGCGAGAGCGCAAAGTCTTCGGCGGTGAAGCCGCGGGCCTTCAACAACGCGACGGCGAGCGCATCGCCCATGACCAGCGTGGCGGTGGTGCTGCTGGTCGGGGCCAGCCCCAGCGGGCAGGCTTCCCTGGGTACTTTAACACACAGATGGACATCTGCCGCACGCCCCATGGTGCTTTCGGGACGCCCGGTAACGCAGATCAGCGGCACCTGCAGACGTTTGAGCACCGGGATCAGCGCGGCAATCTCGCCCGATTCTCCGGAATTGGAGATGGCGATAACCACGTCCTGCGGTGTTACCATGCCGAGATCGCCATGGGCCGCTTCACCGGGGTGGACAAAAAATGACGACGTGCCGGTGCTGGCGAAGGTGGCGGCCATTTTGCGTCCGATGTGGCCTGATTTCCCCATCCCCATCACTACAACTTTGCCGGTGCAGCGGAATAGCACTTCGCAAGCGCGGGTAAAATCCTGATTAATGTAGCGATCCAGTTCCGCCAGCCCTTCACGCTCAATCGTCAGCACCTCTTTACCTGCATGCTGAAAGTCAAAATCTGCTTGTAATTCTAAATGTGACATAATGCGTTTCCAGTTATCCAACGAGAAGCGGCGACAGCCAGTACAACATCGCCAGCCATACGATAAATGCGCCGGTCAGCAGCGCACCCGCGCCGCGTCCGATCTGACGCGCACGCCGCCAGCAGAGCAGGGCGAAGACTATGCTCACCAGCAGCATTACGCTAGAGTCCCGAACGAAGGCCAGCGGATTGACCTCGCCGGGGATAATCAGCGCCGGCAGGCCAAGAACGATCGCCACGTTAAAAATATTGGCACCGATAATATTGCCGACGGCGATGTCATTTTTCCCTTTGCGCACGCCTGCAATTGCCGTTGCCAGCTCGGGCAGGCTGGTGCCGATGGCGATAACCGTCAGGCCGATGGTCAGCTCGCTCATGCCGAAGTAGTTCGCCAGCACGGTGGCGTTGTCGACCACCATCCGGGTGGCCATTGGCATAATGATCAGCGCCACGCCCAGCCATAAAAACGCCACCGGCAGCCCGCCCTCCCGCGGCAGCTCTGCGACCTGCTCCAGGGTCAGGCTGTCGTTACCCTGCCGTTCGGCCAGGCGGGCGATTTTAACAATGAACAGCAGCCAGAGCACGGCCAGCAGCAGGAGAAAAATGCCATCTGCCCGGCTCAGCTGGTTATCGTAAAGTACGGATCCGGCCACTATGCTAACAAATAACACTAACGGCAGTTCGCGGCGTAGAATATCGGAATGGACGGTAAAAGGGTGGATCAGCGCCGCCACGCCGAGAATAAGCAGAATATTGGTGATATTTGAGCCAATCGCCGTACCGACGGCCAGATCCATCTGCCCGTGCAGCGAGGCGGCCAGCGAAACGATGATTTCAGGCAGCGAGGTGCCGAGGCTGACCACCGTCATGCCGATAATGAGCGGCGGAATACCGAAGGCCCGGCACAGAATAGAGGCGGCAAATACCAGACGGTCGGCACCATAGACAACTAAAAGTAAACCAATTATCAGTAGCGCCGTTGCTAAAAGCATCTAAGGTCCTTTCTTCAGGTATACTCGCCGTTTGGCGGAGGAGCCTCCGGCTGCCGTGACGAAGGCTTAATTCTGACTTTATGCGGCTAAAAAGTAAAACAAATGCCAGCTTTCGCTAATCGGGGCAGGTAATATTCTGTAAAGATGTTGGGCTGATAATGAAATGCAGCTCCATGCTGAGTCTACGAGGCAATACGAAGGATGAACCAATGGATCACTCTGCGGCGAACTTAGTCGACATGCGCGACGTCACCTTTACCCGTGGCGATCGCTGTATTTTCGATAACATTTCCCTGACGGTGCCGCGCGGGAAGATCACGGCGATCATGGGGCCGTCGGGGATAGGGAAAACCACGTTGCTGCGTCTGATCGGCGGTCAGATCCCACCGGACAGCGGCGAGATCCTGTTTGATGGCGAAAATATTCCGGCCATGTCCCGGTCGCGGCTGTATACGGTGCGCAAACGCATGAGCATGCTGTTCCAGTCGGGAGCGCTGTTTACCGATATGAACGTTTTTGACAACGTGGCTTATCCGCTGCGCGAGCATACGACCCTCAGCGCGCCGCTGTTGAAAAGCACGGTAATGATGAAACTTGAAGCCGTGGGCCTGCGCGGCGCGGCGAACCTGATGCCTTCAGAGCTTTCCGGCGGTATGGCCCGGCGCGCGGCGCTGGCGCGGGCCATCGCCCTTGAGCCGGATCTGATCATGTTTGATGAGCCGTTTGTGGGGCAGGATCCCATTACGATGGGCGTGCTGGTGAAGCTGATCTCTGAGCTAAACGACGCGCTGGGCGTCACCTGCATCGTTGTCTCTCACGATGTGCCTGAGGTGCTGAGCATTGCGGATTTCGCCTGGATCATGGCGGATAAAAAAATTGTCGCTCACGGTAGCCCCCAGGCGCTAGAGGAGAACGGCGATCCGCGCGTCCGCCAGTTCCTGGACGGCATAGCCGACGGGCCGGTTCCGTTCCGCTATCCTGCGGGCGATTATCACGCTGATTTACTCGGAACGGGGAGTTAAGCCACTCATGCTGTTAAATGCACTGGCGTCGCTGGGGCGTAAGGGCATCAAAACCCTGAGCACGTTCGGGCGCGCCGGAATTATGTTGTTCAATGCGCTGGTCGGCAGGCCGGAATTTCGTAAACATGCGCCGCTGCTGGTGCGCCAGCTCTATAACGTCGGCGTCCTGTCGATGCTTATCATCATCGTTTCCGGCGTGTTCATCGGCATGGTGCTGGGGCTGCAGGGCTACCTGGTCCTGACCACCTATAGCGCCGAAACCAGCCTCGGAATGCTGGTGGCGCTTTCGCTGCTGCGCGAACTGGGGCCGGTGGTTGCCGCGCTGCTGTTTGCCGGACGCGCCGGCTCCGCGCTGACTGCGGAAATTGGCCTGATGCGGGCCACCGAGCAGCTCTCCAGCATGGAGATGATGGCCGTCGATCCGCTGCGTCGGGTGATCTCCCCGCGTTTTTGGGCGGGCGTTATCTCTCTGCCGCTGCTGACCATCGTCTTTGTGGCGGTTGGCATCTGGGGCGGTTCGCTGGTGGGCGTCAACTGGAAAGGCATCGACCCCGGATTCTTCTGGTCGGCGATGCAGAACGCCGTCGACTGGCGTCTCGATCTGGTCAACTGTTTAATCAAAAGCGTGGTGTTTGCTATCACCGTAACGTGGATTGCGCTGTTTAACGGCTATGACGCCATCCCGACCTCCGCCGGGATTAGCCGGGCGACCACCCGCACCGTGGTGCACGCCTCGCTGGCCGTCCTGGGGCTGGATTTTGTACTGACCGCACTGATGTTTGGGAATTGAGTTCATGCAAACGAAAAAAAATGAAATTTGGGTCGGGCTGTTTTTACTGGTCGCGCTGCTGGCGGCGCTGTTCGTCTGCCTGAAGGCGGCCAACGTCACCTCCATCCGCACCGAGCCAACCTACACGATTTACGCCACCTTCGATAACATCGGCGGGCTTAAAGTGCGTTCGCCGGTGCGCATCGGCGGGGTGGTCATCGGGCGCGTGGCGGATATTTCGCTGGATCCGAAGACGTATCTGCCGCGCGTTACGCTGGATATCGAGGAGCGCTATAACCATATTCCGGACACCAGCTCGCTGAGCATTCGTACCTCCGGGCTGCTGGGGGAGCAATATCTGGCGCTTAACGTCGGTTTTGAGGATCCCGAGCTGGGAACGTCTATCCTGAAGGATGGCGGCACCATTCAGGACACCAAGTCCGCGATGGTTCTGGAAGATATGATTGGGCAGTTCCTTTACAACAGTAAAGGCGACGACAAGCAATCCGGCGAGGCGTCAACGCCGTCTGAAGACGATAATCAGACCGCAGACCCTGCGGGCGCAAAACACTAATTCGGGAGAATTGAGGTATGTTTAAACGACTAATGATGGTGGCTCTGCTGGTTATCGCGCCGCTGAGCGCGGCGACGGCGGCCGATCGGAGCAACCCGTATAAACTGATGAACGAAGCGGCGCAGAAGACCTTTGACCGCCTGAAGAACGAACAGCCGCAAATCCGCGCCAATCCGGACTATCTGCGCAGCGTGGTCGATCGGGAGCTGCTGCCCTACGTGCAGGTGAAATACGCCGGCGCGCTGGTGCTGGGCCGCTACTATAAAGAGGCGACGCCCGCCCAGCGTGAGGCCTATTTTGCCGCGTTTCGCGAGTATCTGAAGCAGGCCTACGGCCAGGCGCTGGCGATGTATCACGGACAGACGTACCAGATCGCTCCGGAGCAGCCGTTGGGCAGCGCTACCATCGTGCCCATCCGGGTGACTATTGTTGATCCGAACGGGCGTCCGCCGGTGCGGCTGGACTTCCAGTGGCGTAAAAATTCCCAGACCGGCGACTGGCAGGCTTACGACATGATCGCCGAAGGCGTCAGCATGATCACCACCAAGCAGAATGAGTGGAGCGATCTGCTGCGTACCAAAGGGATCGACGGCCTGACCGCGCAGCTGCAGTCCATTGCGAAACAGAAGATCGTTCTGGAAGGGAAAAAATAATGACCCAGTCACTCAGCTGGACGCGGGAAGGCGACAGGCTGGCGCTGGCGGGAGAGCTGGATCAGGACGTGCTGAAGCCGCTATGGGATGCGCGCCGTGAGGCGATGCAGGGGGTCACCACTATTGACCTCAGTCGGATCGTCCGGGTGGACACCGGCGGGCTGGCGCTGTTGCTGCACCTTGTTGAACAGGGAAAAAAGCAGGGTAACAGCGTGTCCCTTGCGGGCGTCGATGATAAGGTCTGGACGCTGGCGAAGCTGTACAATTTGCCCGCTGACGTTCTGCCTCGTTAATTTTCACCGGCCGGATTGAGCGCCTGCGCCGCGTCCGGTCAAATCCTCTTCGGGGACGCAGCCTGACCTGAGCCTTGCCTGTTTTATCAGCAGGGCTTTTTGCTTATTTAAGACAGCGCCACTTTGCTCTAAGATGATGGGCTGTTTTCACTATCTGACGAATAAAAGAGCCCATGGAAAATCATGAAATTCAGAGCGTGCTGATGGACGCGCTCTCCCTCCAGGAAGTCCACGTCTCCGGCGATGGCAGCCACTTTCAGGTTATCGCCGTGGGTGAGATATTTGACGGCATGAGCCGGGTAAAGCAGCAGCAGACGATCTACGCTCCGCTAATGGAATACATTGCGGATAACCGCATTCACGCCGTGTCGATCAAAGCGTATACCCCGACGGAGTGGGCGCGCGACCGCAAGCTGAACGGTTTTTGAGCTGCAGGCGACCGCCGGCAGCGAATATGAATTCTTAATTGAGAAATTACAATGGATAAATTTCGTGTTCAGGGGCCGACCCGGCTTCAGGGCGAAGTCACTATTTCAGGGGCTAAAAATGCGGCTCTGCCGATTCTATTCGCGGCGCTGCTGGCGGAAGAGCCGGTAGAAATTCAGAACGTGCCGCAGCTGAAAGATATCGACACCACGATGAAGCTGCTCAGCCAGCTGGGTACTAAGGTGGAGCGTAACGGCTCCGTCAGGATCGACGCCGGCAAGGTGAATGTCTTCTGTGCGCCATACGAGCTGGTAAAAACCATGCGTGCCTCTATCTGGGCGCTGGGGCCGCTGGTTGCCCGATTTGGCCAGGGGCAGGTTTCTCTGCCCGGCGGCTGCGCCATCGGCGCGCGCCCGGTCGATCTGCATATCACCGGGCTGGAGCAGCTGGGTGCCGAGATTCGCCTGGAAGAGGGCTATGTGAAGGCCTCCGTCAAAGGGCGGCTGAAAGGCGCGCATATCGTGATGGACAAAGTCAGCGTAGGGGCGACGGTCACCATCATGACCGCGGCGACGCTGGCGGAAGGCACCACGGTGATTGAAAATGCCGCCCGTGAGCCGGAAATTGTCGATACCGCCAACTTCCTCGTCACGCTGGGGGCGAAGATTAGCGGGCAGGGAACGGATAGCATCACTATCGAAGGCGTCGATCGTCTGGGCGGCGGCGTTTACCGCGTGCTGCCGGATCGTATCGAAACCGGCACCTTCCTGGTCGCCGCCGCCATCTCCGGCGGGAAAATCGTCTGCCGGAACGCGCAGCCCGACACCCTGGATGCCGTGCTGGCAAAACTGCGTGACGCCGGTGCCGATATCGAAATCGGCCCGGACTGGATTAGCCTGGATATGCACGGCAAGCGGCCGAAGGCCGTAAACGTGCGCACGGCACCGCATCCGGCGTTCCCCACCGATATGCAGGCGCAGTTTACCCTGCTGAACCTGGTCGCCGAAGGCACGGGCTTCATCACGGAAACTATCTTTGAGAACCGCTTTATGCACGTCCCCGAGCTGATTCGCATGGGCGCGCATGCGGAAATTGAAAGCAACACCGTGATTTGCCACGGCGTAGAGAAATTATCCGGCGCGCAGGTCATGGCGACGGATCTGCGCGCCTCCGCAAGCCTGGTGCTGGCGGGGTGCATTGCGGAAGGCACCACCCTGGTGGATCGCATCTACCATATCGATCGCGGCTATGAGCGCATTGAAGATAAGCTGTGCGCGCTGGGTGCCAACATTGAACGTGTGAAAGGCGAATAGCTCCTTTTCAACCTCTGCTGCCCCCCGGTCGACGACCGGGGGGCAGATCTCCTCATTCAGCATCCTGTTTTCGCTTACGGCCTGCGCGTATCAGGCGCGTTCTGTCGATAAACTCGTGGGTTCTGGGATCGTGATAGCGCGATGGCCAGATCACCCAGGGGTCGATACCCAGTGCTTTAGCAATAATCAGCTCTCCTTTCGGCCAGGGTCGCGTCAGGGTGTTGGCCAGCGTTGACGAGCTTAACCCGTTTTTGCGTGATTCAGCGGCCATTGAAGTGCCTTTCTTGCGCAATGCGGCGATGATATCGGCCGGATGCCAGTCGATCAGTTTTTTATCCATCTTTCCCCTCGCTTCTTAACGCTCTTTACAGACGTTCTGTGCAAAGTGCCTGAAGGGCTACTATACGCCGAGAGATGAAATGTTCTAAAAAGTTCTCTTAATGAGCGAGTATATTCGGAATATGCCAGGGGAACTTTCTTTATTTTCAGTAATTATAAAACGGTTTTGGGGTTTTTCTGGAGCTTATTTGAACCTCTCTCCCGGATAAGATACGGGAGAGAGAGGGAAGGGTTAACGGTCGCGCTGTACGGCGATGTGTGCCAGGCCAATTAGCGCATCGCGCCAGGGG
This sequence comes from Intestinirhabdus alba, assembly GCF_009711095.1. Lineage (GTDB taxonomy): Bacteria > Pseudomonadota > Gammaproteobacteria > Enterobacterales > Enterobacteriaceae > Intestinirhabdus > Intestinirhabdus alba. The sequence continues at coordinate 75,052 of NZ_WMJZ01000005.1, forward strand.
GTATCCGGCAGAGGACGCAGAGCCTCGATGGCCTTATCCGCCTCCTCTTCCGCGCGTTGGCGGGTCCAGTCCAGCGAGCCGCATTGGCGCATTGTTTCCAGTACCGGTTCCAGAAGGTGCCGGCCGTTTCCCTGCTCGATGGCCGAGCGAATCATCTGCGCCTGCTCAGGGGTGCCGTGATGCATCGCATGTAGCAGCGGTAACGTTGGCTTGCCTTCGTTGAGATCGTCGCCGACGTTTTTACCAAGCTGCTCGCCGTCGGCGCTGTAATCCAGCAGATCGTCAATCAGCTGAAAGGCGGTGCCGAGGTAGCGGCCATAGTCCTGCAGCCCTTGCTCCTGCTCCGGCGTGCAGCCGGCCAGAATGCCGGAGCACTGGGCCGCAGCCTCAAACAGACGCGCCGTTTTGCTGTAGATAACGCGCAGGTAGTTTTCTTCAGTGATGTTCGGATCGTTAACGTTCATCAACTGCAGAACTTCACCTTCGGCGATAACGTTGACCGCTTCGGACATAATCTCCAGCACCTTCAGCGAGCCAAGGCTGGTCATCATCTGGAAGGCGCGGGTGTAGATAAAATCGCCTACCAGCACGCTGGCGGCGTTGCCAAAGGCGGCGTTGGCGGTGGCTTTCCCACGGCGCATATCTGATTCATCCACCACGTCGTCATGAAGCAGCGTGGCGGTGTGGATAAATTCGATTAGCGCGGCAATGGTGACGTGCGCATTGCCCTGATAGCCGACGGCGCGCGCGGCGAGTACGGCGATCATCGGACGAATGCGTTTGCCGCCGCCGCTGACGATGTAATACCCTAACTGATTGATCAGTTGGACGTCGGAAGTAAGCTGGTTAAGAATTGCCGTATTGACACCCGCCATATCTTGCGCGGTTAACTCGTTGATTTTTTCTAAATTCATCGCAAAAGCCGGGCTTATTGCCCCATTTATCCCATTTCTGAATGAGGTAACGTAGGGTTAAGGGTTTGGAATATCCACTGATTGTACTGAAAAAACGCCGCAGATAAACGTTACCTTACACGTTGTGTTTTTTTTCTTCATGTATCGCTGGTAGCTCTTGTCAAAGGCTCGCGTTTTGCGTAATATTCGCGCCCTATTGTGAATATTTATAGCGCACTCTGAATTATTGAAAAGGCGTGCGCGGAAGCGGAGTTTTTTATGTACGCGGTTTTCCAAAGTGGTGGTAAACAACACCGAGTAAGCGAAGGTCAGACCGTTCGCCTGGAAAAGCTGGACATCGCAACCGGCGAAACTGTTGAATTCGCTGAAGTGCTGATGATCGCAAACGGTGAAGAAGTCAAAATCGGCGTTCCTTTCGTTGATGGCGGCGTAATCAAAGCTGAGGTTGTTGCTCACGGTCGTGGCGAGAAAGTTAAAATCGTTAAGTTTCGTCGTCGCAAACACTATCGTAAGCAGCAGGGTCATCGTCAGTGGTTCACTGATGTAAAAATTACCGGCATCAGCGCCTAAGACCTGAGGAGAGATTTAAATGGCACATAAAAAGGCTGGCGGCTCCACTCGTAACGGTCGCGATTCAGAAGCTAAACGCCTGGGCGTTAAGCGTTTCGGCGGTGAAAGCGTTCTGGCGGGCAGCATCATCGTTCGTCAGCGTGGCACCAAATTCCACGCAGGCACTAACGTAGGCTGCGGACGTGACCACACTCTGTTTGCTAAGGCAGACGGCAAAGTGAAATTCGAAGTTAAAGGCCCGAACAACCGTAAGTACATCAGCATCGTTGCTGAGTAAGTTTTTCGTGGTCCGGTAACGGATTGAAGCCCCGCACCTGTTGCGGGGCTTTTTACATTCGACGGCCGGCAGACGGGGCATGACCCAGGCATATCCGGACCGCAGGGAATACGTCATGAAGCAGCAGGCGGGCATTGGAATTCTTTTGGCGCTGACCACCGCGATGTGCTGGGGAGCCTTGCCAATTGCAATGAAGCAGGTGCTGGAGGTAATGGCTCCTCCCGACATCGTCTTTTATCGGTTTTTGATCGCCAGTATCGGCCTTGGGGTGATTCTGACGGTTAAACGAAAGCTGCCGCCGCTGCATATTTTCCGCAGACCGCGCTGGCTGGCGCTGCTGGCCATCGCCACCGGCGGGCTTTTTGGTAATTTCGTGCTGTTCAGCTCTTCGCTGCAATACTTAAGCCCCACCGCTTCGCAGGTGATTGGCCAGCTGTCGCCGGTCGGAATGATGGCCGCCAGCGTGGTGATACTGAAAGAGAAAATGCGCGGGACGCAGGTGGTCGGCGCGCTGATGCTCCTCTGCGGCCTGGTGCTGTTTTTTAATACCAGCCTGATTGAGATTTTTACCCGCCTGACCGATTACACCTGGGGGGTGATTTTCGGGGTCGCGGCGGCGTCGGTTTGGGTGAGCTACGGCGTCGCGCAAAAGGTGTTATTGCGGCGTCTGGCGTCACAGCAGATCCTGTTTTTACTGTACACTTTATGTACGATAGCGCTGTTGCCGTTGGCGGAGCCGGGGCTGATAGCGCAGTTGAGCGACTGGCAGCTTGCGTGTCTGTTTTTCTGCGGCCTTAACACCCTGGTTGGATATGGTGCGCTGGCGGAGGCGATGGCGCGCTGGCAGGCGGCGCAGGTGAGCGCGATTGTTACGCTTACGCCGCTGTTTACGCTGTTATTTTCAGATCTATTATCTGTGGCCTGGCCCGATTTCTTCACCAGACCGATGCTAAACCTGTTGGGTTATCTCGGTGCATTTGTCGTGGTTGCGGGCGCAATGTATTCCGCCATTGGTCATCGTATTTGGGGCGGTTTACGCAAGCATGAAACGGTGGTCTCGCAGCCCCGCTCAGGCGAATGATTTACGGAGAGTAAAATGAAGTTTGTTGATGAAGCATCGATTCTGGTCGTTGCAGGCGATGGCGGTAACGGCTGCGTCAGCTTCCGCCGTGAGAAGTATATTCCAAAAGGTGGCCCGGACGGCGGCGACGGCGGCGACGGCGGCGACGTATGGCTTGAGGCGGACGAAAACCTCAATACTCTGATCGACTACCGCTTCGAGAAGTCGTTCCGCGCCGAGCGCGGCCAGAACGGCGCGAGCCGCGACTGCACCGGCAAGCGAGGAAAAGATGTCACCATTAAAGTGCCTGTGGGGACGCGCGTCATCGACCAGGGAACCGGCGAAACCATGGGCGATATGACCAAACACGGTCAGCGCCTGATGGTGGCCAAAGGCGGCTGGCATGGCCTGGGCAACACCCGCTTCAAGTCTTCGGTTAACCGCACCCCGCGTCAGAAAACCATGGGAACGCCGGGCGATAAGCGCGACCTGCTGCTGGAGCTGATGCTGCTGGCGGACGTAGGGATGCTGGGGATGCCGAACGCCGGTAAATCAACCTTCATTCGTGCGGTCTCCGCCGCGAAGCCGAAGGTGGCCGACTATCCGTTCACCACCCTGGTGCCGAGCCTCGGCGTGGTGCGTATGGACAGCGAAAAGAGCTTTGTGGTCGCTGATATTCCGGGCCTGATTGAAGGCGCGGCGGAGGGCGCGGGGCTGGGGATCCGTTTTCTGAAGCACCTGGAGCGCTGTCGCGTACTGCTGCACCTGATCGATATCGATCCGATTGATGGTTCCGATCCGGTTGAAAATGCGCGCATCATCATCGGCGAGCTGGAAAAATATAGCCAGGCGCTGGCCGCTAAACCGCGCTGGCTGGTGTTTAACAAGATTGACCTGCTGGACAAAGCCGAAGCGGAAGAGAAAGCCCGGGCGATTGCCGAAGCGCTGGGCTGGGACGATAAATATTATCTGATCTCCGCCGCCAGCCAGTTGGGCGTGAAGGATCTCTGCTGGGATGTGATGACGTTTATCATTGAAAACCCCGTTGCCCAGGCTGAAGAGGCGACGCAGCCGGAGAAGGTTGAGTTCATGTGGGACGATTATCATCGTCAGCAGCTTGCGGAAGTGGAAGACGAAGCGGAAGATGAGTGGGATGACGACTGGGACGAGGACGACGAAGAGGGCGTCGAGTTCATCTACAAGCGTTAAGCCCAATCCAACCCCGGCTATCATGCCGGGGTTGGTGTTTCTGGCGTCAGCGTGCCGGTTGACCTGGTTATTCTGGCCGATATCCTTATCTGACCGGCTCAAAGCGCACCGGATCTAATTGTTTTGGTAGATATCCCTGTACAGTCGGCTTTCAAAGCGCACCAGCGGAATGCGCCGGTTGCGCTGGTCGGCCGGCGGCACGGCGTAACCGGAGAGATACTGTACGAAAGCCATTCGCTGCCCGCTGGCGGTGGTAATGAATCCCGCCAGGTTGTAGACCCCCTGCAGCGACCCCGTCTTGGCCGATACCTTGCCGTCCACGCCCGCCTGATGCAGGCCCGCCCGGTACTGCAGCGAGCCGTCATAGCCCGCCAGCGGCAGCATCGAGATAAAGTTCAGCTCGTTATCGTGCTGGGCGATATATTGCAGCACCTGCAGCATGGTTGCCGGGGCGATCAGATTATGGCGAGAAAGCCCGGAGCCGTCGGCGATAATGGTATTGCCAATATCGATCCCGGCCTGCTGGCGCAGGATCTGGCGGACGGCGTTGGATCCGGCTCGCCAGGTTCCCGGCACGTTAAACCGCGCGTGGCCGATCATACGGAAAACGGTGTCGGCAATCATATTGTCCGACTTTTTCAGCATAATCTTAAGCAGGTCGTGAAGGGGGGCCGATTGCCGGCTGGCGATCGTCGTGCCCGGCTCGTTGACCTGGGTCTGGCGAAGCAGCGTGCCGCTCCAGGTGATACCGGCCTGCTTTAACTCATCCTTCAGGATGGCTCCGGCGTAGCCAGCACCGTCCTGGATGGCGAAGGCCAGCGGCAGCGGCTCGGCCCGCTGGGGCAGACAGCCGGTCAGGGTATAGCGGTTGAGATCGCCGGGCACCACGTCCAGCTCGCAATACTGCGCCTCCGCCGAGCCGCGGGCCAGCGTGCGGACCTGGCTGAACAGGGTTACCGGGTAGTAAGACGCCACGCGGATAAACGCTAAATCGTTCGGTTTTTGCGCGCTATAGAGCGAGATCGAAAAGCAGTTGCGATCAACAATAGCTGCGGCAGGCGGCGCGCTAAAGCACTGGGTCATATCGTTCCAGGGCCAGCCTGGCGCTTTATCGTGGCTGGCGAAAATGGAGGTATCGATAAGCACATTGCCGGCGATTTGCGTCACGCCCGATTTTTTCAGCGTCGCCACCATATTGCGCAGATCCTGTCGTTTTAACGTCGGATCGGCACCAAATCGCGCTATAAGGTCGCCTTTCAATACGCCGTTCTCCACGCGGCCCTTCGTCTCCAGGGCGGTGGTGAAGCGAAAGTCCGGGCCGAGCTGAATGAGCGCCGCCAGGGCCGTGATCACCTTTTGCGTGCTGGCGGGCAGCGCCATCTGCTGGCTGTGATACTCAATCGCCGGGGCGGGGGCACCAATTTTTTGTACCACGAAAGTGAGGTTGGCTCCCGCAGGAAGCTGGTTGATGTACTCGTCAACGTTCGCGGCCTGAGCGCCGAACGCTATACTGGTCGTCAATCCGATGATAAATCTGGAAAATCGCATAATCTCGCGCTAACAGCCTGGAAACAGGCGCTCATACTAAGGCGCAATGCACCAAAAAGTAAACGATGACCCCCAGGGAACTCCAGGGTAAAATGGGGATCAAAATGTGAATTGTAGCTGGCCCGGGACTTTGTGCCCGGGTCGGTATTTTTTTGCTTCTGGTCCTGGCCTGACCACCTACCGGGGCAGGCTTAGCAGCCGGGGCAAGGCTATTGCCCCCTACAGGAAAGTTAAAGAGGTATACCCAATGCAAGCGATTCCGATGACCTTACAAGGTGCAGAAAAACTGCGCGAAGAGCTGGATTACTTAAAATCCGTGCGCCGTCCTGAAATTATTGCCGCCATTGCGGAAGCGCGTGAGCATGGCGATCTGAAAGAGAACGCGGAGTATCACGCGGCGCGCGAGCAGCAGGGATTCTGCGAAGGACGCATTAAAGATATTGAGGCGAAGCTGTCTAATGCCCAGGTAATCGACGTCACTAAAATGCCGGATAACGGGCGGGTGATTTTTGGCGCAACCGTCACCGTGCTGAACCTTGATAGCGATGAAGAACAGACCTGGCGCATCGTCGGCGATGATGAGGCGGACTTCAAACAGAACCTCATTTCCGTCAACTCGCCTATCGCCCGCGGCCTGATTGGTAAAGAGGTGGACGACGTGGTGGTCATTAAAACACCGGGCGGCGAAGTAGAGTATGAGGTGCTGAAGGTGGAATACCTGTAAGCCAAATCGAGCTGTCCAACGCGCTGAGTCAGTGTAAAGAAAGGAAAAAGGCCGCATAGCGGCCTTTTATCAACGGAGAGAGCGTGGCATTTTGCTCTCCTGCCTGCGGAAAACCGCGCGTTTTGCACAGAGTCTGTGTGCGACTCCAGGATATCCTTTAGCGCGGCAGCGAGATTTTACGTTCTTTTGTCGGACGATAAAGCACCAGCGTTTTTCCGATGACCTGTACGTTACAGGCACCGGTTTCGCGTACGATAGCCTCCACGATCAGGGTTTTGGTTTCTCTGTCCTCTGAGGCGATTTTCACCTTGATAAGCTCATGGTGTTCTAACGCTTGTTCGATCTCGGCTAGTACCCCTTCGGTCAAACCATTACTGCCAAGCAGAACGACCGGCTTGAGCGGATGTGCCAGACCTTTCAGGTGCTGTTTTTGTTTAGTACTCAGATTCATCGTATATTTTGCTTACGTTGGGATTGAAAACGGGTCATTCTACCGCCATCTCCCATCTATCACCAAACGGGCGCGTAAAAATTTACGCCCGGGCTACGATGAACCATCCCGATGGGAAAGTTAAATGACAGGTAAAAAGCGTTCTTCCAGCTCAAGCCGCTGGCTTCAGGAACACTTTAGCGATAAATATGTTCAACAGGCACAGAAAAAAGGGTTGCGTTCCCGCGCCTGGTTTAAACTTGATGAAATACAGCAAAGTGACAAAATTTTTAAGCCGGGGATGACGGTTGTCGACCTTGGTGCCGCGCCAGGCGGCTGGTCGCAGTATGTGGTAACGCAGATCGGCGGCAAAGGCCGTATTATCGCTTGCGATCTTCTACCTATGGATCCTATCGTTGGTGTGGACTTTCTTCAGGGCGATTTTCGTGATGAACTAGTCATGAAGGCGCTGCTGGAACGTGTGGGCGACAGCAAGGTTCAGGTTGTTATGTCCGATATGGCACCAAACATGAGCGGAACGCCGGCGGTGGATATCCCCCGCGCCATGTATCTGGTGGAGCTGGCGTTAGAAATGTGTCGTGATGTGCTGGCACCGGGCGGCAGTTTTGTAGTGAAGGTGTTCCAGGGCGAAGGTTTCGATGAGTATCTAAGGGAAATTCGCTCCCTGTTTACGAAAGTAAAAGTTCGTAAGCCGGACTCTTCGCGTGCGCGTTCACGCGAAGTGTATATTGTAGCGACCGGGCGAAAATCATAGCTGGCAGATTTCAGACGAAGGTTTGAAAGAAACTGGATATAGAGTATCCTGACGCTGTTTTTAACACAGTTGTAATAAGAGGTTAATCCCTTGAGTGACATGGCGAAAAACCTAATACTCTGGCTGGTCATAGCCGTTGTGCTGATGTCAGTATTCCAGAGCTTTGGGCCCAGCGAGTCTAACGGTCGTAAGGTTGATTATTCAACCTTCCTGCAAGAGGTCAATCAGGACCAGGTTCGTGAGGCGCGTATCAATGGACGTGAGATCAACGTTACCAAGAAAGATAGTAACCGTTACACGACCTACATCCCGGTTAACGATCCCAAACTGCTTGATAACCTGCTGACGAAAAACGTGAAGGTTGTCGGTGAGCCGCCTGAAGAGCAGAGTATGTTGGCTTCAATCTTCATCTCCTGGTTCCCGATGCTGCTGCTGATTGGCGTGTGGATCTTCTTTATGCGTCAGATGCAGGGCGGCGGCGGCAAAGGTGCTATGTCGTTCGGTAAGAGCAAGGCGCGTATGCTGACGGAAGATCAGATCAAGACCACCTTTGCCGACGTCGCAGGCTGTGACGAAGCAAAAGAAGAGGTTGCTGAGCTGGTTGAATACCTGCGCGAGCCGAGCCGCTTCCAGAAGCTGGGCGGTAAAATTCCGAAAGGCGTGCTGATGGTCGGCCCGCCGGGGACCGGTAAAACCCTGCTGGCGAAAGCGATCGCTGGCGAAGCGAAGGTGCCGTTCTTTACCATTTCCGGCTCTGACTTCGTGGAAATGTTCGTCGGCGTGGGCGCATCCCGCGTGCGCGACATGTTCGAACAGGCCAAAAAAGCGGCACCGTGCATCATTTTTATCGATGAAATCGACGCCGTGGGCCGCCAGCGTGGCGCAGGCCTGGGCGGCGGTCATGATGAACGTGAGCAGACGCTGAACCAGATGCTGGTTGAAATGGACGGCTTTGAAGGCAACGAAGGCATCATCGTCATTGCGGCGACGAACCGCCCGGACGTGCTTGACCCGGCGTTGCTGCGTCCTGGCCGCTTTGACCGCCAGGTGGTGGTTGGTCTGCCGGACGTTCGCGGTCGTGAGCAAATTCTGAAGGTCCATATGCGTCGCGTACCGCTGGCACCGGATATTGACGCGGCGATTATTGCACGCGGCACGCCGGGCTTCTCCGGTGCCGATCTGGCGAACCTGGTCAACGAAGCGGCGCTATTTGCCGCCCGCGGCAACAAGCGCGTCGTGTCGATGGTGGAGTTCGAGAAAGCGAAAGACAAAATCATGATGGGCGCGGAACGTCGCTCCATGGTGATGACGGAAGCGCAGAAAGAGTCTACGGCCTATCACGAAGCGGGCCATGCGATTATCGGTCGCCTGGTGCCGGAACACGATCCGGTGCACAAGGTTACGATTATTCCGCGCGGCCGGGCGCTGGGCGTCACCTTCTTCCTGCCTGAAGGCGACGCGATCAGCGCCAGCCGTCAGAAGCTGGAAAGCCAGATCTCCACGCTGTACGGCGGTCGTCTGGCGGAAGAGATCATCTACGGTCCGGAGCATGTCTCTACCGGCGCGTCCAATGACATCAAGGTTGCCACCAACCTGGCGCGTAACATGGTGACCCAGTGGGGCTTCTCGGACAAACTCGGCCCGCTCCTGTACGCGGAAGAAGAGGGCGAAGTGTTCCTCGGCCGTTCCGTGGCGAAGGCGAAGCATATGTCCGACGAGACCGCGCGCATTATCGATCAGGAAGTGAAATCTCTGATTGAGCGTAACTATAATCGCGCCCGTCAGCTGCTGAACGACAATATGGACATTCTGCACGCGATGAAAGATGCGCTTATGAAGTATGAAACCATTGATGCGCCGCAGATCGACGACCTGATGGCTCGTCGCGACGTTCGCCCGCCCGCCGGCTGGGAAGAACCAGGCGCGTCCAACAACTCTGACAACAACGGTACGCCTCGCGCGCCGCGCCCGGTTGATGAACCGCGCACGCCGAACCCGGGTAATACCATGTCAGAGCAGTTAGGCGACAAATAAGAAGACATTGCTCCTGTCGGCACGTGTGCCAGTCGGGAAACATCCATGAGGCCGTAACGGTATATGTTGCGGCCTTTTTTTTGCTCTTTCTTCAATCCCCGGTGTCATTCCAGTACTCTCTGTCCCGGTATTTTGGACTGCAACGTTGTTCATTCATGGTATCGTATTGAGTCAATTTTTATGTTTAATAAGGATGAAAATGAAACTACAGGGATGTCTGGTCGCGGCCTTGCTGCAAGCCAGGGTGACGCTAATACTGATCGTGATGAACATCATCGCTTTTAGCGTTCCGGGTTTTTATGACATACGATTTTTGGATACCCTGGCCCAGGGTTCATACCTGATTAACTGGGGTGGTAACATTTCCGCTCTGACGTTTTCCGGAGAATACTGGCGTCTGCTCAGCAGCCAGTTTGTACATGCGGGAATAGTACACCTGACAATGAATATGCTGGCGCTTTGGTCGATTGGTAGTGTACTCGAGAGGTATATCCCCAGAGCCACGTATCTTGCTATTTATCTGCTTTCTGGCGTTTCAGGCGGATTGCTTAGTGCGGTGTATTACTCTACTACTCAGATTGTCAGTTGCGGCGCATCTGCTGCTATTATTGGACTTGCGGGGGCTTTTCTTGCTTATGCCGCTGTCACGCGAAATATTCAAAACCTCCCGGTTAAAAATTTACTGATGAGTCTGCTACTGACCTTCGGGGCTGGCATGTTTCTGCCTCTGGATAATATGGCACACCTTGGCGGGCTGGTGTTTGGCTTTGTCTCTGGAGGTGCCGTTGTTCTTGTCTCACGCGTCTGGCAAGCTAATCGTATGTTAACCGCAGCCATGTCTGGTGGCATATTCGCCTTATCGATAGCTGGGTTATGGGGAGTTTATAACCATTTTTCTGTTCCCGGTGGGGCAGGCCAGGTAAAAGCGGTAAAAGTGATTAACATTTTGAGAATGGCAGGACTGGGTGATAGTGCATCGGTCATGGGGGGATTGAATGATCTGGATACATGCATCCAAACGCAACTTGCTACCGCAACGCTAAATCTCAAATCATGCAATCGCCGTGATTTGTCTGATAACTTTGATATTCGCTGGATTGAGAAGCGTCTGCTTAACGATTTTGCGCAATGCCGCTTGCTGGTCGCGGATTTAGAGCAGATCTATCCTGACAAAGAAGAACAACGCAGATTAGGCATTGTAAAAGATTTTTGTGAAGCCCGTGAGCAGCTATACAAAGCGGTATTCACTCAGGAAATCATCTCTGTCGATGCGGCGAAATTACACGAAGCGGACAGAAGAATGCGTAATCTGGCCGATCGTATTCGGCTATTGAGTAAAGACAGGCCTGTCGTTATACGCTCCATCTTTGATTATTTTTATACTTCCCAAAATGACAGTGAAGTAGAGGATGCTGAAGACATTCAGAGTCAGGGAGTGTTTAATGATGTCAGAAACAGGGTCTACAAAGCAGTACAAGAATCACGGTGCCCCTATTACAGTTGTACAAAACAATAGCGGATAGAAACCATATGCAATTACACGCTCAGGGAGCAATTCTTGACCTCTCTCACCCACACGTCATGGGGATCCTCAATGTCACCCCAGACTCTTTCTCCGACGGTGGCGCGCATCATTCGCTGACGGATGCCGTGACCCATGCCAACCTGATGATTAACGCCGGGGCGACCATTATCGACGTCGGCGGGGAATCGACGCGACCCGGCGCAGCGGAAGTAAGCGTGGAAGAGGAGCTGCAGCGGGTGATCCCGGTGGTGGAAGCTATCGCCCGACGTTTTGAAATCTGGATCTCCGTTGATACCTCAAAGCCAGAGGTTATCCGCGAATCAGCAAGGGTGGGCGCTCACATCATTAACGATATTCGCTCACTCTCTGAACCCGGCGCGCTGGAGGCGGCAGCGGAAACGGGACTGCCAGTATGCCTGATGCATATGCAGGGCCAGCCGAAGACCATGCAGGAGGCACCAGCGTATGACGACGTGTTCGCTGAGGTTAATCGCTACTTTAGTGAACAGATTGCGCGATGTGAAAGAGCCGGTATCGCAAAAGAGAAATTGTTGCTCGACCCGGGATTTGGTTTCGGTAAAAATCTCTCCCACAACTATACATTACTGGCGCGTTTATCTGAGTTTCATCATTTTAATCTGCCGCTGCTGGCAGGAATGTCGCGCAAGTCGATGATCGGGCAGCTCCTGAATGTGGGGCCGTCCGCGCGCCTGAGCGGTAGCCTTGCCTGTGCGGTGATTGCCGCCATGCAGGGGGCGCAGATTATTCGCGTCCACGATGTCAAAGAAACCGTAGAAGTGATGCGCGTGGTGGAAGCCACGCTGTCGGCAAAGGAAAATAAACGCTATGAGTAACCGTAAATATTTTGGCACCGACGGGATCCGCGGTCGCGTAGGCGAAGCGCCGATTACCCCTGATTTTGTGCTTAAGCTGGGCTGGGCGGCAGGAAAAGTGCTGGCGCGTCATGGTTCGCGCAAAATTATTATTGGCAAGGACACGCGCATCTCCGGCTATATGCTGGAGTCCGCGCTGGAGGCGGGGCTGGCGGCGGCGGGGCTGTCCGCCTCATTCACCGGTCCGATGCCGACGCCGGCGGTAGCCTATCTGACCCGCACCTTCCGGGCGGAGGCGGGAATTGTCATCTCCGCTTCTCATAATCCGTTTTATGACAACGGCATAAAATTTTTCTCCATCGATGGCACCAAACTGCCGGACGCGGTGGAAGAGGCCATTGAGGCCGAAATGGAAAAAGAGCTGACCTGCGTGGACTCCGCCGAGCTGGGTAAGGCCAGCCGCATTGTCGATGCCGCGGGTCGCTATATTGAATTTTGCAAGGCGACCTTCCCCAATGAGCTGAGTCTGAGCGAGCTGAAGATCGTGGTGGACTGCGCCAACGGCGCGACCTATCACATTGCGCCGAACGTGCTGCGCGAGCTGGGGGCAAAGGTGATAGCCATCGGCTGCGAGCCAAACGGCGTCAACATCAATGAGGAGGTCGGGGCGACCGATGTCCGGGCGCTACAGGCGCGCGTGGTGGCGGAAAAAGCCGATCTGGGCATCGCCTTCGATGGCGACGGCGACCGCGTCATTATGGTTGATCATGAGGGTAACCGGGTCGACGGCGATCAAATCATGTATATCATTGCCCGCGAAGGGCTGCGTCAGGGGCAACTGCGCGGCGGGGCGGTGGGGACGCTGATGAGCAATATGGGGCTGGAGCTGGCGCTGAAGCAGCTGGGCATCCCTTTTGCCCGCGCAAAGGTTGGCGACCGCTACGTGCTGGAAAAACTGCAGGAAAAAGGCTGGCGCATTGGCGCGGAAAACTCAGGTCATGTGATCCTGCTGGATAAAACCACCACCGGCGACGGCATTGTGGCGGGCCTGCAGGTACTGGCGGCGATGGTGCGCAACCATATGAGCCTGCACGATCTGTGCAGCGGCATGAAAATGTTCCCGCAGATTCTGGTTAACGTCCGCTTTACGGCGGGCAACGGCGATCCGCTGGAGAGTGAAACCGTGAAAGCGGTGACGGCCGAAGTGGAGGAAGCGCTCGGCGCGCGCGGCCGCGTACTGCTGCGCAAATCCGGCACTGAGCCGCTTATTCGGGTGATGGTGGAAGGTGAAGACGAAGCGCAGGTGACGGCGTTCGCCCATCGTATTGCGGACGCGGTAAAAGCGGCGTAGCCCCTTTTCTCGCGCGGTAAAGGCCGGAGTCAGCGCGACCCCGGCCTTTTTTATGAGGCTGAGAGCGTCTGCCTGCGTCTGCAGCGCCAGATGTATCCGCTAACCAGCAGCAGCAGGAAGATAGCCAGCCACGGCAATACCGCCAGCAGATGCCCGGAGCGGGCGAACGTCAGGGCGATCATCAGCAGCCAGCCGCCCAGCATCGGAATGGCGGTACGCTTAACGATGTCGACCGGCGAAATGCCCGCGATCCCGGCGATAGCAATAATGACCCCGGCGATGGGCGACAGCGTCCGGCCAATGCCGGCCGACAGCTGGATCGGCAGCATCATCACCGCAACGTCGCTGCCGATGTGGCGGCTGATATCCGGTACCATCGGCGCGAAGGAGAAGAAGGCCGCGTTGCCGGACCCCATCAGCGCAGAGATAGCGAAGGTAATCAGGGTCATCAGCAGCACGATGGAGGCTGCGCTAAGACCAAATTCGCCGGACAGAGAGAGCAGCGCATCCACTGCGCCTATCGCTTTTAGCCCGGCGGAAAAAACTTCACCTGCAACGATCAGCGTGACGACGGTGGCGAACACGCTGCCCATGCTGTCGAAGACCTTCTGAATGCCAGCCATCACTTTGCGCGCGTTCCGGTGGCGCAAATATTCGCAGATCAGCGTCACGGCGAGGCTTATCAGTACCGCCGTGTCGAGGGTGATTTTCAGCGAACTGAACAGCAGCTTGCTGCATAACAGCATCAGTACCAGCGGCAGCATCGGCAGGAACAGCCAGGCGATGGGGGCCTGCTGATTGTCGTCCGGCGTCAGCTGCAGGGCCTGCGGCGACGGTGCCTCCTCTTTTTCACGGCTATCGAAGAAACGCTGAACAACGATGTGCAACAGGGCAATAAACAGGATCGTCGGGATGACGATCGGCAGCTGATCCTGCACAAAGTAGTTTACCACCTCCATGCCCGCCGTTTTGGCAGCCAGCACGGAGTTGCCCGAGCCCGGGCCAAACTCCACCGCGCAGGTGCTGGCGATCACCGCCGCCACGGCCGCGCGGCTGCAGCCAAGGCGGGTGAGCAGCGGGTAGAGGGTGGCCATCAGCAGTAGCCCCAGCCCCGTTGCGCTGCTGATAAACAGCGACAGGAACTGCCCCAGCAGCAGCGCCAGCCCCAGCAGAAGATAAGGCGAGTTCAGGCGCTGTAGCGGGCGCGAGGTTACCCGCACCAGCACCTGGCTTGCGCCAATGGCCGACATCCAGGTGGCAAAACCGCCGATCAGCATGATTTGCAGCCCAAGCCCGCCGAGGCGGATGCTCAGCGTATCGCGAATAAACTCAAAGACGTCAAAGGGGCCGAAGCCGGTACTCTTTTTCACCATGCCGCTGAGGGTCGTCCAGCCGCTGAAGTGGGCGATAAGCAGCAGAATGATGCCGGTCAGCAGCAGCACCGACTGGGGGTGATATTTTTGCAGGATCAGGCGTCCGGCAAACAGAATGGCGATCAGCGCCAGTAGCAATGACATTATCGCCCCCTTAACCGAAGTTGCCGTTGATCAGGCATTCGCCGTCGCGTAGCACCTGCTTGCCGGCGGCGAACAGATGGGCCAGGGAGAGATCGTCATTAAGCACGCAGATGTCGGCACGTTCACCCGCGGCCAGCACCCCGCCGGAGATACCCAGCGACTGTGCGACGTTGGCGGTCATCATCGCCACCGCCTGGGGAACGGCGATCCCGGCGTCGATCAGCCGCGGCAGAAGCTGAAGGTTACCCGATACCGGCGCTGCGCTTAACCCTTCCACTATGCCCTGAGCGTTGAAACGCGGTACGCTGCCGTTGCCGTCGGAGCTAATGGTAATACGATCGGCGGGAACCTGCGCTTCCAGCGCGTTGCGGATAGCCTCCTCCTGCGGCATAAAGCGGCTGCCGCCGGAGGTTACGTCAATATGGCCGCCCCGGCGGGCGAAATCGATGGCCTGCGCAAATAGCGCCTCGGTTCTCGCCACGTGGGTCGGTGAAATATGGTGGATCGGAATTCCGGCGTCGCACAGCGCGTTGAGCTGGGACATGCCTTCCGGCAGATTGCCGAGATGAACGTGCAGCAGCCCTTTTTTTCCGGCCAGCAGCGAGGCGACCCGGATATCGCTGATCAGCCGCAGCAGCTCCTGCAAAGTAGGGTACGATCCGCGATGATCGGCCAGCGCGATTTTGACGCCCAGTATGGCGGGAATGAAGGTTATATCGTCGCGCACCGAGCGGGTAATGGTCGGGCTGGGAACGGCGTAAGCGCCGGTGTGCATAAAGGCGCGCAGCCCTTCCAGATTCAGCGACTGCATTTTAGCGTAGAGATCTTTGGGCGAACGCGAAATCGCATCGGTGCCCAGCACCCCGACGACGGTAGTAATTCCGGCTTCGATCAGGTCGCGCAGCTTAACGGCGGGGGTCCGGCTGGCAAAACCGGCCTCGCCGCCGCCGCCGGTGAGGTGCACATGCTGATCGATAAGCCCGGGGATAACCCATTTTCCCCGGCAATCGATGGTTTCGGTGACGTCATTAAAAAGTGAGATCTCTTTTTCCACCGCCACAATGCGATCGGCATAAAGAAGTAGGGAGCAGAGCCCGGCGTCCTCAGGAGAAAAGACGCGAGCGTTGGTCAATAATGTAAACATAACGGTCCTGTCAAACGTCAAGGGTGGGAAGATCGGCAGGTGAAACGCAATCTTGTTGTTATGCTGTCCACCCTAAAGCCATTACCATGACTGAGGCTATTTCCGATTTGTCATCAACGGATGCGATTAACGTATGGCGGGGAACACAACGTGGACAGTAAGTGGTTAGAGGATTTTTTGGCCCTGAGCCAGCATGGCAACTACTCGCTGGCGGCGGCGGAGCGGCATATCACCCAGCCGGCGCTCAGCCGGCGGATCAAGGCGCTGGAGACGCTGCTGGGCGTACCTTTATTCGATCGTACCACTACGCCGGTTACGCTGACCCGCTATGGCGAGCGCTTTGAGCCTTATGCGCGTCATGTCCTGGGCACCCTGACCGAGGCGCGCCATGAGCTTTCCGCCATGGCTCCGGCAACGGATAACACGCTGGTGATGGTCAGCCTGCATACGCTGTCGGTGAACGTTCTGCCGGATATGATTAGCTATCTGCACCAGAGCGAGCCGCAGTTGAACTTTACCGTTAATGCCAGCATTCAGGGGATTGATAACCATTTTAATGCGCTGATCGACAGGCAGATCGACCTGCTGGTCACCTATGATCTGCCCTCTTCGCAGCCCGGGCTTGAGATTGCCGGAAAGCTTAAGCGCTCTTTGTGGCGCTATGAGCGGTTTATTCCGGTTATTTCATCACGCCTGGCGGGGCTTGTGGACGACCCCGAGGCGCTTATCCCGTGGCTTTGCTATAGCGACTACACCTTTGTGCGACGTATTATCGAACCGGCCGAACAGCGGGTGCGCGGGCGGCTGAAAAAAGTTTTTGATACTGGTCTGAGCGAGACGATCCGCGAAATGGTTTTGCGCCACACGGGGCTGGCGTGGCTGCCGGAGTCGATGATTGCTGAAGAGCTGGTAAACCATCAGATTATCCACTGTTGGCCGCAAAATTCTGCTTTAATCTGTGAAATCCCCGTGGTTGTCTGGGCCAATCTTGACGATCAACGCGCCGTTATGCGGCGATGCTGGGATAAATTGCTGCGTTTTTAATGGATGTGGCGATTTTTTCCTCACTTGATACAATGGGCTTAAATTGCCCTTGCGAAGGCCATTCGCTTTGGTTAGTATTCACACCCGCTTCAGTGGGAAACGTTAAGTTATCCCGCTTTATTGGTCGAAGCACAAGTACGCGGTGATTCCGCAAGGAACAGGTTGATTATGTACGAAGCTCTTTTGGTAGTTTTCCTTATTGTGGCAATTGGCCTTGTGGGTCTGGTTATGCTGCAGCAAGGTAAAGGCGCTGATATGGGGGCCTCCTTCGGCGCAGGCGCTTCCGCCACGCTGTTTGGTTCAGGGGGTTCCGGCAACTTCATGACCCGAATGACGGCCGTACTGGCGACGCTGTTTTTTATCATCAGCCTGGTGCTGGGTAACATTAACAGCAACAAGACCAATAAAGGAAGCGAATGGGATAACCTGAGCGCGCCGGCGAAGACCGAGCAGACTCAGCCCGCAGCGCCGGCTCAGCCGACCAGCGATATCCCGCGCTAAGTAATATTTCTGTGCCGAGGTGGTGGAATTGGTAGACACGCTACCTTGAGGTGGTAGTGCCCAATAGGGCTTACGGGTTCAAGTCCCGTCCTCGGTACCAATATTTAAAGAATGGACGTCAACCGACGTCCATTTTTGTATCTGAATCCCGCGTAATTCCTGGCTTTCTCCTCGCTTTATCCCCTTTCGTCGTGAACGCAGCCCATTTTAGCCTCGCTGGAAAATCGGTGCGTGTATTGCTATGGCGATGCCGTACCAGCCGCCTGGTTTGCCAATAATCCGTCTCAGAACAGGGGGGACGCCATCCTTACGAACAATATCGCGGTATTCTGCATTGCTGCCGGCGCTATCAGCCGGACCTGCTTTCTATTGACGCTGGCCTGCCGCTGATGTTGTGGTGACAAAGCGGGCGACTCCGCTTCCGGAGGGTAATTTCCCGTGCGGCGTGGGGTTCCGGCAGGAGGACGAAAACAGATCGGGGGAGATGGAAGCGTCATGATGTTATTCATGAGTAAATGTGTGTGATGAAATTGTTATTGCTTGTGGGGTCATATACTCTAAGTCAGAGTTAAGCATGGCACAGAGCGTGCGTCTACCCAGGAGAGAATATGAAAAAGAGATTGATCCCCGCGCTGTTGGCGCTTTCATTCGCCACGGCTTTTACGGTCCATGCCGCATCCGTTCAGCCTGAAAGCAAGCCTGAAGCCGTACAAAGGACGCTAAATACCTATGAGCAAAACATGGTGGATAAAGTATGGATTACAGCGGAAGCGTTGGATCAGGATAAGAAAAGCGTAAGCCCGGAAGACAAACGGGTAGCGAACTTTTTTGGCGTAGCGGAGTACTATCCGGATGGCACGTTTAAAATGACCACCCTCGACGGTAAGCCTAAAATGCAGGGTGCCTGGTCATTCAGCGACGATGGGAAAAGTCGTTCCCTGACGGCAAAAAATGACGCGGGCGACGTTTTATTTACCCGCGTTGTTGAAAACGTCAGGGTCACCCCGGAGGAGTATACTTACCGGGTCTATCCGGAGCAGGGTAATAAAACCCGCTACTTCGACATTGTCCATAAAGTAAAAAAATGACGGCTCTTTTACGCAGCCGTACCGACGTTTAACGGTTGGCTGTAAGGTAATCGCCCGCTCAGACGGGCGATTATGATGGGGGCCGGGCGATAGACCTGTTTCCGTGAGCCGGCGCGGCACCCGGTTTTAGTGCGGTCTGAAGCCCTTAAACAGCTTGTCTACCTCGCCGCTCCCCTGATCCAGGGTTGAGCGGTCATTAAACATCGAAGTGAACAGCATGATATTACCCGGCGACCTCTCGGCCAGCACAATATATTGCCAGTAGGTCACGCCTTCCGCAGGTTTAAACGAAAAAGTTAATTTGGCAATTTTAGAAAAAACGGCCGTAGGGTCAGGATGCTGTAGTGAAATTTGCTTATAGTTGCCGCATTTTGACTGCAGAATTTTCAGCTGGCCCTGCAGATATTGTTCAAACGTTTCTCCATCCGCGGGTCGATCCCGGCTGATATTGACTGCCTGGCCTGAAGCAAGGCTCACAATATTTATGGTCTGGCACAGGGCATTATCAGGGAAATGAATCGTGCCCTCATTGCAAATACAGGTCTGCGTCATTAAATTTACCTTAAAATTACTCGTAATCAATGTTGTAAAAAAGTACCGACTGAACCTCGCCGGCCGATATAGTTGTTCCGGTTGCGTAGTATCGGGCGCGAAGAGGAATAGTCACGGTTGAAAGCCTGTTCTCAAAATTCCCTACAACAAATTTTTCACCCGGTACAACAGGAACATAGCTCGAACCATCTGCGCCCTGAAGCAGCTGCAGCGCGATATTTTCGGCGTTTAATCCGGTCTCTAAATCCTTCCAGTGGAACAGCCCCTGGTCAGCCATTCCCGCCACGTTATTACCGGTAATCTTCATGACGATGCTCTGCGTACTCCATAAATCAGAGTTACAGATGATGCTGACATTAAAATCCCGGCTGGGGCTTTCAATAGGCCCGACAGAATGAATGCTGCTGGTGTTCAGCGTATCAATTGTGGCTGTGAAATTACCGCTACCGTTTATATCACAGGTTTGGATAGTGAAATCTAAGTTACTTCTGCCGTTCTTTAAATAATATGTCAGATCGGTATCAGTACCAAGGCTGCTCTGCACCGAAAAAAGCTTCATGGTATTACTTTTTACATTAAGCTTCTTGTTTTCTCCGGTTTTAACCAGCTCGATAGTCACGTTGACAACCGCCCGTGGCAGGTAACTGTTATCTATACTATTACTCACCCAGGGAATATTTGTTTCAACGCCGGTGCGGAAAATTTTTGCGCTTGTCCCCCGATCGCCGTTGATGGTGATATAAATGGCCAGGCCGCTATCGCTGCCCAGCATATTGGCCAGGTTTTCGCGCCGGATAACGATCTCTTCCGGCGTGGTATCCCATGAGCTTGTTTTGCTTAGATCTTTACCACACCATAGGCTGAGTTCCATCTCCTTGCGGTAAAGGACGGTTCCGACCGGCGCACTGCTGTTGATCTGCCTGGGAACATCCTTTGCAAAATCAATCCCCGAATTATTAAGAGACTGTGAGTCTGTTCCACATTTTAAATCAGCCTGTGCCGGAAGCGCGACGGACAGCAGCGCCGTAATAAAGATCAACAGGCCGACGTTGAGCTTACACATAAATTTATTCCTTTTCGCATTCATCGAATCTGTCCCTGGTCGTTCTTCGAAGAATCACTCTGCGTAAAAGCCAGGCTCTGCTGGATGCCGGGATCGTCACCATCACAAACGGTGTTCAGACGTTCAATGTTCTTTTCAGGTGCAGATTCCTTCAGGTCAATATCAAAGGTGCAGGTGTACTGCTGCCTGTTACCCCAGTTGATATTGAGGCGTTCTTTTCCAACGTTCAGTCGGGCATAGATTTGGCCACCCTGAGCCACGACGCCAATATGCTCACCCTGGCTATCCTTTACCGACGCGCCGAACGGCAGCGCATCGCCCTCCTGGGTGGTGGCCCGAATCAGCACCATCCGGCCTTTGCTGGTGGCATAATTAAGCTTCACAATTGCGCCCTGCGTCGGGGCGATCTGCTGGCTGGTCGTATCCAGCTCGACGTCGAGCGGCAGGCCTTTGGGGTTGATAGCCACGTTATTAATACGGTAAGGCGTCAGGTAAGGCACAATCGCATAGCCCCGGTGATTTAGCGTAATGCCGGAGTATCCTTCCACGCTGGCACCAGCGGCATCTTCTGCCGAGACGATCGCTATGGTATTCAGGCTGTCATAAGGGCTGGTGACGATCCCTCCGGAGAAGGCTACAACACTTCCGCTCAGACCGGCGGTATAGCTGTGATATCCCTTACCTTTGGAGAAGCTGCCGCTGAGCGTAGCGTCCTGGAGCTTATAGGTGCCGCTCAGGTTGCCGGTGTAGTTATTATCGCTATCGCGCCCGGCCGATACGTTGTAGTTCAGCCGATCCTGTTTGCCGGCGACGCCGCTGACCTCAAGCTGTGAGGTGGTGCCGTGCTTATCGATGGTGGTATAGCTGTGCAGGGTTGGCGTGTGGTATCCCCTACCTAACGGAATGGAGAAATTGAGCAAATACTGCGTCTCTTTTTCCCGGTTGCGGTTTTCCGTGCGGCTGACCGCCAGGCCGTACCCCAGCCATTTGTAGGTGTTGTTGTATCCCACCTGGTACTGCGTGTTGCTGCCGACGTTATTCCAGTAATTCTCGCGATAGCCTGAGACGTAAAGCTGGCCGAGATCGTCGCCAAAATCCTGGCTCAGGGTCATGGATACCCGGTTACGCGGACGATTGATGGTGCTGAAGCTGGTGCTGTAATCGTCATGCTTTATGCTGTCTGCCAGATAAACGGCGTTATGCAGATCGAGGTAGCCTGAGGATGAAAAACGGTAGGCCGCCAGGGAGATGCTGCTGTTCGTCGCGGCGATATATTTGCTGTAGCTGGTACGCACGCTGACGCCATTTTCCGTATGCGCGTTTTTATCAAAGCGCGCGCCGGTAATGTCAAAAGCAAACGCCCCGACGGGGGTGCCCAGCGCGGTGCCCAGAATGCCGGAGTAGTAGAAATCCGTGGCCGTTACGCCGGTATAGGCGGTAAGAACGTTATTGACTCCGTGCTTCCAGGTTCCCTGAAACACATAGGGATCGTCAGAGACGTTGAAGTTGCGCAGGCGTCCCATCATCAGGCTGTAGCTTATGCGCCCCGGACGCAGGAGTTCAGCGACTGAGGAGAAGGGAACAGAGAAAGTGTTTCGGGAACCATCGGCTTCGGTGACCGTAACCTCCAAATCGCCGCTATAGCCCGTGGGGTAAAGATCTTCAATCGCGAATTCGCCCGGCGGAACGGAGGTTTCATAGATGACCCGATCGCGCTGTTTGATTGACACTTTCGCATTTGTCCGGGCGATGCCGCGCACAACCGGCGCATAGCCGCGCAGTGAGTCGGGTAACATTTGCTCTGCGGTGGCAAGCCGTATACCGCGAAATGAGAAAGAGTCAAAAAGTTCGCCTGAAGTACTGGCATCGCCGAGCAAAATGCGCGATTTCCATGTCGGGATATCACGCTGTAGATTCGTCGAAAAATTGTTATAGCTGTCTCCGGAACTGTCGTTCCAGCGGTAAGCCCCCGAGTGTTGGAGCATCCAGGCACCCATATTTAGCCTTCCTCTGATGTCGCCATAGAAGGATTCATAGGTATTACCCTGATTATGCTGCTCAAAATAGGTAGAGTTGTAGCTGAGATAAAGCGCCTTCTCGCCATAGGACCATACGGCGGGGGGGACGTAGCCGCGGGCTGCCTGGTTGATATAAGCCTGAGGCATGCTGACGTCAAGACGCATGTCTGACAGGTTCAGGCGCGCCTGCGCCTCCGGAATAAGCGACTCCAGGTTTGGGCATTCAGACTTGCCGTTCAGCGCCGCCATACTCTCTTTAGACAGACGGGTCATGTTCAGATTAAGACGGGCGAATAATGTCTTATCAAAACAGAGCCGGGAGATATTGTTGTCGCCCTGTACGGTAATGGCTGCACGATCAATAAGACGTCCGTTAAGATAAATATCAGGCGTATAATTCCCCGGCAGGATACGATATTCGCCGTTAAAGCGGCTGATATCCACCGTCTGGCCGACGGTATCTCTTAAAAAATCTGGATTGAAATAAACGTCCGCTAAAGCGTTAGCGGTGGGTAAACCTGCCACAACGGCAATAATACTGGTCGAGACCAGAGAAAGAGTGAATCCATTCATTTTTGAATAATACATAATCGCGTCCATGCATGGCAGTGCTGATTGGTTATTCGTGTTTTATCTGGAGCTTAACGGGTGAACCAAAGTCGTTAATATATTCAATAAATAGTGGGTTGCTGCCCGGCATTGTTTTAGAGGGGTAAGACTCCGAGCCAAACGGCGGTATCATGCTTCCTGACAGAGAGGTAATTACTTTATCCCCGGACATTATTTTTATATTTGACAGGGTAACAAACAGCGGTGTGGGGTTTTTAATAACGATACACTGTTTTTTGTCGCACGGTGCCGTTGACCAGCTCAGCTTTTCAACCTGTTCGCCAACGGATCCGATGTTCAGGCCGCTGGGGCGATAAAAAAACTTTATACGCGAACGAAAGGCCATCTCAATGCGGTTAGATGTCGCATTTTCTTGCCTTGCCGGAATATCCAGAACGTTAAGCCAGAATACCGACTCGCGATCCTGTGGAAGGTTATCACCGGTATAGGTAATACGCAGCGTCTGCCCCTGTGCGGGTTCAATTCGGGCGACCGGGGGAAGAATAACAAAGGGTAGCTCAAGCTGGCTGACCTTAGCTGAACTATCGCCCTTATCCATCCAGACCTGTACTAACGATGGCTTGTTCCCGTTATTTTCCAGTCGGACCGTGATCTCTTTCTCATCAGAAGGATAAATAACTCGTGTGCCATAAATGATGACGCTGGAGAGCGCCTGAAAGGATGAAAGCGTGAGGCTAAAGATTAAAAAGAGACGTAAAGCGGAATTCATTTCGTTCTCCGGCAATAGCAGGGAACCGAAGCTCCCTGTTTTTAAGATAAGCGCGGTATTACAGGTAGTCGATAGAGTAAGTAACAGAAGTCTCTATGGCACCCGCGCCAGCTGCGCCAGTTGCGAAGTAGCGGGCTGAGTAGCTCAGGTTAGCGGCACCGCTAGTCAGCGGGGTTGCAGCATTGCTACGCTGGCTGGTATCGCCTGCTTTCAGCTCGTGACCGGCTTCGTCCATCAGCTGGATCTTAACGTTAGTGGCATTACCGGTAGTTAATGTGTTCTTCAGAAGACCGGTGCTGGCCTCAACGTTCGGACCTGCTTCAAAGAACGCACGCACGTTGGTGGCATTCGTGCAGCCGGTCAGATTCATCGTGAAGTTGGTAGCCCCCGCAGTGGCGTTCGCGGCGGCCAGCATGCTTGTAGGCAGCGTCGGCAGCGTTACGGTAGCATCGCTTGTGCCACCGTTAACTTTGACAGTACAGGTTGCCGAGGTCAGCTTGCCCTTGATGGTGATAGTGCCGTTAGACGCCATAGCCGAGGTGGAACCCAGAGCCAGGGCAATCAGCGAGGAAAGAATTACTTTTTTCATAAAAAATCCTTATTTCATTAAATGCTTTCAATCACTAAAAGCATGTGGTTAGCGATATCAAATAGTATGTGCGCAATGTACAAAACTATGTGTTTTTAGCGAAAGAGGCCTCTTAAAGCCCCACCCACTAAATTGGCAGAAAACAGCGCGATAACGGCCAGCCCGGTTACGATGGCGGCACCGTATTGATCGCCCTTTCCTAATGCCGGAGAGGGTGTAGTCGAACTTGACTGCCAGTCCTGTTTACCTGAATCGCCGCCGGAATTCAGATTACGGAAGTAGTCAAGAATAGCGGAGGTTAAGCTTCCGCCAGAAATCTGATTTATTTCTTCGTTATTAAGGTTGCGCATTTTAACCACCTTTATCCTGTTATTTAGGAACGTTCATGGTGAAGTCAAAGAACTGCTCTGTATAGTTATTAAATACTTCCAGGGTCTTATCCCAGTCGTTGGCTAAACCATACAGAACGCCCTGCACGCCATAGACAATGCCGCCCACGCACATGCCGACCAGGGCCGCAATGATGCCAGCGCCAAGAATGCCGCCGGTGTTGCCGCCGCCGACGCCGCCTTTGAACAGACCGCTGGTGATGCCCATTACGCCGCCCAGAACGCCAGCGCCAATAGCGCTAAGCAGGCCCGCGCCGGAAACTTCGTTGATCTCCAGTACATGTAACTCACGCATACAAAATCCTTTTTCAGATAACTTATTTAAATAAATGATGTTGTTGCTATTAACTATCGTAAATCATTAAACATGGCAGCAGCGTTAAGACGCTTGTTTCTGAAGGAAACAAACGTTTTAACTAAAACTTTATGTTGCTGTTTTATGACTTTACTAAGTAATATGCAGAAGAAAAAATCTCTGCTGTAATAATGTTAATGAATGTGAATTTCCAACGCAATAGAATAAAATCCAAATCCGGTTACTCTTTTGATAATACGCTGTGTGGTATTTCCGTAATGCTGCCCTGGTTAAGTAAGATTATTCTATCCGCACTGCGAATGGTCTCAGGTCGGTGGGCAATAATAATTCTTGTGATATCCATTTTTTTAATCGCGTCGTTAATTCCCTTCTCTCTTGCAATATCAAGATGGCTGGTCGCCTCATCCAGCAGCAGGATTCTGGGCTGACGATACAGCGCGCGGGCTAACAGAACGCGCTGCATCTGCCCACCGGATAATGACGAACCCATATCGCCGACCAGGCTGTTGTAGCCCATTGGCATTGCCATGATATCTTCATGGATCTGGGCCAGCTTCGCGGCCTGTTCGACCCGTTCTGGCGTGAAAAGGGGATCGAAGAAGCTGATATTGTCAATAATTGACCCGGCAAACAGGATATCGTCCTGCATCACGCTGCCCACGTGCTCCCGATACCAGCTCATGCCGAGCTTGCGAATATCCTGACCGTTAATTTCAATACAGCCGTCTTCAGGCTTAAGCAGGCCCAGCATTAGCTTCGCTAAGGTCGTTTTCCCCTGTCCGGATGGCCCGACGATAGCAACGGATTCCCCTGCCTGAACGCTGAGCGAGCAGCTCTGGAAAATCCACGGTTCCGTTGCGGCATAGCGAAACTTAAGGTTTTTTACCTCAATAGGGAGCGCGGTATCGCTGGAGGGCAGGGCGATGCTGTTATCCATATCTCCCTCTTTTTCCGTCAGCACGATGTCGGCCAGACGCTCGCCGTGGAGGCGCAGCATCCAGAACTCGATCATGGCGTCGATAAGCCCGGTGGCACGACCGGTAAACTGATCGGCAAAGCTGGTGAAGGCGATCAGCATCCCCGCTGAGAAATTTCCTTCCAGCACCTGCAGCGCCGCCATCCAGACCAGCACAATGCGCCCGACGCCTGAAATCAGCCCCTGCAGGGTATTGAAACCGATCGACAGACGCTGGATATGGATCCCTTTATTTGTCGCTTCAACCAGCTCGTTCGCATAGGTTGAAACGCGCATCTCCTGCTTATTGTTCAGCTTAACGGCCTGTACGCCCCTGATGGATTCAAGAAGCTGCGACTGGGCGCGCGCCGAGGCGATAAGCTGTTCTTCATTTGCCTGGCGAAACGGGCGAAAGGAAACCCAGCGGATCAGGATATAGATCAATAATAGCCCCAGCACCACAAACGTCAGCCGGGCGTTATAGGTAAACAGGACGACCAGCGTCACGATGGCCATGACGCCGTCCAGAATTGAAGAGATAAAGCGGCTGGTTAGCGTATTCTGAATCGTGGTGATCGAGCCGTAACGTGAAACAATATCCCCTACGTGGCGCTCCTCGAACCAGGACATCGGCAGCCCCAGCAGGTGGGAACAGACGTTAGCAGACCATTGCACGCTCAACATGCTTGAAAACCACGTCGTCACCCAGGCGCGTATCGCCGAGAGAATATTTTGCAGCACCACCACGGTAATGAACGCGCAGCCCAGCAGTGTAAGAAGATCGTAGTCAGCTGAAACCAACACCTGGTCCATAACCCACTGGCTGTAAAAGGGCGTCAGCAGACCAAAAACCTCCAGCCCGATAGAGAGGATCATCACCTGAAAAAACGCTGAACCAATGCCGCTGACGTTGCCGATAAGCTTCAGCATCGAGAGCGACTCTTTCTCCTCTTTTTTTACAAAATCGGCGTTGGGGATCAGCTCGAGAGCGACGCCGGTAAAGGATTTGGAGACCTCACTCAGCGCGACCTCACGTCGGCCCCGGCTGGGATCGTGAATAATAATTTTCTTTTTCGTGACCTCTTTGAGTACCACAAAATGGTTCATATCCCAGTGTAAAACGCAGGGCATACTGAGCTTATGCAGTTCGTCAATCTCCAGACGTAGGGCGCGGGTCGACATACCCAACTGCTGGGAAACTTGCATAATATCGGCCAGCGTCGCGCCCTTCAGTGAGGTAGAGAAGCGCCGACGTAGCGTGATCATATCTATTTTATAGCCGTAATAATTGGCAATCATTCCGACACAGGTCAGGCCGCATTCCGCCGCCTGCGTTTGCTGTATGACGGGCAGCCGCTTGCGCCAGGAAAAGTTTAGTTTTTCAAGTAAATTCATTATATAACCCTGTTTTTATTCTTTTAAATTGTGCTGCTGCGGCGCAGAGCGTAAAGCGGCTCCAGTACCCATTCGTACAGCCGGCGCTTGTCGATCAGGAAATCGGCCTCCAGAGCGCTTCCCGGCTGAAGTTTGACCTGCTGCCCGTAGGCATGAATAAACTGCTTATCCAGTTTGACTTTCACCAGGTAATGCTGCTCGGTTACCTGAGAATTACCGGTGATAACGGAGACTTCCTGGGGAGAGAGTGAAACGCGGGACACATCAGAAACCACGCCATACTGCTGGCCAAATTTTTGCCATGGGTAAGCCTGATAGCGCAGAGTGACCCGCTGGCCGGGAACGATAAAGCCAATTGCCCGGCTGCTGACCATAATCCGGGCCTGCAGGGCCGCATTTTCCGGCAGCAGCGACGCCACGGTCTGTCCGGCATTAACCATCTGCCCGCGCTTAACGAGCACAGAGGCAACCATTGCGTTGAGCGGCGCATTCAGCACGATGGAACGCCGGGATTCATTCTCCATCATCGCCTGCTTAAGCTCGGAGAGTTTCCTGTTTATATCGTTGATCTGGTTTAGTTTATTAATTGGCTGTTCACGAATTTGCTGCAGCGTACGGGTAAGCTGCTGTTGAAGATCAATCTGCTGACGCGCCACGTCCTGCGCCCTGGTCTGTGCTTCCAGTCGGGAAATTTCCTGCTCTTCGACCTGACGGTTTGAGGCGTATCCTTCATCACGCATGAGTTTCAGTTTTTTCAACTGCTCATCGGCAAGTCGGACCTGCCGGAGACGACTGGCATAGATGCCATCTAATTTTTTCAGCTGCTGCTCTAAAAGTAATTTCTGATTTTCATAACCTCTGAGCGTTTCGTCTGAGAGCACATCGAGATTTTTCCGCTCCTGTTCTAATGCTTCATTCTGCAGCGCAAGCTGCTGAGCGATGCTTTCTCGTGTCTGACCATATTTGGTGGCGATTTCTGAAGAGAGGGTGGCGATCGTACTGCCTTTCTTTACGCTTTGTCCTTCCTGAATGGGAAGCTCCACGATGGTGCCGGCGCTAACGGCGACAATATCCATCACCCCGTCCACGGGCACCAGCGCGCCGGTCATGGTTTCCCGCTTGGTATAGCTGCCGAAAAAAACCAGCAGCAGCGTAGCGACCGTCACCAAACCTGCCAGGGAGATGATAACCCAGCGCCAGGGTGGACAATACAATGCCACGCTGCCAATAGATTTTGCTTTATTCGCCTCCAGGGCTTCCTTGCGAAATAATGAATTGGGCATAACCTTTTCCAAAAACTAATTGTATGATGAACAGCTAAATTTATTCAGATATGCATAGTCGAGCTCACCGGTTGCTTTGGCGAGTTGAATATTGGCTGTTATATAGTCGTATCGGGCCTTAGCGATCTCTTTTAATGACTTGTAGTAGTCACTTTCAGCGTTCAGCATATCCAGAACGGTTCTTTGCCCCATCTCTTTTCCATATCGGGTGGATTCGAGACGTTTTTTTGCTGAAGAGATCGATTTTTGATAGGCGCGTATTTTCGCATCGCCGGCCATGATGCTGTACCAGGCCCTTTCCGCTTCCTCCAGCGCCTTACGCTGGGCATCCAGCAGCAGCTGGCGGGACTGCTCTTGACGGTGAGCGGCTTCGATGCTTTGCGCGATATGGCCTCCTCCCGCAAATATTGGCACGGAGACATTAATGCCAATATTGGTATTTCGTGTCTTTGAGGTTGTACCGAACAGGGTGTCGAAGTCATTTTCGTTTTGTCCCCGGCTCCAGTTATTGCCATAGGAGGCCTGCAGGGTAATGACCGGTAAATGATTACCCGTACTGGCGATAACGTCGGCCCTGCTTTGATTAAGCGTAAAGGAGGCTAACTGTACATTAAGATTATGCCTGTTGCTTTGCGCCTTCACTTTTTTGAGGTCGGGAAGAGGCGGCGGTACGAAGCATTCCATAATATTAAGCGGTACAAGATCTCCCGACAGGCCCGTTAATTTTGTGAAACGGATCCTGGCGTTATTCAGATCGCTTTCGGCGATAATAACCTCAACCGTGGCGTTGTCGTAGTTTGCCTGGGCTTCATCAACTTCCAGCCGCGTTTGCTCGCCAAGTTCCAGCCCCCGCTGCGCCTGGCGTAACTGCTGACGAAAGGCGCTGCTGGTGCGTTGCGCATTTTTTAATGCCAGCGCGGCATAGGCCACGGAAAACCACGATTCGCTGACGTCGCTAATAAGCTGTTGTTGTGCCAACATATAGTTGATTTGACCCTGGTCGGCCATCGCCTCCGCGCGCTTCCAGGTGGCATATTTTGCGACATCAAAGATCGGCTGGCTTAAATTGAGGCTGTAATTATGCCGGGTTACCCCCGCAGCATAGGTCGCTTTAGGCTGATCCTGCTTAGAGAAACCGCCATTAAGGCTTATCTGAGGTAATAAGCCTGAGAAACCCTGTAGACGTTTTTGCTGTTCAGCATCGTTAAGCTCACGCGCCGCGCGAATACCTGTGTCATAACTATCTGCGGCCAATATGGCCTGCTGAAGCGTCAGGGATGCAGCGTTATGGCTGAAGAAGCAAAGTGACAGCGCCAGCATGGAATGGCGTAATTTTTTATATTGCATCGCGTTATTCCATCATTCCGGTAACGTACATATATTTAATTAATTCACTGTTACTGGACAGGTTGAGCTTCTTCATCGCATTCTGTTTTTGCGTCGCTACGGTGCTGTTTGACCTGTTTTTACGGTCAGCTATATCCGAAATCGAACACCCCTGAGCGACCAGGTACAGCACCTCCCACTCTTTTGGCGTAAGGGGGTATTGCTGGTTATCCGTTTCGGCCATAATCTGCATTAATGATTTTGAAATAAAAGGAATATTTTCTTCATGCTGGATAAGCTCGATAATTTTAAGAAATCCGGCGATGCCCTCATCGACGCTAATGGTGGCTTCAAATTTCATATCAATAATGTGACGTAACAGATAAGGATGCTGATTGGCGACAAGAACCGCTCTTTTGACATGACGATCGAGGCACAACCGATTGAATTTTTTACTGTTGGCAAGCCATGTTTTATTGTTTGATAAAAAGGCGAACTCAGTAAACAGAAGATCAACCTGGTTGTCCTCTATCGCGGCGAGCAGGGTGGGCATGGTGTGATAAAAGGCAACTTCTGTGCCGCTGGTTTGTATTTCTTTCTTAAGATAATGGTCGATTACTCCCTGAAATAGTGAAAAATCATAGAATACCGCAACATTAAGTTTATTGGATTTATTGTTCATATTCATTTCATTTACTTATGTTATATACGGGCAGGCTTTTTATACCCCACGGATCGCGTGGGAATTAATTTATTGCTATCAAATGTGGTGTCATCCCTCCAGGTCGGAAATACCGACAGCAGTGAAACGATAAATCTTATCAATAGATGATTTCCGTTAACTATCGCGATGAGATTGAGAACTGAACCAGGGCTATGCGGATAAGGTATATTGATGCATTCCGGTAATGTCGCGGCAGACCATAACGGCGGTGCAGTGACATTTAGACAGGCCATAGCTTGCCATAACTCTGCGCTTCAGAGCGTAAAGCGATTTTTCTGATAGTCCCATTCTGGCCGCCAGCTCTTTATGAGATTCGCCGCTGTTAAGATACTGGAAGTACCATTTCTCCTGCTGACGAATATCTTTGTAAACGATGGGGGTTTTGGCCGCCAGATGTAAACATGAAATAAGGTTTTCAACTTTGGCGTTATCAGGGTATAGCCAGGGGAACTCTCTGCCAAGAGAACATTTTATGATAATGCTGATATTCAGTAGAATAATCACGCGACAGGCGGACATCACCGGCAGATGAAGAAATTTTTGCCTCAGCGCAATATCGGCCACGTTTATGACAACAACGTCACCTGCGTTGGGAAGGGGCATTTTCGCAAAGTCATTGGTATGAATAAACAGAACCTGACCATAGAGTTTGAGAGGTATCTTCTGGAGTCCTTCAAGAAACCAGCGATCGTCCGATATAAAATAGAAATTCATAATCTTCCCTTATTATGATACGACGACTGGCGATGGTAAACCTATACCAGTGGCCAGTAAAACCAATTAAAAAACTCCCTTTGTAGTGATAGTGACAGCAGTTCATAGCCTAAGCTAGTCAAATTATCTTATGTTGTCTCAGTCATGGCGTAGCGGGGTTTTTTCGAATTAGAAGAATCTTTAATTATTTTCTTTTAGGGGCAGAGAGACTTATTAAGATTAATTTTTCAGAGAGTGATCTCGCCGTAGTATGCGCTAAAAAAAGTAGGCGACTGGCCGGTGCTCGCCGGACCTTGTGACGATCGCCGGCGTCGATATGAGTTAAATTAATCTGATTTCAGGCAGGGACATTGCCTGTGGTCGACACCTGCCGCTGGCGGCGGTATAGATATCATTATTTAACCAGCAGATTCCCGTACTGCGGGATAGCATGCCGGTTTATGGCTGCGATTACCGGTAGCGGCCTGTCTGAGAACCGGTGTTATCTCTCTTAAGTTGGTTGATCTTTTCTCACCGACACCTGCAGATTGCCGGTTTGACGCCATCTTCAACCCTGCGGCATAGTGTAATCATCCAATACGGGAGAAGGCCTGTTCTGCTATCGTCCAGGCACCAGCTGCCGCTGGTTTTCGTTCAGAACGGAGCCAGCCAGCGGATAGCCGATGGGCGAAAAGGGATGTC
This sequence comes from Intestinirhabdus alba, assembly GCF_009711095.1. Taxonomy (GTDB): domain Bacteria; phylum Pseudomonadota; class Gammaproteobacteria; order Enterobacterales; family Enterobacteriaceae; genus Intestinirhabdus; species Intestinirhabdus alba. The sequence continues at coordinate 106,940 of NZ_WMJZ01000005.1, forward strand.
TTAGGTCTTAAGTTTTTTCTCACCAATTGGGTTTTAGTGAACGTTGAAATTTTTTTAAGGGCCTGGAGCGATGTCTGTATCAATATTTAAAATGGTTAAGGATTTTTCTAAAGTAAGGCGAGAAGATGGGGGAGAGCCGATGGCTATACCAGGAATGCGCCAGGCTATTTTGAGCGGTGTGGGTGCGATTAGCTTAGCCTGGCGTGATTACATTTTATTATAATATCTCACTTTAACTTATATTTTATGAGTTTTCGGGTTTTTCAGATTTTTCGCTTGCGTTGGCAGTAAGTAGTAAATATATTATCAATCTTAATCCAAGAAAGGTTTGAACTAAAGCCGTGAGGTGAAAATAATAATGAATAATGATATAAAAGAAGGCTATTTTGGGAAGGAATTACTTAATCGCTATATAATAAACGAAACTGTAGAATTTCATCCGGCGGCAGGCACCTTACGTGATGTCACTCGGCAGCATTCGGAGGTTACGCTTAACTCCCCGGCTGCGCGCTGTCTGCTGCTCTTGATCACCAAAGCCGGAGGGATAGTATCACAGCAAGAGTTTATGGATATCGTGTGGCAGAAGAATGGTATGAATGTCACGCCTAACGCATATTACCAAAACATATCAGTGTTGCGTAAGGGGCTTGAGAAAATAGGTTTAAATAAAGAGATCGTGGTTACAATACCACGTATTGGCGTTACGCTAACCAGCGATGTGAGCATTCAAAAAATTACGCCTAAGGTCGATACGGTTTTACCAGTTGAAAATGCTGAAATTCCCATAAAGCCCGTGGGGCGATTATCCGAAAAATGTGATGTAAATAATCCAGCACATCCCCCAGGAACCGCTGAGGAGCATATGGAAAGATCTGACGAAGAGGCATTGGTAAGTTTTAAGAAATCGACCGGTCGTTACTCTATTATTTTTTGTTTCTTAATGGCGGCCTCCTTAATATTAATTACAGAGTTGTATTCCGCTAAAAAAAAAGCAACAGATTATTTTTCTGACTATAAACAAGTTACGTGGATCTCAGGATGTAGTGTGTTAATGTCGGATCGATTTTCTCTTTCGGTTGATGAAAAAAAACAAATTGCCAAACATTACGGTAATGAATTCAAAAAGGAATGTAAAAAATATCCCTGGCTATACATCACTAAAATTCCTAATGTACAGCGTACGTCGGTTATTCGGTGTGAGCAGCCCTTTGAGCAAACAACTTCATGCATATCAGAATATTATATTAAATAATTGATTGTTTTATTGACCACCTAAGCTATCGAGCTTTTATATTAACAATCCAACATGTTTTGATTAATGATCTGGGAAGCTGTCTGTCAAAAATTTACGCCAAAGACATGACACAACACAATCAAAACAAACTTAAACACAGACAATATTGAGTTGCGTTATAATTGTTATAACTCAGGAAAATAAAAATGATAAGGTCAAGGATGACATGCTATTTAAGCCACACAGGCTTAATTTTATTACTAATGGCAATATATTATTTTCATGCAGGTCTGTTTAAAGATGATGAATTTAGCTGTCGGGCGAACTTTGTGCAACATTACCCAGACTTAACGCTGAATATTTCACTTGATTATCATTTCTCTGGTAAAAAAGGCATGGTTAGCATGAATGGTTATATCGTTAATGAACCAGAGAAGATATTCAATCGTAAAATTTACTTTAGCTATGAAAAAAATGGCGATATCTATTATTTGCATCCTGAAAAGAATGTTATATTTCCGGGGAATAATGTTGAAAGTAAATGGCTGGAAAAGTATGAGCCAAAATTTTTTATTAATTCTGAGGAGGATCTTTACTTGAGGATACTGGAGCAGGGGGATGATAAGCGTATGTTTATCTTCTCAACGATACCCACCTATATATGCCATGCCTATTAAATGATGTGGGCATTTTTATTGCGTCGGTATGTCCGGGATAGTCCTGACGGCAGAGATGACAGTGGTAGCACTTTCCGGCGCACTCATGAACGGCACTCCGCCAGGCTGACACAGGCTGGTAATTAAAAGCGCGGATGCTGCGCAAAAATTGTCGCAGCTGTGCAAGCTATCGATCGGATGCGCGATGGTAGTGACGTCTGGCAGAAAAAGGAGCGATTGCCGGACAAACAGGCAATCATGCCGGCCGGAGCAAAAGGCTAAAATCTGCGGCTGTAAGCTATGGAGCCAATAGTGGTGGAAAAGGTCAGGCTGGAGAAGGCTCCGGAACAGGGAAGCGACAGGATACTTTAAAGCGCAGGCCGGCTTTTCTGTGTAAAGGTTACGCCCTGTGGGGCGTTTTTGTGTTGCCGAAGAGATCCCGCTACGTGAGAGGTAGCGGGTTTTTTCGCCGTTAGTCCAGATATTCGAAAACGCCGTCAAAATTCGTTTTTATTCCCTCTCTGACCGGGGCGGACCTTAACCCCTCGGCCAGGGTTTTGGCCCATCCGGCATCCACATTGGACTGGAGGACGACAAGACCCATTGGGAAGTCTTTGGCATCACCGTCCCGGACAATGTATGAACGAAAATCCTTATTTGCATTACGCATATGCGTGAAGAAAACAACGGCTGCATCCACATCGGGCAAGGCCCTTACCGTCTGGATCTGATCCATATCGATAAAATGGAGATCTTTGGTATTTTCTGTGATATCCAGCAGATTTAAGTCGCTATTTTTGTTGCCGTTTAACTTGATAAGGCCGGCGTCCTGTAGCATTCGTAAGCCCCTGTCCATATTCATGGCGTCGTTCATAATCGCAATCGTGGCTCCCTGCGGGAGATCGGCGATATTTTTATAGCGCTCAGAGTACAGGCCAATGCCGGTGGTAAAGGGATAGGGTTTTACCATGGTTAACTTTCCATTGTTTTTAGTATTAAAGTTTTCCATGAATTTAATATGTACACCCAGCCCTGCGTCAACGCTGCCATCGTTAACCGCCTGAATAACGTTAACATTATTATCAACTATAACCAGCTTAACGTTTAGTCCTTGTTCTTTGAGTAAAGGAAGCGCAGGTGACAGGATAGTTTCTGTTATTTCCGTACATGCAACGGTAAGTGCGGATTTATCTGTTTCGGCTGATTTATTATTGTCGCAGCCTGCTATTAACGCTGCAAAGAATATGCTCAGAGTCAGCAGAACTATTTTTCTCATTGTTTAACCCCCTTGTCAGGTTTAATTTTTATGAATGTTGCGTTTTCGTTTGTGATATTCAATGGTGCCATAACCTCCAGTGTAATAGTTACGTCCTAACTGAAGGTCAATTTCCGCCGCCACGCCCTGACTGGCCGCTTTGCGCATGATTGTTTTTTTGCTTTTATTATTATCCATCGGGTTTGAGGTCTGACGCAGGCCGTCTACGATGTTACCGAGTTGATTAAAGGGAATGCCGATCCCCATTTCATCTTCATCCCATTTTGCTACCTGCCGCGTGCCGGAGCAGAGTAATGAAATATTAACCTGGTTCATTTCAAAAGGATAAGAGGTACACTCCTGACATACCGCCTGATTACCGGTAACTTTAATGTTTTTTAGCTGTCCGTAATGATATGAATATCCCTGAATCAGCCGCATGGCATTGGCTGAGTGGGTTATTACTATGACGATGTCGGGGTTATATTCTGTATAAAGGGCCAGGTCGGCAATTTCCACACCATAAACATGATGGGCGCAATATACCATATCTTTTGCTATCTGGCGGCTGATAGTATAATCAGCATACAGCCCCATTTTATGATGGCGCTTTCCCGAGATAATATCATCGGGACTAACAATGTCATCCTGTGCTTTTAACAGGCCCAGCGCTCTGGCACCGGAAAGACAGGCGGTTTGCTGTAGCGTTAATTTACAGGGAATACCGGTTGACGCATTTTTTACCGCCGCGCAGTAGGGGAGCGGGGCGGATAATTCAGGCGTTGAACAATTGTTATATTCATTTTTATCGTACAGAAAGCGAATGCCAACCGGCGCTCGTTTTAATTCCAGCATGATGTTAAGCCAAAAGGCATCAGTTCTCATAAAACACCTCATGTTTTATTTTAGTGAGCGATAAAGTAGTTTGCCGGTATACTGGATGGCGAGAACGATAATCGAAAGTATAAAAACTACGGCATAGGTTATGGCATCATCAAAACGCTGGTAGCCGTAGGTTAGCGCCACGGCTCCCAGCCCGCCGGCACCTACCGCACCTGCCAGTGCGGTGTTGGCCAGCAGTTGTATCGCGGCAAACGTCATGTTGGAAACGATAGCCGGCAGGGCTTCAGTAAACATGATCTTCCAGATAATCTGCATATTGCTGGCACCAAAAGATCGGGCGGCTAAAATGACACTGTTATCCACTTCTGACAAAGCATTTTCGATTAAGCGTGCAATAGCTGGAAAGGCCACGACGGTTAATGGAATAATGGCGGCTACCCAGCCAACCGACGTTCCTGTGAGCCAGCGGGTTACCGGCGTAAGAACAACGATCAGGATGATGGCGGGAAATGAGCGGAGGGCGTCAATCAGACCGTTTAGAAAACGATAAATGTATTTGTCAGGGGCCAGCCCTTCCGGTCGCGTTAGCGTAAGGACTATAGCTATAAACATACCAATCAATGTACTCAAAACAAGAGTAATCAACAGCATGGTAAGGGTGGCAAGACAGGCGGGCCAGATAACTTTGGGCAAGTACTCAATGACGCGCGTTTGAGAGAAATCAATGAACATCGCTTATTCCTGTTAAGTAGCATGACATGCCAACTCAGACATCAAGCAGCTAGCTTTTGAAACTGAATCTTATTTTGATTAAGGTAACGGACAACGCTTGTATAATCAGGTTGATTCACCGCAATAACGTATTGTGCCACGGTTCCCGTTTTGCAGCGATCGGAGCGGGTAAATACGACTCTGATTTTGTTTTGGGTTATCGTTGACAACGATAACAACAGGTCGGTGCTTTGCGCAATATCGGCCAGCGTAATTGCCAGACCTATTTCTTCTTGCTGTAAATCAATGGGGAGATTTTCTGCCAGTGAAGGCAGCAGAGCGGGTTGCGACGTAAGGATGTTTTTTATGGTGTCGGTACGAATAAGCCTGCCGCGTTCGATAACAGAGATCCGGTCACAGATATATTTCACCACGTCCATTTGGTGAGTAACCATAACGATGGTGATCCCCGATTCCTGATTAATTTTCTTTAACAGATCCAGAATAGATTTCGCCGTCGCGGGATCTAACGCTGACGTCGCTTCGTCACAGAGCAGTACCTTAGGTTTTAAGGCGAGCGCTCTGGCAATAGCAACGCGCTGCTTCTGGCCGCCAGAGAGCTGTGCCGGGCGGTGGTCCGCTTTGTCTTCCATCCCGACGCTCTGCAGAAGCCCCATGGCCCGCAGCCTGAGCTCCTTCGTTTTCTTCTGCCAGCATGTCATGGGCAGCATTACATTTTCCAGGGCCGTTTTTCTTTCCAGTAGCGCAAAATCCTGGAAAATCATGCCGGTATTTTTACGGAAAGCTCTAAGCGATGCCGAAGAGAGGTTTTGCAATTCGATGTTGTCAACCCGCACTCTGCCGCTGGGGCTAAATTGTTCAAGTCCGTTAATGCAGCGCAGAAGCGTTGACTTTCCCGCGCCGCTGGCACCGAGGAGGCCGTGGATTTCACCAGGGATAATATCCAGATTAATATTATCCAGGATAGTTGTTCCTGAATACGATTTGCTTAAGCTGCGTATGCTAATCAATTCATATGTCCGGGGCGATTAAGAGCCTGGCCCATCAGGGCTATTTTGAACCTGGGCAGTGCCCGCACAAAGCGCATTGCGTTTTGAACGTCCGAAAGGACGGTTCCCTGAGGTGAGCTTCGCGAAACATTTTCGCGTACTGGGCGTACGCTCCGGTTTCTGTACGCTGTCCATATTCAGGATACCTGCGCCAATGTACGCCGGGTGGGCGAGGCTCGTCGTTAATCGTAATGTATTAATGTTATTTTTATGTTTTTAAATATGCAGGTTAAACGTTTTTGATAGTATAAATATCGCATAAAAGATTGGCAACAGAATCGGCGCAGCCGCCCGCACCTGACGCTTTGTATCAGTAAAACTCGCTTTTTCAACGGACGCGCCTGGGGCCGGGCGCGGTTAGTCCCTTAAAAAGATTTCTGACGACCCGGAAAAATATATACCCTGAATAATTCGCGAGGCATAACAAAACGCAAAGCGTTTTGAGCAGCCGTAAGGCCATGCTGCAAGCGGGCAACACGTTTATTGGCAATAAACCCGTGCGCCGACCGGCTTAAACGGCTGCGATATAAAAGGAAGTAAAAAAAGCCGCTTTCGCGGCTTTTGGATAATCGTTAACGCTATTTCGCCTTGTGGTCCAGATTCTCAACCTGCGGTAAACCGGTTGCAGAAGAGGCCGTCAGCAGGCCGGACTGGGCGTAGCCAAACAGCTTCTCGCGGGTATCGGTAATATCCAGATTACGCATCGTCAGCTGGCCAATACGATCGTCCGGCGAGAAGACCGAGTCGCCTTTTTCCATGGTCAGGCGTTCCGGCTTATAGGTCAGATTGTCAGAGGCGGTATTCAGGATCGAGTAGTCGTTGCCGCGGCGTAGCTCAAGCGTAACTTCGCCGGAGATCTGGCTGGCCACCCAGCGCTGCAGGCCGTCACGCAGCATCAGCGCCTGCGAATCGAACCAGCGGCCCTGATACAGCAGGCGGCCCAGCTGGCGGCCGTGGGCGTGATACTGTTCGATGGTGTCCTCGTTATGGATACCGGTCAGCAGGCGCTCATAGGCGATATGCAACAGCGCCATCCCCGGCGCTTCATAGATGCCCCGGCTTTTGGCTTCGATAATACGGTTTTCGATCTGATCGCTCATGCCCAGGCCGTGACGCCCGCCGATGCGGTTTGCTTCCAGCATCAGCTCCACGTCGTCGCGGAAGGTTTTCCCGTTCAGCGCCACCGGGTGGCCCTGCTCAAAGCGAACGACGATCTCTTCCGCCGGCACCGGCACATTCTCATCCCAGAACTTAACGCCCATAATCGGATTGACGATTTTGACGCTGGAGTTGAGAAATTCCAGGTCTTTAGCTTCGTGGGTCGCCCCCAGCATGTTGGAGTCGGTGGAGTAGGCTTTTTCGACCGACATTTTGTAATCGAAACCGCAGGCGATCATAAACTCAGACATCTCATGGCGTCCGCCCAGCTCATCGATGAAGTCGGTATCCAGCCACGGTTTGTAAATCTGCAGATCGGCGTTGGTCAGCAGGCCGTAGCGGTAGAAGCGCTCAATGTCGTTGCCTTTATAGGTGCTGCCATCGCCCCAGATATTTACGCCGTCCTCTTTCATGGCGGCAACCAGCATAGTGCCGGTCACGGCGCGGCCAAGGGGCGTGGTATTGAAATAGGTCAGCCCGCCGGTCGTGTTATGAAATGCGCCGCACTGAATGGCGGCAATGCCTTCGGCAACCAGCTGTTTGCGGCAGTCAATCAGGCGAGCGTTTTCCGCGCCATATTCCATTGCGCGACGAGGAATCGCGTCATAGTCTTCTTCGTCCGGCTGGCCAAGGTTCGCCGTATAAGCATATGGGACAGCCCCTTTTTTTCGCATCCACAGCAGCGCAGCGCTGGTGTCCAGACCGCCGGAAAAAGCGATACCAATACGTTGACCTGGTGGAAGATGCTTGAGAATCGTCGTCATAAATAAACCCTGCTTAATAGACTGATTGTGAAATCGGTTTTCTGGTCTTAATGCATTTTTATGCAAAATAAATGAGTTTTCATTTAATCATCTTTTGTGCGGGACGGAAAGGGTTTCGCGCGCTTTTCACTTAAATAAAGCGAGGTTATCGGCAGGGGGCATCGTCGTCTGCTTATTCAGTCACAGGTACAGCAGGTCATAAGCGCCCTGTGGGGAACGATACCTGTAACCAGACTTGCACGGTGCGCCGTTTCGTCCTTATGCGCTTTCGACTCAGCGTCGACGCCGCAGGTAATGAAAATAGACCGTCCCGGCGGATAACGTGGTTGACAAACCGTCAACCCGAACGTTATAATCCCGGCAGATTTTACGTCCCGTCCTCGGTACCAAATCCCAGCAGTATTTGCATCTTTTATTCAAAACGAGTAAAATTTGCCACGTTTCAGGCGCGGGGTGGAGCAGCCTGGTAGCTCGTCGGGCTCATAACCCGAAGGTCGTCGGTTCAAATCCGGCCCCCGCAACCACTTTTCCTTAGAGTTTTTTTTCAAATATACTGTGAAGACTCGGGTCTTCGTAGCTGGATTTAAAAAGAATTCTTACGGAAGGTTCTCCAGACCGCAGCAGCGGTTATAGGGTTCAGTTATCTAAAGCCCCGATTTATCGGGGTTTTTTGTTATCTGACTACAGAATAACTGGGCTTTAGGCCCTTTTTTTATGTCTTGGGGGTGGGCTTGTCCACATTAGAGCAAAAATTAACAGAGATGATTACTGAGCCGGTAGAAGCCCTGGGCTTTGAGCTGGTCGGCATCGAATTTATTCGCGGTCGCACATCCACACTGCGCATCTATATTGATAGTGAAGATGGCATCAACGTTGATGATTGTGCTGATGTGAGCCACCAGGTCAGCGCGGTGCTCGATGTCGAAGATCCGATCACCGTCGCATACAATCTGGAGGTTTCCTCTCCAGGCCTTGACCGTCCCATGTTTACCGCCGAACACTACGCGCGTTTCCAGGGCGAAGAGGTTGCGCTGGTTCTGCGTATGGCGGTACAGAACCGCCGTAAATGGCAGGGCGTTATCAAAGCGGTAGAGGGTGAGATGATCACCGTCACGGTCGAAGGCAAAGATGAAGTGTTCGCGCTGAGTAATATCCAGAAGGCGAACCTGGTCCCCCACTTTTAACAGTCTGGATTGAGGTGAAAAGCCCGCGATGAACAAAGAAATTTTGGCCGTTGTTGAAGCCGTCTCTAACGAAAAGGCGCTGCCACGCGAGAAGATTTTTGAAGCGCTGGAAAGTGCGCTGGCTACGGCAACGAAGAAAAAATACGAACAAGAGATCGACGTGCGTGTAGAAATCGATCGCAGAAGCGGCGATTTTGATACCTTCCGCCGCTGGCTGATCGTTGAAGAAGTCACGCTGCCGACGAAAGAGATAACCCTGGAAGCCGCGCGTTATGAAGACGAAAGCCTGAACCTGGGCGACTATGTCGAAGATCAGATCGAATCCGTCACCTTTGACCGCATTACCACCCAGACCGCGAAGCAGGTTATCGTACAGAAAGTGCGCGAAGCTGAACGCGCGCTGGTGGTCGATCAGTTCCGTGAACACGAAGGCGAAATCATTACCGGCGTGGTGAAAAAAGTAAACCGCGACAACATTTCGCTCGACCTGGGCAGCAATGCGGAAGCGGTGATCCTGCGCGAAGATATGCTGCCGCGTGAAAACTTCCGCCCCGGCGACCGCATCCGCGGCGTGCTCTATGCCGTTCGTCCGGAGGCGCGCGGCGCGCAGCTTTTCGTCACCCGCTCTAAGCCGGAAATGCTGATTGAGCTGTTCCGTATTGAAGTGCCGGAAATTGGTGAAGAGGTTATTGAAATTAAAGCGGCGGCCCGGGATCCCGGTTCGCGTGCGAAAATCGCGGTTAAGACCAACGATAAGCGTATCGATCCGGTCGGTGCCTGCGTAGGTATGCGCGGCGCGCGCGTCCAGGCGGTATCGACGGAACTGGGCGGCGAGCGTATTGATATCGTACTGTGGGACGACAATCCGGCGCAGTTCGTTATCAACGCGATGGCACCGGCCGACGTCGCCTCCATCGTGGTAGATGAAGACAAACATACCATGGATATTGCCGTTGAAGCCGGTAACCTGGCGCAGGCGATTGGGCGTAACGGTCAGAACGTCCGCCTGGCTTCACAGCTGAGCGGCTGGGAACTCAACGTGATGACGGTTGACGACCTGCAGGCGAAGCATCAGGCGGAAGCGCATGCCGCCATCGATACCTTCACTAAATATCTCGATATTGATGAAGAGTTCGCCACCGTGCTGGTTGAAGAAGGTTTCGCGACGCTGGAAGAACTGGCCTATGTGCCAATGAAAGAGCTGCTGGAAATCGACGGCCTTGATGAGCCGACCGTAGAAGCGCTGCGCGAGCGCGCGAAAAACGCACTGACCACTCTGGCGCTGGCCCAGGAAGAGAGCCTCGGTGATAACAAACCGGCTGACGATCTGCTGAATCTTGAAGGTATGGATCGTGATATGGCGTTCAAACTGGCTGCCCGCGGTGTTTGTACGCTGGAAGATCTCGCTGAACAGGGCATTGATGATCTGGCTGATATCGAAGGGTTGTCCGACGAAAAAGCCGGTGAGCTGATTATGGCTGCCCGTAATATTTGTTGGTTTGGCGACGAAGCGTAATAAACTGTAGCAGGAAGGAACAGCATGACAGATGTAACCGTAAAAGCGCTGGCCGCAGAGATACAGACCTCCGTGGATCGCCTGGTACAGCAATTCGCTGATGCCGGTATCCCGAAGTCTGCCGATGACTCTGTGTCCGCACAAGAAAAACAGACCTTACTGGCGCACCTGAACCGTGATAACAGTTCAGGCCCGGATAAGCTGACGCTGCAGCGCAAAACGCGCAGCACCCTTAACATTCCCGGTACCGGTGGGAAAAGCAAATCGGTACAAATCGAAGTCCGCAAGAAGCGCACCTTTGTAAAACGCGATCCGCAAGAGGCCGAACGTCTTGCCGCGGAAGAGCAGGCGCGGCGTGAAGCGGAAGAGCAAGCCCGTCGTGAGGCAGAAGAAGCTGCCAGACGCGAGGCGCAACAAAAAGCTGACCGTGAGGCCGCAGAACAAGCTAAGCGTGAGGCCGCTGAAAAAGCGAAGCGCGAAGCTGCGGAAAAAGATAACGTGAGCAATCAACAGACTGACGATATGACCAAAGCCGCCCAAGCTGAAAAAGCCCGCCGTGAGAGTGAAGCCGCAGAACTGAAGCGCAAAGCGGAAGAAGAAGCGCGCCGTAAGCTTGAAGAAGAGGCGCGTCGCGTCGCGGAAGAAGCGCGCCGCATGGCGGAAGAGAATAAATGGACCGATAGCGCGGAGCCCGTTGAGGACGCCAGCGACTATCATGTTACCACTTCGCAGCACGCCCGCCAGGCGGAAGACGAAAACGATCGTGAGGTCGAAGGCGGCCGCACCCGCACCCGCAGCACGAAAGCGGCGCGTCCGGCGAAAAAAGGCAACAAACATGCCGAATCCAAAGCCGATCGTGAAGAAGCGCGCGCGGCGGTTCGCGGCGGCAAAGGCGGTAAGCGTAAAGGCTCCTCCCTGCAGCAGGGCTTCCAGAAGCCGGCGCAGGCCGTTAACCGCGACGTGGTCATTGGCGAAACCATCACCGTCGGCGAGCTGGCGAACAAGATGGCGGTTAAAGGTTCTCAGGTCATCAAAGCGATGATGAAGCTGGGCGCGATGGCGACCATCAACCAGGTGATCGATCAGGAAACCGCGCAGCTGGTTGCCGAAGAGATGGGGCATAAGGTGATCCTGCGTCGCGAAAACGAGCTGGAAGAGGCGGTAATGAGCGACCGTGACACCGGTGCAGCGGCCGAGCCGCGCGCTCCGGTGGTGACCATTATGGGCCACGTTGACCACGGTAAAACCTCGCTGCTGGACTACATTCGCTCGACGAAAGTGGCCTCTGGCGAAGCGGGCGGCATTACCCAACACATCGGTGCATACCACGTTGAAACCGACAACGGCATGATCACCTTCCTGGATACCCCCGGCCACGCCGCGTTTACCTCCATGCGCGCCCGCGGCGCGCAGGCGACGGATATCGTCGTGCTGGTCGTTGCGGCGGACGACGGCGTGATGCCGCAGACCATCGAAGCTATCCAGCACGCGAAAGCGGCGGGCGTGCCGGTGGTGGTGGCGGTTAACAAAATCGATAAGCCGGAAGCGGATCCGGATCGCGTTAAAAACGAGCTGTCCCAGTACGGCATCCTGCCGGAAGAGTGGGGCGGTGAAAGCCAGTTTGTCCACGTTTCTGCGAAAGCGGGCACCGGTATCGACGAGCTGCTGGACGCGATCCTGCTGCAGGCCGAAGTGCTGGAGCTGAAAGCGGTGCGTAAAGGCATGGCCAGCGGCGCGGTGATCGAATCCTTCCTGGATAAGGGCCGTGGTCCGGTCGCAACCGTTCTGGTTCGTGAAGGCACCCTGCACAAAGGTGATATCGTCCTGTGCGGCTTTGAGTATGGCCGCGTTCGCGCCATGCGTAACGAGCTGGGTCAGGAAGTGCTGGAAGCCGGTCCGTCCATTCCGGTTGAGATCCTCGGTCTGTCCGGCGTTCCGGCCGCCGGTGATGAAGTCACCGTGGTTCGTGACGAGAAGAAAGCGCGTGAAGTGGCGCTGTATCGTCAGGGTAAATTCCGCGAAGTGAAGCTGGCGCGCCAGCAGAAATCGAAACTCGAGAACATGTTCGCCAACATGACCGAAGGCGAAGTTCACGAGGTGAACATCGTCCTGAAGGCCGACGTTCAGGGTTCCGTGGAGGCGATCTCCGACTCTTTACTGAAGCTGTCTACCGACGAAGTGAAGGTGAAAATTATCGGCTCCGGCGTGGGTGGCATCACCGAAACCGACGCGACGCTGGCTGCCGCTTCCAACGCGATCCTGGTGGGCTTCAACGTGCGTGCCGACGCCTCAGCGCGTAAAGTGATTGAGGCAGAGAGCCTGGATCTGCGCTACTACTCCGTCATCTATAATCTGATCGACGAAGTGAAGGCGGCGATGAGCGGTATGCTCTCTCCGGAGCTGAAGCAGCAGATCATTGGCCTGGCCGAAGTGCGCGATGTGTTTAAATCGCCGAAATTTGGTGCCATCGCGGGCTGTATGGTTACCGAAGGCGTGGTTAAACGTCATAACCCGATCCGCGTTCTGCGCGAAAACGTGGTTATCTACGAAGGCGAGCTGGAATCCCTGCGCCGCTTCAAAGATGACGTTAACGAAGTGCGTAACGGCATGGAGTGCGGCATCGGCGTGAAGAACTACAACGACGTGCGCACCGGCGATATGATCGAAGTGTTCGAGATCATCGAGATTCAGCGTACGATTGCATAATCTTCGTCGTCTTTTGGGCCGCCACTGCGTTGGCTACGTGCGTTCACCCCGGTCACATAGTTAACTATGCTGCCGGGGATGGATGAGAGACATTCATGTCTCTCACCGGAGGTTAGCCTTCGGCTGTTCAAATTCGTTCCTGACGAATTTGTCACGCTCTTGCCGCCTTGTTGCAACCCAAAATATTTAGAAGATTGTTTGGCACAGACCGGGGAAGCGAAGCGCCACCCGGCAATAATTTTTAAAAGGGGCTTAGGGCCCCTTTTTTGTCTGGAGAATTTATTATGGCGAAAGAATTTGGTCGCCCGCAGCGCGTGGCGCAGGAGATGCAAAAAGAGATCGCAATTATCCTGCAGCGCGAAATTAAAGATCCGCGCCTGGGGATGATGACCACCGTTTCTGGCGTTGAGATGTCCCGCGATCTGGCCTATGCCAAAGTGTATGTCACCTTCCTGAACGACAAAGATGAAGAGGCCGTTAAGGCGGGCATCAAAGCGCTGCAGGAGGCTTCCGGCTTTATCCGCTCGCTGCTGGGTAAAGCGATGCGCCTGCGCATCGTGCCGGAGCTGACCTTCTTCTATGACAACTCGCTGGTTGAAGGGATGCGCATGTCTAACCTGGTGACCAACGTGGTGAAACATGACGAAGCGCGTCGTGTGAACCCGGACGACAGCAAGGAGGAGTGATGAGTCGTCCTCGTCGTCGCGGCCGCGACATTCACGGCGTGCTGCTGCTGGATAAGCCGCAGGGCATGTCCAGCAATGACGTGCTGCAGAAGGTAAAGCGCCTCTACAATGCCAACCGTGCCGGGCACACCGGCGCGCTGGACCCGCTGGCCACCGGCATGCTGCCCATTTGCCTCGGAGAAGCGACCAAGTTTTCCCAGTACCTGCTGGATTCCGATAAGCGCTATCGCGTGGTCGCCCGCCTTGGACAGCGCACCGATACCTCTGACGCCGACGGCCAGATTGTGCAGGAGCGGCCGGTGGCCTTTAGCCCGGAGCAGCTCGCGAGCGCGCTGGAGGCGTTTCGCGGCGATATTCAGCAGGTGCCGTCGATGTATTCGGCGCTGAAGTACCAGGGCAAAAAGCTCTACGAATATGCTCGCCAGGGGATTGAAGTTCCGCGTGAGGCGCGGCCAATTACCGTCTATGAGCTGCTGCTTATTCGCCACGAAGGCTGCGAGCTTGAGCTGGAAGTTCACTGTTCAAAGGGCACCTATATCCGCACCATTATTGACGATCTGGGCGAAACCCTGGGCTGTGGCGCGCACGTTACCTCGCTGCGTCGCCTGGCGGTCAGCCGCTATCCGGCGGAGCGGATGGTCACGCTGGCGCATCTGCAATGTCTTATGGAACAGGCGGAGCAGCAGGCTATTCCGGCGGCGCAGCTGCTGGATCCTTTGCTGATGCCGATGGACAGTCCAGCTTCGGACTACCCCGTCGTTAATCTTCCGTTAACATCTTCTGTCTACTTTAAAAATGGTAATCCGGTGCGCGCCGCCGCCGCGCCGCAGGAAGGATTAGTACGTGTAACGGAAGGCGAAGAGGGCCGCTTTATCGGCATGGGCGAGATCGACGATGAAGGCCGCGTGGCACCTCGTCGGCTGGTGGTTGAGTATCCGGCATAACGCCGGTGCGTCTTGCGATAACGGGGCGCGACGAGTAGAATACCGCCGCTTAACGTTACGCAAATTTTTCAACAGTAAGTTCGCGTGGCGTACACTGGGATCGCTGAATTAGAGATCGGCGTCCTTTCATTCTTAATACTTTGGAGTTTTAAAATGTCTCTAAGTACTGAAGCTACAGCTAAAATCGTTTCTGAGTTCGGTCGTGACGCAAACGACACCGGTTCTACCGAGGTTCAGGTTGCGCTGCTGACCGCGCAGATCAACCACCTGCAGGGTCACTTTGCCGAGCATAAAAAGGATCACCACAGCCGTCGTGGTCTGCTGCGCATGGTTTCTCAGCGCCGTAAGCTGCTCGACTACCTGAAGCGTAAAGATGTTGCACGTTATACTCAGCTGATCGAGCGTCTGGGTCTGCGTCGCTAATTTTTGCGAGTTTCAGAAAGAGGGGGCCTGTGTGGCCCCTTTTTTCAAACGGACGGCAGCAATTCACTGGAAACTAATGTATTGTTGCTATGAATGATCTTTTGTCGCAGAGGTTCGCGCGGCTAATGAGAGGCTTTACCCGTAGACGGGTCAGGGTTGTCATTAGTCGCGAGGATGCGCTGAAGATCGGGTATTAACGACGGTGCCGCGTTGCGTCGTCAAAAATTGAAAAAGGATATGACTTTGCTTAATCCGATCGTTCGTAAATTCCAGTATGGCCAGCATACCGTGACGCTGGAAACCGGCATGATGGCGCGTCAGGCAACTGCCGCCGTAATGGTTAGCATGGATGACACCGCGGTATTCGTTACCGTTGTTGGCCAGAAAAAAGCGAAACCGGGCCAGGATTTCTTCCCCCTTACCGTTAACTACCAGGAGCGTACCTACGCAGCTGGTCGTATTCCGGGCAGCTTCTTCCGTCGTGAAGGCCGCCCGAGCGAAGGCGAAACGCTGATCGCGCGCCTGATTGACCGCCCGGTACGTCCGCTGTTTCCGGAAGGCTTCGTTAACGAAGTGCAGGTTATTGCCACCGTGGTGTCCGTGAATCCGCAGGTTAACCCGGATATCGTGGCGATGATTGGCGCTTCCGCCGCGCTCTCTCTCTCCGGCATCCCGTTCAACGGTCCGATCGGCTCCGCGCGGGTGGGCTACATCAATGACCAGTATGTGCTGAACCCGACCCAGGATGAGCTGAAAGAGAGCAAGCTGGATCTGGTGGTTGCCGGTACTGAAGCCGCCGTGCTGATGGTTGAATCCGAAGCCGAGCTGCTGAGCGAAGACCAGATGCTGGGTGCCGTGATGTTTGGCCACGAGCAGCAGCAGGTTGTTATTCATGAAATCAATGAATTGGTGAAAGAAGCCGGCAAGCCGCGCTGGGACTGGCAGCCGGAAGCGGCCAATGAAGCGCTGAACGCGCGCGTGGCCTCCCTGGCTGAATCCCGCCTGAGCGATGCTTATCGCATCACTGACAAACAGGAGCGTTACGCTCAGGTTGACGTCATCAAATCTGAAACTATCGATACGCTGATTGCGGAAGATGAAACCCTGGACGCGAATGAACTGGGCGAAATCCTGCACGCCATCGAGAAAAACGTCGTACGCAGCCGCGTGCTGGCAGGCGAACCGCGCATCGACGGCCGTGAAAAAGACATGATCCGTGGTCTGGACGTGCGCACCGGCGTGCTGCCTCGCACTCACGGCTCCGCGCTGTTTACCCGCGGCGAAACCCAGGCGCTGGTCACCGCAACCCTGGGCACCGCGCGCGACGCGCAGAACCTCGACGAGCTGATGGGCGAGCGTACCGACAGCTTCCTGTTCCACTACAACTTCCCTCCGTACTGCGTCGGCGAAACCGGCATGGTCGGCTCTCCGAAGCGTCGCGAAATTGGTCATGGTCGCCTGGCGAAGCGCGGCGTGCTGGCGGTCATGCCGGATATGGACAAATTCCCGTACACCGTTCGCGTGGTGTCTGAAATCACCGAATCCAACGGTTCGTCCTCTATGGCCTCCGTGTGCGGCGCTTCCCTGGCGCTGATGGACGCCGGCGTGCCGATCAAAGCCGCCGTTGCGGGCATTGCGATGGGGCTGGTGAAAGAAGGCGACAACTTCGTTGTACTGTCTGACATTCTCGGTGACGAAGATCACCTGGGCGATATGGACTTCAAGGTGGCGGGTTCCCGCGACGGTATCTCTGCGCTGCAGATGGATATTAAAATTGAAGGCATCACCAAAGAGATCATGCAGGTTGCGCTGAATCAGGCGAAAGGCGCGCGTCTGCATATTCTGGGCGTAATGGAGCAGGCGATCAACGCGCCGCGCGGCGATATTTCTCAGTTCGCTCCGCGCATCCATACCATCAAGATCAGCCCGGATAAAATCAAAGACGTTATCGGTAAAGGCGGCTCTGTTATCCGTGCGCTGACCGAAGAGACCGGTACGACCATTGAAATCGAAGATGACGGCACCGTGAAGATCGCGGCCACCGACGGTGAGAAAGCGAAACACGCTATCCGTCGTATCGAAGAGATCACCGCAGAGATCGAAGTGGGTCGTATCTATAATGGTAAAGTGACCCGGATCGTTGATTTCGGCGCGTTCGTGGCCATTGGCGGCGGTAAAGAAGGTCTGGTGCACATCTCTCAGATTGCCGACAAGCGCGTTGAGAAAGTGACTGACTACCTGCAGATGGGCCAGGAAGTGCCGGTAAAAGTTCTGGAAGTCGATCGCCAGGGCCGCGTACGTCTGAGCATTAAAGAAGCAACTGAGCAAACTCAATCCGCTGCTGCGCCGGAAGCGTCAGCCAGCCAACAGGGCGAGTAAGGTTGTTGATTGCCCCTCGCCCAGCGCGAGGGGACTTTAACCTGGCAGGATGCCATGTTAGCAACCGAGGAACAGGACGTTCTTAATCGTTGTCTTCGGGAGTGGAAATGAAGCCTTTTTTGCGCTGGTGTTTCGTTGCGACTGCACTCACGCTGGCGGGATGTAACCATTCTGCCTGGCGTAAGAGTGAAGTTCTCGCGGTGCCACTGCAACCGACTTTACAGCAGGAAGTGATTCTGGCACGCATGGAACAAATTCTTGCCAGTCGGGCTTTAACCGATGACGAACGCGCGCAGCTTTTATATGAGCGCGGAGTGTTGTATGATAGTCTTGGTCTGCGGGCACTGGCGCGAAATGATTTTTCACAAGCGCTGGCAATCCGACCAGATATGCCGGAAGTATTCAATTACTTAGGCATTTATTTAACGCAGGCAGGCAATTTTGATGCTGCCTATGAAGCGTTTGATTCTGTACTTGAGCTTGATCCAACTTACAACTACGCGCATCTCAACCGCGGCATCGCTCTGTACTACGGCGGTCGCGACAGATTAGCGCAAGATGATCTGCTGGCGTTTTATCAAGACGATCCCAACGATCCTTTCCGTAGTCTGTGGCTTTATCTCGCCGGGCAGAAGCTCGATGAGAAGCAGGCTAAGGAGGCGCTGAAACAGCGCTTCGACAAATCGGATAAAGAACAATGGGGATGGAACATTGTCGAGTTCTACCTGGGCAACATTAGCGAAGCAACGCTGATGGAGCGCCTGAAGGCGGACGCAACGGATAACACCTCGCTCGCTGAGCATCTCAGTGAAACCAACTTCTATTTAGGTAAGTATTACCTAAGTCTGGGGGATTTGGACAACGCTAAGGCATTGTTCAAACTGGCGGTGGCTAACAACGTTCATAACTTTGTTGAGCACCGATATGCATTGTTGGAATTATCGCTCCTGGGCCAGGACCAAGATGACCTGGCAGAATCGGACCAGCAATAGCTGACGTACACATCAGCCCGTAATCATTTTTTGATTGCCATCACCTTCACGGGTGAGGGCGTTGTTGTTCGTTAATACACCTACTTTGAGCCGGTTCACACTTTTCAATGAAAATTGCAGATCAATTTCATGATGAGTTATGTAGACTGGCCGCCATTAATTTTGAGGCACACGTACTACATGGCTGAATTCGAAACCACTTTTGCAGATCTGGGGCTGAAAGCTCCTGTCCTTGAAGCCCTTACCGATCTGGGTTACGAAAAACCATCTCCAATCCAGGCAGAGTGCATTCCGCATCTGCTTGAAGGTCGCGACGTGCTGGGCATGGCCCAGACGGGCAGCGGCAAAACCGCAGCGTTCTCCTTACCGCTGCTTAACAATCTCGATCCTGAGCTGAAAGCGCCGCAAATTCTGGTGCTGGCACCGACCCGCGAACTGGCGGTGCAGGTTGCTGAAGCCATGACGGATTTCTCTAAACACATGCGCGGCGTGAACGTGGTTGCCCTGTACGGCGGCCAGCGTTATGACGTGCAGCTACGCGCCCTGCGTCAGGGGCCGCAGATCGTCGTCGGTACGCCGGGACGTCTGCTCGATCACTTAAAACGCGGCACGCTGGACCTGTCTCGCCTGAGCGGTCTGGTGCTGGATGAAGCGGACGAAATGCTGCGTATGGGCTTCATCGAAGACGTTGAAACCATTATGGCGCAGATCCCGGAAGGGCATCAGACCGCGCTGTTCTCTGCCACCATGCCGGAAGCGATTCGCCGCATTACCCGCCGCTTTATGAAAGAGCCGCAGGAAGTGCGCATTCAGTCCAGCGTGACCACCCGCCCGGACATCAGCCAGAGCTACTGGACCGTCTGGGGGATGCGTAAAAATGAAGCGCTGGTGCGTTTCCTGGAAGCGGAAGATTTTGATGCGGCAATTATCTTTGTCCGCACCAAAAACGCGACCCTGGAAGTGGCCGAAGCGCTGGAGCGCAGCGGCTATAACAGCGCCGCGCTGAACGGCGACATGAACCAGGCGCTGCGCGAGCAGACCCTGGAGCGACTGAAGGATGGTCGCCTGGATATCCTGATTGCCACCGACGTAGCGGCCCGTGGCCTCGACGTTGAGCGCATCAGCCTGGTGGTAAACTACGATATCCCGATGGATTCCGAGTCCTACGTTCACCGTATCGGCCGTACCGGTCGTGCGGGTCGCGCCGGCCGCGCGCTGCTGTTCGTTGAGAACCGCGAGCGTCGCCTGCTGCGCAATATCGAACGCACCATGAAGCTGACTATTCCGGAAGTAGAACTGCCGAACGCCGAGCTGCTGGGCAAACGCCGTCTGGAAAAATTCGCCGCGAAAGTTCAGCAGCAGCTGGAAAGCAGCGATCTGGACCAGTACCGTGCGCTGCTGAGCAAGCTGCAGCCGGCTGCGGAAGACGAAGGGCTGGATATGGAAACCCTGGCCGCGGCGCTGCTGAAGATGGCGCAGGGCGAACGCCCGCTGATCCTGCCGCCGGATGCGCCGATGCGTCCTAAGCGTGAATTCCGTGACCGCGACGATCGTGGCCCGCGCGATCGTAACGATCGGGGGCCGCGTGAAGATCGTCCGCGTCGTGAACGTCGTGACGTTGGCGATATGCAGCTGTACCGCATTGAGGTGGGCCGTGACGACGGTGTTGAAGTGCGTCATATCGTTGGCGCGATCGCTAACGAAGGCGATATCAGCAGCCGCTACATTGGCAATATCAAGCTGTTCGCCTCCCACTCCACCATCGAGCTGCCGAAAGGTATGCCGGGCGAGGTTCTGCAGCACTTCACCCGTACCCGCATTCTGAACAAGCCGATGAATATGCAGCTGCTGGGCGATGCGCAGCCGCACACCGAGCGCCGCGGCGGCGGCCGCAGCTTTGGCGGCGAACGCCGTGAAGGTGGCCGCAGCTTCGGCGGTGAGCGTCGTGAGGGTGGACGCGGTGGTGAAGGCCGTCGTTTCAGCGGCGAGCGTCGTGAAGGTCGCGGCCCGCGCCGTGATGACGCTACCGGTCGTCGTCGTTTTGGCGGTGATGCCTGATTCCGCGACTTCGCCGAACCATAGCGTAAAGTAAGCTATACAGCCCCGACAGATAATATCGGGGCTTTTTTTATTTTAATTGTACTCGTGTACTGGTACAGTGCAGCATACTGTGCTGTTATAGCCGAACAAATAACGGGAGAAATCGCTGTATGGCCATATTAACCACCACCCACACCTCGCCTTCACTGCTCGGCGGCGTGGTGATTATCGGCGGCACCATTATTGGTGCAGGGATGTTCTCCCTGCCGGTGGTTATGTCCGGAGCGTGGTTCTTCTGGTCGATGGCGGCGCTGGTTTTCACCTGGTTCTGCATGCTGCACTCGGGGCTGATGATCCTCGAAGCGAATCTCAACTACTGGATCGGCTCCAGCTTTGACACCATCACTAAAGATCTGCTGGGCAGGGGCTGGAATGCGATCAACGGCGTTTCTATCGCCTTTGTGCTTTATATCCTGACCTACGCCTATATTTCGGCCAGCGGCTCGATTTTGCACCATACGTTTACGGCGCTGTCGCTGAACGTGCCGGCGCGGGCGGCGGGCTTTGGCTTTGCGCTGCTGGTGGCGTTTGTGGTGTGGCTGAGCACAAAGGCGGTGAGCCGGATGACGGCCATTGTGCTGGGGGCGAAGATTATTACCTTTTTTCTGACCTTCGGCAGCCTGCTGGGGCATATAACGCCGGTCACGCTGTTTAACGTGGCGGAAAGCCATGCCAGCTATACGCCCTATCTGCTGATGACGCTGCCGTTTTGCCTGGCCTCGTTTGGCTACCACGGCAACGTGCCGAGCCTGATGAAGTATTACGGCAAAGATCCGCGCACCATTGTGAAATGCCTGGTATACGGTACGCTGCTGGCGCTGGTGCTGTACAGCGTCTGGCTGCTGGGGACGATGGGCAACATTCCGCGCCCGCAGTTTATCAGCATCGCGCAGCAGGGCGGTAACATCGACGTGCTGGTACAGGCGCTGAGCGGCGTACTGAACAGCCGCAGTCTGGATGTGCTGCTGGTGGTATTCTCCAATTTTGCGGTGGCAAGCTCCTTTCTTGGCGTAACGCTCGGGCTGTTTGACTATCTGGCGGATCTGTTTGGTTTTGACGACTCGGCGGCGGGGCGTTTTAAAACTGCGCTGCTCACCTTTGTGCCGCCGGTTATCGGTGGCCTGCTGTGGCCGAACGGGTTCCTGTACGCCATCGGCTATGCGGGCCTGGCGGCCACTGTCTGGGCGGCCATCGTTCCGGCGCTGCTGGCGCATAAATCACGCGAACGCTTCGGCAGCCCGAAATTCCGCGTCTGGGGCGGGAAACCGATGATCGTGCTGATTCTGCTGTTCGGCATCGGCAACGCGGTGGTGCATATCCTGTCGAGCTTTAATCTGTTGCCGGTGTATCAGTAAAGTGTTCTCCCCCTCACCCCTTTGGAGTGAGGGGAATAAACCGCGCTATCCCAACAACTCGTGCTTCACATCCATCGCCAAATCGAAGGAATGCAACCGTGCCTGGCGATCGAAAATCTGCCCATTAACCATAATTTCGTCCGCCTGGGTTTCCCGCAGAATGGCTTCCAGCCCGTGGCGGACTTTGGCTTTATCACCGACCAGCGACATGCTCAGGGCCTGCTGCACGCCGTACTGTTCTGACGGCGACCAGAGCCGATCCCTGTTCTGGATGGGGGGCGGAAGCTGGCCGGTTTCACCACGGCGCAGTTTGACAAACGCCTGCTGCATCGAGGTAAACAGATACTCCGCGTCGCGGTTACTGTCGGCGGTGATAATATTGATGCACACCATTGCGTACGGCTTTTCCAGCCGTGCCGAAGGTTTAAACCGGGTGCGGTACAGATCCAGGGCCTGGAACAGCATATCCGGCGCAAAGTGCGAGGCGAAGGCGAAGGGCAGGCCGAGCTGCGCCGCCAGCTGCGCGCTGTAGAGGCTGGAGCCTAACAGCCACACCGGGATCGGCTCGCCGTAGCCCGGCACCGGGCGCACCGGGGGATTGGGATCGCGGGCGTCGAACCAGTCGATCAGCTCCGCCACGTCGCGAGGGAAATTATCGATATCACCCGCCATATGGCGACGCAGGGCATGCATGGTTGGTCCATCGCTGCCCGGCGCACGGCCCAGTCCCAGATCGATACGTCCCGGATAGAGCGTATTCAGCGTACCGAACTGTTCAGCGATCGTCAGGGGTGAGTGGTTCGGCAGCATCACGCCGCCGGATCCCAGATGCAGCGTGGCGGTATTCGCCGCCAGATAGCCAATCAGCACCGAGGTGGCGGCACTGGCGATACCGGTCATATTGTGGTGTTCCGCCAGCCAGTAGCGATGATAGCCGCGCTTCTCCGCAAGGCGGGCGAGCTCGAGAGAGCGCGCAAAGGCCTCTTTTGCCGAGGAGCCTTCGGGGATTGGTGCCAGATCCAGCACCGAGAAGGGAATGGTTTTGTCAGTCATAACGGCTCGCTTTGTTCCGGTTAATCTTTTCATACTGCATTAAAGATTAGCGAATGTTGTTAACAAAGTGAGCTTTATAGCAGCAGTGATGCGCACAAAACGCCTGATGGCGCTACGCTTATCCGGCCAGGCGCAGGCCGGATAAGGCGGTCAGGTTACGCCTGTAGTTCCAGGCCGGGCAGCCGCTTCCAGTAGCCGTTGCAGTCGTGCCGATTGGCAAGCGGCAGCGGCGCGGCCCCGTTTTCGTTGGCCCGGAAGGCCTCAAGCATGGCGAAGGTCTCCGCCCCCTGCGGCGACAGGCGGACAATATCCACCAGGCCCTGCATTGAAGGTAGCTCGTTGCCGAGGTTATAGATGTAGCCGCTCATGGTCTGAATACCGTTAAGCACGAACACCTGCTGATTCTCTTGAGAGCGCACGCTGCGCCCGTTCGGGTACTTGATGCAGCAGGTTTCGCACTCATCTTTTGGCCGGTCCTCCGAGCGGGCGGTAAAGCAGCGGGCGGAGTACGCCAGCGGCAGATGGCCGTAGCTCAGCACCTCTACCTCGAACCGGTCGCGGATGCCCAGTTCGTCGCATTGAGCGAGCAGGTTTGCCAGCCAGTCGCGGGAAAGCTCCACCGGCATGCACCAGCGCACCATTCCCTGCTTCAGCAGCAGGCGTAGCGTGACCGCGTTATAGCAGTTCAGGGCGTGCCCGGCGACAAAGGGCAACTTACGTTCAGCGCACAGATTCACCACCCCGAGATCGCTGGCCTCCAGCAGAAAATCCCCGTTTTCCACATAGCGCTTCAGCTCGTTCAGCTCAGAGGAGGCCTGCACCAGCGCCAGGGTGGAGAGCACCACCTGCTTGCCGCTGCCGGCGAGGGTTTTCGCCATACCGAGCCAGTCCCCCGTTCTGGTGGCCCGCCGTTTGCTGCACACCGCCTCGCCGAGGTAAATCACATCGGCGCGGCTGGCGGCCGCCTGCTGATAAAAATCTTCCAGCGTTTCTTTCGGCCAGTACCAGAGCACCGGCCCTAAGGAGTATTTCATTGCTTCTCTCACTGCCATTTACGGTGATACGCGCCAAGCGTGGTCTGGGTGCCTTCGGACATCGCGCCGAGCGTCTCCATCCAGGCGCTTTGTGGAACAAAGCTCTGGGGATCGGCGATGCAGCGGTCAATAGCCTGACGCCAGACTTTCGCCACCTGGCTGACGTAGGCCGGGCTGCGCTGGCGGCCTTCGATCTTCACTGAGGCGATATTCGCCGCCAGCAGCTCCGGCAGCAGCGCCAGGGTGTTGAGGCTGGTCGGCTCCTCCAGCGCGTGGTAGCGCGCATCGTCGACCAGATACCGGCCTTTACATAGCGTCGGGTAGCCGGCGTTTTCCCCCTCCTGATAGCGGTCGATTAGCACTTCGTTCAGGCGGGACTCCAGCCCCTGGGGCGTCTGCTGCCAGCGCACAAAGCGGGCCGGGGAGCAGGCACCGACGGTGTTCGGCGACTCGCCGGTAAGGTAAGAGGAGAGATAGCAGCGCCCCTCGGCCATAATACACAGGCTGCCAAAGGCGAATACCTCCAGCGGCACCGGCGTGACGCGGGCCAGCTGCTTCACCTGGTGGATAGAGAGAACCCGGGGCAGCACGACCCGCGCCACGTCAAAATGACGTTGATAAAAGGCAATGGCCTCTTCGTTGGTGGCCGATGCCTGAACGGAGACATGGCGCTCAATATGCGGATAGCGTTCTGCGGCATACTCCAGCATGGCGAGGTCGGCGAGGATCAGCGCGTCAGCGCCGAGCTGGGCCGCCATATCCACCGCGCGCTGCCAGCGGGCATAGCCATCCGGGTGGGCGAAAGTATTGATTGCGATGTGCAGCTTACGACGGTGCTGGTGGACAAAGCTCACCGCCTCCTGCAATTTTTTTTCGGTAAAGTTAAGGCCGGCGAAATGGCGGGCGTTGGTATCATCTTTTAGCCCGATGTAAACGGCGTCAGCGCCGTTCTCGATGGCCGCCTTCAGCGCCGGGAGATTTCCGGCAGGGCACAGCAGCTCCATAATTTTTCCTGCAGGTGGCGTCTTCGGGGACGCATATTTGTTAACGAACATAGATTTTAATTAACCTTGCTGCGACAATTTTTGATTTAAACCAGTTAAAGTCGTATTGCTTAAGCATGAGACAGGTTAACGGTTTCATAAAGAATTGTTGATTTACGCCGCTATGTCATTTATCTGATATGGCAAAATAGCGGAACTTTTGAAACAGGGAGTAAAACTCGTGTTGGATAAACTGCGTTCACGCTTAGTTCATGTCGGCCCGTCACTGATGAGCGTGCCGGTTAAGCTGGCCCCCTTCGCGCTGAAGCGTCAGGTGCTTGAACAGGTCCTGAGCTGGCAATTCCGCCAGGCGCTGGCGGACGGGGAGTTAGACTTCCTCGAAGGACGTTGGTTAAGCATTACCGTTCGCGATATTGGCCTCAGATGGTTTACCTCCGTGGAGAATGATCGGCTTATCGTCAGCCAGCACGCCGAGGCCGACGTCAGTTTCAGCGCCGATGCCGGCGATCTGCTGATGATCGCGGCGCGTAAGCAGGATCCGGACACGCTCTTTTTCCAGCGCCGGCTGGTGATTGAGGGCGATACGGAGCTGGGGCTGTACGTTAAAAATCTGATGGACGCCATCGAGCTGGAGCAGATGCCGAAAGCGCTGCGCGTAATGCTATTACAACTGGCGGACTTTGTTGAGGCGGGCATGAAAGGCTCGCCGGAAGCCAAACAGACATCGGTAGGTGAACCATGCTGATTCGAGTAGAGATCCCCATTGACGCCCCCGGCATAGACGCCCTGCTGCGTCGTTCGTTCAATGGTGACGCCCAGGCGAAGCTGGTTCATGATCTGCGAGAGGATGGCCTCCTGACGCTCGGCCTGGTCGCCACCGACGATGACGGTCAGGTGGTCGGCTACGTCGCCTTCAGCCCGGTGGACGTGCAGGGCGAGGATCTGCAATGGGTCGGCATGGCACCGCTGGCGGTGGATGAAAACTATCGCGGCCAGGGGCTGGCGCGCCAGCTGGTTTACGAGGGGCTGGATTCGCTTAACGAGTTCGGCTACGCGGCGGTGGTGGCGCTGGGGGAGGCGGCGCTCTATAGCCGCTTCGGCTTTGAGCTGGCCGCACACCACGATCTGCGCTGCCGCTGGCCGGGCACCGAAAGCGCCTTTCTGGTGCATCGTTTAGCGGAAGACGCGCTGGAAGGGGTCACGGGCCTGGTCGAATACCACGACCACTTTAATCGTTTTTAGGCATCGGGGTTTGCAGGCTGCTGAGCAGCGCCTCAAATCCTTCCCCCTCCGCCACCAGCCGCTCTTTTTGACGACGAGTGAGCTGCTTGACGCGATACTCTGCGCGCAGTGCCAGCGAGCGATCGCCCACCCGCGCAGAAAATGCCAGGGTCAGCTCGCCTTTTCCCCGCAGCGCTTTTGCGCCTTTACCGCTCTGGTGCTGCTTATAGCGGCGCGCCACGTCGGTGGTGATGCCGGTGTAGAGGGTGTCGTTGGCGGTGCGGATCAGATAGAGATACCAGGGCGTCATGGCGGCCTTCAGCGCGTTATGTTTCAGACGCCCAGTATATACCTCTAATTCGCAGAGCGGGACTGTGCTGAAAAGCCGCCGGAACCGGCTTGTGGCCGTCAGCGCGATAGAGGTATCCAGAAACAGATTTGAATGTGTACAGGGCGGTCCAGGGTAAATGCATTGGATCGTTGTGTAGCCAGTGCGCATGTCTGAGCTAAGAGAGAACGAAGATGGAAGCACTTACCGCCGCGAGCCGCTGGCTGGCGAAACAGCATGTGGTAACCTGGTGCGTACAGCAGGCGGGCGAGCTGTGGTGCGCCAACGCCTTTTATCTGTTCGACGCCCGGAAGGTGGCTTTCTATGTTTTATCAGAGGAGAAAACCCGCCATGCGCGAATGTCCGGCCCGCGCGCGCCGGTGGCCGGAACGGTCAACGGCCAGCCGAAGACGGTAGCGCGGATCCGCGGCGTTCAGTTTAAAGGGGAAATTCGTATGCTGGCGGGGGAGGAGGGCGAAGCGGCCCGTCGGGCCTACTGTCGCCGCTTTCCGGTGGCCCGGATGCTGCCTGCGCCGGTATGGGAAATCCGCCTTGATGAAGTGAAGTTCACCGACAACACCCTGGGCTTTGGCAAAAAATTGATCTGGCTGCGTCCGTCAGGCACCGAGGATGCGTAGCGCCTCGCGGTTAAAGGCCGGCAGATCGTCCGGCGTCCGGCTGGTGACCAGTTGATCGTTATCGACCACCACCTCCTGGTCATAAAACTCCGCGCCCGCGTTTTTCACGTCAATAACGATTGGCTTGACGGCGGTAAGCTTGCGACCGCGAACTACGTCGGCGCTGATCAGCAACTGCGGGCCGTGGCAGATGGCGAAGACCGGCTTTCCGCTGTTGATAAAATCACGGGTAAAGGTGACGAAACGCTCGTCGCCGCGCAGGGCGTCCGGCGAGTGGCCGCCCGGCAGCAGCAGGGCGTCAAAGTCGGCGGGGCTGACGTCATCGATGGCTTTATCAATGGTGACGCTGGCATCGCCCTGTTTTCCCTTTACGGTTTTACCCGCCTGCTTCTCGATGGTGATAACCTCATGACCTGCTTTGCGAAATTCTTCGGCTGGCGAGGTAAATTCGGAATCTTCAAACTCGTCGGTAATCAAAACGGCAATCTTTTTACTCATGTTTCCTCCGCTGTGTTGGCTTTGGATAAGGCAATTTTTCCGCGTTGATGGATAATTACCTCCTGAACCATTAAGTGTTGTTTACCGGGTCAAAAGCGCAAGGCGGACAATTCTGTAAAGGAGCGAGGATGAGTCAGGTACTGATTACCGGCGCTACGGGGCTGGTCGGGAGCCATCTGCTGCGGCTGTTGCTTAACGAGCCGACGATCGGTGCGATTGCCGCCCCGACGCGCCGGCCGTTGCCCGCGGTTGAGGGCATTTTTAATCCGCACGATCCGCAGCTGAGCGACGCCCTGGCGCAGGTGGTTGAGCCGGTGGACATTGTCTTCTGCTGCCTCGGCACTACCCGTCGCGAGGCGGGCAGCAAGGAGGCGTTTATTCACGCCGACTATACGCTGGTGGTGGATACCGCCCTGACCGGTCGACGGCTGGGCGCGCAGCATATGCTGGTGGTGAGCGCCATGGGGGCCAACTCCCGTTCGCCCTTTTTCTATAACCGGGTAAAAGGGGAGATGGAGGAGGCGCTGATTGCCCAGAAATGGCCCCGGCTGACCCTGGCGCGGCCCTCAATGCTGCTTGGCGATCGGGTGAAGCAGCGGGTAAATGAAACGATTCTGGCCCCGCTGTTTCGCCTGCTCCCCGGCAACTGGAAATCCATCGAGGCGCGGGACGTGGCGCGGGCCATGCTGGCGGAGGCATTGAGGCCTGAGCGGGAGGGCGTCACCGTACTTACCTCCTCGCAGCTGCGGAAAAGGGCGCGACACGAATAGGCAGTAGCATGGTGAAGTGAGCCGCTGGAATCAGGCGGTGTCCCTTAACCGTTCGTGAGCGTCGCTGGCGGTCATTCAGGTCCGGGGCAAGGCGCGAGCCGTAAGGTCTGGTTATTCCAGATGCGCGGCGAGCAACGCGGCAGCGGGCCTGAATGACCCCAGCCCTGCGGGACGCGCGTCAGAAGCGCGTACTCTGCGTTGTCGGGCTTGAACGTAGTTCACTCTGTCCTGCGCCTTCCGCCTTGATTACGCGCTTCTGGCTCAGCGTCGACGCCACGCCCGGTTAAGGGACACAGCCTAATAAATAGCTGCGCGAATACCGCTATACTTTTGCCAATACGGGTTTCGCTCCGGGGAATGGGCTGGTTGTTTCCATAAAGCTACGCCCCTTTTCAATGGTTGCCGCACTGAGCGGCATTCGCGGCTGTTGCATGGCCAAAGGCGCGCGGTAATCTTTCCACACGGTCAAAATGTTTAAAACCAGTAGCTAATACCCGCGTGGATATCATGATATCTCACCCTGGTATTGACTTCAGCGTCCATGATGGCATCGAGATTAAAGGCGGTTGAGCGCCACGAAGTATCAGCAGAGGCTTTGCCCGCGTCAATATAGCGGTAGCCTAAATCAACAGACCAGTTTTCATCAATATGGCAGATGAGACCCGCGCCGAGACTCCAGGCAAGCTGGGTCTTGTTACCTGACATATTTATTGAATTTCTGTTGTTGATCACCCTATATTTTGTTTGATGCCGTAAACGGTTATTTGCCATTCCCATTCCGGCGGTAAAGTAAGGTCTGAAACCGGTTGCCGTGTTCACATCCCAATAGACATTTAGCATCAAGGTCTGGGTTCTGATACGAGAGGTATAAAACAGCTCATTATCGCCATAGTTAGGCACCAATAAGGCAAAGTCCAGATGGCTTTCATTAAGGGACTGGCTACCGTTATCTCGTGCAATATATTCCAGCTCTATTCTGATCGGTAGATTAAAACGTGAGTTAAGATCGTACCCTCCGGCTATACCTCCACTCAGGAGTGATTTAGTATCGCTACTAAAGTTCAGCTGGCTATGAGTCGCATATCCGTTGATAAGATCGGTGCCTGAGGATTTCAAATCACGATCGGCCTGCTGCTGTAAACTTACTCCCACTTTACCGCTGAGATAGAACCCTGAAAGATCCTCTGCACTCACTGAAAAAATAGAACTGACCAGCAAAGCAGATAACGTTATTCCCTTTTTAAACATATCACACTCCCTTTTATAAAGTGATGCTGCCATAATAAAGATGAATTATCTAATTATAGAAACAGGAAGTAATTTATCAGTAACAAGCTGCTGTATATGATCGTTGAAAGTATCAACCGAAGAGTAGTATTGCAAGCCGAGTTCAGCTTTACTACGGCTGCTGTTAAAGTAGATTGGATAACCCACATTATGAGTAACATAGTTACGCTGCAAACCTATCCATGGTGCAATTAACCATGTTAACCACTTAGGAACTTCATTCTTTGGTAGTTTGTTTTTAATGCCGTATTTTTCCGGATTGATCAGGCGACTAATTTCCAGCAATCGGAGACTTTCACCGGCAATAATATAACGACCAGCCACATCAGAAAGTATCGCTGCCTTGACGTGCGCCTGCGCAACGTTACGTACATCCACCACACCCACCCATAGTTTTGGTACACCGGAGCGGAACGTTCCATTCAATAGTTTAAAGATTATTCCTACGCTCGTTGCGTCTATCCGCTGTGATAAGGATGGTCCAAAGATAGCCGCAGGATGAAGAGTAATCAGTTCCCAGCGGGATTGTTTTTTTTGCTCATCCCTGGCAACAGATTCTGCCATTGTTTTAGAGTAGGCATAGGGATTATTAGCTACATTCTGATTACGGTTAACGTCCTTTTCCTGGACGGTATGGTTAACGTCACTACCTATGTCGCTCGCATTATTATAGAGCGAAACCACACTGCTGGTCAGGATAACCCTGGTTACGGATAATGTCTTATTCACCGAAGCCAGAACATTCAACGTTCCTTTCAGGGCGGGTTGAATCAGTTCTTTTTCAATATCTTTAGGTTTCTCTAAAAAATATGGCGAAGCCGTATGAATAACCACAGAACAAGACTTCATCGCTTCATCAAAGCTGTCAGGTTTTAATAAGTCAGCTTCATACAGTAACAGATCGTCAGGAAAAATCTCCATCATGCGCTCCAGATGCTTTACCTTTTCGCGATCCTTCAGGTTACGCACTGTTGCATGTACCCTGTGCCCTTCACGCAGCAGATAATTAACAATCCACGATGCCAGATAGCCTGCGGCACCCGTAACCATAATATTTTTTTTGTATTCAGGCATATAATATTTATTCCATTTTATACTTAGTAAAAGCCTGGCCGCCATCTTTCAGGTAGAATTTTCGTGGGCTTTATGACACAGCCCATCCAGAGAACTCTAATATAAAATAACCCGCAAAAACGTAAGGAAACGTAAATAACAAAAAAAACAAAGCGTTATATTTTCATTTATCCTATGATAAAAAATAATCTTAGTTTTGCTTTTTTGTTAATCATCATTGATGTGGATACATTAGAAGTGCTCGCCGTTCTAATCTAAGATTGGCTAATGAAACAGGTTGACAAAACTAGTATCTTATAGTGTTATCGAGCTTGTTATTAATCATCAAGGAAAGTGATATGTTGAAAGTAAAACCCCAGTTGAAAACAAAAAAAATTATTCTATCTATTATTATTGCAGAAGCATTTTTTTTATTACCTGTCCCCTCTCATGCACAAAGCCTTACGGGGTTTTATCTCAGTGGTAAAGTGGGGGCAAGCTTACAGCAACAGCGTAATCGCGATATTTCTGTTTTGGATACTGATTTGGTCACTGGTGCCAGCACGGGCGATCGCCTTAAATTTGGCAATCATACTAAATCAGTCCTGAGCGGCGGCGTGGCCGGAGGGTACGATTTTAATCCACAGTTTAATCTACCCGTCAGAATAGAGCTGGAATATATTGCACGTGAAAACGGTAGCCAATCACGCCACAGTGAACATGTAGACTTTGATTTGTTAGTTCCCAACCACGGGAATAACGCTTTCCACTACACCTCCAGTATCCGTACTCAAACGGCTATGCTGAATGTTTACTGGGATATTGACACGGCAACCGCTTTCAGGCCTTACATTACAACCGGGCTGGGTCTGGCCAGTCATCGTTTCAGTAATCGCACGGGCTATATGATGATGGGGAATACTGGCACCATGCGGGTTTCAGATACGGTGAATAATTTTGCCTGGAGCCTGGGGGCAGGAGTGGCCTTTGCCATTAATAATAACTGGTCAGTCGATTTAGGTTATCGCTATATAGATACCGGAAAAATCTCTGCTAATTCATCATGGCGTGAAACCTACTTTATTGACGCAAGGATTGACACAAAAACCAGGCTGGATGTAAAGTATCACGACTTTTTATTAGGCTTGCGCTACAGTTTTTAATCTTGTGCCATCCTCATTCAACGTTGAGTGAAAAATAAATTACCGTGAGTGTAGCCGAGATTTTTTACTTGTTATTGCCTGTCACATATTGGGTCAAGCATATTGTCTATTACCCATAACGTCGTTGTCGTGTCTGGGAGCTGTATCCATCCGGCTGGCTAAAGAGTTAAAAACCTGACTATGTGACAGCGTTTACAGCCTGCGAAAAGTGGCAATTTGCCATTGCCGTGAGTAAGTCAGGTACTCTCAGCTAGCTATCTTAGAAGATCAGACTTTTCTCCCGAAAGCACTCTGCAGATTTTCATTTCTGTATCAGTACCTAAAACAGGCGTCTCAATATAAGCTTTCAGGAGAGACTGTTCTTCAGCATCCAGTACATAGGAAGTTTGTTCAAACACCAGCTCCCCTAATTCCGGATGAAAAACTATCTTGATTAGGCTTCTCTCTGGCGAAACATAATTCTCAGCCCAGCACTCCCTAAAGAACGCACTTTCCTTTTTCAGCCGTTCTATATTGTTATAGAACTGAGGTTCATCTATAAATTTACTGTAGGATAATCTAAACTGTGATAATACTTCGCGCGCTGTTTTCTGCCAGTCTGAACAATATATTTTATAATTTTCATTAGTAAATGCAATAAGTAGTAAATTACGCTCTTTTTCACATAGTAAATTGATGTCAGGGAAAACAAAGTCGAAGCATTTATTCCAGTAAATAATATTAAAAAAACGATCGATAATAAATGCTGGTGAAAAAAACAGGCTGTCCAGCATGTTTTTATATGAAGATTTGACACCATCGCAGAAAGTATGCACTCTGGGGGGAGCCAGATCCGCAAGTGAGAAGACGTATTCAACCTCTTTTCTTGTGAAATTTAAGACGGTGCAGATATTTTCCAGTACTCTGCGGGAAACTTTAATCGGTTTACCTTGCTCTAGCCATGTGTACCATGAAATGCCAATTTTAGCCATAAATGCGACTTCCTCTCTTCGCAACCCGGGAGTGCGACGCCGAGAATTACCCAACGAATGAAAATTGTCAGGTGATGTGTCTTTCCTTTTAGCAAGTATAAATGCGCCCAATTCTTTGTGTCGATTTAATTTATTTTCCATATTTTTACACACTATCTTAATACTTTAAGTTGGCAGTTAAAAAATATTATAAATAAAATGAAAAGGCTGGTTGAATTTTTATATATACTCGTGGTTAAAACTCGTTGTGTCAATAAAGTGATTAACAATGTCAAATGTTGATGATTTTCAGGTTCTTATTACTGATGTCACCTGTATAAAGGGCAAGGGCGGAATCTCCACCTACGCAAACTGCATTTCCGACACACTCCATCATCGACATATCAGTGATATCATCTCCGTACGAGTAACTTTTAACCAGGTCTATGTTCTGGTTAGTCGCATATTCAAGTATTGCCTCTTTTTTCCCTATGCCGATAGTTTGAAAACCACCAATATCACCCGTTAAAATACCCTCTCTATTCTTAACTGGCTTAACGCATAAGATATCATCTACGTTGAGTAATCTACCAATTGGTTCTAATAAAGGTAACATTGAACCTGAAACGAAAACAATTTTATGTCCCTTGATTTTATGTTCTGAAATTAAAGCAACTACCTCTTGAATAAAAACATCTTTATTCAGAATTTGATCGTTAAACCATAGCTGTCCTTGCGAGAAGATCTCTTTTTCAGAAAAGCCTTTAAAAAAAGAATAATATTTTTTATTCATGACTTCTCTACTGCATTGACAATCCGTTAAACGTTTGAATTCCTTATAAAATGAGTCGCGAAGTTTGTTTAATTTATTGTTATTGGTCCAATAATCAAAAAAACTTAGCATACTATTAATCTTTAAAATTGTTCCGTCGACGTCAAAGAAGGCACATATCATAAAAAATCCTTTTATAGCATTGCTCGTTATATATAAGAAGAACTATATTCTTCTAAAAATTCACTGGTGGTTATTTTGGCCATTCTAACTTCGCTTCGGTTCATTATATTTGCAGAGCAGACCACATAAAGGCATTCACATTGTGCGCACAGTATATTATTTTGCCAGAGCTCTAAGTTGACCAGCAAATTAATTTTCTTTCCTGTTCCGGTTTTTTCAACCACTTTCAAAAAGATAGTCGCAGGCAGAGGGAAAAGGAAACCGTTGTAGGTAGTCTTGATATAATTTACGACAATAGTTGATTTTGTATTACTATCAATAGCAAAAAATTCTTCTGTTACCGCGACCATGGATTGTCGAAATGCTTCGACTATCATAATACCCTGTATATGCTGTCCTGTCTGATGATCCTGCAGAAGCTCACAGTTGTCATCGACCAGTAAGGGAAGCGCATAGGTTGAATCATCTCTCTTTTGTACTAATCCAACAATTATATTACAGGGCTTAGCTTTATGTGTTCTGGGGTTCTTTTTATTTAACATGGCGTTAGATAAATTAGAGACATCGAGATTTTTATTATCTCTACCATTTAAATGATAGAAAAAAATGGCTTCTTCTGCCAGTTCATAATTCACTCCTTGTCCCAGGAAAAACTTGCCTTCTAAAGTACTTGCGGTTTTTTTATCTTTAAGTTGGCTTAATAAATCATTAATTATTATTACTTTATCATTAATTGCATAATCATGGAATTTATTACCGACAACAACAAATTTATTCTGTAAAGCCATTGATCTTCCCCTTTTTGATAAGAGTGAGGCATTTAAGATAAACGTGAATGGAAACACCATACTATATCTGGATATCCATAACTAGCGTTATTTATATCATAGTATAAATAGTAATATGATAAATACCCAATAAACCTTAAGGTGCGGGATTAAGTATCTGAAAGCGATCGTTAATTCGGGACGTCAGAGAACTCGTTATTCCCAGGAGCGTATGGTCGAAAGATTCAAATATAGTATCCATGTACGCTTATACTCGTCATACTTCAAGTTGCATATGCGTTGGCTTCTGGTTACTCGTCTCATCCATGAGACTCGCCCTGACGGGCCGCCGCTGCGCGGCGTTCAAATCTGCTCCCGACAGAGTTGTCGCTCACCCCGGTCACTTACTCCGGTAAGCTCCCGGGGATTAATAAGAGACATTCCTGTCTCTCATCAGAGGCAGCCTGCGGCGGTTCAAATTCGTTCCTGACGAATTTGTCACTGGGTCGCTGCGTGATTCGGCCTGAAGGCCTCCCCCCTTCGGGGCCAGCCTGTGGCTATTCAAAACGCACAGCGTTTTGTCCTGCAACTCGAACTATTTAGGGTATATATGCTTCTGAAATAGCGGTTATTTCGCGCGTGTTCGTTCATTAACGTCCATATTTGTTCTATTGGATTCAGGTTTGGACGGTAGGGTGGAGGGTAATGCAATCTGTTATTTATCATTTATGCCCAGACTTTCACCAGGCTGCGTCCCTTAACCAGCGAAGCTCACGAGCGGTTAAGGGATACAGCCTGACTGCGAACGGTGGCGGGGGCATATAAGTTGACCACGACAGTACTATCGGAGATGCATTCTGACAACCTTACGGCATCTC
Source organism: Intestinirhabdus alba (assembly GCF_009711095.1). Lineage (GTDB taxonomy): Bacteria > Pseudomonadota > Gammaproteobacteria > Enterobacterales > Enterobacteriaceae > Intestinirhabdus > Intestinirhabdus alba. The sequence goes on from NZ_WMJZ01000005.1 coordinate 142,515, forward strand.
CGTTAGGAAAGGGCGCGTTATTTTAAAAACGTAAAGGCGGTGGTGACGCGCTTCACGCCGCTCACCCGGCTGGCGATATCCGCCGCCGCTTTTCCTTCGCGCTCGGTCACCAGACCCAGCAGGAACACCTCGCCATTTTCAGTCGTGACCTTCACATTGGAAGATTTTACCCGATCGCTGGCCAGCAGCTGTGAGCGCACCTTGGTGGTGATCCAGGTATCCCCGGAGGCCGTGCCGAGGCCGATCGGATCGCCCTGACGCACCTCGTTATACACCTCTGAGGTGCCCTCCACGCCCATGGCGATCTGCTTAGCCCGCGAGGCCAGCTCGAGGTTCGGCGTCTGGCCGACCAGCAGCACTTTGCTCTGCCAGGCCGTGACGTTAATCCGCGCTTCCTTCTTAATTTGTGCATCTTTCCCCAGGGCGCTGCTGACCCGCAGCTCCAGAGTGCCGTCATCAACCTGGGTGCCCACGCTGCGCGGATCGGTTGCCGCTTTGGTGCCCACGGCCGCTGTGCCAACAACGGCGGCGGCCACGCAGCCCTGCAGCAGCAGTGCGGAAATAACCACTACGATTGGCGATAGTGCCTTCATGTTTACTCCTTAATCATCCTGGTGAGGAAAAAGCGTGCTATCGATCAGATCGCACAGGCAGTTTACCGTCAGCATATGCATTTCCTGGATGCGTGCGCTGTGGTGTGAGGGGATACGGATCTCAACATCCTGCGGCCCCAGCAGCCCGGCCAGCTCTCCCCCGTCATAGCCGGTTAGCGCCACAATGGTCATGTCCCGTGTGACGGCAGCCTCAACGGCTTTTACGATATCGCGGCTGTTGCCGCGGGTTGAAATAGCCAACAGCACATCACCCGCATGTCCCAGCGCACGGACCTGTTTTGCATAGATTTCATCATGCAGACGATCGTTGGCAATCGCAGTTAAGACCACGTTATCAGTATTAAGTGCAATAGCCGGCAGGCTGGGGCGTTCGGTTTCAAAACGGTTAATCATATTTGCAGCAAAGTGCTGAGCGTTGGCCGCGGATGTGCCGTTGCCGCAGCAGAGAATTTTATTACCGTTAAGCAGGGACTGAACCAGCGTCATGGCGGCGCGGGAGATGGCATCCGGGAGCGCTTCAGCCGCAGCGATTTGAGTTTGAATGCTTTCTGTAAAGCAGACTTTGATTTTATCTAGCACGCTAATCCTTAAGAACCTGACCCACTACGCTGTTTCAGTTGCTGTTTCGGCTCCGGACAGCGGCCACGCTCCGTGCATACTGGCCGTACGCGCCGGGAGAGAAACGCTGTCCGCGTCCTGGCCTGCGGCAGCAACGGACGCCTGGTGGGCCAGGCACTGAATCTTCAATTATGAATGGTCGTTGAAGGCATCCCGAAACCACTCAACGTCACTATTTCCCGTGAAGGCTACCACATCGAACCGGCAATCCACAGTATCAAAACTCCCGTTATGGCGCGCAAGCCACAGGCGAGCGGCCTGTAACAGCCTGCGCTGCTTGCTGTGGGTCACGCTGGCCGCCGCGCCGCCAAACTGGCTGGAGCGACGGTAGCGCACCTCCACAAAAACGGTAGTCTTGCCTTCACGCATGATTAAGTCAATTTCACCGCCGCGCTCACGGACGTTGGCGGCGATAAACCGCAGCCCTTTATCCTCCAGCCAGCGGCGCGCGGCGGCTTCCCAGGCGTCGCCGCGCTTTTTGCTCGTCAGCTGGCGGGAACGATCTGACCCTGCTGGTATTTGAGCCATGATAACTTCCTGTTAATCACGCACTCCTGGCTGGCGGTCAGGGTGCCGGTATTGCCGCCGATCTCAAAACCCGGCACCTGGCGCAGCTGCGAGAAATGGTTGGCCAGTGACCAGGCGTCGACGCCCATCGCGTACATGCGCGCCAGAGAGTAATCATTGCGCACGGCGCTGAGCGCCTGCTGCATCAGCGGGTCGTTGCCGCCGGCCAGCATTGGGATCTCGCTAAACTGGAGCCCTTCCATCTCCAGCCGGAAATCCGGGCCGGCATTGCCCTGGGCGCTGCGCGAGCTGGCGTAGAGCGTGGCTCTGCTCTGGCTGCCGTTGCGCATGGCGATCATCGGCTTGATAAACGCGATCTCCTCCGGCGTTGCCAGAATGTAGACCGCGTCCACGCGGCCGCCGCTGCCCTGCGTCATGGCTGCGGAGGCGACGGGCGTGCCGCTGAGGGTAATTCCGCCGCCGCCGTTGACGCCCATTCTCAGCTCGGCGGTTGAGCCGAACGTCTGCTGCAGTACCACGCCGCCGCCCAGCGCCTGCCACTCGCTGGCAAAGGCGCTCGCCACGCGGCTGCCGAGCGTGCTGCGCGGCAGCAGCAGTAGCGGAGCCTGCTTACCCTGGCCGTAAATATGGCGCGCCGCATCGCGGGCCTCATCCTCTGGCGAAAGGGCAAAGTAGCAGATATTGATGTGATTCTGCACCGCTTCGGGCTGGTTAAGCGCCAGCACGTTCAGCGGCGTGTTGCTTCTCACCAGTTCATCAACGTTATTTTTCAGCAGGGGGCCGACGACGATGCTGGCACCGTCCTGCTGCACCTGAGCGAGGATCTGGCTAAGGGGCTGCGAGCTGGTGTCATAGATTTTCAGCTCCGCGGAGGGGCTGGCCGGGGTGCCGATCGCCGCGGGCAGCGGCGCGGGGGCCGGTGCGGCGGGCGGCGTCTCGTTGGTCAAATCGTTGACCGGGGTTTGGGATGGGCTGGCAACGGTATCGCCCGTCTCCGGCTGCGCGTCAGCGGAGGCCTCAGGCGCGCTGACGCGCGGCTGTACAACCGGCAGGGTGCCCATATTCTTCGCCGCTTCAAAGCCTTGCTGAATGGTTCGTCCGAAAATGGCGGCCCGGCCGTTCAGCGGCAGTAGCAGAGCGATTTTACGGGCGGAGGTGGGTTTGTAGCCCTGTACGTTAAGCAGCGGCGTTGGCAGCAGGCTGGCCCCTGGATTATGCGGATAGCGCTTTTGCCAGTCGGCGATGGCGGCCTTCAGCATACCGGGGTCGTTGCGGTTGTCGAACCACATCCGCTGCAGATCCAGCCAGCCCTGCAGCACATTTTCATCAGCGCCAATGGTCAGGGCGCGGGCCTGCTGCTGGCTCATCGTCGAGAGGAGTTGCCAGGTGGCATCGATGTTTTTTTGTTTGTCCTGCGCCGCCAGTAGCGGCTGCCGGGCGATAAGCGCTCGCAGCAGATCGAGGGAGGGGCGGCCCTGGGCGCAATCAATTTGCGCCTGCCAGTAGCGCGCCTGCTGATTCGGGGACAGTTCGGCGGGCGACAGTTTCGCCAGCAGCGACCTGGCCCCGGTGAAGTTTTTAAAGGCCACCTGAAGTTCGATCGCCAGCAGCAGCTGTTCACGGCGCTGGGTGACGTTCATCCCCTGCGGCAGCTGTTCAAAGAGCCCAAGCGCCTGGCGGCTCTGCCCTTCTTTCAACAGCGCATGAATGGCGAGTAATTGCCAGTTGGTCTTGCTATTATCTGAGCTTTGTTGCATCTGCTGCAGATAAAAGCCTGAGTCAGCCTGAGCTGCGCCCTGCATATGGGCAATGCTCTGATCGGGGGTTCGGGTGCCACAGCCGACGAAAAGCAGCGTCGCCAGTACGACGGACAGGCAGCGGCCTGCGGCTTTTAAACGACAAAATGTTGAGGGTACCATACTGTATCCAGTGATATTTTTAAGCAATGCCCGATATTAAATCGGCAATACGGACGACACAATGAGACAACATGAATCGGCGGATAATTTTCAGGGCCAGCTCTATATTGTACCTACTCCGATAGGAAATTTGGCTGATATTACCCGGCGCGCGCTTGACGTTTTGCAATCCGTTGATTTGATTGCCGCTGAGGATACGCGCCACACCGGTTTACTGCTACAGCATTTCGCCATTAGCGCCCGCCTGTTTGCGCTGCATGACCATAACGAGCAGCAAAAGGCCGAAACCCTACTGGCGAAGCTGCAGGCGGGGCAGAATATTGCGCTGGTGTCCGATGCCGGAACACCGCTGATTAACGATCCGGGCTACCATCTGGTACGCACCTGCCGTGAGGCGGGCATTCGGGTGGTGCCGCTGCCCGGCCCCTGCGCGGCCATCGCCGCCCTCAGCGCCGCCGGGCTGCCGTCGGATCGCTTCTGCTATGAGGGGTTCCTGCCCGCCAGGTCGAAAGGCCGCCGCGATGCGCTGAAGGCGGTAGAAGCCGAGACGCGCACGCTGATTTTTTACGAATCGACCCACCGCCTGCTGGAGAGTCTGGAGGATATGGTCGCCGTCTGGGGCGGCTCCCGCTACGTGGTGCTGGCGCGCGAGCTGACAAAAACCTGGGAGACTATCCACGGCGCGCCGGCCGGCGAGCTGCTGGCGTGGGTGAAAGAGGATGAAAACCGCCGTAAGGGCGAGATGGTGCTGGTTGTCGAAGGGCATAAGGCGCAGGAGAACGAACTTCCCGCCGACGCCCTGCGCACCCTGGCGCTGCTGCAGGCGGAGCTGCCGCTGAAAAAGGCCGCCGCACTGGCCGCAGAAATCCACGGCGTCAAGAAAAACGCCCTGTATAAGTACGCGCTGGCGCAGCAGGCAGAATAAATCAACCGCCGTTTACCAAACGACCCGCACGCCGGGCCTGAACGCCATTCATTGAGCGCGGGTCGCTCAGGGATAACGGCCCGACGCTGGCCGCGACGCAGAATCTTCAGAAAGCCGAAGAGGCGGCCACGGTCAGGCCTCTGCGGGCAGCCGCAGGCGGTTTGCCGAGCCGCAGACGGCGATTTTGCTTCTTACCACCTCTTTCATGGCGTCCATGCCGACGCGCATGTAATAGCGCGGGTCGTTGCCCTGCGGGTTTTCGGCAAACCATGTCCTTATCGCCGCGGCGAAAGCGATTTTCAGCTCGGTGGCGACGTTGACCTTACAGATACCCAGCGTAATGGCGCGGCGAACGTAGTCGTCCGGTACGTCGCTTGCGCCGTGGAGCACCAGCGGTACGTCCACGACGTCGCGGATCTTCGCCAGCCGCTGAAAATCAATTTTCGGCGTGCTGGCGTACAGGCCGTGAGCTGTGCCGATGGCCACCGCGAGGCTATCTACCCCGGTCAGCTCCACAAAGCGTCGGGCCTCCTGCGGGTCGGTTAAAAACGCGCTTTCCGCATCAACGCTCATGTCGTCTTCCACGCCGCCCAGGCGTCCCAGCTCCGCTTCCACGCTGCAGTCGTGGGCGTGGCAAAATTCCACCACCGCTTTCACCAGCGTGGCGTTCTCATTAAATGGAAAATGGCTGCCGTCAATCATTGCGCTGCGTACCCCGGCGCTGACCTTGCGGCGGATATCTTCCAGCGATTCGTGATGGTCGAGATGCAGCGCCAGCGGTATCCCGTAGCGGGTGGAACAGGCGTCGCACAGCGCGAGGATCTCCTCAAGAGCGATGTGCTTAAAGGTGCCCGGCGTTCCGGCGAGGATGACCGGCGATTGCATTTCACTGCAGGTTTCAAGTATCGCCTGGATAGTTTCGGCGTTATGAATATTGAACGCGGGCACCGCATAGCCTTTCGCCTGGGCGTCCTGCAGCAGATATTTGGTGGAGATAATGCTCATGAAACGATCCTCTTATGCCTGCCACGGGTGAATGATCACACCCTGCACCACGCGGTTAACTGTACCGCTGGCGGAGGGCGTGTCCGGGGTGTTGCCGACGGCGATGGACTGCGCAAGGGCGAAGGTTTGCGCGTACATCAGGAAGCAGAAGGCCAGCTCGATGTCGAGAAGGGGGCGGCCGGGCGGCAGCAGAATATGCGGTCCGGCCTCAATAAGCGGATCGCCGTCGGCGGCAATGGCAATCACGCGCCTCGCCTGGCGATCCCGGCGCAGCTCGGCCAGTAAATCGAGGTCATAGCGGCGGGTGTAAGGGTGACTGGAGACAAACACCACCACCAGCGTTTCGCCATCCACCAGCGACTTCGGGCCATGGCGGAAGCCGGTCGGTGAATCGTAGAAGGCGGCCAGCCTGCCGGCAGTCAGTTCCAGCACCTTCAGCGCCGATTCGCGGGCTACGCCCTGTAAGCCGCCGCTGCCGAGATAGACGATCCGTCGCCACGGCTCGTCGCCGAAAGCGCTTTCCCGGAAATCCCCCAGCGAAGTCAGGATCGCCTGACAGCGATCCGCCACGTCGCGGAACATGTCGCAACCGAACGTATCCGGAGCGAATACCGTCAGGCAGCTGGCCATCATGGTGGTGATGCTACTGGTCATGGCGAAGCCGCGATCGTGCGTCTCCGCGGGCATCAGCAGGGCGAAGGCGTTGTCGGCGTTGACCGCGTTCAGGTACAGGCTGCCGGCTTCGTTACAGGTAATCGACAGATGATAGCACTGCGGGACAAATCGGTTAGCCAGCTCCACGGCGGCGACGCTCTCCGGGCTGTTGCCGGAGCGGGCGAAAGAGACCAGCAGCAGCGGATGCGCCGCGCTCAGGTAATCCATCGGATTGGTGACCAGATCGGTTGTCGGGATTGCGCTGACGTTTTTCCCGGTATGGCGCGCCAGCCACGGGGCGATGATATCGCCGATAAAGGCGGAGGTGCCGGCACCGGTGAGAACGATCCGCAGATCGTCCTGACGCAGAAGCGGGGTCAGAAAGCCGTCAATGTCGGATCGTTGAGGCGCGATATTGCTCAGCGAGCGCATCCAGCTGGCGGGCTGTTGACGGATCTCTTCTTCGGTCCATGTACCGGTTGTCGGGGCGGCGGAGGGATATCTCTCTGGCATAACGCGATCCTTAATCGGGTGAATTCCACTGCGAGCGCAGACAAACTGACGCTAACTTTCGTTTCGTTTCATTTATACCTTAAATGCGATAAATGAAATGTATAGAAAAGAAATCGAAAGATCAACAACAGAAAAAGAAATAAAACGAAATTTAACGGGAAAACGAAGCGCGGGTTTATGTGTTTGATAAAAAATAAGTTAAATAGATATAGCGGCCCGAAGCCGGCGATGGCGAAAGAAAAGGAAAGGCCCGACGGCGCGGTGCCGCACGTCGGAGAAAGAGGTTATCAATCCACTAGCGGAGCTGCGCAACACCGGCGATCCAGGTCTGCTGCAGGCGGAGAGCGTTATCCAGGGCAATGGCGTTGGCGTATTTACCTGGCGTCAGCGATCCCAACCGATCGTCTATCCCCAGCAGGCGCGCCGGGTGCCGCGTGGCCATCGCGATCGCCTCCTCAGGGCTGACGCCGGCCAGAGTAACCATATTACGCACCGCCGCGTCCATGGTCAGGGTACTGCCCGCCAGCCCGCCTGCGGCGGTGCGCACCACGCCATCGCGCATCTCCACCGGCTGGCCGCAAAGGGTGTAGCCGCCGTCGGGCATACCGGCGGCGCGCATGGCGTCGGTAACCAGTACCAGCCGGGCCGGTGCCCAGCCGCAGCACAACCGCATCGCTACAGGATGCACGTGGTGGCCGTCGGCAATTAGCTCCAGCCAGGGGCGCGCGTCGCTCAGCCCGGCTCCGACCATTCCCGGCTCGCGGTGGTGCAGGCCGGTCATCCCGTTGAAGCAGTGCACCAGCCCGTCGGCACCTGCATCAAACATGGCGACGGTTTGCGCGTAGCCGGCGGCGCTATGGCCGAGCATTACCCGCACGCCGCGCTGCTTCAGGTGGCGGAGCGCTTCTATCGCGCCCGGCTTTTCCGGTGCCAGCGCCACTACGCGCAGCGTGTTCTGCGAGGCGGCGATAAGGGCATCCAGCTCCGCGATATCCAGCTCGCGGAACAGCTCCGGCGCATGGGCACCTCTGTTCTGCGGCGTGAAGTAGGGGCCTTCCAGATAGCCGCCCAGCACCATTGCGCCGGGGCCGCCGCTTTGGCAGCGGCGGGCGATGCGCGCCAGCGTGCGGGTTATATCGGAAAGCGGGGCGGTTACCGTGGTCGGCAGCCAGGCACCGACCCCCTCCCGCGCTTTATGCATCGCCAGCCTGTCCAGCGTGTCCGGCGCTTCATCCATGACGTCCACTCCCGCGCCACCGTGGACGTGGACATCGATAAAGGCCGGGCAGAGCAGCTCGGCGTCGCGGGCCGGGATGCCGGCGGGAATCGGCTCAATCGCCTTAATGACGCCGTTTACAATACGCAGCTGACGATCCTCAAGCCAGCCCTGCTCGCTGAGCAGGTGCCTGGCGCGCAGCAGCCGGGTCATATGCCTTCCCCGACCAGGGGTTCCTCACGGCAGCGTTCCAGCTCGTCGGCCAGGCAGGTCAGCCCGCGATGGCCGCACTCCAGCGCTTGCAGCCGGAACGTTTCGCTGCTTAGCCCGTCGCGCTCCAGCGCCATCTCCAGCAGCAGCTGCAGGTTAGTGCCGGCGATCACCTCGCGCCCGGCTTTCTGCAGCGCCAGCGTAGAGGCGACGCGGAACGGCGTGCCGCCCAGCAGGTCGGTGAGAAATACGATATCTTCCTGAGCGTCCAGCGCGGCGACGGCCTCTTCCAACTGCGACGTCAATAGCGCGGTGGTAGAGCTTTCCGGAAAGTCAATGGCAATAAACTGCGGCTGCTCTCCCAGAATTTGCCTCATCGCCTGCGCCAGGCCACTGGCGAAACCGCCGTGGCCGCAAAGAATAATGCCTAACATAAAAGCTCCTTCTGCTTACAGGAAATGGGCGAACCTGCCGACGATGCCAAGAAGTACGGTAATGCCAATCAGGCGTAGCGGGCTCCAGCCGCGGCGTACCAGCCAGAACATGGTCAGGGTGTAAACCAACGGCAGGAAGGCGGGCATCAGCTTATCGATCACGTCCGTTTGCAGCTTAACAACCGCGTCGCCCGCGGCGATCTCCAGCGTGGTCGCCAGGCGTACATAGGTGGCCACCAGCGCGCCGATCACCGTCATGCCGACGATTGAGGCGGCGTGACCGACCTTTTTGGTGTTGGCCTTAATTAGCGGAATGGCGGCGACGCCCATGCGGTAAGCGTAATGGGCAAGGCCAAAGCGCAGGCCCAGGTGCACCACGTTAAATAGCAAGATAAAGACCACCGCGCCGAGTATTGAGCCCTGCAGCGCCAGGCTGGCACCAATGCCGCCGCAAATCGGCAGCAGCGTCAGCCAGAACATGGCGTCGCCGATGCCGCCCAGCGGCGCGCCGACGGCGATTTTGGTGCTCTGTATGCTGTTAACGTCCTGTTTGGAGCGCTCCATCGCCAAAATAATGCCGATGACGAAAGTGACCAGGAACGGATGGGTGTTGAAGAAGCCCATATGACCTTTCATGGCGCGGGCCAGATCGCGCGGATTGGTATGGATTTTTTTCAGCGCGGGTAGCAGGCCGTACAGCCAGCCGGAGGCCTGCATACGCTCGTAGTTAAAGGAGGCTTGCAGCAGCATTGAGCGCCAGGCGACGCGATTTATATCCTGCCTCGTCAGATCGGTGCCGATGGCGCGATCGTCGTAGACGTTTTCATTGACGTTTGACAGCAGCGTCTCTTCGCTGTCGGAAGCGTTCGCCAGGGGGATGTGATTAGATGCCATCTTCGAATTCCTCTTTCTGGGGCGCAGGTGCAGAAGGTTCAGGTGATTTACGCAGCAGGTCGATCAGCGCCATCGCCAACGCGGCGGCGGCAATCGCCAGCACCGGCAGCTTCAGCCAGGCGGCGGCGACGAAGCCGATGATGAAATAGGGGATGTAAACATTCTTCATCATGATTTTCAGCAGCACCGTGAAGCCGATGGCCGGCATAATGCCGCCCGCCACGCCCAGCCCGTCGATCAGGCGCTCCGGCAGTACATCAATGGCGGTTTTTGCATGTTCTGCACCAAAGTAAATCGGCAGGAACGCGCAGAGAAAATAGAAGGTGCCGAGGGCCAGCAGCGCCAGATAATTTACTCGCTCAATCCCGCGCGTATCCGCTTTCGCGGCCATGCGATCGCAGCGCGACATCACTCCGGACATTACCGAGAACAGGAAGGTGATGCCCATCTGCACCGCGACGGCAAACGGCACCGCGACGCCAACGGCGACATCCGGCTTCACTCCGGTGGTGATGGCAAAGGTAGCGCCGACGATGGTGCCGATAATCACATTAGGCGGCTGCGCGCCGGCCAGCGGTGCCAGACCCATCCACACCAGCTCCAGGGTGCCGCCGGTAAGGATACCGGTATGCAGGTCGCCAAGCACCAGGCCGACCAGTGGACCAAGCACTACCGGGCGATGCAGGTGCGTTAAGCCATTGAACATATCCAGACCGGCGATAAAGGCGAGAACGCCCAGGGTTAAAGCCTGTAACAGACTGATTTCCATCGTCAGCTCCTTAAAGCGTCTTAAAGAGGTCCAGCGCGGGTTCCGTGGGAACGCCCTGGATGGAACACGCCACGCCCGCGGCCTTCAGCCCCTGAAACGCGGCGATGTCGTCGGCATCCACCGAGACGGTTTTGGCGATTTGCCGTTTGCCGTCGGCGTAGTGCATATTGCCGACATTGATACGCGCGATCGGTACGCCGCCCGCCACCAGCTTGAGAAAATCGGCGGGTGTTTTGCAAACCAGCAGGATTTTCTGCCGGTCGCTGGCGCGATGAATGTTGTCGATGGTTTTTTGCAGCGTCCAGAAGCGTACGGCGATGCCCTCAGCTAACACCATCTCCATCAGATTTTGCTGGACGGTATCCTTCGCCACCTCATCGTTAGCAACCAGCACCAGGTTCGCCCCGGCGAATCCAACCCACTGCACGCCAACCTGGCCGTGGATCAAACGTTCGTCAATGCGACTTAATACAATGTTTGGCATAGCTTTTCCCTCTTCGTTGTTATGCGCTATGGGTCGTAGCGCCCTGACAGGCGACGTGATACTGCTGAAGTACGTCCTGAATGCGATCGATAATGAGCGCCGACGGCGTAGCCGCCAGCTCGCCCCTGCGCACTTTGCCGTACTGCAGCGGCAGATACTGGCTGATAAGCGGCAGCGGAATCGCGTTGTCCGTCAGATTGCGGATCAGGCGGGAAAAGGCCGCGTCGACCTGTCGATCCGGCCAGTAATAGCGAATGCGGTCGGAGTAGCTGTAGCCGCGGGCCAGGCGCTGGACGGCATCGTCGCCGTGATAGTGGCTCTGCCAGTATTCCGGGCGCTCCAGCATCACCTTTTCCAGCACCTGACGTAGCCTGGAGCAGGCCTGCGCGGGCAGCAGCTCCGCTTCGGCGGCGGCCAGGGAGAACAGCGCTTCGCGCAGGGCAAAGGTGAGTGCCGGGCCGACTTTCAGGATCGCGAAGTGATCTTTTACCAGCTGGCGCAGCGACTGGAGGGTCTGATAGTCGGTGGAATGGGCCTCGAAGACCAGGGTATCGTACGCTTCCGGTATGCCGCTGAGCGCGACGGCCCTCCGCGGCTGGTAATCAATGACGTGGGTATGGTCGAACTCGACGCCGGGCTGTACCACCAGAGCGATAATGCGTGGCCAGACGGCGGCCAGCCCCTGCCGTTCGAAGGCCTGCCGGTGCGCTTCCAGGGTGGCGCGCGCGGCTTCCGGTGTGGTTACCTCCAGCGTCTGCAGAGATTCATGGGCACCGCCGGGCACAGGGACTTCGGTGCCGATAACATAAACCAGATCGGACTTGCCAAAATGGCGCTGGCAGGTATCTTCGGCGACTTTCGCCAGCCGGGCGGCGCGTTCAGCGACGATTTCATCAGTCAAAGGAAGCGGATCGTCAGCGCAGGACATGCTGCAGTCGAGATGAATTTTTTTAAAGCCTGCGGCGACATAGCTTTCGATCAACGTATCGGCATGTGCCATCGCGTCAGCGGCGGGTAATTTTTGCCAGCGGTTGGGGCCGAGATGGTCGCCGCCGAGAATCAAATCGGATTCGGGAAAATTCAGCTCTCCGGCCAGCCGGCGGACGAAGCCGTGAAAATCGGCTGGCGTCATCCCGGTATAGCCGCCGAACTGATCGACCTGGTTTGAGGTGGCTTCTATTAACAGCGGCGTGCGCCAGGCCTGGGCGTAGCGAATGGCGGCCTCCAGAATCAGCGGATGAGCGGAGCAAACGGCGTATATCCCGTTTGTCTTCCCTTGTTTATGTTGTTCCACCATCGTAGTAAGATGTTTCACTTTCCGCTCCATTCAGATTTTTTACGACAACTTTCTTTCGTTTTGTTTCGTTTGATACTGCATTACGCTGCGATAAAAATAAAACGAAAGATAATGGTTTTCCGATCTGATTCACAAAAGAAACGTAATGAAATCTTTCAGCCGCCGCTCAGCCAGAGAAAGCGGCGATGGCGGGGGCTTGCTTTCTGTAAAAAGAAAGGAGTTAATAGGTCAAACGAAATAAAACGAAAGTTTTAGCTAAAGGGAGTCTTATGAGCGATAGCGATTCATCTGCTGACAGGCGCGTTGCGGGAACCAGCGAACGGCGCGAGCAGATTATTCAGCGGCTGCGGCAGCAGGGAAGCGTGCAGGTTAACGAGCTTTCCGCGCTGTACGGCGTCTCGACGGTGACGATCCGCAACGATCTGGCTTTTCTGGAAAAGCAGGGTATTGCCGTACGCGCCTATGGCGGCGCGCTGATTTGCGACGGCGGCGCTTCCGGCCAGGAGCCTTCGGTGGCGGATAAAAGTTCGCTGAATACGGCGGTCAAACGGCGTATCGCGCATATCGCCGCCGGGCTGATCGGTCCGGGCCATCGCGTGATCCTGGATTCCGGTACGACCACCTGCGAAATTGCCCGGATGCTGCGTCGGCATAGCGACGTTATCGTTATGACCAACGGGATGAACGTCGCCAATGCGCTGCTGGAGGCTGAAGGCGTGGAGCTGCTGATGACCGGCGGCCATCTGCGGCGTCAGTCACAGTCGTTCTACGGGGATCGGGCGGAGCAATCCCTGCAGAACTACCACTTTGATATGCTGTTTCTCGGCGTGGATGCTATCGATCTGGAGCGCGGCGTCAGCACGCATAATGAAGACGAGGCCAGGCTGAATCGCCGGATGTGCGAAGTGGCTGAGCGAATTATTGTGGTAACCGACTCCAGCAAGTTCAACCACTCCAGCCTGCACAAGATTGTTGATACTCAGCGGATAGACACCATCATTGTCGATGATGCGATTCCGACAGAGAGCCTGGAGGGGCTGCGAAAAAGCGGTATTGAAGTGATTCTGGTTACCGCCTGAACGCGAATAAGGCTCGACGGCGTAAGCGTATCGGGCCTTTGGGCTGCGCCCGATCAGGTTACCGGTGCCGGGTTAAATACCGCCAGCTGGTTATGCAGCCCCCAGCGATCGGAGAAGGTTTTTTTGCGGCCGCTGGCCACGTCCAGAATAAAGTGGAACAGCTTCCAGCCTACTTCCTCAATGGTCTCTTCGCCGGTGGCGATGGTGCCAGCGTTAATATCCATTAGGTCAAACCAGCGGTTTGCCAGCTCGGTGCGCGTCGCCATCTTGATGACCGGCACCGCCATCAGGCCGTACGGGGTGCCGCGGCCGGTGGTGAACACCTGCACGGTGATGCCGGAGGCGACCTGCTGGGTGCCGCAGACAAAGTCGCTGGCCGGGGTGGCGGCGTAGATCAGACCGCGTTTGGTGGGGCGCTGGCCCGGAGAGAGCACCTCCACGATGGCGCTTTTGCCCGATTTGGCGATGGAGCCAAGCGCTTTTTCCACCACGTTGGCCAGGCCGCCTTTCTTGTTACCCGGAGAGGGGTTGGCGCTGCGGTCGGTTTTCCCCATATCGAGATAGTTGTCGTACCAGGCCATCTCCTCCAGCAGGCGCTTGCCCACCTCTTCGTTAACGGTGCGCGGGGTCAGCAGATGGATGGCGTCGCGTACTTCGGTTACCTCAGAGAACATCACCGTTGCGCCGCAGCGCACCAGCAGATCGGAGGCGTAGCCCACCGCCGGATTGGCCGTCACGCCGGAGAAGGCGTCGCTGCCGCCGCACTGCATCCCGACCACCAGCCCGGAGGCCGGGCAGGTTTCGCGCTGGCGCTGGTTCAGCTTCTGCAGATGGCGTTCGGCAACCTGCAAAATATCTTCGACCATCGACTGAAAGCCAACGTGCTTTTCATCCTGCAGGCTGATGATGCTGGCTTCATCCACCGGGATGCGCTTCACGTCGTCGGTGCCTTCCAGCAGGCGCTCCGGCTGCAGCTTCTCGCAGCCGAGACCGATCACCATCACCTCGCCGCCGAAGTTTGGGTTCAGGGCGATATTATGAATGGTGCGAATGGGCACGACCGCCGCCGGCGCGTTGATCGCCACGCCGCAGCCGTAGAGGTGGTTCAGCCCGACCACGCCGTCCACGTTCGGGTATTTCGGCAGCAGATCGCGCTCGATAATTTTCACCACGTAGTCCACCACGCCCGCGACGCAGTGCACGCTGGTGGTAATGCCGAGCAGATTTTTAGTCCCGACGCTGCCGTCGGCGTTGCGGTAGCCTTCAAAGGTGTAGCCTTCCAGCGGCGGCAGCGGCTCCGGCACCTTCGTCGCCAGCGGCAGGGTGTTAAGCGGTGGGGCCTTTGGCAGCTCGACCATCGATTCATCGATCCAGCTGCCGCGCGGGATATCACGCACCGCGTAACCAATGATTTCGCCGTAGCGCACGATGTCGCCGTGGGCGGGAATATCGGCCAGCGCCACCTTATGGCCCTGCGGAATATGTTCAATCAGCTCCAGACCGTCCGGAAAGCGGGTGCCCGCTTTCAGACCATTGTCATTAACAATAATCGCCACGTTGTCAGTATCGTGAACCTTAATATAAAACGCCGTTGGCGATTCTTGTCTGATTTCGATGTTGGCCATTGTCCAGTATTCTCCAGGAAAATGAGACGAATAATATGTCGCTTAAATTTATTTAAAAATGACTAAATCAGCCGTAATGAAATAAGAATGTCAGGAGTGCTGAAATAAGAATGTGATCCAGATCACCCAATATTCATAAAGCCCCGCCGCCCGTAAGAGGAAAACGTAAATCTGTGCATTAACGCCCAGGTTTATGGGCATATGCTCAAAATAATATTTAAATACACCTTACTTAATGAGCTTTTGCACAATGCCTAACGCCTCTCCGCTGATTATAATGAATCACTAAATTATTACATTCGCTGGATTGTTAATATCCATTTTGTATTAATTAATAATCATGTGAAAGACGTAATAAAAATAAGAAGAATCCCTTTAGTACCCGAGGTAAATAAAATGATTCTGGATGCGGTTGACGCAAAAAGTAAAAGCACGCATACCCGCTATATCGTTCTGCTGATTATTTTTATCGTAACGGCGGTTAACTATGCCGATCGGGCGACGCTATCCATTGCCGGCACCGAGGTGGCGAAAGAGCTGCAGCTCAGCGCCGTTTCCATGGGTTACATTTTTTCCGCCTTCGGCTGGGCCTATCTGCTGATGC
The DNA here is from genome assembly GCF_009711095.1 of Intestinirhabdus alba. Taxonomy (GTDB): domain Bacteria; phylum Pseudomonadota; class Gammaproteobacteria; order Enterobacterales; family Enterobacteriaceae; genus Intestinirhabdus; species Intestinirhabdus alba. The sequence goes on from NZ_WMJZ01000005.1 coordinate 157,903, forward strand.
AGATCCCCGGCGGCTGGCTGCTCGACAAATTTGGCTCGAAAAAAGTCTATACATATAGCCTGTTCTTCTGGTCGCTGTTCACCTTCCTGCAGGGCTTTGTGGATCTGTTCCCGCTGGCCTGGGCCGGCGTCTCCATGTTCTTTATGCGATTTATGCTGGGCTTCTCAGAGGCTCCCTCCTTTCCGGCCAACGCCCGGATCGTCGCGGCCTGGTTCCCGACCAAAGAGCGCGGCACCGCCTCGGCGATTTTTAACGCCGCCCAATACTTTTCGCTGGCGCTGTTCTCCCCGCTGCTGGGCTGGCTCACCTTCGCCTGGGGCTGGGAGCACGTCTTCACGGTAATGGGGGTGATTGGCTTTGTGCTGACCGCCCTGTGGGCCAGGCTGATCCACAACCCGACCGACCACCCGCATATTTCGCCGGAGGAGCTGAAGTTTATCTCTGAAAACGGCGCGGTAGTGGACATGGACCATAAAAAGCCGGGCAGCGCCGCCGCGTCCGGACCAAAGCTGCACTACATCAAACAGCTGTTGACCAATCGCATGATGCTGGGCGTGTTCTTCGGCCAGTATTTCATTAACACTATCACCTGGTTCTTCCTTACCTGGTTCCCGATTTATCTGGTGCAGGACAAAGGGATGTCGATACTGAAGGTTGGGCTGGTTGCTTCTGTCCCGGCGCTGTGCGGCTTTGCGGGCGGGGTGCTTGGCGGCGTATTCTCTGATTTCCTGATTAAGCGCGGCCGTTCCCTTACCCTGGCGCGTAAGCTGCCTATCGTACTGGGTATGCTGCTGGCGTCCACCATCATCCTGTGCAATTACACCAACAATACCGCGCTGGTGGTGGCGCTGATGGCGCTGGCGTTCTTCGGCAAAGGATTCGGCGCGCTGGGCTGGCCGGTGATTGCCGATACCGCGCCGAAAGAGATTGTCGGCCTGTGCGGCGGGGTGTTTAACGTCTTTGGCAACGTGGCGTCTATTGTCACCCCGCTGGCGATCGGCTATCTGGTAAGCGAACTGCACTCCTTTAACGCCGCGCTGATCTTCGTTGGCTGTTCGGCCCTGATGGCGATGGTTTGCTATCTGATCATCGTCGGCGACATTAAACGTATGGAACTGCGCAAATAATTAACGGCTTAGCGACAAGGTATATGCGATGAATAACGATATCTTCCCGAACAAATTCAAGGCCGCCCTTGCGGCGCAGCGGGTGCAGATCGGCTGCTGGTCCGCGCTGGCGAGTCCCATCAGTACCGAAGTGTTAGGGCTGGCGGGCTTCGACTGGCTGGTGCTCGATGGTGAACATGCGCCGAACGATATTTCCACCTTTATCCCTCAGCTGATGGCGCTGAAAGGCAGCGCCAGCGCGCCGGTGGTGCGCGCCCCGACCAACGAGCCGGTGATCATCAAGCGCCTGCTGGATATCGGTTTTTACAATTTCCTGATCCCGTTCGTCGAGACGGCGGAGGAGGCGGCTCGCGCCGTGGCCTCTACCCGTTACCCGCCGGAGGGCATCCGCGGCGTTTCTGTCTCACACCGCGCCAATATGTTCGGTACAGTGGCGGACTACTTCGCGCAGTCGAACAAAAATATCACCATCATCGTGCAGATCGAAAGCCAGCAGGGCGTGGAGAACGTTGACGCCATCGCCGCGACTGAGGGCGTGGACGGCCTGTTTGTCGGTCCGAGCGATCTGGCGGCTGCGCTGGGCCATCTTGGCAACGCCTCTCATCCGGAGGTGCAGAAAACTATTCAGCATATTTTTGCCCGCGCGAAAGCGAACGGCAAGCCGTGCGGCATTCTGGCACCCGTGGAGTCCGACGCGCGCCGCTACCTTGAATGGGGGGCGACCTTCGTCGCCGTCGGCAGCGATCTGGGGGCGTTCCGTTCCGCGACGCAGAAGTTGGCCGATTCCTTTAAGCAATAACCACCCTCGACAGTACAGAGAGATAAAATTATGACTATGAAAGTTGGTTTTATTGGCCTTGGCATTATGGGTAAACCAATGAGTAAAAACCTCATTAAAGCGGGTTACTCGTTGGTGGTTTCTGACCGCAACCCTGAGGCAATTGCAGACGTTGTTGCTGCGGGGGCAGAAACCGCCTCTACGGCTAAAGCCATTGCCGAACAGTGTGATGTCATTATCACGATGCTGCCCAACTCACCGCACGTGAAAGAGGTTGCGCTGGGCGAAGGCGGTATTATCGAAGGCGCGAAGCCGGGTCTGGTGCTGATCGACATGAGCTCTATCGCTCCGCTGGCCAGCCGTGAGATCAGCGAAGCGCTGAAGGCGAAAGGCGTTGAGATGCTGGATGCGCCGGTCAGCGGCGGTGAGCCGAAGGCCATTGACGGCACGCTGTCGGTGATGGTGGGCGGTGATAAGGCGGTCTTCGACAAATATTACGACCTGATGAAGGCGATGGCCGGCTCCGTGGTGCATACCGGCGAAATTGGCGCAGGCAACGTGACCAAGCTGGCGAACCAGGTGATCGTGGCGCTGAACATCGCCGCGATGTCCGAGGCGCTGACCCTGGCCACCAAAGCGGGCGTCAGCCCGGATCTGGTCTATCAGGCCATTCGCGGCGGCCTGGCGGGCAGCACCGTACTGGATGCGAAGGCACCGATGGTCATGGATCGTAACTTTAAGCCGGGCTTCCGCATCGATCTGCATATTAAAGATCTGGCGAATGCGCTCGATACTTCTCATGGCGTGGGCGCACAGCTGCCGCTGACCGCGGCGGTGATGGAGATGATGCAGGCGCTGCGCGCCGATGGTCTGGGCACCGCCGACCACAGCGCGCTGGCCTGCTATTACGAAAAACTGGCGAAAGTGGAAGTCACTCGCTAACAAGAAGGGCGCGCTACGCGCCCTGTAATTCTTGCCTTGCGCGGCACTGTCAGGCGACTTAACTATGAAAATCGTAATTGCCCCAGACTCTTATAAAGAAAGCCTCTCTGCCACTGAGGTAGCACAGGCGATTGAAAAAGGATTTCGGGAAATTTTTCCCGATGCGCAATATGTTTGCGTTCCGGTTGCCGACGGCGGTGAAGGAACCGTTGAAGCCATGATTGCCGCCACGCAGGGCAGTGAACGTTGCGCGCGGGTGACCGGGCCGCTGGGCGAGACGGTGAACGCCAGCTGGGGGCTGTCCGGCGACGGCAAAACCGCGTTTATTGAGATGGCGGCGGCAAGTGGCCTGGCGCTGGTGCCGCCTGAAAAACGCAATCCGCTGATCACCACCTCCCGCGGCACCGGTGAGCTGATTTTGCAGGCGCTGGACAGCGGGGCAACCAGCATTATCATCGGCATTGGCGGCAGCGCCACCAACGACGGCGGTGCCGGCATGGTGCAGGCGCTGGGCGCAAGGCTGTGCGACGCCAGCGGGGCCGATATCGGCTACGGCGGCGGCAGCCTCAGCGCGTTGAGCAGCATTGATATTTCCGGGCTGGACCCGCGCTTAAAGCAGTGCGTAATCCGCGTGGCCTGTGATGTCACCAACCCGCTGGTGGGTGACCAGGGGGCCTCCCGCATCTTCGGGCCGCAGAAAGGGGCGAACGAGGCGCGTATCCTGGAGCTGGATCGCAACCTGGCCCACTACGCCGAAGTGATAAAACGCTCTCTGGGCGTGGAGGTGAAGGATGTCCCCGGCGCGGGCGCGGCGGGCGGCATGGGGGCGGCGTTGATGGCGTTTCTCGGCGCGGAGCTGAAGAGCGGTATTGAGATCGTGATTCAGGCGCTGAATCTGGAAGCGCATATCCGTGACTGTACGCTGGTGGTGACCGGCGAAGGGCGTATCGACAGCCAGAGCGTTCACGGTAAGGTGCCGGTGGGTATAGCCAGCGTGGCGAAGAAATACCATAAGCCGGTGATTGGCATTGCGGGCAGCCTGACGCGCGATGTAGAGGTGGTGCATCAGTATGGTATCGACGCGGTCTTCAGCGTCCTGACCCGCATCGGCACGCTGGAGGAAGCCTTCCGCGGTGCCTTTGATAATATCTACCGGGCCTCGCGTAATATCGCCGCGACGCTGGCGGTGGGAATGCGCTGTAGCGGGTGACAAGGGCGGATAAACCCTCTATACTTCGCGCCGAAGCTGACCAGACAGTCGCCGCTTCGTCGTCGTCCTCTTCGGGGGAGACGGGCGGAGGGGAGGAAAGTCCGGGCTCCATAGGGCAGGGTGCCAGGTAACGCCTGGGGGGGAAACCCACGACCAGTGCAACAGAGAGCAAACCGCCGATGGCCCACTCAGGTGGGATCAGGTAAGGGTGAAAGGGTGCGGTAAGAGCGCACCGCGCGGCTGGTAACAGTCCGCGGCACGGTAAACTCCACCCGGAGCAAGGCCAAATAGGGGTTCATAAGGTACGGCCCGTACTGAACCCGGGTAGGCTGCTTGAGCCAGTGAGCGATTGCTGGCCTAGATGAATGACTGTCCACGACAGAACCCGGCTTATCGGTCAGTTTCACCTTTTCAGACACGGCCCCGCTTCGGCGGGGTTGTTTTTTTGGGGCGGGCCGCCGGCGGTTTCCTGCCCGGCATCCGCCTGACGGGCGGGTTTATTCATCGTCATCGCGCCGCTTCTCCGGCTCAGGTCGGTAAATCTATCAGCAGGGCGCGCAGCGGCGTGTCGGCGACCAGGGTTATGTCAGCCTCGTCATGAATGAATGCGCCGTCGCCGCAGGCCAGCGCCTCGCGCTTCTCCCCGTGCGTTATAGCGTGAAAAGCGCCGTGAATCGACTGCAGCCAGGCGCGCGAACCGCGCAGCGGGAAGCGTTGCGTTTCTCCGGGGGCCAGCCGGATATGCCGCACCCACGCCTGCTGACGCAGCAGCAGGCTCCCCTGCGCGCCGTCGGGTGAGGCAATAAGCTGCTGTTCAGCCATCGTCAGCGGGATGCTCTGCACCGGCGGATTTTCACGCTCCGGGCAGGCGTCAAACCACAGCTGCAGGCGCGTCAGCGGCTTGTCTTTACGGGCGTTATGCTCGCGGTAGCTGATGCCCGGACGGGCGGCGAGCAGCAGCGCGTCGCCGCACTTTGCCCGGACGTAGTTGCCATCGCTGTCGCGGTATTCCGCTTCGCCTTCCAGAATGAGGTTCAGGACGTCCACCTTCGGCCATGTGCGCGGCTGAAAGGCGGCACCGGGTGCCAGCACTTCCTGATTCAGAACCCGCAGGGAGGCGTAGCCCAGCAGCTGCGGATCGAAATAGTGGCCAAAAGAGAAGGTGTAACGCGCCTGTAGCCATCCGTAGTCCGCCTGCCCGCACTGTCCGGCCGTTCGGGGGATAATCATAATTATTGACCTCGCTTAACGTCCTTTTATGTTAAGAGGCTGGACGCTGCATTGTTAGCCAGATATTCTGCCCGGTATGTTCAAATTTCCTGAATGAGATAGCTATGGCGAAAGAGAGGGCGTTAACGCTGGAAGCGCTGCGCGTGATGGATGCGATTGACCGCCGCGGCAGCTTCGCGGCGGCGGCGGATGAGTTGGGCAGGGTGCCTTCCGCGCTCAGCTACACCATGCAGAAGCTGGAAGAAGAGCTGGATGTGGTGCTGTTCGATCGTTCGGGCCACCGGACGAAATTCACCAACGTGGGGCGTATGCTGCTGGAACGCGGCCGGGTGCTGCTGGAAGCGGCGGATAAGCTGACCACCGACGCCGAGGCGCTGGCCCGCGGCTGGGAAACCCATCTGACGATTATTACCGAGGCGCTGGTGCCGACGGCGACGCTCTTTCCGCTGATTGAGCGGCTGGCGGTAAAGTCGAATACTCAGCTTTCGCTGATTACCGAGGTGCTGGCGGGAGCGTGGGAGCGGCTGGAGCAGGGGCGCGCCGATATCGTCATCGCCCCGGATATGCATTTCCGCTCCTCGTCGGAAATTAATTCCCGCAGGCTCTATACCCTGTTGAACGTTTATGTCGCCGCGCCGGATCACCCTATTCACCAGGAGCCGGAGCCGCTCTCGGAGGTGACCCGCGTAAAGTATCGCGGCGTGGCGGTGGCGGATACGGCGCGGGAGCGCCCGGTGCTGACGGTTCAGCTTCTGGATAAGCAGCCGCGCCTGACGGTAAGCAGCATTCAGGATAAACGACAGGCGCTGCTGGCCGGTCTTGGCGTGGCGACAATGCCGTATCCGCTGGTGGAAAAAGATATTGCCGAAGGGCGGCTGCGCGTGGTCAGCCCGGAATCAACCAGCGAGGTGGATATAATTATGGCCTGGCGGCGGGACAGTATGGGCGAGGCCAAAGCCTGGTGCCTGCGCGAAATTCCGAAATTATTTGCCAGGAAATAGTTCGACGCCATCAGATGCCGGCGGCTTCGGGGCAAAAAAATATTGCCCCGAACGAGAAATCAGCTGGCTACGCTACCTTTAGGGTCGGGACCGTATTTATTTTCACCCTCGGTTCCTGCTTTGCAGAAAAATACCAGAAGGATGATGCTGCCAACCAGCGGAATAAAGTGCAAAAACATCATGAAGCCGGAGCGGTCGGTATCGTGCAGACGGCGTACGCCAACGGCGATGGCGGGCACAAGCGTCGCCAGAACATAAATGATGGTGATATACGGAAACTCTAAGCCAATAATCCCCTGAATAACGTTAAGAACGGCAGCCACGATGCAGTTTATCAGCGTAAACATCCAGTATTCCTGACGACGTGCGCGCCCGGAGAACCCCGCGTAATTTTTTAAAACATGTAAATACCATTGCATAATAAAACATCCCTATTTATAAAAACTGGAGAAACATAGCATAACGATTTAGCGATGTCATTTTCAATTTTTCATCTGGCGGCAGGATAATTTATTTGTATTTCTGGTTTTAATGGTAATAGATGAGAATATATATATTATTTATTAATTGGGGCACGACTTCGCTGCGGGGGAAATAAAAAAGGCGGGAGGTTTTCCGCCTTTTTCTCATCGGTGCAAACCCTGCGGATCGGGGAGCACGCCCTTTGCCGCCATCAGGCAAAGCGGCGATCGCGCCCGTGCGGTTCATCCAGATCCTGCCACGGGCCGACGGAAATAATTCCCGTCGGGTTGATGGTCCGATGGCTGCAAAAATAGTGGTGACGGATGTGATCGCTATTAACGGTTTCGGCGACGCCCGGCGTCTGGTAAATATCCCGCAGGAAGCCGTAGAGATTCAGATAGTCGCTGATACGCTGTCTGTCGCATTTGAAATGGGTGACGTAGACCGGATCGAAGCGTACCAGGGTAGTCCACAGGCGGATATCCGCCTCCGTCAGCCTGTCGCCGGTCAGGTAGCGGTGCTGCCCGAGGAGCTGCTCCAGGCGAGCCAGCGCGGTAAAGACACCTTCAACCGCCTCGTCATAGGCCTGCTGGCTGGTGGCGAATCCGGCTTTATAGACCCCGTTGTTCACTTTGTCGTAGATCCAGCCGTTAAGCTCGTCGATTTTTTCCCTTAGCGCCGGGGGATAGTAATCACCGGCTCTGGCTCCCAGCGCATCAAAAGCGGTATTGAACATGCGGATGATTTCAGCAGACTCATTGCTGACGATAGTGTGGTTCTTTTTATCCCACAGAACCGGCACGGTGACGCGGCCGCTGTAGTGCGGATCGGCATGCAGATAAAGCTGGTAGAGGAATTCGTGTTGATAAAGGCGATCGCCCGTTGCCGCCGGGAAGCTATCGTCGAACGTCCAGCCGTTCTCCAGCATGAGCGGATGCACGACGGAGACGGAGATAAACGGCTCCAGTCCCTTTAGTTTACGCAGGATCAAGGTGCGGTGGGCCCACGGGCAGGCGAGTGACACATAAAGATGATAACGATCCTTTTCGGCGGCGAATCCCCCTTTCCCCGTGGAGCCGGGCGCGCCGTCGGCGGTAAGCCAGCTGCGGAACGCCGATACGGAACGCTGAAATTTTCCGCCGGTGGAGCGGGTGTCGTACCAGACGTCATGCCAGACGCCGTCTATAAGTTGTCCCATCTTCTCTCTCCTGCGTAGAGTAAAACGAGGAGCCTTTCCCCCCGTTTTGTCAGTTTATCCCGTCATACGCCAGGCTGCCCGGGCAGCGGCTTATGGCGAGCCGGCTCCCCCTGCATCGCCTGCCCGTCGGGTGGGCAGGGGAAGATGGCCTGACGTTTTGTGTTGCAGGCCGAATGATTCAGCGCTTACCACTTTTTATTCAGCAGGCGGTCGATGCTGTAAGCGCCGGGGCCGGTGAGGGCCAGCAGCAGAAAGCCTCCGGAAATGGTCATGTTTTTCATGAACATCAGGGAGTTTACCCCCTCCGCAAAGTTGCTGTGGAAGATAAAGGCGGTCAGCAGCGTAAAACCGGCGGTAAACAGCGCGGTGGTGCGGGTCAGAAAACCAAAGAGGATCGCCAGGCCGCCGCCAAACTCCAGCAGGATGGTCAGCGGCAGCAGAAAGCCCGGTACGCCCATGGCCTCCATATATTGTTGAGTGCCCCCATAGCCGGTAATTTTTCCCCATCCAGCCGTGATAAACAGGATCGGCATCAGAATACGCGCGATCAGGACACCAACATCTTCTAATTTTTTCATTCTGTTCTCCAGAGAACGATTAAGGCGGTTATTTCTGTTTTATTGAGCAAACTCAGCTTATTCAGCGCGTTTGCGTTCGATGAAGAGAATGATAGACGTGGCAAATGGCAAATGTTAGCGAGTAAAACTGTCAGGATTTATCAAAATAATTGAATGGGGGCCAGGCGTGAACGCCATCGGGCAGAGGAGCCGGATGGCGTTATGATTCAGTGGCGGATTAGCGGTGCGGCGTCTTAATCTGCAGCTGCTGCTGGCGAAGGGTGGACTTAACCAGTCGCCAGGCGCTCCAGACGCCGAGGCCGCGTTTTGCCCAGCGTACCAGCCTGTTGGGGTGACGAACGCTCCAGATAGCCAGGACGCTGCTGCCGGCCAGCGCCCAGGCGCGCAGGCTGAGCAGCGTATTCCAGCTGCGATCGTATGCGCCCGTGCTCTCCAGCCAGTCGCGGCGGCTGGCGGACAGGTCCAGCCGCTGCTGCTGGATTTCGCTCAGCAGGCGCGCCTTGCGCAGTTGGCGTTCGGCCTTACCGCTCATCGGCATCTCCTTCGAGAAGCTGACGATCGTTGGCCAGCTCATGGCGCGTATGGCGCAGCAGGGTGGAGCGCCGCGCCTTGCGCAGCGTCCATATTGCGCCAATAAGCGCCAGAACCAGCAGCACCACCGTGGTGGCGATCATCGCATTGAGGCGATATTGCGCATCGACGGCCCAGATGATGAGGACCATCAGGCTCATCAGGCCAAAAGCGGCAAAAAGCATGGTCAGCCCCAGCATAAGCAATAGCTGGAAAAGGTTAGCTTTTTCCTCTTCTAACTCAACGACCGCCAGCCGCAGACGGGTTTCCGCCATCTCAACGATCAGGGTGACGATCCGCTGCCCGATGCTCAGCACGCTTTTGCCCGGCCCCTGGGCTTGATGAGTATGCGCCATAATCAGCGACGCGCCAGTAGCATACCCAGGACCACGCCAACCGCTGCGCCGATACCAACGCCGGCCCAGGGATTTTCACGGACATAGTCATCGGCGCGAGAGGCCGCTTCACGGGTCTGTTTGGCGATCGCATCACCGGTCTCGCCCAGGCGGTTGCGGCTCTCTTTCAGCGCACGCTCCGCTTTGCTGCGAATCTTACTCAACTCTTCCCTGGACTTATCGCCAGAGGCGCTGAGCACCTCCTCAAGCGTATCGGTCAGGGATTTCAGCTCGGCGCGCAAATTTTCCGATGTATTATCTTTTGACATACCATTCTCCAGATGAGTAAGCAGTGATTAGTACTGACGTGCCTCAAGCTCTTGTAGCTCTTCCTGTGCTTCGGCAAGCTTACGCTCACGTTTCCTGATTTTATCCATATCGCCTTTTTGTTTCGCTTCGACCAGGTCGCGCTCACGTTCAGCGATCTCCTCTTTCTGTCCGGCGATTTTTTTCTGATGCTCGGCGCGAAGCTGGCTGTCGCTGCAGTGCGCCTGGACTTCGCTTAACGCTTTTTTCAGCCCATCAATACGATTCTGATTGTGGTGCTTTTCGGCAAAGCCGATCTCTCGCTGAATCTCCTGCGCTTTCTTCTGGCACAGGGTATTGGCGTAGCTGCCGGCGCTAAACGTAAAGAGGGTAATGGCGAAAGCGATACGGTATTTCATTATGGCGAACCTTCCATTGTGGCCCGAACCTGGCTATCAGGAACGATGATCCAGTGGTTAAAACGGCGGGCCGTGAACCCACCCTGTTAATCATAGACAGAAAACGGTAGATCACCAACGCGGTGATCTGATTCAGATTATTTTGCGGTTGGCGGGAGGCAGGCCGGGCGCGGAGGGGGAGGCCCGGCGGGCAAAATGCGCGGTAGCGGCGCTGAATCGCCCGGGTGTTATCCAGAAGTGCTTAATAAATACTCTTCACGCCGCCCCGCGAACGCTAGCCAAATCGGTGTGCGCTAATCCGCATACGGGTCAGCCACTGCTCCGCCTGGCTGGCACCGTTCTGCTGGGCGATAACGTAGTCTCGCGGCAGCGTCCTGCTCAGTACGACCTTTGCCGCCGCGCTTTGCGCGCGGGTGTCGAAGGTGATCAGCAGGGCGTCATTTTGAGGGGTAATGCTTTTGAAGTGGATGCCGTTGGCGTCCAGATGATGCCAGACGGAAAAGCCGTCCGGTGCGCTGGCCCCATGGTGAATGGCGCGGATTGCCAGCGTGGCGTCCGGCTGGCGAATGGCGGACCAGAAGAGAAGCGCGACGCCAGCCACCGTCAAAAAAGAGGTAGCCCAGGCCAGCTGTCGCAGCGTAATGCGTGGTTTCAGCATCCTTTTAACTCCGGTTTCCATATTTTTTCTTCCACAGAACAACCAGTGAGCCTCCCAGGCCGAAAACAAGCAGCACCAGCGGCAGCAGCATCAGGCAGGCCATCAGCCGATCTTCGTATTTCAGAAATACCGGCGTTTTGCCGAGCAGATAGCCCAGCGACGTCAGAATCAGCACCCACAGCAGGCCGCTCATCCAGTTGAAGAACTGAAAGCGGGCGTTGCTGAGACCGGACAAGCCGGCGATGGTGGGCAGCAGGGTTCTGACAAAGGCGATAAAGCGGCCAATCAGCAGCGCCGACAGGCCGTGTTTATGGAACAGATGATGGGCGCGCTGGTGGTAGTGGGCCGGCAGATGCGACAGCCAGTTTTGTACGATGCGGGTATTGCCCAGCCAGCGCCCCTGAATATAGCTCAGCCAGCAGCCGAGGCTGGCGGCGGCGGTCAGCAGCAGAAGCGTTTGTGGAAAGCCCATCGCCCCCCTTGCTATCAGCACGCCTACCAGAACCAGCAGGCTGTCGCCGGGTAAAAAGGCCGCCGGCAGCAGCCCGTTTTCCAGGAACAGAATCACAAACAGGACAAAGTACAGCATGCCGATCATCGCCGGATTAGCCAGCGTTTCATAATCCTGTGCCCACAGAGCGTGCAGTAATTGGTTCAAAAGTTCCATTCAATATTCCTGATGAAGCGGTTAACGTCATGCCGGTATGCTGAAAAGTGCTGCGTCGTCTATTCGTTATGGTTTTCCGGGCGACGAGCGGACGCAATGTCGCGGCCTGAGCCACTCCTGTTTATTTTGACGTGCTGCCATATAACACGTCGAATTGCATCCAATTGTAACAAAGGTCAGGGTAGTCCGTTAAAGAAATTACGTCGTGTTGCAGAGGGATTTTGCTTATCAAGCGTGAGAGAGGCGAGAGGATTTACACAGGCTGACACTTTATATCTTATGCTTACTCTGTGTCGCCAACAGGCACAGCAGCGCGCCTGTTGGAAGAAGAGTGGCTATTTTGCACCATTGCCGACGGTATCAAGGTGAACCACCGGATTTTCAGTAAACAAATAGCGGTCGGCGTTAAATTCAAAGTCATCGCTGGTTTCATTAAACAGCATCAGCTTGGTGTTCTCCAGATGCTGCCACATCGCCAGCTTGGCCGCGTGCGGATCTTTATGCAGCAGCGCCCGCAGAATCTGATCGTGATCGCCGCACCAGTTGTCTACGGTGCGTAAATCGATGTGGTCATGCAGCTTTTTCCAGTACGGATTGTGCACGCGCTGGGTCCACATTTTTTCGACGATGGCGGCAAGGGCGGAGTTCTGGGTCGCCAGCGCCACCTGCACGTGAAACAGCAGGTCCCATTCGGAGTCGCGGTAATTTTTTTCGTCGCGGGACTTCTCCTGAATTTCCATCAGCTTCATGATGTCCTGCTTGGTCACCTGCGTGGCGGCAAATTCGGCAATGTTGCTCTCAATAAGCTGGCGGGCCTGCAGCAGTTCGAAGGGGCCGTAGCTGGCGAATTCAAGATTTTCATCCGGGGTGACGCTGTACTTCGGCTGGTTGGCGATCACGTGGATACCGGAGCCTTTACGCACCTCGACGTACCCTTCCACCTCCAGCATGATGATGGCTTCACGAACCACGGTGCGGCTGACATTTTTTTCATCGGCGATAAAGCGTTCGGCGGGCAGCTTATCGCCCACCAGATAAACGCCCCGCTCGATACGTTCTTTCAGATCAGCGGCAAGCTGTTGATACAAACGTCGTGGTTCGGCGATTTCCATATGCACTCCAGATATGATACGGCAGACTGTAGTTGTTATACCATTTTCGCGAGGTTGGCTCCACTCGCAGAGACGAAAAAGCCGCCTGTTGAGGGGCGGCTCTGTGGGATTTAACGCGCTTTGCGCGTCAGATCAATTCTGGGCGGCCGGCGTACCGATCTGGGGACCGGAGCCAGAGTCCGTTTCGTTGGCCGGTTTGTTTTGCAGCACCGTCCAGATCACCAGCGCGCCGAGCAGATCGAATACCGCCAGCACCGCAAACAGCGGGCTGAAGCCAATGGTATCGGCCAGCGCGCCGACCACCAGGGCGAACAGGGTGCTCGCCAGCCAGGCGGACATGCCGGTCAGGCCGTTGGCGGTCGCCACTTCGTTGCGCCCGAAGACGTCGGAAGAGAGCGTAATCAGCGCGCCGGAGAGCGCCTGGTGAGCGAAACCGCCGATGCAGAGCAGCATAATCGCCACGTACGGGCTGGTAAACAGACCGATCATCCCCGGGCCAATCATCAGCAGAGCGCCCAGCGTGACCACCATTTTACGCGAAACGATCAGGTTCACGCCGAACCAGCGCTGGAACAGCGGCGGCAGATAGCCACCGACGATGCAGCCAAGGTCGGCAAACAGCATCGGCATCCAGGCGAACATGGCGATCTCTTTTAAGTTAAAGCCATAGACCTTAAACATGAACAGCGGGATCCAGGCGTTGAAGGTGCCCCAGGCCGGTTCTGCGAGGAAGCGCGGCAGCGCGATGCCCCAGAACTGGCGGTTGCGCAGGATCTGCCCCAGGGACATTTTCCTGGCGCTGCTGGTCTGGTGCTGGGCTTCCTGGCCGTTGATGATGTAGTCACGCTCTTCGTCGGTCAGCTTTTTCTGATCGCGCGGGTGCTTATAGAAGATCAGCCAGGACATCGCCCAGATAAAGCTCAGAACGCCGGAGATAATGAACGCCATCTGCCAGCTGTGCATCACGATAGCCCAGACCACCAGCGGCGGCGCGATCATCGCGCCAATAGAGGAACCCACGTTGAAGTAGCCGACGGCGATGGAGCGCTCTTTAGCAGGGAACCACTCGGAGCTGGCCTTCAGGCCCGCCGGGATCATCGCCGCTTCGGCCGCGCCGACCGCTCCGCGCGCCAGCGCCAGTCCGCCCCAGCTGCCTGCCAGCGCCGTTGCGCCACAGAAGACGGCCCAGGCCACAGCGAAAAATGCATAGCCGATTTTGGTGCCCAGAATGTCCAGGACATAGCCCGCTACGGGCTGCATGACGGTGTAAGCAGCGGAGTAGGCTGCGATGATATAGGAATACTGTTGGGTGGAGATGTGTAACTCTTCCATCAGAGTTGGCGCAGCTGCCGCCACAGTGTTACGTGTCAGGTAACCCAGCACGGTGCCGAGCGTCACCAGTGCGATCATGTACCAACGTAACCCTTTAATTTTACGCATGTAAAACCTCATCGTTTTGTTATTTCCGCACCAGGTGCGGCCATTTTCCTCTGTAGAGCCGGAGAATGTGCTGTAACGAAGGGCGTAACCGACAAAAAACGGTACTCCCCGAACGTGCCATCATTAAGTAATCGTGCTAATTCGGTTTCCGTACCGGTCAATCCGATGATGAATTCATCGGTAATTTTGCATTCCGTCGGCTAATGTATTGCGACGGCAGAAAGATAACTTGTCATACATCTTTAAAAGGTGAGTGATATCACAAAAGCGCGATCCTTCGTGTGGACATTATCCCGTTTCAGTAACGCCAGAGCTGGCGCGGTCTGTGGGGGTGTTTACCCCGTGGGGAGTAATTTATTTGTTGAGGTTTATTGATCTTGCTCACGAAAATACCTTCGGTTGCTGGAAATTGGTGTGATAACTTTGACAACATCTAAACATAAGCATCCGACGCACTCGCTGAGAGGAAGACGATAATGACGCCGTTTATGACTGAAGATTTTCTGCTGGATACCGAATTTGCCCGCCGCCTGTACCACGACTACGCAAAAGACCAGCCGATTTTTGACTACCACTGCCACCTGCCGCCGCAGCAGATTGCGGACAACTACCGCTTTAACAACCTGTACGATATTTGGCTGAAGGGTGACCACTATAAGTGGCGCGCAATGCGCACCAACGGCGTGGCCGAGCGCCTGTGCACCGGCGATGCTTCCGATCGCGAAAAGTTTGACGCCTGGGCGGCGACGGTGCCGCACACCATCGGCAACCCGCTGTATCACTGGACGCACCTTGAACTGCGCCGCCCGTTTGGCATTACGGGCAAGCTGCTTTCGCCAGCCACCGCAGACGCCATCTGGGATGAGTGCAACGCGCTGCTGGCGCAGGAGCGCTTCTCCGCGCGCGGCATCATGCAGCAGATGAACGTGAAGATGGTGGGCACCACCGACGATCCGGTAGACTCCCTGGAGCACCACGCCGCCGTGGCTAAAGACAGCTCCTTTGCCATCAAAGTGCTGCCAAGCTGGCGTCCGGATAAAGCCTTCAATATCGAGCTGGCGACCTTCAACGACTATATGGCGAAGCTGGGTGAAGTCTCCGATACGGAGATCCGCCGTTTTGCCGATCTGCAAAGCGCCCTGACCAAACGTCTGGATCACTTTGCCGCCCACGGCTGTAAAGTCTCCGACCACGCCCTTGACGTGGTGCTGTTCGCCGAAGCGAGCGAGGCCGATCTGGACCGCATTCTGGCGCGCCGCCTGGCGGGCGAAACCCTGAGCGAACACGAAGTGGCGCAGTTTAAAACCGCCGTGCTGGTGTTCCTCGGCGCGGAATATGCGCGTCGCGGCTGGGTGCAGCAGTACCATATCGGTGCCCTGCGCAACAACAACCTGCGTCAGTTTAACCTGCTGGGGCCGGACGTTGGCTTCGACTCCATCAACGACCGCCCGATGGCGGAGGCGCTCTCCAGGCTGCTCAGCAAGCAGAACGAAGAGAATCTGCTGCCGAAAACCATCCTCTACTGCCTGAACCCGCGCGATAACGAAGTGCTGGGGACGATGATCGGCAACTTCCAGGGCGAAGGGATGCCGGGCAAAATGCAGTTTGGCTCCGGCTGGTGGTTCAACGACCAGAAGGACGGCATGGAACGTCAGATGACCCAGCTGGCACAGCTTGGCCTGCTGAGCCGCTTTGTCGGTATGCTGACCGACAGCCGCAGCTTCCTCTCCTACACCCGTCATGAATATTTCCGCCGCATTCTGTGCCAGATGATTGGCCGCTGGGTGGCGGCGGGCGAAGCGCCTGCGGATATTCAGCTGCTGGGCGAGATGGTGAAAAATATTTGCTTTAACAATGCGCGCGACTACTTCGCCATTGAACTGAACTAAGGTCCGGGGTTGATATGCAATACATCAAGATCCATGCGCTGGATAACGTGGCGGTAGCGCTCGCTGACCTGGCGCAGGGCGCTGAAGTAAGCGTTGATAATCAGACCGTCACGCTTTGTCAGGAGGTCGCGCGTGGGCATAAGTTTGCGCTGAGTAACATCGCGCGCGGTGAAAACGTCATCAAATATGGCCTGCCCATCGGCCATGCCCTGACGGATATTGCGGCGGGCGAGCATATTCATGCCCATAACACACGTACCAATCTGAGCGATCTGGACGAGTATAGCTATCAACCTGATTTTCAGGACGTTGCGGCACAGCCGGCGGATCGTGAGGTGCAGATCTACCGTCGCGCCGGCGGTGAGGTTGGGGTGCGTAACGAGCTGTGGATCCTGCCGACCGTGGGCTGTGTTAACGGCATCGCGCGGCAGATCCAGAATCGTTTTCTGAAAGAGACCAACAGCGCCGAAGGCATCGACGGCGTTTTCCTCTTCAGCCACACCTACGGCTGCTCGCAGCTCGGCGACGACCATATTAACACCCGCACCATGCTGCAAAACATGGTGCGCCACCCTAACGCCGGGGCGGTACTGGTGATCGGTCTTGGCTGTGAAAACAACCAGGTTGACGCTTTCCGCGAAACCCTGGGTGAATACGATCCTGAGCGCGTGCACTTTATGATCTGCCAGCATCAGGACGACGAGGTGGAGGCGGGGATCGAACATCTCCACCAGCTTTACGAGACAATGCGTCACGACAAGCGCGAACCGGGCAGGCTCAGCGAGCTGAAGTTTGGCCTGGAGTGCGGCGGTTCCGACGGCCTCTCCGGCATTACCGCCAACCCGATGCTGGGGCGTTTCTCTGATTATGTGATTGCCAACGGCGGCACCACCGTGCTGACCGAGGTGCCGGAGATGTTTGGCGCTGAGCGGCTGCTGATGAGCCACTGCCGTGACGAACAGACCTTCGACAAGCTGGTAACGATGGTCAATGACTTTAAGCAGTACTTCATCGCCCACGACCAGCCGATCTACGAGAATCCGTCGCCGGGCAATAAGGCGGGCGGTATTACCACCCTGGAGGATAAGTCGCTGGGCTGCACGCAGAAGGCGGGCTCCAGCCAGGTTGTTGACGTGCTGCGCTACGGCGAAAGGCTGAAGGTCCACGGCCTGAACCTGCTGAGCGCGCCGGGCAACGACGCGGTGGCGACCAGCGCGCTGGCCGGCGCAGGCTGCCACATGGTGCTGTTCAGCACCGGACGTGGCACCCCTTACGGCGGCTTTGTGCCGACGGTGAAGATCGCCACCAACAGCGAGCTGGCGGCGAAGAAAAAGCACTGGATCGACTTTGACGCCGGACAGCTGATCCACGGCAAGGCGATGCCGCAGCTGCTGGAAGAATTTATCGAGGCGATTGTGGCGTTTGCCAACGGCAAGCAGACCTGCAATGAGCGGAATGATTTCCGGGAGCTGGCGATTTTCAAAAGCGGTGTAACTTTGTAATTACCCTTCATCTTTCGCACCGCAGCCGTGCTGGCTGCATTCATTCACCCCGGTCACTTACTGATGTAAGCTGCCGGGGATGAATGAACCTGCCGCCTTGCGGTAGTACGAAATCTTTTGGGGAATGTTATAAAGCCCCCGCTCCTGATAAGTTATTTCGGAAATCCAGATAAGCGTCGCGCCATCTGGCATAACTTAGGGGTAAATCGTTTATGACCGCGTATTGGCTGGCCCAGGGCGTGGGCGTTGTTGCTTTTCTGATCGGCATCACCACCTTCTTTAATCGCGATGAGCGCCGCTTTCGGCTGCAGCTGGCGCTCTACAGCGCCATTATCGGCGCGCATTTTTTTCTGATGGGAGCCTGGCCTGCCGGAATGAGCGCCGGGCTGAACAGCGTACGCACGCTGATCTCCATGCGCACCCGCAGGCTGTGGGTGATGGCGCTATTCCTCCTTCTGACGCTGGTGCTGGGGCTGGCGAAACTACAGCACGCCATGGAGCTGCTGCCGATTATCGGCACCCTGGCCAGCACCTGGGCGCTGTTTCGCTGCCGGGGGCTGACGGTGCGCTGCGTGATGTGGTGCGCCACCGCCTGCTGGGTGTGCCATAATTTCTGGCTGGGATCGATTGGCGGCACGCTGATTGAGGGCAGTTTTCTGGTCATCAACGGCCTGAATATTATCCGCTTCTGGCGCATGAAGCGGCGCGGTATCGACCCTTTTCGTATTGAGAAGCGCGTCCAGCAGGAGACGCCCTCCGCCCGCTGACGGAGGGCGGGGGCGCTATCCGCGCAGGGCGTTTTTGACCAGGCGTTCATCTTCGGCCTGGCACGCGGCGGCGGTAAACAGCACGTCGGTGGAGGAGTTCAGCGCCGTTTCGCAGGCGTCCTGCAGTACGCCGATAATAAAGCCGACGGCGACCACCTGCATGGCGATATCGTTTGGAATGCCGAACATATTGCAGGCCAGCGGGATCAGCAGCAGGGAGCCGCCCGCCACGCCGGAGGCACCGCAGGCGCACAGGGAGGCCACCACGCTCAACAGCAGGGCGGTCGGCAGATCCACCGGCACGCCTAAGGTGTGCACTGCGGCCAGGGTCAGCACGGTAATGGTGATCGCCGCGCCCGCCATATTAATGGTTGCGCCCAGCGGAATGGAGACGGAGTAGGTGTCGCGATCCAGGTTCAGCTTCTCGCACAGCGCCATGTTGACCGGAATGTTCGCCGCCGAGCTGCGGGTGAAGAAGGCGTAAACGCCGCTTTCGCGCAGGCAGGTAAATACCAGCGGATAGGGGTTGCGGCGAATTTTCCAGAACACCAGCAGCGGGTTGATGGCCAGGGTCACCAGCAGCATACAGCCAATCAGTACCGCCAGCAGCCGGGCGTAATCCCACAGCACGTCAAAGCCGGTGACCGCCAGCGTCGAGGAGACCAGGCCAAAGATACCGATCGGCGCGAAGCGAATCACCAGCCTGACCATAAACGTGACGGCGCTGGACAGATCGTTGACCAGATTTCGGGTCGTCTCATTGCCCTGGCGCAGGGCAAAGCCGAGGCCCACGGCCCAGACCAGAATCCCGATATAGTTGGCGTTCAGCAGGGCGTCAACCGGGTTCGACACCATGCTCGTTAACAGGCCGCGCAGCACCTCAACGATGCCCGACGGCGGGACAACGTCGTTTGCGCTGCTGGTCAGACTGAGCGTTGATGGAAAGATAAAGCTGAAGACAACCGCGGTCAGCGCGGCGGAGAAGGTGCCCAGCAGGTAGAGGAACAGGATCGGACGAATGGCGGTTTTTTGCCCCTGCTGATGGTTGGCGATGGAGGCCATGACCAGCATCAGTACCAGCACCGGAGCCACGGCCTTCAGCGCGCCGACAAACAGCGTACCCAGCAGACCCGTGGCTTCGGCTGCGGGTTTAGAGACCAGCGCCAGCAAAATGCCCAGTATCAGACCAACCAGAATTTGTTTAACCAGGCTGCCGTGAGCCAAACGCCGGATTAGCCCCGGTGAGCGTTGCGTAGACATGAGTGAATCCTTTTAATGTGTTGATGTTCATCCACCGTACGCTCTGTTGACGTATCTTTCAGGATGTAACAAACCGTTTGCCAGGACGAGTATAAGGAAAGTTGCGCGTTCGGGAAGTTAAATATGCTGGAATTTTCGTGGCGATCAAATTATGTAACTTTGTGTTAACTCTTATTTGACATCGCCGGCGAAAAGCCCGGCGGATGGGGGATCCTCCGGGCCTGAACGGCGGACAGCAAGGTGCCTGATTAGGCCTGCGGTCTTTTATCGCGCCGGTAGTTAACCCAGCCGTTGACCAGCAGCGTGGTCAGCAGAATACCGAAGACCGCGCCCAGAGAGACGGCGATGGGAATATGGTAAAAATCGACGATCAGCATCTTGATACCGATAAACACCAGAATGACCGCCAGCCCATATTTCAGCATGGAAAAGCGCTCCGCCGCGCCCGCCAGCAGAAAATACATCGCGCGCAGGCCGAGGATGGCGAACAGGTTAGAGGTCAGTACGATAAACGGGTCGGTGGTGACCGCGAAGATCGCCGGGATGCTGTCAACGGCGAAGATGACGTCGCTTAACTCCACCAGAATCAGCACCAGCAGCAGCGGCGTGGCGAACAGCAGGCCCTTTTTACGCACAAAAAAGTGTTCGCTTTCGATGGTGTCGGTCATGGGCAGATGGCCGCGTAGCCAGCGGACCAGCGGCTTGTCGCCAATCCCCGATTCATCCTCCTTAGCCAGCGCCATCTTCACGCCGGTAAACAGCAGGAAGGCACCGAAAACGTACAGCATCCATTCGAACTGGGTGATAAGCCAGCTGCCGGCGAAAATCATGATGGTGCGCAGGACGATCGCCCCCAGCACGCCGTAAACCAGCACCCGGCGCTGTAGCGCCGGCGGAACGGAGAAGTAACTGAACAGCATTAACCAGACAAACACGTTGTCCACGGCCAGGGATTTTTCGATCAGATAGCCGGTGAGAAACGCCAGCGCCTGCGGATCGGCGACCTCCCGACCGGCGGTCTCCGTCAGATACCACCAGAAGGCGGCGTTAAACAGCAAAGAGAGCGAGACCCAGATCAGCGACCAGACCGCAGCCTGCCTGATAGTCATGGTATGAGCACCGCGACGCCCCTGAAGCAGGAGGTCGACGGCCAGCATGATGACCACAACGATCGCAAATCCGCCCCATAACAAAGGTGTGCCGACACTATTCATAAATTTTCCTTACGCATAAAAAAGCGGCTAACGTCGGAAGACGCCAGCCGCTGCTTTTTATGCATAGACCTCGCCTTCCGGCAAGGTCTCACTTACAACAAAACAGGAATACGACGACCGTACTCCTGTTCCGCTGCCCGGCGACCGGATGCGGTTTTTCACGCATCGTAATGACGATCGGCCGGCAAAAAAGTTACTCCCCTTTGCGGGTAACAAAGTATGACAGGCCAGGCGTACAGTCAATGACCCGTTACCTCTGTTTTACAGGGTTTTACGCGCTCCGGGGCGGATCGCGCCGGTCCGCCGGAAATACCACGCCGGTCTGACGACGAATTTCCGTAAGCAGCTTCGCGGTGGTGCGACTGATTGCCAGCCCGGCGTGGTCCACCTCGTTATTCTCCACCAGCCGGGCGAACGCCTCCGCCTCATACAGCATGGTATTGATATGCTGCGGCACCGAGAGATCCTGGCTTTTTCCACCGCGCGGCACGAAGCATATCTTCTGGCAGTCGGCGAGCTTTTCTATGACCAGCGAGCCTGATTCGCCCTGAATTTCGCTGTCCACAACGGAGTCGCTTACCTTGGAGTGCTGCAGCGTGACGCTGAAGTCGCCGTAGTCCATGACCACCACCCCGTGGGCGTCGACGCCGCTCTCCAGCAGGCTGGCGGTGGCCTGCACCCCGCGCGGCTCGCCCCACAGCGCCACCGCCGCGGCGAGGCAATAAAAGCCGATGTCCATTATCGAGCCGTTGGAGAAGGCCGGATTGAAGGTGTTGGGATTTTCGCCGGCAAGGTAGCGCGGGTAGCGCGAAGAGTACTGGCAGTAGTTGAGAAACGCCTTGCGCACTCTGCCTGCCTTCGCCAGCGACTGCTGCAGCTGCGCAAAGTTCGGCAGGCTGGCGCTCTTGAACGCTTCGAACAGCACCACCTGGTTTTCGCGGGCGCAGGCGATGGCGGCATCGACCTCCATGAGATTTGATGCCAGCGGCTTCTCGCAGATCACGTGCTTTTTATGGCTGAGGAACAGCCGGGCCTGGGAAAAGTGCAGCGCGTTCGGGCTGGCGATATACACCGCATCAACCGCCTCGCTCTGCGCCAGGGCTTCAGGCGAGGTAAACAGATGTTCGACGGGGTAATCGCTGGCGAAGCGCTGCGCCTGTTCAAGGGTACGGGAGTAGACCGCAGTGAGCTTGTATTTACCGGTTTCATGGGCGGCATCGACAAACTGGCGGGTGATCCAGTTGGTGCCAATCACGGCGAAACGTATCATAAACGGCTTTTGGCTCCATAAGAGAGAGGCTGAGAGGCGTAGTCTGGCACGCCTTTATGACAAAGTCAGTGCGCTGCGGCGCACTCTGGCTTTCATTACGCCGCGGGGCAGCCGTGGGCGCTGTCGGGGCCGATCGTCACCCTGGGGCCAAGGTACTTTGGCTGGCGGTGCAGGATCTTCGCGTCTATCAGGGCGCTGACCCGCGCCAGCTTTTCACGCAGGCGGGTACGGGCACCGTGTTTTATGTTCAGATCCGGGGCGTTGAAGCCTACGGCGTCAATGCCGTACTGCCGGGCCAGCCAGATGGCGCGCTGGTTATGAAACTCCTGAGAAATCACGGTAACCCGGTCTTCGCCAAACACCTTTTGCGCGCGGACAACCGAGTCCAGCGTCGAGAACCCGGCATAGTCGCAAAAGATGGCCTGCTCCGGCACGCCGCGGGCGATAAGCGCCTGCTGCATGGCCGACGGTTCGTCGTAATTTTTCTGACCGTTATCGCCGCTGACCAGCAGCCACTTTACCTTGCCCGCCCGGTAAAGCGCGGCCGCCGAATCAACCCGGCGAACAAAGTAGCGGTTTCCGGGCTTCGCGCCCAGCACGAGGCCGACGCTGCGCGCGGGAACGGCATTGACGTCGCTCCAGGTGAGCGACCGGGTGCTGGTAACGATAAGATGGTTGGCGTAATAGATAGCGGCGGCGGTGGCGGTTATCGTCAGTAAGACGGCAATTATTAACGTCCGTCGGCAGAACAAAAAGCGGCGGATGAAGCGGGCTGTGGGGTGCGCCATGGGTCGTTATCCTTAACGAAAAGGTAAGCCGGTCATTTTATGCCCGCGCCGGCGGGAATATAACCGGCGCGGCGCTTTTTCAGACTTTATCCTGCGCCAGCGACAGCTGCGTCAGCCACAGGCGGATGTCAAACTCCAGCTGATGATACTGCGGCTCCATATGACAGCAGAGCTGATAAAAGGCCTTGTTGTGATCTTTCTCCTTCAGGTGCGCCAGCTCGTGGACGACGATGGCGCGCAGAAACGGCTCCGGCGCGCTGCGGAACACGGTGGCGATGCGGATCTCGGCCTTCGCCTTCAGCCTGCCGCCCTGTACCCGCGACACCGCGGTATGCAGCCCGAGCGCGTTCTTCAGAACGTGAATTTTGCTGTCGTACATCACCTTGTTCACCGGCGGGGCGTTGCGCAGATAACGGCTTTTCAGATCCTGGGTATAGTGCCAGAGCGCCCGATCGGTGGCGCAGTCATGTACGCCGGGATAGCGTTTTTCCAGCACCGCGCCCAGCCGCCGTTCGGCGATCAGCGCGCGTACCTGAGCCAGCAGCGGCTCAGGGTAACCCTGCAGGTAAGTTAGTGGATGCATCGTTGCCTCACAGGCTTTCTCCTTCAGGCCGCCTCCGGGCGCGGCCGCGCTTTACAAAGCAACCTGAATGATTTTGCGTAGCCAAAATAATGTATACTCACGCCCCCTTTACGGGGATGATTACGCCGAAATGTTACCATTCAGGAGGGCCGATGAGCCACTTAGACAACGCTTTCCGTTCGCTGATGCTGAAACGTTTTCCGGAAACGGATGAGGTTAGTCCGCTTCAGGCCTGGGAGGCGGCGGATGAATATCTGCTGCAGCAGCTGGACGAGGTAGAAATCAGCGGGCCGCTCCTGATCCTCAACGACGCCTTCGGCGCGCTGAGCTGCGCCCTTGCCGAGCATTCGCCCTACAGCATCGGCGACTCTTACCTGAGCGAGCTGGCGATCCGCGAAAATTTACGCCATAACGCGCTCCCGGAAGCCAGCGTGAAGTTTCTCGACAGTACCGCAGATTATCCGCAGGCACCGGCTATTGTGCTGATTAAAATCCCGAAAACGCTGGCGCTGCTGGAGCAGCAGCTGCGGGCGCTGCGTAAAGTGGTCACCCCCGGGACCCGCATTATCGGCGGGGCCAGGGCGCGTGATATTCACACCTCCACGCTGGCGCTGTTTGAAAAGGTGCTCGGTCCGACCACCACCACCCTGGCGTGGAAAAAAGCCCGTCTGATTAACTGTACCTTTAGCGGGCCCGCGCTGGCCGATGCGCCCGAAACCCTGAGCTGGCCGCTGGAGGGCACCGGCTGGACCATTCACAACCACGCCAACGTCTTCTCGCGGACCGGGCTGGATATCGGCGCGCGCTTCTTTATGCAGCACCTGCCGGAGAATCTGGAGGGGGAGATTGTCGATCTCGGCTGCGGCAACGGGGTTATCGGCCTGACGCTGCTGGAAAAGAATCCCCAGGCGCGGGTGATGTTTGTCGATGAGTCGCCGATGGCCGTCGCTTCCAGCCGCCTGAACGTGGAAACTAACCTTCCAGGGGCCTTCGAACGCTGCGAATTTATGATTAACAACGCGCTTTCCGGGGTGGAGCCTTTCCGCTTCAGCGCCGTGTTCTGCAATCCGCCGTTTCACCAGAAGCACGCGCTGACGGACAATATCGCCTGGGAGATGTTCCATCACGCGCGCCGCTGCCTGAAGGTCAATGGCGAGCTGTACATTGTGGCGAACCGCCATCTTGACTACTTCCACAAGCTGAAGAAGGTGTTCGGCAACTGTGCCACCGTGGCCACCAATACGAAATTTGTCATTCTGAAAGCGGTGAAAACGGGCCGCCGCCGCTAAGCGCCGCCCGACCCCGCGGCGCTCCGGTACGGAAGGCGGTCAGCCAAAGGCGATGGCGCTAAATCGCCAGCGCCAGGCGGGTGCCCTGGGCGATGGCGCGGCGGGCGTCCAGCTCTGCCGCGACGTCGCATCCGCCAATCAGATGAACCGTTTTTCCCGCCGCGCGCAGCGGCTCCGCCAGCTCGCGGTTTGGCTCCTGGCCCGCGCAGATCACGATATGATCCACCGCCAGAGTTTGCGGCCTGCCGTCGATCAGCAGGTGCAGCCCCGCGTCGTCGATCTTCTGGTAGGTCACCGATGGGATCATGCGGACCCCGCGCGCCAGCAGGGTGGCGCGGTGGATCCAGCCGGTGGTTTTCCCTAACCCCTGCCCCGGCCGGCCGGCGCTGCGCTGGAGCATCACGATCTGCCGCTGGCTGCGCGCCGGGTGCGGCCCCTCCGGGAGCAGGCCGCCTGGCCCGCGCAGGGTGGTGTCGATCCCCCATTCCGCGCAGAACCCGGTAATGTCCTGGCTGGTGGGGCTGTCGGACTGGCTGAGATACAGCGCGGTATCGAAGCCGATTCCGCCACAGCCAATAATCGCCACCCGCCTGCCCACCGGCACGTTATCCCGCAGCACCGCCAGATAGCTCAATACCTTAGGGTGATCGATACCGTCGATGGGCGGTTGGCGCGGGACGATCCCGCTGGCAAGGATCGCCTCGTCAAACGGGCGCAAATCCTCCGCGGTGGCGTACTGGCCAAGGCGCAGGTTGACGCCGGTGACGTCGAGCATCCGCCTGTAGTAGCGCAGCGTGGCGGAAAACTCCTCTTTGCCGGGGATCTGTCTGGCAACGTTAAACTGGCCGCCGATCTCGTTCCGGGCGTCAAACAGCGTCACCCGATGACCGCGCGCCGCCGCGTTAACGGCAAAGGCGAGGCCCGCCGGACCCGCGCCTACGACCGCCAGATCTTTACTGCGCCGGGCCGGGACGATCGGCATGAGGGTTTCATGGCAGGCGCGGGGATTCACCAGGCAGGAGGTGACCTTGCCGACGAAGATCCGATCCAGGCAGGCCTGATTACAGGCGATGCAGGTATTGATCTCTTCGGCGCGTCCGGACTGCGCTTTTGACAGCAGCTCGGCGTCGGCCAGAAACGGCCGCGCCATCGACACCATATCGGCGTCGCCGTGAGCCAGAATCGTCTCGGCCACCTGCGGATCGTTAATCCGGTTGGTGGCGATCAGCGGCAGCGTCACGTGCGCCTTCAGCCTGCGCGTGACCCAGCTGAAGGCACCGCGCGGCACCGGGGCCGCAATGGTGGGAATACGCGCTTCATGCCAGCCGATGCCGGTATTAATCAGCGTTGCGCCCGCCGCCTCAACCGCCTGCGCTAATTGTACGGTTTCCTCAAAGGTGCTGCCGTCCTCCACCAGATCGAGCATCGACAGGCGGTAAATAATAATAAAATTGCGCCCCGTCCGCTGCCGGATCGCCCGCACCACCTCCACGGCGAAGCGCATGCGGCTGGCGTAATCGCCGCCCCACCGATCGGTGCGCCGGTTAGTGCGGCGGGTAAGGAACTCGTTGATCAGATATCCCTCGGACCCCATCACCTCCACGCCGTCATAGCCCGCCTCCTGCGCCAGCTGCGCGCAGCGGGCGAAATCAGCGATCAGTTGTAAAATTTCCTCATGGGTCAGGGCGTGCGGCACCACGCGGCCGATCGGTGCCTGGATCGGCGAGGGGGCCACCGGATGTGGCTGATAGCTGTAGCGGCCGGTATGAAGGATCTGCAGGGCGATTTTGCCGCCCTCCCGGTGCACCGCATCGACGATGGTCCGGTGGTGCGGCAGCTGCCCGGCGTCGTTCAGGGTTGCGCTGCCCGTCGTCGTTACGCCGGACGGCGAGGGGGCGATGCCGCCGGTGACGATCAGCGCCACCCCGTGGCGGGCGCGCTCGGCGTAAAAGGCCGCCAGACGCTCCGCGCCGTCGGAGCGTTCTTCAAGCCCGGTGTGCATTGAGCCCATCAGAACCCGGTTTTTCAGCCGGGTGAAGCCCAGATCGAGCGGAGCGAACAGCAGCGGATAGCGCATAGAAGATCCAGTATGTAAAATAATTGTTGCGTGGTCGGATGAGTTACTAATCTAGCCATCGCCAGAAAAAAGGGAAAAGGGGAATGCGCTGATTGTGACGGATTTCAAAGAAAGGGGCCGGTCCGGCCGGATGACCTTTCCGCTATGGGGCGGATACCGGTTCATGCCGCCTGTCGGCCGCCTCAGGGGCGGCTTACTGCGCCCTGTTCTGTCGATGTCCCGCGCCCGGACTCTGTTCTGTCCCGGCTGCGCGTCGAAGCTGGCACATGGAATAACAGGTCTCTCTTTAGCGATGGAGATCTCTGTCGTTAATCGTTTACGCTAAGCGGAGCGCCTGTTTTTTCTCACCACGGCGCGCAGCCTTAATAAGTATTTTCTTAATATTCAAATTATTCAGATTGAAATGAAACGTACTTTTCCGGAGTGCGAAGGCGCTGCCGCTATCACCCGTAAGTATTGATTTTATTAATAAATAAAAGCAGAAAACGGCAGTCTCTCTTATGCTAAATTGTTTTCTGAAGAGAACGGCATCCGCATTTAATTGTTTTTTTATGGGTTGTGCCAATGGCCTGCCTGTGTTCTTGAGTTAATTCTTAAAATCAAACGCTTCTGTAAAGTTATCTTTTTTATTACCGATAACGAGTTTGCCTTAAGAATAAGGTTTAAAGGAGGAAGTATGTCAATCGGTAATCTAAAAATACGTTCAAAACTACTCATTGCCTTCGGCTTTTTTATTGTGATCATTACAGCAAGTTCCGTCATTTCTTTATTAAGCCTTAACCACACCAACAGCGGCGTGCAGAATATTATTAATGAGGTCTATCCTGCGACGGTAAAGGCCAACAAACTTGTTGATAGCGTTAACGAGTTTATCGTGCTGCAACAGCATATTATGCTGGATGAGGAGGGGCGCTGGAGCCAGGGAATCACTGAGCGTATGGACAAACTTTCCCAAAGCGTGAGCGAAATAATTGATGAATTCAATACAAATTATTCCGATCCCGCGTCGCAAAAAATTCTCGCTGAAATCCGCGACGTTCGCCAGCAGTATAAGGAGTCGCGTATGCGCGTGATGCAGTCGTTGCAGAGCCGTGATCATGAAGCCGCCCTGCAGGAAATGATGACCACAGGGGTGCGTACGCAGAAGCTGTATATCGAAAAAATTAATCAGCTAATCGAAATGAAAAACAACCAGATGGTACGCATCGGGGCGCAGGTGGAGAGTGAATATAATATCAATCGCATGTTGTTGAGCGCCCTGGCCCTGCTCAGTATTATCGCTGGCTGTCTGATGGGCTGGTATATTGTGCGTTCTATTACCCGGCCGTTGAATGAGGCCGTACACTTTGCTGAGGCAATTGCCGAAGGGGATCTGACTCGCAATATTTCTATTACGCAGAGGGATGAAACCGGAATGCTGCTGCAGGCGCTGATGGCCATGAAAGCGCGTCTGGTGGAAATTGTCCGGGAAGTTCAGAACGGCTCCGTGAGTATCTCTACCGCCGCGGCGCAAATCATGGCGGGCAACCAGGATCTGGCCGGGCGTACTGAAGAGCAGGCCAGCTCGGTAGAGCAGACGGCGGCGTCGATGGAGCAGATCACCGCCACGGTGAAAAATACCGCCGGACACGCCAGCGAAGCGACAAATATTGCGGCCGATGCGGGAAGGGTGGTGAAGGATAACGGTGAGATGATGAGCCTGGTTACCCGGAAAATGCGGACCATCAATGAGACCGCGAACCGGATGTCGGATATCATTAACCTCATTGACGCCATTGCTTTCCAGACCAATATTCTGGCGCTTAACGCGGCCGTGGAAGCGGCGCGAGCCGGCGAGCACGGGCGTGGTTTTGCGGTGGTAGCTGGTGAAGTGCGCCAGCTGGCGCAGAAAAGCGCCTCCTCCGCCAGTGAAATCCGCACGCTTATTGAAGACTCAACTCACCAGACCCGCGAGGGGATGGAGCTGGTGGAGAAAGCCGGTTCGCTTATCAACGGCATGGTGCAAAACGTTGAGGAGATGAACGTTATCCTGCGCGAAATTGGGCAGGCCAGCCGTGAGCAAAGCGACGGCATTTCGCAGATTAACAGCGCCATCGGCCTGATTGACTCCGCCACCCAGCAGAACTCCAGCCTGGTGGAAGAGTCCGTTGCGGCGGCCGCGTCGCTGAATGACCAGGCGCTGCACTTAAAAGAGCTGGTGAATGTGTTCCGCGTAGATGAGCCTGGCGCGCAGCCCGCTTAATCCAGCTGTGAGATATCCAGCGCCGCGCGATCGATGATACCAATAATTTTTTTGAGCTGCGCGGGGCTGATATCGCCCTGATTGACCCGTAAATCGAGTACGGCTTTGAAGTTATCCAGCGCCCGTTTCATCTGCGGGTTTTTGCGTAGCTCAAAACCGACGCTGCGCGCTTGTACCCGCGCCTGAATGTGCGCCAGCTGTTGGCGATTTTCAGCCAGCCAGTTCTGACCCTGCGCCGTGATGGTGATCTTTTTACGGCCGCTGTTCTCTTCTTTGATGGTAATCAGCGCCTGATCCTGCAAAAAGTCCAGCGTCGGATAGATAACGCCCGGGCTTGGCGTATAGCTGCCGTGGGTTAGCGCCTCAATCGCCTTGATTAGCTCATAGCCGTGGCTGGCTTCGCGAGAGAGGATATCAAGGATCACCAGCCGCAGTTCGCCGTGACCAAAAAGGCGCTGTCGACGGCCGCCTCCGCGATCGGGATGAGGCGCTTTATCGCCCTCTTCGTGTGGATGTGACATAACGTGCTCCTTAGTCAGATATATCTAACTTATATCTGAATCATGCCGTCGGGCAAAGCGTAATAATTTTTTGATTTTAACTATTTGATAATAATGAATTAATTTGCATACATCGTGTATGTTAAACGCCGTCTGCGGGGATAAAAAAGCGCTTGCAAATTCCATAATTAACAATCATTATCATTTGAAAATTAAATTCGATATATCTGATTATCCCTGTGAAGGTAAAAAAATGACGATGACATCTGCACCCTATCCCCAGCGCGTACGCAATGCGCTGCGCTTTCGTGAACTTACCGTACGGCGCGTTGAGCGTATCAGCGCTGGCTTTCAGCGCGTGGTGCTTGGCGGCGACGCCCTTGACGGCTTCAGCTCGCGCGGCTTTGACGATCACACGAAGGTATTTTTTCCCGAACCGGGCAGCCATTTTGTGCTCCCGACGGTAACCGATGAGGGCATTGACTGGGGCCAGGGCGTACGCCCGGCGTCGCGCGACTATACCCCTCTGTACGATGAGAGCCGTCACGAGCTGGCGCTGGATTTTTTCATTCACGAGGGGGGGATCGCCAGCACGTGGGCGATGCAGGCCCGCGAAGGCGACAGCCTTACCATTGGCGGGCCGCGCGGTTCGCTGGTGGTGCCAGAGGCGTATGCGTACCAGCTGTATGTCTGCGATGAATCGGGTATGCCCGCGCTGCGGCGTCGTCTGGAGGCGCTCAGCCAGTTGAGCGTGCGGCCTGATGTCATTGCGCTGGTTAGCGTGCAGGACGCCGCATATCAGGATTATCTTGCCCATCTCGACGGGTTTAACATTACCTGGATGCCTCATGACGATCGGGCGCTGGATGAGCGGCTGGCGCAGCTTGCGGTGCCTGAAAAGGATTACTTTATCTGGATCACCGGTGAAGGGCGGCGGGTGAAAAAACTCAGCGGCCGTTTTGAAACGGACAGATACGATCCGCAGCTGGTGCGCGCGGCGGCCTACTGGCATCAGAAATAGTCGCGGTCGGATAGGGGCGGCGTCAGGCACCTTTATCGAACGCCAATGTGCGGCTACGCGCCGGTGCGGCGTGCTGGCCGCAGGGGAAAGGATATCTCAGCCTACAATAACGCTTTCAAGAGTTGTGATCTCTGCGCCATAACGCGCCCGGCTGCTGATTTTTGATATGCATAACGCTTTTTTCATGTTATCTGAGGAATCTCTTTTATTAAAAGGAATTTGTTTATGAAATATGCGAAACGTTATATCGCAGTGATGTTAACGATAAATCTGCTGTCATTAAACGCCCGGGCGGCGAGGGTGGAAAGCGTGCCGCCGGCTCCCTCTACTGCTCCGAATATCACAGAAAATACGCCGATGCTGCAGCCGGGGAAGTGGGATAGCTTTAATAAAAAACGTCTTGAGGCCATGCTTGCTAAAGCGAGGCAGGCACCACCTCATACCTACTATGCGGTTTTTGATTTTGATAATACAACCGCGTTCCTGGATATTGAGGAAGCCGCGCTAATCTATCAGCTCGAACATCTGTTATTTTCGATGTCGCCCGAGGAGCTGCGTGAGGTTATTTTAAAAGATATCCCGTTAACGGACTTTGCATCCGCTTATAATAATAAAAATGGCGATCCCGTTAATATTATAAAGGTGAGTGAAGATATTATTGAAAGCTACCGGTGGTTGCACGATAACTACCCGGATTTAACGCAGCAGGAGCGGCTGGTGGAGATCCGCAGAACGCCGCACTACCAGAATTTTATTACAAAAATGCGCTACCTGTATGCTGCGATAGGCGGCACGTTCCGGCATGAGGTCTCTTACCCCTGGGTAACCTATCTGTTTAAAAATATGACGCCAGGGCAGGTTGCTGATTTAACCCAAAAGACCATCGCCTGGCAGCGCTCAACGCCGGTTGAATCCGTCCTTTGGGAAAGCCCCGCGGCGTTGCCGGGCAAGGCCGGCGTCGTCAGCGTTACCTGGCACAATGGTTTCCGTCTGGTGCCCGAAATGCAGGATCTTTATCAGGCCTTACAAAAGGCTGGCGTTGATGTATATGTAATTTCAGCCTCAAACCTTGAGGTGATTAAATCGATTGTTACCCGGCCGCCTTATTCGGTTCCGGAAACACAGGTATTTGCCATGCGTCTGCTGCACACCAGTGATGGAAAACTCACCGCCGGGCTGGACCCTGACTATCCGCAAACCCAGGGGAAAGGGAAGACGGAAACCATACGTAAATTTATTCAGAACAAGTACGCCGGAAAAGGCCCGCTGCTGGTGGCGGGCGACAGCGAGGGCGATCAGAATATGATGAGCGATTTTCCGGACACGGAAGTGGTTCTGATTATTAATCGTCTGCGCCCGGCCGACTCGGTTATTGGCCAGCTGTCGAAGCGGGCGGTGGAAGAGTATAAGCAGAAAGATGCCAAAATTTTACTGCAGGGGCGTAACGATAATACCGGAGAGTTTATCGCCGCGCAGATCCACTACCCGCTGGGGAAAAAAATAGGGCAGAAGGTGAAGTAACATTATGGCGTTAATAACGTCGGGGCCTGCCGGACAGGCCCGACAATATGCGCAATTCGATAATGCAGGTTTATACCCGTCATACTTCAGGCTGCATGTGAGTTGGCTTTATGCGGCCCAGGGGCCTTATCCCTTCGGGGCCAGCCCGGGCTGTTCAAAACGCGCTACGTTTTGTCATGCAACCCGAATTATTTTGGGTCTCTCAATGAAGGTGAGAATTTTGTTGGCGCTATGGCCTCTGTTTTTCTCTGGCGGACACGGCGTCTAACGGTATTTTTTAACCTAAACCAACCGGCAGTTGAGGGCCGCCTTCGTAACGATGCGCCTGAAGCGTTCAGCGTCGTTCGACGGTAGCCGTAGAGCCTTAGTGCTGATGCGCCGTATCGGACGATTTTCCTGCCGCCAGCCCGTTCACCTTCTCAACAAAATGCACATAGTGAATGTAGTCATTGACATATTCGCGGCCCTGCTTAACCGACTGATTCGCCAGTTGCTTGCTGTGTTGGGCTTTGGCAAATTTTTCCCGGATAGCATGCTCAACGTTGGCGGTCACCTTCGCCACCAGGCTATCAACGCTGTTGGCGCTGAGCGCGGCATCAGCTTCTTGTACAACCGCGGGGATATGGTCTGCCGGTTTCACTCCGGTAAATGATGCACCTTCCGCTTCACGATGAATACGCACTAGGGTGGTAAAAAGATGCTGCCTGGCCTTCTCCTGAGAGGTCTGGCTGCCGCCTTGTTGGCTCATTGCCTCGTCAAATGCCTTCCTGACGGCATCTTCACGGTTTTCTGGTACCCATTTTAATAATGGGGTAACATCACGCGCCTGGAGGGCGCTTTTAGCCTCGGTGAGCACCGGTCCGTCCAGGCTGTCGCAGTGGGCAAACGCCGTTGTGCTTACGGCCATTCCCGCAAGGAGCATGATGCTCGCGCACAGGGTTGTTCTGATCTTTTTCTGCTTTTTCACAATAATACTCCCGGGTCTCTTTCGACCTGTTCATCTGCTTTTTTGTGGTTAGTAGAAGTAGAATTTCAGACCTCTACCGATTTGGCATCAGAGTACCGGCGCGTAGCCAGGGAGTCGTTCGAATTGATAAAGTCGAACCTGCGAAACGTAAAGTCGAACGTTCCGCTGACACAGGGCGGTGCGGTGCCCGTCCCCTATGTCTTGTTTTAAATTATTGGTGCCAGTGCATGCTGAATGAGCTCTCTGTTTTTCTTCTGGCTGCAGGAATGATGCAGGCGGTATTGCTCTCTGTGTTTCTACTTTTGCCGTCTAACATCAGACAGACCAGTAACCGGCTGTTGGTGGCCGTCCTGCTGACCGTGGCCGCCGGTTTTGGTGAACTGTTCCTCTATGGCAGCGGCGTGAGTTTTTTGCACCCGAACTACGCCTATATCGGCACGCTCATCTCTTTGCTTCAGCCACCGGCCATCTATCTGTACACCCGCTCGCTGATGTATCGCCATTTTCAAATCCGGCTAACCCATGCCGTACACTTAATCCCGTTCGCAGCGGGGCTGATTGTGTACTTGACGCTGTATGTTCCACTCTCTGAATCGGCAAAAATATCACTCTTACAGCAGCAGGATTTACCAGGAATGCCGGTATCACTGCCCCTTGCACTGGCCTATCACGGGGCCTTTCTCGGCTGGCTGGGCTATTCACTCAGCCGCCTGCGCTCATTTAATTCGGATATTCAGCATCTTTATTCCGATATCGCCCGCCAGCAAATGCTCTGGCTCCGCTTCCTGCTGTCAGGCTACGCGGGGCTTTGGATAGTCAGCATCATTTGCTGCCTGTTTTTCTATTTGTTCAGGCTAACCGATAAGACGGCCTGGGTACTGCCCGTTGTCAGCATGGCGGGATTTGCGTTTATTAATACGTTATTAATTTGCGCGCTGCGCCAGCCCGCTGCGTTTATGGGGCTAACGCAGGAGGATGAAACTCTGCTGGAGGATATTCAGCCGATTAAGGCTCCGCCGTTACCGGCGTCTGAGCAGGTGGATAAGGTCGCGGAATTTATGCGTCGGAATCAGCCATTTCTGGATTCTACCCTGTCTTTAAGCCAGCTTGCGCGGCAGATCAAACTCTCGCCGCACGATCTCTCTGCCATTATCAACAACGGGTTTCAGCAGAACTTTTTTACGTTTATCAGCGAGTATCGAATAGAGTATGCGAAAAAGCTGCTGGCGACGGCGGAAGATAAGCGAACTATTCTTGATATTATGTATGCCTCGGGTTTTAACTCTAAATCGGTCTTTAACACGGCGTTTAAAAAGCAAACTGGCGTAACGCCTTCGGAATATCGGCGGCAACAACCTTCCTCTTCATAAGGATATAAAAGCTACTGGCATTAACATCAAGTATTACACTCAATGGGAATAAAAATTGATTGATGATGGTTTGGTTATTCAAGATGGCGACTTGCTGGCAGTGAAATACATACGGAAAGTGGGTAACTAAATGGTTTTCTGATGGGGGTTATGGAATATTTGAAACTAAAATCAATACCTTACGATTATATGTAAGGGCTGAGTGGGAAAGTGCTGTAATCCTTGTCGGTACTAAATAGCTGCGTCTAATACCGCTACACCTGCCGGTTACTGACATATGGCTGGTTGCGTACGGGCAACGCATTTCAGACCCGATTCGGTGCGGTCAGGCAGAGGTAACGGCCCCAATACCTTGCCCTGCAAGCGCCAGACGAAAGTGGAGCGCTATTCCGCGCAGCTATTTAGCTTCAAGAGAGATATAGGTTATACGCATTGGGAAGGCGATGGGAATATTAGCAAGTGGGTTGATGGCGGCCCATAAGGGCTCTTCGGAGCCCTTATACATGATAACTATATTTTCCAAACGGTATTATAAGCAAGTAGGGCTATTTCTTCTGTTTTGTTATTTATTTTTTCCTCATCCCAAGTATCAACATTCTTATTCTCTTCGCAAAATTTTTTTGTGTAGATGAAATTACTCTTATTATAAATTTTAACTTTCTTGGTGAAATTGGCTGTTTTTGCTTGTAAATTCCCACTGGATCCTAATGGGAGTAAGTTTCCTACCATACCTATATAATGAAGACCCGTTGCCTGAGGAGTTATATGTTCAAGTGTGATATCTAGAGGAACTACCTCATCATTTCCTCGAATATTTCTTTCGATTGTAGCATAAATATATTGTATCAACCTTCTATGAGTTGTTTTTTTCTTGGTGTATTTTATTTCTTTAAATTTTTGCACAAACGTTGATTCTGATGGTACACGATTTATTAGTTTTTCTTTTAACTCCAGCAGAACACCTCTTGCCTCATGTTTACTTTTCGCCTCTAATAATCTTCTTGCAGCAAATGAGTATGTATTCTCAACTCCTGAAGGCCGCTGTGAGCCGATTGCGTTAAATAGGAAATGAAATTTCTCAATCATTTTTAGAGTGCTTGATAATTCATTGTATCTAATCTTTTTACAGCTAAAAGCTTCGAAAAGCGATAATAGAAAAGGCCGGCAAATACTAACATTAAATATCTTGAGAGATAACAAGCTATAATAAATTTGCTTTGCGTGCTGTTCTCGCCAATCATCGAATCTGGGGTCTAAAATTTTTGCGTATACACTGGCATCGTTGCTTATTTTGGTGAGGAAACTTTCACTATTAATTTCCCCTTCAATTATTTTTTGTTTGAATGATTTGTATAGAGAACCCTCACTAACTACAGCGTAATGCCCACTCCACCAATGCCTGATGTAATTTGTTAGTTTGAAGTTTTTATTTCTATCAGAAAAGTCATTGATCATTTTGTTCCACCCTTTCTCTGCATAGTCAACAGGGTGAGATTTTCTCATATCGCTAAATATTTTATTTTTAATTAAATCAGCAGAATCTAGATCCATACCTCTTGCATTAAGAATTTCGAATATAACATAAGCATCGTCTTCGTTGTCTACAATTACTCTGATTATTTTAATTTTTGTTGTTAATTGTTTTGCGACGGCTCTGATGAATTTTATAATTGCTTGGCTGTCTACTTTTTCTGGTTGTATTTGGAACTTTTCTACTATTGTTTCAATTGATGTTAATTTTTCGTAGAAGTAGTTAAATGCCTGTTTTAAGAGCTCATCTTCTAAATTGTTTGTATTCTCATTTGTCTTATTGTAAAATTGGATCGCTAATTTAAAAAAATCACTATCTGATTGTCTGTCAAGTTTAAAATACTTATCTGAGTCTTTATTGTCATCCCCCTCATCTATGCTTACTCCTTCAATATAGTTATCATAAAAGCTTTTTCCAATGCTTTCATTGTCTAGCTCTTTAAGTCTTTGGCAAATGGCACAAATCAAAATAGTTATTATAGTTAGGCGTTGTTGACCATCAACAATACTCAGCCTAAAACCATCCTCATTGCCAGCCAAAACGATCGTGCCAAGGAAATATTCTTGGTGCTCAAATTTATCGTCTATTAATTTTATATTTGATAGGAGGTCAAACCAAAATTCTTGTAATTGCTCTTCAACCCACGAAAACTCCCTCTGATTTCTTGATACATAGTATTGTTTTCTTAAGGAAAATAAATTATCTACGGATAAGGGATGTGCTTTGAATTCCATGATAGCTCCTAGTAAATCGATTTGCAGTGCAAAATTAGTTATAACCCTATAACTTTTCAAATAATTTCCACCGTTCATTTCCTGTGTACTTATCTTTACAACACTATGAAAATGAAAAAGTGTAAATTTCTATACTTGATTCTACTCAGCAATATCCTTTCTTCAAGTATGGGTTTTACATTTTTTATGTATATCTTGAAGAGTGGCGCTCAAACGTGAGCCGCTACTGTCTGATCCTACCCGCGTAATGTGGGCGTGGCACTAAGCGAGATTCTGATTTTCAAATTGTTCCAGACTGAGACCACCGCAGGTACTGTGACGATGAAGCCGATTGTAATCGCACTTGATATAATTAAACCCTGCTGCCCGCATTATTTCCCAGCTGGTAAAGTCCTTTCCGTGGATACATTCCTCCTTCAGCGTGTGGAAGAAGCTTTCCACACAGGCATTGTCGTAACAACAGCCTCTACATTTATACTGCCCCGCAGATAATGGCGTTTCACTAAGTTCTGGTAATCCGTTGAACAGTACTGACCGCCTCTGTCTGTATACTCGATGACATTTTCCGGACATTTACGCCGCCACAACGCCATCTGCAACGTATCGCAGGCAAGCTGTGCCGATATCGACCAGCCAATGACTTACCGCGACCACGGGTCGGCCCCACAACGTCGGAAAAAGCTGCGATTAAGTGGCTCTTCGCTCAATTGGGGGGGACGAAAAGGGAACGCTGGTAAATCAGGCAACAAAAAAGCCACTCCGTCGAGCAATGTCGATCAGTTAAGGATCGGTTGACCGATCCTTAAACTGCGGCACTATAACGGCTTCCACAACAGGGAGCCGTTTTCTTATGCCACTTCTCAAAGATTTGCTCGATTTCAGTGACCATCCGCTTATGCCACCGCCCTCTACGCAACTGTTTGCAGAGCACCTTCCCACCGAGTGGATACAGCACTGCCTGACGCTTTCTGCTCATACGACCGTTCGCCGCCGTCGTTTACCGGGCGACATGGTTATCTGGATGGTGGTGGCTATGGCTTTCTTCCGCAATGAGCCAATTACCGATGTGGTTCGCCGTCTTAACCTGAGCGCGGATGGCGAAGCGGGGATGAACCTGCTGGCCCGCAGCGCTGTCATCCAGGCGCGCCAGCGCGTGGGGGCCGCCCCGGTGGAATGGCTCTTCCGCCAGACCGCACAGATATGGGGCGCGGAACGTTACCTGAAGGATGACTGGCACGGCCTGCAACTTTTTGCCATTGATGGCGCTGTAGTGGATCAGTATTACCGGACACCTCAATAGCCTGTTAAAGTAACAACAGCAAATTGAGGTAACTGAAATGACTCAGCCCAAACAAACCAAACGCCGTTTTCCCCCGAATTCAAACTGGAAGCGATTGAGCAGGTGGTTAAATACCAGCAGTCTGCTGCTGAGGTTGCCCGCGCCCTTGAACTGGAGCCCTGCCAGTTACATAAATGGATACGCCAGTATAAATCTGAAGTGAACGGCGTGACGCCGGACAATCCGGCACTGACGCCAGAACAACGCGAAATCCAGTCGCTCAGGGCCCGGATTAAACGCCTGGAAATGGAAAAAGAAATCCTAAAGCAGGCGGCTGTAGATTCAATCTGAGAGCGTTCAGAATTCTGTGTCACGTTAAAAATGCTAC
>NZ_WMJZ01000050.1 GCF_009711095.1 Intestinirhabdus alba
AACCGCGTCGATCGCTTTATGGCCGCCTGGAAAAATGCGGGATTCAGCGTAGTCGGCCACCTGGTGTTTACCAAAACGTACTCGACAAGAAGCTGTTTATCAAAGGGAAAGCAGACCAGTACCCGGCGCTTCAGACACTGATATCAACAACCAGCCTGAATCTGAAAGAGATCGAAATTCACTGGCGTGAAGTACTGCGTCTGGCCACTTCAATAAAGCAGGGAACCGTGACGGCATCCCTGATGCTGAAAAAGCTTGCCAGCTACCCCAAGCAAAACGGACTTGCCAAAGCATTGAGAGAAATTGGCCGTATTGAACGAACTCTCTTTACGCTCGGCTGGTTCCGCGATCCGGCACTTCGTCGGCGGGTACAGGCGGGACTGAATAAAGGAGAAGCCCGTAGCGTGCTGGCGCGTGCGGTATTCCTGCACCGCCTGGGTGAAATTAGGGACCGAAAACCGGAAAATCAGAGCTATCGCGCCAGTGGACTGACGCTCC
Source organism: Intestinirhabdus alba (assembly GCF_009711095.1). Lineage (GTDB taxonomy): Bacteria > Pseudomonadota > Gammaproteobacteria > Enterobacterales > Enterobacteriaceae > Intestinirhabdus > Intestinirhabdus alba. The sequence goes on from NZ_WMJZ01000050.1 coordinate 499, forward strand.
TGACAGCTGCCATATCCCTATGGAGTACAGTCTATATGAAAAGAGCGGTCGATGCCCTGAAGCGTAAAGGGGTGAAGATCAACGAGCAACTGCTGTCGCATTTGTTGCCACATAAAAGGCACCGGAACCGCAACGCGGTGACGCTAGCCCTGTAAGGGCGCTACTGTTCAGCCAACCAACAGAAACAGGGCTTCCGTCAGGAAAGCCCTGTTTTATTTTACTGTTCTGTGAGTTCAATCTCGGCAATAACCGGTAGATGATCACTGGCCGCCGACCAGTTAAACTCTGGAGAATTATGCGGAATTTCGAGATTTTTCGTGTCCCATTTTTGCCCTTTGAAGGTAAAAATATGGTCGATATCAATCGCGGGATTGACTGCCGGCCAACTGCGGGTATCAGTCCCCGGTATTGAGACTTCATTAAAGAAATAACCGATCTCTTTTACCGGCTGTTCTTCGCGCGTGGAATTGAAATCACCGGCCAGGATCTTGATGGCAGAGGCAATATCCTTAAAATCAGAAGGCGCATCACCGATACTCAGATCTAACAGGTAACGAGCCTGTTCGGTACGAATTATGGGATCTTTTTGCCAGTCGAGATGCGTAACCATGATTATCGGTGCAGAATCAAAACCCGGAACCTCGATTTGCACCAGTAGGGCTACGCGCTGTTCGGCATTGCCCGATGGTAACTTAACCACCTGTGAATGCAGAATTTTATATTTTGACAGCAGCCCCAGACCATATTCGCCGTCGTCAAAATCCAGTGCCTTACCAAACACGTAATGCATTTTATTAGCATCGGCAATAGTTTTTAACTGATCGATTTTCTGACTACGCTGGGTTTTGTTATCCACTTCCGGTATCGCAATAATGTCAGCGTTAATTTTCTTAATCGTTGAATTAAGCGCCGTAAAATTAGTTACATTATCGGCGGCTTCGTTCTTACCGATATTATAGGTGGCTATTCGCAGCGTTGGCTTATGCAGGGTATAGACTTTATCGGGCACCCCTCCTTTTTGCACAGCAAGTAACTCATTACCTGCAAGTTTATCAGAAGCCTGTACGTGGGCCACCAGACATGCCAGTGCCGCTATAGTCAGCGAAAAACATCTTTTCATCAAGTTCTTGGTCCCTGTTAGAAAAATAGCAGTGATGGTATCAAGTGCAACCATTCAGTTTTGAGAGGCGTTACACAAACTTATAACGCAAAAAAATTAAGAGCGAACGAAAAATCTCACCATCTTTCTAGAATTAGATTCTCAGAAGTCGCAAAACATTCTGCCCTGCGATCTGTGCTTTCTGGTTATCTGTCAGAGGTAAATTATTCAAAAATGATATTGCTGGGGCCAGTGGATTAAAAGGATAATCAACAGAAAATATCAACCGCTCCAGGCCAAAGGTTTTGAGTGCTAGCTCAAAAGGTGGCAGTGTTGTATATCCACTAGTAGTTATATGTAAATTTGTTTTAAAATATTCTGTGACGGGTTTTTTCAGATTTTCTACTCGAGGTTCCAGCCAGTATTTTATACGTTCCCAGTAAAAAGGGATCAACTCTCCAAGATGGCCAATAATAATTTGCAGTCGGGGAAATTTATCAAAAATGCCGGAAACAATCATTCTCAATACATGTAAGCCAGTTTCCCAATGCCAGCCCGCAGTAGTGGAACCCAGAGTGAATGAAACCAGCTCACTGAACCCCCCTTCGTAATAATGTTTACTGATATCCTCAGCTGGATAAGCCGGATGCAAATAAATTGGGACTCCAAGTTCTTCTGCTTTCGCTAACAATGGAAAAAAGTCAGGATGATCAAGGAATTTACCGTTCACAGTGCCGTTGATCATCGTGCCTTTAAAGCCAAACTGGGTCACTGTTCTTGCCAGCTCATTTGTGGCATCAGTGATGTTCGTGAACGGTAAGGCTGCAAATGCAGCAAATCTGTCAGGATATTTATCTATTGCGGATGCAGCCTGATTGTTAGTTTTAATAACCTGAGCTACAGTAACTTCAGTAGCCGGATACATTCCATGCCCAAGTACCTGCATATCAATGCCATACTGATCCATTATATCTATTCTCTGTTGGCCAATATTGGTCAGAATATTGATATCAGCATCACAGCCTGCACTACCAGTATGGGGATAATATTTTTTAAACTCTTCAGAGATCCAGTGTTCCTCGATACCAATGATTTTCACTACTGCCTCACTTGTTGTCTGAGTGGATGGTTTACAGGGTATTGTATAATGAATACTATGAAAATTGCTTTGTATGATAGAATTGATACTGGTTTGCTATCAATGGTAGGGGATATGGAGATACATCAGCTCAGAATATTTGTTTATGTTGCCACCGAGCTCAGTTACCGACGTGCAGCTAAAAAACTCAATATGACGCAACCTCCGCTCACCCGCCAGATACAGCAACTGGAGCGTAGCCTCAACACTCCGCTTTTTAAACGCAGCACACGTAAGGTCGAGTTGACGGAAGCCGGTAAAGCTCTGCTTAACGAAGCAGATAAAATTATTACGTTGGTGGAGGGGGTTGCCAGTCGCGTGCAGCTTAGAGCTCAAGGATGTTCTGGTGAACTGGTGATTGGGATTTTTAGCTGGGGGGTAATCAATCATCTACCTGATTATCTTAAAATACTACGTAAGTTAAAACCTTACGTTAATGTTCGTCTCAAGAATCTTTCTAAAGAAAAACAAATTGAGGCTCTAAGGAATGGCGAAATTGATATTGGGTTTTGCCGCTTTGCAGTGAGTCAAAGCGGTATTGATATAGGTACAATTAAGGACGAGAAATATCTTGTGGCAGTAAGTGCTGATAATAAACTCAGTATGCAGCCACAGATTAATCTAACAGATCTGGCTGATGAGCCGATGATTCTCTACCCTGTCTCTTCACTGGCAGGAATGGCTCAAAAAGTATATGATGCTTTTCATTCTGAAAATGTCAGGCTGAATATTTCCAATTATTGTGAAGATATAATGACCAGTTTGTTGCTGGTTTCCGGAGGATATGGTTCTTGTATCACTACCCAGTGGGCTGAAAACATCAATATGCCCGGTGTAGTCTATCGCCCACTAATAGCAAAAAAACTCATGCACTCGCCATTAAACTATATATTCAGGAGTGATATTGACAACGTATTGGTTCGCGATTTTATTCAAATAATACAATCCCTATCTTCTATTAAATGAAAGCACTTAAACATATGCGCAGAAGTTCTTGTAGCTATTAAGCTCTCATCCTTGATGGTTAGGAAACTGAATCATCGTTTTAAAAATTTCCTGACCATGAACAGCAGTGTCAACAATGCAGTAATGATGGGCCATCGAGAACGTTATGGTCATAAAATGCTGTTTTCGGCGAGTTTCTAACCTGAAAGCTGTTTTTCAGACGCACTTATCCCGTAGTCTGTGCCAGAAGCCATCGTTTCCGGTCGATATTATGCAGCCTTTCTTCTACTAACTCCGCGGCGTGCCTGCCGGCCTGCGCACTGCTGAAGCGCAGCCGGTTACCGCACAGGATGCATTTGTACGGATCCGTGCGCAGGAACGCCTTCATCAGCGCGGCGAAGCCCGGCTGCTCCGGTTTTTTCCGCGCCTCCATCTCCAGGGCTTCATAGACTTTTGGCAACAACTCCCCCCGTTTACGGTTTGACAAAAAACCGTAGTAACGCACCATCTTAAAATGTTTCTCCGGGATATGACTGATATAGCGCCCGATCATCTCCTCCTGCGTCAGCGTCTGCTGCCGGTACTGCTGCGTCCGGTGGTCGTAATAGTTGTGCACCACGGCACCGCCGCTGTAGTGCCTCAGCTTCGCCGCCGACACCGGTGGTCGCTTCAGTTACCGGCCCAGATATTTGACGCTCCGCCAGGCATCCCGGGTTTTCTTCGCGAAGTGAACCTTCCAGCGGCGCCCGTACTGCGCTTCCAGATAGCGGCCCCACTGTTTTTTGTCGCGGATATGCCCCAGCCCCGGCAGGTTGCCAGGATTTATCAGGTTATAACTGTGGCGCAGCAGGCGGGTGACCGCCCCGCGCCAGATTTCCTCCACGGCGTGCTTTTTAAAGAAAATGTCTCGCCAGACACCGTGCTTCACGGTCAGTCCGCCGCGGGTGACGGAGAGGTGGATGTGCGGATGCTGGTTTAGCTGTCTGCCGTACGTATGCAGGGCGCAGCAGATACCGACCTCCACGCCCTGTTTGCGGGCCCACCGTAACATGGCCCGGGTGGCGGCGCGGAACAGGGCATTGAGCAGAGACCAGTTGTTGTTAAAGAAGGGCCAGAGCAGGTGGGGCATGGTAAAGGTGATATGCTGCCAGTCGCAGTCGGGAAGGATGTGGCTCTGCTGGGCCACCCACTGCTCCGTGGCTTTGAAGCCGCAGGCGCTGCAGGCTTTTGACTTGCAGCTCTGACAGAAAAAACGGCTGTGGGTGCAGTCTGCAGATGCGCAGCAGTAGCGACGAACGCCCATCTCAGTGGTTCCGCAGGCGAGCATGCGCTCGACGCAGAGGCGGGTCCAGGGAGTGACGCTGTCGCCGAATTTTTCGAGAAACCTGTTCCAGCCCTCATCGACGGTGAACAGCAATTTTGCGGGACACGGGATATACATCCGGGGTATTACAGTCCGGGTATCTTGCCGGTAAAACTAAAATCGACATACTGCCCGCAGTCGCAGTCGCAGTCGCAGTCGCAGTCGCAGTCGCAGCCGCAGTCGAGTTCATCGGGTCTGTCAGCCCAGTTGTCGGTGGTTTTGTCCCATGGGGTGAAGGACACCGGCATTATCCCCAGCTCTGTACAGGTCATGAACCGATCCGCGGGTAGGCTTTCGGTCATTGCGCCATCGGTACAGTCGTATCCGGCCCTCTCTGCATCACCGGGATGTTGCTCAAAACCCCGGATAACTGTGACAAGGGGCGGATAGCCCAGCGTGTCGAGAAAAAACTGAGGCCCAAGGCGGACGCAGTGCTGTATGGCTTCTTCGGGACTGTCATAAAAGAACTCATGCGGGGTCTCATGGCCGTGCTCAGGAGGTGCGGAGACCATGAAGCGTTTCGGGTAGCGTCGGTACGGGATACGCCCGTCAGCAGGAGACCTGCCGGGTTTTCCGGGTTTGTGCTGTTTACGTTTTCGCGGAGATTTGTTGCGCGGCATGCTGGAGATATCCTTCGGAAATTAACATACCGCAGAGTATAAAACCGTGAGCCGGGTATGAACACCATCGGAACGGCAGAGCCGTGACGCTCGCCCTGTAAGGGCGCTATTGTTCTATTTTGTGAGCGATGTGTTGTTTTCTATTAAACCAGTCTTTTTCTATTATTCGAGAGGCAGGCCGCTGGAAGTAAGTCTAATAATAACGCACAGGTATTATTCAGTCTGAACAGTGATAATGAACGCCTCTTTCTTCTTTTTTTAATATTATGAGTATACGAAATTTTTATACCGTCTGATTTAAGTTCGGGGGGGGCGCGTGTCGCCTTATCTGAACGTTAATTATTAGTGGAGGCCACCAGTGATCAGAACTGTTTTGAATGGTGCGGGATATACCAGGACTTCTCCCGACACAAGGATAAACCTGTATTCAGGAAATAAAAATAATCAGACGATAATGGTTAACAATAATTCAAAAGCCAAAATGAATATTTCCGGCTTTGTGCTGGCTCCACGTTCGATTACACCGAAAAAAAATAATGATCCGGTTACCGACCCTATGGCCAAGCTTAAGATGTACATGTCGTTAATGATGATGATAGGCATCAGTCCGGCGGCGATGAAACAACTTTCTAAGTTATTAGCCATGCTGACAGATGCATTATCGCCGGATTCTTCGGTCACCGAAGCACAGGTGCAGGCAGAAATATCAGAATACAATAAACTTTGTTCTGAATCGGAGAAAGAAAAGAAAAAGAACGACAAGGTGTCAGAGAAGGATCATGAGCACAACGCTGAATGGCTGGCTGACAGTGATCTGCTCGCCCGCCAGCTAAGCTCAGCCAGCGCAGGCAGTCTGCTGTCCCGGTCGTTGCCTCCGGATATGGCAGGCTGCCTGACAGATAAATAATGTGCCCCTCCTGCGTGGTGGAAACCTGAGCACGGTATGTTCCGGTACCGTCGTGCCGGCGCTGTGTCCGGACAGAAAGCGAAACGGTCCTTTCCGTTCAGCAGTACGTATGAATGCCATGAGGGAGACGATAACCCGATCCGTCATACGCCTGAATCGACCTCTGACGCCGGATCAGGTATGGCCGGCAAGCTGCAGCAGCCGGCGGTATTCGGTATCGATTATGCCGGCGGGCAGCCCGGCTTCAGTCGCCAGCAGACGCCAGTGAAAAAGCACGCCCTGCAGATAACCGTCCGTGAACAGGTCAACGGTGGGATCGGGCATGGTGGTGCGGATAATGTGGAGCGCTTCTTCGGTCCGGCGTACTCCATCGGCATAATGCAATGCACCATAGACGTCATCGTTCACCGCGTTGTCCTTTTTCATTTAACCCAGTCTTCCAGTGTCAGCCCCGGCACCCGCTCAAACTCTCTTGTATTGTTCGTCACCAGCACGGCGCCGGCCGCAATGGCATGCCCGGCAATTGCCGTGTCGTTCGGGCCGATCGGCGTGCCGGCGAGGCGCAGCGCCACCTTGATCTCGGTGGTCGCATCCACCGCGGCCCGGTCCCAGGGCAGAATGGCATCGAGGCGCGCGCAGAACGCGTCGACCAGATGCACGTGACGCGGTGAGGCCTTCGGGCCGGTGGCGCCGAAGCGCATCTCGGAATAGGTGATGGCCGAGACCACGATACGTTGGCCGCGAAGCACCGCCTGCTCAAGGCGCTTCAGTACGGCTGCCGGCTGCTCGCGCATGATGAACGAGCAGATACAGGTGTCAAGCATATAGGTTCTGGTGCGTGGCTGTTTCATAGCTCAAAGCGTCCTTCGTCGCTGACAACGTCCTCGCGCTCTGCCATAAAGTCCGGGTCAGCTCTTTCGAGCTGAGCGAACGAGCCCCAGGTCGGCCGGACGGGGCGCAGGATGATGCTGTCCCCTTCCCGGACGATCTCCAGCTCGCTCACCCCCTCAAAATCCAGATCCCGGGGCAGACGGATGGCGCGGTTATTGCCATTCTTGAAAATAGATACGGTTCTCATTATTTCCTCCTGGCCGACCGGCCTTTATGCATATGCTCAGTATAGGCAGATGTGCGGCATATGTATAGATGCAGCATATGCAGATGGTGAGTATATGCGTATGTCATGCATATGCAGATGCCTGGCATATGGATATGTTCCACCTATGCGTTTTCTCTCTTTTTACGCGCAGATCCGAAAAAAGCTAGTTCCGGATCTGCCGATCGTCACCGGCTGCTCGCCGGCCCCGCCACACAACATGTAGTGTCCTTATCAGCTGACGATGACGCTATATGTTGTATTCTGCCCCCTGATTGTGACCTGCTGCCCGGCGGCCGATATTGCCGCTTTGTTTATTCCCTGACCGTGGTACACTTCCGGAAAGTTGTGATACGCCAGAAAATCGGATCTGCCGGAAACGGTCATCCGGTAATTTAACAGCGTGGCTATATGTCTGCTTATTATCATCCTGAAAATGATGACGGCAGGGAAAAATCATCCGGGTGACAGACTCAGGGTTGTGCTTAGCCGATTATGCTGCACGTCATAATTACTCTGAGTGACTATTTGCCAGCAAACCAGAAAGGAGATCAGGATGGGACGTGCAGTACCGGTGAAGATTGGTCAGAAGGAATATGAATCCAAAACTGCAGCTATCAGCCACTACATGAATCAACGTACAGATGTGAAGGCTGCAGGTATCATTTCAGAAGGTGACTATTTTGAGGAGCTGAAAGAACTGTTCACCCTCTATTGCGACAGTTGTCCGGGATGGGAACTGAAGGGCCGCCTGATTAAACATTTCACGGTTCAGAATGAACCTCGTTTTACCAATGGCCGCTGGGTATCGCATCCCTGCTACAAGGTCCAGCTGAGCAACGGTGAGCTGAGACCGTTTTCGATAGAAAAGGCGATAAACGCCATCGTAAAAGCTGCTGCAGCTAATCAAAAGAAATAGAAGGCGGTATTTCTCAGTAAAGGAAGGGTTATGTGTGATTTATGCAGGGCGGACGGGAATTACTTCCATACGCCGGAATGTGTGTACGACCAGCTGGCCAGTGAGTATCCCGTGATGTGGCTGCGGGACTCGACCCGGATTGGCGCCTGCTACACCCTCCGTGAACTGCTGTCGCCGGAAGGGATGGTGCTGGCCATACAGAACGCGCCTCCCGTGACGGGATGGCGGCTGCGTATGCGGTATAACGAGGCCACTGACGAAGAGATAGACCCGCAGCGCGGGGACTGTATTGAGCTGCTCTCCAGGGCTGACGCCCTGCAGGCCTTCAGGTCGTTGCGGGAAGGCACCGCATCAGCTTAACCGAGCGGTCCACACAACAACCCTTTAGCCAGTAAACAGGAAACGAGATGAACAGAACCGATGGCGAACCAGAGACAGAAACAGACGTGATGGCCACCGCTTTCAGCACCATGCGAAAGTACGGCAGTAATATCATCAACGTTACGCAGTTTATGGATACTAATGCTTATGTGAAATCCGATCCGCGGATGCCGAGAACGCGGCTGCGTCGTTACCTGGGCCAGTACGGCCTGCGCGGTGAGGCGCTGAGCAGGGAGGTCAGACGTATCGTCGCTGGCCCAGGGCGACCGGATAACACGCTGAAAGCCGGAATCTTCTATACGTGGCCCTATGGCTGGGAGCCTGCGGATTTCACGCCAATGATGAGGCGTATTTTCAAGGGAAAGCGCACCCGTCATGTGATGTTGTTTGATGAACTGCCTCAGCTGTTTGGCAAATTAGGATAAGCCGGAATGAACCATGACCTAGTGGCTGCCCGTGCGGCAGAAGAGATCATTGAACTGCTGACGCTGTGCCAGCAGCTGCAGTCAGAAAAGGATGGCCGGGAACGGCCGGCACCCGGAACATATTCCCGCGATGAGGATGATTTTGCCGATCGCATCCGTTCCGCATGCGGGCACGCCCTGCAGCTGCGCCAGCTGCTGACGGTAGCGACGACCCTCAGCGCCATCGGCGCCGAGATGGAACGCCGGGGAGAAATCAGTGTGCTCCCGGGCGAAGATTACGCGCAGAAAGCACTGGCACGACTTACAGAGCAATACCTGTCCGACAGGGACAACAAGCAATGATGCCGGCAATCCCAGGCCAGGGCGTTTCTTTTTCGGCCACGCAGCTGCCGGTGGCCATCGACTACCCTGCCGCACTGGCCCTGCGCCAGATGGCGCTCGTTCAGGACGAACTGCCGAAATATCTGCTGGCGCCGGAAGTGAGTGCCCTGCTCCACTATGTACCCGATCTGCACCGCAAGATGTTGCTGGCAACCCTCTGGAACACCGGCGCGCGCATTAACGAGGCGCTGGCGCTGACCCGGAGTGATTTTTCTCTGGCGCCGCCCTACCCGTTCGTGCAGCTGGCCACACTCAAGCAGCGGGCGGAGAAAGCGGCACGAACGGCCGGCCGCTCGCCTGCCGGCAGTCAGGCGCATCGCCTGGTTCCGCTTTCCGATGCGAACTATGTCGGTCAGCTGGAGATGATGGTGGCCACGCTGAAAATACCTCTTGAACGACGTAACAAACGTAGCGGCAGAACCGAGAAGGCGCGCATCTGGGAGATCACCGACCGGACCGCTCGCACCTGGCTTAATGAAGCGGTGGAGGCTGCGGCGGCCGACGGGGTGACGTTCTCTGTGCCGGTGACACCGCACACATTCCGTCACAGCTATGCCATGCACATGCTGTATGCCGGAATTCCGCTGAAGGTACTGCAGAGCCTGATGGGGCACAAGTCAGTGAGCTCAACGGAGGTCTACACGAAGGTTTTTGCGCTCGATCTCGCAGCACGTCATCGGGTGCAGTTTGCTATGCCGGAATCAGATGCGGTTGCGTTGATGAAACAACTGATCCAAGGATGATTATGGGAAATACCCCAGGTTCAGTTTATGGGAATGACCTAGAGTTTAGCAGTCGGCAGGGCTGATATGGGAAATACCCCAAGTTAGCTTTTTGAATCCAGGATAGTGAATACTAGTCGGCCGTCGTCATTCTGTGTCATCGCGGCTTTAAGAGGCGTATTGGCGTTGATTTTCTTCAGGGCTGGATTGATGAAGGTGCGTTTCATCTCAGCAAAGTTACTGCGTTGTGATTCCGGGAGCATGAAACGTTCAGACAGCCAATCCTGAGTAGTGATCCAAACGCCGCTTGAACGGTACTGGCAAAGGCTTTCATAGAGGCGGATAACCCGTACACTGTTAATTTTTCCACAGTCGTACAAGGAGTATGTTGTGAACTGGCTAGTCAGTCCCATCAGGTACGGCATTACCTTGTAGTTGAACTCTATTTGCCATTTCCCTCGCCCTTTTTTCAGGCCTGCTTCAGCCAGCCAGGGGCGTTTCACCTCTTCAAACTCCCCTTCTTTAGGGTAAAAAACCACGCTACTGCCCGCCAGTGCGGTCACACCTTTTTTAACGTCAGTAGAGGCAGTATCCACGCTGACCTTAAAAAACTTCTGATAATCCGCCACAGTAACGGTGAATATCGGAGAGACAGAATCGGGATCATCCTTCATCGGGTAGCACTGCATCAGGCAAAGCCACAGCACACGTTTTGCCTGCAGAGGCAAATAGTAAGCGGCCTCAGTCAGCTCATTGGACTGACTGATATTGACAGGTTTTTTAAGGGTTTCCGTGGTCATTGCCTTCACCGTGTGGGTGTTTTTGAATCCCCCACATACTGGCATGAGGCACCGAAAGTCACAAGAAGAATTAGTAAGTTATCAACAGGTATATGAACTGCAGATAAACTAGGGGTATTTCCCATAGTAACCCGTGGTGTTTCCCAGAAGAACTTTAGGCGTTTCCCATACTGGTACCTTGAGAAGTGCGGCTGGCGTGGTCTGGCGGGTTTCTAAAAGGGATAAAATGGATAAAAAGGAATTAAAAAGAGTAAAAATGCTTTTAAAAATATCCGGTGGATAACTGGATATCTCCAAACTAGGGGTATTTCCCATAATTGTCTAAGTGTTCAGTTCCTGCGCGTAATTGCCTTCTGTAACACCCTCGCTCTTGCGCTTCCTCGCCAGTTCGCTCGCGTTGCTCGGTCACATGGCTGCGGCGAGCACTACTTACTTTTTGGCTGCACATTGCCTAATGGAAATGGTCCGGCCGGAATGCCCTGCCGCTCAGTGCGGGCGTCAATGGCATTTAGGGCCAACCTTTATGTCACTTTTGACGGCAGCGGCCGACATATAAGTCCCCTGACTGCGCGTCTGACGGGGAACGTAGCGGAGGTAATGAAGCTGTTTAATCGCTGTGGTTGGCAGGCAGAGCCTGAGTCTGGTGCCTCCCTGCCCGACCAGTATTCGCTAATGGTCGGACAGGGAGTGTCAGGATAGGGGGATTAGTGACGAATCTGGGCCAGATCGTTTTCAGTCAGACCGGTCATTTTCATGACGGTATTGCGGTCAATACCGTTCTGCAGCATGGTACGGGCAATTTTAAGGGTGGCTTCGCGCTCGCCTTTTTCAATGCCGCGTTGTTCACCGAGCTGAATCCCCTTCTCGATGCCTTTTTGTTCAAGCTGTTGTGCGATGGTCATAAGTGCGTCTCCGTGTTGCGGCACACGCTGTGCCAGTTCGCGTACAAAGGCTTCGGCGTCCGATGTTTCGCCTGCCTGCACTATATAGTGTACCAGCGATATTACCTGTGATGAAGACAGATATCCGGCCAGCAAGATGGGCGCCAGCCGGTCAACCAGTTCTGCCAGGTCCCGCTGGTGAATATGCTTTTGCAGTAAAGTTAGTGCGGCCATACTGCGATGGTCAGCGATTTGATCATCCGGAATGACCGTAACGTCTACCAGCGGGAAAGCGCTGCTGTAGAGTTTGCCTGCCAGCGCCGGATCGTCAAACTCATCCAGCCAGCGGGTGGAGTACGGATACGGGCTGCGCTTACCCGTATAGAATAGCACCGGTATCACCAGTGGCAGTTTTTTATGCCCTGCCTCCAGGTGTCGCTGCATGGCGGCCACCGCATAGCGTATCAGGCGGAAAGCCATATGTTTGTCCGGCGTTGACTGGTGTTCCACGAGGACATGTATGTACCCGTCACCTGCTGTAGTTTTCAGGCTGTAGAAAACGTCGCTGAAATACTGCCGGAGATCATCCTCAACGAACGAGCCTGATTCCAGTTTCAGCGTGCTCAGATCGCAGATGGCACGCAGCTCTGTCGGCAGATGCAGTTCCATAAAATCCCTGGCAATGTCTGGTTGTGACAGAAACTGGCGGAATGTCGCATCGTGGGGAGTTGGCGTAGTATTTTTCTTTTTCATCAGTCCATGCTCTGAAAAATGACCCGGTCATAGTATCACAGGCAAAAAATGCTAACATTGGTGGAGAATGGAATTGCAATTCCTTCAGGGGCAGTTCCGGGGTGGTTCTGTCCCCTCCTTTCTGTTTAATCTTCAGTTAGATGGCCCTGATATATCTGCGCCAAGACACTGGTACTACAGCTATAACGAAATGACGAGATGTTCTGGTGACATTTAAGTGGTTATGCATTTGAAGGTATCTCTTATCTGGTCACAACTGGTGGGAAGAGTAGACGGAAGTCGGTACTGCTGGAGCATACCCGAATGTGACAGGCTGACGCGCCCGTAGGGCTTATCCAACCCTTCGCCTCAGATGCAAGCTCTGAACAGACTCACGGTTTTCGTTTCTGGTCAAATTCTAATTAGGCGTTTAAAGAGAAGGTTTTGTATATCCTGCCTGTGGGATAGTATTGCGTGTGCTGTTATTACATTATCCTCCACTGAGTACAATACTCTGTAGCCGTCAGGGGTGTTGCACTCACGATATTTAGCACAACCTATCTTGAGTAACTCCGGGCAGACCTGACACCCAAGTGGAAAATCACTGACTCGTTTTTCGAAGTGCTCAATGATGCCGCTGATCACTTCCTTTGGTTCTGACTCGATATGACGTAAGTGGCTCGCAATATCATCAATGCAGGTTTTGACAGTTCTGGTGTACTGAATAACAATCGCCATTACAGACCCGCCAGTAGTTGTTCTTTACTGAAAATATTGCCGTCTGCCTTATCTTGCTCTGAAAGCGTCAGCAACTTCAGTAGTGCAATCGCGTTCTGTCGCTCCTGTTGCGCGTCGTATGACTCAATAACATATGCCGGAACCCCATTTTGAGTAACAAGAATTGGTTCTTCCAGATCGAGTGACGCTGCGTTTTTTTTCACATAGCTAATGGTTTCAATTTTCATAACAACCTCACATAACAAAGAGGTTTAAATATAGTCTATATTTGGTCTTGTCGCAACAGTCTCTGGACAGAATGACCTGAATGTCCTAGCTGTGTAGTGATTACTTGTTACCACCATACCCTCCACCCCCTCGCCTGCTCAGAAACGATGTCTAACTGCGCGGTTTGATGTGAATGATGGTTGGCTACGTACAATAATTTAATGACAATACAAAATATGTTGTACATTTTTTGTGTGCATGTACAATGTGATTGAACTTTATAGGCAATATATGGGCAGGGAATCTATCTCAGGGGAAACTATGAAACGAGATTACGGTAGTGTCGGTACCATAGCGCTCAGAGCAAGTGCTCTACTTCAGGCAATGAGTCGGGATATTGAGGAACAAAGAAAAGAATTCAATCTGACAGAATATCATCAAACATATACTCGTAATGCGGTCGCAAAATTGCCTAAGCTGAGCCGACGCATCGTAGAGCTGGCCGTTAAAGAAATGGAAGAAAGCGGCTATGAATTTAATAAAAAGCAGGTTGGCAACGTCGAGCAATATGCACTAACAATTCAGAACGTTATTGATATATATGCTCACCGACAGATACCTAAGTACCGTGATATTCATAAAGCACCTTACGTAATTTTTGTCGTCAACCTAAAAGGTGGGGTATCAAAAACAGTCAGTACAGTAACGCTGGCACATGCATTACGTGTACATCAGGATTTGCTTCGCCATGATCTTCGTATTTTGGTTATAGACCTCGACCCGCAGGCATCCAGCACCATGTTTCTGGATCACACCCACAGCATCGGCACAGTCCTTGAAACCGCCGCTCAGGCAATGCTGAATGATCTGGATGCTGAAACGTTGCGAGAAGCGGTTATACGGCCGACTATTATTCCAGGTGTTGATGTTATACCTGCTTCTATTGATGATGGTTTCGTGGCGAGCCAGTGGGAGTCTCTGGTAGCAGAACATTTACCTGGTCTTAAACCTTCTGAAGTTCTCAGAAAAACAATCATTGACCGTATCGCTGGTGATTATGATTTTGTCTTTATTGATACTGGCCCTCATCTTGATCCATTCCTTCTGAATGGCTTAGCTGCGAGTGATTTGCTTTTGACCCCTACCCCTCCGGCACAGGTTGATTTCCATTCAACCCTTAAGTATCTGACTCGTTTGCCAGAAATGCTTGAGCGTCTTGAAGAAGAAGGTGTAGAGCCACGCCTGAGTGCAAGTATTGGATTTATGTCAAAAATGACCAGTAAGCGCGATCACGAAACGTCCCATAGTCTGGCTCGTGAGGTGTATGCGAGTAACATCCTAGACTCATCGCTCCCGAGGTTGGACGGATTCGAACGATGTGGTGAGTCTTTTGACACCATCATTAGTGCTAACCCTGTTTCGTACCCGGGAAGTGCAGAGGCATTGAAAAAGGCACGTACTGAAGCTGAACGGTTTACTAAGGCCGTATTTGACCGAATTGAATATATCAGGGGAGCGTCAAAATGAAACAGGTTATAGCTCGTGGTCGGGTTCTGGGAAATAGTAATTCAGAGTTCGCTAGAATGCTCGAAGGCGACGGTGATGTTAAAACATTTACCCTTAAATCAGGCGTGCAGGCTAGGTTTGTCAAAACAGTTGTGTTAAGCGGAGAAGTTGAATCAAAAACGTTCGTTGATGCTTCGGTTAATGGACGTGATCAGACAATGCTTACGCGCGAGTCCGTCAGTGATATTTCCCGGACGATAAAGCTGCAGCAGTTCTTTCCGGCTATTGGTCGGGAGGTTAATGGACTAATTGAGATATTAGATGGAACCCGACGTCGTGCTGCCTGCATCTTTAATAACGTTAAATTCGAAATTCTGGTAACAAAAGATGATATCTCACTCGCCGATGCACGGCAGTTGGCGAAAGATATCCAGACTGCCAGAGAACATAGTCTTCGCGAGCTGGGGAAGCGACTCGAAGTTACCTACGGAACCAGCATGACGAAAGAAGATATTGCGTTGAAAGAAAATCTCTCTCCGGCGAAAGTGACACGTGCGTTTCAGGCCGCAGCAGTGCCAGACGAAATGGTTGCAGTGTTCCCGGTGATAAATGATATTTCGTTGTCGGATTATCAGTTTTTACTGAAACTGGCCGAAGAAGCAAACAACAAGCAAACATCGGTAACAGAGCTGATGGAAAAAGTTCAGCATCGGTTGAAGACCATGCCAGATTATCCGGCAATTGATAAAAGCAAAATTCTTGCGGTTATCCGGTCGGAGAGCAAATTGCTGACAGCCCTCCCAACTAGAACGGTTCAAACAGAGAAGCTGAGAGAATTTTCAGATCGTAATCAGTTTGCCAGAAAGAAAACTGATCCAAAGAAGCGACTTGTTGTTTATGAGTTTTCCCGTATTTCCGCTGAGGCACAGTCGGAGATTGATAAGGCAATAAAACGTATTCTGGAAAGACTTCCAGAATCAGGTGAGTAAGGGATAAGGATGCCGAAGAGCATCCTTTTTTGTATGTTTTTCACCACGTCAATTTCATGGTTATTTGTTTGATTATAAAGGAAAATTGAAAATTCTTTCACACTGAAATCACCACGCTTTTCAACCTCTTCGTGACTCATAATTTCGCTATTGGCAGTTCAGACCAGCGAGTTGTATAGGCAGGCGAAAGCATCTCCCGTTTTATATGCCATTCAGACGCTACCCCTTCCAGCAAACCACACTTTTCCCAGACATGAATATCCATGTATCTCATCTGTTCCAACTTATGTAATTTACTTTCTCCATTTACACTGCGTTGCCATGCACTCGCTTTCAGGAAATCAGTATAATAGCCCCTAAATCATCTTCTCGGAGTGAATGGACATGGCTATTGCAGGTTGCGATTTACCAACTTTTGCCACCCGGCTCAATGAAGTGCTTACTCTCAGTGTGCCAGTGCGTACACCTGAAAAGCTTTTTGGGCGGGATAAGCAGTTGGAGACGATACAACTGGCACTTCATTCACCGGGCCGACATGTGTTCATTTATGGCGATCGCGGAGTAGGTAAAACCTCCCTCGCCCACACAGCCGCTTCGCTTATCCAGTCTTCGGATAACCGTCCTATTACCGTCAGTTGTGACCATGACTCGACCCTGGAAACAGTCATCGAATCGGTTATTAGCCAAGGAATGATGCGCATGCCGGTAGACCGGTACAAAACGCCTGCAACTTTTGGTCTCAATATTCCTGTTTTAAAAGCCGAAGCCCGTGTTGAAGAGCGTGAAACTTCTCGCGTTCGTTCAGTCGTTAATATGGCCAGTGCTGTTGAAGCCCTGAACTATCTGACGGAACGCTATTCGGATAACACGGTTATTGTTATTGATGAATTTGACCTGATCCGTAGCGAGGAGCAGCGTGCCCGCTTTGGTGTTTTGCTCAAGCAGTTAAGCGATGGGGATGTACCCGTTCGTATCATCTTCACCGGGATTGGGCAGTCGGTATCTGATTTGATTGGCGGACATCTGTCCAGTCAGAGACAGATTGAGCAGGTTGATCTTGAACGTCTGCACTGGACAGGTCGTCAGCGTATCGTTGAAAGTGCATTTAGATATTTTGATATTAATATCCCTGATGATATCGCAGACCGTATATGCGCGTTGAGTGATGGATTTCCCTACTATGTCCATCTCATGTGCAGCAAGCTCCTTCATGAGTGTTACATGGCAGATGAAGTCGTTAGCACAGTTACACGTGATCTATTTCTAGCTTCGCTCGATGCAGCTGTATTGTCTGCTGAGGAAACGCTCAGATCATGTTATGAGGCAGCTACCTGCCGAGATGAGCATATGCATCACATTCTTTGGGCGATGGCTGAAGGTGCAGACCTCAACAGAATGAAAGACCACATCATTACCTCCTATATCCAGGTGATGAAGTACCTCGACATTGAACCTCTGACGCAGAAAAACTTCGACAGTCGTTTTGCTCGGCTTCGTAAAGAGAATCACGGATCTATTCTGTGCCATGCGCTTGTCGGGAAGGATGGTGTCCGGCCAGGATGGTTTCGGTTCAGGGAAAACATGATCAGAGGCTTTGTCAGAATGCAGGCAGAGAAGTGCGGAATAGTTCTGGATTTTGATCGGCAGTATAGCGCCCATACAGCAAGTACCAGAACAGCTGCAGTTAGAGGGGTATACAATCCCCTCAGCACGGTGGAACGCAGCGTAGCTCGCCTCAGACGTGATGATGAAAAGGAAGCTGAAGAAAACGAATAACGTATCTGTAAATGAATGGAATACCCGCGAATTATATATGCAATACTCGGGTATTCAGCGTTTGCATCATGTCGAGTTACCCGTACAGCGGAGTCTTGCTCTTCTCCTGTCTCTTGATCAGGCAATTACTCAATTTTCGAGGCTAACATCTTAATGCTGTTTTAGTGTCGGGGGATGCTGCTAACATCTTCTTCAGGCTGTGGGGCACGACCAGGCGCATTGAACGTGATAGTGATGATCTTTCTGGCCAGCCCCTCCTCTGAAAGGGCATCATCCACACTGACATCACGAATCAGTGGACTTTCCTCTTCTATATGTCGGGCAATATCCCGCAGCCACTCTGCCAGCATTTCTCTGTCCATCTTTCTCCGCTCCGGTTGTGTACATTCAGCATCAACATACCACACCAGAAAAAGTGAAGTCTGCGTAGTGTGGTTAAAAGATGACCGTTTTGTCAGGCGCGCTGTCATCCGTGCTGGTAGCGACCTGCGCGGAATACCCTCATTTTATACACAGGATTGCCCACCGAAATTGTGGACAGCAACGATGAAAATACGATGTCGCTGCGCTCCTCATTCATATCGCTCTGCTGTGAACGCCGTGCCGCTACTGTAGCCGGGCCGCTGCGAATGCAAGGGTTCGCTCTGCCGGTGTCCTCACCCGGTCGCAGTTTATTTCAAAGGCTTTACCCGCTGTCTTCCCGTCGTTTTCCGTCTCAATTTTCGCCGTCAAACCGTCCAGCCAGCGTGGGCTTTTTCACTGCGCTGCGGCTTGCGGCACCGCCCCTGCATTCTCCGCTTTTCGCCCGGCTGTCGTATCGGCACGGCGTAACTGGCGCCGCATTTGAGAAAGGAGAACTACCATGTCCCGATTTATCCAGGGTAATTGCGTCCATATCATGTCCGGCTTTCCGGATAATGCTGTCGATTTCATTCTCACCGACCCGCCATATCTCGTCGGTTTTCGTGACCGTCAGGGGTGTACCATCGCCGGCGATAAAACCGATGAATGGCTGCAACCC
>NZ_WMJZ01000051.1 GCF_009711095.1 Intestinirhabdus alba
AACTGCTCAGTATCATTTTTGTTTTTGACACCAGCAAATATTGCCCACAGCTGGTTATACAGATGAGGCAGACGTTTGTATTCAGAACTCATGGCGTTGTACAACCCATCAATATCCTTGATGTCGTATCCCCCCTGAGTTCGGGAGGCCAGATCCTGATATTTACCGATCGTCGTGTCCAGTTCAGCAAGAATGCCGCGATAATCAATCAGCAGGCCAAACTTTTTCAGTGGATGCAGTCGGTTCACCCGGGCAATAGCCTGGATAAGATTATGTGATTTAAGCGGCTTGTCGATATACAGCACGGTATTTTTCGGTTCATCAAACCCGGTGAGCAGTTTATCAACGACGATCAGCAATTTAAGCTTATCATCGGTATCGAAACGGCTAATGATATTGCGGGTATACACAGACTCATCCTGCGTGCCGACATTATCCTTCCACCATTTCGTCACTTCCGGCAGTTTGCTTTCATCCACCTCGGTGTTCCCTTCACGGGTATCCGGCGGGCTGATCACCACCGCTGATTCAAACAACCCGGCTTCATCAAGATACTTTTTATACTTAATTGCGGAGATTTTGCTGTCGCAGGCAAGTTGCCCTTTCAGCCCCTCATCAATATTCTTCGAGAAGTGCGTGGCGATATCGAGTGCGATCAGCCGGATGCGGTCATCTGCACTATAAACCTCACCCTTACGGGCATATTTACGCTTAAGGTCGGCTTTTTGCGCCTCGCTTAACCCATCGGTAATACGTTCAAACCATGCATCTATTGCCCGATCGTTAACCTCAAGGTCGGGAATACGTTCTTCATACAGCAAAGGCGTAACGGCTTTATCTTCTACCGCTCGCTGCATGGTATAAGCGTGGACAATCGGCCCGAATTTATTGGTGGTCTTATCTTCTTTTAGCAATGGNGCCCTGGCTACGGTGTCCTTCATCAATCAGAACGATGATGTCGGGGCTGGTGTTGACGCATTCAGGAAGTTTTGTCGCTGAGTTAAATTTCTGGATAAGGGTAAAGATTATACGTTCTTTACCAGAGCCAATCTGCTGTGCCAGCTTCTGACCTGAGGTCGCCATCGCTTTGGCCTTATCATCCTTCCCTGCCAGTTCACCACCTGAGGCAAAAGTGCCGCTGAGCTGCCCTTCAAGGTCCACACGGTCCGTCACCACCACAATACGACACTGCTTCAGGCTGTCATGAAGAATCAGCGCCTTGCTGAGGAACACCATGGTGTAAGATTTACCTGACCCTGTGGTATGCCAGATCACCCCACCTTCCCTGCCCCCATCCGGTCTGCGAGTACTGATGCGTTCCAGCAGTCTTTTAATGCCGAACACCTGCTGATAGCGAGCGACTATCTTCCCGGTCTTTTTATCAAACAGGGTGAAGAAGCGGGTCATCTCCAGCAGACGCTCCGGCGAAAGCAGGCTGATAAGCAGCTTATCCTGTCCACTGACAGCCAGTTCACCAGCGGCTATTAACTGTTGGTACCAGTCGAGATCGGCTGAAGGACGATGATCAAACAACGCATGAATTTGTTCAGTCGATAACTGATGGTTGCGCAGCGCATACATCTGCGGATCGGTAATATCTTCTTCGCGCCATGCCGCCCAGAATTTCATTGGCGTATGGCAGGTACCGTAGCGACCGTCATGCCCGTTAATCGACAGTAATACCTGGCTGTAGGCAAACAGATGCGGGATTTCATCGTTGAACTGGTTGCGGATACTCTGGGATATACCTTCGTCAATGGTTGGCCCTTTCTTGCCATGACCAGCCGGGCTTTTCGCTTCAATAACTGCCAGCGGAATACCATTCACAAAACAGACAATATCCGGTCTGCGAGTTTCGACACCGCCCGACCGCAATACTGTAAATTCTTCAGTAAAGTGGAACTGGTTATTTTCCGGGTGTTCCCAGTCAATCAGCGCTATGGTGGGGTTGACCTTCTTGCCATCGACAAATTCGGTGACGGCGATACCGTAGAGCAGATGGTTGTACATCCGCTCATTGGCTTTCAGCAGCCCTTCATTCAGCGCCGGAGAACAAACCTGCGATATCAGGTTATCCAGTGCCTTTTCCGATAACTGGCAAGTTTTACCGCTCGCCATAAAGGAACGCTTCGACAACGCCTCACGCAGAACCGGACGCAGCACCACCTCATCCTGTTTATAGCCCCTGTAATCCATAATCTGTTTCGGGGGTAAAAACGTCCAACCAAGGCTGGTCAGTAATGTCAGTGCCGGAATTTTGGCACTGTATTCTTCCTGGAATTTTGGCGTGTACGTCTGGTTCATTAGCTTTCCTTGTTCTTCGCGTTAAGCGCTCACGGCTTCTTCAGCGTCTACTTTGACACGACGTTTTCCGGTCAGTAATTGCTGCATCAGGGCTTTTTTCTCGTCGTTCAGGCAGGCGAGTTTTTTCTCCAGCGTGGAGATTTCGGTGTCAGCAGCGGACAGCACGGCGGCGATTTTTTGTTGCTCTTTAATAAATGGGCAAGAAAAGCTTAAAGTTTCAAAATCTTTCTTGGAAAGTTCTAAAAATGTTGAGCCAGATGATTTTTTGATCATCTCATTTGTGTTCATTTGCAACAAGTAATAAATAAATTCGATATTAAACCCTTCATTCGGAATGATGTTTTTAAAACCTTGATTGGTACAAATTTCCGATGTCGAAATTGCTAAAGCACCAATAGTAGCTCTTGTACATACCATCAAACTACCTTTTGGCAAAAGAACAGCTGAGCTATTTAGTAATCCCGCAGGAGTAATTTTTCTACTAGTATTGCTAACGAACCTACCCGTTAATGCAGTAACATCAGTTGGGGTAAGCCATAGAATATCGCCTTCCCAATACATGGCCATGTTTGTATCAGGTGTTCCACCGGATACAACTTTGCCCATTTGTATTAGTTTAGTAATTTTCCACTCCCCACTAAACCTCACCCCATTCTCATCCAGCAAGCGTTTTTCCCCGGTAAGCAATTGCTGCGTCAGGGCTTTTTTCTGCTGTTGACTGTTGGCGAGAAGGCTTTCCGTCACCGAAATTGCCTTATCCCAGGCGGACAGAATTTGAGATATTTTATCTTGTTCATAAATAGCAGGAGTTTTTATGTTTAACGCTCTAATATCAGAAAGGTTAATTCTAGAAAAGGTAGAACCACCTGCACTTTTTGCTATCTGTCGCTGGACTAAATCTGATTGTAATGTGTAGTAAATAAACCGCCAATCTGCATGGATTGGTTTAATTAAGACAGTGTCTTGCCCTAATACAAATGGCTTTTTGGAATCCACATAGCTAACAACACCGACAGACTGGTTACGACTCATAACCAAATCACCTTGTTCAACAACACAGTGATCCATCAGAGAGCGATATTCTTCTTCTGTAACTCTTTTTACAGGTGAAATCAGATCTAAGGCTCCCCATTTTATCGTCCCCGGTGAGACAAGTGGTATTCCCGATTTAACGTACTCAGGAGTCCTGTGTTTGCAATCGATTATCGACGCAACCGATGAGAGTTTCTGAGATGACCACCCCTTAGGAATCATAACCCAACTCCTTCAGATACCCCGCCATCTCCGTTTCCAGCTTCGCCAGTTCCGCCTTCAGTTGCTCGCGTTCGGCGCGTACGGCCAGCAAATCGACCTCGTCTTCTTCTTCAAAGGTATCGACATAGCGAGGGATGTTGAGATTGTAATCGTTGTCCTGAATCTCTTTCAGGCTGGCAAGATAGGCGTATTTCTCGACGTTATCGCCATCACGGTAGGTCTTGACGATTTTCTCAATATTTTCTTCGCTGAGCTGGTTCTGGTTTTTACCTGCCTTAAATTCGCGGCTGGCATCGATAAACAGCACCTTGTCATCCACTTTCTGTTTTTTGAAAATCAGAATCGCAGCAGGAATACCCGTACCGTAGAACAGTTTTTCAGGCAGGCCAATCACCGCATCGAGTAGGTTTTCATCAATCAGTTTCTGGCGAATTTTGCCTTCGCTGGAGCCACGGAACAGTACGCCGTGTGGTACCACTACCCCCATACGACCCGTTCCCGGTTTAAGGGTTTCTATCATATGCGAGATAAAGGCGTAATCGCCTTTAGTCTTCGGCGGCACACCGCGACGGAAACGACCAAACTTATCGTTCTCGGCCTCATCATGGCCCCACTTGTCCAGACTAAACGGCGGGTTAGCGGTCACGATATCAAACAGCATCAGGTCGCCATTTTTATCGAGCAGCTTCGGATTACGAATGGTATCGCCCCACTCGATTTTATGGTTGTCTTCGCCGTGAAGGAACATGTTCATTTTCGCCAACGACCATGTAGACCCAATCGCCTCCTGACCGAACAAGGCATAGTTACGACTATCATGCCCGGAGACAATTTTACGTCCGCACTTCATTAACAACGAACCAGAACCGCAGGCCGGGTCACTGATGGTGTCACCGGGTTGAGGATCAAGTAACTCAGCAATCAGGTCAGAAACTTCCGGCGGGGTATAGAACTCCCCGGCTTTCTGCCCACCGCTGGCGGCAAAGTTTTTGATCAGGTATTCGTAAGCATTACCGATAACGTCCAGCGTACCGACACGACTCGGCTTCAGGTTGAGATCTTCACCGGCGAAGTCTTCCAGTAGCTGACGCAGGATTGTGTTTTTCTGTTTTTCTTCGCCAAGACGATCGGTGTTAAACGAAATATCCTGGAACACGCTTTTCCCGGCATCTTTCAGTTTGGTTCCGTTAGCTTCTTCGATTGCATGCAGAGCCTGATCGATACGCTCACCGTTACCCGGCTCATGGCGACGTTCGTACAGCGCATAAAAGCTGGCATTTTTTGGCAGTTCAAAACGCTCGTTAGCCATCATCGCTTCAATTAGTTCCGGCGCATCGCCATACTGTTCTTTGTATTCGTCATAGTGATCCTGCCAGACATCTGAAATGTACTTAAGAAACAGCATGGTAAGGATAAAGTCTTTATAGGTATCAGCACTGATGGTGCCACGGAACGTATCACACGCGGCCCACAGGGCTTTGTTGATCGTGTCCTGACTGATTTTGTCGTTCATGAATCATCCTGGTATGAAGAAAAGCTGGCGATGCAGGGCTTAGCATCGTAAAAAACTGCGTTAAATGATACCTCAAGACACGCCCTTGAACACACCAGAATCGCAGTATCTTGAAGGGAATTGTCCACTTGATACCGACAGATGACTTACGGTGCCCTCATGTTTACAAGTTAATAAATTCTAATAATATTAGCATGATAGACAAGATTTGAGCTATGGTGTAAAACTGCCGTTGGGGTAAATAGCCTACTCATGCTCTTGTAATCACAGCACCACCTTGCACACATCCATCAGTAAAAGGGTATCTAACCTGAATAACAGAGGCACATTATGTTTGAAGACTATCTTGAACACCCCGACCGGCATCCTAAAAATGCTCAGCTCCTCGCTAAATATCAAAATGATATTGATAAATTATCCGAAATTTTTACTGAGGATGATTTACTACATCTGATGACACAGGAACAACCGGATGGCATCCGTAAGATGCGTCCCTCATTAGCATCTATCGAGATATTCGCAATATCCGCATCAATGTCCAATCAGATTAATTTTTTTCAGAATACCGATTATCTTGAGAAATGGTGCGCACTACAATGTAAGGAATTCGAAGTGCTGGCTATTAATATCTACGGTCGTACATCGATTAAACAAAATAAAATACCAGATAAAACACTAAAGGAAATTGATGTATTTCTGGAGATATTGCTGGATAAGGCATCAAAAGACTCGACACATCCGTTTTCCACATTTCTAACCACCCTCAATACTCTTGTGGATGAAAAAACATATCAAAATAGTGAACTCGTCCATTGTGATGGAAAGGCTTCAATGCTCAGCCATAACAGCACCCTCAAGGATACATGTGAAAATATCACTAAATATATCACCTCGTCAGATTTCATGAATTCTCTCCCGAAAGTTTCAAACCTGGCCCCCAGGGATACTGCCCTCCTTTTCTTTGCACGATTTTGTGATGAGTTTTATTTCACTTTCCTATTTAAAACAATAGACCTAATGAAAAATGATGGACTTATCAAAAATAACTATCTCAACCACCCTAACATGATTCAATTGATTACTCTTGCAATGATACCCTATGAGGTTATGCGACCTGTTATTAATGAAAAGGGCTATACAGCCACTTTAACCAGCCCTGATAAGTTCGTTTTTAATGAAACCATTCCCCGAAACAAAGAAAACCTGACAGGGATCCAAAAAAACATAAACCAGATCTTATACAAAACCTATATTTACATTGCACTGCTTATCTTCCCAGAATGGAAACCCACAGCCAAAGAAATCATCCTTTTTCTTGAAGGAAAGAGCCTCGCTGTTAAAAAAAATGGCCCAACTATTAAAGGATTATTGGACTTAAAATCGACAGCGCTTGGACTACCTTCAAAGATTAACGATGTAGGTCGTCTCAGCAAAGAGGAATATGTCACCCGATTACTATCACTTGCTCGGGCTAAATGAACTTATGGCGTCACAACCCACAGAGAATTGACCTCTGTAAATAAAAAGCACAGTTTCAAATTGAAATGATGAACTGTGAAAATGACAACTCGCAATTAGTTCACCTGACATCGTATTTTTCCTGGCACACATTCACAGGAGAACTACGATGTCCATTATTAATCTGCGTTTCAGCACTAAATCACTTCAACAACTGCCACATCCGAAGACAGGTTGCCAGGAATACCGTGATATTCACTGCCCCCATCTGCGGGCACTTGTTTATCAAAAAAGTATAACTCTGGCATTTCGGGCGACCATCAACAATCAACGTATTTATGAAACACTGGGCACTTTTCCACTCATCGGTGTAGAAGATGCCCGCCTGCATACTATGACTCTACTCGGTCGCAAAAAGCGCCTTGCCATACAGTCCCGCCGTTATACCGTTGAACAGGCTATCAACGACTTATGGCTTCCTGATATGCAGCTATATAAGAAAAGCCCTCAGTCTGAACTGTCGAAGCTCAATCGTTACATCCTTCCCTTCTGGGGACAGCGTCGCCTGCGTGATATTACTGCCGGTGAAATCGAAAAATTCGCCGCTGACCTGCGTTCGACCTTACGCCCGGCAACAATAAACCGCCTTCTGGCTCTGCTCTCAAAGATATGCTCTCTGGCTGTACGCGCTGAATGGATAAATCATTCTCCGATGACCCACGTTCGTTATCTGAAAGAGAACAACGTTCGGTATCGCACACTTTCTGCCACTGAAATTCCATTATTTATAGCTGCCACTGAAGCCCTTAACACGCCCGCTGCTGATGCCATATTGCTTGCGCTCTATACCGGTATGCGTATTGGTGAAGTTTGTACCCTGAAATGGGAATACTGGCATCCTGATGCACAGCAGTTGCTTCTCCCGGATACGAAATCAGGGCACCCATTTACCTGCCCGCTTGCAAAACCCGCAGTGGCTATTATTCAGAGACAGGCACAACTGGCACTCAGTACTACCTGGATTTTCCCTCGCCTTACCGACGCCACTCGTCAGTTGAGCTATCCGCGTGAAACCTTTGCCCGTATCTGTCGGGATGCCGGTATAGCAAACCTGCGAATGCACGACCTTCGCCGGACGTTTGCAACCCGCGTGCTACAGGCAACCAGCGATATCGCCATGGCCTCCCGGTTACTGAATCACCATTCACTCACTGCCACCCGCCGCTATGCGTTTCACAATGCAGCGGACACTCAGTCGGTAGTTACACAAGTGGTTGATAGTTTTAAATAAAAAATCTGACAACATGAGCTGTGAGTTTTATGAAGTGCCATCTAACTGCGCAACTCGTAATGTGAGCACACCATTGCTGGGCCCGGCAGTGACTGACAGAACCTTAACTATTTTTTGCTCAGAGGAGCCCCGTTATGTACATCACCAGTAAACAGCTTGCTCTCCGCTGGGGCATTTCACCCAGCACGATTGCCAGCGATATCACCCGAAATCCGGCGAAACTCCCTCCGTTTATCAGGCTGGGCCGTGCTATTCGATTTCCAGTATCTGAGGTGGAGGCCTGGGAACGGCAGCAACTCACGAACATCCAAATTTCACGTTAATAACATTACTTCCTGATAAGGCGAAAAAATTATGACAACCTCAACAACACTCAGCACTGATTACCTGGTGAACTCAAGCGATAAGATCATCCCTGTCTCTGATGTCAGTGGCATCGGTATCGTTGAAAACCGCCTGTACTTTATTGGCCGGGCAAGCCGCGCACTGCACATTGAGCATTTTGATTCGGACGAGGCTGCGAAAGCCGCATTTACCGTCTATGCCAGCATTTTCAAAAGCGGTCTGTCTGACGAGGCTATTTACGAAGGTAATCACTGCATTGCCCGACTGAGATTCGTATACGGCGTCAGCCTGTTTCAGAAAGACGAGCAGGCTATCCTGATGCTGATTAACCGCTATGGCGGCACCCTCGTCAGCGAATCAGCCAAATCTGACACTCTTGATGATGCATTTCAGGAACTGACTACCGCTCTTGGCGGTCGCGAATTTGAAGCAATGCGCTTCCGTTGGTTACATGCAAATTGCCTTATCTCCTCACGACTCCTGCCGATGGTAGAAAAGACCCCGAATGGCGTGGTTATTAAAGTAAGCGATAAGTTTGTTTCGTTCGTCGCGACCAATGACGATGAACACAAAGAGCAACTTTTTGCTGAGATTCGTACAGCTCTCATCTGATTTCCCTCCTGAATTCACGGTGCCTGTAGTGGCACCGCTCACCTGAATAAGAGAAACACCAATGATTGACATGAATGCACTGCTCGCGAATGCGGCGGGTGTGACGCAACCTGTCGCCCACACCGCTAAAACGCTTGATAACTTTCCGTTAATACCGCAAAAATCAAAAAAACGGCTGGACGTCAGTAGCCAGTTACATCTTGATATCGGCTTTGACACTGAATACGTCTATAACCCTGCAACAAAACAAAACGACATTCTGTCTTATCAGAGCTATGTCGTGCTGCCTGATGGAACGGGTGTTCCCGGAATCCTGTACCCCGCCAGCGCCCACAAAAAAGATCGCCTGTCGCTGAAAAACTTTCTCGCGAAAACCCTGACGCCGCTATTGAAGAATGAGCTGATTAACGAATGGCCGGGTTCGATTACGCTGTATGCTCATTTCCTGCGGGCTGATGTTGCCTCGTTTTCCGATTTCTGGAGCGATCACAAAATACTGCTGAAAGGAATTCGCAGTACAGTTAGCAGTTTTAAAAACCGCTACGGTATTGATTTTGATGAAGTCGAAAATCGTCGTGAAAAAAATAGCCTCATCACGTTTGATAAACGGACCAGCCCGCCCCGTTGCAGCAATGTGACGTTCACCGATACGTTGTTGATCACTCCGGGTGGGATGGGGCTGGCGGAATGTGGCCAATTACTTGGTCTGCCGAAACTAACCATTCCAGCCCCTTATTCAATCAGCGATATGCGCCAGTATTTAAAAGGCGATCGACGCGGTTTCGAAGCTTATGCAGTTCGTGATGCCGAAATTGCCGTGCGCTATGCCTTACAGGTGAAATCGTTCTGCACTGAAAGTCTGATGATTGAGCGCATCCCCACCACGATTGGTGCGATGGCTGTTTCCCGGTTTCTCAAGACCATTAAGGAAAGCGGCCAGTCTCCTGAAGTCTGTATGGGTACCCGGACAATATCGCAACAGTGCTGGAATCCGGATACTCATGGATTCAGAACGTTAAAATCGACGCAGAGTATACCCGCAAGGGAACTCTATGAGACGTTCGCCATAAACTGCTATCACGGCGGTCGAAATGAGTGCTTTATGATGGGCATCACCCCTGAAAGCCAATGGTATGACTACGATTTGGCAGGCGCATACACCACAGGCCTGTTAGATGTTTTGCAACCCGATTATGACAATCTTTATACGAGCCAAAATCCTGAGGAATTTTGCGGACATACCATGGGATTTGCGCTGGTCAGTTTTCGATTCCCCGACACAGTACGTTACCCCTGTCTGCCTGTCAGAACAGACCAGTATGGGTTGTTTTTTCCCTTGACGGGTGAGTCATGGGCGACCGCCCCGGAAATAGCCCTCGCACTGTCTCTGGGTGCGGAAATAACTATTCAGCACGGTATTATAATCCCATGGCGTCAGTATAAATCTGATAATGCCTCGTCCCCGACAAAACCAGCAAGCTCCGTGTTTTTACCCTTTGTGCAACAGGTACGCGAAAATCGTAATCGCCATGATAAAGGGTCTCTGGAGGAAAAATTCTGGAAAGAGATCGGAAATTCACTGTATGGAAAACTCGCTCAGGGTCTTCACGCAAAGACTGCATTTGATACCGCCCGTGGGCTGAACAGCCCTCTGCCGCCTTCGTCAGTCACCCAGCCATTTTTTGCTGCACATGTCACGGGATTTGTCCGCGCGGTGGTGGGCGAGTTGATGAATGCACTTCCGCCGAATGCAATAGTGGTCAGTGTGACTACAGATGGTTTTCTGACAGATGCCTCTCTCGAGAATATCGATATGTCTGGTCCGCTATCTTCACGTTTTCAGGCGTTATGCGACATTGCGGATCCGGGCTCGTCTATGCTGACCTGTAAACATCAGGTCCGACAACTGGTCGCCATGAAAACCCGGGGGCAGTTGACCTATAAGGAATCAGAAGGCTTCCCAATCGTCCACGCACGTGCAGGCGTTAAACCCCCTGCTGATATTCCACGCGACGACTATAACCCCTATATGGTAGATCTCTATATGAACAGGGTTCCGGGTCAGAAACTTCGCAGGGGGTCTCTCATTTCAACCCGTGATATGTGGTTGAATGAAAGCGATCTGGTCGCTGTTGAATCCGAGATCAGGTTAAACCTGGAATTCGACTTCAAACGCCAATTGATAACACCCACGATGAATGAAGGGCATTTGTTAATGCATTCCCGACCGTGGGATGATATGTCACAGGCACTTAAGCAACGCCAGCTTTTCGATGACTGGCGGCAGACACATGCTTTGAAAGATGAAGCCGACTGGGAAGACTGGTGTGATTTTCTCTATTGCAGAAACGTTTTTACCCCACTGAAACTGAAAGTAGGACTAAATCGAAGCGATGATGTCCTTGTTCGCCTTTTCCTGCGGGCCCTGGCTCAACATCAATGGGGGCTCACGCCGGACGACAGAAAGAGACAAACCAGCACTGAGGTCGCAGCATGGCTGGTCGCCGCAGGCTACTCTGTAACAGCCAGTGATGTCAAAAATGCAGGTCGGGCTAAGCTCCCACCTATTATCTTTGGTTCCCTGACTTCCCGAATGAATCGCCTGATGGACCTTATAAAGCCGGTATATCCCGGCTTCGCATTGCCCTCGGCAGTGTTGTAAATCCTTCACGCTGAATACCTGTTTGCTAAGCCCACGCTCCCTGTCGTGGGCTTTACTGTTTGGGGGTAATGAGGCACCGGTAATAAAGCTGCTTCCCGCAACGACCCCAAAATGGACAGGTTGAGTCCACAAAAACCATGCTGAAAATATATCACTGAATTTTATGGTTTTTATTTTTTAGAAATTCTGCTTCAGCCTGGACTCATCTTGTCCAGCACCCTACTGAAAATATCCTTCCAGCTTCAATTGATTGGATGCCTGAATGGATAAGCATGACAAACTTGGGTATCGCCTTGGATTGATACTGACTCGCCTTAACAACGGTGAATCGGTCACGGTGAGTGGGCTTGCTGAAGAGTTTAATGTCTGTGATAAGACCATCCGGCGTGACCTTACGCAGCGACTGGCTTATCTCAACCTTCTTCGCAGTGGTAAGAAATATCACCTTCCCGTTGGCGTACTGGGACAGCGCAGCAATACGGACTTGCGCCGATTTACGCGTATTCTGGGTATTGACGGGTTATTTCCACGCTGGGATGACCGCCTGTTAGGCATATTGCTGGGCAATGCTGATAATAATCCGTTTCTGATCAAACAGCGTCCCTACGAAAATTGTGGGGTTTTTATGTCTACGTTGAATACATTGTCAGACGCGATTCGCGGCAGCAAAAAAATAAGCTTTATGTATAAAGCGAAAAGTTACAGCGCCATTGAACCCTATCGTCTCGTCAGTGACAGAGGGATCTGGTATCTCGCTGCCATTGAGGGAGGAGTGCTGAAAAGTTTCGTCATTTCAGCGATGAAACAGGTTCTCCCCAGTAACATGTCATTTGCCATGTCGCCGGAAATTCATCTGCAAATCGAGAATGCGGAAAGTATCTGGTATGGCGCAGAGCTTACTGAAGTACTGATGTCAGTTTCTGCACGTGTAGCCCCGTGGTTCTTGCGCCGCGCGCTGTTGCCGGGTCAGGAAATTATTCACACTTCCGCAAGCGGTGATTTGCTCGTGATTTCACGGGTGGCTCACTTCGGCCAAATTATCCCTCTCATCAAATACTGGATGCCCGAGGTTGAAGTTCTAAAACCAGCATCGATTCGTAATCAGGTTACGCAAGACATACGCCTTGCCCTGAAACGATACGAGCAGAATGAAAGTACGGAATCAACCGGAGATACCTCTAATGAATAAAGATGAAAAAGCGCTCGAGAATTTTTTCGAAAACATAGCAACGGACTTACTCAGCGGTCTTCTTGACGCCAATGATAATGAACAGAATGCGCATCTTAAAGCCTGGCTTGACGCGCCATTCAATGTAGTTCCCGAAAACCTTCTCCGGCATGCCGAGATGATTTGCAATCACTTCAGTGCAGGCGAAGACGGTCATTTGTTAATGCACGGTATTGATGATCAACTGGCCGCAATGAGCCTTTCCCGCAAGGAACGCTTCAGCCCTATGAAAAAAGGGATCGTCGGTTACGCGGCACCCCGTGATCTGGAAAAAGTGAATGCCTTGCTAAAAGTAATTATTTCTTATTACGAGTGTGCGTTAATTAAAGCGAAAATGGAGAATGGTGCTCAAGATGAATAATACAGAAACTAAAAATCGAAATCCTGTGAAGGATGCTCTTGAAATATTACCTGAAAATATCAGGGACAGTATTGCCCGACGCATTAATGACGTTATCAGTTATGAGCCGGTCATTGGCATTATGGGAAAGACCGGAGCCGGGAAATCCAGCTTATGTAATGCGATTTTTAAGGGTGATATTTGTGCAGTCAGCAATATCGCGGCCTGTACCCGTGAAACGCAGGAAATGCGCATCCAGTTTGGCAAACGCTCAGTGCGGTTGATTGATATTCCGGGTGTGGGCGAAAATGCTGAGCGTGACGCTGAATATGAACAACTTTATCGCGACCTGTTACCACAACTGGATCTGGTTCTCTGGGTGATTAAAGGTGATGACCGCGCCTTTTCTGCGGATGAACATTTCTACAAAAATGTGCTGGCCCCTGCTGGCGGTGAGGCTAAAACACTGTTTGTGCTCAATCAGGTCGACAAAATTGAGCCATTCCGTGAATGGGATGTTGTCAACGCCCGGCCTTCTCCATCCCAGATGCAAAATATCCTCGATAAAGAAGCGTATATCACACAGCGATTTGGGTTTACTGACCATCCAGTGATCGCTGTCGCCGCCAGTGAGGGATACAATGTGACCCATTTGGTGGAGGCAATGGTTCGTGCGCTCCCAAAGCACGCTCAAAGCGGCGTCGCTTCTCAGGTGAGAGACGAGCACAAAACCCGTACAGTTACAGAAGAGGCAACGGAAGGATTCGGTGATACGGTTGATCGCGTTCTTGATGATATTATTGATAACACCCTGCCAGCGCCTTTGCGCGTGGTGGTCAAAGCCGCCAAAAAAGCTGTAGTCAGTGGGCTCAAAAAGGCCTGGAACTGGATCTTTGGCTAACACCGCTAAAAAAAGTAACGGGAGCAGCAGCTCCCGAATTGTTTACACCTCGATATTCATCAGAATTTTACAATCCCTGCTTTAATTGCAAGACGGACACATTTATTAGCCTCCTGCATAATGACGTCCTGCGGATATTTTTTCATTTCCCTATACCCATCGGATTTAGCCATGCTACCTTCCATTCCGGCATTATCCAGAATGGCCTTCCAGGCATCCCGAACTTTCTTTGAATCTTTTTCACCTACGCCACCGGAGAGCGTACCAAATAGCTCTTTGGCATTGCTGTTGAGATTTTTGTATTCTGCCGCGTTTGGATCCAATAACATCGCCATTTGGGTTGACTGGCGGGTTGCTTCATAACAACGTCCCGCCCTATCAAGCGAAACAGAAGCAGCGATTGAGGTGACAGGCATGATGGCCACAATACATGCAGTAATTATCTTTTTCATATCATTATTACCCACTTGGATGAGAAGGATGATCTGTTCTGACTACTGTCTGTTTGATGGTTTTCGGTAAAATGTCACACACTTATCTGCAAACGCTGCCTGCTGGTATGCCCGAGGCAGTTCATTATCCAGGGCGATGGTGTTTTCATTAATCGATTCTTCGTCAACGCCATAACGTTGTAGTTCTTTCTCCAAATATTTGTAAATTTCAGCAGTGACCTTTTTATCTGACTCCATGAGTTGCCTGTTTATACTGTCCATCGCAAGGTAACAGGCTACACGGTTATTTACCTGAACAAGCCCGGCATGCGCCTGTGACAAAAAACCCGTGAATAACAGAGCTGCTATTATCGTTCTTTTCATGTTACATCCTTCATTAAGGTGATTTTTTTGGTTCATTGTAGAGCCTAATGCAATGCGAGGACAGGTTATGTCCATGTAGAGAAAATTATTTGAATATTCCTTGCCTGACTCGCTCTCTTATCAGAGGAGCCAACCGCACTTTCCCGGGGGAAATAACTTCCGTTACTGTTTCCACCCTCAATAAGTCCCGTCGCCCTGTCCGACGGGATACAGAAAACTGCTGGCAAATATCATTAACCGACAGAGAATTGCCGGTATAGAGTTGGAGCAATATCCACCCCAGTCTTTCAGCGATTTTCTCGCCTCGTGACTGACGCATCATGAGTACCTGTATGGTTACGCTTTAACAATCCATCGGCCAAGACCGATCCTAACACACTGTAATATCGATGTTATTTATGCGGTGTAAAACTGCCGTTGGGGTAATGGAGTCATCGTTATCACCCAGCCACTGAGTAATGCGACATTTGGGCTTAAACCACGAGGGATCTGAGATCCCCCGTGTCTGCACATCTTTATGCGAACGGTCCGGTACAACCAGTATCATCATCATGCTGCGATGTACTGCGCATGAAGAGGATTACAAAGATGCCCGTTTTCTTCCTGTTCATAACAGGTCAACAACTTTCCACAGTTACCGTTACCCGGTAAATCCCCATAGACAGGTAATCCATAAAATTACCCTCCCATAAGGACCAGAGTTCATTCCTCTCTGCCGCCAGTGAAATATCCCCAGCCAGATAATGGAAGACGTATTGACCTGACCAACAAAAGTCCATTTCCTTTTCCAGTTCCGGGTAGACTCGCCCCATGTAACTAAAGTCTGTGACATAATCGAAATACCATTCGTTATCCTGGCGGATGAACCGCATTTCAACCGGATGAAATCCGCCGGATTCTGCACTGTAGTCCGGGTCACGAAAATTAATGACTACTGCCCTGACCGATGTTTGCTGAGATTGTTCTGCCAGAAGCGTAACGATGTGCTGCTGAAATAATTTAGTGACAGGCAGCGTTAATCCTGCCTGTTTTAGGGCATACTGTGTTTGCATAATAGATTTTCCTGTAAAAGGTGAGTAGAGGTGTGTAGTAGTTTCTGGTTGTATAACAGTTCTGGTAAAGAATTAATTCTTCGCAATCCTTTCTCAATCGCCAACCTTACTGAGTGTTTTAAGACGCGCCCGCCAGTCAGCATATAAAACATGCGTAAACAACTTCTCAGGGTGCGCCTCAAGCAGACATATATCCGGTGAGCGTAAAACAGCGGCCAGGAAACCGGCATTATTGGCACTTGCCCCTTTAAACAGTGGTCTGAATACACCAGATGTGAAGCCCGTTGTCGGTTGTACTTCGAGCACACTTTCAATCTTAGAAAGTGGGACCCAGTCTTTAGAGAACAATCCACCGCTGCCATTTGCCATGAGGCGCAGATAGAGATCATTATCCGTTTCAGACATTGCCAGTTGCCATGTCAGTATGCCGCTGGCTTTAGGGCTGATTTTTTCCGCCTGTCCTGCCTCAATGAGCAATTTATAACTGTCTTCGGATAATGTTTGTTCTTCTGTAATGATATTCTTCTCAATGTCACCTTTTTCATCATTTAATCCCAGAACTCCATGCGCAGCATTATTTTTGCCTAATTTTGATTTACTCATTTGCATCTCCTGATTTTAATCTGATTTACAAGCGGAATTCTGCCATAGACATTAACGTACCAATCCCGTTAAGAGGACAATTAGGATGAAACAACAGATAAATACCATTTCCATTATCTTCTGTAATTGATAGCATCAAGTAATATTCATCTGTCAGATGGACCACGAACTCAGGGTTTGCAATTAAATGATGAATTACATCCAGTACGTGTCGTTTAATATCTTCGGGAACATCACCGGGTTCAATGTACATTAATGTTACACCCACCTCGCCCCAAAAATTCATTGCGGAAAGTTCATCATCAAATGGAAGTATCAGTTCTTTTCTCAGGACAGTCATAACTGAATCGGGAAGAAGGAGCGACGGCAGGTCTTGCCAGTTCGAGATAAATTTCATTGAATAATCCTCATAAACAAAAAACCCGATACGTTTTAAGTATCGGGGTTACATAGACAGGCTAAAGAATCTGGAATTGCCTTCAGTGGTCATCTATATTCTTTCATAATATCCACAATCCTTGCAGATAAGCACTGGCGCATTATTTCTTTCACGCTGTTTAAGGAATCCAAATAGACGCTGTATCGCCCTGATGATTTCTTTAAGCAATTCTGGTAATTGCTCCGGGCTAATATAACCGGATGTCGATGTCAGAAACCGGTCATCGCGAGTCACCTTTGCTATATTTCCGGCAGTTTCTGTGACTGTATTCCTACTACCGCACTTAGGACACGTTAACGGCATAATCATTCTCCACGTTTAAGAGATGCAAAAATCACTGTTCTTTACTGGTAGCTACGGGGGGTAAAAGAAGGTCGGTAACACCCTGCCCGGTCTGACGCATTCGCTCTGGTGTCAGTTTTGCGTAGCGCTCCGTACTCTGAATACTGGCATGCGCAAGCTGGGCTTTAACGTCATACAGACTGTACTGTCCGCTGGAGACAAGTAATGATGCGACGGAATGGCGCGTAGTGTGGAAACAGACTTCACTTTTATCTATCCCGCACTCTGCCAGTATTTTTTCATAGGCCCACCGGGGTTCTGATATCGGTTTTCCATTATCTTTCACGGCAAACAGATAGGGGTTGCTGCCAGCCCGTGGGATCGAATCAATAATGGATAATGCAACATCACTGAGATACACAGTTCTGCTGCGACCATTCTTAGTATAAGGAATGAATAACGACCTGTTATCCCGATCAATATGTTTGTGCATGACATTCAGCATTTCTGATTTGCGTGTACCGGTTAACAACAGCATGGCTATCAGTCCCCCGGCTGCCTTATTGGGGTATCGTGCCGCAGCGTCGAGGATCCTTCTGATCTCATCAGCGTCAAAAAAGCGCGTCCGCTGATTATT
>NZ_WMJZ01000052.1 GCF_009711095.1 Intestinirhabdus alba
GGGGGCTTCATCCACTGCCAGAGCAGCACGCCGCCCGCCCCAAGCAGGATCCCCAGCATCAATAGCGTTGTTCTCATCGATTGCACTCCCTGGCTGCCGAACGTTTGTTACAGAATAATGAACGTGATTGATTTTTTTCAACCCGTTTTTGAGCGGATTGCCCGCCGGGCCAGCATTTCTGACAGACGTCGCGAGGCTAAAGCGAGCACAGAGGCGCGAGCGGGTTATTTTATTCCGTATTGTCTGATATCGATAAAAAAGTCCAAGCCTTTACTCAACTCCGGTATATCCTCCAGCACCTTCATGGTGACTTTATACTGGCCGTACGGGTCATTAACCTCCCGCACGTCAAACAGTACCCCTTCATCAAAGACGGCATAAAAATGTAGCGCTGAAAGGGCTTCCTTATAAACGACGGTCTCGCGCAGGTCGCTGTCGATTTTTGCTATGGTTACCTCTAAAAATGGCTGATTATCCTTTCTCTTTATCCCTTCCCAGGTTCCTCTGCCGTCACGCCATTCAGTTAATATACCCGATTGCCAGAACTCCTCGTTATTTTTGAAGCCTGACATGCGGATCCTGATTTTAGGACTCGGTTTATTAGCGGGAAAGAGATAAAGGAGCTTTGGCGTGGGCTGCGGAACCTTCCAGAAAATAAAGCTGACGCATTCGCCCGCCTTATCAAGTTTTATTGGCTTCTCAACAGAATAGTATTGATCGTTGATAATGGTGGGTTTCGGCGTCAGAAAAAAGTAGGGATCGTCGGCGGGGGGCTTCATCCACTGCCAGAGCAGCACGCCGCCCGCTCCGAGCAGGATCCCCAGTATCAACAGTATTGCTCTCATCGATTGCACTCCCTGCCTTTTTACATTTTGTACACAGTAATAAACGTGGTGTGCTCTATTCAAGCAGTTTTTGGCCGGTTTGTCCGATCTGACCGGTACTCTGTAGTATAAAAAAGGGCTATTTATCAGCCAGGTTTATGATACTTAAAAAAGCAGAATAACCGGTATGGAACAGATCTAAGGTTCAGAATAATTCCGTAAAAATACAGCATAATAAAAAGATAACTCTGCTGATCTCACGTTAAAATATGCTGGTTTTTTGACCAGACAACCGGGAGGGGGTATGAGAACAGGATTCTTTCTCTATCAGGGAGACTATACGACCTGCGGCGGGCGTATCCTGAGCGGCGCGGCGGATGATACTTACAGGGGGAAAAGAAGGGTCAGAGAGCGCGATCTGGTCTCCTGCGGGAAATGCAAAGGGATGTTCTACGTCTGCGGCGGGATGGGAGACACGTATAATGTCGATGGCGTACACCGACAGTGGGCAGGCTCGATAGAGAGCTTCAGCTCCTGTCCCTGTCGGGCGAGATTTATACCATCACAATTTACCGATACCTATGATATTGACAGCAACGCCGGGCGGGCAGCGGAAAGGGCAAGGGAGAAAGAGAAGCAGCCGTTTCTGGCCGACGAGCCGGAGCAGTTTGCCCAGAGCGCAAAAAAAGAGACGCCTGCGGAAAACCGCTATACCGTGACCATCTATGCCGCTTATCCGGGGACGCCTTTGAATAATGATAATGGCGAACCTGAATTTGAGGACGGTGAAAGAAAGGTATCGGCAGCCGGCCATATGTGGTTAAGAATAGAAAAATTATCCGGTGGTACGGTAATATATGAAATATCCTATGGGTTTGCGCCAATTAAAAAAGGGGTTGTTGGGCCTGGAGAAGTAGTAAGTACTGATAATAAGCATTATGAGAACCCCTATTATTTTCGTACTATGGAAATAAACTATGAACAGTATGATAAATTAAACTTATTTGGTGGTGAAAGTTTAAGAGAGAACGATGAATATTTTGATCTCTATTATAACGGCGCAACAAACAGCTGTATCGACTTTACCTTTCAGGCTTTACGCTTTGCCGGGTTACTTCCCGTCGAAACGTGGAACGATCTGAGCGATTATAATAAAGAGAAGAAAAAATCCGGCGAATTTGACGGGGATCTGAAGGTGATCAACAATATTCCGCATATCAAATCCATTCCTGCCCCCTTCCCCGACAGCGAGTTAAACAGGGAACACTATAACAAGATACCTGAGCGAACGCTGATACAGTGGTTGCTGTCTAAAACGGACGGCGATGAGCCGGCGGAAACGGTATAACGGTCAGGCAGAGGCGCGCGCCTCAGTGCGGGGCGCGCGGGTTATTTTATTCCGTATTGTCTGATATCGATAAAAAAGTCCAAGCCTTTACTCAGCTCCGGCATATCTACCAGCACCTTTATGGTGACTTTATACTGGCCGTACGGGCCATCAACTTCTCGTATGTCAAAAAGTTGCTCTTTATTCCGGATTGCGTATAAACGTAGTGCTGAAAGGGCTTTCTTATAAACGACGGTCTCGCGCAGGTTGCTGTCGATTTTTGCTATGGTTACCTCTAAAAATGGCCGATCGTCCTTTCTTTTTATTCCTCTCCAGGTTTCACTGCCGTCATACCACTCAGTTAATATACCCGATTGCCAGAACTCCTCGTTATTTCTGAAGCCTGACATACGGATACTGATTTTAGGACTAGTCTTATTAGTGGGGAAGAGATAAAGGAGCTTTGGCGTGGGCTGCGGAACCTTCCAGAAAATAAAGCTGACGCATTCGCCCGCCTTATCAAGTTTTATTGGCTTCTCAACAGAATAGTATTGATCGTTGATAATGGTGGGTTTCGGCGTCAGAAAAAAGTAGGGATCGTCGGCGGGGGGCTTCATCCACTGCCAGAGCAGCACGCCGCCCGCCCCGAGCAGGATCCCCAGTATCAACAGCGTTGTTTTCATCGATTGCACTCCCTTGCCGCTGAACATTTGTTACAGAATAATGAACGTGATTGATTTTTTTTCAACCCGTTTTTGAGCGGATTGCCCGCCGGGCCAGCATTTCAGACAGACGCCGCGAGGCAGAAGCGAGCACAGAGGCGCGCGCGGATTATTTTATTCCGTATTGTCTGATATCGATAAAAAAGTCTACGCCTTTACTCAGCTCCGGCATATCCACCGGCACCTTTATGGTGACTCTGTACTGGCCGTACGGTCATTAACTTCCCGCACGTCAGACAATACTTCGTCAGCGTCGCTGGAGAATATTCAAACTGGTGCAGGTTACGAGGCGTCAGCTTCTGCCTTCAGCGCTCTGATAAGGAGCTTCCAACTTCGCGCCAGCGGCAGGCCCGGTGAAGGGGCACCGCTGGCGCATCACATACCGTTTTTGTCGGCCCCTTTGATTTGCCGGGCCGCGATACCCGCCTGCGGCCGAATCGTCAGGTGTCTTCCCGGAGGCCGCTGGCGAAAAAACTGACGCCAACGTCCGGTCGCAACCCTGATGATCCGACGGCGTACTTGCCTGCCGGACCCGGCCGCCTGACGCTACCCCTTCATCCACATTCTGATGCCGTCGAGGAACATCTGGGTGGCCAGCATCACCAGAATCAGCCCCATCAGACGCTCCAGCGCGTTCACCCCTTTTTCACCGAGCAGGCGCAGGAACAGCGACGACTGCAGCAGAATAACGAAGGTGCCGCCCCAGGCCAACAGCAGGGCGATAACCAGATGGCCCATCTGGCCGGGATACTGATGCGATAGCAGCATCAGGGTCGCCAGCAGGGTGGGGCCGGCCACCAGCGGGATCGCCAGCGGCACGATAAACGGTTCTTCCCCCGCCGGCAGCCCGACGCTGTTGCCCGTGGCGCTGGGAAAGATCATCTTAATGGCGATCAGAAACAAAATAATGCCCCCGGAGATCGACACGGTTTCCGCCCGCAGGTTGAGAAAGGCCAGAATTTTTTCCCCTGCGAAGAGGAAAATCAGCATCAGCAGCAGGGCGATGAATAATTCACGCACCATAATAGCCCGACGCCGTTTTGGCTCGGTATGCTTGAGTACGGACATGAAAATGGGCAGATTGCCCAGCGGATCCATAATCAGAATCAATAGTACTGCTGCAGAAACGATCTCGTTCATAATTAATATTTTCCGGTCATTGCCATCTGCCTACCCTCCGCGCCTGGTCGGCAGGATATACCCGTCATACTTCAAGCCGCATGTGCGTTGGCTTTCCTCGTTCACCCCGGTCACTTACTACAGTAAGCTCCCGGGGATTAATGAGAGACATCCCTGTCTCTCACCAGAGGCAGCCTGCGGCTGTTCAAATTCGTTCCTGACGAATTTGTCGCTGCGTCGCCGCGTGATTCGGCCTGTCGGCCTCCCCCCTTCGGGGCCAGCCCGGGGGCTGTTCAAAACGCGCTGCGTTTTGTCCTGCAACTCGAATTATTTAGGGTATAAGCCGTGCTGCTGATGGCTTCGCTATCATTGATTTATTTCACTTGCGACTTTGGCTGCTTTTTGTATGGTGAAGAGGTGCCGCAGGACTCCGGCACGCATATACCCGTCGTCTTTCACGCTGCATCTGTGTTGGCTACCTTCACGCCCCGAATCGCTTATCGGGATGCGTTCGCTTGCCGCCCCGATGCAGTCTGAATGATTTTGCGTATAACACAGCACACATCTCAGCAGGAAAAACGCTATGAAAAATGTTGGTTTTATCGGCTGGCGCGGCATGGTCGGCTCCGTTCTCATGCAGCGCATGATTGAGGAGCGCGATTTTGACGCCATTCGCCCTGTTTTCTTTTCCACTTCTCAGCTCGGACAGGCTGCGCCGTCGTTCGGCGGCACCGCCGCCGGCCTGCTTCAGGATGCCTTCGATCTGGAAGCGCTGAAGGCGCTTGATATTATTGTGACCTGTCAGGGCGGCGATTATACCAACGAAATCTATCCAAAGCTTCGCGAAAGCGGATGGCAGGGCTACTGGATTGACGCCGCCTCTTCGCTGCGTATGAAAGACGACGCCATTATTATTCTCGATCCCGTTAACCAGCGCGTGATTACCGAAGGTCTGAACCGCGGCGTTAAAACCTTCGTCGGCGGCAACTGCACCGTCAGCCTGATGCTGATGTCGCTGGGCGGCCTGTTTGCCGACGACCTGGTGGAGTGGGTGTCGGTGGCGACCTACCAGGCGGCCTCCGGCGGCGGAGCGCGCCATATGCGCGAGCTGCTGAATCAGATGGGGCAGCTGTACGGTCACGTGGCCGACGAGCTGGCGACCCCCTCTTCCGCCATTCTCGACATTGAGCGCAAGGTTACCCGGCTGACCCGCAGCGGCGACCTGCCGGTGGACAACTTTGGCGTTCCGCTGGCGGGAAGCCTGATCCCGTGGATCGACAAACAGCTCGACAACGGCCAGAGCCGCGAGGAGTGGAAGGGCCAGGCGGAAACCAACAAGATCCTCAACGCCGCCTCCGCCATCCCGGTAGACGGCCTGTGCGTGCGCGTCGGCGCGCTGCGCTGCCACAGCCAGGCGTTCACCATTAAGCTGAAAAAAGACGTATCGATCCCGACGATCGAGGCGCTGCTGGCGGCGCACAACCCGTGGGCGAAGGTGGTGCCGAACGATCGCGACATCACCCTGCGCGAGCTGACCCCGGCCGCCGTCACCGGTACGCTGACCACGCCGGTCGGCCGCCTGCGTAAGCTGAACATGGGGCCGCAGTATCTGTCGGCCTTTACCGTCGGTGACCAGCTGCTGTGGGGGGCGGCGGAGCCGCTGCGGCGGATGCTGCGCCAGCTGGCGTAAACCGTCGCGAAAAAAAGGGGGATGCCGGGGCATCCCCTTTTTTTATGGGCGACGCAAAAAGATGTTTCATTTTTACCGGGAGTAAAATCGGGCATTGGCTATTCTTTAAGAGTGCCTTAATACCGCGGGTATTTGGCCGTAGCTTAGAGCCCGAATGGACCAAAGAGGAGCTCTGTTAAGTTTAAAAAAAGTGTTGCCGGCCGGGCTTAAAAAATAGCCGGAAGCGGCGGCGTTATAAAACAGGATGACCACCATGTCCGATCGTATCGATAGCGACGTGATTAATGCGCTTATTGCAGGCCATTTTGCGGACCCGTTTTCCGTTCTCGGCATGCATCAAACCGCCGCAGGGCTTGAAGTTCGCGCGCTGCTCCCTGACGCCACCGACGTGTGGGTAATTGAACCTAAAACCGGGCGTAAAGTCGGCAGGCTCCAGTGCCTTGACTCGCGCGGTTTCTTCAGCGGCGTACTGGCGCGGCGTAAAAAACCCTTCCGTTATCAGCTGGCCGTGGTCTGGCACGGCCAGCAGAACCTGATTGACGATCCCTACCGCTTCGGCCCGCTGATCCAGGAGATGGACGCCTGGCTGCTGTCGGAAGGCACCCATCTGCGCCCCTATGAGACGCTGGGTGCCCACGCCGACACGATGGACGGCGTGACCGGCACCCGCTTCTCCGTCTGGGCACCCAACGCCCGGCGCGTCTCGGTGGTCGGACAGTTTAACTA
Organism: Intestinirhabdus alba; assembly: GCF_009711095.1. Taxonomy (GTDB): domain Bacteria; phylum Pseudomonadota; class Gammaproteobacteria; order Enterobacterales; family Enterobacteriaceae; genus Intestinirhabdus; species Intestinirhabdus alba. The sequence goes on from NZ_WMJZ01000052.1 coordinate 6,409, forward strand.
CTGGGATGGTCGCCGCCATCCGATGCGTCTGCGCAAAGAGAGCGGCATCTGGGAGCTGTTTATCCCCGGTGCGCACAACGGCCAGCTGTATAAATATGAGCTGCTTGACGCGCACGGCAATCTGCGGGTGAAGGCCGACCCCTACGCCTTTGAGGCGCAGATGCGCCCGGACACCGCCTCGCTGATCTGCGGCCTGCCGGAAAAGGTTGCGCAGAGTGAGGAGCGTAAAAGGGCTAACCGGTTCGACGCGCCTATCTCCATTTATGAAGTGCATCTCGGCTCCTGGCGTCGCCATACCGACAATAATTTCTGGCTGAGCTACCGGGAGCTGGCGGATCAGCTGGTCCCCTACGCGAAGTGGATGGGCTTCACCCACCTGGAGCTGCTGCCGATCAACGAACATCCCTTTGACGGCAGCTGGGGCTATCAGCCCACCGGGCTGTATGCGCCGACCCGCCGCTTCGGCACCCGCGACGACTTCCGCTACTTTATTAACGCCGCTCACCAGGCGGGGCTGAGCGTGATCCTCGACTGGGTGCCGGGCCACTTTCCGTCCGACGACTTTGGCCTCGCGGAATTTGACGGCACCCGGCTCTATGAGCACAGCGATCCGCGGGAGGGGTATCACCAGGACTGGAACACCCTGATCTACAACTACGGCCGCCGGGAGGTTAGCAACTATCTGGTGGGCAACGCCCTCTACTGGATCGAACGCTTCGGCATTGACGCCCTGCGGGTGGACGCCGTGGCGTCGATGATCTACCGCGACTACAGCCGCCGGGAGGGCGAGTGGATCCCCAACGAGTTCGGCGGGCGCGAAAACCTTGAGGCCATTGAGTTTTTGCGCCGCACCAACCGTATTCTTGGCGAGCAGGTTCCCGGCGCGGTGAGCATGGCGGAGGAGTCCACCGACTTCGGCGGGGTTTCAAGACCGCCGGATATGGGCGGGCTGGGCTTCTGGTACAAGTGGAACCTGGGCTGGATGCACGACACCCTCGACTACATGAAGCTGGACCCGCTTTATCGCCAGTATCATCACGACAAGCTGACCTTCGGTATGCTTTACAACCATACCGAAAACTTCGTCCTGCCCCTCTCCCACGACGAGGTGGTGCACGGTAAAAAATCGATTCTGGATCGTATGCCGGGGGACGCCTGGCAGAAGTTTGCCAATCTGCGCGCCTACTACGGCTGGATGTGGGCCTTCCCCGGCAAAAAGCTGCTGTTTATGGGCGGCGAATTCGCCCAGGGGCGCGAATGGAACCATGACGCCAGCCTCGACTGGCATCTGCTGGAAGGCGGTGACAACTGGCATCACGGGGTGCAGCGGCTGGTGCGCGATCTCAACCATACTTATCGTCACCACCGGGCGCTGCACGAGCTGGACTTTGACGGCTACGGCTTTGAATGGCTGGTGGTGGATGACCGCGCGCGCTCGGTGCTGATTTTTGTCCGCCGCGACAGGGCGGGCAATGAGATTATCGTCGCCAGCAACTTTACCCCGGTGCCGCGCCACGACTATCGCTTCGGCGTTAATCAGCCGGGCAGATGGCGGGAGATCCTCAATACTGATTCGATGTACTACCACGGCAGCAACGCCGGCAACGCCGGCGCGGTGCACAGCGATGAGATCGCCAGCCACGGCCGCCCGCACTCGCTCAGCCTCACCCTGCCGCCGCTGGCGACGATCTGGCTGGTACGGGAGGGCGAATGACGCCGCTTTCCACCGGCCGCGCCGCCCCCTGGGGAGCCGCCTGGGACGGTCACGGCGTGAACTTCGCGCTGTTTTCCGGCCATGCGGAGCGCGTGGAGCTGTGCCTGTTTGACGAGCAGGGGCTGGAGCTGCGCTATACCCTGCCGGGGCGCACCGGCGACGTCTGGCACGGCTATCTGGCCGGCGTCCGCCCCGGCCAGCGCTACGGCTATCGGGTTCACGGTCCGTGGCAGCCCGACCAGGGGCACCGCTTTAATCCGGCGAAGCTGCTGATCGATCCCTGCGCCCGCCGGGTGGAGGGCGAACTGAAGGACAGCCCGCTGCTGCACGGCGGCCACGGGCAGCCGGATCGTCACGACAGCGCCGCCGTCGCGCCAAAGTGCGTGGTGACGCACGATCGCTATGACTGGGAGGATGACGCCCCGCCGCGCACGCCCTGGGGGGAAACCGTGATCTACGAGGCCCACGTTAAAGGGTTAACCCGGCTGCATCCGGGGATCCCGGAAGCGATGCGCGGCACCTATAACGCGCTCGGCCACCCGGTAACGATCGACTATTTCAAACGGCTCGGCATCACCGCGCTGGAGCTGCTGCCGGTGGCGCATTTTGCCAGCGAGCCGCGCCTGCAGCGGCTGGGGCTGAGCAACTACTGGGGCTATAACCCGCTGGCCATGTTCGCCCCGCATCCGGGGTATGCCAGCTCGCCCGACCGGGCGCTGGACGAGTTTCGCGACGCGGTCAGGGCGCTGCACCAGGCGGGGATTGAGGTCATTCTCGACGTGGTGTTAAACCACAGCGCCGAGCTGGATCTGGACGGCCCGACCTTCTCCCTGCGCGGAATTGATAACCGTAGCTATTATTGGATCAGGGACGATGGCGACTATCACAACTGGACCGGCTGCGGCAACACCCTCAACCTGAGCCATCCGGCGGTGGTGGAGTACGCCTGCCAGTGCCTGCGTTACTGGGTGGAAAGCTGCCATGTGGACGGCTTTCGCTTCGACCTGGCGACGGTAATGGGCCGCACGCCGACGTTTCGCCAGGACGCGCCGCTGTTCACCGCCATCGGCCGCTGCCCGGTGCTCTCGGCGGTGAAGCTGATTGCGGAGCCCTGGGATCCCGGCGAGGGTGGCTATCAGGTGGGTAATTTCCCGGCACCCTTTGCCGAATGGAACGATCGTTTCCGCGACGGGACGCGGCGCTTCTGGCTGCAGCGTAACCTGTCGCCAGGTGAATTCGCCCGGCGCTTTGCCGGCTCCAGCGACCTGTTTCAGCGTAACGGCCGCTCCCCCAGCGCCTCGGTGAATCTGGTCACCGCCCATGACGGATTTACGCTGCGCGACTGCGTCTGTTTCGCCGGCAAGCACAACGAGGCTAACGGCGAAGAAAACCGAGACGGCAGCAACAATAACTACAGCAACAATCATGGAAAGGAAGGGCCGGGCGGCCCGCTGGATCTGATCGAACGGCGGCGCGACAGCGTACATGCCCTGCTGGCGACGCTGCTGCTTTCCCAGGGAACGCCGATGCTGCTGGCGGGGGATGAACACGGGCACAGCCAGCACGGGAATAACAATGCCTACTGCCAGGATAACGCCTTAACCTGGCTGGACTGGTCCGGGGCAAATACTGGATTAAGCGACTTTACCGCGGCCCTGATCCGCCTGCGCAGGCGGATCCCGGCGCTGACAGCTAACCGCTGGTGGGAGGAGGGAGACGGCAGCGTGCGCTGGCTGAATCGCAACGCCCGCCCCCTGAGCCTGGACGAGTGGCAGAACGGAGCGCTGCAGATGCAAATCCTGCTGTCGGACCGTTTTCTTATCACTCTCAACGCCGCCGCGGAAGTGACAGATATGGTTTTACCCGACGGGGAATGGCGTGCCGTTCCCCCCTTCGCCGGTGAGGATAATCCGGTGATTACGGCTGTCTGGCAGGGACCCGCGCACGGGCTTTGCGTGTTCCAGAGATGAGAAAAAGGAGTGGGTCATGGTGAGTTTAGAGAAAAACGATCGCGTAATGCTGGCGCGCCAACTGCCATTAAAATCCGTTGCCCTGATCCTGGCGGGCGGTCGCGGCACGCGCCTGAAAGATTTAACCAACAAGCGGGCCAAGCCCGCCGTCCACTTCGGCGGCAAGTTTCGCATTATTGATTTTGCCCTGTCCAACTGCACGAACTCCGGGATCCGCCGCATCGGCGTGATCACCCAGTACCAGTCCCACACCCTGGTGCAGCATATTCAGCGCGGCTGGTCGTTCTTCAGCGAAGAGATGAACGAGTTCGTCGATCTGCTGCCTGCCCAGCAGAGAATGAAGGGGGAAAACTGGTATCGCGGCACCGCCGACGCGGTGACCCAGAACCTGGACATTATTCGCCGCTATAAGGCGGAGTACGTGGTGATCCTCGCCGGCGATCATATCTACAAGCAGGACTACTCGCGGATGCTGATCGATCACTATGAGAAGGGGGCGCGCTGTACCGTCGCCTGCCTGCCGGTGCCGATCGAAGAGGCGACCGCCTTTGGCGTGATGGCCGTGGATGAACACGACAAGGTTATCGGTTTCGTTGAAAAACCGGCCAGGCCGCCGGCGATGCCGGGCGATGACGGCAAAGCGCTCGCCAGCATGGGGATTTATATCTTCAACGCTGACTATCTCTACGCGCTGCTGGAAGAGGACGATCAAGACGAAAACTCCAGCCACGACTTCGGCAAGGACATTATTCCGAAGGTGACCAAAGCCGGGATGGCGTACGCCCATCCCTTCCCGCTCTCCTGCGTGCAGTCCGATCCGCAGTCCGCGCCTTACTGGCGCGACGTCGGCACGCTGGAGGCCTACTGGAAGGCCAACCTCGACCTGGCCTCGGTGACGCCGGAGCTGGATATGTACGATCAGAACTGGCCTATCCGCACCCATATGGAGTCGCTGCCGCCGGCGAAGTTCGTTCAGGACCGCTCCGGCAGTCACGGTATGACCCTTAACTCGCTGGTTTCCGGCGGCTGCATTATCTCCGGCTCGGTGGTGGTGCAGTCGGTGCTGTTCCCGCGGGTGAGGGTCAATTCGTTCTGCAATATTGATTCGGCGGTGCTGCTGCCGGACGTCTGGGTCGGGCGCTCGTGTCGCCTGCGTCGGTGCATTGTCGATCGCGCCTGCGTTATCCCGGAAGGCATGGTGATCGGCGAAAACGCGGAAGAAGATGCGCGCCGTTTCTACCGTTCGGAAGAGGGCATTGTGCTAGTGACGCGCGATATGTTGCGCAAACTGCAGGTCAAACAGGAGCGATAATGCAGGTTTTACACGTATGTTCAGAGATGTTCCCCCTGCTGAAAACGGGTGGCCTGGCAGATGTTATCGGCGCGCTGCCCGCCGCACAAATTGCCGACGGCGTGGACACCCGCGTGCTGTTGCCCGCTTTTCCCGATCTACGGCGCGGCATTACGGATGCGCAGGTGGTCAGCCGCCGGGATACCTTCGCCGGCAGGATCTCCCTGCTGTTCGGCCATTATAACGGCGTGGGCATCTACCTTATCGATGCCCCGCAGCTCTACGAGCGGCCGGGCAGCCCTTATCACGACACCAACCTGTACGCCTACGCCGACAACGTCCTGCGCTTCGCCCTGCTGGGCTGGGTTGGGTGCGAAATGGCCTGCGGCCTCGATCCCTTCTGGCGTCCCGAGGTGGTGCACGCCCACGACTGGCACGCCGGGCTGACGCCGGCCTATCTGGCGGCGCGTGGGCGACCGGCGAAGTCGGTATTTACCGTCCACAACCTCGCCTATCAGGGGCTGTTTTACGCAAAGCATATGAATGACATCGAACTGCCGTGGTCGTTCTACAACATGCACGGGCTGGAGTTTAACGGGCAGATCTCCTTCCTGAAGGCCGGGCTGTACTATGCCGACCACATTACGGCGGTCAGCCCGACCTACGCCCGGGAGATCACCGAGCCGCAGTTCGCGTACGGCATGGAGGGGCTGCTGCAGCAGCGCCACCGGGAGGGGCGTCTTTCCGGGGTGCTGAACGGCGTGGATGAGAAGATCTGGAGCCCCGAAACGGATCTGCTGCTGGGGGCGCGCTACACGCGCGATACCCTGGAAGAGAAGGCGGAGAACAAGCGCCAGCTGCAGGTGGCGATGGGGCTGAAGGTGAATGAGAAAGCGCCGCTGTTTGCGGTGGTCAGCCGCCTGACCAGCCAGAAGGGGCTGGATCTGGTGCTGGAGGCGCTGCCGGGGCTGCTGGAGCAGGGCGGGCAGCTGGCGCTGCTTGGGGCGGGCGATCCGGTGCTACAGGAGGGCTTCCTGGCGGCGGCGGCGGAGCATCCGGGGCAGGTGGGGGTGCAGATTGGCTATCACGAAGCCTTCTCCCATCGCATTATGGCCGGGGCGGACGTGATTCTGGTGCCCAGCCGCTTTGAGCCGTGCGGCTTAACCCAGCTCTACGGCCTGAAATACGGCACTCTGCCGCTGGTGCGGCGCACCGGCGGGCTGGCGGATACGGTCTTCGACAGCTCGCTGGAGAACCTGGCGGACGGCATCGCCAGCGGCTTTGTCTTTGAAGACAGTAACGCCTGGTCGCTGCTGCGGGCGATCCGGCGCGCTTTCGTACTGTGGTCCCGACCCTCGCTCTGGCGCTTTGTGCAGCGCCAGGCGATGGCGATGGATTTTAGCTGGCAGGTCGCGGCGAAGTCATACCGCGAGCTTTACTATCGCTTGAAATAGCCACCAGGAATCACCGAGATGAACGCTCCGTTTACCTATGCCTCGCCCACCCTCAGCGTCGAGGCCCTGAAGCACTCCATCGCCTACAAACTGATGTTTACGATCGGCAAGGATCCGGCCATCGCCAATAAGCATGAGTGGTTGAACGCCACCCTGTTTGCGGTGCGGGATCGCCTCGTGGAGCGCTGGCTGCGCTCTAACCGCGCGCAGCTTTCCCAGGAGACCCGCCAGGTCTACTACCTGTCGATGGAGTTTCTGATCGGCCGCACGCTCTCCAACGCGCTGCTGTCGTTAGGGATTTATGAGGATGTGAAAGGTGCCCTGGAGGAGATGGGGCTGGACCTGGAGGAGCTTATCGACGAGGAGAACGATCCCGGCCTTGGCAACGGCGGCCTCGGGCGGCTGGCGGCCTGCTTCCTGGATTCGCTGGCCACCCTCGGGCTGCCGGGGCGCGGGTACGGTATCCGCTACGACTACGGCATGTTCCGCCAGAATATCGTTGACGGGCGGCAGAAGGAGTCGCCGGACTACTGGCTGGAGTACGGCAATCCGTGGGAGTTCAAGCGCCACAATACGCGCTATAAGGTGCGCTTCGGCGGGCGTCTCCAGCAGGAGGGCAGAAAAACCCGCTGGCTGGAGACCGAGGAGATCCTCGCGGTGGCCTACGACCAGATCGTTCCCGGCTATGATACCCACGCCACCAATACCCTGCGCCTGTGGAACGCCCAGGCCAGCAGCGAAATCAACCTCGGCAAGTTCAACCAGGGCGACTATTTCGCGGCGGTGGAGGATAAAAACCATTCGGAGAACGTCTCCCGGGTGCTCTATCCGGACGACTCCACCTATTCCGGGCGCGAGCTGCGCCTGCGCCAGGAGTATTTTCTGGTGTCGGCGACGGTGCAGGATATCCTGCACCGCCACTATCTGCTGCATAAAACCTACGCCAACCTGGCGGATAAAATCGCCATTCACCTTAACGACACCCACCCGGTGCTGTCGATCCCGGAGCTGATGCGCCTGCTGATCGACGAGCATAAGTTCAGCTGGGACGATGCGTTTGAGGTCTGCTGCCAGGTCTTCTCCTACACTAACCACACCCTGATGAGCGAGGCGCTGGAGACCTGGCCGGTGGATATGCTGGGAAAAATTCTGCCGCGCCATCTGCAGATTATCTTTGAAATTAATGACTACTTCCTGAAAACGCTGCAGGAGCAGTATCCCAACGACACCGGCCTGCTGGGGCGGGCGTCGATCGTCGATGAATCCAACGGCCGCCGGGTACGGATGGCGTGGCTGGCGGTAATCGTCAGCCATAAGGTCAACGGCGTGTCGGAGCTGCACTCCAGGCTGATGGTGCAGTCGCTGTTCGCCGATTTTGCGCGCATCTTCCCCACCCGCTTCTGCAACGTGACCAACGGCGTGACGCCGCGCCGCTGGCTGGCGCTGGCCAATCCGCCGCTCTCCGGGGTGCTGGATGAGCACATTGGCCGCACCTGGCGTACCGACCTCAGCCAGCTGAGCGAGCTTGAGCAGCACTGCGACTTCCCGCTGGTGAACCGCGCGGTGCGCCAGGCGAAGCTGGAGAACAAGCAGCGGCTGGCGGCCTTTATCGCCCAGCAGCTGAATGTGGTGGTGAATCCGCATTCGCTGTTTGACGTGCAGATCAAGCGCATTCACGAATATAAGCGCCAGCTGATGAACGTGCTGCACGTGATCGCCCGCTACAACCGTATCAGGGCGGAGCCGGAGGCCGAATGGGTTCCCCGGGTGAATATCTTTGCCGGCAAGGCGGCTTCGGCCTACTACATGGCAAAGCACATTATTCATCTGATTAACGACGTGGCGAAGACGATCAATAACGATCCGCAGATCGGCGACAGGCTGAAGGTGGTGTTTATTCCCAACTACAGCGTTAGCCTGGCGCAGCTGATTATTCCGGCCGCCGATCTGTCAGAGCAGATCTCGCTGGCGGGGACGGAGGCGTCCGGCACCAGCAATATGAAGTTTGCCCTGAACGGCGCGCTGACCATCGGCACGCTGGACGGTGCCAACGTTGAGATCCAGGAGCACGTGGGGGCGGAGAATATCTTTATCTTCGGCAATACGGCGCAGGAGGTAGAGGCGCTGCGCAGGCAGGGCTATAAGCCGCGCGAGTATTACGAGCAGGATGAGGAGCTGCATCAGGTGCTGACCCAGATTGGCAGCGGCGCGTTCAGCCCGGAAGAGCCGGGGCGCTACCGGGATCTGGTGGATTCGCTGATTAACTTTGGCGACCACTATCAGGTGCTGGCGGATTTCCGCAGCTACGTCGACTGCCAGCAGCGGGTGGATGAGCTGTACCTCAGCCCGGAAGAGTGGACCGCCAAAACGATGCTCAACATCGCCAATATGGGCTACTTCTCATCCGACCGAACCATTCAGGAGTACGCGGAGTCTATCTGGCATATTAATCCGGTGCGGCTGTAGCGCGCCCGGCGAAAGGGAGAAGAAACGGGGCTGTCAGGCCCCGTCAGGGCGAGCCTTATGGATGGGGCGAGTAACCAAAGGCGAATGCACATGCGGCCTGAAGTATGACGGAGACAGGCAGAAATAATAAACGTGTAGCATCAGGTCGATAAACCGTTATTACGGGCGGCTGTTTCACGCTATATGCGATATGCGCCGCCTCAGGGCTACAATAGCTTTGCTTTTTATAGCCGCGGGTTATTATTTGTCGCGTTAATTAAGCGCCTGGCTACTTCTTTTGGGAATAACCAGTAAATTATTCCCGCCACTTCTCTTTATTGATTGGTTTATACCCTAAATAATTCGAATTGCAGGCCAAAACGCAGCGCGTTTTGAACGCCGCGTAGCGGCGGCCCTTATGAATGAGACGAGTAACCAAAGGCGAGTGCGCAGGCAGCCTGACGTATGACGTTAATGAATAACTGTCACAGCACCGCTGCATTCCTGTTGAAGATAAACGATATCAATAGCGGGTGAAATATTCTTATTTGCATACTGTTTTAAATTGTAATAATTATATGTTGGAAGAATTTATATTAGGTTCAGTATTCTAAATAACAATTGCAAATATTTATTAAGGATATATTTGAGCGATAAATGTCCTGAGGATCGGGCACTACGCGACCTGTTTCTTACGGCACCTGCGACTGCGTCTACGAATTAAAAAACACGCCATACGCGCCGCTGAATCGGCGTCTGACAGGTTTACAAAGGGAGATAAAGTATGACCGCCAGTCTTACACCACTCTTATTCAGCCACAGCCACCACCTGCTGGCGGTAAAGGGCTGCCAGTCCACGCTGGACGTGCTGGCCTTTGAAGGAGAGGAGGCCTTAAGCCGGCCCTTCCGCTACCGCATCGAATTCACCAGCCCGGACCACGACATCACTAAAGAGAATATGCTGCTGAAGCCGGCCTCGCTGACCCTGCGCGCCCCGGTGGACCAGGGGTTCGGGATAACGGCGCAGCGGCCGCTGCGGGTGATTCAGGGGGTGGTGAGCGGCTTTGAGCGCCTGGGCAGTTCGAAAGACGAGACCCGTTACGCCCTGACCCTGGAGCCGCGGCTGGCGCTGCTGGCGCGATCGCACCAGAACGCCATCTATCAGGACATGTCGGTGCCGCAGATAGTGGAAAAAATCCTCCGGGAGCGGCACGGGATGCGGGGCCAGGACTTTCTGTTCTCGCTGACGAAGACATACCCGCGCCGGGAGCAGGTGATGCAGTACGGGGAGGACGACCTGCACTTTGTCAGCCGGCTGCTGGGCGAGGTGGGTATCTGGTTCCGCTTCACCACGGACACGCGGCTGCACATCGACGTGGCGGAGTTCTGCGACGACCGCCAGGGCTACGTGCG
>NZ_WMJZ01000053.1 GCF_009711095.1 Intestinirhabdus alba
CCGTGAGGACAGAAACTGTCTACCGGAGCGTGGTCACTCCAATTGGGCGAGGGTTTACGGGGCATTTGCTAAATCGCTTTCGCCATTTTCAGATTGCACGGACTCATCTGCCAGTTAAACGTCCCTTTGCCGTTTTCATCAAGCGTGACGCTGGCAATGGCCGAGGGGGTAAACATCGGCGGGGTTTCACCAGGGCAGAGTTCCGCCACCAGATACCCCACCAGAGGCAGATGGGAGATGACCAGCGCCGACGCCACGCCTTCGTTCGCCAGCGTCTGCAGCCAGGCGCTGACCATGCCCACATCGCCGCAGGGAGTAAGCTCTGCCAGGACATCGGTACTGGCTGGCAGGTTCATGCAGCTCCCCACCACGTCCAGAGTTTGTTCGGCTCGCAGGAACGGGCTCACCAGAACACGTTCGATAACTACCTGTTGGCCTTTCAGCCAGTTCGCCATCAGACGGGATTCGTCGCAACCGCAGGCGGTTAAAGGTCGAACCGAATCGCTGGCGGCATCGAGGGCTGCGTCGCCGTGACGCATGATAAAAACTTGCATAGTGCACCGCTTTTGTTAACCAGAATCAGCCGCGTTCTCGCCGGCTCTCCAGGAGCCGCCGGCGAAAACGCGGTGGCCGGCATTGTGCCTTATCCATCCATCGAATGAAACGCCGTTTTTTACCTCAATGGCGTAAGTATAGTCAATCTATGTTTACATTTTGACCACCCGCCGGGCATCTACCCGGGATTTATCTTCCCCGGCGCGCCGCTATTTCAGCGCCTCCGGAGCCATCTGGTGGAAACGTTCATCACGTTCCGCCATTTGCAGCAGGGCGTCGCACGGCGCAAACCGCGTGCCGTACTGGCCGGCCAGACGCCGCAGCGTCGCCACCACCGCACCCGGGCCAAGCGCGTCCATATAGCAAAACGGACCGCCGAGGAACGGTGGAAAACCGATACCAAACACTGCGCCGATATCGCCGTCGCGCGGGGAGCGAATAACCCGCTCATCGAGGCAGCGCGCAGCTTCGTTGAGCATCAGCATCACGCAGCGCTCCGCGATCTGTTGGCCGGTAAACCCGCCCAGCCCTGTGGCACCGATAAGGGGATAAATCGCCGGGTCGACCTGTTTTTTGCTTTTACGCCCTTTCGCGCCATAAAGATAGAAACCACGACCATTTTTTCTGCCTTTGCGATCGTCATTAAGCATTGCGGCAACCACGTTTGCCGGGGCGCGGAAACGTTCGCCCCAGGCCGCCTCCAGCACCGGGATAATTTTGCTGCCTGTATCAATTCCGACCTCATCCAGCAGCTGGATCGGCCCAACCGGAAAACCAAACTGAACCAGCGCGGCGTCTATCTCTTCGACACGTGTACCTTCGGTTAACAGATGAATCGCCTCGTTAAGGTAGGGAACAAGAATACGGTTTACATAGAATCCGGCCCGATCGCCCACCACAATCGGCATTTTTCCCTGTTTTTTTGCCAGCTTAACCACGGTGGCAATAGCCTGCTCAGAAGTGGTGGCGTGGGGAATAACCTCCACCAGCGGCATTTTTTCCACCGGGCTGAAAAAGTGCAGCCCAATCACCTGCTGCGGTCTGGCAGCCCTGGCGGCAATGTCGCTAATCGGCAAAGAGGAGGTGTTTGAAGCAAAAATAACGTGAGGGGCGCAGTTTTGCTCTACTTCCGCCACCATCTGTTGTTTTAACGACAACTCTTCAAACACGGCCTCAATGATAACGTCGCGCCGGGCAAAACCCCGGTAGTCGGTGGTCCCGGAAATCAGCGCCAGCTGGCGATCCCGTTCGCCAGGGCTAATCTGACGGCGGCGTACGCGGGTTTCAAGCAGATCCCAGCTGTACTTCAGGGCATGGTTGATTCCGCTGGCGCTAATATCTTTGATGCGTACCGGCAGCCCCCCTTTGCAGGCCGTCGCCCAGGCGATGCCGCCGCCCATCAGCCCGCCGCCGAGGACCCCGACGGCGGTTAACGGGCCGGGAGACACGTCGCTGCCGGGATCTTTTTTCACCTCGCTGCTGGCGAAAAAGAGGTAGCGCAGCGCCTGCGACTGTGGGGTCATCGCCAGCTCGCCAAAGGCGGTGGCCTCGGCCTCATAGCCACTGCGGCCTCCCTGCGCCAGCCCGGCTTCCACCACCTCCAGAATGCGCCGCGTCGCCGGATAGTTGCCCCGGGTCTTTTGCGCCGTTTTTTTGCCGACCATCCGCAACAGCAGCGCGCGGCCCGGCTGTGCGGCCAGCACCCGTTCGCGCAGCGGCAGGCGGCGCGGCGGGCGCTCCCGCAGCGCCATCTGCGCGGCGGTCTCCAGCAGAATCGTCTGGGGCGCCACCTCATCAACCAGCCCAACCTTCAGCGCCTGGCTGGCGCGCAGCTGTCTGCCGGTGAGGATCATCTCCAGCGCCGTGCTGACGCCCACCAGCCGCGGCAGGCGCTGGGTGCCGCCGGAGCCGGGCAGCAGCCCCAGCTGCACCTCCGGCAGGCCGAGCAGCGTTTTCGCATCGTCAGTGCAAACGCGCCCGTGACACGCCAGCGCCAGCTCCAGCCCACCGCCCAGGCAGGCACCGTGGATGGCGGCAATGGCCGGGATCGCCAGGGCGTGGATTTCGGCCATCAGCTGCTGCCCCTGGCGCGCCAGCGCTCCGGCCTCCTGTGCCGTCCGGCAGCGGCCGATCATGTTAATATCCGCGCCGGCGATAAAGTTATCCGGCTTCCCGGAGATAAAAACGACGCCGCGCAGAGCGGTATCTTCGCGGATCTGCTGCAGAATGGCGCGAACCTCGTCGGCAAAGTCCGCCTTAAGGGTGTTCATTTTTTCGCCTGGAACGTCAATGGTGACGACGGCGACGCGGTCCGGCCGGACGCTGAGGGTAAAAGCCGGTGACATTTCCATTACGCTGCCTCCAGAACCATTGCCGCGCCCAGCCCGCCGGCGGCGCAGGCGGTGACCAGACCAAAGCCCCCGCCCCGCCGCCGCAGCTCGCGCAGGGTCTGTACGATCATGCGCGCGCCGGTGGCGGCGAAAGGATGTCCGTAGGCGATAGAGCCGCCCAGCACATTGAATTTTTCTTCCGCCACTTCGCCAACGGCGTGCGGCCTGCCCAGCACCTCACGGGCAAAGCGATCGCTGGCAAGCAGCTGGAGATTGACCAGCGTCTGGGCGGCAAAGGCTTCGTGCATATCAAACAGGGTTAAGTCATTGAGGGTCAGCCCGGCGCGCTCCAGGGCCAGCGGCGTCGACCAGGCCGGACCCAGCAGCATATCCTGACGCACGTCGATGGCGGTAAAGGCGTAGCTGCGCAGATAGCCCAGTGGAGAAAGCCCCAGCTCCCGGACCCGGGACTCGGTCATCAGGATCACCGCCGCCGCACCATCGGTGAGCGGAGTGCTGTTGGCGGCGGTCACGGTGCCGTGCCTGCGGTCAAACGCGGGCCGTAGCCTGGCGTAATCCTCGAGCGTGGCGTCGCGGCGGACGGTGTTGTCTTCAGAAAACGGGGATCGATATGGCGGCATCCAGGCGGTCATCACTTCATCCGCCAGCTTACCGTCGGCCCACGCCTGCGCCGCCCGCTGATGGGAGCGGTGCGCCAGCGCGTCCTGCTGCTGGCGGGTAATCCCCCAGCTTTTCGCCATCTGCTCGGCGGTATCGCCCATCCGCAGCCCGGTGGAATATTCGGCCACCGCCGGCGGCACCGGCAGCAGATCGCGCAGCCGCAGCCGGGAAAAGAGCCGCAGCCGCTGGCGGAGAGTGCGGGCCTTGTTGGCGTCGACCAGCGCCCGCGCCAGCCTTTTACTGACCCCGATGGGCAGTACGGAAGAGGAGTCCGCCCCGCCGGCAATGCCCGCACGCACGGTGCCCGCCATCAGGCTTTCGGCAAGGCTCGCCACCGCCTGGAAGCTGGTGGCACAGGCGCGGCTGACGCTGTATGCGTCGGTATGTACGCTCATGCCGGTGCCGAGCACAATCTCCCGGGCAATATTCGGCGCTTCGGGCATCTGCACCACCTGTCCGAAAACCAGCTGCTCAATAATATCGGCGGGAAGCTCGCTGCGCGCCAGCAGTTCACCCACCACCATTTTTCCCAAATCGACGGCGGGGATCCCGTGGAAGGCGGTCGCCTGTCGGGCAAACGGCGTTCGTAGCCCGTCCACAATGGCGATGCGATCGCCCTGGCGGGTGACCAGTGGTAAAGCCTGACTCATAACGCTCCCCTGCTCATTGTTAAAAAGTGGTCTGACCTGATCGCATTCTTAACCTTTTTTTTACATACAGCCAAGTAAAGAGGCGGGAAAGTGAGAGCTGTAACACAGAGAGAAGAGAGGAAGAAGAAAAAAGAGGGCCACGCGGGTTTGTCCACGGGTCAAACTGAAAGCCCCGGTCTGCGCCCGACGGGGCTTTTGCGGCGTTACTCGCCGTGCATCTGCAATAACCAGACCTTACGGCTCGCGCGACGCTTATGAGCGGTTAACTATCGCAGCCCCAGCTGGAAGATCAGGGTTTCCGCCTCACAGGCGAACACAAAGTCGATATTCAGCTGTACGCCTTCGGCAACGTCGGTAAAGGTCGGGGTGATTTGGCAGGGTTCCGACTCCACGCCGCGCGCTTTTTCAGTCAGCGCCGCCAGCGTTTGCTCTGCTTCCGCGCGGGTGGCAAAAACGCGGCTGTACGACGCGGTACAATCGGAGTTATCCATGATGGTGCCAACATCCATACAGCAGCAAACCGGGGTTTCATCAGCACTGCATTTACTCATTGTAGATTTCCTCTGTATTCGCACCTGAGGTGCCAGATAAACGTGGGCTTATTTTACGCCCCTGCCCGCAGCCCCTCCAGTCGTTAATGGGGTGAAAGGCGGGAAGTGACCAAAATCACAATTAAAAATGATCTAAAACAATAATTACCCCGGCTGCTATGTGCTCTGCTCCGCAAATTTGCCGGCTGGATCGCGTTTCAATGATCACAAATGAAAAAATAATGAAACACACTTGCAACATAACGGTGGGTCAGACCTATACTCTCGCCACTGGTCTGATTTCTATGTCGTAAGCCAGACCCTACACTTCGCGCTCCTGTTACAGCATGTAACACAATTTGTATAAAAATAAATCAATGAGGTTATGGTCATGAGCCAGAAAACCCGGTTTACAAAGTCTGCTCTCGCAGTTGCAGTGGCACTTTTCTCTACACAGGCCTGGACAGCAGGCTTTCAGCTAAACGAATTTTCCTCCTCTGGCCTTGGCCGGGCCTACTCGGGTGAAGGTGCCATTGCCGACGACGCGGGCAACGTCAGCCGCAACCCGGCGCTGATTACGATGTTCGATCGCCCGACCTTTTCTGCAGGCGCGGTCTATATCGATCCGGACGTTAATATCAGCGGCACATCGCGAACCGGACGCAGCCTCAAAGCCGACAATATCGCGCCGACCGCGTGGGTGCCTAACCTGCACTTTGTCGCGCCGATTAACGATAGCTTTGGCTGGGGGGCATCCATTACCTCTAACTACGGTCTGGCGACGGAGTTTAATGACACCTACGCAGGCGGCTCGGTCGGCGGCACCACCGACCTTGAGACCATGAACCTGAACTTAAGCGGTGCCTGGCGCTTAAACGAAGCCTGGAGCCTGGGCCTTGGCTTTGACGCCGTTTATGCGCGCGCCAAGATTGAGCGCTTTGCCGGCGACCTGGGTCAGCTGATTGCAGGGCAAATTATGCAGTCTCCGGCCGGGCGGACGCCCCAGGGGCAGCAGTTGGCGGCCACGGCCAACGGCATCCCCGCCGATACCAAAATCGCCCACCTGAACGGCAACCAGTGGGGCTTCGGCTGGAACGCCGGGGTGCTGTATGAATTAGATAAGAATAACCGCTACGCCCTGACCTATCGTTCCGAAGTGAAGATCGACTTTAAAGGCAACTACAGTAGCGATCTGCCGACCTTCGTCAACGGCATGGGCCTGCCGGTGCCAACCGCCACCGGCGGCGCGACCCAGCCCGGCTATCTGACCCTTAACCTGCCCGAGATGTGGGAGGTTTCCGGCTATAACCGCGTGGCACCGCAGTGGGCCGTTCACTACAGCCTGGCCTATACCAGCTGGAGCCAGTTCCAGCAGCTGAAGGCCACCTCAACCCGCGGCGACACGCTGTTTGAGAAGCATGAAGGGTTCAAGGACGCCTGGCGCATTGCGCTGGGTACGACCTACTATTACGACGATAACTGGACCTTCCGCACCGGCGTCGCCTTTGATGACAGCCCGGTCCCCTCCCGGAACCGCTCGATTTCCATCCCGGATCAGGATCGCTTCTGGCTGAGCGCTGGCACCACCTACGCCTTCAATAAAGATGCCTCGGTCGACGTCGGCGTTTCTTATATGCACGGCCAGAGCGTTAAAATTAACGAAGGCCCTTACCAGTTTGCGTCCGAAGGTAAAGCCTGGCTGTTCGGCACCAACTTTAACTACCGGTTCTGATTTTCAGCAGGCGTAAAAAAAGGTGAGCGTTTTGGCTCACCTTTTTTATTTTCCCGCTTTATTCGGCGTCGATGTCCTGTAAATCATCCTGTATCGCCTGGGCATTCGGGTTTTCCTGCGGCTTAAGCTTACCGCCTTCTGCGATAAAGTCGTGGCGCTGGAAGTAGGCTTCACGCACCATAATATACGGATCGGAGGACTGGCGCAGCAGGCCATCGGAGTCGAGCAGCTGGGCGCGGTTTTCAATGCCTTCGACGGTCCATTTGCCAATCGACAGCGGCCAGGTGAGCCAGGAAAGCACCGGATAGAGGGTATCGGCTACGTCGCCCACATCTTCGCGCAGGGTGAAGCTGCCGTAGAACGGAAGCTGAACGTAAGGCCCGTAGCCCACGCCGTAGTACCCCAGCGTGCTGCCAAAGCGCTGCGGCTCAACGCGCTGTAGCTTTGGATTAGCCATGCCCGCCACGTCGATAAAGCCCCCCATCCCTAAAATCGTGTTCAGGAAAAAGCGGGTAAAGTGCCTCATTCCTTCATAGGGATCGCCCCGCAGAAAACCATTGACCATCGCGGCAGGCTCTTCAAGGTTTCCGGTAAAGTTGCTTAGCCCATTGCGTGCCGGCTGCGGAACATAGTCGCGCCAGGCAACGGCCACCGGCCGGACAACATACGGGTCCAACACGTTGAAGTTGAAGTTGTACATGGTACGGTTAAACCCTTCGAGCGGGTCCGCGCGCCCCTGCTGATCTGTGCCGGAACTCGCACACCCCACCAGCAGTGTGGTTCCCAGCGCAAGCGCCGACAGGCGAAGCTTCATAGTTATCTCCCTGTTGAACATGGCCATCGCTGATTGCCATTGATGACGAAACGTTAATTTCCGCCCGTTCAGGCGTTAGCGATTGTAACAGCACGCCAAACGTTGTCTATATGCCGGAAACCGGTGATGAAATAATAGCCCGGCGACGGCGTAACCGTACCGCTTGATTTTACCCACTCAACGTTAAACGCGCGCGATCGTTTTTGCTTTTTCAGTCTAAGCGAGCCTGTTTATACCCTAAATAATTCGAGTTGCAGGACAAAACGCAGCGCGTTTTGAACAGCCCCGGGGCTGGCCCCGAAGGGGTGAGGCCCCAGGGCCGAATAAAGCCAACGCACAGGCAACCTGAAGTATGACGGGTATATCCGCTAAAAGCCGCTACGCTTAAGAGACAACTATGGACTTCTGAGACGCAGTATGGCCACTCCCGAAAACAATCAAACTTCCCGGCATAACGACGAGCTGGAGGTTGAGAGCGAAGAAAAGCAGCGCGGTAAAAAGATAGAGGTTGATGAGGAGCGGCTTCCCTCCCGGGCGATGGCCACTCATGAACATATTCGTCAGGACGGCGAGAAAGAGCTGGAGCGCGACGCAATGGCCCTGCTGTGGTCGGCGATTGCCGCCGGCCTGTCGATGGGCGCTTCGCTACTGGCAAAGGGGATTTTTCACGTCGAGCTGGAGCAGGTGCCCGGCGGTTTTTTACTGGAAAATCTTGGCTATACCTTCGGCTTTATTATCGTCATTATGGCCCGCCAGCAGCTGTTTACGGAGAATACCGTCACCGCCGTGCTGCCGGTGATGCAAAATCCGACGCCGGGAAATATCGTCCTGCTGATGCGCCTGTGGGGCGTGGTGCTGCTGGGTAACCTTATCGGCACCGGGGTGGCCGCATGGGCCTTTGAAACTATGCCCATCTTTAACGAGGAGACCCGCGACGCCTTTGTGACGATTGGGATGGACGTAATGAAGAACAGCCCCGGAGAGATGTTCGCCAACGCTATTATTTCCGGCTGGCTGATCGCCACGATGGTCTGGATGTTTCCTGCCGCAGGCGCGGCCAAAATCGTGGTCATCGTCCTGATGACCTGGCTTATCGCGCTGGGCGACACCACGCACATCGTCGTCGGTTCGGTTGAAATTCTCTATCTGGTGTTTAACGGCACGCTGCACTGGAGCGAGTTTATCTGGCCGTTCGCCCTGCCGACGCTGGCCGGAAATATCTGCGGCGGCACCTTTATCTTCGCGCTGATGAGCCATGCGCAGATCCGCAACGACATGAGCGCTAAGCGTAAAGAAGAGGCGCGGCAAGAGGCTGAAAACGGCGGCAAATCACGCTGAATGGCGACGGTTTGAGCAGTCAGGCGGCGGCGGGCTTACGTCAACTTACAAAAGACGTTATACTCGTGCCGCGTTGTCCCCTTAGTTAAATGGATATAACGAGCCCCTCCTAAGGGCTAGTTGTAGGTTCGATTCCTGCAGGGGACGCCATACACTCCTCTTCTGACACCAGTCGATCTCAATAAATCCCCCTTATACCCGCCATACTTCAGGTTGCCTGTACGTTGGCTTTATTCGGCCCTGGGGCCTCACCCCTTCGGGGCCAGCCCCGGGGCTGTTCAAAACGCGCTGCGTTTTGTCCTGCAACTCGAATTATTTAGGGTATATATACCGGGTCTGCCAAAAAACTGCGGCACTGACAAATCCGCCTGCCGAATTCTTTGACATCACCGCCCGGTCGCCGGGTCCCGCGCCACGGCTTCCACGCTAAAGATCGTTTCCGGCAGTCGGAATCGACGTAACTTCAGCAGCACCAGCGGCCCCTCCCCGGCTTCAGTGCGCAGGGTGTAGTTCAGGTTACGCCCATCCTGCGCCTTCCAGCGCAGGCTATAGCTGCTGCCGGCTCCCGGATAATCCGTAACGGAAGCCCGCTCCAGCAGCCGTATCCATCCCCACGCTCCGGGCATATCCGCGTACTGACGTGTACCCGCCTGGGTGCTTATCCAGCTTAAGCTCGCCCCCGGCGCTACGGTATCAGCAGGCCAGGAAAAGCGCGTCCATGTCGGCATCTGGTTAACGTAGATAAGCTTCTGGCCGTCAATGACCAGGTTGCTCTGCATTACCCCTGCAGCCGTTCCCGGACGCAGCTCAAAGTGCAGCCCGGCCTCACCGTTGATAAACACCACATCCGAGATATGGCTCAGGGTGTTCACCGCGGCCAGAAAGGATGGGTTAAAGGTCAACCCCTGAGCGTTAATAGCGTCCGGAACCCAATGACTGCCCTCCCTGCGCAGCACGCCTCTCAGCCGGGTCTGCAGAAACTGCGCGATACGTCCGGAATCGGTATTAAGGTATTTTGCCAGCAGCGGTAGCGAAACTTCGCTGCTGGTGTTACTGAAGGGATAGCGGCCGCCGAAGGCGCTGTTCCAGTCGTTGACCACCGCCTGCTGCCAGCTGGCGTTAAGGCTGTCTGCCGCGGGAGCCAACACCTGTTGCCAGGCCTGCTCCATAGGTTCAACAAATACCGTACGACCAAATCCACTCCACTCTTGCCCCAGCCCCGCGGCTATCAGGCTGCCGTAATCGCG
The DNA here is from genome assembly GCF_009711095.1 of Intestinirhabdus alba. GTDB lineage: Bacteria > Pseudomonadota > Gammaproteobacteria > Enterobacterales > Enterobacteriaceae > Intestinirhabdus > Intestinirhabdus alba. The sequence goes on from NZ_WMJZ01000053.1 coordinate 9,878, forward strand.
AATTTCCGTCAGATCCACCGCTTTGCCCTGAAACACGCTCTGAGCCAGCGCCTGGGTCATGGCCTGCGGATCGGCGGCGTTGCTCGCCTGTTGCAGACGCAGGCGCACCTGGGTGATCCGGGTCAGGTATGCCTGGAGGCTCTGGGCCTGCCCCCCGGCACTGTTTTTATCCATCAGCGCCAGCACCGGCCCGAAGGTGCTGTCCAGCGGCCCCTGAGCGCCGGTGCGCCGTTCGATGGCCTCTTTCTCATTCCCGTTCAGAAGCTCCTTTGCTGATTTGACCAGCGAGTCGGCGACGGCTTCCCGCGCCTCTCCGGTACGCCCCTGCACATTCAGGGTATTCATCAGCGCTACCAGCGGCGACTGGCGCACATCGGCCATCAGGGTTAACTGGTCGATAGCGTCGGACAGGGTGGTCGCGCGTACCCAGCGCAGACCATTCAGAAACGCCAGCCATGCGCCGCCGAAATCGGCAAAATAACGCTCCGTCAGACGTTTTTCCAGCGCGTCGGGGGAGACGTCCTGCCGTGGTTTTTGCGTGCTGTCCGTCAGCACCCAGTCCAGCTCTTCACGTCGCTCTTTTATCACCTTTTTGATGGCTGGCCGTACCGCCTGTTCCCAGGCCTGGCGGGTAAACATGCCCGGCACCGCATCGGTGGCGGTAAACAGCCGCGAGGCGTCCGTATCACCGGTCATATCCTCCAGCCGCATATCCATATACAGATGCGCCACTTCGGCGAGCATCTTCTGATAGAGGGAAGATTCGCTGTTACGCGCCCCTTCCAGACGAACCAGCAGAGCGCGGGACTGACTGAGCAGATGTTCATCAACGGGCCATCGCCACTGCGGATGCGCCCGCAGGCTGGCGGCATAGAAGGTGAGCAGCGTCGGGGCCACGCCCTGCCACTCGCTCTCTGATATCCCCGCACGCTGCGGCCAATCCTGTAACAGCGAACGACTGAACCAGGCGGCGTCCATGCGCTCAGGGCGGGCCAGCATCAGATAGCGTTTCAGCCTCTCCCTGGTGGCGCTCGCCATCTGTTCGCGCAGCGGACTGCCCGGCGGAAGCGCCGCAAATCCGGACAGTTGCTGCTGAAGCCGGGCGGCGGCGGCATCGCGCAGCAGCGGCTGCGCGCTTTCGGCATAGCGCGACCACAGGACGGCCAACAGCGCCGCATTCTGACTAAGTCCGGCCCGGTAGCGCCAGGGCACGCCATGTCCGCTATGATACTGCAGCCGATCCAGGGTTTTCTGTAGCGCCAGAAGCGCCTGCAGACGCCCGGCCAGCGGCTGCTTTTGCTGCGCGGCGAGCATAATCTGCTGCTGCGCCTGGCTAATCAGGCTGCGGTTGCCGATGAAGGAGACCAGCATCCATGCGCCCCACAATGTCATCAGCGAAGCCAGCGCAAATGCCGTTATCTTTTGCCAGCGAATACCGAGCGGTCTGGGGCGCAAAGCGGCGGGCAACGAACAAACCGATTCTGGTAGTACCTCCCAGCGTTTATCCATGCTCCAGCAATGCCTGACGCTGCGCCCGACCTCTGTCGATAATGAACTAAAGACAATACCCGCCAGCGGTAGGGGACGATACGAATTAAGCATTATCGACAGCGGTCGCGACAGGCTTTCTGGCTCACGAATAAGCTGGTCAGCCAGGGTCAGCAAAAAGTTATGCTGCGTTGAATCGCAGATCTGCAGAATACCCTGGTCAATCAGTTGTGCAGAGAGCATCTGAAGCTGCTGTGCCAGGCCTTCCGCACTACAACCGGCAGGCAGCAAGCAGCCTGCGGCCTGAGCTATTTGCCTGGCAGATTGAGCGGCGCGAGGATGCAACGACCAGAGATAGAGCGGCAGCCGCCAGCCAGACTCAGCCATACGCTGGCTGATAGCATAAGCCAGGGTATCCATCGCGCTGTCGGAAGGCGCAGAGGATGGCGTCGGCAGACCGGGAGCAGACAGCCGGTCAAATGCGGAGGTCACCCACACCAGACCATCCGCCGGACGATAGCGCAGCTTGCGCAGGGCTTTCAGCCACTCGGTCTCTGCCGGAGCATTAAGATCGCCGCCCCACAACAGCAGTGTTCCCTTATCTTCCTGCCAGAGCTGGCTGGTGAGGCCGGGAGTGAGCTGTTCCACCTCGCTAACCGTACCAGTGAGCACCAGAATACGGATTTTTGTGGCCCAGCGGCGACCATAACGTTGACGAAGATAGCAGCGGATCTCTTTAACGTTTTCACCGCTCGCGCATTTATGCTGTTCATGCTCCAGTTGTTCTGGTTTTACCCCGGCCCGCATTTTTAATTGCTGAACAAAGCGTAAGGAAACCAGCCATTCCCATAAGCGTACAAGCAGCTCATCAAAAAGCAGTATCCCCAGACAAATAGCGACAATAACAAGCGATATCCGTAATTTTTCCTCTTGCCCGACAAGCCGCACAACAGGATTATCCAGCCATATGAATCCGGCGCTCACCAGAATAATAAGCGCAACCATAATCCAGATACCTGTCCGTTTTCTTTTTATCATGTCGCGTTCCTTCAACATTCTGCCTGACGCACAATGGTCTGATGCGTTGTTTTATCGCTTATCATCACCCACTGTGGCTTACCTGATGTAACGGCATACTCACAGGCACAGAGCAATGCAATATTTCCGTGCGCGGCCCCGGCGTTACCAAATAGATCATCCAGAATATATTTTTCGCTCTGCCCCGGCGCATAGCCTATGCTTTCCGCCTGCTGGAGTAATCGCGTCAGCGCATTTTTATCGACCTGCTCCTGCCACAGAGTATATGCCTCACCAATAGACAATTTTCCCCAACGCAGCATATCCTGTAGAGTACAGATCTCCTCCGTGGCGACAACGGGGCGGTGAATAACCGCTTCAGGCTGAACTACATGTTGAGAAAGCCACTCCGGCGAGGCCAGTAATAACGCCGATACCGATTCAGATTGATAATCCCGCGGCTCCGTGAACAGATTAATTTCAACTGAAAGCATCAGCATTGCTTCCCGCCGATCGAGCCAGGAATCCAGCCACATCATGCCATCGCCTTCTTCCCCAACCGCAAGATCATCCACGGTATACAGTGAGGGAAATATCTCCTGCCAGATTTGCCTGATATGGGCATCATCCAGCATCCCATCATGGCGGAGACGAACAGACAGCCTGTCACCCGCAAGCGCCGATAAATCAGGTTCCAGTACAGAGAGGAGCTGAGCCAGGTAACGGGCCAACCTCAGGCTGTAGCTTTCTTTCGAGAAATGAGAGGCTGAAGGTTCAAGCCGGGCAGTTGTAAACGTACGCCGAAGCGGGGCAAAATAGGTTGACTGTAACTGACTACCATAAGTTAGCAGAGCAGAAGCCAGCTTATTACAGGCACCAGGCGTAATATACGCTTTACCCAGTAAACCGGCACAACGCTGCCCTTTTGCTACCTGTATGTCGTACTGCTCCTGATGAAGACGATTCCAGTGATTCACCCGTTCGCGTTCGTTTTCATATATCAGTAGCCGAAAAGCATAACAGGCCGATCCCACAGAAAACGGCACGGCAATGACAGAGAACCAGAACCAGGCAGAATGCGTGGATATTCCCTCAGGCCACAGAAAAAGCGCCAGCGCCGCCCCCACCACCGTAACCAATATAATGATAATCAGCCATCGTAATACTATCGGTGGTTCAGGCGTTTTAATTCTTTCGGGTATATTTTTTAGTTCCACAGGCATAATCAGCGCTTCCCGGCCACGGGCAGAGAGGTAATCAAAATACAACCGCATCCACAGCGATGGCCATGGAGAGCAATAGCTTTCCCATTAATTTTGGAGCCTGTATCGCCTTCAGCAACAGAGGTTATTCCATGGGCGGTGCATAATACTTTATCACCAACGCAAGATACGGCTTTCCCCTGAAATTGTACACCGCTGCTACCTTGTAAAACTTTTCCACCACTCGATGTCGCATCACCAATACGAATAACTCCGAGCATAATCCACCCTCTTCTCTCAATTATAATAATCGATAGAAATCCCGCTTCTGATTCTCTTACTGGCCATACTTGATGCCGGACTTCTTTCCTTGTCAGGATCTATACCCTAAATAATTCGAGTTGCATGACAAAACGCAGCGCGTTTTGAACAGCCCCTGAGCTGGCTTCGAAGGGGTGAGGCCCAGGTTCAAATAAAACCAACGCACAGGCAACCAGAATTATTTAGGGTGTAAACATATCATGGTATTTGATAATATCCTCTTATTTCCTTCGCCCCACTTCTCGATAAGAATAAACTGAGTAAAAACACATTCAGGAACCTGATTAAAATCGACAATCACTTTACTTATTAAAACATCAACGAATACGTAAATTATCCTCTCGTCAGGAGGTAATATCACAGTTGCTCAGCAGTAGCGGGGCCAGCAGCAGATAAACGCTTTGGCGTATCATAACTCGCGCCCCTGTTTTACCGGCTGCGGGCTGTTAACGACGCAACGAACCGTAGTATCGCTGATAGTTTTAGTATCCGGACTACGCTTAAAACGGGCAACGGTCAGCCCTTTAAAAGGGCCGGAGGTTCTTGCGCCGCGCATTACCTTTGTATAATTCCCTTCATAATCTTTATATTCCGGTTTTTCTGGCCCTTGGGGATCCTTAGCAGGAGAATTTTTATAATAATCCGGATCGTACCAGTCATTAATCCAGTCATAACCATTACCCGCCATATCGTAAATACCCAGTGGATTAGGCGGATAGCGATCGACCGGCATTGCAGTCATCGTCCCACTCTTTAATCTCATCTTTATGGCAAAATCCTCACGATCTAACCCTCCGGAAATATTAATGCCGCGATTCACATTTTTCATCTCCAGCACGCCGCTGTTGGTCCCCACAATAAAGAATTGCCCGCGACTGCGGGCCGCATATTCCCACTGCGCTTCGGTAGGCAGGGCAAACGGCAGACCGCTGACCTTGCCCAGCCAGGCGCAGTATTTCTCCGCATCGTACCAGTCCATATGCGCGGGGGTATCAGGCAGTGTATTCAGCGCATCTGCCAGCTCCTGACTCAGTGAATTATCCTCCTTCTTTAACTGAAGATTATTAAGCTTCAGGTAAAGCTGATATTCCTGATTGGTGGTTTTAAACTTGCTGATGGAGTAGCTGCTCAGGGTGACCTTATGCAGTGGCTTACTGTCCTTTTCAGTATTCAGCTGCATCTTCTCCGGACCGTATTCCCTGCCGAAGTCCCCCATCAGAAATTCTCCGCCCTCCACAAATACCAGATTATTTTTGACCTGGCGAATCAAATTCTGCAGCCCGGCGCGGTGCTGCTGACTTTCTTTAATCTCTGCCGTTGGCTTTGCCGCGCTATTATTATCACAGGCCGTCAGCAATAGCGGGGCCAGCAGCAGATAAACGCTTTGGCGTATCATTACTCGCGCCCCTGTTTTACCGGCTGCGGGCTGTTAACTACACAACGAACTGTTTTATCAATAATAATTTCCGTGCCCGGATTTTGTTTAAATCTGGCAATCGTCAATCCATTAAAAGGCCCCGAAAAACCAGCCCCACGTAATACTTTAGTATAATTATCTTTATAATCTTTGTGAATAGGTTTATACGGCCCTTTAGGATTTTCGGAAGGAGAGTTTTTGTAATAATCTGGATCATACCAATCATTAACCCACTCATAACCATTACCCGCCATATCGTAAATTCCGAGCGGATTAGGCGGATAACTGTCTACCGGTAATGTAGTCATTGTTCCGGTTGTTAATCCAAACTTTTTTGCAAAGTTCTTACGATCCAGCGAACCGGAAATATTAATTCCACGTTGGATACCATTCATCTCCAGCACACCGCTGTTGGTCCCCACAATAAAGAATTGCCCGCGACTGCGGGCCGCATACTCCCACTGCGCTTCGGTAGGCAGGGCAAACGGCAGGCCGCTGACCTTGCCCAGCCAGGCGCAGTATTTTTCCGCATCGTACCAGTCCATATGTGCCGGTGTATCAGGCAGTTTATTAAGTGCATCAAAGTATTCTTGACGAAGTGAATTATTTGTTGCTTTTAGCTGTAGCTTATTAAGCTTCAGGTAAAGCTGATATTCCTGATTGGTGGTTTTAAACTTGCTGATGGAGTAGCTGCTCAGGGTGACCTTATGCAGCGGCTTACTGTCCTTTTCCGTGTCAAGCTGAATCTTCTCCGGACCGTATTCCCTGCCGAAGTCCCCCATCAGAAATTCTCCACCCTCCACAAATACCAGATTATTTTTGACCTGGCGAATCAAATTCTGCAGCCCGGCGCGGTGCTGCTGACTCTCTCCAGCCTCCACCGTTGGCTTTGCCACGCTATTATTATCACAGGCCGTCAGCAGTAACGGGACCAGCAACAAAAAGTGCTTTGGCATCAAAATACACACCCTTATTTTATTGGTTGCAGGCTATTGACCACGCAACGAACTGTTTTATCACCCGTGACCTCTGTATCTGGCTTGCTATTATATCTGGCAACTGTTAATCCCTTAAAAGGACCGGAAAAATCTGCACCACGTATTACCTTTGTATAATTCCCTTCATAATCTTTATATTCCGGTTTTTCTGGCCCTTGGGGATCCTTAGCAGGAGAATTTCCGTAATAATTCGGATCGTACCAGTCATTAATCCAGTCG
>NZ_WMJZ01000054.1 GCF_009711095.1 Intestinirhabdus alba
CCCAGCCGTAGTAGCCCTTCAGGCACAGGGTTCCCTGGTTGGTTTTCCCCTGCGCCGCCTCTGCCCGGACGATTTTGCCGTTATCGACCACCAGGTTTATCTTGCAACCTGAGGCGCAATACGGGCAAACCGTGACGACTTTTTTCATCGGTCTTGCTCCAGTTAATCAAATCGCGCATACGCGCTGTCGCACTGAGTATGCATCTTTTATGCCACATTTTAATTAGGGGCTTTGCCCTGATATTACGGCGCTTTTTTGGACAAAACCCTGACGAAAAACAGGCTGTCGTCAATTTTGACGTGACGAAGGGTGTGAAGCGGCAAGTCAGGGGAGAGATTCCGCATCGGTGGCGCGACGAAGCGCAGGGTGGCCGGACGCGCCGTCGCAAGACCGTTGCGCAATCTCACCCGATTCCCAGCGCTGACGGCACCAGCTCCTCCAGCAGCGCGATTAGCGCGGGATCGCCGTAACGGTAGTTGTCGGAGATATGGAGCACGTGCAGTGGCTTGTTTTCAATAATACGGCGATACCCGGCCATTAGCCGGTCCTTATGTTTCTGCTCCATCACGCAGATAACGTCGGCCCAGTGCAGCAGATCCGGCGTCACCTTTTTCTTCGCATTCCGGCTGGTGCCTGCGGAACGCACCGCGAGGGACGAATAACGGCGGAACAGCTGTTCCGCCGTAGGGCTTCGCCATTGATTACGACTGCATATGAAAAGGACATTCATCGGTTAACTGATACTCTTCCATGCCGCGTCTCGCCAGCTGCGGGTTGCTAAGACGAGGATATTCAATTCCTTCGCAGGTGTTAATCGGATGTATAACCGTCATACTTCAGATTGCATGTGCGTTGGCTTCGGGTTACTCGTCTCATCCAATGAGACTCGCCCTGACGGGCCGCCGCTGCGCGGCGTTCAAATCTGCTCCGGGCAGATTTGTCGCTCACCCCAGTCACTTACTCCAGTAAGCTTCCGGGGATTAATGAGAGACATCCTNAAAGAGTGTTTGTACGTTACATGAGCGAACGTAAAAATTATGGAAATTTTACCCGTTATTTCCCCAAAAGGCGGTGAAGGTAAATCGACTTTCGCTGCCTACCTCGCTGGTTTTCTTGCCGATGCTGGTGTGAAGTTACTTCTTATTGATGCAGACTGGACTCAGCCGACGGCCAGCAGCATTTTCGCTCTTAATAAAGAAGCGCCGTTTGGATTGTATGAGCTTCTCATGCAGACGCTCCCCGACCCAATTCAGGCTATTTCTCAGACCTCAATAGATAATCTGGACCTTATTTACTCAAACGATCCAGACGAACTTCTGCCGACAGCTATGCTGCACGCGGCAGACGGTCATATCCGTTTAAGGAATATTCTTCAGCATCCAGCGTTTAACCGCTACGGGGCAATTATTCTCGACTCCAAAGGTGCCACCGGGGTGATGACTGAGCTTTCCATACTTGCGTCAACCGGCCGTGTCATGGGAGTTGTGAAACCCATACTTCCCGATGTTCGCGAGTTTATTCGCGGTTCCCTGCATATGCTTTCCGCCTCAAAACCTACGAAAATTACGGTATACACCTGCCCGACATCTCTATTCTTGTGAACTGTTTCGAAAATACGCTTCTTGACCGGGAGGCGATGGACAGTCTCTCAAAAATTATCAGCGAGAAGCTGTATGGCAGTAGTGTATTGGGAGAGCGAAATATGTTCAGTCTGCTCGATACCTGTATCGGGCAACTGGATATCTTCAAGCTGGGCCATGTTCGGGGGCAGGGACAAACAACCGACATTACTAACTGAAGGTTGTATCTAATCTTGGGGGCAGGTCACATCCTTTTTTTAAAACCCGGCTAAACTGATATTACTGTATATGTAAAATTGCAGACGTGTTATTTAAATCTAAAACTCTTTGAGGATATACAAATGGATAATAATGATATTTATTTCAACTATATAAAGTGGTCAAAGATAAACAAGGGACTTACATGGGATCAACTTGGAGCGGCAGTTGGTTATAGTGCCCTGGATACGGTAATGATGTGTATGAGCCGTAAGGAAATGTCTCAGGATATATATAATAAACTAACTGCTGTGCTAAATATTAGTAATGATCTCACTGAAATTCATTTTCTTAAAACAGTCAAAAAGCGCAACCTCGAAAATTTACGGCTAAGAAGTGATTTTACCATGCATTTGATACAGTATTTTATGTTGTATGACATTGCTATATCAGATTTGTTAGTAGAGATTTTTGGTGCCGTGAATGGAAATTTTTTAAGTGGGTATGTTCAAAACACCCTAACATTTGAAAATAACACTCCTCGCGTCACTTTAAACTGTCGTGTTATGGCGGAAAATAACTTCACACCGACGTACGAGGAAAAATCCTTCTCCGATTTCACTAAAGCTGTATTAGAGGCAAAGGTTAATAAAAATATTTCTTATGATGAAATAGCCACCTACTTAGGAATTGGCAACCCAATTGAAGCGGCGATGATAGTTTTTCAGAGGAAATTTATTACCCAGGACACGTTTAGAAACTTGAACACTCTTCTCGGATCTGCCCTCGATGATATAAAATACCCTGGGACTAATGTACTGTCGAATCCAGCTTATAGTGCTCAGGTATTATCAGGAAAAATGAACCCCCATCCTTTATTATTCTCCATGTATAAAGCACTCTGTATGTATAGCGAGGCATTTATGGAGTTAATGTATGATAATGGAATAGATATCAACTTTAGTGAACTATTTAATTTAACGATCGACAAAAAAATCGATGAGCATGGTAATTCTTTAATCGTTCTATCATTTGATATAATTACAAATCAAATAATGATGAGTTAAGGAGAGTTAAAAATGAAGTTCTTAAAAAAAAGTATCGAAAATTTCGGTATATTTCCAGACACTGGTCAAGATTGCACCAGGAAACTCAATGATTGTTTAGAGATTATTTCAGTACCTGGCAATGAGAATATTGAGTTAACAGTGCCCCCTGGAAGATATCGTTTTGATGGTGATATAGTTATCCCCAGCCATACTTTTCTGACAGCTGATTTAAGCCGTTGTGTACGTGAAAATAAACCGGTTGTTTTTTATTCTAATAATGCTAAGGCTGTTTCAATCGGTGAAATATCGCAGAATATTTCAGTTGATTTTGTCAGAATACGTTTTATCGTATTTGATAATATAGTGGTTAGATTTTCAGGGGCAAAAAAAAAGAACATCAGAATAAGAAGTAATGCGTTTATAAAAAGCAAAACACCAACTGTATCTAATCCTAATGAACAGAGAGAGCTGAATTCTCAGATTGAAGTTTGGCATTCATCCTATGAAATAACAGGGAATATTTTTATGAGGGGGAGGGAATACCCCGGAAAAGCAATTAATACTTACAAATGTCATGAGACAAAAATTATCGGTAATTTTCTGGGTTCCCTCAGTAATGCTGAAAAAGCCTCTGCATATCTTTCGCTTGAGACACAAAAAATGCTCAACTTGCTGAAGAAAAATAAAGAAAGCTTAGGTATAAGTGATGATGAAGGATACTTTGTATCTGCCTGGTATGCTACTGACATGCTAATTAATTCAGTGTTTTCAATGAATTTCTTCTGCGGAAACACTTTGCAGTATTTATATAATCCGGAGACACAAAAAGATGATATAGAAAGAGATCATATTATTTATATAAAACAATATAACAATGTCGACATATATCAGAACTATTTTTCAGGTTGGCCGTCGGATGCGCACGGGCAGGTAAAAATAAGAAATGCTCAGAATTTGATTTTTTCTGCTAATTATCTTGATGGCACATCATTTAACGGAAGAGCTTATGATAATAGTACAAGCTTATTTTTAAAAAACACCTATGTTTTGAATAATTTCATCAGTGAGGGGGTGATTAATTATTACGAGGACGTTAAGGACCCCAATAAATCTATCAAAGTTATTGATTTTATCGTGTTTGGTAATGTATTTTCTGCAAGTGATAAAGAAATTCCAAGAATAAGCGCCAGTTCAAAACCTGTTAGGGATATCGTTAGTGACAACCTCTTTTCTGTTTTCTCAAGCAACAAATACGTTGATGGAAAGGATGTAAAGCAACAAAAATTCAATAATATAGATCAAATTACTCTTGAAAATAAAATTCCGGATGAGAAGAAAAAATATCTGAATATGAAGTGGATAAAACCAACTAATGATGACAGCTCCTCTTTGAACTGACCATCAAAGTTTAATAATCTGTATTAGGCGGAGCCCCTTAATCACGTAATCGTTGATAAAGTGCTGGATGCAGCCTAAATAGCTGCGTCTAATACCTCTATACTTTTGCCAGGCCATGCTTTCTTCCCGGGAATGGAGTGGCGGTTTTCATAAAATGGGGTTCTACGCCGGAACCACCGAAATTTCCGTTACCTTAGTTTCAGCCCGGCAACCAGTGCATCCAGGTCAATAGTTTCATTGCTGCTCTGGAAAGTATAATGCCCGTTCAGCAAGATATGTTGCCAGGCCACCGGCGATATCCGGGTTAAAGCCTCAATGTCCTTGTTACCTTCTGCTTCCAGCCGTTCCTGTAATCGCGACAGGATCGCTGAGTTGTAATAAACGATCGCGTTGCAGATCAACCGCCCGCACTGATTACGGCTTTCAGTGCCTCTCCGACGAGCAGTTTTGCGCCATGCTCCATAAGGGTGAAAACCAGCAGGCGCTGGATTACATCAGAGGACAGATTCAGAAGGTACGCGACGCCGGGGAAAACGATGTCACCAGCCTGGAGGAAAATGAAGCGGAAGCCCTGATTGTTCTGGGTCGCTATGATGAGGCGTTGTCGGTGCTGGCGAACCTCTGCGAGGAGGAAGAGTTACAGGGCTGCTGCGAGCAGACGCGCCAGACGCGGCTGATGATCAGGGCAGAGGCTTTTGCCTGTATGGGAAAGATAAAAGAGGCCAGCGACAGCCTGATTCACTGGAGCCAGCTGCAGTTACGCGGCGTTGTGCGCTGGGTGAGAATTATTGAAAAATTCTGCCACTACGATTTGACGTATAACACGTGGCAGACGGGTGGCTCGCTGCAGCAGATTCTGGAGCGGCATATGGCCGCGCAGGCCTGGCGGGCGGCCATAGATACGGCGCTTATTCATATTCGACTGGCGATAGCGCGCGGCGCGACCTGGACCGCCCGCCGGGCGCTCGCCCAGGCGAAAACCTGCCTGCCGCATCTGCGTAAACCCTGCGGGGCCGACGTGGCGCTGGCCGAACTTGAGCGGGAGCTTGCCGGGAAGGCGCAGGAGGCACCGCTGCCGGTCCCGGCAGAGGCGCTGTACGGCTGGCTTGAAGAGCGGGCCAGGCTGCGCTTTAAGGAAGACCATGACGATGTTTACTACCTGGCGCAGCGTACCGGGCCGGCGACGGCCAGTGTGATTCAGCCGGGATGGCATAAGCATCCCCAGCATCTGAACGATACGGTGGTGTTCGACGTGGCGCTGCTGAATACGCCGCCCGAGGATGAGGCCGGGCGCGAATACTTTATTGGGCTGTACGACAGCGTCGAAATCCTGGCGGAGGGCGGCTACGCCCCGTCATGGTTTATTGATGGCGTGCATCCCGGCGAAGCGCTGTTCAACCAGTTTGCCGATAGCGTGCGCGAACGGGGGGAAAGGTCTGGGTGAACAGCGGGGAGGACTATCAGGTCTTCGACCGCGAACAGGACGATAAACCGCTGCCGGGCGTCTATTTTAACCTCGCCACCCCGCTGTCGATGTTGCCTCAGGAAGTGGACGCCATGCTCTCCAGGCTGACGGGCGACTGGCCGCATCCGGTTCACAGGCTCGGCGTTGCGGTTAAGGCTGGCCTGGATGAGCAGCGGCATCGGCAGATTATTGCGCGCTATGGCCTGTAGTGGCTGAACAGAGGGCACGCCTGGCGTTCCGTCAGGGCGTGCGCCGCTTTAGTGAACGGCGGCCTTTGTGTCGGCAGGCCGTTTTCTCCGTCCGCCGACGCGGCGGCTTCAGCGCGAACCTTCGGTCGGCCGGGTCGCGCTGACCAGCCACGGTACGCCGTAGCGGTCGATGACTTTGCCGTAGCCGTACGCCCAGAAGCTCTCCTGCCACGCCATCTCAATTGTTCCCTGGGCGGCAAGGTTGTCAAACCAGCGTTTTCCTTCGCTGGCGTCCTGAGCGTCGAGGATCAGCGTGAAGCCGGAGTAGCGGGCGCTGCCCGAGGGCAGGGCGTCGCTCATCATAATTTCGCTGCCCGCGATGCGCAGGCTGGCATGGGCCACGGCGTCGTCGGGAAACGGTGCCGCAGACGCCTCCTCACCGCTCCCCTGCACCTCACCAAAGCTGATTTTGTAGAGCAGCGCGGCATCCAGATTTTGCTGATAATAGGCGATGGCATCAGCACAGTTGCCGGCGAAAGAGAGATAGGGATTTAACGGCATGTTCTTAACCTCAGAATAAGAGAAGCCCGTTAAGTGTAGACAGGAATTGATGAGAGAAGCATTAGGCGCTTAATCGCCGGCGATCGTCGACGCCACGCCCGATTAAAAGACGCCGTTCATGGCACCCGTCGGCAGAAAGCGGCCGCGGGTGCCGGTCGCGAAAATTAGCTCTTTTTCACAAACTCCGATTTCAGCTTCATCGGGCCAAAACCGTCGATTTTGCAGTCAATGTTGTGATCGCCTTCGACGAGGCGAATATTTTTCACCTTAGTGCCGATCTTCAGCATTGAAGAGCTGCCCTTTACCTTCAGATCCTTAATGACGGTGACGCTGTCGCCGTCCGCCAGCAGGTTGCCGTTGGCATCCTTTACAATCAGCTCATCGCTCTCCTGCGCCGGCTCGGCGTCGTTCCATTCGTGAGCGCATTCCGGGCAGATATACATGCCGTTATCTTCATAAGTGTATTCGGAATTGCATTGCGGGCAGTGGGGGAGTGACATGTTATTTTCCTCAGAAAGTCAGCGGGGCAAAAGCGCCCAAACGGCGGCAGAGTGCCGAAAAAGGCGGCAATTATACACAAAAACCCTGGCGTTGTCGGGGCTACGGCGCGGGGTGTGAAAAGTGGGGCAGGTGAGGAAGAGGGAAAAATATGCCGCTGCCCCTTTGGTGAACAGAGGAGCAGCGGCGTTTTACATCAGTCGATTATGCCGTCGGCTGCCGATCCGCGCAGACCTGCTCCGCCGGTCTGCTGAAGCGGCGGGCGTAAAGGGCGGTGATAATCGGCACCAGAATCGCCGTGACGATTACGCTGGCGGCGACCAGCGCCGTTGCCGAAGCGGCCACCGGTTCAAAGGCCGGGTTGATCTGGGCAATAATCACCGGGTTGGCGACCGCCGCCCCCGCCGCAGAGGAGGCGGCGACGCCCGCGGTGCCGTTACCGCCGCCGATCAGGCGGTCAGCGAGGATCAGAGGAATACCGGTAATAATGATAACCGCTACGCCCAGCACGATACCCAGCAGGCCGGTGTCGACGATAACGCTCAGGTTGATAGTGTTACCCAGCGCGAAGCCGAAGAACGGGATCAGTACCGGCGTCGCTTTGCTGAAGAAGGCGCGCAGGTCGTGGTCAAGGTTGCCCAGCGTAAAGCCGATCAGGAACGGCAGCACCGCGCCGATAAAGTGATGCGGCTCAAAGGAGGCCAGGCCAGCGGAGCCGAGGATCACCATGGTCATCAGCGGGCCGGATTCCAGCGACATCAGAACGAACGCCCCGGACTCCTCTTTGGTGCCATACTGGTTCATCAGGCTGGCGTACAGGCCGCCGTTGGTCATATCCATTGCCGAGACAATTGCCAGTACCGACAGGCCGGCAAAGAATCCGGTCTGAATACCGGTATCCGGAATAAACGATGCGGCAATCATTGCCACTACCCACGCTACCGCGATCTTGGTAATCACCAGCGTGCCGGATTTACGCAATACGGTGCCGGTGGCGCGCAGGTCGATAGAGGCACCAATGCAGAAGAACCAGACGGCAAGAATAGGAACGGTGCCGCTAATCATTCCTTTGGTAAAGGAGCCGAAATAGGCACCGGTATCGGGGGCGAAGGTATTTAAAATTGCCCCAAGCAGTAAAGGAATTAACATCATCCCGCCGGGGATGCGTTCAATAGTGGCTTTAATTTTCATATACATCCTCACGTCTTACCGGGGCGGATGACACGGTAAGACAGTAAATGGTGTTTAGTTTCATGGCATTAGGTAAAAGAGAAGAAAATGCTCTTGCTCTTACTCTGCTACACGTTAATTTCGCCGCTGTGCGAGCTGTTATGATTGCCAGAGGTGCCGCATTGGTTATTATCTTGCATTTATTGGAATTGTGATTCAATCAAAATAAAACGATGTTTTAGTTAAGCTTGTCACATATTCAAACTAAACATGGGGAAGGCCGCCTGGATCTGTACGGTTGGTGACGTAAATGTGGAAAACGATAGTATTCTTGCTCGTAAAATAATAACGAGAGTGATTTTAAATAAAGCTAAATTTGCCTGTTTAAAGCGAAAAAAAAGTGTTCAGGCAGCAGGCGTCATGAACAAAAAATAGATTAAGTAAAGTCTTATTTACTTTTATTGATGAAACCCGGGTATATATGTGAAGTTGATCACGCATATAAACACTGGTAGGGTAATAGAGGTCATTAACCGCCCAACCCAGGCGTCAACAGGTTCGGTTGTACAGACCTTAACCGGTCAGTGTAAGTAAACCTGCTACGCTTGTTAAAGGGATGTATACCCGTCATACTTCGAGCGCTAAGTGCATTGACTTTAAGCCCTGGAGACCGCACCCTGAAGGGCCGCCGGCAGCGGCGTTCAAATCGGCTTAGCCGACTTGCCCTCGCTTAACCAGTCACTGGCTGGCGTCAGCGGCCAGGGATTATTGAGAGGCATCCCTGTCTCTCACCAGAGGCAGCCTGCGGCTGTGCAAATTCGTTCCTGACGAATTTGTCACTGCATCGCCGCCTGTTTCGGCCTTGAGGCTGGCTTAGCGGCTTTTCAAAACGCCCGGCGTTTTGTCCTGTATCTCGAATTATTTTGGCTGTACATTCCCGTCGCTCGTTGGCGATGTTCGTGCGCTTTGCGCCAATCCGTTCTGGCCGCAGCGAGACAGGGCTTAGTCTAAGAGGACAGCTATGCTGAAAAGGAAAAAAGTAAAACCGATAACGCTTCGCGACGTCACCATCATTGATGACGGCAAGCTGCGAAAAGCAATTACCGCCGCCTCGCTGGGCAACGCGATGGAGTGGTTTGATTTTGGGGTATATGGTTTTGTTGCCTATGCGTTAGGTAAGGTCTTTTTCCCGGGGGCCGACCCCAGCGTGCAGATGATTGCCGCGCTCGCCACCTTCTCCGTTCCCTTCCTGATTCGACCGCTTGGCGGCCTGTTCTTCGGTATGCTCGGCGATAAATATGGCCGTCAGAAGATCCTCGCCATCACTATCGTGATTATGTCGATAAGCACGTTCTGTATCGGGCTTATCCCGTCGTATGCTTCTATCGGCATCTGGGCACCGATTCTGCTGCTGCTGTGTAAGATAGCTCAGGGCTTCTCGGTGGGCGGTGAGTATACCGGCGCGTCGATTTTTGTCGCCGAATACTCTCCGGACCGCAAGCGCGGCTTTATGGGCAGCTGGCTGGACTTTGGCTCCATTGCCGGCTTCGTGCTGGGCGCGGGCGTGGTGGTACTGCTCTCTACCGTTGTCGGCGAGGCGAAC
Source organism: Intestinirhabdus alba (assembly GCF_009711095.1). GTDB lineage: Bacteria > Pseudomonadota > Gammaproteobacteria > Enterobacterales > Enterobacteriaceae > Intestinirhabdus > Intestinirhabdus alba. The sequence continues at coordinate 9,712 of NZ_WMJZ01000054.1, forward strand.
TTCCTGGAGTGGGGCTGGCGTATCCCGTTCTTTATTGCTCTGCCGTTAGGTATTATCGGCCTCTACCTGCGCCACGCGCTGGAGGAGACCCCGGCGTTCCAGCAGCACGTCGATAAACTGGAGCAGGGCGATCGTGAAGGGCTGCAGGATGGTCCAAAGGTCTCTTTCAAAGAGATTGCGACGAAACACTGGCGCAGCCTGCTGACCTGTACCGGCCTGGTGATTGCCACCAACGTCACCTATTACATGCTGCTCACCTATATGCCGAGCTACCTGTCCCATAACCTGCACTATTCCGAAGATCACGGGGTGCTGATTATCATCGCCATCATGATCGGTATGCTGTTTGTGCAGCCGGTTATGGGGCTGCTGAGCGACCGCTTTGGCCGCCGTCCGTTCGTGATTATGGGCAGCCTGGCGCTGTTTGTGCTGGCTATTCCGGCCTTTATTCTGATTAACAGCAATATGATCGGCTTGATTTTCGCCGGTCTGCTGATGCTGGCGGTGATCCTCAACTGCTTTACCGGCGTGATGGCCTCCTCGCTGCCGGCGATGTTCCCGACCCATATCCGCTACAGCGCGCTGGCGGCGGCGTTTAATATCTCGGTGCTGATTGCCGGCCTGACGCCGACCCTTGCCGCCTGGCTGGTGGAAGCCTCGCGAGATCTGATGATGCCCGCCTACTATCTGATGGCGATCGCGGTGGTGGGGTTCATTACCGGGATGACCATGAAGGAGACGGCGAACCGTCCGCTGAAAGGGGCGACCCCGGCGGCGTCGGATATTCAGGAGGCAAAGGAGATCCTCGGCGAGCACTATGACAACATCGAGCATAAGATCGAAGATATCGATCGTGAAATTGCCGATCTGCAGGCAAAACGCTCAACCCTGGTGCAGCAGCATCCGCGCATTGATGAGTAACGCGCCTTAAGGTCTGCTTAATCTCGTTCAGGCACACTCTCCTCTCTGTCCGGGGAGGAGAGCGTAATGAAACGTCGTGTTTATGAGAGTCTGACAGCGCTGTTCAGCGTGCTGGTGGTCGGCAGCTTTTTGTATGTCTGGATCGCCACCTGGTAACCGGAATCCCGTCTTCGTCGCGGGCGAACCGACCGGATCGCGGCCTAAGCGTTTTTCAGCCGCACCCAGGCGCGGGTGCCGGACGCTTCCCGGCGGTTCTGCAGATAAAACTGGCCGTTGTGCAACTGAGTGATGCGGCTGACGATGCTCAGCCCCAGCCCGATGCCGCCGTAGCGGCTGTCCATCCGCACAAACGCCTTGCTTAGCTCCCCGCACCGGCTTTCATCGATCCCCGGTCCTTCGTCTTCCACGGCGAGCACCGCCCCCTCATCGTGATACAGGCTGATGGTGATGGTTGTCCCGCCGGGGCTGTAGCGGTGCGCGTTTTCCACCAGGTTACGCAGCAGCATACGCAGCAGCGTGGCGTCTCCCTGCACGGCGATATCGCTGGTGCCCACCGGCAGCCTCAGGCTCTGCCCGCGCGAGGCGAGCATGGCGCTCAGCTCGTCCCGGGCGGGCAGAATGACATCCTGCAACAGATTCACGTGCTGATAATTCCCCAGTGAAAATGTCTGACCTACGCGGGCGAGCAGCAGCAGCTGCGAGACGCTGTCCATCATCTGATCGAGGCGCAGCAGCAGGGGCGTTACGTTAATGGCGTGCGTCTTTGCCAGCAGCTCAAGATGCAGGCGCACGCCGGCCAGCGGCGTGCGCAGCTCGTGGGCGACGTCAGCGGTAAACAGGCGTTCGTTATCCAGGGTGTTGGTCAGCCGCGCCATCAGCTTATTAAGTGCTGAAACGACGGAGGCAATCTCGACGGTGGCGCTGCGGACGTCGACCGGCGTCAGGTTGTCCGCCGTGCGCGCCTCCAGCGCTTTTTGCAGATCGTTGAGAGGGCGGGTAATACGCCGTACCGCCTGGTAGCAGATAAGCAGGGTCAGGGCGACCATACATACCGCAGGCCCGATCAGGCTGGCAACCGCCTCGCGGATTTCGTGCATGATGTGGCGATCGTTATTGCGGTTGTCGCGCAGCGCCTGCTCAAACAGCTGGATCTGCTCGGTGCTTTCATGCCACAGCCAGAAGGTGCTGATCAGCTGGAAAACCAGCACGATGGCCCCGATGGACAGCATCAGGCGCTGGCGCAGCGTCATCGGTCTGCGCAGAAAACGTGTCAGTTTCAATTAGCCTTCCTCTGCCGCCGTCAGCATATAGCCAAAGCCCCGGACCGTGCGGATGCGCGATTTGCCGACCTTGTCGCGCAGGTTGTGAATATGCACTTCGAGGGTGTTGGTGGACGGCTCGTTGTCCCAGCTATAGATATCGTTATAGAGAATTTCCCGATGTACCGGGCTGTCCGCCTTCAGCATCAGCCGCGACAGCAGCGCGTACTCCTTCGGCGTCAGTATCAGCGCTTCGTCGTTCAGCCAGACCTGGCGGCGGCCGATATTCATCCGCAGATTGCCGACCGTCAGCTCGCTCTCGCCCTGGTTATTATGCCGCCGCAGCAGCGCGCGGATGCGGGCGTGTAGCTCCTCAAGGGCGAATGGTTTCACCAGATAATCGTCCGCGCCCACGTCGAGGCCGGAGATCTTATCGCTCAGGGTGTCGCGGGCGGTGAGGATCAGCACCGGCAGGGTATATTTTTTCTGCCGGATGCGGGCAAGAAAGCGCAGGCCGTCTTCGTCGGGCAGGCCGAGATCCAGCACCAGCAGGCTGTAGTGGCCGGCTTCAAGGCACTGCTCCGCGGCGCGGGCGGTGGCAACGCCGTCGCAGGCGTACCCTTCGGTTTGCGCCGCCAGGAGCAGCCCCTGTAACAGCAGCGTGTCGTCTTCCACAATTAAAATTTTCAATTAGCGCTTCTCCTGCAGGGCTGCAGGATATCATCTGCGGCCCGGTAGCTTTGCGTTTGCACGCCGGTTAATCCCAGTAGGGTCGGGAACAGGTTGTCCTGGGAATAGTCCAGGGTCTTTGCCCGCTGGCGCAGGCAGTCCTGGTCGATCCGGTAGCGTTGCTGATACGCCTCAGAGAGCCAGAGCAGCATCGGCACATGCTTTTGCGCTTCCGGCGCAAGGGCATACGGCAGCCCGTGCAGGTATACGCCGTTCTCCCCCAGCGATTCGCCGTGATCGGAAAGATACACCAGGCTGGTGGTGAAGCTATCCTGATGCGCTTTCAGCAGTTGGATCGCTTTATCAACAATATAGTCGACGTAGACTACGGTGTTATCGTAAGTGTTCACCAGCTGATCCTGCGAGCAGGTCTGGATTTCGTTAGTGTCGCAGGTCGGGGTAAAGACCCGAAAGCGCGGCGGGTAGCGGTTGTAGTAGGTGGGACCGTGGCTGCCGATGGTGTGCAGCACAATCGTCGCGTCCCCCTGCAGGCGATTGATGTACGCCTCCAGACCTTTAAACAGCACCTCGTCATAGCATTCGCCGTCAACGCACTCTCCCGGCAGGTTCAGCGCCGTCATATTCTGGTGCGGCACCCGGTCGCAGGCCCCTTTGCAGCCGCCGTCGTTATCATTCCACAGCACGCTGATGCCCGCGCGCTGAATAATATCCAGCAGCCCCTCCTGATGGCCTGCCAGCGCGTCATCGTAACCTCTGCGCGGCATCCCAGAAAACATCCAGGGCACCGATACGGCGGTCGCCGTGCCGCAGGAGGTGGTGTGGGGGAAGTAAATCACGTTGTCTTTCGCCAGCCGCGGATTGGTTTCGCGCGGGTAGCCGCCGAGGGAAAAGTTGTCCGCCCGGGAGGTTTCGCCGACGATCAGGATAGTCAGGTTTTTACGCCGCCCGGCAAGCCACTGCGGGCGGCGGTGGGCGTCTTCACCGAGGCGCGCCAGCGGCAGGCTGGCCTGACGCTGATGTTTATACCAGGACGCGCCGGCGGCAATGCTGTTCGACGGGCTGAGAGCCTTGATCAGCGCTTTATTATTGCGAAACAGCGAGGCGTAGTCCTTATAGAAAAGGAGGGCCACCAGCATAATCAGCGCCGCCGACGCCAGCACGCTGGCACCGCGGTATAGTACGCCGCGCAGCGGTGAGGCCGCGGGCTTCATTTTGAGCCAGCAGACGAACGCGGCCGCCAGCACGCCGCTCAGGCCGATGACCAGCGCCGTACGCGGCGTCATCAGGGCGAAGGTCTCCGCCGCGGTGGTGTCCATCACGTTGGCGATCATCGTACGGTCAAGAATAATGCCCCAGTTGAGGATGAAATACTGCGCGGCGGCCCCCGCCAGGATAAACAGGCAGGCCAGCGGCCGGTGAAGCCACAGAAATGAAGCCAGCGTCAGGACGATATTAATTACGCTGAAGGCGACGAGCGGCAGAGAGAAAAAGACCAGCGCGTTGTGCAGCGAGTCCAGCGGCAGAACCTGCAGCACCTGCCTGTAGAAGGCGATATTCAGGCAAACGGCAATATAAAATGAAGCCAGTAAAAGCCAACTGAGCTGGCCGACGGCGAGTCTGTTGCGAAGGCGCGTTAACATGGCGGCGTGTCCGGTAACGAAGTGACGCCAATGCTCCCAGAAGAAAATTAAGCCAACCTTAAGTTCTTAAGGTTGGCCAGGCCTGCCGCGGTCAGGCGTATCCCGACCGCGCGCCGCCGGGTCAGCGGGCGGGAAGCAGCCGGTAGCGCTGCAGCTGGCGATGGTGGCAGCGCGCCAGCAGGAGGGTGGCGGTCAGCGCGCCGAGCAGGGCGCAGAACATATCCGACTGGGTGTCCCACGGATCGCCCTGGGTGCCGAGGAAATCCTCCGCGCCCTGGCCCAGCGCCAGCGCCGCCCACCACTCGATCAGCTCATAGACGGCGCTGATCGCCAGGGCCACGCAGCAGACCAGAAATGTCAGCATTCTACGCCCGTGAACAAAGCGCCCGCGCAGCAGGATTTCGCGCGTTGCCAGAGCGGGCACCAGCCCCTGGAAAAAGTGGCCCAGCTTATCATAGGGGTTGCGGCTCAGATCCAGCCACGCCTGCACCTCAAAGCCTAAGGGGACTTTGGCGTAGGTATACATGCCGCCCACCATCAGGATAAGGGCGTGCAGGAAAATCAGCGTATAGAGCAGGGGCGTCAGCGGGTAGCGTCGGGCGGTGACGAGCAGCAGCGGCACCGCGATGGCCACCGGGACAACTTCCATCAGCCAGGTGGCTTTATCGGCGGCGTAAACGCCGGTATAAACCAGAAACAGGGCCAGCAGCAGCGCGCCGGCGTTGAGTATTAGCGGATTGAGCGTACGCATCATCTTGTTTTCACTGGGCGGAAAACCTCCACTATTTACCGGAATGGCGAAAATTTCAACGTCCGAAAGGCGTAAAAAGGCCCGGCGCGGCGGCCGGGCCGGGAGGTTACTTCGCGCAGTTAGCGCACTGCTGGCTGAGGATCTGCTGGAAGAAGTCGTTGCCCTTATCGTCCACCAGAATAAAGGCCGGGAAATCTTCCACCTCGATTTTCCAGATCGCCTCCATTCCCAGCTCCG
>NZ_WMJZ01000055.1 GCF_009711095.1 Intestinirhabdus alba
GCACCGGGTCGGCTACAAAATGAATGCCGCCGATCCTGTTCGGTCAGCCTTCGCGACGGCGGAAGTCCTGTCCTCACCGACGCTAATTTCTGCCACATCGCTCCGGCGCTGCATGGAAGGCTCCACGCTGAATATCTGCGCCGGAATGGTAGAGTTACGCAATGCCCCTGCGCCATACACAACTGCCGCTGCAGCCGGAGCGGGCAGCGTCAGCCAGTACAGGCCGCCACTCACTTTCTCTCACTTCATTCGCTCCAGCATTCAGATGACGCCCTGGATGCTGCTATTGCTGGCAAACAGTCCGGCTCCGAACACTGCTTTTCAGCAAGTCCCGGCACGATAGCGTCCTGTACCGCCTCCTCCGGGATCAGCAGCCAGCGAATTTTATTACGCCGGAACGATCCGTAGCGGCGGTAAAATGGGGCAATCAGCACCGACAGCTCCAGGGTATCCGGATGTTTTTTCCGGTGATTTTTCCAGCGGGTTACTAACATCACCCTGTAACCGGTTTACTCGTCGCTCAACTCTTCCCCGGCCGGAAAATATCGGCATCATAAAAAGAAACAGCGGGAACAGGCGGGAGGCTCCGTAATCAGCCCCTTTTTTTCCGGTTACCGCCAGACCATCAGGCAGGCAACGGCCAGCGCCACAGCGATGAGCTGTACTGGCAACAAAAAACAGTTCCGGTTTTTTTCCTGTCCGGAGCAGGAACATCCGCATCACGTTTCTGCCTCCTGCCGGGTTGCCAGCGGGGAGATTACCGCGCTCCATATCGCGTTATGCCCGGCATCACTGCTGATAATCATCTGGGGAAGCTGTTGCTCTTGTGCGGCCTGCGCGGCAGCCGCTACTGCAAGCCACGGAGCGACGCGGCCGCTCTGGCCCAACGAAGCATCAAGGTTATGGAGGTTGTCATGTACCACGGCGGCCAGTAGCGGAGAACGACGCTGTATCGTGACCGCCTCACGCTGCTCCCGGTTCAGACCACACAACCAAAGGTGCTGTAACGTCGTCTTATTCAGGGGAACATGATAAGCCGCCTGCGTCAGACCCTGCTCCAGCTCGGCCTGCGTGCTGCCATCGGGGCGATGCAGCAGCGCCAGCGGCTCCAGCCTGTGCTGGGTCAGGCGGTTGCCCAGCAGCAGCGCCACTGCCGCTTCCCCCGTCCCCTCGGGGGTCGCCGGGGCTATCTGTGCAGCCACCACCAGCAGTACCGCCTCATCGCGGATACGGGTATTAAGCCATTCATCCACATAAGCCAGCCCGCTGCCGTCAACAAACGCCACCGGTTGTGCAATACCGCTTTCCTGCCATGCCCGATGCCAGAGCGTATGTATTCGTGAGGCGAATACGCTGGAAGAGAGATCGAGCAAAACCGCAACCGGATTATCTTCCGGTAAATGAACCAGCGAAACGCCAACGGAAGAGATCAACTCCAGAAAAACCGTATAAATCACGTCATCGGGCGTCTGCCCCGGCTGACGAGGAAGAGAACTGTGGTAACAACCCGCAGCGCCATTCCAGGCCGTCTGTGTCGTTATCAGCGTTTTGTTACGCAGCAGGGTCTCCAGCGTGGAGGGCAACGTAGCCCCATCCTCATCTTCTGACCCGGCTACCCTGAACGTGGCCGACAGTATTTGAAATGCGCGGCGGCTTTTGCGGGTTTCAGCCAGAATCCACGCTTCGCGCCGCCGGTCCCAGGCATTGGCGCTTACATGATAGAGCAGATAGACCACCAGACGCAGACTGCCTGCCAACATCCAGACGACAAACAGCATGCCCGGCACTACTATCCGGTGAAATTGACCGGCGAAAGAGGATTCGGTAAGCCACGTAAACAGCACGCCTGCAGCCAGCAATACAGCTAATGCAGCTAACTAGCGCTGCGGCTTTGGCGGCTCAGGCCGCCATGCTTTCGGTGGAAGATTTTTCAGATTGAATGTCATTTTTAAATACTTGTAGGGGAATGATTTTGGCTATCATTCGGGTGTAATTGATGGCCGGGGTTACATATCATAAGAGCGTTCGGAATTCTGTGTCATTCAAGCAATTTATACCCCCTTAACCCGGATCTTCAGATTCCATCGGCATGGTGTAATATTCATCATGAATACTTTTACATTTTTTCTTTTCGCTACCGGTATAAACCCTATTCCCCTCAGAGTCCCATGAGGAACATTTAAGTATTTCCCCGGAACTAAATATTAACACGGAAGAGAGCTTTTGATTTTCATACCATGATTTCCAGACACCATCCTTTTTCCCGCGCGCATAATTTTCTTTAGTCCATTCATTTCCATTCCTGTACCATGAGGTGAGTTCACCATCAAGAACGCCATCTTTCACACTCCCGGTAAATTGTTTGCTCCCATTTTTATACCAGTAATGTATTACTCCATTTTCCTTTCCTTTGACAAAAAATGTTTTGTATTTTCTCTGGCCATTTTTCCACCATGACTGATATATGCCATCCGGTATACCCCCGCTAAATTCCTGAAAATATTCCAGTTGTTCGGCATTATACCTGGTAATTATCACTTGCCTGTTCCTCTCTGGATCAACAAATTTATCACTGCGTAAACCCTCTGATGCAGAAAAGGTGGGGAGCGGAAAAAACACACAAACCGAAAACAATCCAATATATATTTTTTTACAAAAAATCATAATGAAACATCCTTAAAACCCCAGGCCAATTGTCATTAATTCGGTTTTATTATGGGCGCAGTCGGGATATCTACTCGCCATTTTTTTTCATAGCTACCATCAACAGTTTTATCACAATAAACCGCAACAGAATATTCAACGCGCCCATACTCTTTAGGTGTCCACGCCGCTCTTAATGGAACAGCACACAAAGGAACCCAAATTTTGAAGTTTGGCTCTAAACTTCTTCGTTCAATACCTGTCCGTTTTTTTTCTTCTTCAAGAAATTTTACAGCGACTTCATTTATTTCATAAAGGCCATGACTTTCCTCGGTGGAGCGAAATTGTTTTAAACTCGTCTCCTTTGGCGCGCTATATGCTATATTAGCCAGTAAACACAAGAACACCAACAAAGTTTTATTGTATTGTAAGCGTACCAACATACACCCCCTTGCTATCCAGCCTGTTTCTGATTAAATACTCATACAGAGCATTCCATTTTTCCAGTTGCCATACTGGAACATATCCTTCAGTTAAATTACCCATATGTAAAAAACAGCTATTATAGCTAGCCGCATACTTAACCGAAAACCAGACTGTATCATCTTTCAATCATTCATCCTGGCAGGATCTTCAAGTAACTCTTTTAACTCATCGTCTGGCAAATCCATTTCCCGCAAATATTTTTCCGGTATTTTCATCCTCTTTTTTACCTCCAGTGGCAATCCTTTGAGATAATCCATATAAACTCTGTAGTCCTGTTCCCGGCAATCAAAAAAACCGAATAACCTTTCCTTATACTTCTCCCGCTCAGCTGCAGTTAAGATTTTATATTTTTTAAAAAACTCATTTTGTGACATAGTCACATGACTGGATGAAAGCGCGTCTTTCTTATCAATATCAGCCTTTCGGCTATAATATTCAAAATAAACACCACCGTCTTTACGATGCACATAGAGAGTATGAGTATCCCGCCCTTTTCTCATTCCTCTGGGAAGCGCGGCATCAAAATCGAACTTACCGACTTGCTCACCATAGGAGTAATAAATAGTATAATGTACTACCTCAATACCCTTTTCATCAGGTATCACAGGATATTTATTACCTTTATATAACAGACTCTGAATTTTAAAGACAGGAAACCCAGGATGTTTTTCACTATTAGAATGAATTTTTATATTAATCACCATATTTTTTAAAATATCCATATCGCCATAGACTTCAAAAGGCGGTTCATAAAATTCATCATTCATATCACACCCTTGAGAAAAATATATCATTAACAATATAAAAAAATATTACGTGCGCGTTCTATGATCATTAAATGCCCCCTGATGACTTTCTCCAAGATGAATACCATTACAAAAAAAATTCAACGGTGTTGCTGCAGGATATGGTCCCAAAATAGCAGATGAACCTTCACCTCCTTTCCCCCCCACCATATACGTTGGCCCCATGTCCCAGCCGGTATTTGTAGATCTTGCCAAAGTTGTTACTCTGATATGAGGTTCAAATGATGGAAATGATGAAGTTGACTGCCCCCAGACGATAACTTCTTTAAAATTATCCAATGAAGATAATCTCACTGCAAATCCTTCTGACTCATTATGTCCTGAATTGCAGCCATAAAAGACACAAGTTGCCCCTGACTTCTTCCAGTTAAAATCAATTGCATCCCAGCCGCCGGATATTGCCATTTGTCCATTTTAAAAAACGCATTAATTGGTGTGAGCATTCCACTTGTTACTTCAGTCCATCAAAAGGTAATAAAAAAAACTCATTGCACCCTATTTTTTTACACCCCCAATAAATCTCCTCTTCGTTATTTTTCCATATTGAAGTTGACGCAGCATTAATAACAAAGGTCCATTCAGTTCCGTTGCTTTCAAGCTTCCCTCTTATTTCGCAAGGTAACCAGTAAAACTCCCGACGAATCCCACCTTCATCGTTATACTTTATGCTTAGATTGAATATTGAAACAACATCATCAGAATCAATCATCCAGTTATTGCAAGCTTGCTTTAGCGTTATATTCTCTTTCACAATTCCTATATAAACAGGATTGCTTATACTTATTATTTTCACCTTGGCCTCCAGAGAGCCTTTGAAGAATAACAAAAAACTAATCAACACTATAAAGACCAGCACCTTCACCGGCAGTTTTATAACTAATCCTGTCATGTTCATATATATCTTCCTCACTTAATTCGTAAATATTTATCAATATATCAACGAGGGTGGAAATTGAATTTTTCTGCTCACTTGCAGGATTTCCCCACTCTTTAACTTTCTTGTCATATAACGCAACAACCTCAATCCCAATACTGTCAACGTTATAAGGATATCGAGAAGGATACTCTTTTTCTTTTTCATGGTTATATAATTTTTTGGGATTCCAGCCAAAGGATTCTATTATTTTCCTTTCTGCTTCTGACCATGTATTTTCTGCCTGACAACGAGATTTTATTTTCCCTACATGGCTAGTATATGAAAATAAACTTGCCGTTTGATATATATCACCATTCTTTGCAATTAAAAAATGGGTGCCGATACCATTAGAAAAACTCACCAACGGCCCTTGTTCTGTCGAAGAATCCGTTCTATGCAATACTATCGCATTTATTTTCTTCATAACTCCCTTCTCAAGCTCAGGGATGCTTTTCTTTATAAGTCCTGCGTTTCTTATATACCCACCATCATCAACAAAAATTAATTCCACAACGCATTTTTGATCTTCATTTGCCTCTCCATTCAAAATAGTAGTTGTACGATAGACACACTGTTCCTTATGTTTATCATATACTAGTGGTGAAGGATTACTTTTCTTACCACCATTCAATATTTCATTCTCACTCATCTACCTCTCCTTTCATTAAAAATGAAAACTCAAAATCCAGGCATAAGCTCAATTTTTATTTCCTCTTCATTACACCTGAAAAATCTTTCTGTATAGCCTTTATTATCGGTTCTACCTTCTTTTTTCGTACCATCCATAAAGGTTGCTATATATTTAATATTAATATATGGAATACCTTCGCGGTCTACAAACACAAAGCGCCGACTATAATCTCCATCACCAATCAGCGGAAAGACCATCATCTCTGGCTTCACCGACGCCCGCGTCTGCCGCCCGTACCGGCCCGCTTTAGTGAGAAATTCCCCCACCGTTCCCGACTCAATCTTATTCTCATCCAGCAGGATATAGCTTCCTCCGCCGTTCAGGGTGATTTTCTTCTTCGCAATGATATTGATTTCATCTTCGGTGCTGACAATGGTGATGCCCTTACGCGCCAGCAGCTCCATCACATCGTTCTGCGCCTGCACCGTGACCGGCCCCTGACTGGCTATCAGCTTAATGCCCAGCTTTCTGACAAACACGCTCAGCCTGTTGCCCACCCCGATAAAGAAGTTCTTCACCACGCTGATATCGGCATTCTTTCCCGCCGTGGCTATCAGATTTTCCGCCGCTGAAGCCTGCAGGTGCGCCCCGCTGCTCAGCGCTATGCCCTGCGGCCCGCTCAGCAGTATCACCGCCTCCTTAAGCTCTTTTACCTGCTGCTCCAGCCAGCTTACCTGCGCCTGTAAATCCGCTGGCGCTGCCGTGGCCCTCTGCGCATCCCCGGAAAGGCCGCTCATCTGCGACTGTCCCTCCCTCAGATGGCTGATTCCCGCCGCCATCTCCAGCACCTCTCCCTGCGCTTTCGGCTGACCGTCCGCCGTAATGAATATCCCTTTCTGCGCCCGTATCGCCCCGTAACTGTCGGTTCTTAATTCAAACCCTTCGCCCCGCTTCTGTCTGTCACTGTCCACCAGATGGCCGAGACTGAGCTGACTCTTGCCGCCGTATTCGGTGCTGACCTTGATATGCTCCTGCCCCCGCGTGTCATCAAGGCGAATTTTGTTGTTGGCAGGTGTTCTGAGTACGTTGCGTTTGTAGTTACGGATGGTGACAGGATCCGGGTGCGCCGAATCGTGCAGCACCCCCGCAATGTACGGCCGGTCCGGGTCCCCCTGTTCAAAGGCTATCGCCACCTCAGTCCCTGCCAGCAGCGGCAGATGCAGGCCGTAAGTGTCTCCGGCATAGGGCCGCGCCTGACGCACCCACAGGCTCTCTTCTCCCGGCGGCCAGTCGTCGCGGTCAAACAGCAGACTGACCTTATAACGTCCGTCGCGGTCAATATGACCGTAAATATCGTTGGCTCTTGTGCTGGTCACTCTGGCCGGAAGCGTCCCCGCCATTTTCGGTTTGCTGATAAGCGCCGGCCGGAAGCCGTACTCCTCCTGGCACGGGATGGCCCGGAACGTCACCGCAAAGCTGCGGTCACGCCGCGCCCGGCTGTGAACAGCGGTTATCACCACGCCCCGGCGGAAGGTGTCCGTCACCTCTTCTCCGCCGGTCACCTTCAGCACCTGACCGGGGGCCAGCGTCGCGCAGTTGGCTTCCCCGCTAAGCCGCGTCTGGTCGTTCAGGTAACGTTCATGGCGCAGCCGGGCGTAAAACGCCCCGCTTTCCGGCTCCGGAAAGCGGCGGTGATGCTCGCCTGGCGTAAGGTAATTGTCCGCCTGGTGATACGCCTCGCCGTAAGTGGTGGTATCCCCCCCTCTTGTGGCATCCATGCTCAGGCTCATCTCTTCCGGCGCGTTGCGGTAGTTGTAGTCGCGGGTGTACACGCTTTTTTCCACCATCCGGTGGTGACTTTCCAGCGCCCAGGCCGATTCCCTGTCGTCATCATACTGACCGGACGGCGGCACCGACGGCAGAGTGACGCCCGGCGCATAGTGGCGCGGGTCATCAAAAAATTCCGCCACGTCTATATTCAATCGGCTGTCGGCGGTAAAGCGAAACCCGATGCCCACCTCCGCCAGCAGGCGCGAGATGAAGGTTAAATCATCCTCGTCGTACTGCATCACCTGCTCACGGCGCGGATATTCACAGGCCAGCGTAAAGAGAAAATTCTGACCGCGCATGGCGTGGCGGGTTCTGAGGATATGCTCCACGATCTGCGGCACCGACATGTCCTGATAAATACGGCACTGACGCGAGCGTGCGAGCAGCGCCAGACGGGGCTGCAGAGTCAGGGAATAGCGGGTTTCATCCTTCGAGGTGGAGAGCCGCTCAAACTCTGTCACCACCCCCTGAAGCGTGCGCACCGGCTGCTGCACTTTAACGCCGAATCCCTGAGTCACCGGCGCCTGCAGGGTCAACGACGCTTTCTGCATCAGCATCTGCTGCGGCGTAAGGGTTTTATCCACGCTGGTAAACTCAATCACACAGCGGAACGGCTCGCTTAACGCTTCATGGCCTTCAAAACAGAGCACGTCCAGCGGCGACGGGCAGTCGCGCACCTTCAGCAGGTGGTGGCTGTGGCTGAACAGCAGCGACGCTATATCGCTCATTGGTTATCTCCTTATAACGGGTTCCCGGCTGGCCGGACACGCTACCGCCCGTCGCTGTTTACCAAAGCGCACAAAGCAGGTAGCCCCAAATGTGTACCTTCTGTCCGGCCCGGTCCGCACAGGCGCTCAGAAAAGAGCGGGGTTAATCCATCGATGACGGCTGCCCGTCATCCGGCAGGCATCAGCCCGCGACGCCAGACCAATTTTTAAGCTTCCGGGAATTAATGCCGCCGGAGCTGTTCAAAACGCGCTGCGTTTTGTCCTGCAACCCGCAATCAGATACTGATAGCCCACGATATTTAGTTATTACCGCTATTGCTCTGAATACATTCATAAATAAAGGTGTGGTGACTATTAAGTCGCCTGAAAGATCGCGACTTCTATAGTTGCTGCTTTTATTGAAATATACCCGTCATACTTCAAGCTGCATATGCGTTGGCTACGGGTTACTCGTCTCATCCATGAGACTCGCCCTGACGGGCCGCCGCTGCGCGGCGTTCAAATCTGCTCCGGGCAGATTTGTCACTCACCCCGGTCACTGTGTTCGCTATGCTTCCGGGGATGAATGAGGGACATCCCTGTCCCTCACCGCAGGCGACCAGTGGTCGGGCAAATTCGTTCCTGACGAATTTGTCGCTCGCTTGCCGCCTTCATGCAACTCGAATTATTTAGGGTATAGTTGAAGAAAAATGTGGGTTTTTTATCGTTACTGGAATCATTAACAGTGCGGAATGTCGGGAGGCGAAGGGGCGCTTTTATTCCCCGGATACATCCCATGCCCGGCCCCGAACGGGCTTCCGGCGAATCACTTTGCAAGGAAAAATCGGTCATAACGCTATATTCCTTTATGAAGCTAACGAATCCCTAAACAAAATTACACTAAACTAAACAGGGGTTCCGGATCAACATTATGGTTCAAATTTCTGTCGCTATAAATAAAAAACCACCTCCTGTAAGATTCCGATATACCACTATCCTTAAGGCAATAAGCAATAAAACCACCTCGCCATCAGAAATAAAAACCAATAAAACAATAACCAGCAAATTAATATTCCGATTTCACCTGAAACCTGCCCAATCGGACGTAATTGTCGCGGGCACTGCCCGGGTTCAAAATGGCGAATAAACCAGCCTGGTGGGATCGTCGGCTCTTAATTAACATAAAAGTTAATATCCTAAATAATTCGAGTTGCCGGACAAAACGCAGCGCGTTTTGAACAGCCGTAGCGCTGGCCCTTCAGGATAAGGCCCCTGGGTCTCGCCCGGACGAACCGCCAGGCGACCAATCACTTCGCCGGTTTCTGCTGGGCGCAGCTAAAGCCTGGGTACGACTACTTTGAGCAAACCCGCAGGCCGCCGACTGTATCGGCTTGCCGATGCCCGCTATGTCATCGGCAAGCCGCTGGTTCAGCCGCAGCTGGCGTCAAACTATGCGCTCCCCGAGGCAAAATAAGCGCCATTCGCCCGGCATAATTTTTTGCCAGCTTTCGTTGCCCGTCAGCGGCTGCGTGGCGATCACCGTAACCACGTCATTGGGCGTGGTCTGCGAACTGAAGTCTATCTCCACGTCCCGATCCAGNACCGTAACCACGTCATTGGGCGTGGTCTGCGAACTGAAGTCTATCTCCACGTCCCGATCCAGCAGCGTGGCGACGCCAAACGGCGCGCGGCGGGTGATCCAGTGCAAATGGGTGGAGCAGTAAGCCATCACGTAGCGCCCGTCCGACAGCAGCATGTTAAACACACCCTTTCCCCGCAGCTCCTCCGCCAGGGTGGCGATATACCTGAACACCGCCGGCATATTGCCCGGCGTGCGCGGGTAGCGCTGCGTCAGCCGGTGCAGCAGCCAGCAAAAGGCCTTTTCGCTGTCGGTTTCGCCAACCGGGCGAAAATTACCGGTTTCCAGGGATCTGTAGCCGTTAAGCTGGCCGTTATGGGCGTAAGTCCAGTTGCGCCCCCACAGCTCCCGGGTAAAGGGATGGGTGTTCTCCAGCGCCACCGCCCCCCGGTTTGCCTGGCGAATATGGGCCACCACCGAGTGAGACTTGATGGGATACTCCTGTACCAGCCTGGCAACGGGCGAATGAACGCTGGGCTGCGGATCTTTGAATGTGCGACAGCCTTTACCTTCGTAGAAGGTAATGCCCCAGCCATCCTTGTGCGGCCCGGTTCCTCCGCCGCGCTGAACCAGCCCGGTGAAGCTAAAGCAGATATCGGTCGGCACGTTGGCGCTCATCCCGAGCAGTTCACACATACATCACCTCCACAAAACGCCGGAGAAGATTGAAGGCGTATTCTTTCAGCCGGCTGGTAAAGAAATTGTTGCTCGTTACTTAACCATCTCTTTTTCAATTAGCTGAATCAGGATATGAATCACCTTAATATGGATTTCCTGAATACGATCGGCGTAGCCGAAGTGCGGAACGCGAATTTCAATATCCGCGGTTCCGGCAATTTTGCCGCCATCCTTGCCGGTCAGGGCAATGACCTTCATCCCCTTCGCCCGCGCCGCCTCAATGGCCTTAATAACGTTAGCCGAGTTGCCGGAGGTTGAGATGCCCAGCAGCACGTCACCTTCACGCCCGAGCGACTCCACGTAGCGGGAAAAGATGTAGTCGTAGCCAAAGTCGTTGCTGACGCAGGAGATATGGCTGACGTCGGAAATGGCGATCGCCGGATAGCCCGGACGATTTTCACGATAGCGGCCGGTCAGCTCTTCGGCAAAATGCATGGCGTCGCAGTGGGAGCCGCCGTTACCGCAGGAGAGTACCTTGCCACCCGCTTTGAAACTGTCCGCCAGCATCACCGCCGCGCGCTGGATCCCGTGAAGGTTCGCGTCATCTTTTAGAAAGTTGGCCAGCGTTTCTGCCGCTTCGTTCAGTTCGTTACGAATAAGATCCTGGTACATGAGGATATCCTTCAACATGAAAGTAAATGACAGGATGCAGTGTAACGGATAGCGTCGTAAGCGAGAAGCAGAAGCCGCGTGCGCCGGGGCGGCTTTCGCTTTTCGTGCCGCCGGAAGCGGCAACAATGTGAACCTTGTTGTAATTATTTTGTGAACACATTGATAAAAAATTTCACATACTCTACAACCATATCATCACAAGTGGTCAGACCTCCTACAAGCAAGGGAGCTTTTCGTTATGATGATTCTGAGTATTCTCGCTACGGTTCTTCTGATCGGCGCGCTGTTTTATCACCGCGTCAGCCTGCCGCTGAGCAGCCTGATTGTGCTGGCATGGACCGCGGTGCCTGGCGCTGTCGGCCTGTGGACGCTCTGGCTGCTGGTTCCGCTGGCCATTGTTCTCCTTCTGTTCAACGTTACGCCAGTGCGTAAGTCGGCGATCTCCGCCCCGGCGTTTCGCCGCTTCCGCAAGGTGATGCCGCCGATGTCGCGCACCGAAAAAGAGGCCATCGACGCCGGGACAACCTGGTGGGAAGGCGAGCTGTTTCAGGGCAAGCCCGACTGGAAGAAACTGCACAACTACCCGCAGCCGCAGCTGACCGCCGAGGAACAGGCGTTTCTCGAAGGCCCGGTGGAAGAGGCATGCCGCATGGCCAACGACTTCCAGATTACCCACGAGCTGGCCGACCTGCCGCCGGAGCTGTGGGTGTATCTGAAAGAGCACCGCTTCTTTGCGATGATCATTAAGAAGGAGTACGGCGGGCTGGAATTCTCGGCGTACGCCCAGGCCAGGGTGCTGCAGAAACTCGCCGGCGTCTCCGGGATCCTCGCCATTACCGTCGGCGTGCCGAACTCGTTAGGGCCGGGCGAACTGTTACAGCACTACGGCACCGAAGCGCAGAAAAATCACTACCTGCCGCGCCTGGCGCGGGGCCAGGAGATCCCCTGCTTTGCCCTGACCAGCCCGGAAGCGGGTTCCGATGCGGGGGCGATCCCGGACATCGGCGTGGTCTGTATGGGCGACTGGCAGGGTCAGCAGGTGCTGGGTATGCGCCTGACCTGGAATAAGCGCTATATTACCCTGGCCCCCGTCGCCACCGTGCTGGGCCTCGCCTTTAAGCTCTCCGATCCGGAGAAGCTGCTCGGCGGCGCGCAGGAGCTGGGGATCACCTGCGCACTGATCCCCACCTCAACGCCCGGCGTGGAAATTGGCCGTCGCCACTTTCCGCTGAACGTCCCGTTCCAGAACGGCCCGACCCGCGGTAACGACGTCTTCGTCCCGATTGATTACATTATCGGCGGGCCGAAGATGGCCGGCCAGGGCTGGCGGATGCTGGTGGAATGTCTGTCGGTAGGCCGCGGCATCACCCTGCCGTCCAACTCCACCGGCAGCGTGAAAAGCATCGCCCTCGCCACCGGCGCGTACGCCCATATCCGCCGCCAGTTCAAAATTTCCATCGGCAAGATGGAGGGGATTGAGGAGCCGCTGGCGCGCATTGCCGGGAACGCCTGGGTGATGGACGCCGCCGCATCGCTGATTACCAGCGGTATTATGCTCGGTGAGAAGCCGGCGGTACTCTCTGCCATTGTGAAGTACCACTGCACCCACCGCGGCCAGCAGTCGATTATCGCGGCAATGGATATTACCGGCGGCAAAGGCATTATGCTTGGCAAGAGCAACTTTCTGGCCCGCGCCTACCAGGGCGCGCCCATCGCCATTACCGTCGAGGGGGCGAATATTCTCACCCGCAGCATGATGATCTTCGGCCAGGGAGCGATTCGCTGTCATCCCTACGTCCTTGAAGAGATGGCGGCGGCGCAGAACAATGACGTCAACGCCTTCGATAAGCTGTTGTTTAAGCATATCGGCCACGTCGGCAGCAATATGATGCGCAGCTTCTGGCTGGGGCTGACCCGTGGCTTATCCAGCGCAACGCCCACCGGCGACGCCACGAAGCGCTACTATCAGCACCTGAACCGCCTGAGCGCCAACCTGGCGCTGCTCTCTGATGTCTCGATGGCGGTGCTGGGCGGCAGCCTGAAGCGTCGTGAGCGGATCTCGGCGCGGCTCGGTGACGTCCTGAGCCAGCTCTATCTCGCCTCTTCCGCGCTGAAGCGGTATGACGACGAGGGCCGTCAGGAAGCCGACCTGCCGCTGGTACACTGGGGCGTGCAGGACGCGCTCTGTCAGGCCGAACAGGCGATGGACGATCTGCTGCAGAACTTCCCGAACCGGGCGGCGGCCAGCCTGCTGAGGGCGGTGATTTTCCCGACCGGTCGCCACTATCTGGCACCGTCCGACAGGCTGGATCATAAGGTCGCACAGATTCTGCAGATCCCGAGCGCCACCCGCTCCCGCCTCGGCCGCGGTCAATACCTGACGCCGGGCGAGCACAACCCGGTGGGCCAGTTGGAACAGGCGCTGCTGGAGGTGATTGCCGCCGAGCCGGTTCACCAGCGGATCTGCCGGGAGCTGGGCAAAAACCTGCCGTTTACCCGCCTCGATGAGCTGGCGAACAGCGCGCTGGCGAAAGGTCTGATTGATAAAAATGAGGCCGCCATTCTGATAAAAGCGGAAGAGAGCCGCCTGCACAGCATCAATGTCGATGACTTCGCACCTGAGGCGCTGGCGACGCAGCCGGTAAAGCTGCCGGAGAAAGTACGTAATATCGCGGCGGCGTAACGGCCAGCCGGATCTTCCAGCCCCGCTGCGGCGCTGAGGAATCCCCAGTAATGGGCGGGTAAAAAAGGACG
>NZ_WMJZ01000056.1 GCF_009711095.1 Intestinirhabdus alba
TTTTCTGACGCCAAAGCCAACGGTGGTAGGCAAAAATAATTATATCATTGAGAAATCTGTCACCCCAGGGAAAAAAGGAACCATAACTGATTTTATCTTCTGGAACGTCCCGCAACCCACCACTAAATATTTATATTTAATACCCTCAAACAGCCCCTCCCCTCAAATAATGATTAGAGTAAACAAGAAAAATAAAAATAGCGAAGCTCGTTATGATGCTATTATGTTAAACCGCGAAAAAACCACAGCAAACGTCTTACCATTGTTAAATGTGAGCGTAATAAAGGTTTCGGCAGATTTAAGTGAAAAATTGATTTACAACCAAAAGATCAACAGCCTGCCGCTCTCTTATATCGACAAAAAGGGGTACTACTTCTACATCAAAAATTTACCCTATGAGTACGGTCAGTATAAAGTGACAATTGAATCGTTAAACGATGATCCTGTTTTAGATGAATTTTTCAACGCATGGATTCATATCGGATTATATTCAGCAAAATAATTCTGTCCCGTCATACTTCAGACTGCCTGTACGTTAGCTACATGGCTACTCGGCTTAATTATACGTCTCACCCTCATGGCTATGTGTTCAAATCGGTTTCCAACCAATTTGTCGCTACCCCTCGGCAGAAATCACTCAGGCTCCCGAACGGGAGCCTGAGCGTTTCGACAAACGGGAATAACCTGGCAGCCTAGCTCAGCAGTGAAAAGGCGATCATGCCAACAATCGCCCCGACGCTGCCGAGGATGGTTTCCATCATCGTCCAGGTCTTCAGCGTCTGCGCTTCGGTCGCGCCGGTGAATTTCCCGAACAGCCAGAATCCGGCATCGTTAACGTGGCTGACCACGATGGAGCCGCCGGCGATGCAGATAGAGAGCGCCGCCATCTGCGCGCCGGAAAAGTGCAGCGGCTCAATGACCGGCATTACCAGCCCCACCGCCGTCAGGCAGGCCACGGTGGCCGAGCCCTGAATGATGCGCACCGCCGCCGCCAGCACAAAGCAGGTAATGGCGATGGGCAGCCCCATGCCGGTTAAGGCTTCGCCCAGCGCCGGGCCAACGCCGGAATCTACCAGCACCTGCTTGAACACGCCGCCGGCACCGATGACCAGCAGAATAATACCCGCCGGCTGCAGCGCGTGGCCGCAGATCTCCATCACCTTATCTTTCGGCATTCCCTGACGCATCGCCAGGCCGTAAATCGCCACCAGGCAGGCCACCAGAATCGCGGTGAACGGATGACCAATAAATTCAAACCACTCATAGGCACCGGAGCCTTGCGGCACAAAGCGCGCGGCGATGGTTTTCAGCCCCACCAGCACCAGCGGCAGCAGGATCAGCGACAGGCTGAAGCCGAAGGAGGGCATTTTCCCCTCGCCCAGGTGCGGCTCGGTCACGTCGTCCGGCACGTGCAGCTCCACGTAGCGGCTGATAAAGTTGCCCCACAGCGGACCGGCGATAAGCATACCGGGGATCGCCGCACACAGGCCAATCAGGATCATCCAGCCGAAGTCGGCATGCATCTGCGAAGCCAGCAGCATCGGCGCTGGCCCCGGCAGCAGAAACGCGGCGGCGGCGGCCACCCCGGCAAACAGCGGGATCACCAGCTTCACCAGGTTAGTGCCGGTGTGACGCGCCATGGAGAAGGCGACGCTAATCAGCAGTACGATCGCCACCTCAAAGAACAGCGGCAGCGCGCAGATTAGTCCCGCCAGGCCTATGGCATAGTGCGCACGGCCGTGGCCGAAGGATTTAAGCATTTTGACGGCGATCTGATCGACCGCGCCGGTCTCATGCAGGATTTTACCGAACATCGCTCCGAGGGCGACCACAATCGCCAGGAAGCCGAGGGTGCCGCCCATCCCCTTTTCCATGGTCGCCGCGATTTTTTCGAGCGGCATTCCGGAAAACAGCCCCGCGCCAATGGAAACCACCATCAGGGCGACAAAGGCGTGCATTCGCGCTTTCATAACCAGAAACAGCAGCAGCAGGACGGAGCCGACTGCGGTTAAAACAAGGGTTAAGGTACTCACTGTTGACCGCCTTTGTTAATGACCTCGATGGTATTTGCCACTACGTCGTCCAGCGGCCGATCGATATCCACCACCAGCACGTCGGCTTCGTCAGCGCCCGGCTCCTGCAGCGTTTCAAACTGCGTTACCAGCATCTGGGTTTTAAAAAAGTGGCCTTTGCGCGCCTTCAGGCGGCTTTCAATCAACGAAAAATCCCCTTTCAGATAGATAAAGGAGAGGTTCGGATTGCCGTCGCGCAGCAGATCGCGGTAGTGCTTTTTCAGCGCGGAGCAGACGATCAGCGAAACCTTATTCGTGCGCTGCATGGCGAAAGCGGCGTCGTTCAGGGCCTGTAGCCACGGCCTGCGGTCGTCGTCGTTCAGCGGTTCGCCAGAGGCCATTTTGATGATGTTGCACCGCGGATGAAGAAAGTCGCCGTCGAGAAACGCGGCATGTAGCTGATGCGCCACTTCGCTTGCGACAGCGGATTTGCCGCTGCCCGAAACGCCCATCAGAACATAAACGTGGTGATCGTGATTAGTCGTGCTCAAGGTAATGCCCCTCAGTACAGGATGCGGTAAGTGTTACGGGTAACTGTTATGCGTAACATTGTCCGGGCGGACAAACCGGGAAGCAATGCCCATTCGTGCCACAAGCGAATAAGTGTGAGCTACTTCAAAATTGTCGGGCTAAATTGAGCCACCCGGCGACAGAGTGAAACCTAAATCTAACATCTTTGGCACTACGCTTTCCCCGCGAATGCGCGCCAGCAGGCGCTCTGCGCCAATACTGCCCATCCGCTCACGCGGCGTCAGCACGCTGGCCAGCCGCGGCTCCATCACCTGGCCAATATCGTGGCCGTGGAAGCCGGCAATCGCCATGTCGTCCGGGATCTTCAACCCCAGGCGCTGGCATTCGAACGCCGCCCCCACCGCCAGATCGTCGTTAGTGCAGAAGATGCCGTCCAGCTGCGGATATTCACGCCGCGCCTGACGGATCAGTTCAATACCCGATGTATAAGAAGAGGACTGTTCCACCATCACACTGTAAGGCGACAGACCGGCATCGCGCATGGCCTGTTCATACCCCTTCTGTTTGATAATAGTACGTTCGTCGAGGCGCGCCCCCAGATAGACGATATGCCGATGGCCCCGGCTGATAATCGCCGCGGTCATCTGCCGGGCGGCTTCAAAGTTGTCGAATCCAACCGCGATATCCAGGCAGGGGGAACGGCTGTCCATCAGTTCCACCACCGGAATGCCCGCTACTTCAATCATCTTCAGGGTTCGCGGCGTATGG
This sequence comes from Intestinirhabdus alba, assembly GCF_009711095.1. Classification (GTDB taxonomy): domain Bacteria; phylum Pseudomonadota; class Gammaproteobacteria; order Enterobacterales; family Enterobacteriaceae; genus Intestinirhabdus; species Intestinirhabdus alba. The sequence continues at coordinate 3,312 of NZ_WMJZ01000056.1, forward strand.
CTGCGCTCGGTGAGGATCAGACCGTCGATGTTCCAGGAGAGCATTGATTCCAGCCGCTCCTGCTCCATTTCCGGCTTATAGCCGTAGTGGGCGAGCATGGTCTGATAGCCGTGGGCGTCGGTTACGGCCTCGATGCCGCGCAGCACTTCTGCGAAAACCTGGTTGGTCAGAGAGGGTAACAGCACGCCGATAGCGCGACTGGTGGCGTTTGAGAGGATATCGGGTGCCCGGTTGGGAATATAGCCCAACTCATCAAGCGCCACCGCAATTTTACCGCGCAGCGCGACGGAGACCTGCTCCGGATTACGCAGAAAACGGCTGACCGTCATTTTCGTCACGCCCACGCGGTCAGCGACATCCTGAAGTACAGGTCTTTTCTTTTTCATCGTCCTGAAAGGGTTAAAAAGGGAGAGATCCGCAGAGTCTATCACGGACCCGGCGCAACCTTCGAGCCGATATAAGCCACAGGAAACCGGGCGGCCCCCGTTTATCGACGCCGGGCCTGGCCGGGCGCGGCAGCCGGCGGGCGTCAGGCCGCTCTGCCGGGGCCGGTACGACCGCCGGCAGCACCTGGCCACGGTGAAAAGACAGCGCAGGTCTTATTCAGACAGGCGGCAGGTCAAACAGCAGCACTTCGCTGTCGGCGTCGGCGCGCACCGAGAGGGTCCGCTCATCGCGAATGGCCAGCCCGTCGCTGACGTGGGCCTTAACGCCGTTAACGGTCACCTCGCCTTTTACCACCTGGATCCATACCTGACGCCCGGCGGCAACCGGATGCTCCGGACGTTCCCCTTTCGCCAGCGCCCAGCGCCAGAGCGTCATATCCTGATTAACCTTCAGGGAGCCGTCGCGGGCGTCCGGCGACAGCACCAGCTGTTTACCCTGGGCCGCATCAAAACGGCGCTGTTCGTAGCGCGGCGTAATACCGGTCTCCTGCGGGACGATCCAGATCTGGTACAGATGCAGGCGTCCGGTCGCGCTCGGGTTGTACTCCGAATGGCGCACCCCCGTTCCGGCGCTCATAATCTGAAATTCACCGGCGGGCACCTGCTCTTTATTGCCCATGCTGTCCTGATGCTCCACCACGCCTTCCAGCACATAGGTAAGGATCTCCATATCTTTATGAGGATGGGTGCCAAAGCCCTGCCCGGCGTCTATCACGTCATCATTGATCACCCGTAGCGCTGAAAAACCCATAAAGTTCGGATCGTAATAGTTGGCGAAAGAAAAGGTATGCCAGGAATCCAGCCAGCCGTGATTAGCATGGCCGCGGTCGTTTGCTTTGCGTAACACGATCATTATCGTAACCCCATATGTTTGCGATGGAGTCAGTGTGGACCCGATCGCGCAGGGAAGATAGAGGGGGAAAATTGACCCGTCCATTCAAAAAATATGAACAACTTTAGCAAGGGCGTTATCCACCATTTCTCAAGGGATAGGGTGGCAGATAACGGCCGTCTGAAGCCCGGCCCCAGCCGTCTCAGAGCGGTGAGAACATCAGTTACCCTGAAGTAATCCACCACGCCGTACCGCAGAGTTTTAAAGAAGCCGGTAGGGCCGACCAGAATCACCCGCTTCCGGCACAGTCTTTCCTCGTGTCGCCCTTATGGTTCACCGGTTCCGTATACGGGTATGTCGAGGGTCAGAGCGTCTCAAAGGAGCCTGCCCTGATGCGCAACACATACGTTGCAGAATCGAAACGCCGACGGTGGGCACTATTTTCGCATCAATTACCCCGGCGGGCCGGAGGCCACGCGCGGCCTGTAAGGGGTTTTATTACCGCAGTGGCGGCAGTAACTGATTTGCCGAAGGAATATTCCTATAAAAAACATTAGCTCATGTATATAAATTCAGTATAAACGAGTGGTTAGCCGGCGAAATATATGCCTGAATCTGTACCCTGAAGGTAAGTTTCACGTCGGAGATGGGTTCTCTCTCCTCCGCGCAGCCCTGGACTCACGGAGTAGCCAGTCACTTCCTATGGAAAGAAAGTACCTTGCTTTAAATAGTGCCCTTCTCTTCTGGCTGCTGAGCCTGGCGGCCTGGTGCTTTGACGCCACGTATTTAACATGGCCGGCAGCGGCGCTCAGCCTGCTGGCTTTCAGTATTCATTTTCTACTTATCAAGGTCAATCCAATGTTTAAAAAGAATAAAACCGGCGAATCGTCCCACAATGTCCTTAACGACACCCCCTCATTTAAGGGGGCCGGGCCGTCCGGCGCGCAGGCCCGGGCCATTACCTGGATCGCCCAGGATGTCACCTTTGTGGGCAATATTACGGCCAGCGGCGATATGGCTATTTACGGCACGCTCCACGGCAACATTGATGCCAAAGAGAGCCGGATCGAGGTTAAGCAGGGGGCAACGGTAGAGGGCGATATCGCCTGCCGGGAGCTGATTATCGACGGTAACGTTATCGGCCAGTGTACCAGCGACACCATAAAAATTGATGAGAACGGCATCATTACCGGTAAGCTCATTTATCGCGATCTGGCGGTGAAGAAAGGCGGTATTTTCTCCGGCAATGCGGAGGCGCTGCCGCCGGTAGAGGAAAAAAACAACGTAATTGGCATGAAGAAAGATGCCGCAACGCAGAGCGTCGCCGCCGATAAAATCCAGAAGGCGTAGCGGTGATAACGGGCAAAAAAAAGCCAGCGCGCGGCTGGCTAAAATAATACTGGAAGCAATGTGAGCAATGTCGTGCTTTCAGGTACTCCGCTAAGGTCTCCCTGAACGCAATGCAATAATAATCATTCTCATTCGCACTTGTCCAGCACTTTTTGCAAATTAAATGTTCTCAGCCAGGCCCGCCCTGAGCGGAGCGCTCTGAAGCCCTGCACAGTGAGCAAAACGACCGCAGACCATGCGAAAAAGAATAAGAGGACGCCGGGACGTCGCGCGGCGGACAGCATCGCTTTTCGACAAAATGAGACAGGCGGTGATCCCACGGCCATCGCCTGTCTCACCGTTGGAGGAGCTTCTCCTGAGGCTGGCGCAGAACGCTGAAATAATCCTCGATGCGCCGGGATAAGAGGTAAACTTAAGCGATCCCCTCAAAGGAGGAAAGATGATGAGACAACTCTTAATAGTCGCGGCGCTCCTGCCGTTTGCCGGTTTCGCAGAACCCATCAACACCCTGAATAACCCGAACCTGCCGGGCTATCAAAACCCCAGCCAACAGCGAATGCAGACGCAGATGCAGTCGCAGCAGATCCAGCAAAAAGGGATGCTTAACCAACAGCTGCAAACCCAGACGCGCGCCCAGCAGCAGCAGTTGCAAAATCAGCTTAATAACAACGCCGCCCGGGTACGGCAGGCCCAGCCGGGGGGGAGCGCCCCCGTCGGCCAGCAGGTGCTCCCCAACGGTAGCGGCGGAATGCTGCACGCCGATCCGGACCGGACGCTAAATCCGCCGCAGACGCTGCCGCAGAGCAACAGCGGCGGAATGCTTCATCCATAGCCCGACGTGCCGTTAAAAGCCATCAGCCCTTAAGCGGCAGGGCGAAAGTCCGGGCCGCCCGGGTCAATGGCGCGGGTGCCGGCTCATGGGAAGGGAAGCCCAGGTAACGCAACAGATGTTGTAACGACACCACCGCCTGACGGCAGGGTCGTTCTGACGAGTTTCGCTGAATTGCCGTTCGCCTTCAGACGTTCAGAAGCGCGGTCAGACCATGCTTTGCCCTGCGCCTGACCTAAAGGCTGCGGCAAAGTGGCGAGGATAAAACAGAGCGGGCAGTCCATTCCCGCTCTGTTTGCAATACGAGGAGCCTTTCAGGTTTCGGAACCCGCCTGTTATTGCCGGGCGCGTCCGATAACATATTGATTTACCGCCGTCCCGCCCAGGAAAGGATAAAAACACGCTTTTCCGCTCTTGCTGGCTCTGCGAGCAAAACGTCGCCGCTAGCCGCCCAGATAGGCGCTGCGCACGGCTTCGTTAGCCAGCAGCGCGTCGCCGCTGTCAGACAGTACGACATGACCGTTCTCCAGCACATAGCCCCGGTCGGCCAGCTTCAGCGCCTGATTGGCGTTCTGCTCGACAAGGAAGATCGTCATCCCCTGCTCGCGCAGCCGCTCGATGGTATCGAAGATCTGCTGAATGATGATAGGGGCCAGGCCCAGCGAAGGCTCGTCCAGCAGCAGCAGCCTGGGCTGGCTCATCAGGGCGCGCCCAATCGCCAGCATCTGCTGTTCACCGCCGGACATGGTGCCCGCCCGCTGAATGCGTCGCTCATGCAGGCGCGGAAAGAGTTCATAAACCCCTTTAATACGTTCATGAAACCGCTCGCGATCGGCAAAAAAACCGCCCATCGCCAGGTTTTCTTCCACCGTCATACGCGAAAATACCCGACGCCCTTCCGGAACGATCGCCACCGCCTCGCGCATGATCTTCGCCGTCGGCCAGTCGGCGATCTCTTTGTCATCAAAAACGATCCGCCCGCTGCTGGCGCGCGGATCGCCGCACAGGGTACCGAGCAGCGTGGTTTTTCCCGCGCCGTTGGCACCGATCAGGGTGACGATCTCCCCCTGGTTAATATGCAGACTCACCTCATGCAGCGCCTGGATTTTGCCGTAGTGGGCGCTGACTTTGTCAAAGGACAACATGATTTTTCCCATCTTATGCCTCTCCGAGATAAGCGCGGATCACGTCCGGATTGTTGCGGATCTGCTCCGGCGTACCGTTCGCCAGCGGCGTCCCCTGATTGACCACGTAGATGCGATCGGAGATCCCCATCACCAGCTTCATATCGTGCTCAATCAGCAGGATGGTGGTGTCATGATGCGTGCGCAGCTCAACGATCAGCTCGTCCAGCTCTTTGGTTTCCTTCGGGTTGAGTCCGGCGGCCGGCTCGTCAAGCATCAGAAGCTCCGGCCGGGTGACCATACAGCGGGCGATCTCCAGCCGACGCTGATCGCCATACGCCAGGTTGCTGGCCTGGCGGTTGGCGTGCTCCAGCAGGCCAATGCGCTCAAGCCAGGCGGCGGCGCGATCCAGCGCCTCGCTCTGCGCCCGGCGGAAAGAGGGGGTCTTCAGCAGGCCGGAAAAAATGCCGGTTTTCAACTGCTGATGCTGCGCCACCAGCAGATTCTCAATTACCGTCATCTCGCGGAACAGCCGCACGTGCTGGAAGGTGCGCACCACGCCCATGCGGGCGATCTGCTGGCCCGGCAGCCCCTCCAGGCGTTTATCGCGCAGCCTGATGGTGCCGCCGGTAGGCTTATAAAATCCGGTCAGGCAGTTAAAGACCGTGGTTTTCCCGGCACCGTTGGGGCCAATAAGCGAAACGATCTCACGCGGATGCAGCTCCAGCGCGACATTGTTGACCGCCAGCAGACCGCCGAAGCGCATCATCAGGCCGTTAACCGCTAATAATGGCTGACTCATGCCTGCTCTCCTTTCGCCTGGCCGTTTTTCAGCTTCAGCTGCGGGCGGGTCATCGGCAGCAGCCCCTGCGGACGCCAGATCATCATCAGTACCATCAGGCCGCCCAGCATCAGCATGCTGTACTCGTTAAAGTCGCGCATCAGCTCGCGGGAAACCACCAGCAGTATCGCCGCGAGGATCACCGCAAACTGCGACCCCATGCCGCCCAGCACCACGATCGCCAGCACAAAGGCCGATTCGGCAAAAGTGAACGACTCCGGGCTGACGAAGCCCTGGCGGGCGGCGAACAGCGTACCGGCAAATCCGGCAAACGCGGCGCTGATGGTAAAGGCGGTCAGCTTGATCCGCGTCGGGCTTAAGCCTAATGAGCGGCAGGCGATTTCATCTTCCCGCAGCGCTTCCCACGCGCGGCCCAGCGGCATCCGCAGCAGGCGGTTAATCACAAACAAACTCAGCACCACCAGCAGCAGGGCCACCAAGTAGAGAAAGATAACGCGATCGGCGGGATCGTACTTCAGGCCGAAGAAGTTGCTGAAAGTATCCCAGCCTCCTTCGCGGGCGGTGCGGCTGAACTCCAGGCCGAACAGCGTCGGCTTGGGGATCTGGCTGATGCCGTTCGGCCCGCCGGTGATTTCGGTGTTATTCAGCAGCAGGATACGCACAATCTCGCCGAAGCCCAGCGTGACAATCGCCAGGTAGTCGCCGCGCAACCTGAGTACCGGGAAACCGAGCAGAAGACCCGCCGCCGCCGCCGCCAGCCCCGCCAGCGGCAAGCAGCTCCAGAAGCCGAAGCCATAATAGTGGTTCAGCAGCGCAAAGGTATAAGCACCGATGGCATAAAAGCCGCCGTAGCCGAGCACCAGCAGGCCGGAAAGCCCCACCACCACGTTCAGGCCCAGCCCGAGGATAATATAAATCATCGTCAGGGTGGCGATATCCACCGTGCCGCGCGATACCATAAACGGCCACGCCACGGCGGCGACCAGCAGCGCAGCCAGCAGCAGTTTCTGCCTGACGGTCGAGCCGTCGATGGCCGGTATGGCCAGCGCCGGCCCGGCGATCCCCTTCAGCGCCCGGTGGCACGCGGGACGCAGCAGCTGAAAAAGAAAAACCACCGCGGTACCAATAGCTATCCACTGCCAGCGAATATCCGCCGCGGCGTCAACCACCAGCCGGGTGCCCTCCAGCCCAAGCTGAACGCCCATAAAGATGCCCGCCAGAATGAAAAACATCGCGGCGGAGAGCAGCGCCATCGCAATCTGCATCGGTTTCATACTTTCTCTACCTCCGGACGGCCCAGGATGCCGGTTGGCATAACCAGCAGCACCAGAATCAACAGGGCGAACGACACCACGTCTTTATACTCGGTGCTCAGGTAGGCGGACGTAAGCGCTTCCGCCACGCCCAGAATCAGGCCGCCAAGCATTGCGCCAGGAATGCTGCCGATGCCGCCCAGTACCGCGGCGGTAAAGGCCTTCATCCCGGCCATAAAGCCAATATAAGGATTAATCACGCCGTAGAACTGCCCGAGCAGGACGCCCGCCACCGCCGCCATCGCCGCGCCGATAACAAAGGTCAGGGAGATAACCCGGTCGGTATTGATGCCAAGGAGGCTGGCCATTTTCAGATCCTCGGCGCAGGCGCGGCAGGCGCGACCCATTCGCGAGTAGCGGATAAACAGCGTCAGCGCCAGCATAGCGAGAAAAGTGACAATCCAGATCACCAGCTGCATGGTGGTAATGGTCGCCGAGAAGCTTTCGCTGCTTCCTACCACCCACTGCCCGTTAAACAGGCTGGGCAGCGCCACATCACGCGATCCTTCCGTCAGGCTGACGTAGTTCTGCAGAAAAATTGACATCCCGATTGCCGAAATCAGCGCAATCAGGCGTCTGGAGTTGCGCACCGGCCGGTAGGCCACCCGCTCGATGCTCCAGCCCCAGGCGCTGGCAATAACGATCGCCCCAACGAACCCAACCGCCACCAGCAGCCAGCCGGTATCGATGCCCATCATCATCAGCGCGGCGATAATCATAAAAGAGACGTAGCTGCCGATCATGTAGACCTCGCCGTGGGCGAAGTTGATCATGCCGATAATGCCGTACACCATGGTATAGCCGATGGCGATCAGCGCATAAGTGCTTCCCAGCGTTACGCCGTTAAACATCTGCTGCAGAAAATAGAGAAACTGCTCGGACATAAGGTAACCTTTCTGAAGTCGCCCGGCCGGACGACGGAATTATTACTCAGCAGCCGTAGATGACCCATCGGCATGCCACTGGAAGACGCCAGACTCAAATCCCTGCGGATCGCCTTTCTCATCCCAGCTCAGCGGCCCGATGATGGTATCGGCCCCGCCGATCTGCTCCTGACGAGCCGACCGCCGCGAGTTTCGCCCAGGCCCAGAGGGCCTCTCCCTGTCCCTAAATAGTTCGCTATGCTCCCGGGGATTAATGAGGGACATCCCTGCCCCTCACCCAGGGCGACCCGAGGCCGTTCAAAACGCTCTGCGTTTTGTCCCATAACTCGAATTATTTAGGGCATAGTTTTATCAGCCACATTAAAGATTTAGCATAATTTATTGCGGCGCTTTATGGTAAAAAGTCTATTTTTTCAGACGATTAAGGACAGATAATATTCTGCTTTTGTCCATAGATAAACAAAAAAAAGCGCAGGGCACAGCATAAAATAACGGCATAAAAAGCATTGCAATCCGCTAATTATCAGCTGAATAAACTGCCTGTTTTTTTATTCTCTAATTTTTCAGGCTGGAGATTCTGCCGGGAAAGAATTAATTCCCTGGCGTATGAAATGCGTCCGAATAAAATATTTCGGTACACTGACGTCTTCTTTTGTGATTCGGACCGGCGGGCAATGAAGCTAACCATCATTTGTTTAGAAAATTTTAGCGACCAGGATCGCACCGATTTGGGCAAAATCTGGCCGGAATATTCCCCTGCATCCCTGAGCGTGGATGAGACGCACCGCATTTACGCCGCCCGCTTCAACGAGCGGCTGCTGGGCGCTGTCAGGGTAACGCTGAGCGGCTCTCATGGGGCGCTGGATTCACTGCGCGTGCGCGACGTAACGCGCCGACGCGGCGTGGGGCAATATTTAGTGGAGGAGACCATCCGCAATCACCCGGAGATTGCCTCCTGGTGGATGGCGGACGTCGGCGTGGAGGATCGCGACGCGATGGCGGCGTTTATGCAGACGCTTGGATTTACACCGCTGCGAAACGGCTGGGAAAAACGCTAATTAAGTCGTTCACCTGGTTCGCGCTACCGTGGCTCCGGCCCCTCTGGCAACGGTTCGTCAGGCGGAGGGGGCCACGGCTGGTAAACCCCCGGGAGCTTACATCAGTAAGTGACCGGGGTTGAG
>NZ_WMJZ01000057.1 GCF_009711095.1 Intestinirhabdus alba
TTAAAGGCAGCCCTGGCTGCCTTTTTCGTTATTTCCCGCCCAGGCCAGACGCGGCTTAGCCGATGCGCTTTTTCACACCCGCGACATCCATCAGGCAGACGAACCGCAGGCGGGGGAGGGGATATCCGTTATCCACTGAGCAGAGGCGGCATAAAGCCATTTCCCATCCCGGCCACGGAGACGATGTGATGACCGGCGGGTGGGGTACGCAACGCTATTTAGTTTAATTCATTGATTTTAGCCATGAATTTTTATTATCTAACCCGTGCCGCTGGCTACATAACTAAAATAACCCACCTTTTATAGCCTTATTCCTCCGATAGAACCCCCTGCAGAAACGGATAATCATGCCGATAACTCATTTGACGCAGGGATGTTTATCGTGACTTCACTCTATACCGCCGAAGGGGTAATGGATAAGCACTCGCTGTGGCAGCGTTATGTACCGCTGGTGCGCCATGAAGCTTTGCGCCTGCAGGTGCGCCTGCCCGCGAGTGTGGAACTGGACGATCTGCTTCAGGCGGGCGGTATCGGGTTATTAAATGCAGTTGACCGATATGACGCTTTGCAAGGAACGGCATTTACCACTTACGCAGTGCAGCGTATTCGTGGTGCGATGTTGGATGAGCTGCGCAGCCGCGACTGGGTGCCGCGCAGCGTCCGGCGTAACGCCAGGGAAGTCGCTCAGGCGATGGGGCAGCTGGAACAGGAATTGGGGCGCAACGCCACGGAAACGGAGGTGGCGGAGCGTCTGGGGATTCCGGTTGTTGAGTACCGGCAAATGTTGCTTGATACCAACAACAGCCAGCTCTTTTCCTACGACGAGTGGCGGGAAGAGCATGGCGACAGCGTTGAGCTGGTGACCGACGATCACCAGCAGGAGAACCCGCTCCAGCAGCTGCTGGAGAGCAACTTACGCCAGCGCGTGATGGAGGCGATAGAAACGCTTCCCGAACGCGAACAGCTGGTGCTGACGCTTTACTACCAGGAAGAGCTCAATCTGAAGGAGATTGGTGCGGTACTGGAAGTTGGCGAGTCGCGGGTTAGCCAGTTGCACAGCCAGGCCATCAAACGATTACGCACAAAGCTGGGTAAGCTCTAGGCGGCACCTGCCGCCCCGGAAAATGCCGCACAGTGAATTGACAACCAGGAGAGTTTTCATGTTGGTGCAGCAATCCAAGAAACGACCGTTAAGCCGCTATCTTAAAGATTTTAAACACAGCCACACGCACTGCGCCCATTGTCGCAAGCTGCTTGACCGTATCACTTTGGTTCGTCAGGGAAAGATCGTTAATAAGCTTGAGATTGCCAGGCTTGATATGCTCCTCGACGAGGCGGCATGGCGGGTGGAGCAGAAAGAGTGGGCGGCGCTGTGCCGCTTTTGCGGTGATTTGCACTGCAAGCAGCAGAGCGATTACTTCGATATTATCGGCTTCAAGCAGTATCTGTTTGAGCAAACCGAAATGAGTCCCGGCACCGTGCGCGAGTACGTGGTACGCCTGCGCCGCCTGAGCAACCACCTTAGCGAACAAAATATCTCCCGCGATCTGCTGCAGGACGGCTTTCTCGACGAGAATCTTGCCCCCTGGCTCCCGGATACCAGTACCAACAACTACCGTATCGCGCTGCGTAAGTACGAGCAGTACAAAGCGAACGCGCATCATCCGGGGCTGATGCAGAAATCCTCCCCCGTCATGACTTCTGATATATATTAAAAATGAACAAGATGTGCGGGGCGGTAGTTGCAATTGCCGCCCCGCGCACTACTCTACGGGTGTTCATCATATTATCGGAGCAACTATGAAATTTACACTTCCGGGACGCCGGGCGATGATGGCGGTGGCGCTCATCGCCGGAATGAGCGTGAATGCGTTCGCCGACGAGGGGCTGCTGAATAAGGTCAAAGAGCGCGGTACGCTGCTGGTGGGGCTGGAAGGGACCTATCCGCCGTTCAGTTTTCAGGGCGATGACGGCAAGCTGACCGGGTTTGAGGTCGAGTTCGCCGAGTCGCTGGCCAGCCATCTGGGCGTAAAGGCCGCGCTGAAGCCGACCAAATGGGACGGTATGCTGGCGTCGCTGGACTCAAAGCGCATTGACGTGGCCATTAACCAGGTCACTATCTCCCCCGAGCGGCAGAAAAAGTATGATTTTTCCACTCCCTATACCGTCTCCGGTATCCAGGCGCTGGTGAAAAAGGGCAATGAAGGTAACATCAAAACCGCCAACGATCTGCAGGGGAAAAAGGTCGGCGTAGGCCTTGGCACCAACTACGAAGCGTGGCTGCGCCAGAACGTGCCGGGTGTGGATATCCGTACCTATGACGACGATCCGACGAAATACCAGGATCTGCGCGTCGGGCGAATTGACGCCATTCTGGTGGATCGCCTGGCGGCGCTGGATTTGGTGAAGAAAACCAAAGGCACGCTGGCGGTGACCGGCGAGGCGTTCTCCCGCCAGGCCTCCGGCGTGGCGCTGCGTAAGGGGAACGAGGATCTGCTGAATGCGGTAGATACGGCCATTACAGAGATGCAAAAAGATGGCTCGCTGAAGGCGCTGTCGGAGAAGTGGTTTGGCGCGGACGTCACGAAGTAACCTGCGTCGGCTGATAAAAAAAAGCGCTTTTGACGGCGCTTTTTTTAATGCATCCGCCTGAGTGTGCATAATAGGGGAGTCATTTAGCGTTTATCCCATCAGGCGGGACTGACTGCCATTTTGAATTTGGGCAGCGCTCGCGCAAAATACATCGCGTTTTGAACGCCCGCAGGGGGCTGCGCGCTGTCCGCCTGGCAGGATACGCTGTTAATCGCCGGTAAGCGTCGCCGACGGCCGTTCCGGCCAGGGCAGGGCGCGGGGCGAAGCGGCCGACGCTGTGCGCATACGGCCTGATAAGCAGATCACAACACTAACCCGGAGGCGTCATGCCATTGCACTCATTAACGCAGTTTCCCCGGCTGGAGCTGCTCGGCGCGCCCACGCCGCTGGAATTTCTTCCGCGCTTTTCTGATTTTCTGGGACGCGAAATTTACATTAAGCGGGATGATGTTACGCCCGTCGCCATGGGCGGCAACAAGCTGCGCAAACTGGAGTTTCTTGCCGCCGCCGCGCTGCAGGAGGGGGCCGATACCCTGATCACCGCCGGGGCCATCCAGTCTAACCACGTGCGCCAGACCGCTGCGGTGGCGGCGAAGCTGGGCCTGCACTGCGTGGCGCTGCTGGAGAACCCCCTTGGCACCGTCGCGGAGAACTATCTGAGCAACGGCAACCGCCTGTTGCTGGATCTGTTTAACGCGCAGGTTGAAATGTGCGCGGCGCTCAGCGATCCGCAGGCCCAGCTGACGGATCTGGCCACCCGCGTCGAGGCGCAGGGCTTTCGGCCGTACGTTATCCCGGTGGGCGGCTCCAGCCCCCTCGGGGCGATGGGCTACGTGGAAAGCGCCCAGGAAATTGCCCGGCAGTGCGAGGGGGCGGTGTCGCTTTCGTCGGTGGTGGTGGCCTCCGGCAGCGCGGGCACCCACGCCGGGCTGGCGGTGGGGCTTGAACAGCTGATGCCCGACGTGGAGCTGATTGGCGTAACGGTGTCGCGCACGGTGGAGGAGCAACTGCCGAAGGTGGTCCAGCTTCAGCAGGCGGTCGCCCGCGAGCTGGCGCTGAACGCCTCCGCGGAGATCCGGCTGTGGGACGACTATTTCGCCCCCGGCTACGGCGTGCCGAATGAGGCGGGAACAGAGGCCGTCAGGCTGCTGGCGCGCCTTGAGGGCATCCTGCTCGATCCGGTCTATACCGGCAAGGCGATGGCCGGGCTTATCGATGGTATCAGCCGGAAGCGCTTCAGAGATGAAGGGCCGATTCTTTTCGTTCACACCGGCGGAGCGCCCGCGCTGTTCGCCTATCATCCCCACGTTTAAGCTGCCGGGTAAAAAATCATAATGCAAGAGAGTATCCAACTGATTATCGAATCGCTGCCGTATCTGCTGAAGGGGGCGCTCTTTACCCTTCAGTTGAGCGTCGGCGGGATGTTTTTTGGCCTGCTGCTGGGGTTTATCCTCGCGCTGATGCGTCTGTCGCCGCTGCTGCCGGTGCGCTGGCTGGCGCGCTTCTATATTTCTGTTTTTCGCGGCACGCCGCTTATCGCCCAGCTGTTTATGATCTATTACGGGCTGCCGCAGTTCGGCATTGAGCTGGACCCGGTTCCGTCGGCCATGATTGGCCTGTCGCTTAACACCGCCGCCTATGCCGCTGAGACGCTGCGCGCCGCCATCTCCTCCATCGACAGGGGGCAGTGGGAGGCGGCGGCCAGCCTCGGCATGACGCCCTGGCAGACCCTGCGGCGGGCCATTTTACCCCAGGCCGCCCGGGTGGCGCTGCCGCCCCTGAGCAACAGCTTTATCAGCCTGGTGAAAGATACCTCGCTGGCGGCGACCATTCAGGTGCCGGAGCTGTTCCGCCAGGCGCAGCTGATTACGTCGCGTACGCTGGAGGTCTTCACCCTCTATCTGGCGGCGTCGCTGATTTACTGGATTATGGCGACGGTGCTGTCATCGCTGCAGAACTATTTTGAGAACCAGCTTAACCGTCAGGAGAGGGAGCCGAAATGAGCGCCATTGAGGTAAAACATCTGGTCAAAAAATTCCACGGTCAGACGGTGCTGCACGGAATCGATCTGCAGGTCAACGCTGGCGAGGTGGTCGCCATTATTGGTCCCAGCGGCTCGGGGAAAACCACGCTGCTGCGCAGTATTAACCTGCTGGAGCAGCCGGAGGCGGGCACGATTCGCGTGGGCAGCATCACCATCGACGCCGCGCGCTCCCTGAGCCAGCAGAAGGCGCAGATCCGCCGGTTGCGCCAGCAGGTTGGCTTTGTGTTTCAGAACTTTAATCTGTTTCCGCACCGCACGGTGCTGGAAAACATCATCGAAGGGCCGACCATCGTCAAGGGCGAGCCGAAGGCGGCGGCCATTGCCCTGGCCCGCGAGCTGCTGGTAAAGGTGGGGCTTTCCGGAAAGGAGACCAGCTACCCGCGGCGGCTCTCCGGCGGGCAGCAGCAGCGGGTGGCCATTGCCCGCGCGCTGGCGATGCGCCCGGAGGTTATACTGTTTGATGAACCCACCTCGGCGCTCGATCCCGAGCTGGTGGGCGAGGTGCTGAACGCCATTCGCCAGCTGGCGCAGGAGAAGCGCACGATGATCATCGTGACTCACGAGATGAGCTTTGCGCGCGACGTGGCCGATCGGGCAATTTTTATGGATCAGGGCCGAATTATCGAGCAGGGGCCGGCAAAGACCCTGTTCGCCGATCCGCAGCAGCCGCGAACGCGCCAGTTTCTGGAAAAATTCCTGCTGCGCTAGCGCCAGGCTGGCTTCAGAAGAGACAAGGAGGTCCGTCCGTTCATCGCCAGCCGCCGGCAAATGTGCAGGGGCGTTCGGCAGACCTGTCCGCCGGGCGTTAGCCCATCCTGGATAAGGCGCACATTCAGCCTGCGGCATGACGTGTGCCTGTTATAATTTCCGTTCAGGCAAGTCGCTAATCGGACTTCTTTCAGTTTTGTTATTTAAAAAAGCGCTGCCGCGACAAAAGTCGAATGGCGAAGGTATTTTTTCGCCGGCCGCCGCGATATATCCCGCTCTATAATTTGGTCGGCGAGATAAAACGGGGCCGGTGGCGCTCTGAAAAAGAGAGGCGATAAGATCGAATCATGCGGAAATTGAATGAATTCCGATCGGCCCGTCTGCATATATGATTAACAAGAAAAGTCCGTAGGGAACCGATTTAAACAGGGGCGTGCGGGCAGCCGCGATGAAGAGACCTTCGGGAAAGCGGTGGATAACCCGCCCGCCGGCATCTGCAGAATATATTAATAAAATCTATATACCCGTTATACTTCAGATTGCATGTGCGTTGGCTTTATTCGGCCCGGGGGCCTCACCCTGGAGGGCCGCCGCCAGCGGCGTTCAAATCGGCTTAGCCGATTTGTCCTCGCTCACCTCAGTTACTGACTCCAGTAAGCTCCCGGGTACTAATGAGAGACATCCCTGTCTCTCACCAGAGGCAGCCTGCGGCTGTTCAAATTCGTTCCTGACGAATTTGTCTCTGGGTCGCCGCGTGTTTCGGCCTGTGAGCCTCACCCCTTCGGGGCCAGCCCTGAGGCTGTTCAAAACGCGCTGCGTTTTGTCCCGCAACTCGAATTATTTAGGGTATAAATGAGCGATCTTTNCGCAACTCGAATTATTTAGGGTATAAATGAGCGATCTTTTATTTTTATCAGGCGATTATCAATCGCGCAAAATCGAAGAGGCAGTGGAGTGGCATGTTTAACTGAAACGGGCGATGGTCTGTCACTTTTTAAATTGGCGGCCGGAGCCACTATACCGCTATCGGGGGGATGCCGGGGCAGGTGAAGGTGCGGAAGTGTCCCGGCCGAAAGCGGCGGCCTTCAGCCGGGGAAGAGATTACTGGCGATAGGCCTGCTTAATCTGTTTGACGGTGCTGGAAAATACGGCGGCCAGCGCTTCGTCTTCAATCTGCCCGATCTGCTTTTCCATCTTCAGCATGACGCGCCCTGCGTCGGCTTGCCCCATCGCCTGCAGCATCAGCGTTATCATTGCTTTCAGGCAGGAGACCTCCTGAGCCAGTTGTTGATTATTCTCGGCGGTGGAAAAATCAGGCGTACTCATTTATTTTCCTCGTTATGTTCTAGTAAAAAGTGCAATAGCCAGCGTTGAGGCGGCGGAGTATACCATAAGCCGGGTGAAAATCAGCAGTGGTTGTTTTTTGGTCGGCGGCGGAGCGCGCCGCGTAAATAAGAGAGACGCCGCCGCGTATATATTTTCGCCAGTCTTGATTATTCAGGCTATTTTGTGTGTTAATTGTTGTTACAACCTTTATAGGTTATTTTGCTGACGGGCTGCGGGTATACCATTTTAGGTTGCAAACCGGCGGCGGTCATGATCCATAACGGGCAATATGTAGCGTATTTTCTCATCGAGGGGATAATCTCATTTTCCAAAACGAGAGCTTAATCGAAAGAGCGATGTTTTTTACGTTCAAAGTTATGATAAAACCCGTTAGTATGTGTGGAGTTAACTATCAGTAGCGTTATCCCTATTCTGGAGATATTCCTTTGATCAACGTCCTTCTTGTTGATGACCACGAACTGGTGCGCGCAGGGATACGACGCATTCTGGAAGATATTAAGGGTATAAAAGTCGTTGGCGAAGCCTGCTGCGGCGAGGATGCCGTAAAATGGTGCCGTGCAAATAGCGTCGACGTGGTGTTGATGGATATGAACATGCCCGGTATCGGCGGCCTTGAAGCGACACGTAAGATAGCCCGCTCAACGGCCGATATTAAGGTCATTATGCTGACCGTTCATACGGAAAACCCGCTGCCTGCAAAGGTCATGCAGGCGGGAGCGGCAGGTTATCTGAGCAAAGGCGCTGCTCCACAGGAGGTGGTCAGCGCTATCCGGTCGGTTTACTCCGGACAGCGGTATATTGCTTCAGATATTGCCCAGCAAATGGCGCTCAGCCAGATCGAGCCTGAGAAAACGGAATCTCCGTTCGCCAGTTTGTCTGAACGTGAATTGCAGATTATGCTGATGATTACCAAAGGCCAAAAGGTTAACGAGATTTCAGAGCAGCTGAATCTCAGCCCGAAGACGGTGAACAGCTATCGCTACCGAATGTTCAGCAAACTGAACATCCACGGCGACGTCGAGCTGACTCACCTGGCAATCCGCCACGGCCTGTGTAATGCGGAGACGTTAGCAAATCAGTGAGCGTTCAGTTTGACGCGAAAGCGTTTTTAAAAACCGTAACCAGCCAGCCCGGCGTTTATCGTATGTACGATGCCGGTGGTACGGTTATCTATGTAGGTAAAGCGAAAGACCTGAAAAAACGGCTTTCCAGCTACTTCCGTAGCAATCTGGCTTCGCGTAAAACCGAAGCGCTGGTGGCGCTGATTCAGCAGATTGATGTGACGGTTACCCATACCGAAACCGAGGCGCTGCTGCTGGAGCACAACTACATCAAGTTGTATCAGCCCCGCTATAACGTGCTGCTGCGCGACGACAAATCCTATCCCTTTATCTTTCTGAGCGCCGATACCCATCCGCGCCTGGCGATGCATCGGGGTGCCAGACATGCCAAAGGTGAATACTTTGGCCCGTTTCCTAACGGCTACGCCGTGCGGGAAACGCTGGCGCTGCTGCAGAAAATTTTCCCGATTCGGCAGTGTGAAAACAGCGTTTACCGCAACCGCACGCGGCCGTGCCTGCAGTATCAGATTGGCCGCTGCCTCGGGCCGTGCGTGGAGGGGCTGGTCAGCGAAGAGGAGTACGCTCGCCAGGTCGAATACGTCCGGCTGTTTCTGTCCGGCAAAGACGATCAGGTGTTAACCCAGCTGATCGCGCGGATGGAGAAGGCCAGCCAGGATCTGGAATTTGAAGAGGCGGCGCGTATTCGCGATCAGATCCAGGCCGTGCGTCGGGTGACGGAAAAGCAGTTTGTTTCCAATACCGGCGACGATCTGGACGTGATCGGCGTTGCTTTCGACGCGGGGATGGCCTGCGTGCACGTGCTTTTTATTCGCCAGGGCAAAGTGCTGGGCAGCCGCAGCTACTATCCGAAGGTGCCGGGCGGCACCGATCTCGGGGAAGTGGTTGAAACCTTTGTCGGGCAGTTTTATCTGCAGGGTAGCCAGATGCGCACCCTGCCGGGCGAAATTTTACTGGATTTTAATCTGAGCGATAAAACCCTGCTGGCCGATTCGCTGTCAGAGCTGGCGGGGCGTCGCATCAACGTTCAGACCCGGCCCCGCGGCGATCGCGCCCGCTATCTGAAGCTGGCGCGCACCAACGCCGCGACGGCGCTGACCACGAAGCTGTCGCAGCAGTCCACCATCGTACAGCGCCTGACGGCGCTGGCCTCGGTACTAAAGCTGCCTGCCATCCGGCGGATGGAGTGCTTCGACATCAGCCATACGATGGGGGAGCAGACGGTGGCCTCCTGCGTGGTCTTTGACGCCAACGGGCCGCTGCGCGCGGAGTATCGTCGCTATAACATTACCGGTATCACCCCCGGCGACGATTACGCCGCCATGAACCAGGTGCTGCGTCGGCGCTACGGCAAAGCGATTGAAGAGAGCAAGATCCCCGACGTGATTCTGATCGACGGCGGGAAGGGGCAGCTTGCCCAGGCGAAAACGGTGTTTGCCGAACTGGATGTCCCCTGGGACAAAGCGCGTCCGCTGCTGCTGGGCGTCGCCAAGGGGGCCGATCGCAAGGCCGGTCTGGAAACGCTGTTCTTTGAGCCGGAGGGGGAGGGGTTCAGCCTGCCGCCGGATTCGCCCGCGCTGCACGTTATCCAGCATATCCGCGACGAGTCGCACAATCACGCCATCAGCGGCCATCGCAAAAAACGGGCGAAGGTGAAGAACACCAGCACTCTGGAAACCATCGAGGGCGTCGGCCCGAAGCGTCGGCAGATGCTGCTGAAATATATGGGTGGATTGCAAGGTTTACGCAACGCCAGCGTAGAAGAAATTGCAAAAGTGCCGGGTATTTCGCAAGCTCTGGCAGAAAAGATCTTCTGGTCGTTGAAACATTGATGGCTCTGTAGCAACATAGAGGTAATTTCTCTGACAACAGATAGTTACCCGCCACTATGCAATTTAATATCCCTACGTTGCTCACGCTGTTTCGCGTCATTCTGATCCCATTCTTTGTACTGGTCTATTATCTGCCGTTCGCCTGGTCGCCCCTGGTGGCGGCGCTAATCTTCTGTATTGCTGCGGTAACCGACTGGTTTGACGGTTTTCTGGCGCGCCGCTGGAACCAGAGCACTCGCTTCGGCGCTTTTCTCGATCCGGTAGCGGATAAGGTGCTGGTGGCGATCGCGATGGTACTGGTCACCGAGCACTATCACAGCTGGTGGGTGACGCTGCCCGCCGCCACCATGATCGCCCGCGAAATTATTATCTCAGCGCTGCGGGAATGGATGGCGGAGCTGGGCAAGCGCAGCAGCGTGGCGGTTTCCTGGATCGGCAAGGTGAAAACCACCTCCCAGATGGCGGCGCTGGCGTGGCTGCTGTGGCGGCCGAATATCTGGGTGGAGTACGCCGGAATCGGGCTTTTCTTCGTTGCCGCAGTGCTGACCCTGTGGTCAATGCTGCAGTATCTGAGCGCCGCCCGCGGTGATTTGCTCGATCGGTGATCGTTTCGACGTAAATTTCAGCAAACGATCGTGAGCGGCAAAAAATATCGTTGACTCATTGCGTCAGGTAAGTAGAATGCAACGCATCGAACGGCGGCACGGTTCACCGGACGATAATAAAATCAAGTGATTAGTTAAACGCTTGATGACTGCGGGAATAGCTCAGTTGGTAGAGCACGACCTTGCCAAGGTCGGGGTCGCGAGTTCGAGTCTCGTTTCCCGCTCCAGTTTAGCGACACCGGCAATAGCGGGTGTCCGGCGGAAAGGCCAGAACAATACGGCGCGTTAACAAAGCGGTTATGTAGCGGATTGCAAATCCGTTTAGTCCGGTTCGACTCCGGAACGCGCCTCCACTTTCTTCCCGAGCCCGGATGGTGGAATCGGTAGACACAAGGGATTTAAAATCCCTCGGCGTTCGCGCTGTGCGGGTTCAAGTCCCGCTCCGGGTACCATGGGAAACATCAGAATAATCAAAGCAATAAGCAGTGTCGTGAAACCACCTCCGGGTGGTTTTTTTGTGCCTGAAATTCATGTCCTGTGCATATCCTGTGCTCATGGGGTGCAATGAGCTGCAATCTCCAGCCTGGCAATGACGAATCGAACGTGTCGCCTCCAGCATAGAGAACCAGGCCGCTTTGCCTGTTTTCCGGTACTCTTCCGGGAAGGGGGCCTGCTGAGCAAGCTGTAATGCTCTAGCCACCCTGAGTACAAAGTTGCTTAATTCGTGCAATCACCTCATCTCT
>NZ_WMJZ01000058.1 GCF_009711095.1 Intestinirhabdus alba
CCTCTCCTTCAAAGGCCAGCACGTCAAGGGCGGCGTCGCAGACCCTGACCGCCAGAAGATGGTGGCTGTGGCTGAATAAGAGTGGTGTCAGACTGGCTGTCATGAGGATTCCCTGGTTAATTGTCCGTAAAAAGCGTTCTGATAACGCTGGCCCGGCGGATACCTTATCGCACGGAGCCAACAGCAAGCGGGTATCCCCGCCGGATCTGCAATAAAACCTACCGCCCCGCCTCCGCCGGCAGCTCGCGGGCAGAGAGCTGCGCATACAGGATCAGCAGCGCGTTCAGCGAAGACTCCGTCCGGGCGATCTGCGCCGCAGGCAGCGGCTGGTCCGCCGGGATCAGCATCAGCTGACGCAGCTGTTCCGCCACCGGCACGGCACCGTTAAACGACTGAGTAATGGCGAAAACCTCCGACTTCAGCTCGCTTACCGTCATATACTTGCCGCGTTTTTCATCCAGCGCGTTTAAGCGATTTGCCAGCTGTTGCAGCTGCGCCATCCCCTGATACCAGCCGTTGAGCTGCTCCGCGGGCAGCTCTGCGGCCCGCTGCTGCTGCTGCCACCGGTCCGCTAACGGTATTGCCTGCTCCGGCCACAGCGCCTGCGCCTGCTGTACCAGCCGTTGACCGTAGCGAAAATGCCAGTCCGGGGTCAGTTGCGCTATGCGCTCCAGCTGCTGCCCGGTATCGCGAATCCCCGCCTCCGGCGCGGGAGGGCTCTGCCGCAGCTCGTCTATCTCCCGATCGGAAAGCACAACGGGCAGCGGCCTCAATGAGGCCGCCAGCCGGGCCTGTACGGATTGCGGCTGCAGCAGGTTTTGCCAGCCCCATAGCAGCACCCCGCCCACCACCAGCATGGCTAAAGCGCCGGATAAAAACGCGCGCCAGGGCGTCGCCTGAACGGGCGGAGCGGCCGCCACCCCGACGTTGGGCTGCGGCTCCGGCTGCGCAATGTAGATCCATTGCACCCTCTCTGCCCTGGCCTCTTCAGGCTCGTGAACTGTATCGGCGCTGCCCGCAGGCAGCAAAATACCGGTTTGCGTCTGCGGTTCGTCATCCACCGGACTGCCGCTGTTCTCCAGCCTGACGGCGGTTGAATGCACCTGGTTACGCAAGGTTTCAAGCTGGCCGATGCCCTTTAACTCCTGCCGCTGCAGCACGTCGTCCAGCGCGCTTAAATGCTGCTCCACCTGGTAGAGCTGCTCAAGATCGGCGCAGGACAGGGACAGGGAACGCATCGTCTGCTGCAGCCGCTTGCTCAGGGCGCTAAGAATTTCCATACGCGCATGAACCGGCTGCGGCCAGAGGCTGCCCCACTGGCGGGATACCAGGGTGACGACGATCGCCAGCCCTTCGTTCATCCCATACAGCCCACAAATATGCGCGCGGGCCAGGGTATACCAGGCGGCGGTCTGCAGCTCCACGCCGTTTTGTTCAAACAGCGACAGGCAGAGCTTTTCCGCGCGGGGCCAGTTCACGTCGGGGCGCGCGGGATGGGTGAGTTTTTTTAGTTCATCACGCAGCGCGGTATAATCAGCCAGGGTACGAGGGTCACCTCCGCTACGGAGGTGGCGTTCAGAGAGTGTAGTCGTCATAGTAAAAGCGTCAGAGGCAGGCTAAATACGCGCCCGCGTCGCAATAAATTGTTGTTGTTTAAGGTGCCGCAGCAAAATTTTCCCTTCCGGCATAAACTCCGTGCCGTAGCGCACCAGCCCCGCCTCATGCAGCTCCGCGTCGATCGCGTAGCGCAGTTCTCCGGGCTGCGTCTGCGGGAGAATGACCACGTTCACGCTTTTCAGCCGCGGCTCATACTTCAGCAATACGGCGGAAAAGGTGGCCATCAGCTGATGCGCGGTGCCGGGCATTCCCTGCAATATGCGGGTCATATCCGGCAGGCCGTAGTCAGGAAGGTGCTTAATGCTTCCGGCGCGGGTATTAAGGATCCGCTGCATATTATCCAGCACCGACAGGATCAGCTGGTTCTCTTCGCTCACCTGATTCAGGTCGAGGCCGCCGGCAAAATTGCCGAACAGCATTTCATGTAAAGAGGGACGCGACATTTATTTCGCCCCCGGCGGCAGCAGGGTCAGCACGTTATTACCGGCCTGCAAAACGCGCGGCCGGTCCGGATCCAGCTCCTCCCGCTCCAGCACCTGCTTCCAGCCCTCCTTATCGATATCAGGATTGCGGAACAGGCCCACAACGGCGACAAACTTCGCTTCGCTCTCCATCGGCATGTCGAGTGAGGCATCTCCGCCCGGCCGGAGCACCACCTCGCGGCTTGCCAGCACATCCTCTTTCAGCAGACTGTCGCCTTCCGTCAGCAGCTGCTGGTAGGTGATTTTGTCGAACACCTTGCGATTTTTAAGCTGATAGATCCGCACCACCACCGGCACGGAGAGGGAGTTATTTTCACGGGTATCGATATTCAGCGCTTCACGGGCGGTAAAATCGAGGTGTAGCGTGGTGATTGTTTTATAAAAAACAGAGTTGAAGGCCGACTTCGTGCCCTCCGTCACGCTCTGCGTCAGGCCGCACCCCGCCAGGCCAAACGCCAGCGCCGGCAGCAGCCAGAGTCTGTATTTAGTCAAATTTGTACTTAACACGGCAATTTCCTTTTGTTTTTATCGCGGGCTGCAGGCCCCGGTAGTATCCCAGTTCGGTGGTAAAGGTTTCAGGTATGTCCTGCGGCAGCGTGTGGTTTTCCACGCCCAGCACGCCGTTCATTCCCAGCCACAGCGGCGCATCGCCCAGCGCAGGAACGGCCAGAAGCTGCGTCCCGACGGTCAGCGTTATCCGCGCCTTAAAGCGCCACCCCAGATAGACCCGCAGCATCACCAGAAAATCCCGATACAGCTGGCCATCCGGCTTCCAGCCCTGCGCCTCCCGCGCGTTATTGGTGGCAAGCGCGATTAACAGCTGGCTGTTGGCATCCATTGCTTCATCGCCGAGGGGCGTGTTGCCATCCAGCACGAAATCCTCATCGCCATAAAATCCCACTGGCTTGCCGACCTCAACGGGTCTCAGACAGTAAGGGCTTACCCTGACGCTGGTCTCCGGTGCCAGCAGCTGCACCAGGGCCTGCATTCCTTCCTGGGTTTTACCCGGCTGGCGCAGCACCCCCAGCAGCGCCAGAAAACGCGACACCGGCGTGGCGATATGGTTGGCCGTGCCGGGAATACCCAGCCCCACCAGCCCAAGCAGCGACTGCGAGATCGAATCGTTGCCGCCCGCTTCAAACGTCGCCGGGTAAGAGTATTTCCGCCAGATTCGATAAAACTGGGTCAGAATGCGGTGATTGAAAATGTCGAGAAATTCCTGCAGCGCCTCATGGCCTTCCCGTCTCTGGGTGATGTCATCGAGATAGGCGGTGGGCAGCGGCGAGTCGACGCCGTACAGGCCCATAAAGGTCGTGCGTATGACGGGTGGCCGATCGTCCCCCTCTTCCGGATACTCAACGGCCTTCAGCTCGCTGCCGGGAAACCCCATTCCCGGCCACGGGCTGAAGCGCACCGGATCGTCGTCCAGATGGCTGGTGCTGCCCAGCGGCGGCTTCCCGACCCGCTGCTTCTCCAGAAGCTGGCAAAAGCGGTAGAAATTGATCCGTGACAGGTCGGATTCCAGCCGGGCGCTTAGCCGGGAATACGACGATTGTGCTTCTCTTCCCATTCGAGCCGTTCTCCGGTTGGTTGCAAAGTAATAATCAGGCGGTTAAACAGGTAGATATCGGTGTACAGCGCAAAAAAGCGGCTCAGCATTTCGCCGAACAGGCAGATATCCCCCTTCCCGGCGAAGCCGTTGCTGTCAAGGGTGACGTCAATTTGCACCCCGCGCACCAGATACCCCTGCTCAAAGCGTTCAATTTCGCCATGGCGAACGTCAATAATCGCCTCAAGCCGCCGCCGGTTCATTTCGCTGTCGGTCCACTCATAGAGCGCCAGCGTGCCGCGCAGCACCTCGGCGTTATCCATCATCGACAGAAAACCGCTGCCCAGATGACTCAGCACGCGCCAGTGAAAGCGATCCCTGTCCGGCGGATAGCAGGGAAGCGTCGGCGCGCACAGGTTGCGAACGCCAATATTGACCGAGGTGGTTTTAACCACCGTGTCCAGTAGCGTACTCTGCAGCGCCCGCCGCGGCAGCTGTCCGTTGGTGCCGGTAAGCGTCAGCGACAGGCTCTCATCCGCCGGTACGCTATGATTGTCAAAGGCCTCTCCGCCGAGAATCAGCCAGGTGTTGTGCAGCCCTGACGCCCCGCGACGGATACGGGTGTGGTAGTAATATTCCGGCGCATCGTGACGCAGCATTCCGCCCTTATGGCGAAAGCTGGAGAATGGAATATAGGTCTGCCCGCTGGAGGACTGGACCGAATCTACAGAGTAAATTTCGGTATGGCCGTCCTGAATGCGCATCGGCCGCAGCATATACTCCGTTTGCAGGGAGTTGAGGGTCAGCGGATCGGACTCCAGCGGAAAGAGATTGATCACCGGCACGCAGTTCAGGCGCAGATGCTTCTCCGTAAAGCTGAAATCGTGCTCCCAGCGCTCCGTCAGCACCACGTCAATTTCAAACCACGGCAGCGCCGCGGGCAGCCCGGCGGCTTCCAGCCCCCGCAGCGCCGAAAACATAAACTTTTCCCGGAAGGTGAAATATTCCAGCAGCAGCTGATAGCCGCTGAAGCTGCTGTTTCCCTTTGGCCACAGCTGGTCATCTTCGGCAAACCCCTGGGCGGTAAAATAGCCGTCCAGCGGGCGACGATCGATATCACCGGGCAGGCGCAGCCATATATGCGCCACCTTCGTGGTAAACGCCTCATGCATCGCACAGGCCAGCGGCGCGTCCGCGCTGAAATAAAAAGGCAGAGCGCGGAGATCGATGCGGCTCCAGTCGGCGAGTTCGCTGCAGTTAAACCGAAGATTAATGACCGAACGGCCTTCAGGATCGGTGGTCAGCCTGGCGTGCGCCAGCGACAGCGGCAGGAGATGGATTTCGCGCGTGGAGGTATAGCGGCAGCGCGTTCTTTTTTCCCCAATCGGCTGCGAAAGCACCTCAAAGCCTTTGGCAATATGCATCGGTTCCTTAAGCCCACGCCAGTCAGGCGTAAACTCAACCACCGACATTGAGGGAATGGTGCGCAGGTAATGAGGCCACAGCAGGCTGACCAGCCCTTCGGTCAGCTCCGGCAAATCGTCGTCAAGCTTTTCGCGCAGGCGGCCCATCAGAAAGGCAAAGCCTTCAAACAGGCGTTCCACATAGGGATCGCGGGCTCCGGACTTATCGAGATTGAGCATTGCCGCCCGATCCGGATGTGCGCGGGCAAACTCTTCGCCAGCCTCAAGCAGGTAGCGCATTTCAGCGTCGTAATAACGCAGTGTTAAATCATCCATAATTATCCAGTTTCTGCTAAGAGCCTGTCCCGTCAGAGAGCGTGGGTGCAGACATCCTGACCCGTTTAGCGCAGACAACTCGTAACGTATGTGGATGCATACGCGACGATCGCCAGGGATTGCCCTGCGGTGCGTGCAAAACACCTTTGTGCTCTGCCGGGCGCTACCCGAAGTCAAAATGGCAAACATCCAGTCCTGGATGGGTGGGCTTTTTATAAATTATATCTATCTATACCCGTCATACTTCAAGTTGCAGGACAAAACCCAGCGCTGGCCCGTCAGGGCGAGTCTCATGGATGAGACGAGTAACCAGAAGCTAATGCATCTGCAACGTAAAGTATGTCGGGTATAAAGGCCAATTTATCTTCCCTGTCTGAATAGCTATGACGCGCAAAGCCAGAGTCATTATATGTTCGTATCCATACTATTACAAAGTGGGTTGAAACAATTAAACGGATCTATTGATACGGTATAATTTTCTTATTACAATTTTCCTCCGCCTGACACCTCAGCGCGGCATTATTCATCCGTCACGCCCCTTCAGACGCGACGGTGATAAAAATAGCCGTTGTGCGCGGTCTGCTGAATTATATTCATGGTAACCATATATCATCTGGCCGATAGCGATCGTTATTAAAAGCAAATACGCGGCACATTTTATCGAACGCCTCCGCCACAGCGTTTATACCCGTCATACTTCAAGTTGCATGTGCGTTGGCTTTATTCGGCCCGAGGGCCTCACCCTAAAGGGCCGCCGCCAGCGGCGTTCAAATCAGCTAAACTGATTTGTCCTCGCTCACCCCGGTNCACTGCGTTGCCGCCTTCCTGCAACTCGAATTATTTAGGGTATATACCCGCCCTACTTCAGGCTGCAGGTGCGTTGGCCTGGCCCGACGGTGCGCCGGCCACGCGCGCTAAGTCTTTGCCGAAAACAGGCGGCTGGCTCCGGTCAGCCTTGTTTACCCGCCCTTTTGTCGCACCCGATCGGTAAAACGCTTCAGGGCTGTATTAATTTTTTATAGCACAGTCTCCCTGGTTTTTTCTCCAGCCTGTAGTTATTAAATCCGTCGCTCACCGTGAGCTGCGCGGCGCATCCCCCCCTCGAGGAAGAGAGAAGAAATATCTGCCCGCCGCCGCCGGAGGAATTATATTCATAGCGCCCGTGTACTCTCCAGCCGATATCAATTTGCCTGTTACTTTTTATTAAGGAAGAAAAGGAGGCGACGACCTTCAGCGTTTTTCCCGGTTCAATCATTGCTGGCCGGTTTTTTAGTCTTCGGTCGACCTCTGCCGGCCCGGGTTCCCCAACGCCGGCCGGGCTTTCGTAACTATACAGATAGAGGCGACCGCTCGTATTATTCTCTATCAGGATAAAAGGCCTGAAAGGCAACAAATAAACTCCAGCAATAAATACGATCGTAAAGATACAACATAATAATAGTATTCTTTTCTTCACCGTCCCTTTCCCCCCGGGCGCGCCGGATAATTCCAGTCACCGCGTCGGCGTGCCTGTTTTGCTGCGGGGTCGGGCTTCAGGAGGGATTATTGGCTTTTCCTCCACAACAGACTGCGCAACCCGCGCGGCACCGTTACTGCGCGTGCACTGGCGGTTGTATTCCACCGTAGCGGCATTGGGGACCCGCCTGTGGCCGTCCCGGCCTGCTTCCCGGACCGCCACAGATTATCGGCGCGGGCGTCAGCACGCTACTTTTTTTGCCGGCACAGGGCATCATTAAGAGCATATTTTGTTGAGAGACCCGGCATCCAGCCCGTCGGAATTCCCTTACAGGCTGCATAGCCGCGCTCTTTAAGCTGATACTGATAATAGAATTTAAAAGTAAATCCCGATACGACAGCGATAATCAGCCCACCAATAAACCAGCGAAACAGGCGATAACTTTTCTTTTCGGGCAGGCGCTGCCCCTTTACTGCGGTATAAAAACCTGCCAGCGTTAATGGCAGAATCACCATGCAGGAAAAAATCAGGCAAATCGCGCCGGTAGAGAAAACCACCACCTGCGGAAACGCCAGATATTCCCTTAAGGAGAGCAGGCCGACCCAGCTGGCACCGGCCGACAGCGCCAGCATAAGGATGCTCCAGATAAAAAGAAACGCTCTCATTTTTATCGTCAGAGCGTGCATTATAGGATCCTCGGCGTGATGCCCCGCAGGCTATCTCTGATGAACGCGCGAATTTCGCTCTCCACAACCCGTGCGCCTTTCTCCAGCATCCGCCCTGCCAGCATGGCACCTAAATCCCATATTCCCTCCTCCATTTCTCTGGCTTTCTGCACAAACTCCTGCTGTGCGGCTTCAATATACTCGATGACTTTATCCGTCACGCCAAACTTCTCATCCAGCCAGCTTAACAGCAGGGCGGCCCCCAGCCCGACCGCCACCACCGCAACGGTCGGGCCAATAACAAAGGGAAAAACAGCGCCTGCGGCCATGCCTGCGCCCCAGGACACAACGGAGGCAACGCCGATTTTAACCACATCCGTTGCCAGTGACCCCATAAACTCGGCCAGCGAAGTCTCATCATTCAGGATAAAGTCGAGAATTCTGTACGCCGCGGCAACATAGAACGTCAGGCGCGCGCTGCTCACAACGTTTTTTGCTATTCCTGCTCCGCCATATTTCCCCAGCCCCAGATCGACCATTTTGGGGTTTCTGGCGGCAAAAACGGGCGCATTTAAAACCTTCCGGATGCCCGGATAGCCCGTAAGCTTGATAAGCTCGCTGCCCTTATGATTAACATAATGAGTAGCCCGAATACCAAAACTTCCCAGCTTTTGAATCAGCATGGAGGCGGTAACGATATCTCTGCCATTCACGCCGTAGTTGATTATCCACTGACCCGGTGCCGAAAGCGTAAAGGATACCCAGCCGGCCTTTACGTCTGCCCAGCCCCACTCCTGCAATACCTCAACGGTTTCTTCTGCGGTTAATAGCATGACGTCATGATTATTGCTTTTCATGAGCATCCGCACCCGCTCATCGGGTAAATCGTGCGTATTACGCAGCACCGGATAGTCCGGACGATGGCCTGACGGGCTTTTTTCACCCGTCAGATAGCCGGGTAATACCGGCGCGGTTTCGGTAGCGGAACCCGCGGCGGCGGCTGATGACGAAGCGACTTTTTCATAGGTATCCTGCAGCATCGACGGGATAAACCGTGACCGACAGGGACAGCTGCTGATGCTGTCCAGGGTGCCGGCCATCATTCGCCCGTGCACGACGTCGTTGGCAATACCGCCGGCAATCATAAAAACGCCGGGAAAGATGCCGCAGCTGACTTTATCCCTGTCCCTCGCAACGGCTTTACCCAGAATAGTATGATCCTGGCTGCCTTCCAGAATCCGACCGCCGCAGGAGGTTCGATCGCCCTGTACAAGGTAATAACCTTTCGCCACTTTTTTCTCCCTCCAGTAAGTTAGCCGCACAGCACCGCGGCGCGCGCCGGATCCAGGGTAATCAGCCCGGAAAGCAGCGCATCCAGTTCCGGTTGTAGCCGCGCTTTGTCCGCTTCGCTACGTCCCGCTTTTGCCCGCATCAGCTTCAGGCGGCGGGCTTTCACTTCAAACATTAGCTCCGGCGTCCACTGCTGCAGGGTGAGTGTTGTTGCTCTGTCATCCAACTCGCCCAGCAGGTGCAGCGCCATCTCATTTTTACCGTACTGCTCCGCTACCCGCGCCATCAGCAGCCGCATCAGCCACTGTTCGCGCGGTGCCGAAAGGCCAGGACGAGCCTGCAGCCAGCTCAGCGCAGCTTCGATGCCGTCGCTGTCCGCCAGCGCCAGAACTTCAGGTTCAAGGGTGAGAATTTCATCCGCCATCGGCAGCGTCACCGGGACGGTTTCATTTTGCCAGGCACCGGGATCGTCCATCACTTTCTCGCCGATCCAGCCCATCGTCACCTCGTCAGCAAAGGGGGTTCCATCGTTAAAGGCCAGGCTTTCCAGCCCCGGCAGCCGGGAGAGCAGTCCCCGGAGATCGCGGCAAATAATATCTGCCCGCACGCTGTCGGCGTCGAGCCGGGTCAGCGCCTGCCAGGTATACCACTGAATATCCAGCCAGAGGTGATTCACCCCCTGCGCCAGCAGCGTATCGGTCTGCTCCAGCAGTTCAGACCAGCTCTGCTGCAGGTACAGGCGCTTAAGGTGCGCGCGATGATCCGGCTTCGGCGGTGCCAGGCGGGTTCGCCCGCTGGCGTCCAGCGGCGGCAGCTCCGTCAGCGTGTCCCAGCGAACGCTTTTCATCAGGTGATGGCCGGCAAGCCAGCCTCCCGGCCGATCGCGCAGATACTTCGCCAGCACTTTGGCCTGGTCAAGCAGGTCGCGCCCCGACATCACCGCCGTTATTACCGGCGCGGCCGGCGAAGATGAAGCCGCTGGCGCGTTCTCCTCCCGGCTGTTTTGCGGCACCAGGCTCTCTGCTCCGCCGCTTTGCATCAGGCGATTTTCCAGCGCCTGGTATAGCGCCGCCAGCTGCGGGCGCGACGCCTCCGGCAGCTGCTGCACGGCCCGTTCTACCAGCACAAGCGCGCCGGCAATCCGCTGCATCACCGCAACGTCAGCTTCCGGCCAGAGCGAAAGGCTGTCGAGCATTCGCCCGCTACCCAGCCACTCCAGCGCCGATTTACGACTGCGATCGCGCTGCGGATGCAGCTGAGCGCCGTAGCGCTGTAGTATGCCGGCCAGCAGCTCCAGCCCCTCGGCCAGCCCGCTCTCGCCATCTTTATGCAGACGCGCCCAGATATAAAACGTGACGGCCCGCAGATCTTTACTCACCGTGGTCAGCAGCTTTTCCGCCAGCGTGCAAATAAGCTCGGTATCAATGCCAGAAAGCCGGTTGACCTCTTCGCGAATGCGCTCAAAGTCGTCATCATAGCCCGCATCGTCCCCACAGGGGCTGGCATCGCTTAAAGGCTCCAGCCAGCGCGCCCAGTCGCGGGTATACGCCCGGGACTGCTCCGTCAGGGTCGCTTCGTCTGCCGCACAGGCTTTTAGTAAACTTTGCAGGCTCGTCATTATTCCACTCCGTCCATGTC
>NZ_WMJZ01000059.1 GCF_009711095.1 Intestinirhabdus alba
CGCAAAGCGCGTGCCGGTCTTCGGGGTGCCGGCGTCGGCGGCGAGGGTCACCAGCTTCGCCTCAACCTCTTTGCCGTCGGCGTCATGGGCAACGATACCTGTTGCTGTTAAATCAAGCTTATTTCCGCTTTTATCGCTAAGCGTTAAGCCTTCTTTACCTGCGAATGTTAAGCTGTTATCCGCTCCTTTGCCAACCACCAGCGTTTCAAAGTTTCCATCCTTAGAAATTAAACTTTCTACAGATTTAAGCTGAGCGACGTTTACCGCGTCGGTATCATAATAGCCTGCCGCTACGTTGGTTAATTGTCGGTATATAACTTCGCCGCCCGCCTCTTTATTTCGACCGAAGGAAACGCCGCCGCCGGTTCCTTTTGTTTGCAGCACCCTATTTTTATCTTCTTCTGACGCTTTGCTTACAATATAAGGCTGTTGACCGGCCTGGGTATTTGCAACGCTTCCGGTGCCGATAGCCACGCCATTTTCAACGTTACTGATAGCATTGTTACCAATTGTTATGCTGTGGACGGCTTGTGCTTTTGCATTTGCGCCAATAGCAATGGCACTGGTTTTTTCGGCAGAGGATAATGTACCTATTGCGAGCGCATTATTATCGGATGCTTTTGCTGAAAAACCGATAGCCGTTGAGAACTCATTATATGCCATTGCTGACGTACCGATTGCCGTTGAGCTAGATTTAAACGCCGCCGCTTTCCAGCCAATGGACAGAGATTGCCCTCCCTCTGCATAGGCTGACGCTCCGACTGCGATGGATTCGTCCCCGATCGCTTTAGCGTTATCACCGAATGCAGAGGCGAGCCTCCCCTCCGCTTTGGAATTTGGACCCACGGACGTTGAGTAATAGCCTGTAGACGTGGCTGGCTGTTTGTCACCTCCTCCAATAGCAATCGCCCCCTCACCAGCCGTGCCATGAGCCTCATAGCCGAATGAGCTAAAGGAAAAGAATGATAACCCCACAACCAGTGCCTGATATAAGGGCTTTCTGACCGCGCCTTTGTCGTTTACCAGCGTGCTTTTACCTTTTCTTTTTGTTATTTCAGAAACAGCGATAAAACAAGATTGCGCGTGGCTCCATACCAGCCTGTAAATGTTGTTCATTACCAACTCCTTTAAAAATAAAGAATAAAGATATAGTTGACGCCGTTAATATTCCTTAAATCACTATTCGCCATGGTGACTGCATTTTTCTGGTTGTAGAAAACGTTATTTATTGTTATTCAGCGGGTTAGTCATCAGTGGAATAAAACGACTTACTGGTCATTTCTACTGATCCAGACGGTGTGAATATTATTTTCGCTGATAATAACCCTGCTAAGTTTTGTGATTTTCCCGACGCAAAATGCCGCCATCCGTATAGATCGAACAATAAAAAACATTCAATAAACGGCAAGAGTACAGGGGGAAACTTACATAACCTCAATGAATTGTCAATTATGATTCATTTGTTCAATAAATAGTTTGCGGCGATTGTTATAGAGTTATCGATCGGTATTGACGATGCGCTTCTGGTTATTATTTTTTGCAATATGCTGACTTTTAAGTATTTAAAAAAAGAGTCTTCATATAATTATTCTGCTAATTATTGGTGAGTTGCATTGTGATAATATTAGAATTTAAATCATTTCGTTTAGTTAATATTTAAACTTAGGGCAGAGAAAAAAAGAAAAGATCTACAGCCTGGCCTGTGCTTTTCCCGTTGGCGTCAGAAAAGCGGCAGCCAGGGCAGCGATGTCCGCTCCGGCGATCCCTTTGCTGGCTGTATCCGGTTGGGCCACCGCGCGGCGTTGAAATGCGTTGCGGGTGAATTTGCGTATGATTTGGCCTGGCGGCTTCTCCCCTTCATAAAACACGCTGCGTTTGGTTCAGCCCCGTAAGACATTCAGGGTAAGGTGGAAACTAGTAAAGTTCACATTGTGAAGCAAAGCCCGCATCCGGGCCGTTGTCCGGCCCGCCTGACCTGCGGTTTTCGCCGTGGCGTTCTGCGTCGCCTGCCCGATCGTCGTGGAGTTTTTGCCCGTCAGCCTGGATAACCCGTTGGCGACCTGCTCCGCGTTATGCCTTTTTCTTCTTACTGATACTTTTTCGTTTTTTAAACCGCGATGGCCTTGCCGCTATAGTCATTTCTTTCTCCCATCGGGCGGTGATGATAAAAGGACGAAAACGTGAAGCTGGCGATATCTTATTTCAGGACGGGGGCGGCAATGCTGCTGGCGGGCGCGCTGCTGACGGGCTGCGACGGGCAGGAGCGCGATGTGAAGCACATTAAGGTTGGCGTGATTAACGGTGCCGAGCAGGACGTGGCGGAGGTGGCCAAAAAGGTGGCTAAAGAGAAATATGGGCTTGAGGTGGAGCTGGTTGGGTTCAGCGGCTCGCTGCTGCCCAATGACGCCACCAGCCACGGCGAGCTGGATGCGAACGTTTTCCAGCATCGTCCTTTTCTGGAGCAAGATAACAGGGCGCATAACTACCGGCTGGTGGCGGTAGGTAACACCTTTGTTTTTCCAATGGCCGGCTATTCGAAAAAAATAAAGCGCGGGGATCGGCTACAGGATGGCGCGACGGTGGCGATTCCTAATGACCCCACCAACCTCGGACGCGCGCTCCTGCTGCTGCAAAAGGAGAAGCTGATTACCCTGAAAACGGGGACCGGGCTGCTGCCGACCGTGCTGGATATTACCGACAACCCGCACCATCTGCAGATTATGGCGCTGGAGGGCGCGCAGCTGCCGCGCGTGCTGGAGGACCCGAAGGTGGACGTGGCGATTATCAGCACCACCTATATTCAGCAAACCGGCCTTTCGCCGGTGCACGACAGCATCTTTATTGAAGATAAACATTCGCCGTATGTGAATATCCTGGTGGCCAGAGAGGACAATAAGGATGCGGAGAAGGTGAAAGAGTTCCTGCAGTCATACCAGTCGCCGGAGGTGGCGAAAGCGGCGGAGAAAATCTTTAACGGCGGCGCGGTGCCGGGCTGGTAAGGCGTGCCCGTTGCCGCGCCGCTACGCGGTTCTGGCCCGGCGGCGGGAGTCCAGCGAGATCAGCACCACCGAAGAGAGGATCAGCAGCGTGCCGAGCCAGTCCGGCAGGGTGAAGGTAATGCCCAGCAGCAGCAGCGAAAGCAGCGCGCTGCTCAGCGGTTCGGCGCAGCTCAGAATGCTCGCCTTCGGGCCGCCAATCATCTGCGCGCCTTTCAGATAGAGGCTGAAGGTCAGCGAGGTGCCGATCACCACCAGGTAGAAGAACGCCAGCAGCAGGTGGCCGTCTACGGAAAAATTCTTTCCTTCGCTGGCATAGAAGGGGAGTAAAAACAGGCCTCCCAGCAGCATACTCCAGCCGACGATCGGCAGCGTGCCGTAGCGCCCAATCAGCGCGGAGGGCCAGGTGGTATAAAACGCGGCGGCGAACGCCGAGGCGATCCCCCAGAACAGCGCGGCGGGCGAAATGGACAGCGAGGTCGGATTGCCGTGGGTGACCAGCAGGAAGGTGCCGGCGAGCGAGGTCAGGATCGCCATCAGCACCAGTATGCCGGGCCGGGCTTTGCGCACCAGCGAAAACCACGCCACGATGAGGGTCGGCGAAAGAAACTGCAGCACCGTTGCCGTGGCGGCGTTGGATTTCTCAATGGTCATCAGAAAGGTGAGCTGAACGGTCAGCGCGCCCACCAGGGAGAACAGCAGCAGGCTCAGGGCCTCCTGACGACTCTTCAGGACGGAAAACACCCGATCGCCGTGCATGAAGGAGAGGGTGAGCAGTATCAGACCGGCGAAGATCAGCCGCGTCATGGTTAAAAATTGCGCCGTCATCTGGCTGTGCTCCATGATGTACTGCGCACATACGCCAGAGCTTCCCCACAGTACGGCGGCAATCAGGACGTTGAGCATCCCTCTTCTGGTGGAACCCATCTCTTCCTCGGTTTCGTGTTTAACTATGTTATCTGGCGTCATCATATCAGAGTGACGAAGCGCTGCGGATTGCGTGGGTGCGCATTTCCGCCGGTTCGTTGCAGAGCGCACGAATTTGCTCATGCATCCATATATGGCCTGCAGAACCGCTGCGGGCCGGGCTGGCGTAAATTTTAAGCGTATACCGCGGCGTCGGGAACGGCGGCGGAAAGACCCGCAGATCCTGCATGTTGAACAGGGAAGCGATGCCGCGTCGGGGCAGGGTGATCGCCAGATCGGTGCGAGAGACGATGGTCGGCGCAATCATCAGGCTGGGAAGCTCCACCACAATCTGGCGTCTGACCCGCTGACTTTCCAGATAGCGGTCGATTGCCCCGCGGGTTTCCCGCCACGGTCTGACCACCACGTGGCCGACGCTAAGATAAAGCGCCTGGGTTAACGCCTCACGGATGGTGGGATGACTCCGGCGAACGGCAACGACATAGTCGTCGGTAAAACAGGTTATAGCGCTAATCCCCTGCCGCAGCACCGCCTGTTCCTCTTCAAATCCCAGCGCAAAATCCACCCGGCCGGAAAGCAGATCTTCGCCAGCGTTAAAATCCGCCGAATAGACGATTTTGATGGCGAGGCCCGGTGCCTGACGGTGAATACGCGCAATCAGCTCCGGCAGGATGACCGCCGCCGTATAATCGGTGGCGGCGAAGGTGAAGGTCTGGCTGCTCTTTTCCGGCGTAAATTCAGCGGGCTTATGCAGGCAGGCGGAGAGGCTGCCGAGGGCGGAAGAGACGGCGGTGGCCATGCGTTCTGCTCTGGCGGTGGGCACCATGCTCCTTCCCGAGCGAATAAACAGCGGATCGTCCAGCGTACGCCGCAGGCGGCCCAGGGCGTGGCTGAGCGCGGAAGGACTTAGCGCCAGCTCTTCAGCGGCGCTGGTTACGCTGCCGCACCGGTACAGCGCGTCAAAAACCAACAGCAAATTCATATCGAGTTTGCGCAGGGCGGAATGCATATCTTTCATCCTTGTTGTGAAAATAATGCAGCGTGAACACTATTCTGTGCGGGTAAGCTGTCCTCTGTCCAGTTGATAAAAAAGAGGTGACAGGATGCCTTTTCCACAGTTCCGTATCGCCACGTCGGTTGACGTTGATCGCTGTTATGCCATTGAAACAGCGGCCTATGAAGGAGATGAAGCCGCGAGCCGGGAGAAAATCGCCACGCGCATCAGCCGCTATCCGCAGGGGTTTCTATGCATGACGCTGGATGGCGAGGTGACAGGTTTTATTAATGCCGGGTGTGCCTGGGAGGTGGTGATGTCCGACGAGGCGTTTAAGGATCTGGTTGGGCACGATCCGGCGGCTCCGAACGTAGTGATTATGTCGGTGGCGATCCATCCGGACTATCAGGGAAAAGGGTACGCTTCGCTGATGATGAGCGAATTTATTACCCGTATGAAGGCGCTGAATAAGCAGACTATCCATTTGATGTGTAAAGCGCGCCACGTCGATCTCTACGCGCATTTTGGCTATCGCTATATCAAACCCTCCGCCTCCAGCCACGGCGGAATGGCCTGGCATGAGATGCTGATGGACCTGTAGCGGCAGGCGTTCGTCGGGGCGGCGGCGTTGTGAAATCGCTCCGCGCGGCGACGGTTCTGCCCCAGGCCGGCGGTAGCCCGCTGGTGCAGAAGCCGATGGCTCTCAGGGGCCATGTCGTCGGGGGCGGCGTAACGACGATTTTCTGAACGGCCGGAAGCCACAAGCGGCGAAGCGCATCGCGTTGCGCTGTCTGAAAAAAGGACCGGGCCGGGAATTTAACTTCTCACCGACGGATATCGTGTTCAAACTAGGGGCCATTACTTCATGGAGAAATGGTATGAAAAAGGGAACCCGAACAGGACTACTGGCATTAATCATACTCAGCGCCCCGGCGCTGGCGCAGGAGTTCTCCCATAAAGACTGGGAGGTGGTTTGTGATAATACCCTCACCTGCCGGGCGGCGGGATATAGCGCGGAAGCGGCTTTAAACGGGAGCGAAGGTTCCCTTCTGCTTACCCGGCAGGCTGGTCCGCAAACTCCCGTTACCGGCGAGGTTATTCTCAGCGACACGGGCAGCGAGGCGCAGGTGTCCTCTCTGTCGCTTTGGATTGATGGCCGCCGGGCTGGGGAGCTGCAGACTGCGAAAGATGACGTCTGGCAGCTGTCGGACGGGCAGACTCTCGCCGTTATTAGTGCGGTAAAAGGGCGCGGAAAAGTTGAGTTTAAAGGCGGGTCGCGTACGTTCGCCCTCTCCGGTCAGGGAGCCAATGCGGTTCTGCTGAAGATCGACGACGTTCAGGGGCGAATCGGAACGCCGGGAGCGCTGATTAAAAAAGGAAACGCCCCGGAGGAGGGCGTCCGGGCCGCTATTCCGGCTCCGGTTATTCACAAAATTAAGCCGGAAGCGGAGCAGGAAAGCGCGCTTACCGCCTCTGAGCTGGCGGACATTAAGCCAAAGCTGCTGGCGACCCTGAGCGAGAATAATCGCTGCGATCTTATTCATGCCCCGGAGACCGGGGCGACCCTGGTGCCGCTTGATAATAAACACGCGCTGATTTCTCTGCCCTGCTGGCAAGCGGCCTATAACGAAGGCTATGGTTTTTGGGTAATAGACCGTAAATTTGAAGGCCAGCCGGAGCTGATTACGCCGTCCGGTTCTGCTTATCAGAATGGTGAAATCACCATGAGCCAGAGAGGGCAGGGCATGGGAGGCTGCTGGGTTAAGGCCAGCTGGATCTGGGATGGCGAGACGTTTCGTAAAAGCCGGGAGGCAACCACCGGAAGGTGCGTCTCCGTTCGTCTGGACGGCACCTGGGATTTACCAGGCTGGGTAACGGATGTGCAGCCCGCGCGATAGACAACAGGCCGCGCGCTCTGGTGAGGTTTATCTTCAGGCGGCGCTGGCGGGGTCAGGTGATAAGGCCCGACGCTCTGCCGGTGCCGGAGCTGCCTGAGGCTGAAGTGTTGAGAGCGGCCATATAAAAATGTTGATATACCCGTCATACTTCCGGCTGCATGTGTGTTGGCTTCTGGTTACTCTTCTCATCCATGAGACTCCTGCTCCCGACAGATTTGCCACTCACCCCGGTCACAGTGTTTGCTATGTTCCCGGGGATGAATGAGGGGCACCTCTGCCCCTCACCGAAGGCGACCTGCGGTCGGGCAAATTCGTTCCCGACGAATTTGTCGCTCGCTTGCCACGTGATTCCCCGGCCCGAAACGCTATCTGCATCAAGTGTTTGATGTCATCACCGGTTGGCCTGTGAACCGGATGAGCTTATGCAAATTCGTATTTTGAGTACTCTTAACTCAAACATTGGCGCATACACTCGATGAACGTTTTCATCGCAGGGCTTGCCGTGCGCCCTGCATGATGAGCGCATAGCGCCGTAATTGACAGCGGTACTGTAGCAAAAGGAATTTCTCTCAATTCGCCAGATTCCAGCTCACGCAAGACAGCAAATCGAGGCAGAAACGATACCCCGAGGTTACTGGCCACACATTTTTTTATGCTCTCAATACTCCAGAGTTCAATCGTACTATCTAACGTAATTTTTCGTTCCCGGAGTGTGGATTCGAATAGTTGCCTGAATACACATTGAGGTTCATTGATTATAAAGTTGACCGGAATGTGCTGATCTGTATGAGTGAAATCGATATTTTGAAGCAACGGAGATGTAACCAGAACGAGTTCCTGTTTACCAAAAAATTCCATATGCAACGCATCATCATGACCAACACGATAAAACACACCAAGATCAATATCATCAGCAAGGAGTGAATCTCTGATTGCATAACAGTTAACTGACTGGAGTGAAAGTCGAACCTTTGGCGCTTTTATGCGAAATAATTTCAAAACCTCTGGCATTTTATAGGCCAGTAATGTCTCACCAACCATGACCCGGAGATCTCCTGCAACTTCCTCTTCACGAGAGGAGATCTGGCGTATCTCTTCCAGTACGCGCGTCAGTTCCCGCACTCTTGGCAGTAGTCGTTTTCCGGCTGGCGTAAGCACCATGCGACGTCCTACCTTTTCAAAAACCGGGTATGAAAGCTCTTGTTCCAGTTGTTGTATCTGAAACGTAACGGTGGATTGAGTACAGCAAAGCTTTCGGGCCGCCTGCGCAAAAGTACCTTCTTCAACCACCGTTTTAAACGTCACAAAACGACGCAGATCCATAAAGCTTCCTCACACATAAAACATCGGAAAATTGAAACTATAAAATCGAAAACATTCACTTTTTTGAATTTTTATGCGTGAGTAATATGCTCCGGGAACAAGGAGAAAACAAGTGACACCATCAATAATCAGTGGCTTTTTGACCTATACATTAATCACTGCGCTTACCCCTGGGCCTAACAATATCCTGGCGTTAAGTTCGGTGAATCAGCACGGTTTTCGTCGCAGTTTGCGTGTATTAGCTGGCATGAGCACAGGATTTCTGGTGATCATGCTGGCCTGCGGTTTGTTTACCTATACTTTAATCAGTGCTCTCCCGTCAGTTACACGATGGCTGATGTGGGTAGGGGCAGTTTATATTCTCTGGCTTGCATGGAAGATTGCCTCCAGTTCACCAGCGAGTTCTGATGGCGCGCAGAGACCTCTCAGTTTTTGGACGAGCTTCTGGCTGCAGTTTGCTAACGTAAAAATTATCCTTTATGGCATTACCGCATTATCTGCGTTTATTTTGCCATATACACAGGATATTTTCTGGGTCACAGCCGTTAGCATTCTGCTTGCCATCATTGGTTGCGGAGGGAATCTGATCTGGGCTCTTGCTGGTCATGTCTTCCAGTCTCTTTTTCGTAAGCATAGCCGATTGGTTAATGGCATATTGTCTCTATTGCTGGTTTACTGCGCTGGCAGAATGTTTCTCTGACGAGTTTTAATGACCATAATCCTTATGCAATAGCCCACATGATTTTAAACAGTAATGCGGGCTGGCATTTTAAGGTGGAACAGTACCCCCTAATGCACCCCCAAAAACTGCTTGATGCAGGTTGAAGCTAGTTGACCTCAGGATACAAGGAACGCCTGATATATAAGGGGTTGCAAGGGTTTTGTTGACGTTGGGGGAGTTTGGTCGTGGATTTGCCCCTATATTGACAGCAGCAGGTTCAGATGCGGGAACGACCTCTTCACCTGATGCCACGGCGGTCAGAGAACCGTCTTCATACTGCCTGCGCCATTTGAAGATCTGGTTAGCATTGATGCTATGCAGACGAGCGACGTGAGACACGGTTATGCCGGGCTCTATAGTCTGCTGAATGATGGCAATCTTTTCCTGCGGAGTACGACGGCGACGCCGCTCAGGTCCTGATAACACTTCAACCATCTTATTATTCTGACTGGTGTTAAACATAGTTCCAGGACTACCTCTTATTTTAAGAGAGGCGAAGTGCCTGGTGATCTATGGGGCTAGTCTAAAACCTGTCATATGGGTCCCAATCTTTTTGACCGCACCCATACCTGGTATTCTGCTTCCATTGCCAGCGTCTGGTATAAATATGTATCTACTGGTCCTTAAACCGGCCCGTTATATGCCGGGTTCCGGCCTTATGTCACTGGCGTGTCGCCTTGCTGTCATAGTTGTGTCGTATACGGTGCCGGGCTGATGTGCAAGTATTATCACAGGCATTGCAGAGAACGGGAACAATGATGACTGTCGCTGAAAAGGTGAAAACATATCGTTTGACAAAAGCATGGTCGCAGGAACAACTTGCAGAAGTCGCCTCTCTTTCTGTAAGGACTGTGCAGCGAACTGAAAAAGGCCAGAAGCCGAGTCTGGAAACACTCAGTGCGCTTGCTTCAGCCTTTGGTGTAAATGTTTCCGAT
The DNA here is from genome assembly GCF_009711095.1 of Intestinirhabdus alba. Taxonomy (GTDB): domain Bacteria; phylum Pseudomonadota; class Gammaproteobacteria; order Enterobacterales; family Enterobacteriaceae; genus Intestinirhabdus; species Intestinirhabdus alba. The sequence continues at coordinate 9,795 of NZ_WMJZ01000059.1, forward strand.
CTCTCGGAAGAGACTTATGATGCCAGCCAGGCTCTTGATGAACGCATCAGCGAAGCCAAAATTCAGGTAGCGCAGGAAACCTGGTTTTATCGGATTCTGGTTACTGCTGTTCTGGTATGCACAGCATTAATGATAATTAACTATCTGTTTACCCCGGAAAGTTACTGGTCCGTTGTGGTATCTGTTATATGGGGAGGACTTGTCATATTCAGGGGAATACGCGTGTTTATCATGCGAGGGAAAATCGCCTTATGGCAGCAACGCAGGTTGCAGAAAATTCTTCGGTCAGGAAATAAAAAATCGGATAACAAAACCACCGAAAAGTAACCGTGTGCCGATTCACCTGTACTGAAAAAGATTCACTTTCGTAACTGGGACAACTGTAAGCGTCGTCTGAGTACCGTCTGGTCCCGAATCCAGGA
>NZ_WMJZ01000006.1 GCF_009711095.1 Intestinirhabdus alba
TAAGACCGGTGGCAGTGAGCTCCGCCCCGTGCGGGACCAGGGAACTGACAGACATCAAATAAGTGAAAAGGCCATCCTGCGGGATGGCCTTTTTGCGCTGGTGCGCCGGATAAAAGCTCTGCCTGGCGGCACTTCGCTCCGTTGCCGTGTTGCCTTCACATGGGCTGCGGGACAACACGTTCGCCAATAGCCAGTGCTTCCGCTCAACGCCCGAAATCCAAAAATTTTACCATCTGCTTATACATAACGTCCTGAATAGCCCTTCTGCTTTGTTCTCTTTATCGCATCAGTTTCCGCTGCATCCTCTCTTTTCCTGCTTCATAGCTACCTGGCTCGTTGTGCTAATCAGAAATGTGATATTGCTCTCATATTTTTATATAACAACTATATAACATTTCATTTACCAAAAATGTCGACAAATACAATTAATGAGCGCAACAGATTCTTTGGCAGGAGTACAATTCTGATGAGTGAAAGCAGTGTGTCTGCGGGGGGGATGCTGGCCTCCGGCGATACCCGCCGTCGTGTATGGGCGATTGTCGGCGCTTCGTCGGGCAATCTGGTCGAATGGTTTGACTTTTATATTTACTCCTTCTGTTCTCTCTATTTTGCCCATATTTTCTTTCCTTCCGGGAATACCACAACGCAGCTTCTCCAGACCGCGGGCGTTTTTGCTGCCGGTTTTTTGATGCGCCCCATTGGTGGCTGGCTTTTTGGCCGAATTGCCGATAGGCATGGCCGCAAAAAATCCATGCTGTTGTCGGTTTGTATGATGTGTATGGGATCGCTGGCGATTGCGTGTCTGCCGGGGTATGACATTATTGGGACCTGGGCACCTGCTCTGTTGCTTTTGGCTCGCCTGTTTCAGGGGCTCTCCGTAGGGGGAGAATATGGAACCAGTGCAACCTATATGAGTGAAGTTGCCATCGAGGGGCGTAAAGGATTTTATGCTTCTTTTCAGTACGTTACCCTAATAGGCGGACAGCTGCTGGCGCTGCTGGTAGTGGTCATCCTCCAGCAGACGATGGAGGATAGCGCCCTGAGGGCATGGGGATGGCGTATTCCTTTTGTGCTCGGTGCCGTGCTTGCCATTGTCGCACTGTGGCTGCGTCGCCAGCTGGATGAAACGTCGAAACAGGAGAACCGCGCGCTGAAGGAAGCCGGATCGTTGAAAGGACTGTGGCGTAACCGCAAGGCGTTTATTATGGTGCTGGGTTTTACCGCCGCCGGCTCGCTCTGTTTTTACACCTTCACGACCTATATGCAGAAATACCTGGTTAATACGGCAGGTATGCACGCCAACGTCGCCAGCGGCATTATGACGGGGGCTTTGTTTGTTTATATGCTGGTTCAGCCGCTTTTTGGTGCGCTTTCGGATAGAATCGGCAGACGTACCTCTATGCTTTGTTTTGGCGCGCTGGCGACGCTTTTCACCGTACCGATCCTCTCAGCCCTACAGAATGTCACCTCGCCTTATGCGGCGTTTGCTCTGGTGATGTGCGCTCTGCTAATTATCAGCTTTTACACTTCTATTAGTGGGATCCTGAAGGCTGAGATGTTCCCCGCTCAGGTCCGCGCTCTGGGGGTAGGGCTTTCTTACGCCGTGGCGAACGCGCTGTTTGGGGGATCCGCCGAGTACGTTGCGCTATCCCTGAAGTCGGCAGGCATGGAAAACTCTTTTTTCTGGTACGTTACCGCGATGTCCGTCGTGGCGTTCCTGGTATCGCTGACTCTGCACCGTAAGGGGAAGGGGCTGCGTCTCTAATAGTGTGCCATCTGCCAGGCGGCGTAGCCGGCGGCTGCGCCAGCTACGTCCCATGCGAGGTCCTTCCAGCTCCAGCCGCTTCCTGCGGGACGGCTATCCCATAGCTCTTTAGACGCGCCCAGGCTAATGGAAAACATCAGGCCGACGGCGGCGCTGCGATCGCGGCTGAGGTCCTGATGCCGGGCATGTTCGTTTCCGGCCGCTGAAAGCATCGCGGAGGCGATAAAATGTTGAGCTTTATCCTGTCCGCGCCAGCCGTCGTTAGCGGTATGGCTGCAGCCGCAGAGAAACAACAGAGGTAAAAGAGACAGAATACGCACGCGATCTCCACGGAATAAGCCCCGTACTGTACGGGGTTCACCTTATAGAATACGACTGATTAATCTGTCAATGCGGATACGCCGCAGGCGACGGATAAGCTTGCGAACTTTTACCGGATAATCAGCAATGCTTTGTAAATCGCGATAATGCTTCACGACCGTAGTATGAGTACGGATAAGCGACAGCTCCTTTTCGCGCTGAGACGCCAGCTCCTGCTTAGGATCGTGAATGAGGATCGCATTTTCCAGATCCAGACGCCAGGCGCGAGGGTTAAGGTTATTCCCGGTGAGCAGCATCCACCTGTCGTCCACCCACATGCCTTTCAGATGGTAAGAGTTGTCGTCATCTTTCCATAAACGCACCACCAGCTGTCCGGTGTTGACGTAGTACTGCAGACGGCTCAGGAAGCGGCGTAGATTAATTTCATAGAGGTAGGGAAGCGCACCGATAATCTTGAATGGCTCGTTTTGCGGAATATAAAAATCGTTTGCCGTCTTATCACCAACGATAATTTCAACGCCCTTCCCGTCGCGCAGAAGCTGAATGATATTACGCACCAGTACGGCGGGCAGGTTGAAGTAGGGGGTACAGATCGTCAGCTTATGCTCCGCGCAGGGCATCAGATGGAAAATAGTTTTATTAAGCAGGCTGGTTTTTCCGAGACCCACGAGCGGCGTTACGGAAAGGGTGTCATTATCTGCATCGCCCTGAAAATGGTAAGTGGCGTCGCGCAGCTCCTGACGATACAGCCGGATATCGTTTTTAATTTCCGGGCTTTTGGGGCGCTGAGCGTCATCCAGACGATTAACGGCGCGGCCGTTTATCAGGTTCTGAGTCACCCACTCGAACATAATTTCGGCCAACCGCGAATTGCGAATCAGCTGATAGCGGTCGTAGCGGTATTTTTCATGCTGATGGAGATAAACATCGTTCAGGCTGGCACCGCTGTACAGAACGCTGTCGTCAATAATAAAGCCTTTAAAGTGCAGCACACCAAGCGCTTCGCGGGTGTTGATCGGCACGCCGTATACGGGAATGTCCACGCCCGGATTCTCCCGGGCCATGCGGCAGTACCAGTCGGCGTTAGTGTTCGATGCCTCGACGCCAATGCGGCCACGCTGCGCGCGGTGCCAGTCGACCAGCACACGGATGTCCAGCGCGGGACGCTGCCGTTTAGCCTCGTAGAGGGCATTCAGTATGCCTTTGCCGCCGTCATCCTGCTCAAGATAGAGGGCAATAATGCAAATGCGTCGCGTTGCGCTGGCAATTTTCTCCAGCAGCGTCTCCCGGAAGTTGGCAGGAGCATAAAAGAAATCTACATCATCAACGGATTGAGCGATTTTAGGGAGTTGGGCAAGGTGTTGTTGATGTTTATTAAGCTTAAATTTTGACAACATCACAGTGCATTTCTTCTCTGTTCATTGAAGGGTTCTCTGTGCTATGCAGACGACATAAGCGGACAATCATAACATCAGTCCTGGCTAAAGTGATCAACATTTCCAGTACCTTACTCACGATTCCTCGTGTTGGTCCAGATCCAGCGTTAGACCAACAATACCTTCTTCGAGCTGAATATCAATGCTAAAACCAAGCTTGCGGGCCAGGATTATCATGCCGCGATTATTGGGCATTGTGATTCCGTTAAGGCGTTTCAGACCGTGACTGCGCGTGTAAGCTATTAGTTTTTCCATCAACTGACGGCCAAGACCTAATCCTTTCAGATCGGAGCGGACCAGGACGGCAAACTCCGCATCAATGTTATCCGGATCGGAAATGGCGCGCGTTACGCCAAGGATCTCTTCCTGACGATCGCAGCGGCGTACTGCGACAAAGGCCATTTCCCGATCGTAGTCGATCTGCGTCATATTGGCTAAATCTTCATGAGTAAATTCATTGATCTCGCTGAAATAGCGGTAATACAGATCTTCTTTGGTAACCTGGGAAATAAACTGCTGCAGATGCGGCTCATCCTCCGGCAGGATCGGGCGAAACAGACAGCGGTCGCCGTTTTTTAAGTGTACCCACTCCTCAAGCTGATGAGGATAGGGTCGTACGGCGAGCCTGGCTTCGCTATTGCCGCTAAACGGAGCGATGTCCATCGTCACATCGAGAGCGATAAAATCTTCAGCCGAGGCCAGAAGCGGATGAATATCCAGCCGCTGAATTTCCGGGCAATCGACGATCAGGTTAGAGACCTGCACCAGCAGCTGGCTCAACCCATTAATGTCCAGCGGACGCAGGGCGCTCCGGCCACGGATCTTTTTGCTCTTGATTGCCTGAATGACCAGGTAACGCGCCAGATTCATATTCAGGGGCGGCAGCGCCACCGCCGCCTGTTCTTCCGGCCGCCACTCCACGCCGCCCTCCCCAAGCATAATCAGAGGGCCAAACAGCGGATCGTGCTCAACCACGACGCGCAGCTCTTGGGCTCCCGCGCGGTTGGCCATACTTTGCACCAGCAGACCGTGGATCCGCGCCTGCGGCCAGGCCATTTTTACGCGATCGAAGATAGCGTTCGCCGCCTGCTCCACTTCCACCGCCGTGCGCAGGTAGAGCATAACGCCCTGTACCTCCGACTTATGCGGAATATCCGGAGAGCGCAGCTTCAGCGCGACGGGATAGCCTATCTGCCCGGCGATATGTACCGCTTCGGCGCTGTCCCCGGCAATCCAGGTGGGAAGCGTATGCAGACCATAGGCCTGCAGGATCGGCGCAACCTCATGGGTGTCCAGCGAAGATGCGCCGTCGGCGATAGCCCGCTGAAGGAGCGCGTGCGCCTGCGCCGTATTTGAGGCCAGGCTGTCGGGGAGTGCCGGGGTTTCTCGCAGCTGCTTCTGGTTTCGCCGATATTCCACCATATGCATAAAGGCCGTAATGGTGCCTTCCGGCGTACGATAGGTGGGAATGCCAGCCTCGCTGAACAGTCTGCGGGCCTCCTGAGAGGAGAATTCTCCGCACCAGTTAGTCAACAGTGAGACAAACTTGCCCCTGGGATGGCGCTTTAGGGCATCGATCAGCGCCCGGGCGCATTCGGTCACCGGGGCCACCGCGCTGGGAGAGTGGATCACCATCAGCGCGTCAAAATCCTGGCTGGAAAGCAAAACGTCGAGCGCGCTAACATAGTGCTCAACGGTGGCGTCGTCGCGCAGATCCAGCGGGCTGGCGATATCAACCTGTGCGGGCAGCGCCTCCCGCAGCTGACGATGGGTCTCCTCGCTCAGAGTGGCCGGCTTGCCGTTGCGCGGCCAGAGCGCGTCCAGCGCCAGCGCGGCAGGAGCCGCGCCGTTGCTGACGATCATCAGCCGGTCGCCGCGCAGCGGGCGCATATGGCTGAGCGTTTCGACCGCCGAAAACAGTTCATGAGTATCCTGTACGCGCAGCAGACCGGCGCGCTGAATCGCGGCGTCCCACGCCGGATCCAGCCCCGAGCGGGTATTCAGCAGGCGCTGGGCCTGTGGACTACGGCCGCTTTTGATGATCAGGATCGGCTTGTTGCGCGACGCGCTGCGGGCGGCGGAGACAAAGCGCCGGGCGTCGCTTAAATGCTCAAGATAGAGCAGGATAGCGCTGGTCTTACCGTCGCGCGCCAGAAAGTCCAGCAGCTCGTCAACGTCGATATCCAGGCCGTCGCCAAGCGCGATAAAATAGGAGAAGCCCATTTCCCGCTGCTGCGCCCAGTCGAGAATGGTATTGGAAACGGCGGCGGACTGCGAAATGAAGGCAAGCCTGCCGCGCCGGATCGGCACCGGTGAAAAGCTGGCGTTCAGCCCCTGCCACGGCGCGAGCAGCCCAAGGCTGTTAGGGCCGAGCAGGCGCATTGTATAGCGCCGGGCGCAGGCCAACAGCTCAGCGTGCCGGGAGGTGGGGGCAGAGAGGATGATGCAGGTTTTGCAGCCTTTTTCGCCCAGCGCTTCGAGCAGGGACAGATTACGGCTGGCGTTAGTGCAGAGCACCGCGAGATCGGGAACAAACGGCAGGCTGGCGATATCTGGCCATGCCAGAACCCCCAGCACGGCCTTCCAGGCGGGGGTGACCGGCAATACCGGGCCATTGAAGCCCCCGGCAAGCAGGTTACGCATCATCAGATAACCAGCGCGACTGGGCTTCATTGACGCGCCGATGACCGCAATGGACTTTGGCCGCAGCAGCGCTTCCAGACCTCGTTGACTCATATCGGTTTCCTTCGGCTATGAGCGAAAAAGTCTACATGCTTTCCGCTGATTCTGCTGTGACGCTCCCCTGATGTTGCGTTTTTCCCGCGAGGTAGCGCGTTCTGAAGCGGAAAAAATGTTCGCCTAAGCCGGCCGCTGCCTCAGCGTCACCGGCCAGATCCAGCAGAGCGATAGCCACCTCGGCGGTACAATATTGTCCTGCCGCATGGGCCTCGCGCAGGCGATAGGCGGAAAGGCGCGCCAGATCGACGGAGATAACCGGCAGCGCGTCAAGCCAAGGGCTTTTACGGAACATTTTACGGGCTTCCGGCCATGTGCCGTCGAGCATGATGAACAGCGGCGGCTTTCCGGAGGAAGAGGGGGCGGAAATAACCTGGCGCTCTTCTCCGGCATAGGAGGCAGGGAACACCACCATCGGCTGATAGTCTGGGCTCTGCACCAGCTCAAGCAGCGCTGACGGCGGCGCGGTGCGCGACCACCCGAACGCGGCGGTATCGGGTAAAATATCGGCGATCAGTCGTCCGGTATTGCTGGGCTTCATTGGCTCGGTGTCAAACATGACCAGGCAAAATCGGCTTCGGGCCTGTCGGGGAGATAGCGTATCGCACAGGCAGAGTTTTAGCGGCAGCAGGCAGCGCTGACAGCGGCGGATGCGGTTTCCGCGGGCGAGAAAAGGGCGTGTCGCCCGCGCCAGGCGTTCGGCGCGCAGCTGAAGAACGGCGTTATCGGTCATGGGGATATATGATGAAAAACGCCATTGTCGCAGAGCGGAAAACGGGGCACAAGATGCCCCCCCGGGGTTTACAACGATTCATCCAGCCAGCTGTCAAAAGGCGCTTTTGGCACGGCACCATTAAGCGTATCGACGAGCTGGCCCTGCCTGAAGATCATAATCGTCGGGATGCTGCGGATACCAAAACGCGCGCTTAGCTCACGTTCGGCCTCGGTGTTGATCTTAACAAAACGTACCTGGCCGCTCCGCTCCTGCGCAACGTCTTCAAAGATCGGTGCAAAGCTGCGGCAGGGGCCGCACCAGGGTGCCCAGAAGTCAATCACCACGGGCAGATCGTCCTTCAACAGCTTATCCAGCGTTTCGCCGGTGGCGGCGATCACTTTACCGTCAAACAGCTCGTGACCGCAGCGTCCGCATTTGGCCGCGTCCTCACGGCGATCGTCGGGAAGGCGGTTAATGGCCTGGCAGCGGGTACAAACGGTATTCATAGCTAACCTCTGAATATGTGGCTTACGAAGCCGGCAACAGGCCGGATGTTTCTTTTGTGTTACATATTATTGGTGTATTTGTAGTAAGCAACAATGCGTTTTATTCAATGAGTACAATAGTCATAAGCTTTTAACTGAAAACGTAGCTAACCGGCTGCACATCGGGTAATCTGCGCGCTTCGCGCAGCGCTGGTGGAGAAAAGCATGAACGATGAATTAAAAAGTAAAAGCGGCAAGGTCAAAGTGATGTATGTCCGCAGTGATGATGATTCCGACCGTCGTATCCATAACCCGCGTACCGGGAAAGGGGGCGGGCGTCCAGGAAAATCACGTGCAGACGGTGGCCGTCGCCCCGCCCGCGATGAACCAAACAGACAGAGCCGCGATCGCCGCAGCGATGAGTCGCCCTGGCGCACCGTATCCCGCGCGCCGGGCGATGACGTGCCAGAAAAAGCCGATCACGGCGGCATCAGCGGGAAAAGCTTTATCGATCCGGAAGTGTTGCGCCGTCAACGCGCGGAAGAAGCCCGCGTTTACGGGGAAAATGCCTGCCAGGCCCTGTTCCAGAGCCGTCCGGACGCTATCGTCCGCGCGTGGTTTATTCAGAGCGTTACCCCGCGCTTTAAAGAGGCGCTGCGCTGGATGGCAGCGAACCGCAAGGCCTACCACGTGGTGGACGAAGCCGAGCTGGCAAAAGCCTCCGGTACTGAGCACCACGGCGGCGTCTGCTTCCTGATTAAAAAACGTAACGGTACTACCGTCAGGCAGTGGGTGAGCAAGGCCGGGACGCAGGACTGCGTGCTGGCGCTGGAAAACATCGCCAATCCGCATAATCTGGGCGGCATGATGCGCAGCTGCGCGCACTTCGGTATCAGAGGCGTTGTGGTGCAGGACGCGGCGCTGCTGGAGTCTGGCGCGGCGATTCGTACCGCTGAAGGTGGCGCGGAGCACGTGCAGCCGATTACCGGCGACGGCATTGTCGGGGTGCTGGATGATTTTCGTCAGGCGGGCTATACCGTTGTAACCACCTCCAACGATCGCGGGGCGTCGCTGTTCAAAACAGCGCTGCCGGAAAAGGTCGTGCTGGTACTGGGCCAGGAGCTTGACGGTATGCCGGAAGCGGCGCGCGATCCTCGCGATCTGTGCGTAAAAATTGACGGCACCGGCAGTGTGGAAGGCCTCAACGTTTCGGTTGCCGCAGGCGTACTGCTTGCGGAGTGGTGGCGGCAGAACAAAGCGTAACGCTGTGTCTGCAGACCCGGCTGGCGTCGCGCCATGCCGGGTAATGGCCGGCATCAGTCCGGCCTGATATTTTACTCGCTCTCCGCCGGCAGGACCGGCATCCAGTCAATGGGTTTTTCGCCTCTTTTTTCCAGCCACTGATTTGTCAGTACGAAATGATTGCAGCCAAAAAAGCCGCGATGGGCGGACAGCGGCGACGGGTGCGGCGCTTTCAGCACATAATGGCGCTGCTTGTCGATAATCGCCCCCTTTTTCTGCGCATGGGAACCCCAGAGCAGAAAAACCACCCCCTCGCAATGCTGGTTTATCAGGCTTATCACTTTATCGGTAAAGGTTTCCCAGCCCAGGCTGGCATGGGAATGCGCCTGCCCGGCGCGTACCGTCAACACCGTATTAAGTAGCAAAATGCCCTGACGCGCCCAGCTTTCAAGATAGCCATGTGTCGGCCGGGTAAAACCCGGAACAGAGCTTTCCAGCTCTTTATAGATATTGAGCAGCGACGGCGGCGTGGCGATGCCGGGACGCACGGAAAACGACAGCCCGTGAGCCTGGCCGGGGCCGTGGTACGGGTCCTGGCCCAGAATCACCACCTTCACATCACCAAGCCCGGTGTAGCGGAACGCATTAAAAACATCTTTCTGCGGAGGGTAGATAGTGATGCCGGATTGGCGCTCTCCGGCAACGGTTTGTAGCGTATGAACAAAATAGGGCTGTTTTTTCTCTTCAGCCAGCACGTCGTGCCAGGTTAATTCGGTAGCCATCTCGCTCTCCTGCGATTTCTTTCGTCCCCTTAGCTTAACTGCTTCTTTCTGCGGTGCAAAATGCTGTCTGCCATAAAGCAAATCTGCCCCTGTGCCGGGAAAAGCCACATGTTTGAAAAACAATTGCACGGCGAATTTAAATTGATGTGACGCAATAAAGTTTTCTGCGTGGTTCTTTGCTGGTGTGATTTTTATTGATTTATATCAAAGAATGCGGCAAGTCCGAAGCGTATATATACACACAAGAAACAATGGTTTTACCAATTGCCCGCAATTTGCGCTGGCCATAGTCAAATAAATTCGCCCGGGAGGCATCTTATGATTACAGGTATCCAGATTACTAAAGCCGCTAACGACGATCTGCTGAACTCTTTCTGGCTGCTGGACAGCGAAAAAGGCGAAGCGCGCTGCATCGTGGCGAAAGCCGGTTTCGCGGAGGATGAGGTGGTTGCGGTAAATACGCTGGGTGACATCGAATACCGGGAAATCCCAATGGAAGTGAAACCGGAAGTTCGCGTGGAAGGCGGGCAGCATCTGAATGTTAACGTGCTGCGCCGTGAAACGCTGGAAGACGCGGTTAAGCATCCGGAAAAATATCCGCAGCTGACCATCCGCGTTTCCGGCTACGCCGTGCGCTTTAACTCGCTGACGCCGGAGCAGCAGCGCGACGTCATCGCCCGTACTTTTACTGCAAGCCTGTAAGGTTGTAAAAGCACAGAGGCGGAGCAGGCGAAAGCCTCTCCGCCTTTGGCGTTGAATCAGTAAGCCGCTGCGTCAGGCACGGCGCTATACCCCAGGAATCATCGCCCGCGCTACGCATTGCGTGCCTTATCCGTGACGTCAACGCTCTGGCTGAGCTACTCTTTAGCGAAGTGCGCGGCATGGCGAAAAAGTGACAGGCCCGGCGATGCGGACGCAGGCAGAAAAAGCCGGGCTGCGCCCGGCACTGTAATTACTCTTCGTTTAGCTGCTGTGGCGTAGCCGCACCGCTCGGCTTGCGGCGCTTGCCAATATTTTTAGTATCGCGGTGGCGCTTTTTGACCCGCGGCTTCTCTTTTTCTTTCTCTTTTTTCTTCTCGGCGCGCTTCGCCAGCACCTTCTTCGACGGTTTGCCGGTCGATTTTTCGCTGGGCGCGCGCGTCGTCGGACGCAGTTCGTCAATAACCCGTGCTTTCAGCGGCTCTTCAATATAGCGGCCGATTTTGCCCAACAGCAGGTGATCGTGTGCTTCAACCAGCGAGATAGCGGTGCCTTTGCGGCCCGCGCGTCCGGTGCGGCCGATGCGGTGCAGATAGGTGTCGCCGCTGCGCGGCATATCGAAGTTGATAACATGGCTGACGTCAGGAATGTCGATTCCGCGCGCGGCGACGTCGGTGGCGACCAGCACGTTGACCCGGCCATCGGTCAGACGTTTAATCGCCTCGTTACGCTTTACCTGTACCATTTCACCTTCGAGATAGCAGTTATTGATGCCCGCTTCACGCAGCCAGTTCGCCAGCTCATGCACACGCTCGCGTTTGCGCACGAAGACGATGGTGCGCGTGGCTTCCGGCTGTTTTAGCAGGTGCACCAGCAGCGCGGTTTTGTGCTCAATATTGTCGGCGCGGTAGTACCACTGATGGATCTTCTTGCGCTCGCGGGTTGAGGGAGTGGCCGAAACCTCTACCGGATCCTCCAGCAGGCGCTCGGCGAAATCGTTAATTGCCTCACCTTCCAGCGTTGCGGAGAAGAGCATGGTCTGTTTACGCCAGCGGGTCTCCCCGGCGATATGCTCGATATCCTGGGCAAAGCCCATGTCCAGCATGCGGTCGGCTTCGTCGAGGATCAGGGTTTCCACCGCGCGGCAGTCGAAGTTTTCTTCTTTTATATACTGCAGCAGGCGGCCGGTGGTGGCGACCACGATATCCTGGTTTTCACTGAACACCTCAGCGTGGTTCATATAGGCCACGCCGCCGGTGATGGTCGCGATATCGAGATGCGTATGCCTGGCCAGCTCACGCGCATGATCGGCGACCTGCATCGCCAGCTCGCGGGTCGGCGTCAGGATCAAAATGCGCGGCGGGCCGGATTTTTTACGCGGGAAGTCGAGCAGATGCTGCAACGCTGGCAGCAGGTATGCCGCCGTTTTACCGGTGCCGGTTGGCGCAGAACCGAGTACATCACGGCCATCGAGCGCAGGCGGAATGGCGGCAGCCTGAATGGCGGTCGGGCGAGTGAAACCTTTATCCTGGAGAGCGTCCAGCAGGCTTTCGTCGAGTTCAAGTTCGGAAAAAGTCGTTACAGTCATGTTCTACCTCAGTGTGGGGCGCTGATTATAGACGTTACGGCAGTAATCTTCATCTGTTTGTATGGATATCGCTTCTCAGGTATTGTTCTCGTCCGGCTCTGTCGTCGTATTATTGCAAGGTTCTTGATTCATGTCCCAGTCTGGCTCAGTGCTTCGCCGCAATGGTTTTACGTTTAAGCAGTTTTTTGTGGCGCACGATCGCTGCGCGATGAAGGTCGGCACCGACGGCATTCTGCTCGGGGCCTGGGCACCGGTAGCCGGAGTAAAGCGCGTGCTGGATATTGGTTCCGGCAGCGGTCTGCTGGCGCTGATGCTGGCCCAGCGGACGGGGGATGCGGTGAAAATTGAGGCGGTGGAGCTTGATAGCGGAGCGGCCGCGCAGGCGCAGTCGAACGTTATGCACTCACCCTGGGCGCATCGCGTCTCGGTGCATGTGGACGATATTCTTCAGTGGGCAGTCCGCCAGACCGTGCGTTTCGATCTGATTGTCAGCAATCCACCCTATTACCCTGAAGGCGTGGAGTGCGCCACGCCGCAGCGGGAGCAGGCGCGCTACACTACCACGCTGGATCATCAGGCGCTGCTGGCCGTGGCGGCCGGGAGCATCACGGAAGAGGGATTTTTCTGCGTGGTCCTGCCGGAAGCGATCGGCAATACCTTTACCCAGCAGGCGCTGGATATGGGCTGGCACCTGCGGCTGCGTACGGACGTTGCGGAAAACGAAGCGCGTTTGCCTCATCGGGTCCTGCTGGCCTTCTCCCCTGAGGCGGGGGAGTGCTTTAGCGATCGGCTATTGATCCGCGGGGCGGATCAGCGCTACTCGGAAGGCTATACGGCGCTAACGCAGGATTTCTATCTGTTTATGTGAGGCCAGGCGCTGCCGCATCGTCGTCCGCTCTTTTCCCATAGGTAGCGCCCCCGTAGTCCGTATCTGCCGCCGCAGGCCGTCAGTCGAGGCACGTGTTTGATTAAATAAACACCTCTGCCAATATCCCCTCCTTTCAGGCCGTTTTCAATTCTACTGCGCCGATTCAGATAATTAAGATGAACCCATAGCACGCCATAAAGCTCCGAAAAAATAAAAAAAGATTTTGTACGCCGCGCCGTCAGCGTCAGATTAGGTGATGAAATAAAGCGGCCGTTGGGGTACTCTTCAGGCTGCACAATGGGCATTTCTAAACAGAGAGTGCGATGTTCAGCAGTTGTAGACTTATAATGAGAGATAAGACCTGTCTGCAGCATGACAAACAAAGACAGTGCGTGACGGAACTTTACAAAATCGAGACACTCTTACCTGTTGCTTGCTCATAGTGCAGCTAATGGAGTGGCGTTTCGCGAGCGCGTGGAAATTTGGTTTGGGGAGACATTACCTCGGATGAGCGAGCAGTTAACGGACCAGGTCCTGGTTGAACGGGTCCAGAAGGGAGATCAGAAAGCCTTTAACCTACTGGTGATACGCTACCAGCATAAGGTGGCAAGTCTGGTTTCCCGCTATGTGCCATCGGGCGATGTTCCCGACGTGGTACAGGAATCATTTGTGAAGGCCTGGCGCGCGCTGGATTCATTCCGGGGAGATAGCGCTTTCTATACCTGGCTGTATCGTATCGCGGTCAATACGGCGAAAAATTATCTGGTTGCTCAGGGGCGTCGGCCGCCCTCGAGCGACATAGACGCCAACGAAGCAGAGAACTTCGAGAGCGGCGGGGCGTTAAAAGAAATTTCGAACCCTGAAAATTTAATGTTGTCAGAAGAGCTGAGACAGATAGTTTTCCGGACCATTGAGTCTCTCCCGGAAGATTTACGCATGGCGATTACCTTACGGGAGCTGGATGGCCTGAGCTATGAAGAGATAGCGGCCATTATGGAGTGCCCGGTAGGCACGGTACGTTCACGTATTTTTCGGGCGCGGGAAGCTATTGATAATAAAGTTCAACCGCTTATCAGGCGTTGACGATAGCGGAATACTGGAAAAGGGTATCAGGCATGCAGAAAGAAAAACTTTCCGCTTTAATGGATGGCGAAACGCTGGATAGCGAGCTGCTTCAGACGCTGGCTCACGATTCGGAGATGCAAAAAAACTGGGAAGGCTATCACCTGATCCGCGATGCAATGCGGGGAGATATGCCTGACGTTCTCCACTTTGATATTTCCGCTCGCGTTATGGCCGCCATTGAAGATGAGCCGCTGCGTTCGGTGACGCCGCCGCTCCCTGAGGCTCAGCCGACGCCGCGCCAGTGGCAGAAGATGCCGTTCTGGAACAAAGTGCGCCCGTGGGCCGCGCAGCTTACCCAAATGGGTGTCGCGGCGTGCGTATCGCTTGCAGTTATCGTCGGCGTCCAGCAATATAACGGGCAATCTGACACTTCCCAGCAGCCTGAAGCGCCGGTGTTTAATACGCTGCCAATGATGGGCAAAGCCAGCCCTGTAAGCCTGGGAGTGCCTTCTGAAGCCAACGTCAGCAGCGGTCAGCAGCAGCAGATTCAGGAGCAGCGCCGCCGCATTAACGCCATGCTGCAGGATTACGAGCTGCAGCGTCGGCTGCATTCGGAACAGCTTCAGTTTGAGCAGACCCAGACACAGCAGGCCGCTGTGCAGGTGCCGGGAATTCAAACTTTAGGAACCCAAACGCAGTAATGAAGCAACTTTGGTTTGCCATGTCACTTGTGGCGGGTAGCCTGTTTATTTCTGTTAACGCCTCGGCCAGCCCTGCGTCCGGGGCGTTATTGCAGCAGATGAACCTGGCCAGCCAGTCACTGACCTACGAACTGTCGTTCGTCAGCATCAATAAACAGGGCGTCGAATCGTTGCGTTACCGGCACGCGCGGCTGGAGAATCGCCCGCTCGCGCAGCTGCTGCAGATGGACGGGCCGCGTCGTGAAGTGGTTCAGCGCGGTAATGAGATTAGCTATTTCGAGCCGGGCCTTGAGCCATTTACGCTGAACGGCGACTATATCGTCGACTCTCTGCCGTCCCTGATTTACAGCGATGTCAAACGCCTTGCCTCCTATTACGATTTTATCTCCGTAGGCCGAACCCGCATTGCCGACAGGCTGTGCGAGGTGATCCGCGTCGTGGCGCGCGACGGCACGCGCTATAGCTATATCGTGTGGATGGATATCGGAACAAAGCTGCCGATGCGCGTGGATCTGCTCGATCGGGATGGCGAAACCCTGGAGCAGTTCCGGGTGGTCTCTTTTACCGTTAATAAAGAGGTTGCCAACAGTATGCAGATGCTGGCGAAAGCCAACCTGCCGCCGCTGCTCTCCGTTCCGGCGGCGGAAAAGAGCAAGTTCAACTGGACCCCGGCCTGGCTGCCCCAGGGGTTCCGCGAAATTTCCAGCGGCCGCCGCCCGCTGCCGACCACCAGTATTCCCATCGAGTCGCGGCTCTATTCCGACGGCCTGTTCAGCTTCTCTGTTAACGTCAATCGGGCGACGGCGGTCAGCGCCGACCAAATGCTGCGCACCGGGCGCAGAACCGTCAGCACCAGCGTGCGCAACGGCGTCGAGATCACCATTGTCGGCGAGCTGCCGCCGCAGACGGCGAAGCGGATCGCTGACGGCATTAAGTTTGGAGCGGGGCAATGATCAAAGAGTGGGCCACCGTCGTCGACTGGCAGGACGGGCTGGCGACGGTTAGCTGCGACGTTAAGGCCTCGTGCAGCGGCTGCGCCTCGCGCGTCGGCTGCGGCAGCCGGGTGTTAAACAAGCTGGGGCCGCAGACGACGCACACTATCGTCGTACCCAGCGCGCAGCCCCTGACCCCCGGGCAGAAAGTTGAGCTGGGCATTGCCGAAGGCAGCCTGCTGGGTTCGGCAATGCTGGTCTACCTGACGCCGCTGTTCGGCTTATTTCTGATGGCATCACTGTTTCAACTGCTGTTCGCCTCCGATCTCGCGGCGCTGAGCGGGGCCGTGCTGGGCGGCGTGGGCGGTTTTCTGATTGCCCGCGGCTGCTCCCGCAGGCTTGCCGGACGCGAAGCCTGGCAGCCTGTCGTCCTGAACGTCGCGCTGCCGCCCGACGTGCTGCGCGTATCCGCCGGGGCCGGTGAAACAGAGCGGTAATTTCACCGGTTTGCTTTAAAAATCGTTACGGCTTCCGCTTCCCGCTATCCTTGCTTTATGAACGTTTCCTCGCCTCCGCGTTGTAGTGTAGAATGCGGCGTTTCAGTTAAACAGACGTCAGGTTCAGTACAGCGACCTCTAAGAGCCTGGTTAACCAGGCGTAAGGCATAATAATTTCCATATATGAAGAACATACGTAACTTTTCGATCATAGCTCACATTGACCACGGTAAATCAACGCTGTCTGACCGTATTATCCAGATCTGCGGTGGCCTCTCTGACCGGGAAATGGAAGCGCAGGTTCTGGACTCGATGGACCTGGAGCGTGAGCGCGGCATCACTATTAAAGCCCAGAGCGTGACGCTGGATTACAAAGCCTCCGACGGCGAAATTTACCAGCTTAACTTTATCGACACCCCGGGGCACGTGGACTTCTCTTACGAAGTCTCCCGCTCGCTGGCCGCCTGCGAAGGGGCGCTGCTGGTTGTCGACGCCGGGCAGGGCGTCGAGGCGCAGACGCTGGCGAACTGCTATACCGCGATGGAAATGGATCTTGAAGTTGTGCCGGTCCTGAACAAGATTGACCTGCCCGCCGCCGACCCTGAGCGGGTGGCGGAAGAGATCGAAGACATTGTCGGCATTGACGCCGCTGACGCCGTACGCTGCTCCGCTAAGACCGGGATTGGGGTACAGGACGTGCTGGAACGCCTGGTACGCGATATTCCGCCGCCGGAAGGCGATCCGGAAGGCCCTCTCCAGGCGCTGATTATCGACTCCTGGTTCGACAACTACCTGGGCGTGGTATCGCTGGTGCGTATTAAAAACGGCACCATGCGTAAAGGCGACAAGGTTAAGGTAATGAGCACCGGGCAGAGCTATAACGCCGATCGTCTGGGGATCTTCACGCCGAAGCAGGTCGATCGCACCGAGCTGAAGTGCGGCGAGGTGGGCTGGCTGGTTTGCGCCATCAAAGATATTCACGGCGCGCCGGTGGGCGATACCCTGACGCTGGCGCGCAATCCGGCGGATAAAGCGCTGCCGGGTTTCAAAAAGGTGAAGCCGCAGGTCTATGCCGGCCTGTTCCCGGTCAGCTCCGACGACTATGAAGGCTTCCGCGACGCGCTCGGCAAGCTGAGTCTCAACGACGCCTCGCTGTTCTATGAGCCGGAAAGCTCTACCGCGCTGGGCTTCGGTTTCCGCTGCGGCTTCCTCGGCCTGCTGCATATGGAGATCATTCAGGAGCGCCTGGAGCGCGAATACGATCTCGATCTGATCACCACCGCGCCGACCGTTGTTTATGAAGTTGAAACCACGGCGAAGGAGGTGATCTACGTCGACAGCCCCTCCAAGCTGCCGCCGCTGAATAATATCTACGAGCTGCGCGAGCCGATCGCCGAGTGCCATATGCTGCTGCCGCAGGCCTATCTGGGCAACGTCATTACGCTGTGCGTCGAAAAACGCGGCGTGCAGACCAACATGGTTTATCACGGCAACCAGGTGGCGCTGACCTATGAAATTCCGATGGCGGAAGTGGTGCTCGACTTCTTCGACCGCCTGAAGTCAACCTCCCGCGGCTATGCGTCGCTGGACTATAACTTCAAGCGCTTCCAGGCCTCCGACATGGTGCGCGTGGACGTGCTGATTAACGGCGAGCGCGTGGACGCGCTGGCGCTGATTGTCCACCGCGATAACTCCCAGAGCCGCGGGCGCGAGCTGGTCGAGAAAATGAAAGACCTGATCCCGCGCCAGCAGTTTGATATCGCCATTCAGGCGGCGATTGGCACGCATATTATCGCGCGCTCCACCGTCAAACAGCTGCGTAA
Organism: Intestinirhabdus alba; assembly: GCF_009711095.1. GTDB lineage: Bacteria > Pseudomonadota > Gammaproteobacteria > Enterobacterales > Enterobacteriaceae > Intestinirhabdus > Intestinirhabdus alba. Next base: position 17,656 of record NZ_WMJZ01000006.1, read on the forward strand.
GAACGTTCTGGCCAAGTGCTACGGCGGCGATATCAGCCGTAAGAAAAAGCTGCTGCAGAAACAGAAAGAAGGTAAAAAGCGAATGAAGCAGATCGGTAACGTCGAGCTGCCTCAGGAAGCGTTCCTCGCTATTCTGCACGTCGGCAAAGACAGCAAATAATTCTAAGGAGCTGGCATGGCGAATATGTTTGCCCTGATTCTGGTGATTGCCACACTGGTGACGGGCATTTTATGGTGCGTGGACAAATTTATCTTCGCGCCAAAACGGCGGAAGCGCCAGGCCGCCGCGCAGGCGGCGGCGGGTGACGCGCTGGATGCGGTAACGTTAAAAAAAGTTGCCGCGAAGCCGGGCTGGCTGGAAACCGGGGCGTCGATATTTCCGGTGCTGGCCATCGTGCTCATTGTGCGATCTTTTATTTACGAGCCGTTCCAGATCCCGTCTGGTTCGATGATGCCGACGCTGTTAATCGGTGATTTTATCCTCGTGGAGAAATTCGCCTATGGCATTAAGGATCCGATTTATCAGAAAACCCTGATCGAGACCGGTCATCCGAAGCGCGGCGACATCGTGGTATTTAAATATCCGCGGGACACGCGGCTTGATTATATTAAGCGCGCCGTCGGCCTGCCGGGCGACAAGGTAACTTACGATCCGATTGCCAAAGAGGTCACCATTCAGCCCGGCTGCAGCTCCGGCCAGGCCTGTGAGAAGGCGCTGCCGGTTACCTACAGTAACGTTCAGCCGAGCGACTTTGTGCAGACCTTTGCCCGTCGTAACGGCGGAGAGGCCACCAACGGCTTCTTCGAGGTGCCGCTGAATGAAACCAAAGAGAATGGCATTCGCCTCTCCTTGCGTACTGAAAATCTGGGCGAGGTCTCCCACCGGATCCTGACGGTGCCGATAGCCCAGGATCAGCCGGGAATGTACTACCGACAGCCGGGCCAGCAGCTGGCCACCTGGATCGTGCCGCCGGGGTACTACTTCATGATGGGCGACAACCGTGACAACAGCGCGGACAGCCGCTACTGGGGCTTTGTGCCGGAAGCGAACCTGGTCGGCAGAGCGACCGCCATCTGGATGAGCTTCGACAAGCAGGAAGGCGAATGGCCGACCGGCGTCCGCCTGAGCCGTATCGGCGGTATTCACTAACCATGTTCTGCGTTCACGCTGCCGCGACGGCAGCGTGAATTATTTATTAGATAAATCTCCCATGGCTAACGACATCCCCCGTCGTTGTGTATAGAATATTCCTCCGAAGATTCAGGCTGGCACCTGCGGGTCGCCACGGCACACGAAACAGCATTGTTCCCCCAGACAAAACGCATTTTGCCGTAGGCGGCGCGCTATTTCTGGCAGGTCTGTTTCGTGTGCTGAATTGTTGACGCATTTATTTATTGGTATCGCATGAACCCCATCGTAATTAATCGGCTTCAACGGAAGCTGGGCTACACTTTTACTCATCAGGATCTGCTGCAGCAGGCATTAACTCACCGTAGCGCCAGCAGCAAACATAACGAGCGTTTAGAATTTTTAGGCGATTCAATTTTAAGCTTTGTGATTGCGAATGCGCTGTATCACCGCTTCCCGCGCGTGGATGAGGGCGATATGAGCCGTATGCGCGCCACGCTGGTGCGCGGCAACACGCTGGCGGAGCTGGCCCGCGAGTTCGATCTGGGCGAGTGTCTGCGCCTGGGGCCTGGCGAGTTAAAAAGCGGCGGCTTTCGACGGGAGTCTATCCTCGCGGATACCGTGGAGGCATTAATCGGCGGCGTTTTCCTCGACAGCAATATTCAGACCGTCGAAAAGCTGATCCTGAACTGGTATCAGACCCGCCTCGATGAAATCAGTCCGGGCGATAAGCAAAAAGATCCCAAAACGCGCCTGCAGGAGTATCTGCAGGGTCGCCACCTGCCGCTGCCGTCCTACCTGGTGGTACAGGTTCGCGGCGAGGCGCACGATCAGGAATTCACTATCCACTGCCAGGTCAGCGGCCTGAGTGAACCGGTGGTTGGCACAGGTTCGAGCCGTCGCAAGGCGGAACAGGCTGCCGCCGAACAGGCGTTGATAAAACTGGAGCTGGAATGAGTATTGATAAGAGCTACTGCGGATTTATCGCCATTGTCGGACGGCCGAACGTCGGTAAATCGACGCTGTTGAATAAGCTGCTCGGGCAGAAGATTTCGATAACCTCCCGCAAGGCGCAAACGACACGTCACCGCATTGTCGGAATCCATACCGAAGGGGCGTACCAGGCGATCTATGTGGATACTCCCGGTCTGCATATGGAAGAGAAGCGCGCCATCAACCGCCTGATGAACAAAGCGGCCAGCAGCTCTATCGGCGACGTTGAGCTGGCGATTTTTGTGGTTGAAGGCACCCGCTGGACGCCGGACGACGAAATGGTGCTCAATAAGCTGCGCGGCGGCAAAGCGCCGGTGATCCTGGCGGTAAACAAGGTCGATAACGTGCAGGAAAAGGCCGATCTGCTGCCGCACCTGCAGTTCCTGGCCAGCCAAATGAACTTTCTCGATATCGTGCCGCTCTCCGCAGAAACCGGGATGAACGTAGACACCATCGCGGGCATCGTGCGTAAACACCTGCCGGAGGCGATCCACCACTTCCCGGAAGATTACATCACCGATCGCTCCCAGCGCTTTATGGCCTCTGAAATCATCCGCGAAAAGCTGATGCGCTTCCTCGGGGCCGAGCTGCCTTACTCCGTTACCGTTGAGATTGAGCGCTTTATCACCAACGAGCGCGGCGGCTACGACATCAACGGGCTGATCCTCGTTGAGCGCGAAGGGCAGAAGAAGATGGTTATTGGCAACAAAGGGGCCAAAATTAAAACCATCGGCATCGAAGCGCGTAAGGATATGCAGGAGATGTTTGAAGCGCCGGTCCATCTGGAGCTGTGGGTGAAGGTTAAATCCGGCTGGGCCGACGATGAACGCGCGCTGCGCAGCCTCGGTTACGTTGACGACCTCTGATTGTCCCTGGCTATGACGTTCAACGCGCGGGGTAAGTTATCCGGCGGCCGGGTCAGCGCAGAGCCCAGGGCTGGCCGGGGCGGCGGAAGCGTCTGTTTTCGGACGTTCGTTCAGGCCGGCGGCCGCGGCGAAATCGTTGCCCGGAGCCTGCGTCCGGCGCATCCGCATCCTGAGCGGCGGAGCGGATAATGGAAGGGTGGCAGCGCGCTTTCGTCCTGCATACGCGCCCCTGGAGCGAGACCAGCCTGATGCTGGACGTTTTCACGGAAGAGTCCGGCCGTATGCGCCTGGTTGCTAAAGGCGCTCGCGCAAAGCGTTCTAACCTGAAGGGGGCGCTGCAGCCTTTCACGCCGCTGCTGCTGCGCTTCGGCGGGCGCGGCGAGGTCAAAACCTTGCGCAGCGCCGAGGCGGTTTCACTGGCGCTCCCCCTGAGCGGTATCACCCTGTACAGCGGCCTCTACATTAACGAGCTACTCTCCCGCGTTCTTGAATATGAGACGCGCTTCTCGGCGCTTTTTTTCGATTACCTCAGCTGTATTCAATCCCTGGCCGGCGTCACCGGCACGCCGGAGCCGGTCCTGCGCCGCTTTGAGCTGGCGCTGCTCGGCCATCTGGGCTACGGCGTCGACTTTATCCACTGCGCGGGCAGCGGCGAGCCGGTGGATGACGGGATGACCTACCGCTATCGCGAGGAGAAGGGATTTATTGCCAGCGTGGTGGTGGATCACCATACCTTTACCGGGCGACAGCTAAAGGCGCTTGAAGCGCGAGAATTTCCCGATGTTGATACCCTGCGCGCCGCGAAACGCTTTACCCGAATGGCGCTGAAGCCGTATCTTGGGGGCAAACCGCTAAAAAGTCGGGAGCTGTTCCGGCAATTTATGCCAAAACGTGCAGCGAACACGAAAAATGATTAACGAGGATTTGTCATGGCTGAACTACTGTTAGGGGTCAACATTGACCATATCGCCACGCTGCGCAACGCGCGCGGCACCGCGTATCCTGACCCGGTGCAGGCGGCGTTCATCGCCGAGCAGGCGGGCGCGGACGGCATCACCGTCCATCTGCGTGAGGATCGTCGCCACATTACCGACCGCGACGTGCGTATTCTGCGCCAGACTTTGGACACCCGCATGAACCTGGAGATGGCGGTGACCGAAGAGATGCTGGCGATCGCCGTGGAGACGAAGCCGCACTTCTGCTGCCTGGTGCCGGAAAAGCGCCAGGAGGTGACCACCGAAGGCGGGCTGGACGTCGCCGGGCAGCGCGACAAAATGCGCGACGCCTGCGCGCGTCTGGCGGCGGCCGGGATTCAGGTCTCGCTGTTTATCGACCCCGACGAGTCGCAGATTGAAGCCGCCGCCGACGTCGGCGCGCCGTACATTGAAATTCACACCGGCCGCTACGCGGATGCCAGGAGCGACGCTGAGCAGGCGCAGGAGCTGGCGCGCATTGCCAACGCCGCGACCTTTGCCGCGGGGCTGGGGCTAAACGTCAACGCCGGCCACGGCCTGACCTACCACAACGTCAAGGCCATCGCCGCGCTGCCGGAAATGCACGAGCTGAATATCGGCCACGCCATTATCGGCCGGGCGGTGATGAGCGGTCTGGCGGAAGCGGTGGCGGAAATGAAGCGTCTGATGCTGGAAGCGCGCGGCTAATGGCGATTCTCGGCCTGGGCACCGATATCGTGGAGATCGCCCGCATTGAGGCGGTGCTGTCTCGTTCCGGCGATCGGCTGGCGCGCCGGGTGCTGAGCGTCAACGAATGGGCCATCTGGGAGACGCACCGGCAGCCGGCGCGCTTTCTCGCCAGGCGCTTTGCGGTCAAAGAGGCGGCGGCGAAAGCCTTTGGCACCGGCATTCGCAACGGGCTGGCGTTCAACCAGTTTGAGGTGTTTAACGATGAGCTGGGCAAGCCGCGCCTGCGGCTGTGGGGAGAGGCGTTAGCGCTGGCGGAGAGGCTGGGCGTGGCGCATATGCACGTCACGCTGGCCGATGAACGGCGCTACGCCTGCGCGACGGTTATTCTTGAACGCTGAGACATTAAGGCCGGGTGGCCTGCCCGGCCCGCTCAGAGCTTGTCCGCGTGGTGCATCAGGACAAACTTATCCCACAGCTGCTCTTCCGTCTCGCTGTGCGCCGGGTCCGGGTTAATCGTGTTCGGGATCGGGCACACCTTCTGGCAGGTCGGCGTGTCGTAATGGCCCACGCACTCGGTACACTTGTCGCTGTTAATCTCATAGATGCTGTCGCCCATCGAAATCGCCTCGTTGGGGCACTCAGGCTCGCACATATCGCAGTTGATACACTTCTTGCTGATTAACAGGGCCATCAGGAAACTCTCTGAACGTCACAAACCGGCGGGCATTATACGCGCATTCCCCGTTCAGACCAGTTTTTTTACCAGCGCTTCGCTGCGGCGGATCCGCTCCGGAGCGCGCTCCGCATCCTGTTGCACCAGCGCCATAAACAGCAGGTCGGTAAGCATCATCTGGGCATGGGTGGCGGAGATGGCGGCGCTGCGGGTGGCCTGTTCCTCAGCGATGGTGTACAGGCTGTGGGTGGCACGCTGCTGCAGCGCGTTGGGCGTGAAGCCGGTAATGGCGAGAATTTTCCCACCGACGCGCAGGGTCTCATCCGCTGCCAGGTTCAGCGCTCGCCGCTCGCCGCTGTAGGAGATAGCCAGCAGCAGATCGTCCGCCGACAGCGCCTGGGCGGTGGCCAGCAGCGCGTGCATATCGCGTTCGAACGCCGCGTTAAGGCCGATTTTCGTCAGCTTCCAGGCGAAGTTCTGCGCCGCCAGGCCGGACGCGCCGATGCCGGCCAGCACGATGCGCCGGGCGGCGCGCAGCAGCGCCACGCCCTGGGCCAGCTTCTCTTCGCTGTTGACGTTCAGGGTGGCGTGCATTGCCGCCGTGTTTTCAGCGATCAGCTTTTCTCCCACCACGCGGATCGGATCGTCGCTGCGGATCTGATTATGTACTGAGACGGAGCGAGGCGGCGGGCCGCTGGCCAGCGCGTCGCTAATCGCCAGCTTCAGCGCCGGAAAACCCTTAAAGCCCAGCTTTTGGGCAAACTTCACCACGCTTGACTGGCTGACGCCCGCTTCGGCGGCAAGCTGCTGGGAGCTGAGATGCCGCGCTTTCTCCGGCTGGGTGAGCAGAAAATCAGCCAGCCTTTTGTCGCTTTGCGCAAGCCCCTGATAACGCTGGCGAATGCGAATCAAACCGTTCATGGTGTCTCCTGACGAGGGCGTGACGGCGGTGAAGGACCAATATTTCACTCGCCCGAAAGAATATTGTATTCCATTATTGTGAAGTATTATGAATTAAAAATTCCTGAGGAATAACCACATGAATCTTGGCGCATTAGTGTCAGAAACCCGCAATCCGGAAACCATGGATCTGGACGCGCTCTCCACCCTGGAGCTGGTGCAGCGTTTCAACCAACAGGACAGCCGGGTGGCGGCGGCGGTAAAAGCGACGCTGCCGGCGGTGGCCCGGGCGGTGGATGCCGCCGCAGAGGCGTTAAAGGCGGGCGGTCGCCTGATTTACATGGGGGCGGGCACCAGCGGCCGTCTGGGGGTGCTGGACGCCGCGGAGTGCCCGCCAACCTTCGGCGTGCCGCATGGCCTGGTCGTCGGGCTGATTGCCGGAGGCCCGGACGCGCTGCTCAGGGCGGTGGAGGGGGCGGAGGATAATCCGCAGCTCGGAGAAGCGGATCTGATCGCGCTTAACCTCAGCGCCCGCGATCTGGTGGTAGGGCTGGCGGCCTCCGGGCGAACGCCGTATGTGCTGGGCGGGCTGCGCTATGCCCGCAGCATGGGCTGTACCACCGTTGCTATCTCCTGTAATCCCGACTCCCCGCTCGCCGGGGCGGCGGACATCGCCATTTCGCCGGTGGTGGGGCCTGAGGCGCTGACCGGCTCGACCCGCCTGAAGTCCGGTACCGCACAAAAGCTGGTGCTCAACACCCTCTCCACCGGCGCGATGGTGAAGTTTGGCAAGGTTTATCAAAATCTGATGGTAGATATGAAGGCCAGCAACCATAAGCTGATGGATCGCGCCTGCCGGATGGTGGTAGAGGCAACCGGCGTTGCGCGGGAAGAGGCGGAAACGCTACTGCAGCAGACCGGCTATGAGGTGAAGCCGGCTATTCTGATGGCGCTTACCGGCCTTGACGCCGCCGCCGCTAAAGAGAGGCTGGCGGCCCATCAGGGGTTCCTGCGTGGGGCGCTGTCGCGCTGAGAGGAAACGGCGCGCGACGCCGGAAAAGTGACGCGCTATCTGCCAGGCTTGTCAGGGGGGGGCTTAATCGCTCGATACATTATTAAGAACCCGGCCCGCCAGCGGCCATCGGCGGAACTGCGGTTTACCGGCCGATAAGTTTTAACGATTCGGAGGTGCAAGGTTTGACCAGTCATGGGCGTCGCGTTGTATTTTTTGACCTGGACGGTACGTTACATCAACAGGATATGTTCGGCAGCTTCCTGCGCTATCTGCTGCGGCGTCAGCCCCTGAACGCGCTGCTGGTGCTGCCGCTGCTGCCGGCGATCCTTGTGGCGCTGCTGATTAAAGGGCGCGCCGCCCGCTGGCCGATGAGCCTGCTGCTGTGGGGCTGCACCTTTGGCCGCAGCGAAGCGAGCCTGAAGGCGCACCAGGCCGGGTTTGTCCGCTGGTTTCGCCAGAACGTCACGGCGTTTCCGCTGGTGCAGCAGCGCCTGACCACTTATTTGCTCAGCTCCGATGCCGATATCTGGCTGATCACCGGCTCGCCGCAGCCGCTGGTGGAGCAGGTCTACTTCGATACGCCGTGGCTGCAGCGGGTCAATCTTATCGCCAGTCAGGTGGCGCGCGGCTACGGCGGCTGGGTGCTGACCATGCGCTGTCTGGGTCATGAAAAGGTGGCCCAACTGGAGCGTAAAATCGGCGCGCCGCTGCGTCTCTACAGCGGCTACAGCGACAGCAGGCAGGACAATCCGCTGCTCTATTTTTGCCAGCATCGCTGGCGCGTGACGCCGCACGGGGAGCTTCAGCAGCTCGAATAGCGGCGGCATAACGCCGCGTTCCTCAGGCCGGACTGCGCGGGATAAATTGAGCGGTAAGGCGCGGCGGTCGCGGCCAGTGGGGCGGAAACCGCGCTTCACCACCAGGGGCCGCCTATATCAATGCCTGTGCAGCTTGCCCCAGGACGGGTGTATAATGCGCCCGCTTTTATTACCGGAGTAACCCCCTTGTCTGATATCCAATTGAGCCACGAGTACTGGATGCGTCATGCCCTGACGCTGGCAAAGCGCGCCTGGGACGCGCGGGAGGTGCCGGTTGGCGCGGTACTGGTGCATAACAATCGTGCGATTGGCGAGGGCTGGAACCGGCCTATCGGCCACCACGATCCGACCGCCCACGCCGAAATTATGGCGCTGCGCCAGGGCGGGCTGGTGCTGGAGAACTATCGCCTGCTCGACGCCACGCTCTACGTCACCCTGGAACCGTGCGTCATGTGCGCGGGTGCGATGGTGCACAGTCGGATTGCGCGGGTGGTCTTCGGTGCGCGTGATGCAAAAACCGGCGCGGCGGGATCGCTGATGGATGTGCTGCACCATCCCGGCATGAACCATCGAGTAGAGGTAACCGAAGGGGTGCTGGGGGAGGAGTGCGCCGCGCTGCTCAGCGAATTTTTCCGTATGCGCCGCCGGGAAATTAAGGCGCTGAAGCGTGCTTCGGCGCAAACGGACGAGGGTCAGTCTGCCGCGGCAGGCCCGGGGGAGAGATAGTTCGCCGACGACTGTGACAGAAACGAGGAGAGGGAGAGCGCCCGGCGGATAAATTCATCGGGGGTGACCGCCGGATAATCTTCGGCCAGCTTCATCTCCACCGCCCGCTGTCTCTCTTTCTCCCGCAGGTAGCCCTCCAGGCTGAAGTGGTATTTACGAATATTTTCCACATAGGCGTAGGCCTCATGCCCGCGCGCATAGCCCCAGGTCAGCTTGCTGTAATAGCGCTTCTGGCTGAGCAGCGGCAGGCGCTGCTTGACGTCGGCCCAGCTGTCCGGATTGCCCTGGGTTTTCGCCGTCAGCGCCCGGGCGTCAATCATATGTCCATAGCCCATGTTATAGGCCGCCAGAGCGAACCAGATCCGCTCGTCTTCCGGAACGCTCTCCGGCACCTTGCTTATCATCTCCTGCAGGTAGCGCACGCCACCGCTGATGCTCTGCTCGGCGTCGGTGCGGTCGGTCAGCCCGAGGCTCTGGGCGGTGTTTTTGGTCAGCATCATCATGCCGCGCACCCCGGTGGGCGAGGTCGCCTGCGGGTCCCAATGGGATTCCTGCCAGGCGATCGCCGCCAGCAGCCGCCAGTCGATCCGATCCGCATATTTCTCAAACAGCGGCCTCAGCTCCGGCAGGAGAGTATCCACCGCGCGCAGGAACGTGCGGGTATCAACATAGTCAAAATTATCCCCGTGTCCGAGATACTTTTCTTCAAGGCGCGCCAGCGATCCCTCCTCGTTCATCGTGCTGAAAAAGTCGAGCAGGGCGGCGGAAAGGGTATCGTCATTGTCCAGGCGACTGAACCAGGTGACGGGCTGTTCATCGGTTACGTCCAGCGCGACGGCCAGTTCGGGATGCACCCGCTGGAACAGGCTGATGGTCACCGAATCGGCGATGGTGTAGTTCAGACGGCCGTTAATCACCTCGTTCAGCAGCTCGTTGGTGCCTTTTCTGCTCTCTACGGTCCAGCCCAGCCGGGGATATTTTGCCTCTTTCAGCGCCTGGAGATCGCTGATGACCACGTGCCCCGGCGCGATGATGAGCTGGCCTTCGCCTACGCCTGCCAGCGAGCGCGGACGATACTGTCCTACCCGATAGACCAGCTGCTGTGAGGCGGAGTAATAGGTGGGGCCGGGCCGGTAGTTTTTTACCCGCTCGCTGTTGTAGACCAGCCCCGCAGCCAGCAGGTCGGCGTTGTCGTTATCGAGGTCGTCAAACAGCTGGCTGATATTCTGGCGAACGGTGACTTTAAGCTTAACGCCCAGATAGTTAGCAAACTGCTGCGCCAGCTCGTAGTCCAGCCCCCAGGCCTGACCGTTAAGCTGGGAATAGGTCAGCGGAGAGCTGATAGTGCTTACGCGCAGCTCTCCCCGCGACTGGATGGCGGCGATACGATTTTCAGCTTTACCGAACCAGGGGATGGATGGCCAGAGGGCCGCTGCCAGCAGCAGCGTCAGTATGCCGATGAACAGATAATTAAGCTTTAATTTTTTCAAACGGATAATTCTCTGCGGCGTGCGTTGCCTCAGCCTGTGAATTGCCTTAATAAGACCAGGATTAATCTCCAGGCTGTGTCCCGTAACCGGGCGTCCCGCAGGGCTGGGGCCATTCAGCTCCGCTGCCGCGTTACTCGCCGTGCATTTGGAATAACCAAATATTACGGCTCGCGCCTTGCCCCGGACCTGAATGACCGCCAGCGACGCTCACGAACGGTTACGGGACACAGCCTAATGTGCGGCATTTTGCGTAAACTTCCGGCAGTTGGCAACCTATTCAATCACCTGGCGCACCGCAGGGCAAAAAAACGTGGCGATTTTATTTCCACGCAAACGGTTTCGTCAGCGCCGCAGATTCTTTATAATGACGCCCGTTGCCCACCCGGACCCCCCGAAAGTTTAAAAGACGAGAGACTTATGATGGAAATTCTGCGCGGTTCGCCTGCACTGTCTGCATTCCGTATTAACAAACTGCTGGCGCGTTTTCAGGCGGCCGGTCTTCAGGTTAGCGCGCTGTACGCGGAGTACGTCCATTTTGCCGCTCTGAATGCCCCCCTGAGCGATGGCGAACGCGCGCAGCTTGCCCGCCTGCTGGAATATGGCCCGCGCCTCGGCGGCTCCGCCCCGCAGGGGAAGCTGCTGCTGGTGACGCCGCGCCCCGGCACCCTCTCTCCCTGGTCTTCCAAAGCGACCGATATCGCCCATAACTGCGGCCTGCGGCAGATTGAGCGCCTGGAGCGCGGCGTCGCTTACTTTATTGAAGCCGCTGCGCTGAGCGACGAGCAGTGGCGGCAAATCGCCGCCGGGCTGCACGATCGCATGATGGAGAGCGTGTTCACCTCGCTGAGCGATGCGGAACGGCTCTTTGCGCATCAGCAGCCGACGCCGGTGACCGCCATCGATCTGCTGGGGCAGGGGCGTCAGGCGCTGGTGGAGGCCAATCAGCGCCTCGGTCTGGCGCTGGCCGAAGACGAAATTGACTATCTGCAGGACGCCTTTCAGACGCTGGCGCGCAATCCAAACGACATAGAGCTTTATATGTTCGCCCAGGCGAACTCCGAACACTGCCGGCATAAAATATTCAACGCTGACTGGGTGATTGATGGTAAACCGCAGCCGAAGTCGCTGTTTAAAATGATTAAAAATACCTTCGTCGCCACGCCGGATCACGTACTGTCCGCCTATAAAGACAACGCGGCGGTAATGGAAGGCTCGGAGGTCGGGCGCTATTTTGCCGATTCGCGCACCGGGCGCTACGACTTTCACCAGGAGCCGGCACATATTCTGATGAAGGTGGAAACTCATAACCACCCGACGGCGATCTCGCCGTGGCCGGGGGCGGCTACCGGCTCCGGCGGTGAGATCCGCGACGAGGGGGCCACAGGGCGCGGGGCGAAGCCGAAGGCCGGGCTGGTGGGGTTCTCGGTCTCTGACCTGCGCATTCCGGGGTTTGAACAGCCCTGGGAGGAGGATTTCGGCAGGCCGGATCGCATCGTCTCCGCGCTGGATATCATGACCGAAGGCCCGCTCGGCGGCGCGGCGTTTAACAATGAGTTTGGTCGCCCGGCGCTTAACGGCTATTTCCGCACCTATGAGGAAAAAGTGAACAGCCATAACGGCGTGGAGCTGCGTGGCTATCACAAGCCGATCATGCTGGCCGGCGGGATCGGCAATATCCGTGCCGATCACGTGCAGAAAGGTGAAATCACCGTCGGCGCGAAGCTGATCGTCCTCGGCGGCCCGGCGATGAATATCGGCCTCGGCGGAGGCGCGGCCTCCTCCATGGCCTCCGGCCAGTCCGATGCCGATCTGGATTTTGCCTCCGTCCAGCGCGACAACCCGGAAATGGAGCGCCGCTGCCAGGAGGTGATCGACCGCTGCTGGCAGCTGGGCGACGCCAACCCGATTCTGTTTATCCATGACGTCGGCGCGGGGGGGCTCTCCAACGCGATGCCGGAGCTGGTCAGCGACGGCGGGCGCGGCGGCAAGTTCGAGCTGCGCGATATTCTTAACGACGAGCCGGGCATGAGCCCGCTGGAAGTCTGGTGTAATGAATCCCAGGAGCGCTACGTGCTGGCGGTCGCCGCCGACCAGCTGCCGCTGTTTGATGAGCTGTGCAAGCGCGAGCGGGCACCTTATGCGGTGATTGGCGAAGCAACCGAAGCGCAGCACCTGACGCTGAACGATCGCCATTTTGACAACCGGCCCATCGATCTGCCGCTGGACGTCCTGCTTGGCAAAACGCCGAAAATGACCCGTGACGTGCGGAGCCTGAAGGCCCGCGGCGAGGCGCTGAACCGCGCGGAGATCGCCATCGCGGACGCGGTGAAGCGCGTGCTGCATCTGCCGGCGGTGGCGGAAAAAACCTTTCTCATCACCATCGGCGACCGCAGCGTTACCGGTATGGTGGCGCGCGATCAGATGGTTGGCCCGTGGCAGGTGCCGGTGGCGAACTGCGCGGTTACCACCGCCAGCCTTGACAGCTACTACGGCGAGGCGATGGCGATCGGCGAGCGCGCGCCGGTGGCGCTGCTTGACTTCGCCGCCTCCGCCCGGCTGGCGGTGGGCGAAGCGTTGACCAATATCGCGGCCACGCAGATTGGCGACATTAAGCGCATCAAGCTTTCCGCCAACTGGATGGCGGCGGCCGGTCATCCGGGAGAGGACGCCGGTCTGTATGAGGCGGTGAAGGCGGTGGGCGAGGAGCTGTGCCCGGCGCTGGGCCTGACCATTCCGGTGGGCAAGGACTCGATGTCGATGAAAACCCGCTGGCAGGAGGGAGGAGAACAGCGCGAAATGACCTCGCCGCTCTCATTGGTGATCTCCGCCTTCGCCAGGGTTGAGGACGTGCGCCAGACCGTCACGCCGCAGCTCGTGACCGAAGAGAACGCCCTGCTGCTGATTGACCTCGGCAAGGGGCGAAACGCGCTGGGGGCCACGGCGCTGGCGCAGGTATACCGTCAGCTCGGCGACACGCCGGCGGACGTGCGCGACGTGGCGCAGCTGAAAGGGTTCTATGACGCCATTCAGGCGCTGGTGGCGGCGCGCCTGCTGCTGGCGTACCACGACCGCGCCGACGGCGGCCTGCTGGTTACCCTGGCGGAAATGGCCTTTGCCGGCCACTGCGGTATTCTGGCGGATATCGCCACGCTCGGTGACGATCGGCTGGCGGCGCTGTTCAGCGAAGAGCTGGGGGCGGTGGTTCAGGTGCGCGCGGCGGACCGCGACGCGGTGGAAGCCCTGCTGGCGCAGCACGGGCTGGGCGACTGCGTACACTATCTGGGGCAGGCCGTTTCCGGCGACCGCTTTGTGATTGAAGCCGCCGGGCAGACCGTGTTCAGCGAAAGCCGTACCACGCTGCGCGTCTGGTGGGCGGAAACCACCTGGCAGATGCAGCGCCTGCGCGACAATCCGGAGTGCGCCGATCGCGAGCACGAGGCGAAGGCCGACGACAGCGATCCGGGCCTTAACGTGAAGCTCTCTTTTGATATAAATGAGGATGTCGCCGCGCCCTATATCGTCACCGGCGCACGACCGCAGATTGCCATCCTGCGCGAGCAGGGGGTGAACTCTCACGTTGAGATGGCGGCGGCGTTTCACCGGGCGGGCTTTGACGCCATTGACGTGCATATGAGCGACCTGCTCGGCGGGCGTACCGGCCTCGGCAACTTCCACGCGCTGGTGGCGTGCGGCGGCTTCTCCTATGGTGACGTGCTGGGCGCGGGCGAGGGCTGGGCAAAGTCGATCCTCTTTAACCGCCGGGTGCGCGAAGAGTTTGAGACCTTCTTCCATCGTCCGCAAACCCTGGCCCTCGGCGTGTGCAACGGCTGCCAGATGATGTCCACGCTGCGCGAGCTGATCCCCGGCAGCGAGCTGTGGCCGCGCTTTGTGCGCAACCATTCGGATCGCTTCGAAGCCCGCTTCAGCCTGGTGGAGGTGACGCAAAGCCCGTCGCTGCTGCTGCAGGGGATGGAGGGTTCAAGAATGCCGATCGCCGTCTCCCACGGCGAAGGGCGCGTCGAGGTACGCGACGGCGCGCACCTGGCCCGGCTGGAAGGCAAGGGGCTGGTGGCGCTGCGCTATGTCGACAACGTCGGCAGGGTGACGGAAGCCTATCCGGCCAACCCGAACGGATCGCCGAACGGCATCACCGCCGTCACCAGCGAAAGCGGCCGGGTGACGATCATGATGCCGCACCCGGAGCGCGTATTCCGCAGCGTCAGCAACTCCTGGCATCCGGCGAACTGGGGCGAGGACGGTCCGTGGATGCGCCTTTTCCGCAATGCGCGTAAACAGCTGGGATAACGGCGAGCGCCATTTGCCCGACAGCGCCCGGCAGGCGAAATCCTGCCGGGCGTTTTCTTTAGGCCATACCTTCAGGGTGTCGGGATTTACCGACACTTGCCGCGTGGGGGGGTCTCCAAAAGGAGACACTTAACGTGTTGATTTATATACATCGAATTAATTCGAATTCGTAGTGTCGCTTTATGGCGACGCTTTGCTGAAAAAATGCGCTCCGGCGTTCCGGTGGGTAAATTAAAAAAATGATAAAATTTATGTAGTTAACATTTTAATGTGAATATTGGCACAATTGATGCATATCATTAACCAGTGGCTCATTCACCTTCTTATGTCAGCCCCTCCGGGACGCGCTACATAAACCTCGAATGACGCACAACAAGGTGCCTGCCGTCCAGCTTCTGATAACAGCGTAGCTTTATCAACCATCGGGCGAAACGTCGAGTTAGGCACCGCCTTATTTCACAACCAGGCCGGGTTTATCCCGGCCTGGTTGTATCTGGCGTTCCCCTCAGTTAGCATCCGCTTATCCCTGTCCGATGAGAATAACGCTTTGAAGCGCTGGTCCGTTTTTCCCCGTTCGTTACGACAGCTGGTTATGCTGGCGTTTTTGCTGATCCTTCTGCCGCTGCTGGTGCTGGCCTGGCAGGCGTGGCAGAGCCTGAACGCCCTCAGCGCCCAGGCGGCTCAGACCAACCGTTCAACGCTTATTGACGCGCGCCGCAGCGAAGCGATGACCAACGCCGCGCTGGAGATGGAGCGCAGCTACCGCCAGTATTGCGTGCTTGACGATTCCACGCTGGCGAAGGTGTATCAGAGCCAGCGCCAGCGCTACAGTGAAATGCTGGAGGCGCATGCGGGCGTGCTGCCGGACGGCCGGCTCTACCAGGCGCTGCGCCAGGATCTGCAGGACCTGGCCCGCCTTGAGTGTAAAAATAGCGGCCCGGACAGCGCCGCCGCCGCGCGTCTGGAAGCCTTCGCCAGCGCCAATGCCGAAATGGTGCAGGCGACCCGCGCGGTGGTCTTTTCACGAGGTCAGCAGCTGCAGCGGGAGATCGCAGAGCGCGGGCAGTTCTTTGGCTGGCAGGCGCTGGGGCTGTTTCTGGTTAGCCTGGCGATGGTGCTGCTGTTCACCCGAATGATTATCGGGCCGGTGAAGGGGATCGAGGGGATGATCAACCGGCTGGGGGAGGGGCGCTCGCTGGACAGTATCGCCTCGTTTAAGGGGCCGAGCGAGCTGCGGTCGGTGGGGCAGCGGATCGTCTGGCTGAGCGAACGTCTCTCCTGGCTTGAATCGCAGCGCCATCAGTTTTTACGCCACCTCTCTCATGAACTGAAAACCCCGCTGGCCAGCATCCGCGAAGGCACTGAGCTACTGGCCGACGGGGTGGCCGGCGCGCTGACGCCGGAGCAAAAGGAGGTGGTCACTATTCTTGATAACAGCAGCCGCAACCTGCAAAAGCTGATTGAGCAGCTTCTCGATTACAACCGCAAGCTGGCCGATAGCGCCATCGAGCTGGAGAGCGTGGACATTGAACCGCTGGTGGAGATGGTGGTCGCCGCCCACAGCCTGCCGGCCCGTGCGAAATCTATGCATACCGAGGTGGCGCTGGCCGCGAGCCGCTGCCTTGCGGAACCGACGCTGCTAATGAGCGTTCTGGACAATCTTTATTCCAATGCGGTGCACTATGGCGATGAATCCGGTAACATCTGGATCCGCAGCAGCTTGCATGGTCAGACGGTGCACATTGATGTCGCCAATACCGGTACGCCGATCCCGCCAGAGGAGAGGACCATGCTCTTCGAGCCTTTCTTCCAGGGCAGCCGCCAGCGGAAGGGCGCAGTGAAGGGGAGCGGCCTGGGGCTGAGCATCGCCCGGGACGGCATCCGCCGTATGCGGGGGGAATTGTATCTGGTGGATGAGCGCGCGCAGGAGGTCTGTTTCCGCATCGTGCTGCCGCTCTGTGCGTCGAAACCATTAAAACAAAGCTAAGCCTGGTGAGTATGCCACACGTTTTTATTCGGATTTTTCAACGATTTTTCGCCCGCCGCCTGCTGCTGGCGGGTGCGCCGTGCCTGGCGCTGTTGGGCTGTGTGCCGCACGCCGCAACGCATAGCGTCACAGACCACGCGCAGCAGCGACTCCCTTCCGCCCAGCTGGCGGATTATTTATCCACCGAATGCGCGGATATCTGGGCGCTGCGGGGGCAGACCACGGAGTCTAACCCGCTGTACTGGCTGCGGGCCATTGACTGTGCTGCCCGTCTGTCGCCGGGCCAGTCGCGCGCGAAGGCCCGCACCTTTGACGACGAGAGCTGGCAGGGGGCCTTCAAGCGCGGCGTGCTGTTGGCTGAGGCTAAAATTACCCCTCCGGAACGGCGCGCGTTCGTCTCCCGGATGGACGCATTAAGCTCGCAGATCCCGGCCCAGGTGCGGCCGCTGTATCAGGTCTGGCGCGACGTCCAGGCGCTGCAGCTGGCGCTCGCCGAGGAGCGCCAGCGCTACGGCAGGCTGCAGCAGACCAGCGATGAAGAGCTGGACGCGCTGCGTCAGCAGCAGCAGCAGCTACGGCAGCAGCTGGAGCTTACCGCCCGCAAACTGGAGAACCTGACCGATATTGAGCGCCAGCTCTCCTCCCGAAAGCCCGCAGGCAGCTACGCTCCCGAGACGCCGCATGTTGCTGACCAGCCGGCACTCCCCGCAGAAGGAGCGCAATGATGAGCCGCAAACCGGCGCATTTACTGTTGGTGGATGACGATCCGGGCCTGCTGAAGCTGCTCGGAATGCGTCTGACCAGCGAAGGATACCGCGTGGTGACGGCGGAAAGCGGCGCGGAGGCCCTGCGGGTGCTGAACCGCGAAAAGGTGGATCTGACGATCAGCGATTTGCGGATGGACGAAATGGACGGTATGCAGCTGTTTGCCGGGATCCAGAAGCTCCAGCCGGGGATGCCGGTCATTATTCTTACCGCCCACGGTTCGATTCCGGAGGCGGTGGCGGCCACCCAGAAAGGGGTGTTCAGCTTTCTGACCAAGCCGGTGGATAAAGACGCGCTGTATAAGGCCATCGACGAGGCGCTGGAGCAGTCTGCCCCTGCCGTTGACGACGGCTGGCGCGCGGCTATCGTCACCCGCAGCCCCCTGATGCTGCGCCTGCTGGAGCAGGCGCGAATGGTGGCGCAGTCCGACGTCAGCGTGCTGATTAACGGCCAGAGCGGCACCGGCAAGGAAATTTTCGCCCAGGCTATCCATAACGCCAGCCCGCGCAGCGGCAAGCCCTTTGTCGCCATCAACTGCGGCGCGCTGCCGGAGCAGCTGCTGGAATCGGAACTGTTTGGCCACGCCCGCGGTGCCTTTACCGGGGCGGTGAGCAACCGTGAAGGGCTGTTCCAGGCGGCGGAGGGGGGCACGCTGTTTCTTGATGAAATCGGCGACATGCCCGCGCCGCTGCAGGTCAAGCTGCTGCGCGTGCTGCAGGAGCGCAAGGTCAGGCCGCTCGGCAGCAACCGGGATATCGATATCGACGTGCGGATCGTCTCCGCCACCCACCGCGATCTGCCGAAGGCGATGGCCAGGGGCGAATTTCGTGAAGACTTATACTATCGCCTGAACGTGGTGAGCCTGAAGATCCCGGCCCTGGCCGAGCGCACGGAGGATATTCCGCTGCTGGCGAACACGCTGCTGCGTCAGGCGGCGGAGCGGCACAAGCCGTTCGTCCGCGCCTTTTCGACCGATGCGATGAAGCGGCTGATGACCGCCAGCTGGCCGGGAAACGTGCGCCAGCTGGTCAACGTCATTGAGCAGTGCGTGGCCCTGACCTCCTCGCCGGTGATTGGCGATGCGCTGGTGGAGCAGGCGCTGGAGGGGGAAAATACCGCGCTGCCGACCTTTGCCGAGGCGCGCAATCAGTTTGAGCTGAACTACCTGCGCAAGCTGCTGCAGATCACTAAAGGCAACGTTACCCACGCGGCGCGGATGGCGGGGCGCAACCGCACGGAGTTTTATAAATTGCTTTCCCGTCACGAGCTGGATGCGAACGACTTCAAAGAGTAGCTTCGCGTTTCAGCCCGCCTCGTAAACGGCCGTGCGCCGGGGCGATTTTTATCCTTTGCCGCCGCGAAGCCCCGTGAATGATTGGGCGGACCGGCGTATTATGTTAGGCTGTGTCCCTTAACCGTCCGCGAGCGTCGCTGGAAGTCATTCAGTACCGGGGCAAGGCGCGAGTCGTAGGATCCGCGCTTCCGGATGCGCGGCGAGTCACACGGTAACGGGCCTGAATGGCCCCAGCCCTGCGGGACGCGAGCCAGAAGTGCGTACTCGGCGTTGTCGGGCTTGAACAGAGTTCACTCTGTCCTGCGCCCTCCGCCTTGATTACGCGCTTCTGGCTCAGCGTCGACGTCATGCCCGGTTAAGGGACACAGCCCAGGTTTATGAGCGTAAAAGACAGGCGACGTTTTCAAGGAACACCATGAAAAAGATTGATGCGATTATTAAACCCTTCAAGCTGGACGACGTCCGCGAAGCGCTGGCGGAAGTCGGTATTACCGGAATGACGGTGACGGAGGTAAAAGGCTTCGGCCGCCAGAAAGGGCATACCGAACTGTATCGCGGCGCGGAATATATGGTCGACTTCCTGCCAAAGGTAAAAATTGAAATCGTGGTGCCCGACGACATCGTCGATACCTGCGTGGATACCATTATTCGCACGGCGCAGACCGGTAAAATCGGCGACGGTAAGATCTTCGTCTTTGACGTGGCGCGGGTGATCCGCATTCGCACCGGCGAAGAGGACGACGCGGCAATCTGATTCAACGCCCTCCCGTACGGGGAGGGCGCTTCACTCTCTTCTTACAGCACCTTATGTGGGCCAAAGCACTCATAGTGAATGGCGTCGTGCTTCACGCCCAGCTCCACCAGCTGCCCGGCGACGAACTGCATAAAGCCGACCGGGCCGCACAGATAAAACTGCATCGCCGGATCGGCGATCGCCGCCTTCAGCGGGCGGAGATCCATCAGCCCCTCGCTGTCAAACGCGCCCCTGGCGCGATCCGCCTCGTCCGGCACGCGATACCAGGTATGGGCGGTAAAGCGCGGCAGCGCGCCGCCCAGCTCGCGAACCTCGTCGGCGAAAGCGTGAACGGTGCCGTTCTCCGCCGCGTGGAACCAGTTAACCGGGGCGGTATGCTGCGCCTGCGCCAGGGTATCCAGCATCGCCAGCATCGGCGTCTGGCCGACGCCCGCCGAAATCAGCGTTACCGGCGTGTCGTCAGCCACGTCCATAAAGAAATCGCCCGCCGGCGCGGCCAGCTGCACCACGTCCCCCGGCTGCGCATGATGGTGTAGCCAGTTTGACACCTGTCCGCCCTCTTCGCGCTTCACGGCGATGCGATAGCCTTTGCCGTCCGCCCTGCGGGTGAGCGAATACTGACGAATCTCCTGCCAGGTAAAGCCCTCCGGCTTCAGCCAGACCGCGAGATACTGGCCGGGGCGATAGGCGGCCACCGGACCGCCGTCGACCGGCTCCAGTTCGAAGCTGGTAATCAGCGCGCTGCGCGGCGTTTTTGCCGCAATGCGAAACGCCCGGGTGCCTTCCCAGCCGCCCGCTTTGCTCGCGCTCTCGCGGTAGATTTCCGCTTCGCGGTTGATAAACACGTCAGCCAGCACGCCGTACGCCTTGCCCCAGGCATCCAGCACCTCCTGGCCGGGGCTGAACATCTCGTCCAGCGTCGCCAGCAGGTGCGTGCCGACGATGTTGTACTGTTCGGGTTTGATGCGGAAGCTGGTGTGCTTCTGGGCAATCTTTTCGACCGCGGGCAGCAGCGCCGGCAGGTTCTCAAGGTTGCTGGCGTAGGCCGCAATCGCGTTAAACAGCGCTTCGCGCTGGGCACCGTTACGCTGATTGCTCATGTTAAAGATCTCTTTAAGCTCCGGGTTATGAGCAAACATACGATCGTAAAAATGGGCGGTCAGTTTGGGGCCGGTTTCAAGCAGCAGGGGGATGGTGGACTTTACGGTGGCGATGGTTTGAGTATCAAGCATAGCGTTTTCCTTTCTGTTTAACTTTTATAATGTATTTAAAATACATTTTATAAATAATGTCCCTACATTGTAAATGGTTCATTGTCATTTTGCTTTTAAAATGTAATGGGTTGAAAACCTGCTATCACAATCCCGAAAAGAAATCCGCGGGCGGCGCGCTTTGCTGTCAGCCCGAAAGCCTTGTCCGGCGTGCAGGTAATCGTTTTCGTACAATCCTCTGTCAAGACCTGTTATCGCAAAGTGATTCAGTTATACTGGGTGCCGCTGTCCAACCGGACCGCCCTTTAAGGCCAAAATTTTATCGTTAGCTGAGTCAGGAGATGCGGATGTTAAAGCGTGAAATGAACATTGCCGATTATGATGCCGAACTGTGGCAGGCTATGGAGCAAGAGAAAGTACGTCAGGAAGAGCATATTGAACTGATCGCCTCCGAAAACTACACCAGCCCGCGCGTGATGCAGGCGCAGGGCTCTCAGCTGACCAACAAATATGCGGAAGGGTATCCGGGCAAGCGCTACTACGGCGGCTGCGAATATGTCGACGTCGTTGAGCAGCTGGCGATCGACCGCGCGAAGGCGCTGTTCGGCGCTGACTATGCCAACGTACAGCCGCACTCCGGCTCCCAGGCTAACTTTGCCGTTTATACCGCGCTGTTGGCACCGGGCGATACCGTGCTGGGGATGAACCTGGCCCACGGCGGCCATCTGACCCACGGCTCCCCGGTTAATTTCTCCGGTAAGCTGTACAACATCATCCCTTACGGCATTGATGAAGACGGTAAAATTGACTATGAGGAGATGGCGAAGCAGGCTCAGGAGCACAAACCGAAGATGATCATCGGCGGCTTCTCCGCATATTCCGGCGTGGTTGACTGGGCGAAAATGCGTTCCATCGCCGACAGCGTCGGGGCTTATCTGTTCGTCGACATGGCCCACGTTGCCGGCCTGATTGCCGCAGGCGTTTACCCGAACCCGGTTCCGCACGCCCACGTGGTGACCACCACGACCCATAAAACGCTGGCGGGTCCGCGCGGCGGCCTGATCCTGGCGAAGGGCGGTAGCGAGGAGCTGTACAAAAAACTCAATTCTGCCGTCTTCCCCGGCGCTCAGGGCGGTCCGCTGATGCACGTTATCGCGGCCAAAGCCGTTGCGCTGAAAGAGGCGATGGAGCCGGCGTTTAAAACCTATCAGCAGCAGGTGGCGAAGAACGCTAAAGCGATGGTGGAGGTGTTCCTGAACCGCGGCTATAAAGTGGTTTCCGGCGGCACCGACAACCACCTGTTCCTGCTGGATCTGGTTGATAAAAACCTGACCGGCAAAGAGGCGGACGCCGCGCTGGGCCGGGCGAACATCACCGTTAATAAAAACAGCGTGCCGAACGATCCGAAAAGCCCGTTTATCACCTCCGGCATCCGTATTGGCTCTCCGGCGGTTACCCGCCGCGGCTTCAAAGAGGCTGAAGTGAAGGAGCTGGCCGGCTGGATGTGCGACGTGCTGGACAACATTCACGACGAGTCGGTCATCGAGCGCATCAAGGGGAAAGTCCTTGACATCTGCGCGCGTTTCCCGGTTTATGCCTGAGTGAGATCCCGGACAGGGAACCGCGTTTTCCCTCTTTAGTCAGCAAATCAGAGGCTTCCTTCGGGAAGCCTTTCTCTTGATGGCTGACCAATCCGGATGCCCGGTCAGCAGAATAATTTTGCTGCGCCCTCCGCCTTGATTACTCAGCGTCGACGCCATGCCCGGTTAAGGGACACAGCCTAATGTACGCTTGCGTCGGCCCCTTTTTCTCGCCAGACTAACGCCTCCATACCGGGAGGAATTATGGCTTTGCACTCCACGCGCTGGCTGGCGCTCGCTTATTTTACCTACTTCTTTAGCTACGGTATTTTTCTGCCTTTCTGGAGCGTCTGGCTCAAGGGGATGGGGCTAACGCCGGAAACCATTGGCATTCTGCTTGGTGCCGGGCTGGTGGCGCGTTTTCTCGGCAGCCTGCTGATTGCTCCACGGGTGAGCGATCCTTCCCGGCTGATTGCCGCGCTGCGCATCCTGGCCCTGCTGGCGCTGCTCTTTGTGCTGGCCTTCCGGGCGGGAACCCACGTGGCGTGGCTGATGGTGGTGATGATCGGTTTTAACCTCTTCTTTTCCCCGCTGGTGCCCCTTACCGACGCGCTGGCCAATACCTGGCAAAAGCAGATCGTTATGGACTACGGCCGCGTACGGCTGTGGGGCTCAGTGGCCTTTGTCATCGGCTCGGCGCTGGCCGGAAAGCTGGTGAGCCTCTATGGCCATCAGGCCATCCTGGCGTTGCTGATCCTCGGCATCGCCTCAATGCTGCTGGGGATGCTGCTGCGCCCGCATATCCTGCCGCAGGGGAGCAGCCGCGATCGGCAGCACGCCGGCTGGCCCGCCTGGCGGTCGCTGATCGCCCAGAGCTGGCGCTTTCTCGCCTGCGTCTGCCTGCTGCAGGGGGCTCACGCCGCCTACTACGGCTTTAGCGCCATCTACTGGCAGGGGGCCGGTTATTCCGCCTCGGCGGTGGGCTATTTATGGTCGCTGGGCGTCGTGGCGGAGGTGATTATCTTTGCCCTGAGCAACCGGCTTTTCCGCCGCTTCAGCGCCCGCGATCTGCTGCTGCTGTCCGCCCTCTGCGGCGTGGTGCGCTGGGGGCTGATGGGCTGGACCACCGCGCTGCCGTGGCTTATCGTGACGCAAATCCTGCACTGCGGCACCTTTACCGTCTGCCATCTGGCGGCGATGCGCTATATCGCCACCCGCCAGGGCAGCGAGGTTATACGCCTGCAGGCGGTCTACTCCGCGGTGGCAATGGGGGGCAGCATCGCCGTGATGACCGTGTTTGCCGGCTTCCTCTATCAGCACCTTGGCCACGGCGTATTCTGGGTTATGGCGCTGGTGGCGCTGCCGGCGATGGTGCTGCGGCCAAAGGTGGCCGCCTCAGTCTGATTCCAGCATTCTGCGGATCTGCTGCTGCTGATGTGCCGTCAGGGTCCGGTCGGCGTGGATCAGCGGCGGCGAAAAGAGCGGCAGCGGCGTGGTCCAGGGCGTGACGATCAGCGCCACGCCGCGCGGCGATCCCGACGTCCGGAACGCCTGCACCGGCATATGCCGGATATTGAGCGGCAGCAGGGTTAGCTCTCGCAGCTGTCGCTCAATTTGCGCCTCCAGCACGCTGTCGCGGCCGGTCAGCAACAGGATCTGTTTTTCGTGCAGCGCGTTTTCCTGCATCATCCATGCGCCGAAGATCACCGCCACCAGCCCGGTCTCTTCCTCGGAAAACCGCACCGCGAACTCCTTTTCAAAGTCGCTCAGGGCCTCTCGGGTGGTGCGCATCAGGCGGGGATAGAGGCGGGAGAACTCCTCCGGCAGCGCGTTATCGATGCCAATAGCGAACAGGCTGCGGTTCAGCGCCTGGGCCAGGTGCACGTAAAGGCGATGGGTCAGCCCCTGTTCGTCGCTGAAGCGGACGTTGCCCGCTTCGCGAAAGCGCCGGGCCAGGCGGGCGACCGCCGGACGCAGGCGTCGGGCCTGCTGATGGTCGTCGCGGCCGGGATCGGGAATGCGGATCATTGAAAACAGCAGCGCCATAAACAGCGCTTCGTCCGGCGGGGCGGTTTGCATTACCCGCCGCTGCCAGTGGCGGCCAATTTCCTGCGCCAGCTGATACTCCATACAGGACTGCGCCCACTGCCGCTGCGCCGGCGTGAACGTTGGCGAGAAGCCCGCATGGTGCTGCAGCAGGCAGTATTGCAGATAGAGGCGCAGGAAATGCACGTCGTGGCGCTCAAACGGCTTTTGCAGGCGGCGGGCGCAGAGGTTAATCAGCGCCTGCAGGTTGGTATCGTCATACAGCGTGCGCGCAATGCCGCGCTGCTTAAGCTCGGCCTTGAGCGCCGGGGTAAATTGACGCGCGACAAACGCCGGGCACAGGCGCAGGCCGCGCCTGAGCCAGTGTAAAAGACAGAGGCGCTGATCGAGCGCCGTTCCTTCAATCCGGTAGCCGCCGTTCTGACCCGGCTGAATGGTGAGTCGATGATAGCGCTGGATCTCCAGCCCCGTTTCGCTGATGTCCTCACGCACCCTCTCTTCATCGACGCCGTTCAGCGCGCCGATCGCCTCCGTCGTGGCGGCTTGCCACGGCTGGAAAAGCGTCAGCAGCGCCTGGCAGCGGCGCTGGGGAGCAGAAAGTACAGATGTTGAAACAGGCGCTGACATCATCCGTCGGGTCTCCCTTAAATATACCCATTAAGAATAGCAAAGTGGTTTTCATAAATTTCATGAATGTGCATCTTTACGCTAGGAATGCCGGGGGCGGTCACAGAATTTTTAACGGACTGGGCGGGTAAAGGGAGTGAAACGCAGCGTCAGGGCGCGTTTTTTTGCTGTTTTATCTCTTGCCGGAGGCAAACGCTCCGCCGGGTTCCGGCGGAGCAGAGGTTCGCTCAGGCCATGTTTCCCGTCGGCTACGCGGGAGTTCTGGCCCGTTTCAGGCGCGTGCGGATTACAGGCTGTCCGGATTCCGGCTCAGGGTTAATCCGACGTCGCCCCCCGGATGTACCGTTAACAGCGTCTCTTTCGAATAGTCGCTCTCGCTCATCAGGCAGGCGCAGGCGGCGTCGAAAATCGCCAGCACCAGTATGATGGAGGTGGTCGCCAGCATATTCAGCGGGTCCGCCTCCTGCTGAACGCCCGTGGAGATAACCAGCCGGGAGGCCTTTGCAATAGCTGAATCCGCATTTTCAGTGACGCTGAGCAGCGGGACGTTTTTCGTCGCCAGGCCCGGCAGCAGTCGGGTAAGCTCGTCGGAGTTGCCTCCGCGCGACAGCATGATGACCAGGTCGTCGGCGCGTAAAAACCCCAGATCGCCATGGGCGGCGTCGGTGGCGTTCAGATAAATAGCCGGGCGCTCAACGCAGGCGAGCATATGCGCCACCTTGCGCGCCGCCACGCCGGAGGTGCCAACGCCGGTCACCACGATTTTACCCCGGCAGCCGCGCAACTCGTCCAGCAGCGCCTGCCACTGGACCATGCTCAGATGCTGCTCAAGTCCCGCCAGCGCCTCGCTGTAGAGCCGCCAGACGCGGCTGGCCTGTTGCCATGCGCTGTTCATGCTCCCTCCTGCATCAGCTGACGATACTTCATATGATCCTGGTACATCTCGTGGAAAACCCGGTACTTACGGTCATAGTACTGCTTAATGCTGTTGGTCTGCGGAGTCACC
Source organism: Intestinirhabdus alba (assembly GCF_009711095.1). Taxonomy (GTDB): domain Bacteria; phylum Pseudomonadota; class Gammaproteobacteria; order Enterobacterales; family Enterobacteriaceae; genus Intestinirhabdus; species Intestinirhabdus alba. Next base: position 43,484 of record NZ_WMJZ01000006.1, read on the forward strand.
GTTTTGCCAATCCGGCTCATTGCCGACATGGCTTCCGGGAAGGTGTCAAACACCCCGGCGGCGAGGGTGCCCATCATGGCCCCGCCCAGCAGCATCGCCTCGCTCTCTTCCGGCAGCAGCATCGCGCAGCCGGTGGCGTTGGCGTGCTCCTGAACGAAGATCGGGTTTTTGGTCCCGCCGCCGCTGGCCATAATGGTGTCAATGCTGTAGCCGCTTTGGTTCATGGTTTCAATAATATGCCGGGTGCCTAAGGCTATCGCCTGAATCGTCGCCAGGTACTGCAGCGCCATATCTTCCGGCGTGCGGGAGAGCTTCAGGCCGGTAATCGCTCCGGTCAGCGTCGGGTTAGCGCGCGGCGAACGGTTGCCGTGGAAGTAGGGGAGAATGTGCATATCGCGGGTCAGGAAGGCGATATTCTCAGGCTCGCCGGCCATTTTACGCAGCAGCGCGTTCAGGACTTCATAAATAGTCTGCTGCTGGCTTTTCGCCTGCGCCAGCAGGGCGTCGTAGCAGGGATGCGACTGAATCACGTGATCGATCAGCGCCCCGGTCGCCGACTGTCCGCCTTCGTTCAGCCAGTACTCCGGCAGGATCGCCGAGTAGTACGGCCCCCAGACGCCGCCGATGAAACGCGGCTCTTTAGAGATAGCCATATGGCCGGTGGAGGTGCCGCCAATCAGCGCCACCCGGCGATCGAAGTCGGCCACCTCGCCGGTAACCCCGCAGGCCCCCAGCGTGCCGAGGGTGCCGGCGTGGGCGTCAATGATCGAGACGCTGACCGCGGTGCCCGGCACCAGCCCCATTTCGCTGGCGGCGCGCTGGGTCAGGCCGTGGCCGAGCGGTTCGCCCATCTTTTTCACATAGCGGCCAATTTTTTCCGCGTCGTGCTCCAGCAGATCTTCCAGACCAATCTCGCGGAAATAGCTGGCGTCCCATTTGTCCTCATGGCCCATGTAGGTCCATTTGCAGACGGTGGAGCAGAGCGAGCGCGTATCGTCGTTGGTGGCGCGCCAGGTCAGAAAATCCGGCAGGTCAAAATAGTAGCCGGCGTTGGCCCAGGTGTTCGGCATATGCTGCTTCAGCCACAGCAGCTTCGGGGTCTGCATTTCCGGAGAGATGATGCCGCCAACGTACTCCAGCACCCGATGGTGCAGGGCGTTAATGCGCTCAGCCTGGGTGATGGCGCGGTGATCCATCCACACGATAATGTTCTGCTCGCTGCGCCCGGAGGGGCTGACGGTCAGCGGCTTGCCCTCTTTGTCCAGTACCACCAGCGAACAGGTGGCGTCAAACCCCAGCCCTTTAACCTGGATGGGGTTGATATCCGACTGGTTAATGGCGTCGCGAACGGCGTTGCACACCGCCTGCCAGATGTTGTCTGAAGATTGCTCAACAAAATCGGCCTGCGGACGGTAAATTTCAATGGCACGACTGGCCTGGCCGACCATTCTGCCGTTGAGATCAAATACGCCTGCGCGGGCGCTTCCGGTTCCTACATCCACACCAATGAAATAGCTCGCCATAATATTTTTTCTCCTGAAATCAGGCTTTACGATTCTGTAATGCGATAAAGAGGATCAGCACCGCGCCCCAGAGCGCCATGGTGAGATAGCTACTGATCCCCAGCAGGTTAAAGCCGCTCTCCAGCATCTGCAGCACCACAAGCGCCAGCACCAGGCCGATAATGCGCCCGAAGCCGCCGTCCGGGTTAATGCCGCCGAGAACGGAAGCGAGAATGGTCACCAGCAGGTAAGACTCGCCGTAACCGGCCTTTGCAGAGTTAAATTTGGCCATCATCAGAATGGCCGCCGCCCAGCCCAGCAGGGCGGAGATGATGTAGACGGAGATTTGCACCCGCACGGTATTGACGCCGCTGTAGCGGGTGGCCTGCTCATTGGAGCCGACCAGGTAGAGGCTGCGTCCGAGAGTGGTGTGCTCCAGCAGCACCCACAGCAGCAGCGCCACCAGCAGAAACAGCAGCAGCGCTACCGGAATACCGGCAATCGTGGCGTTGCCGAGGTACTGAATGGCGTTCGGGAAGCCGGAGATCACCGTCCCGTTGGAGAGCAGAATATTCAGGCCGGAAATCAGCGTCATCGTGCCGAGGGTGGCGAGAATCGGCGAGACGCCGACCCAGGCGATAAGCGCGCCGTTCAGGGTGCCGATCGCCACCGCTACCGCCACGCCCGCCAGCAGCGCCAGCGCCAGGAACAGCGGGTTATCCGGATGGCTGACGATCACCGCCGCCATCACCAGCGAGCAGGCGTTGGCCCCGGCGATAATCGACAGGTTAATACCGCCCGTCAGCATGGTTATGCCCATGCCCAGCGCCAGCATACCGAGGATCGGCAGCTGGGAGCCAATGGACTGGAAGTTGGCGATGCTGAAGAAGCGGCCGCCAAGCAGGATCGAGAAGGCCAACGCCACCACGACAATAATCACGCACTGCAGGCGGATGATGGCATCACCGGGTAAGAATCGGGTCAATGTTTTCATCTTAAAGCTCCCTTGCCAGTTTGCGTTTTTCGTTCCAGGCCGTGGCGCTGATGCTGACCAGGATAATGACGCCGCTGAACACGGTGTGCCAGTAGGAGGAGACCCCGAGCAGGGTCAGGCCGTTTTGTAAAAAGGCCAGCAGGATCACGCCGAGCAGCGTGCCGGTCAGCGTACCGCGGCCGCCGCTCATACTGGTGCCGCCGAGCACCACCGCCGCCAGCACCGTCAGCTCAAAGCCGAGCAGCGAGTTTGGCGCGACCGACTGGGTGATCTGCGCCTGCACCACGGCGGCGACGCCGGCGAGAATGCCCATATAGCCGTAGACGTAGAAGTGCAGCTTCAGCAGGTTCATTCCGAGACGCGAAGCCGCATCGCGGTTGCCGCCCATGGCGTAAATCTGGCGGCCGAGGCGGGTCGCATTCATCAGCACGGCGGTGATAACGATGGTTGCCCCCAGGCAGAGCAGCGGCAGGGTCAGGCCATAGTCGTAGCCGTCCGCTGCGGTAAACGACAGCCAGTTGATGCCGTTCATAAACCAGTCGGGGAAGCCGTACAGCCAGGTGCCTTTGGTGGCGTAGACCAGCAGGCCGTAGAAGACGTTCAGCGTGGCGATGGTGATGATAATCGCCGGCACGCGCAGCCAGTAGACCAGAAAGCCGTTGATCAGCCCGAGGAGCAGCCCGACCGCAACGGCGATCAGCAGCGCCAGCGCGAAGTTGCCGCCGTGGGCGATTACCCAGCTCGCCATGGCGTACTGGGCGATGGCGGTCATGGCGGGAAACGAAATGTCGATTCCGCCGGAAATTAACACCACGAACAGCCCGCAGGCGAGGATGCCGAGAATGGCGTAGCTGGTGGCGACGTCCGTCAGGTTGCCCAGCGAGAGGAACTCGTCGGTGCTGATGCTCAGCCCGACCGCCAGCGCAACCACCAGCAGCCCCAGCCAGAATTCATGTTGCCCGATCAAACGGGAGAGATGACTGTTATTCATTGATTACCTCGACCACCTCAGCGATCTCCTCTTCGCGGCAGCGATGAGGGTTAAATTCGGCCACCAGCTCCCCGCGCCGCATGACCAGCACGCGGTGGCTGTTGTAGTAGGCCTCCGGAATTTCATCGCAGATCATCAGCACCGCCATCCCCTGTTCGGCAAGATCGCGGGCAATCTGGTAAATCCCCTCTTTGTTGGCGATGTCCACGCCCACCGTCGGCGAATCCAGAATCAGGATACGCGGGCTGGTGGCCACCCATTTGGCAATGGCGATGCGCTGGGCGTTGCCGCCGGAGAGCGTTTTGACCGGCAGCTGTGGATCGGACACTTTAATATTCAGCTCGCGGATCAGGCGGGCCACCAGCCGCTGGGCCTTGCCGTGATCGAGCAGCCCGCTGCGGGTATGCAGCTGGTCGAAGACCGTGACGATGGTGTTGTCATAAATCGACTGCTCCATGATCAGCCCCTGGGTCAGGCGATCCTCCGAGACGTAGCCGATGCCGTGCCGGATGGCGTCGTGGTTGTTGCGTAGCCGGACCGGCTCGCCGTCGATCAGCATTTCGCCGCTCTCCGGGCGGGTCATGCCGAACAGGCTCAGGCAAAGCTCGGTGCGCCCGGCCCCCAGCAGACCCACGATGGAGACAATTTCGCCGCCGCGCAGCGACAGGCTGACGTTGTGATATTTCCCCTTGCGGCTCAGGTTGCGCAGCTCCAGCAGGGGCTTTTGTTCGACGGGAGGCTTCTCCGGCAGCGGGCTGTAGTGGAAGCGCTGGCCGGTCATCAGGAAGGCCAGCTCGTGGCTGTCGAGGTCGCTGGCCGGGTAAGTGCCCACCAGCCTGCCGTCGCGCATGACGCTGATGCGATCCGCCACCTCCATGACCTCGTCAAGACGGTGGCTGACGAAGACCACGCAGATGCCGTCCGCCTTCAGTTCGTTAACCACCCGCAGCAGGCCGTTGACCTCCTGGCGCGTCAGGGAGGCGGTTGGCTCATCCATAATGACCAGGCGCGCGTCGGCGGCAATGGCCCGGCAGATGGCCACCAGCTGGCGGTCGGCGATGGAGAGCTTCTCAACCTTTTTATCCGGATCGATGGTGACGCCGATGCGCTTCATTGCGGCCAGCGCCTGTCGCCGCATGGCACCCCGGCGCACCCAGATATCGCCGCCGGGGAGATAGCGGTTAACCGCAATATTCTCCGCCACGCTGAAGTTGGGAAACAGCGACAGATCCTGATAGATGACCTGGATGCCGTAGTGCGATGAGAGCTGCGGGGTCAGGTGGTGGAACAGCTTGCCGTCGAGCAAAATCTGCGCCCCTTTTTCCGGCTGATACACGCCGGAGATCACCTTAATGATGGTGCTTTTACCGCAGCCGTTTTGGCCCGCCAGACAGTGAACCTCCCCTTTTTCCAGGGTCAGATTCACGTTATCCAGCGCCAGCACGCCCGGGAATTGCTTGCTGATATTCTCAAGAGTGATAAATGCGGTGGTGTCTGTCATGGACAATACCCCTGCGAGCGTCCGTCCGGACGCTTAGCGTTAGTTTTTGTAGATAGCGCCGGCCGGGCGGCCGGCGACGGGTTTCCCTGGTGTGGGCTTAAGGCCTCAGAAACCGAGCGACTGGGCGTTGTCTTTGGTGACTTCGAGTATTTTATTAAAGCGGATCACCTTTTTCTCCATATCGACGTCGGCTTTGCCTAAACCGTCGATGGACAGATCCTGAGTCACTTCTTTGCCCTGCAGCAGTTGGTTAGCTACCGTGACCAGCGCGTATCCCGCGTCTTTGGGGTCCCACAGCAGCGCTTTTTTGATATCTCCACGCATCAGGTAAGGTGCCGCCTGGCCCGGCATGGCAATACCGACCACGGCAATCTTATCCTTAGCGCGCTTCTTCTGAACCGCCTGTCCGGCACCGATCGGGCCCAGCGAGCCGAAGCCGATAATCCCTTTCATCTGCGGATAAGTTTTCATCAGATCCAGCGTGGTGGCGTAAGATTTATCAATGCTCTCAGCGACCGGCAGGCGCGACGTCACTTCGAACATTTCCGGGTATTTTTCTTTCTGGTATTTAATGGCGAAATCGGCCCAGGCGTTATGTAACGGCACGGTCAGCGAGCCGACGTAGAGGGCATAGCCGCCTTTACCGCCCATATTTTTAGCCAGCTCATCAACGTTGGCCTGAGCGTATTTTTCGCTGTCGATGGTTTCGATATCCCACTGACCAATTTGCTGATCGGGTGATTCGTGGGACAGAACGACGATCCCCTTCTCCCGCGCCTTTTTCAGCACCGGCTCAAGCACTTTGGCGTCATTAGGAACCACGATAATCGCGTTCACGTTCTTGGCGATCAAATCCTCAATAACCTTCACCTGCTGGGCCGGATCGGGAGTAGAAGGACCGGTCTGGTAGGCGTGTACGTCCAGCTTCTTAGCCGCTTCGTTGACGCCGGTTTCCATCCGGTTGAACCAAGGGATACCGGTCACTTTGGCAACTACGGCAATTTCATATTTTTCCGCTGCAAAGGACGTGCCGGACAACATGCATGCAGAAACCAGGGTTGCACTGAGTAATGCGAGTTTGAATTTCATCGTTGTACCTTTTATCAGGGTCAGGGCATGTCACGCCGTGAGGTTAACAATGAAGGAAAGAGGTAATGAACAGCAAATGCAGAAAGTGTGATATACATCCGCCAAAGTTAATTTTTAGATAAATATTGGTTAAAAAATAGTTAAATTGAACCTGAATGCACATACAGTGCAGGGGTTTTTCTGTTAAATTAAATGTTTATTTAAACATAAATTTAACTGATCGTTATCATTTGATGTTTTAACGATCCTCCGCAGTCTGCTTTCAGGCTGGCTGGCGGCAGAGGAAATTTGCAAAATTGAGAACTGAATCGAGACCAGAATCTGTGCCCCCAGGAAGGTGTTGAATGTTATCCTCACCGCAGCGTCATCAGGCTGGATATCCGTCACAGGGCAGGCGGTACGCACTCCCGCCCGCTCAAAAACGCTTTGCGCCTCGGCAGGATGCGTAAATAATTCAGAGGATTTCTGGCTGGCCCGGATTTTTGCTATGGAGAAGAGATGCAACCTATTAAACGCGCCGCGCTGATATTTTTTCTCGCCGTACTGTCCGCGGGCGTCGGTGCCCATCCTCACAGCTTTATTTATCTGCAAACGCAGCCGGTGAGCGAAAATGACAGCCTCGTGGCGCTGCAGATGCGCTGGGCGATGGATGAGCTGACTTCCGCCGATCTGCTCTACGACGCGGGGGACGCGCAGCCCGGTTCGGCAGTCTGGAAAAGGCTGGCGACGGAGGTGATGGCCAACGTGCTGGCGCAGCACTATTTCACTGAGCTGTGGCGTGGTGATAAGCCGGTGGCCTTGCAAAAGCGGCCGACGACCTACTCGCTGACCAGAGAGGGCCATCAGGCGGTGCTGACCTTTGTGCTGCCGCTGGCCGAGCCGCAGCCGCTTGGCGGAGAGAGCTATACCTTTTCGACCTTCGACCCCTCTTATTATGTGGATATGAGCTATGCGGAGGAGAAAGACGCCTCGCTGCCGCAGAATCTGGAGGGGCGCTGCCGGATTGTCGTAGAGACCCCGACGCCCGGCGAAGAGATGCTGAGCTTTGCGCAGTCCCTCGACAGAGCGGACGCCCCGCCGGAGGATATGAATTTAGGTAAACAGTTTGCGCAGAAGGTGACGCTGCAATGTCGATAATTTCTCCGCTCCTTCGGCAAAGCCGCCGCGGGCTGGCGCTCTGGCCGCTGGCGCTGTTTCTGCTGCTTCTGGCGGCGGGAGGACTCTGGCTGTGGCAGGCATGGCCGCAGGTGATGGTAAAAAGCGTGCTCTGGCAGCGGGAGGTCAATCAGCAGATGAGCGGACTGCTGAAGGCGGTGGCCGCTAAACCGGCGCAGGCGGGCGGGCCGCTGCTGCTGTTCAGCTTTATGTACGGGGTGTTCCACGCGCTGGGGCCGGGGCACGGCAAGGTGGTGATCGCCACCTGGCTGGCGACCCATCCGTCGAAGCTCCGGTCGGGCATTTTCCTGACGCTGGCCTCCTCTCTATTGCAGGGGCTGGTGGCGATCGCGCTGGTCGTGGCGGTGCTGATGGTGTTCCGGCTTCCGGCGCGGCAGCTTCACCTGAGCAGCTTCTGGCTGGAGAGGGTAAGCTATGGGCTGGTCGGCGCGCTGGGCGTTATTCTTTGCTGGCGGGCGCTGAAAAAGCTGCTTGCCCTGGCGGGGCGGCCGACGTTCAGCACATTGACGCCGCACCACGCCCACTCGCAGGGCTGCGGCTGCGGACATCAGCATCTGCCGACGCCGGAGCGGCTGCAGAGTGAAGATGACCGCCGCGCCCGGCTGATGATTATTCTGTCGATGGGGATGCGGCCCTGCTCCGGGGCGATTATGGTGCTGCTGTTCAGCAAGGTAATCGGCGTTTTTGCCTGGGGAATGGCCTCGGCGCTGGCGATGGCCGCAGGCACATCGCTGACGGTTAGCGCGCTGGCGGTGCTGACCCACAGTTTCCGCACCCTGGCGGTAAAGCTGAGCGGCCATAAGGCTCCCGCACTCTGGCGGCAGATCGGCTGGGCTACGCTGGCGCTGGCCGGCGGCATGATACTGATCGCGGCGGCGGGCGTGATGTGGGCGAGTACGGCAGCAACGGGAAGCGGGGGAAGACCGTTTTGATTAACGACGCCGGACGTGCTGGCAGCGCCCGGCGTCGGCGCATTAGCGCTTCAGCGCGTCGCTCAGCGTATCGCGCATAGAGGCCAGCATCGATTTCACTACGCGCGGGTTACCCGCCACGAGGTTGCCGGTCATGATGTAGTTATGGCCGCCGGTGAAGTCGCTGACGATGCCGCCCGCTTCGCGTACCAGCAGCTCGCCCGCGGCGAAATCCCACGGACGCAGGCCAATCTCAAAGAAACCGTCAACGCGGCCGGCCGCCACATAGGCCAGATCCAGCGCGGCGGAGCCGGTGCGGCGGAAGTCCGCGCATTCGGTGAATAGCTTGCCGACGATATTGATATAGGTGGCCGCATGCTGTTTGGCCTTGAACGGGAAGCCGGTGGCCAGAATGGTGCCGTCCAGATCGCGGGCGTTGCTGCCGCGCAGACGGTAGCCGTTCAGCTGCGCGCCCTGGCCGCGGGTAGCGGTGAACAGTTCGTTGCGCATCGGATCGTAAACCACGGCGACTTCCGTACGGCCTTTAATGCGTACGGCGATAGATACCGCGAAGTGCGGCAGGCGCTTGATAAAGTTGGTGGTGCCATCCAGCGGATCGATAACCCATTGAACATCCTGATCTTCACCAATATGTTCACCGCTTTCTTCGGTGATGATGGTGTGCTGCGGGTAAGATTTGCGAATGGTGTCGATAATCACCGCTTCGGCGGCCTTATCCACGTTGGTCACGAAATCGTTACTGCCTTTCTGGCTCGCCTCTACGGCGTCCGGAGTTTCATAGTTTTTGGCAATTATATTACCCGCCTTGCGCGCGGCGCGCACGGCGATGGTCAGCATCGGATGCATCGGTCTCTCTCACTGGATGTTAAAGAACGGGGAAAACGGCGCGGAGTATAGCAGCAAATTCGGAATATGTCCTGGTTTTATGTTAGGCTGTCTCCGTTAATCAATTGCGAACATCGTTGGCGGCCCTTCGGGATTCGGACCGGAAACCTGTACCGTGCGTGGTCAGAGAACAAATCGGCTTAGCCGATTTGAACGCCGCTGGCGGCGGCCCTTCAGGGGGAGGCCCTGGGCCGAATAAAGCCAACGCACATGCGACCTGCGGTATAACAGGGATCGCGGAATAACCTTTTAACTGAAGAGAGACAATGCTGCAAAATATTCGAATTGTGCTGGTCGAAACCTCTCATACCGGCAATATGGGTTCCGTGGCCCGCGCCATGAAGACCATGGGATTAACTAATTTGTGGCTGGTGAACCCGCTGGTCAAACCCGACTCTCAGGCCATCGCCCTGGCGGCGGGGGCCAGCGACGTCATCGGCAATGCACAGATCGTCGGAACGCTCGACGAAGCGCTGGCCGGCTGCAGTCTGGTGGTGGGCACCAGCGCCCGCTCCCGGACGCTGCCGTGGCCGATGCTCGATCCGCGCGAGTGCGGGCTGAAAAGCGTGGTGGAGGCGGCGAGCGCGCCGGTGGCGCTGGTTTTCGGACGCGAGCGCGTCGGCCTGACCAACGACGAGCTGCAGAAGTGCCACTACCACGTGGCGATCGCCGCAAACCCGGAGTACAGCTCGCTGAATCTGGCGATGGCGGTACAGGTTATCGCTTATGAGGTGCGCATGGCGTGGCTGGCGCAGGAAGAGAGCGCCGGAGAGCGGCCTGAAGAGACGCCCTATCCGCTGGTGGACGATCTGGAGCGTTTTTATGAGCATCTGCAGCAGACCCTGGTGGCGACCGGTTTTATTCGCGAAAACCATCCCGGACAGGTGATGAACAAGCTGCGTCGTCTGTTTACCCGCGCCCGCCCGGAGAGCCAGGAGCTGAACATCCTGCGCGGCATACTGGCTTCTGTCGATGAGCATAAAGGAAGCTAAGACCGTCGGCGCAGAGGTAACCAGGCCCGGCGGACGGAAGCCGCGCCGCCGGGAAGTTCAAAACTGTGCTGAAGGTTAAATACCCGACTAATCCAGTCAAGTAAATAGTTGACTGTTTTAGTCGGGAATGTCAGACTTGCTCCTGCTATGCAAGACCCCCATTTTACAATAAAAAACCCCGGGCAGGGGCGTGTTTGAGGTTAAGTAAGACATGAGACTGACATCGAAAGGGCGTTACGCCGTGACCGCAATGCTGGACGTTGCGCTCAATTCTGAATCTGGCCCGGTGCCGTTAGCCGACATCTCTGAACGTCAGGGAATTTCGCTTTCCTACCTGGAGCAGCTATTTTCCCGTTTGCGTAAAAATGGCCTGGTATCCAGCGTCCGCGGGCCGGGCGGCGGCTATCTGCTCGGCAAAGATGCGGGCAGCATCGCGGTAGGAGAAGTGATCAGCGCGGTCGACGAGTCGGTTGACGCCACCCGCTGTCAGGGCAAAGGCGGCTGCCAGGGGGGCGATAAATGCCTGACCCACGCGCTGTGGCGCGATCTGAGCGACCGCCTGACCGGCTTTCTCAACAACATCACCCTGGGCGAGCTGGTTAGAAATCAGGAAGTCCGGGACGTCTCCGGTCGGCAGCATACTCATGACGCTCCGCGTGCGGGTCGTGCCCAGGAGGCGATCGACGTTAAGCTTCGCGCCTGATTCCGCCGCGGGCGGCATCGGCGGTTCACCCCGGCCGCCTGCTGAGGCAGGGCTCGGGAAAGATACGCAGCTACCGCCTTGCTGAAATTCAACGCGGTCAGGCAACGATAATAAGATTGTAGAGTCAGGCCGGGGCCTCCAGGTCCCGTTAACACGGTCGTACATCCAGCCGGTTGCCTGGTTCCTTGCATTGAGTGATGTACGGAGTTTAAGAGCAATGAAATTACCGATTTATCTCGACTACTCCGCAACCACGCCGGTGGATCCGCGTGTTGCCGAGAAAATGATGCAGTTTCTCACCCTGGACGGGACCTTTGGTAATCCGGCCTCCCGTTCACACCGTTTCGGCTGGCAGGCGGAAGAGGCGGTGGATATCGCCCGTAACCAGATAGCCGAGCTGGTCGGCGCTGACCCGCGCGAAATCGTTTTTACCTCCGGCGCGACGGAGTCCGATAACCTGGCGATTAAAGGCGCAGCCAACTTTTATCAGAAAAAAGGCAAGCACATCATCACCAGCAAAACCGAACACAAGGCCGTGCTTGACACCTGTCGCCAGCTGGAACGTGAAGGGTTTGAGGTCACGTACCTGGCACCGCAGCGCAACGGGATCATCGACCTGAAAGAGCTTGAGGCGGCAATGCGCGACGACACTATCCTCGTCTCCATCATGCACGTGAACAACGAAATCGGCGTGGTGCAGGATATCGCCACCATCGGCGAAATGTGCCGGGCGCGCGGCATCGTCTATCACGTTGACGCCACCCAGAGCGTGGGCAAGCTGCCTATCGACTTAAGCCAGCTGAAGGTGGACCTGATGTCCTTCTCCGGCCACAAAATCTACGGTCCGAAAGGCATCGGCGCGCTGTACGTGCGCCGTAAGCCGCGGATACGCATCGAGGCGCAGATGCACGGCGGCGGCCACGAGCGCGGTATGCGCTCCGGCACCCTGCCGGTTCACCAGATCGTCGGCATGGGCGAAGCCTACCGCATCGCCAAAGAAGAGATGGCCAGCGAGATGGCGCGCCTGCGCGAGCTGCGCAACCGCCTGTGGAACGGCGTGAAGGATCTGGAAGAGGTCTACCTGAACGGCGATCTCGAACAGGGCGCGCCGAACATCCTGAACGTCAGCTTTAACTACGTTGAAGGCGAGTCGCTGATCATGGCGTTAAAAGACCTGGCGGTTTCGTCCGGCTCCGCCTGCACCTCCGCGAGCCTCGAACCATCCTACGTGCTGCGCGCGCTGGGTATGACCGACGAGCTGGCGCACAGTTCTATTCGTTTCTCTCTGGGGCGTTTTACCACCAGCGATGAGATTGATTACACCATTGACCTGGTTCGCAAATCCATCGGCCGCCTGCGCGAGCTTTCCCCGCTGTGGGAAATGCACAAGCAGGGCGTGGATCTGAACAGCATCGAGTGGTCACACCATTAATCGGCATCGGTAAGGAGAATTCATCATGGCTTACAGCGAAAAAGTAATCGATCACTACGAGAATCCACGTAACGTGGGCTCCTTTGACAACGGCGACGAGAACGTCGGCAGCGGCATGGTGGGAGCACCGGCCTGCGGCGACGTGATGAAGCTACAGATAAAAGTCAACAATGAGGGTATCATTGAGGACGCGCGTTTTAAAACCTACGGCTGCGGTTCCGCCATCGCCTCCAGCTCTCTGGTCACCGAGTGGGTGAAGGGAAAATCGCTGGACGAAGCGCAGGCGATCAAAAACACCGATATTGCCGATGAGCTTGAGCTGCCGCCGGTGAAAATTCACTGCTCCATCCTGGCAGAAGACGCAATCAAAGCCGCTATTGCGGATTACAAAAGCAAACGTGAAGCAAAATAAGAATTGAGGTTTTGTTATGTCGATTACACTTAGCGACAGTGCAGCAGCGCGAGTAACTACCTTTCTGGCCAACCGTGGTAAAGGGTTCGGTCTGCGCCTGGGCGTAAGAACCTCCGGCTGCTCTGGTATGGCTTATGTACTGGAATTTGTTGATGAACCGGCTGCCGAAGATACCGTGTTTGAAGACAAAGGCGTGAAGGTCGTGATCGACGGCAAGAGCCTGCAATTTCTGGACGGTACGCGGCTGGACTTCGTTAAAGAAGGTCTGAACGAAGGGTTCAAATTCAGCAACCCGAACGTGAAAGACGAGTGCGGCTGCGGCGAAAGTTTCCAGGTGTAACCTGTTTACCGATAGCCCCGCCCGGGCCTCCTGCGCGTAGGGGCTATCGCGTACTGGTCATGCTTTACGTTGCAGAGGCGCAGGCTGCGCTTGCTCTTTCCGGCCGTTTGCCTTCCGTAAGCGCCGGGGATTCATCCGTCAGCCCGCTTCCTGCAACGGTATTCCTGATTCTCCGCTATCGTCGGAGATCGCTGCCCTGAGAATGTTATGGACTACTTCACCCTCTTTGGCTTACCGGCTCGTTACCCGCTCGATACCCAGGCGCTGAGCCTGCGTTTTCAGGATCTGCAACGTCAGTACCATCCTGATAAATTCGCCAGCGGAACGCAGGCGGAACAGCTTGCCGCTGTACAGCAGTCGGCCACCATTAACCAGGCCTGGCAAACGCTGCGCCATCCTCTGACGCGCGCCGAATATCTCCTCTCCCTGCACGGTTTCGATCTGGCCAGCGAACAGCATACGGTCCGCGACACGGCGTTTCTTATGGAGCAGCTGACGCTGCGCGAGGAGCTTGACGACATTGAACAGGCAAAAGATGAAGCGCGGCTGGAATCCCTGATGAGCCGCGTAAAGACAATGTTTGATACCCGCCATCAGCAGATGGTGGAGCAGCTGAACAGCGAGGCGTGGGAGACGGCGGCGGACACCGTGCGTAAACTGCGCTTTCTCGATAAACTGCGCCATTCAGCAGAACAGCTTGAAGAGAAGCTGCACGATTTTTAAATTCCGGAAGCGAATATGGCCTTATTACAAATCAGTGAGCCTGGTCTGAGCGCCGCGCCGCATCAGCATCGTCTGGCGGCGGGCATCGACTTAGGCACCACCAACTCCCTGGTTGCGACCGTTCGCAGCGGACAGGCGGAAACGCTCGCCGATCGCGACGGCCATCACCTGCTGCCCTCAGTGGTTCACTATCAGCCGCAGGGCCACACGGTAGGCTACGCCGCCCGCGACAACGCGGCGCTGGATGCCGCCAACACCATCAGCTCGGTAAAACGGATGATGGGCCGCTCGCTGGCCGATATTCAGAGCCGCTACCCGCATCTGCCCTACCGTTTTCAGGCCAGCGCCAACGGCCTGCCGATGATTGAAACGGCGGCGGGCCTGCTGAACCCGGTGCGGGTTTCCGCCGATATCCTGAAGGCGCTGGCGGCGCGGGCCACCGAGTCGCTCTCCGGCGAGCTGGACGGGGTGGTGATTACCGTTCCGGCCTATTTTGACGACGCGCAGCGCCAGGGCACCAGGGACGCCGCGCGGCTGGCGGGGCTGCACGTTTTGCGCCTGCTCAACGAGCCGACCGCGGCGGCCATCGCCTACGGCCTCGACTCCGGCAAAGAGGGGGTTATTGCGGTCTACGATCTCGGCGGCGGCACCTTTGATATCTCCATTCTGCGCCTGAGCCGCGGGGTGTTTGAAGTGCTGGCGACCGGCGGCGACTCCGCCCTCGGCGGCGACGATTTTGACCATCTGCTGGCGGATCACATTCGCGAGCGGGCGGGCCTCGCCGATCGCAGCGACAATCGCCTGCAGCGCGAGCTGCTGGACGCCGCCATCGCGGCGAAAATCGCCCTTAGCGACGCCGAAGCGGTGAAGGTCAGCGTCGCCGGCTGGCAGGGCGACATCACCCGCGAACGGTTTAACGATCTTATCTCCGCGCTGGTGAAGCGCACGCTGCTGGCCTGCCGCCGCGCCCTGAAGGACGCGGGCGTTGAGGCGCAGGAGGTGCTGGAGGTGGTGATGGTAGGTGGCTCCACCCGCGTACCGCTGGTGCGCGAGCGGGTGGGCGAATTCTTTGGCCGCACGCCGTTGACCGCCATCGACCCGGATAAAGTGGTCGCCATCGGCGCGGCGATTCAGGCGGATATTCTGGTCGGCAACAAGCCGGACAGCGAAATGCTGCTGCTCGACGTGATCCCGCTGTCGCTGGGCCTTGAAACCATGGGTGGCCTGGTGGAGAAAGTGATCCCGCGTAATACCACGATTCCGGTGGCGCGCGCCCAGGATTTTACTACCTTTAAGGACGGCCAGACCGCGATGTCGATCCACGTGATGCAGGGCGAACGCGAGCTGGTGCAGGACTGCCGCTCGCTGGCGCGCTTTGCCCTGCGCGGCATCCCGGCGCTGCCCGCCGGCGGGGCGCATATTCGCGTCACCTTCCAGGTGGATGCCGACGGCCTGCTGAGCGTCACTGCGATGGAGAAATCCACCGGGGTGGAGGCCTCTGTTCAGGTCAAACCCTCCTACGGCCTGACGGACACCGAAATCGCCGCCATGATTCAGGATTCGATGAGCTTTGCCGAGCAGGACGTCAAAGCCCGCATGCTGGCGGAGCAGAAGGTTGAGGCGGCCCGGGTGCTGGAAAGCCTCTCCGGCGCGCTGGCGGCGGACGCGGGGCTGCTCAGCCCGGCGGAACGCCAGGCCATTGATGCTGCTGCCGAAAGCCTGAGCGCGGCGGCGCGGGGCGACGACGTTGACGCCATAGAACAAGCCATTAAAAACGTAGACAAGCAAACCCAGGAATTTGCCGCTCGCCGCATGGACCAGTCGGTCCGCAGCGCGCTGAAAGGCCATTCCGTGGACGAGGTTTAATATGCCAAAGATTGTTATTCTGCCCCATCAGGACCTGTGTCCGGACGGCGCGGTTCTGGAAGCTGACAGCGGTGAAACCATTCTCGATGCGGCGCTGCGCAACGGCATCGAAATTGAACACGCCTGCGAGAAATCCTGCGCCTGTACCACCTGTCACTGCATCGTGCGCGAAGGCTTTGACTCCCTGGCGGAAAGCTCGGAGGAAGAAGACGACATGCTGGATAAAGCCTGGGGGCTGGAGCCGGAGAGCCGCTTAGGCTGCCAGGCGCGGGTCACCAATGAGGATCTGGTGGTCGAAATTCCTCGTTACACCATTAACCATGCGCGCGAGCATTAACAGGGGATAGTATGGGACTCAAGTGGACCGACAGCCGCGCAATCGGCGAGGCGCTGTACGATGCGTTTCCCGATCGCGATCCTAAGACCGTGCGCTTTACCGACCTTCATCAGTGGATTTGCGATCTTGAAGCGTTCGACGACGATCCCGCCGCTTCCAGTGAAAAAATTCTGGAGGCTATTCTGCTGGTCTGGCTGGACGAAGCGGACTAATTTGTACCCGGCGGGGCCGGCGCTTGTCGCGCCGCCGTCGCGTGTACGACCGAGTGGAAAATAACATGGGCTGCCTGATGGCGGCCCGTTTGCCAATAAGGATACATAATAATGACCGAAGCGATGAAGATTACGCTCTCCGGCGAGGCGGCCGACGCCCGCTGGGGTGAAAAAGCCCTCTGGAGCACAGATAACAACGGCATCACGCTACACCTTAACGGCAAAGACGATGCGGGGCTGATCCAGCGCGCGGCGCGCAAGATTGACGGCCTCGGCATCAGGCACGTTCAGCTGGACGGCGAAGGCTGGGACGTGGAGCGCTGCTGGGCGTTCTGGCAGGGCTATCGGGGGCCGAAGGGCAGCCGTCAGGTTGACTGGCCGACGCTGGAGGCCGAAGCGCGGCGGGAGCTTGAGAGCCGTCTGACCATCATCGACTGGGTGCGCGACACCATCAACGCCCCGGCGGAGGAACTGGGGCCTGAGCAGCTGGCGCAGCGCGCCGTCGACCTGCTGTGCGGCGTCGCCTGCGACCATATCTCTTACCGTATTACTAAGGGTGAAGATCTGCGCGAGCAGAACTATATGGGGCTGCACGCCGTCGGGCGCGGCTCCGCGCGTCCGCCGGTGCTGCTGGCGCTGGACTACAACCCGACGGGCGATAAGAACGCGCCGGTATACGCCTGCCTGGTCGGCAAAGGCATCACCTTTGATTCCGGCGGCTACAGCATCAAGCAGAGCGCCTTTATGGACTCAATGAGGTCCGATATGGGCGGGGCGGCCACCGTTACCGGCGCGCTGGCGTTCGCCATTACCCGCGGCCTGAACCGGCGCGTCAGGCTCTGGCTGTGCTGCGCGGATAACCTGATTAGCGGCAACGCCTTTAAGCTGGGCGATATCATTCGCTATCGCAACGGAAAGACCGTGGAGGTGATGAACACCGACGCGGAGGGGCGGCTGGTGCTGGCGGACGGCCTGATTGAGGCGAGCGCGCAGAAGCCGGAGCTGCTTATCGACGCCGCCACCCTGACCGGAGCGGCAAAAACCGCGTTAGGCAACGACTATCACGCGCTGTTCAGCTTTGACGATAATCTCGCCGGGCGTCTGCTGGCGAGCGCGGCGGCAGAAAACGAATCCTTCTGGCGGCTGCCGCTGGCGGAATTCCACCGTAGCCAGCTGCCGTCTAACTTTGCCGATCTGAGCAACGTCGGCAGCGCCGCCTGCCCGGCCGGGGCCAGCACCGCGGCGGCTTTCCTGTCGCACTTTGTGGAGAGCTATCGCGAAGGCTGGCTGCATATTGACTGCTCGGCGACCTGGCGTAAAACTCCGGTTGAACAGTGGTCCGCCGGGGCCACCGGCCTGGGCGTGCGGACTATTGCGAATCTGTTGACCGCTGGGTAATTTTTCCCCTGCCCCTCTCCCCAGAGGGGCAGGGGAGTTAGCCACACTTTCTGGAACCGCTATGTCCGAAACTAAAAATGAACTGGAAACGCTGCTGGAAAAAGCGGCGATCGAACCGGCGCACCGCCCGGCATTTTTCCGCACTCTGCTGGAGTCCACCGTCTGGGTGCCCGGCGTAGCCGCAGAGGGCGGGGCGGTAGTCGAGAGCAGCGCGCTGGATCTGCAGCACTGGGAAAAAGAGGACGGCACCTCCGTCATCCCGTTCTTTACCTCGCCGGCCGCGCTGCAGCAGGCGGTGCGGGAAGAGCAGGCCTTTGTGGCGATGCCGGCGCGCGCCCTGTTTGAGATGACGCTGGGAGAGACGCTGTTTCTCAACGCCCGGCTGCCGGTCGGCAAAGAATTTATGCCGCGTGAAATCAGCCTGCTGCTTGGTGAAGAGGGCAGCCCGCTCAGCGTTCAGCAGGTGCTGGAAGGGGGCGAATCGCTGATTCTGTCGGAAGTGGCGGAGCCGCCGGCCCAGATGATTGACTCGCTTATCACGCTGTTTAAAACCCTCAAGCCGGTAAAGCGCGCCTTCCTGTGCGCGATAAAAGAGAGCGAGGAGGCGCAGCCGAATCTGCTGATTGGCATTGAGGCCGACGGCGATATGACGGCGATTATTCATGCGGCGGGCAGCGTGGCCACCGATACGCTGCCGGGCGACGAGCCGGTGGATATCTGTGAGGTAAAAAAGGGCGAGCAGGGCGTCAGCCATTTTATAACGGAACATATCGCCCCGTTCTACGAGCGTCGCTGGGGCGGGTTCCTGCGCGATTTTAAGCAGAGCCAGATCTCCTGACGCCGGGGGAGCCGGAGGAGAGGCCCGCACTCTCCTCCGGCGACGAAAGCGGAGGGCTACGCCGGTTCCACCGGCAGATCGTCCCGCGCCCCCCATTCGCTCCATGCGCCGTCGTACAGCGAAACGTCGGCGACGTTCAGCGTCGCCAGCGCCAGCATCACCACGGCGGCGGTGACGCCGGAGCCGCAGCTGGCGATAATCGGCCTGTCGAAGCTGACCCCGTGGCGGAAGAAAACCGCCTCCAGCTCGTCGGTGGTCTTCAGCTCGCCGTTCTGCACCAGCTCCGTCCAGGGCACGTTCAGCGCGCCCGGTATATGGCCGCGCCGAAGGCCGGGACGCGGCTCGTCCACTTCCGCATTAAAGCGCGCCGCCGGGCGCGCATCGACAATCTGTGCGCTGCGTTCATGGCTGGCCAGCAGCACGTCGGTGAGGCGCACCACGGCGTCGGGAGGGAAGGTCGCGTCGAACTCGCCGTCCGCCAGCGTCACCTCGCCCTGCTGCAGCGGCAGCGCATCCCGCTGCCAGCCCGCCAGCCCGCCGCCCAGAATCGACACCTTCTCCGCGCCAAAGGCGCGCAGCATCCACCACGCGCGCGGCGCGGAGAAGAGGTCCCCCTCGTCATAAACGATCAGATGCTTGTCCTGATGAACCCCCAGCTCGCGCATGGCGACGGCGAAGGCCTCCGGGCGCGGCATCATGTGCGGCAGCGGCGAAGCGGCGTCGGAAAGCGCCTCAATGTCAAAAAACAGTGCGCCGGGAATGTGGCCTTCGCGATATTCCTGAGCCACGTCGCGGGTTTCCTGCCCGGGCGGGGCCATTCGGGCATCAATAATCTGAATTTCCGCATCGTCAATATGCTCGGCAAGCCAGTCGACAGCAACAAACCAGGAGGTGGACATAGGCGTCTCCATTTTTATCAGGTCAAGGCTAAATTGTCGGACGTTTGGCCCAAAGGGACAAGCGGCAGAGCGTGAATTATCCGGGGGAGCCACATTTCCTGAGAAATTTCAGAATCTGTTGCCGCAGTCGTCGCTTTCACAATAAAAAAACTCCTGCATAATAATTGCCCTATATTGCTAACGGGCCGCAGGGCCAGGGAAGAAAATGAGATACCTATGCGCAGTCGCCTGCACGCTGATACTGACTCTGGCCGGATGCGACAACGGCGAGAGTGCTAAGACACCGATCGTCGCCAGGAACGATACCTCCGCCGCGCAGCCGGCGTCGGCGAAGCCGGATGAAGAAACGTTGCAAAAGCTGGCCCGGCAGAGCGCCGGCAAAGCGCTGACGCTGCTGGACGCCTCCGAGGTTCAGCTGGACGGCGCGGCGACGCTGGTGCTGACCTTCTCCGTGCCCTTAGATCCGCAGCAGGATTTTGCCCGCACCGTTCACGTGGTGGATAAAAAGAGCGGCAAAGTTGACGGCGCATGGGAACTTTCCCCCAGCCTTAAGGAGCTGCGGTTGCGCCATCTGGAGCCGCAGCGCGAGCTGCTGCTGTCTATCGATTCTGAGCTAAGGGCGCTGAACAAGGCGACCTTTGAAATCAATTATGAAAAGACGATCGTCACCCGCGAGATCCAGCCGAGCGTGGGTTTCGCCAGCCGTGGTTCGCTGCTGCCGGGGAAGGTCGTCGAGGGGCTGCCGGTGCTGGCGCTGAACGTCGACAGCGTGGACGTAAACTTCTTCCGGGTGAAGTCCGAGGCGCTGGCGGCCTTCGTCAGCCGCTGGCAGTACCGGCGTTCGCTCGTCAACTGGCAGTCGGAAGAGCTGCTGAAGATGGCGGATCTGGTCTACAGCGGCCGTTTTGAACTCAATCCGGCACCCAATACCCGCGAGAAGCTGCTGTTGCCGCTGAGCGAGATTAAGCCGCTGCAGCAGGCTGGCGTCTATATCGCGGTGATGGCTAAAGCCGGACAGTATGACTACCGCAACGCTGCCACGCTATTTACCCTCAGCGATATTGGCGTTTCCGCCCATCGCTATCAGCAGCGCCTTGACCTCTTCATCCAGAGCCTGGAAAACGGCACCGCGCTGTCGGGCGTTGAGGCGATGCTGCTTGACGAAAAGGGGCAGACGCTGGCGCGGGCCACCAGCGACGCGCAGGGGCATCTGCAGCTGGAAAATAACCCTAAGGCCGCGCTGCTGCTGGCGCGCAAGGAGGGCCAGACCACCCTCCTTGACCTGAAGCTGCCGGCGCTGGACCTGGCGGAGTTCGCCATCGCCGGCCCGCCGGGCTACAACAGGCAGTTCTTTATGTTTGGCCCCCGGGATCTCTATCGTCCGGGGGAGACCGTGCTGCTCAACGCCCTGCTGCGCGACAGCGACGGTCAGACCCTGCCGGATCGGCCGGTGAGGCTGGAGGTGGTGAAGCCGGATGGCCAGGTGATTCGTACCACCGTCGTTCAGCCGGAAAAGGGCCTGTACCGCTTTCGCTGGGCGCTGGACGACGACGCGCCTGTCGGCAACTGGCATATTCGCGCCAACATCGGCGACGATCGTCTCCGTACGTGGGATTTCCACGTTGAAGATTTTATGCCAGAGCGGATGGCGCTCAGCCTGACGGGGCAGAAGCTCCCCGTTACGCCCTCGGAAACGGTGAAATTTTCGGTTGCCGGCTACTACCTGTACGGCGCGCCCGCCAGCGGCAACGCTCTGCAGGGGCAGCTGTACCTGCGTCCGCTGCGCGAGGCGGTGAAGGCGCTGCCGGGATTCGAGTTCGGCGATATCGCCGGGGAGAACCTCTCCCGCAGCCTTGACGAAGTGCAGATGATCCTTGACGAGGGCGGTCGCGCTGAGGTGGCCGCCCCCAGCCAGTGGCGGGAAACCCGCTCGCCGCTGCAGGTTATCCTGCAGGCCAGCCTGCTGGAGTCCGGCGGCCGTCCGGTGACCCGCCGCACCGGGCAGGCCATCTGGCCCGCCGACGCGCTGCCGGGCATCCGTCCGCAGTTTGCCGCCAGGGCGCTGTATGACTACCGCACCGACGCCACGGTCAACCAGCCGTTTGTCGATGAGAACAGCAGCGCCGATTTTGACATTGTTTACGCCGACGCGCAGGGCGAAAAGAGGGCGGTGTCGGGTCTGCAGGTGCGTTTGATTCGCGAACGCCGCGACTATTACTGGGACTGGTCGGAAGACGAGGGCTGGAGATCGCAGCATGACCAGAAAGATCTGCTGGAAAGCGAACGGACGCTGGATCTTGGGGCCGGGGAAACCGGCAGAGTCAGCTTTCCGGTAGAGTGGGGGGCTTATCGCCTGGAAGTGAAAGCGCCGAACGGCGCGGTCAGCAGCGTCCGCTTCTGGGCGGGATACCGCTGGCAGGACAACAGCGACGGCGGCGGCGCGGCGCGCCCGGATCGCATTACTCTGAAGCTGGATAAGCCCGCCTATCGCCCTGGTGATACCCTCGGGCTGCACGTTGTTGCACCGGCGGCCGGGAAAGGCTATGTCATGGTGGAGTCGTCCGACGGGCCGCTCTGGTGGCAGGAAATTGACGTACCGGCCGAGGGCCTTGATCTGGCGATCCCGGTCGATAAAAGCTGGAACCGTCACGATCTCTATCTCAGCGCGCTGGTGGTTCGCCCCGGCGATAAATCGCGTTCGGCCACGCCGAAGCGCGCCGTCGGCCTGCTGCATTTACCGCTCGGTGATGAAAACCGCCGCCTGGCCCTGACGCTGGACGGTCCGGCGAAAATGCGCCCCAACCAGCCGCTGACCGTGAAAATTAAAGCCAGCGACAAAAACGGCGTCGCTCCGAAGCAGGTCAACGTGCTGATCTCCGCGGTGGACAGCGGCGTACTCAATATTACCGACTACGTCACGCCGGATCCCTGGCAGGCGTTCTTCGGCCAGAAGCGCTACGGCGCGGATATTTACGACATTTACGGGCAGGTTATCGAAGGGCAGGGGCGTCTGGCAGCCCTGCGCTTCGGCGGCGACGGCGATAAGCTCAAGCGCGGCGGTAAACCGCCGGTGAACCACGTTAATATCGTGGCGCAGCAGGCCCTGCCGGTAACGCTGAATGAGCAGGGAGAGGGCAGCGTTACCCTGCCCATCGGCGATTTCAACGGCGAGCTGCGGGTGATGGCCCAGGCGTGGACCGCAGACGCCTTCGGCAGCGGCGAAAGTAAAACCATCGTTGCCGCGCCGGTTATCGCGGAGCTGAACAGGCCGCGTTTTATGGCCGGCGGCGACACCTCGCGCCTGGCCCTGGACATCACCAACCTGACGGAGCGCGCGCAGTCCATCAGCGTTGAGCTGGCGGCCAGCGGTCTGCTTGAGCTTGTCGGGCAGGCCTCCGCATCGGTTCGCCTGGAGCCGGGCGTGCGCACTACGCTGTTTGTGCCGGTGCGGGCGCTGGAAGGCTTTGGGAGTGGCGAGCTGCAGGCGTCCATCGCCGGACTGTCGCTGCCGGACGAGGATTTCTCCGTGCAGCAGAAGCAGTGGACGATCGGCGTGCGTCCGGCCTTCCCGGCGCAGACCGTCAACAGCGGCACCGTTCTGCAGCCGGGAGAAACCTGGCGCGCGCCGGTGCAGCAGCTGGAAAACTTCTCTCCGGCGACGCTGCAGGGGCAGCTACAGCTCAGCGGCAGTCCGCCGTTAAACCTGGCGCGCGCTATTCGCGAGCTGAAGGCGTACCCCTATGGCTGCCTGGAGCAGACCACCAGCGGGCTGTTCCCGTCGCTCTATACCAATGCCGCGCAACTGAAGGCGCTGGGCATTGAGGGCGACAGCGATGAGAAGCGCCGGGGGGCGGTTGAGCTGGGTATTTCCCGCCTGCTGCAGATGCAGCGCGGTGACGGCGGCTTTGCGCTGTGGGATAAAGCGGGGCCGGAGGAGCAGTGGCTGACGGCCTATGCTATGGATTTCCTCGTACGGGCGGGCGAGCAGGGCTATGACGTTCCGCCTGAGGCGGTTAGCCGGGGCAACGCGCGGCTGCTGCGCTATCTGCAGGACCCGGGAGTGCTATCGGTGCGCTACAGTGACAATGCGCAGGCGAGCCGGTTTGCCATACAGAGCTATGCGGCGCTGGTGCTGGCGCGGCAGCAAAAGGCACCGCTCGGCACGCTGCGTGAGATCTGGGAGCAGCGCGATCGGGCGGCTTCCGGCCTGCCGCTGCTGCAGCTGGGGGTGGCGTTGAAAACGATGGGCGACGCCCGGCGCAGCGAGCAGGCCATTGAGCTGGGGCTGGAGAAGCGTCGGAACGGCCAGCGCTGGATCGGCGACTACGGCAGCGAAGTGCGCGACAGCGCGCTGAAGCTGGCGCTGCTGGAGGAGAATAACCTCCGGCCGGAGGCGCGGTTCGCGCTGCTTCACCATCTGTCTGAAGCGGTGTACGGCAAGAGCTGGCTCTCTACCCAGGAGAATAACGCGCTGTTTCTCGCCGCCCGCAATCTGCAGGATCTGCCGGGGAGCTGGCAGGCTCAGACCTCCCTCGCGGAACAGCCGCTTACGGGGGATAAGGCGCAAATCCGCAATCTTGACGCCGACCAGCTCTCCGCGCTGGAGGTGACCAATAGCGGCAGCCAGCCGCTGTGGCTGCGGCTGGACAGCAGCGGCTATCCGCAGTCGACTCCGGCGCGTGCCAGCAACGTTCTGCAGATTGAGCGTCATATTCTGGGCACCGGCGGTGAGATCCGGTCGCTTGACTCCCTGCACAGCGGCGAGCTGGTGCTGGTCTGGCTGGAGGTGAAGGCCAGCAGGAACGTGCCGGACGCGCTGGTGGTCGACCTGCTGCCTGCCGGGCTGGAGCTGGAAAACCAGAACCTGGCGAACAGCAGCGCCAGCCTTGAAGAGAGCGGCGATACGGTGCGCACGCTGTTGGATCAGATGCAGCAGGCGGATATTCAGCACCTTGAGTTTCGCGATGATCGCTTTGTTGCGGCCGTGGCGGTCAACGCATATCGGCCGGTGACGCTGGTCTATCTGGCGCGGGCGGTAACGCCGGGAACCTATCGCCTGCCGGTGCCGATGGTGGAATCCATGTACGTTCCGCAGTGGCGCGCCACCGGCGCGGCGGAGGATCTGCTGATTGTGAAGCCCTGAATGATGCGACGCACAAAA
Source organism: Intestinirhabdus alba (assembly GCF_009711095.1). Lineage (GTDB taxonomy): Bacteria > Pseudomonadota > Gammaproteobacteria > Enterobacterales > Enterobacteriaceae > Intestinirhabdus > Intestinirhabdus alba. The sequence goes on from NZ_WMJZ01000006.1 coordinate 67,867, forward strand.
CGCGGCGGTCGGCTCCTGCTGGCCGCCGCGCCTTTTCTGCTGCTGTTTGTCCTGTGGGCGGCCGATAAAATCTGGCCGCTGCCTCTTCACGAGGTGAATCCGGCGCGGGTGGTGGTGGCCCATGACGGCACGCCGCTCTGGCGCTTTGCCGATGCGGAGGGTATCTGGCGCTATCCGGTTACCCTGGAGGAGGTGTCCCCGCGCTACCTTGAGGCGCTGATCGGCTATGAAGACCGCTGGTTCTGGCGGCATCCCGGGATCAATCCCTTCTCCACGGCGCGCGCCGCCTGGCAGGCGCTGGTCAACGGACGGATAATATCCGGCGGCAGCACCCTGACCATGCAGACGGCGAGGCTGCTGGAGCCGCATCCGCGAACCCTCGGCGGCAAGCTTCGTCAGACCTGGCGCGCTCTGCAGCTGGAGTGGCACCTGTCGAAGCGCGATATTCTGACGCTGTACCTTAACCGGGCCCCCTTCGGCGGAACGCTGCAGGGAGTGGGGGCGGCAAGCTGGGCTTACCTCGGCAAACCGCCGACGCAGCTGAGCTACTCCGAAGCGGCGCTGCTTGCGGTGCTGCCGCAGGCACCAAGCCGGCTGCGCCCGGATCGCTGGCCGGAACGGGCCGAAGCCGCGCGCAATAAGGTACTTGAGCGGATGGCGACGCTGGGCGTCTGGTCCCAACGGCAGGCGCGGGAGTCCCGGGAGGAGCCGGTCTGGCTGGCCCCCCGGCAGATGCCGCAGCTGGCACCGCTGTTTTCCCGCATGATGCTTGGCAAAAGCCGCGGCAACAAGATTATCACCACCCTCGACGCCGGGCTGCAGCGGCAGCTGGAGGATCTGGCGCTGCACTGGAAAACGCGCCTGCCGCCGCGCGGCTCGCTGGCGATCGTCGTGGTCGATCATACCAGCATGAGCGTTCGCGGCTGGGTCGGTTCGGCGGATCTGAACGACGAGAGCCGCTTTGGCCACGTGGATATGGTGAGCGCGATCCGCTCGCCCGGATCGCTGCTGAAGCCTTTTGTCTATGGCCTGGCGCTGGATGAGGGGCTGATCCATGCGGAATCGCTACTGCAGGACGTGCCGCGCTATACCGGGGACTACCGGCCAGGCAACTTTGACAGCGGATTTCACGGGCCGGTCAGCATGAGCGAGGCGCTGGTGCGCTCGCTGAATTTACCGGCGGTGCAGGTGCTGGAAGCCTATGGGCCAAAACGCTTTGCGGCGAAGCTGCGCAACGTCGGGCTGCCGCTGTACCTGCCGGGGGACGCGGTGCCGAATCTGTCGCTGATCCTCGGCGGCGCGGGGGCGCGGCTGGAAGATATGGCGGCCGCCTGGAGCGCTTTCGCCCGCGGCGGCAGGGCGGCGAAGCTTCGCCTGCAGCCGGACGATCCGCTGGTGGAACGCCCGCTGCTGTCGCCGGGTGCGGCGTGGATCCTCCGGCGGGTAATGGCCGACGAGGCCCGGCCGCTGCCGGATGACGCCCTGCCGCGCGTCGCCCCGCTGGCGTGGAAAACCGGCACCAGCTATGGCTATCGCGACGCCTGGGCGATAGGCGTGAACGCCCGCTATATTATCGGCATCTGGACGGGCAGGCCGGACGGCACGCCGGTGGCCGGGCAGTTTGGCTTCGCCAGCGCGGTGCCGCTGCTGACCCAGGTTAATAATCTGCTGCTGGCGCGCGCTTTATCGCTGCCCGAAGATCCGCGTCCGCCCTCCGTCACCCGCGGCGTTATCTGCTGGCCGGGGGGGCAGTCGCTGCCGGCGGGGGACGCCAACTGCCGCCGCCGCCTGGCGAGCTGGCTGCTGGATGGCAGCCAGCCGCCCACTCTGCTGCTGCCCGGCCAGGAAGGGGTCGGCGGGATTCGCTTTCCGGTGTGGCTTGACGAGGCGGGGCGGCGGGTGGCCGCCGACTGCCCGCAGGCCCGCCAGCAGACGCTGATCGTCTGGCCTCTGCCGCTTGAGCCCTGGCTGCCTGCCGCCGAACGGCGTAGCGCAAGGCTGCCACCGGCGTCGCCGACGTGTCCGCCGCTGGGCCTGGCCGCGCCGCCGCCGCTACAGCTGACGGGCGTACGCGACGGGGCGCTGGTTAAGCGGCTGCCGGGCGCGCCGGCGGCTTCGTTGCCGCTGCAGACCCGCGGCGGCGTGGGAGATCGCTGGTGGTTTCTCAACGGCAAACTGCTGGCGGCACGCGCGCCCGGGATAACCCTCCGGCTGACGGAAAAAGGAGAATATCAGCTGCTGGTTATGGACGAAGCGGGGCAAACCGCCAGAATTGAATTTACCCTGCACTAGCCCCGCGCAGGCCGCCGTGTTGCTTGTATGTGTTTTATTTTAAAAAAATGTTACCTCAAGCCATAGGCAATGGCCGTGATGCTCTTTATAATCCGCGCCAGGCTAAATCATTCGGCTGGCATGACGAAAGGTAGCGTGTTTTGAACAGCCCCAGAGCTGGACCGAAAGGGTGAGCCTCTGTGGTTGAATCACGCGACAGGCGAGCGACAAATTCGCCAGGGCGAGCCTCATGGCTGAGCTGAGTAGCCAAAGGCCAGCGCACAGGCAGCCTGAAGAAGTATGACGGATATACAACAACAGAACAGCTATCAGAGGTAATCATGGCTATTGAACGGACTTTTTCCATCATCAAACCCAACGCGGTGGCAAAAAACGTTATTGGCAATATCTTTATGCGCTTCGAAGCGGCAGGGTTTAAAATCGTCGGCACGAAAATGCTGCACCTGACCGTTGAGCAGGCGCGCGGTTTCTATGCCGAGCACGACGGGAAGCCGTTCTTTGACGGTCTGGTCGAGTTTATGACCTCCGGGCCGATCGTGGTGTCCGTTCTGGAAAGCGAAAACGCCGTCCAGCGCCATCGCGACCTGCTGGGGGCCACCAACCCCGCTAACGCGCTGGCGGGGACGCTGCGCGCCGACTATGCCGACAGCTTTACCGAAAACGGCACCCACGGCTCCGATTCACTGGCGTCCGCACAGCGTGAAATTGCCTACTTCTTTGGCGAGGGCGAAGTGTGCCCGCGCACCCGTTAGCCCCATCTCCTGCGCTCTTTGTGGCCCGACGGCGTTAGGTGCATCCTCCGTCCGGCCGCCCTGAGGTTCAGGCTTTCGGGAGCGGGACGGCCGCCGGTTGACGACGCTGAATCCGCTGACGGTGGTGCCGATTATTTTTCGCTAATCGCCGCTGCGGACGTGGCATCCTTGCCGCAGAATTTGTACAATGCCGCCCCCCGGACGAGCAGATCGTGCGCCGGGGCGTCTCTTTTTCAACCCTCCAGGGGCCATAACGTGTAATAACGAGGCCGGAATAAACTATGACTGAACAAACTGTCACGCCTGAAAGCATCACCCCGGTCGTTTCCGATAAAAACGAAAAAATTAACCTGCTGGATCTCAACCGCCAGCAGATGCGGGAGTTTTTTAAACAGCTCGGGGAAAAGCCCTTTCGCGCCGATCAGGTGATGAAGTGGATGTACCACTATTGCTGCGATAACTTTGATGAGATGACCGACATCAATAAGGTTCTGCGCGGCAAGCTGAAAGAGGTCGCGGAAATCCGCGCGCCGGAAGTGGTTGAAGAGCAGCGTTCTTCTGATGGCACCATCAAATGGGCGATTGCCGTCGGCGCTCAGCGCGTCGAAACGGTCTATATACCGGAAGACGATCGCGCCACGCTGTGCGTCTCCTCCCAGGTCGGCTGCGCGCTGGAGTGCAAGTTCTGCTCTACCGCCCAGCAGGGCTTTAACCGCAACCTGCGGGTATCGGAAATTATTGGCCAGGTGTGGCGCGCGGCAAAAATTGTCGGCGCGGCAAAGGTCACCGGCCAGCGCCCGATCACCAACGTGGTGATGATGGGGATGGGTGAGCCGCTGCTTAACCTGTCCAACGTCGTACCGGCAATGGAGATCATGCTGGATGACTTCGGCTTTGGCCTGTCGAAACGGCGCGTGACGCTCTCCACCTCCGGAGTGGTTCCGGCGCTGGATAAGCTGGGCGATATGATTGACGTGGCGCTGGCTATCTCTCTGCACGCGCCGAACGATGAGATTCGTAACGAAATCGTCCCCATCAATAATAAGTACAATATTGAAACCTTCCTTGGTTCGGTCCGCCGCTACCTGGAGAAGTCAAACGCCAATCAGGGGCGCGTGACGATTGAGTATGTCATGCTGGATCACGTCAACGACGGCACCGGGCACGCGCATGAGCTGGCGGCGCTGCTGAAGGATACGCCCTGCAAGATCAACCTGATCCCGTGGAACCCCTTCCCCGGCGCGCCGTACGGGCGTAGCTCCAACAGCCGGATCGATCGTTTTTCCAAGGTGCTGATGGGCTATGGCTTTACTACCATTGTGCGTAAAACGCGCGGTGACGATATTGATGCCGCCTGCGGGCAGCTGGCCGGCGACGTAATCGACCGGACGAAGCGCACCCTGCGTAAACGTATGCAGGGCGAGGCCATCGACGTTCGCAGCGTTTAAGACGACGGGCGCAGGAGGCTTTTCTCGCCCTGCGCCGTGTAGCAACCAGGCCGTTTCTGACTACGCGCGGTGGGACAAGAATATCGGTGCGTTTTTGTCGACTTTAGGGCAGTATGTAGCGGTGCGATAATCATTTAATTTTCGGCTGCAGGCCGTTTTGTCACGAGCAGCCTGACAGGCTTATACTGTCCGACTAAGGTTAACAGATCGGATGTTTCGCGGCGCGGGCGGGCACAACGGCTCGCCGACGTCTGAACCCTAATTTACTACCAGCAGCTGTAGCGAATGAATACTGAAGCCACTCACGACCCAAATGAAGCACTCTCCACCGGCGCGCGCCTGCGCATCGCCCGTGAACAACTCGGACTCAGCCAGCAGGCGGTCGCTGAACGACTCTGCCTGAAGGTTTCCACAGTACGCGATATTGAAGAGGACAAGGCTCCGGCCGATCTTGCTTCAACTTTCCTGCGTGGGTACATCCGCTCCTATGCGCGTCTGGTGCATATTCCTGAAAGCGATCTGCTGCCGGGGCTGGAAAAACAGGCTCCGCTTCGGATGTCGAAATCGACGCCGATGCAGAATTTCTCCCTGAACAAGCGGCGTAAAAAGCGCGACGGCTGGCTGATGACCTTCACCTGGCTGGTGCTGTTTGTGGTTATCGGCCTGACGGGGGCCTGGTGGTGGCAGAACCATAAGGCGCAGCAGGATGAAATTGCGACCATGGCCGATCGCACTTCCGCCGAGCTGAACGCCGGCGTCACCCGCGCTATTCCGCTGAACGCAGAGCCTGAGACACCGGCTCCGGCGGCAGCCTCCGGGCCTGAGGTGGACACCAGCGCCGCCGCTACGCCGACCCCGACCCCGACCCCGACGGTGACGCCGGCAGCGCCGGCCCCTGTCGCCGCGGTTGCGCCTGCCCGGAGCGACGTCGTGGCGATGGCTAACGCCCCTGCCGAAGCCCGCGACGCGGCGACGCAGCCGACCGAACAGGCCGGCGTGGCGTCATCTGCGGAGGATCGCAACGCGCTGACGATGAACTTCAGCGCCGACTGCTGGCTGGAGGTCACGGACGCTACGGGCCAGAAGCTGTTCAGCGGTATGCAGCGCAAAGGCGGAAGCTTAAACTTAACCGGCCAGGCACCCTACAAGCTTAAAATTGGTGCCCCGGCCGCGGTACAGATCCAGTATCAAGGAAAGCCTGTCGATCTGAGTCGTTTTATCAGAAACAGCCAGGTTGCGCGTCTGACCCTTAATGCCGAACAGACACCGGTGCAGTAACAGACGGGCAACGCGGGAGAATTTTCATGCATAACCAGGCTCTTATTCAACGTAGAAAATCAACGCGAATTTACGTTGGGAACGTGCCAGTTGGCGATGGTGCCCCCATCGCCGTACAGTCAATGACCAATACGCGAACCACGGACGTGGCGGCGACGGTCAGTCAAATCAAAGCGCTGGAGCGCGTTGGCGCAGATATTGTTCGCGTTTCGGTGCCGACGATGGACGCCGCCGAGGCGTTCAGGCTAATTAAACAGCAGGTCTCCGTTCCGCTGGTTGCGGATATCCACTTTGACTACCGCATCGCTCTGAAGGTGGCGGAATACGGCGTCGACTGCCTGCGCATCAATCCGGGCAATATTGGCAACGATGAGCGTATCCGTTCGGTGGTGGACTGCGCCCGGGATAAAAATATTCCTATCCGTATCGGCGTCAACGCCGGATCGCTGGAAAAAGATCTGCAGGAAAAATATGGCGAGCCGACGCCCCAGGCGCTGCTGGAGTCCGCCATGCGCCATGTCGATCACCTTGACAGGCTGAATTTTGACCAGTTTAAGGTGAGCGTAAAGGCTTCCGACGTTTTCCTCGCGGTGGAATCCTATCGCCTGCTGGCGAAGCAGATCGATCAGCCGCTGCATCTGGGCATTACCGAAGCGGGCGGCGCGCGCAGCGGGGCGGTGAAATCGGCCATCGGCCTCGGGCTGCTGCTTTCGGAAGGGATTGGCGACACGCTGCGCGTTTCGCTGGCGGCGGACCCGGTGGAAGAGATCAAGGTTGGCTTCGACATTCTGAAGTCCCTGCGCATCCGCTCCCGCGGGATCAACTTTATCGCCTGTCCCACCTGCTCGCGCCAGGAGTTTGACGTGATTGGCACGGTCAACGCCCTGGAGCAGCGGCTGGAAGATATCATTACGCCTATGGACGTTTCGATTATCGGCTGCGTGGTGAACGGGCCGGGGGAAGCGCTGGTTTCCACCCTCGGGGTGACCGGCGGCAACAAGAAAAGCGGCCTGTATGAGGACGGCGTGCGTAAGGACAGGCTCAGTAATGACGAGATGATCGACCAGCTTGAGGCCCGTATCCGCGCGAAGGCCAGTATGCTGGATGAGGCGCGCCGTATCGGCGTTCAGGTGGAAAAATAATAACGCGATGGGAAGCGGCGTGCTTCCCGTGTATGATTGAACCCGCATGGCTCCCGTCTCGTTCGGGGAAGCGCTGAGGGTTCATTTTTATATACAGAAAGAGAATAAACGTGGCAAAAAACATTCAAGCCATTCGCGGTATGAACGATTATCTGCCGGGCGAGACCGCCATCTGGCAGCGCATCGAAGGCACGCTCAAGAACGTGCTCGGCAGCTACGGTTACAGTGAAATCCGCCTGCCGATTGTAGAGCAGACCCCGCTGTTTAAGCGCGCAATCGGTGAAGTCACCGACGTGGTTGAAAAAGAGATGTACACCTTTGAGGACCGCAACGGCGACAGCCTGACCCTGCGTCCTGAAGGTACGGCGGGCTGCGTCCGCGCCGGCATCGAGCATGGTCTCCTGTACAATCAGGAACAGCGTCTGTGGTATATCGGGCCGATGTTCCGTCACGAGCGCCCGCAAAAAGGGCGCTATCGTCAGTTTCATCAGCTGGGCGTGGAGGTTTTCGGCCTGCAGGGGCCGGATATCGATGCGGAGCTGATCCTGCTGACCGCCCGCTGGTGGCGGGCGCTGGGCATTGCCGGGCACGTCAGCCTTGAGCTGAACTCCATCGGCTCGCCGGAAGCGCGCGCCCGCTACCGCGAGGCGCTGGTGGCCTTTCTTGAACAGCATAAAGAGAAGCTGGACGAAGACTGCCTGCGCCGCATGTACAGCAACCCGCTGCGGGTGCTGGATTCAAAAAATCCGGACGTGCAGGCGCTGCTGAACGACGCTCCTCAGCTTGGCGACTACCTGGACGATGACTCGCGCGAGCACTTTGCCGGGCTGTGCCAGCTGCTGGAGGCGGCGGGTATTGCCTATACCGTCAATCAGCGGCTGGTTCGCGGCCTCGACTACTACAACCGCACCGTTTTTGAATGGGTGACCCGCAGCCTTGGTGCCCAGGGCACCGTCTGCGCCGGCGGCCGCTACGACGGCCTGGTGGAGCAGCTTGGCGGTCGCCCGGCTCCGGGGGTAGGTTTTGCGATGGGGCTGGAGCGTCTTGTTTTGTTAATTCAGGCGGTTAATCCGGAATTTAAAGCCGATCCTGTTGTCGATATATACCTGGTCGCTTCAGGCGCGCAGACGCAGCCTGCGGCAATGATCCTGGCGGAGCGCCTGCGCGATGCGCTGCCCGGCGTGAAGCTGATGACCAACCACGGCGGCGGCAGCTTCAAGAAGCAGTTTGCCCGCGCCGACAAATGGGGTGCCCGCGTTGCGCTGGTGCTCGGTGAGTCCGAAGTGGCCGACGGTACGGTTGTCGTGAAGGATTTGCGCTCTGGTGAGCAAACGGTCGTCGCGCAGGACGGCGTAGCGGCGCACTTGCGCACTTTGATCTGCTAAGGAGAAGGATCGCGTGGAAGTTTACGAAAACGAAAATGACCAGGTTGAGGCGATTAAGCGTTTCTTTGCCGAAAACGGCAAGGCGCTGGCCGTTGGCGTAATTTTAGGGGTAGGCGCGCTGGTTGGCTGGCGCTACTGGACCGGCCATCAGGCCGAGACCGCGCGCGCTACCTCGCAGACGTATCAGAATACGCTGGCCGCGATAAGCGCGGACAAGCCGGAAAGCGTTACCGCGGCGGAAACCTTTGCCGCGGAGAATAAAAACGTTTACGGCGCGCTGGCTTCGCTGGAGCTGGCGCAGCAGTTTATCGAACTCAATGAGATTGACAAAGCCGCCGCTCAGCTGCAGCAGGGGCTGGCGGCCGCGAGCGATGAAAATCTTAAAGCCGTTATTACTCTGCGACTGGCCCGCGTTCAGGTACAGCTTAAGCAGGCCGACGCCGCGCTGAAATCTCTCGACGCCGTGAAGGGCGAAGGGTGGGCGGCGATCGTGGCTGACCTGCGCGGCGAAGCGCTGCTGAGCAAGGGCGATAAGCAAGGCGCGCGTAGCGCATGGGAAGCGGGCGTGAATACGAAAGCTTCACCCGCGCTGAGCGAAATGATGCAGATGAAAATCAACAACTTGTCCATCTGAGAGGGACCCGATGCAATTGCGTAAATTACTTCTGCCAGGGCTGCTTTCCGTTACGCTCTTGAGCGGCTGTTCACTTTTCAGCGGCGAAGAAGACGTCGTTAAGATGTCCCCGCTGCCGGAGGTGGAAAACCAGTTTACTCCGTCTACCGCCTGGAGCGCCTCCGTCGGTAACGGGATTGGCGAATTCTATTCTCATCTTCGCCCGGCGCTGGCGGACGGCGTCGTCTATGCCGCTGACCGGGCGGGCGTTGTTAAAGCGCTGGATGCCAGCGACGGCAAAGAGATCTGGTCAACCAACCTGGGTGAGAAGGGCGGCTGGTTCTCCCGCTCGCCCGCGCTGCTCTCCGGCGGCGTCACGGTGGCCGGCGGCCACGTCTATATCGGCAGTGAAAAAGCGCAGGTCTACGCGCTGAGTACCTCTGATGGCACCGTCGCCTGGCAAAGCCAGGTGGCCGGCGAGGCGCTCTCCCGCCCGGTGGTCAGCGACGGTATGGTCCTGATCCATACCAGCAACGGCCAGCTGCAGGCGCTGAACGAGGCGGACGGTGCCGTTAAATGGACCGTCAACCTGGATATGCCGACACTCTCTCTGCGCGGCGAGTCGGCTCCGGCGACCGCCTATGGCGCAGCAATCGTCGGCGGCGACAACGGTCGCGTCAGCGCCGTGCTGATGCAGCAGGGCCAGCTTATCTGGCAGCAGCGTATTTCCCAGGCCACCGGCTCGACGGAAATCGATCGTCTGAGCGACGTCGATACTACGCCGGTCGTGGTCAACGGTGTGGTTTACGCGCTGGCCTACAACGGCAATCTGACGGCGCTGGATCTGCGCAGCGGGCAGATTATGTGGAAGCGCGAGCTGGGTTCGGTAAACGACTTCATCATTGAGGGCAACCGCATCTACCTGGTTGACCAGAGCGATCGCGTTCTGGCATTGAACGTTGACGGCGGCGTAACCCTGTGGACCCAGAACGATCTGCTGCATCGCCAGCTGACCTCTCCGGCTCTGTATAACGGCAGCCTGGTAGTCGGCGACGCTGAAGGCTACCTGCACTGGCTGAACGTTGAGGACGGGCGCTTTGTGGCGCAGCAGAAGGTCGACAGCGCGGGCTTCCTGACCGATCCGGTGGTTGCCGACGGCAGGCTGCTTATCCAGGCCAAAGACGGCACGCTCTATTCCATTACGCGCTAATCGTCACGGTCGTTGGCATTAAGAAAACGGCTCCTGGTCCAGGGGCCGTTTTACTGTTTTTAACAGCGGCGCGATTTGTTGCCCGCTGTCTGATGATTGATTAAATGAGGCTTTGAACATGATACCTGTGGTCGCGCTTGTCGGGCGCCCTAACGTCGGAAAATCCACGCTGTTTAACCGTCTGACCCGCACCCGGGATGCGCTGGTTGCGGATTTCCCGGGTCTGACTCGCGACCGTAAGTACGGTCGTGCGGAGATTGAAGGCCGCGAGTTCATCTGCATTGATACCGGCGGTATCGACGGCACCGAAGAGGGCGTGGAAACCCGCATGGCCGAGCAGTCGCTGCTGGCGATTGAAGAGGCGGACGTGGTGCTGTTTATGGTTGACGCGCGCGCGGGGCTGATGCCGGCGGATGAGGCCATCGCGAAGCACCTGCGCTCCCGCGAAAAACCCACTTTCCTGGTGGCCAACAAAACCGACGGGCTTGACCCGGAGCAGGCCGTCGTTGAATTTTATTCGCTGGGGCTTGGGGAAATTCATCCTATCGCCGCCTCGCACGGCCGCGGCGTACTCAGCCTGCTGGAGCATGTGCTGCTGCCGTGGGTGGACGACGTCGCACCCCAGGAAGAGGTGGACGAAGAGGCGGAATACTGGGCGCAGCTTGCAGCCAAAGAGACCGGTGAACCGGAGCCTGAAGACGATTTTAATCCGCAAGATCTGCCGATTAAGCTGGCGATTGTCGGGCGGCCGAACGTTGGTAAGTCCACGCTAACCAACCGCATTCTTGGCGAAGAGCGGGTGGTGGTTTACGACATGCCGGGCACCACCCGCGACAGTATCTATATCCCGATGGAGCGCGACGGGCGCGAGTATGTGTTGATTGACACCGCCGGGGTGCGCAAGCGCGGGAAAATCACCGACGCGGTGGAAAAATTCTCGGTGATCAAAACCCTGCAGGCGATTGAAGACGCCAACGTCGTGCTGCTGGTGATCGACGCCCGCGAGGGGATTTCCGATCAGGATCTGTCGCTGCTGGGCTTTATCCTCAACAGCGGGCGCTCGCTGGTGATTGTGGTCAACAAGTGGGACGGCCTCTCCCAGGAGGTAAAAGAGCAGGTCAAGGAGACGCTGGATTTCCGTCTCGGCTTTATCGACTTTGCGCGGGTGCACTTTATTTCCGCGCTGCACGGCAGCGGCGTAGGTAATCTGTTTGAGTCGGTCCGCGAAGCCTATGACAGCGCGACCCGCCGGGTAAGCACCGCGCTGTTGACCCGCATCATGACCATGGCGACGGAAGATCACCAGCCGCCGCTGGTGCGCGGGCGTCGCGTGAAGCTGAAGTATGCGCACGCCGGCGGCTACAACCCGCCGATTGTGGTGATCCACGGCAACCAGGTGAAGGATCTGCCGGACTCCTACAAGCGCTATCTGATGAACTACTTCCGCAAGTCGCTGGAGGTGATGGGGTCACCCATCCGGATTCAGTTTAAAGAGGGGGAAAACCCCTATGCGAACAAACGCAATACGCTGACCCCAACCCAGATGCGCAAGCGCAAACGTCTGATTAAGCACATTAAGAAAAGTAAGTAATCACTCTGCGCCCCTCCAGCCGGAGGGGCCGTGCTCCCGTTTGCCCCATCGACTCCAGGCGGCGGTGAACCGCCCCTGCGCCGCCTGCGGCCGGATCGCGGTAAGCTCGTCGGAAAGGGGCCGCTCTCTGCGGGCAAGGGCAGGCCGCCGTCATGGGGATGCACCGCGCCGTCAGGGCGGCAGAAAATTAGCCGGCTTTTCTCGCCCGGTGCTTTTTCGCCGGACGAATATCGGTAATCTGGCTCTCTACCCAGCCGTCCTCCAGGCGCGTGGTTATGGTTTCACCCGTCTTCACCTGCTTCACCTTTTTCAGCACGTTGCCATCGGCCGCCGTCGAGATGCTGTAGCCGCGCGCCAGGGTGGAGAGGGGGCTGACCGCCTCAAGGTGCGTGACGGCGTTGCCGAAACGTTCCCGCGAGGTGCCCAGCCGCGCGCGCAGGTTTTCCGCCAGACGAAACTCAAGCTGCTGGATGCGGCCGGCGGCGCGGTGAATGCGCGGCTGCGGACTGTGCTGATTCAGCCGCTGGCGCAGGCGGCGCTGCTGCTGGCCGGCGAGCCTGAGCTGGCCGTCAATGGCGACGGTCATTCGCTGCTGCAGGCGCTCAAGAGCCGTCTGCTGACGGGCCAGCTGCAGCTGAGGATGCTGCTGCTGCAGCTGATGGGCAAGCCGGGTGAAGCGGCGGCTGCGGTTAGCGAGAAAATAGTCCATCGCCATGCCCAGGCGCTGGCGGGCGGAGTGAATCTGGCGCAGCAGCTCCTGCTGGTTGCGGCTCACTATCTCCGCGGCGGCAGAGGGCGTTGGTGCCCGCAGATCGGCGGTAAAATCGGCGATGGTTACATCGGTTTCATGACCAACGGCGCTCACCACCGGAATGCGGCTGGCGAAAATCGCCCTCGCCACCCGCTCGTCGTTGAAGCTCCATAAATCCTCCAGGGAACCGCCGCCGCGCCCTACGATTAGCACGTCGCACTCGTTACGCCTGTTCGCCAGGGCGATGGCGCGCACGATCTGCCCCGGTGCATCCTCGCCCTGAACCGCCGTTGGGTAGATAATGACCGGCAGGGAGGGATCGCGGCGCTTCAGCACCTGGAGAATATCGTGCAGCGCGGCACCGCTTTTTGAGGTGATCACCCCGACGCGGCGCGCGGGAGAGGGGAGCGGTTTTTTCCGCTGCGGATCGAACAGCCCTTCCGCGTGAAGCCTTGCTTTCAACTGCTCATACTGCTGCTGGAGCAGGCCAACTCCAGCCGGCTGCATACTTTCGACAATAATCTGGTAGTCGCCGCGCGGCTCGTAAAGGGTGATGCTGGCGCGCACCAGCACCTGCTGCCCGTGCTGCGGGCGGAAGGTGACCCGGCGGTTGCTGTTGCGAAACATTGCGCAGCGCACCTGGGCGCTGTCGTCCTTCAGGGTGAAGTACCAGTGGCCGGAGGAGGGCTGGGAGAAATTTGAGAGCTCGCCGGCGATCCAGACCTGGCCCATTTCCCGCTCCAGCAGCAGGCGAACCGTCTGGTTGAGGCGGCTGACGGTAAAAACAGCGGCGGTCTGAGCGGATAACATGTGAGCGGGATCAAATTCTAAATCAGCGGGTTATTCAATCGATAGTAACCCGGCTACGGGGGAGCGCAAGTTTTTTTACAAAAAGGTGTGGATGCAATCGGTTACGCTCTGTATAATGCCACGGCAATATTTATCCACCCCTGGTCAGAGATATTGCCCATGCTACGTATCGCTAAAGAAGCCTTGACGTTTGACGACGTCCTCCTCGTTCCCGCTCATTCCACCGTTTTGCCGAATACCGCCGATCTCAGCACCTGGTTGACGAAAACCATTCGCCTGAACATTCCTATGCTTTCCGCAGCGATGGATACCGTGACGGAAGCGCGCCTCGCCATTGCGCTGGCGCAGGAAGGCGGCATCGGGTTTATCCACAAAAACATGTCCATTGAGCGCCAGGCGGAAGAGGTCCAGCGTGTGAAGAAGCACGAGTCCGGCGTGGTCACCGATCCGCAGACCGTTCTGCCGACCACCACCCTGCGCGAAGTGAAGGCGCTGACCGAGCGTAACGGCTTTGCCGGCTATCCGGTCGTCACCGAAGAGAACGAGCTGGTGGGCATCATTACCGGCCGCGACGTGCGCTTTGTCACCGATCTGAACCAGCCGGTCAGCGTCTACATGACCCCGAAGGAGCGCCTGGTCACCGTGCGTGAAGGCGAGGCCCGCGAGGTGGTGTTTGCCAGAATGCATGAAAAGCGCGTTGAAAAAGCGCTGGTGGTTGACGACAGCTTCCATCTGCTCGGTATGATCACCGTGAAAGATTTCCAGAAAGCGGAGCGTAAGCCGAACGCCTGTAAAGACGAGCACGGTCGCCTGCGCGTTGGCGCGGCGGTTGGCGCGGGTGCCGGTAACGAAGAGCGCGTTGACGCGCTGGTTGCCGCGGGCGTTGACGTACTGCTGATCGACTCCTCCCACGGCCATTCCGAAGGCGTCCTGCAGCGCATTCGCGAAACCCGCGCAAAATATCCGGACCTGCAGATTATCGGCGGCAACGTGGCGACCGGCGCGGGTGCCCGCGCCCTGGCTGAAGCTGGCGTCAGCGCGGTGAAAGTGGGTATTGGTCCTGGCTCTATCTGCACCACCCGTATCGTGACCGGCGTGGGCGTACCGCAGATCACCGCGGTTTCCGACGCCGTTGCGGCGCTGGAAGGCACCGGCATTCCGGTTATCGCCGACGGCGGCATCCGCTTCTCCGGCGATATCGCCAAGGCGATTGCCGCAGGCGCGAGCGCGGTGATGGTTGGCTCCATGCTGGCCGGGACCGAAGAATCCCCGGGCGAGATTGAACTCTTCCAGGGGCGCTCCTACAAGTCTTACCGCGGTATGGGCTCGCTGGGCGCGATGTCCAAAGGCTCTTCCGACCGCTACTTCCAGAGCGATAACGCCGCCGATAAGCTGGTGCCGGAAGGCATTGAAGGCCGCGTGGCCTATAAGGGCCGCCTGAAAGAGATCGTCCATCAGCAGATGGGCGGCCTGCGCTCCTGTATGGGCCTGACCGGCTGTGGTACTATCGACGACCTGCGTACTAAGGCGGAATTCGTGCGTATCAGCGGCGCGGGCATTCAGGAGAGCCACGTTCACGACGTGACCATCACCAAAGAGTCCCCGAATTACCGTCTGGGTTCCTGATTTATTCGCCCGACCCCGCGTCGGGCGATTTGTTTACTCTGTTTCACTTGCCTCGGAATTAGCGTCAATGACGGAAAACATTCATAAACATCGCATTCTTATTCTCGACTTTGGCTCTCAGTATACGCAGCTGGTCGCGCGTCGCGTGCGCGAGCTGGGCGTCTACTGCGAGCTGTGGGCATGGGATGTCACGGAAGCACAGATCCGCGAATTCAACCCCAGCGGCATTATTCTTTCCGGCGGCCCGGAAAGCACCACCGAAGACAACAGCCCGCGGGCCCCGCAGTACGTGTTTGAGGCCGGTGTGCCGGTGTTCGGCGTCTGCTACGGTATGCAGACTATGGCGATGCAGCTGGGCGGCCACGTGGAGTCCTCCAGCGAACGCGAATTTGGCTATGCGCAGGTCGAGGTGCTCACCGACAGCGCGCTGGTTCGCGGCATTGAAGACGCCCTGACCGCCGACGGCAAACCGCTGCTCGACGTATGGATGAGCCACGGCGATAAGGTGACGGCCATTCCGTCCGACTTCGTGACCGTCGCCAGCACCGAAACCTGCCCGTTCGCCATTATGGCTAACGAAGAAAAACGCTTTTACGGGGTGCAGTTCCATCCGGAAGTGACCCACACCCGCCAGGGGATGCGCATACTGGAGCGTTTCGTTCGCGAAATCTGCGGCTGTGAAGCGCTGTGGACCCCGGCGAAAATCATCGACGACGCGGTGGCGCGCATCCGCCGGCAGGTGGGCGACGATAAGGTTATTCTCGGCCTCTCCGGCGGCGTGGACTCCTCGGTTACCGCCATGCTGCTGCACCGCGCAATCGGTAAGAACCTGACCTGCGTCTTCGTTGATAACGGCCTGCTGCGCCTGAACGAAGCGGAGCAGGTGATGGATATGTTCGGCGATCGCTTCGGTCTGAATATCATCCACGTTCCGGCGGAAGATCGCTTTCTTACCGCGCTGGCGGACGAAAACGATCCGGAAGCAAAGCGTAAAATCATCGGCCGCGTCTTCGTGGAGGTGTTTGATGAAGAGGCGCTGAAGCTGCAGGACGTGAAGTGGCTGGCGCAGGGCACCATCTATCCTGATGTTATTGAATCCGCCGCTTCCGCTACCGGCAAAGCCCACGTCATCAAATCTCACCACAACGTCGGCGGCCTGCCGAAAGAGATGAAGATGGGGCTGGTGGAGCCGCTGAAGGAGCTGTTTAAAGACGAAGTGCGCAAGATCGGTCTTGAGCTGGGCCTGCCGTACGATATGCTGTATCGTCACCCGTTCCCGGGGCCGGGCCTCGGCGTGCGCGTGCTGGGCGAAGTGAAAAAAGAGTACTGCGACCTGCTGCGTCGCGCGGACGCGATCTTCATCGAAGAGCTGCGTAAAGCCGATCTGTACGATAAGGTCAGCCAGGCGTTCACCGTGTTCCTGCCGGTGCGCTCCGTTGGCGTTATGGGCGATGGCCGTAAGTACGACTGGGTTGTCTCACTGCGCGCGGTGGAAACCATCGACTTTATGACCGCCCACTGGGCGCACCTGCCGTACGATTTCCTCGGCCGCGTGTCCAACCGCATCATCAACGAGGTCAACGGCATTTCCCGCGTTGTTTATGATATCAGCGGCAAACCGCCGGCCACCATCGAGTGGGAATGATCGCATTACCTCGTCTGCCGGTACATCGCAGGTAATATAAAACTCACCCTCTGTTTCGACAGAGGGTTTTTTATGGGGAAGCGAACCGCGTCTGCCCGGGTGAACAACGCTTTTCTGCCACAGAGAAAGGTGTTGGTCCGGAAACGGACTAAAAGGGGCATGAAAACGGCTGGCTTAGCGCTGCGCAGGTGCGCCAGTGGAAAGACTGGAGCGTTGAGCTTCTTTTTTGTCCTGATGATGCTGCCAGGCGCTGACAGAGGAGTAGACGAAGCGTCCAAAAAATAAGAAAAAGCTGATTAGCAGTACGATACGGGTCATTCGACCGTTAAATCGATGTCGTTTTCGCATACTGTGTGCCTGACTCACAAAAGGTTCCTTAAAGTGTGCCCTTCGGGCGGGCGTTAGTCACATTAAGGCATACTCTGACAAGGGGGTCAATGCTGCCAGCGTAAACCTGTGTAGAGAGAAAGTAATACGAAAGGATTATGAAATTTAACTGTTGTATTCGTATTAATGATAAGGTAATGATAACACAGAGAAATAAAATGCTTAATTATAAATCAGGATAGAATTATTTGATGTACATCAATTGTTGTTGGTGGATAATTATTAAACTTTACGCATTGTATAATATTTTGTTTACGTTTCGTTATGCTTTCAGGTGGAATCCCTGTCTGAATCGCCCCTCGGGAATCGTGGGGACTGCTGAACATCTATGAAACTACTTCAATTTTATACAGCAATCAGAGATAAATGGTGGGGGTTACCCCTGTTTTTGCCCTCTCTGCTGCTGCCCATATTCGATCGCGTTAATACCTACGCGCACGTCAGCGCCGGCGACGTCATTCTTTTTTATCTGCCGCTGGCGCTAATGGTTGCAATGATGATCTTTTTTAGCTGGGCGGCGCTGCCCGGCATTGCGCTGGGGATTTTTCTGCGCAAATTTCCTCAGGTGGGATTGTTTGAAACGTTAGCAATAATCCTGCAGTTTATTATCACCGTGGTGCTTAGTTGGGGCGGCCACCGGCTGTTTGTTCCGCGGCGTAATAATATTGCGCACGGCGATTTCAGCACCATGTTTTCCCGCCTTTTCTGGCAGGTGTTTTGCCCGGCGACCATAGGCCTGGTGCTATTCCAGTTTTCGGCGTTCGTGGGGTTATACGGCAGCAGGCTGAGCATGGTGGGAGTGATGCCCTTCAATATCAGTACGCTGATTAATTATCAGGCGCTGCTGGTGGGAAATCTGGTTGGCGTCCCGCTGTTTTATCTTATTATTCGCCTTATCCGCAATCCGCTATATATTCGCAGTTACGTTTCCAAATTAAAGCTGCAGATTGACTCCAAGGTCACAAAGAAAGAAATTTTCTTTTGGGCGCTTATTCTGCTCATATTGATGGCGCTACTGTGCGTGCCGCTGAATATTAACAGCTCAATATTTAACACCAACTATACGCTGTCGTTATTATTACCGGTGATGCTATGGGGAGCGATGCGCTATGGCTATAAGCTTGTCTCGCTGATATGGGCAATTGTCTTAATCATTATTATCCACAATTATCAGAATTATATGCCCTATTACTCCGGGTATGACACGCAGTTAACCATCACCTCTTCCAGCTATCTGGTTTTCACCTTTATTGTTTATTACCTTGCCGTACTGGCGACGCGGCAGCGCACGGTGGTCAGACGCGCGCGCCGTCTTTTATACGTCGATCCGCTGGTTCATCTGCCGAATGTGCGGGCGCTTAATCGGGATCTGAAGCAGGCCCAGTGGTCGGCGCTCTGCTTTCTGCGCGTCCCCGGCATCGACCAGCTGGTTAAAAAATATGGCATTATGCTGCGTATCCACTATAAGCAGAAGCTCTCCCACTGGCTGAAGCCGTTGCTCGCCCCGGGCGAGCATGTTTATCATCTTTCGGGTAACGATCTCCTGCTGCGGCTCAATCCGGAGCTGCACCAGCAGCATATTGAAGCGCTGGATAACCATATCAAGCAGTTTCACTTTATCTGGGACGGGATGCCCCTGCGGCTGCAGGTTGGCGTGGGTTACTGTTACGTCCGTTCGCCGGTTAACCATATCTGGCTGCTGCTGGGCGAACTGAGCACCGTTGCTGAGCTCTCTATCGCCACCAACGAGCCGGAGAGCCTCCAGCGGCGCGGGGCGGCCTACCTGCAGCGCGATCTGAAAGACAAGGTGGCGACAATGAACCGCCTGCAGCAGGCGCTGGAACACGGCCACTTTAGCCTGATGGCACAGCCCATCGCCGGCGTCCGCGGCGACGTCTATCACGAGGTGCTGCTACGGATGCGGGACGAGAACGAAGGGACGATCGATCCGGAGGTTTTTCTGCCCGTGGCGCACGAATTCGGCCTCGCTTCCAGTATCGATCTGTGGGTGATTGAGCATACCCTGCAGTTTATGGCGCAAAACCGTGAAAAAATGCCGGCCCGCCGCTTCGCCATTAACCTGTCGCCGACGTCGATCTGTCGCGCAAGACTGCCAAAAGAGGTGAGCCAGCTGCTGAGTAAGTATCAGATCGAGGCCTGGCAGCTCATATTCGAAGTCACCGAAAGCAGCGCCCTGACGAATATCGAACAGGCCCTGCTGACCCTTGGGCAACTGCAGCAGCTGGGCTGTCAGATAGCGATAGATGATTTTGGCACCGGCTATGCCAGCTATGCGCGGTTGAGAAACGTCAACGCCGACATTCTGAAGATTGACGGCAGCTTTATTCGCAATATTGTCTCCAATAGCCTCGACTACCAGATCGTCGCCTCGATTTGCCATCTGGCGCGCATGAAAAAGATGCTGGTGGTGGCGGAGTATGTTGAAAGCGAAGAGATTCGCAGCGCGGTGGCCTCGCTGGGGATTGACTATATGCAGGGCAAGCTGATCGGCGAGGCCCGGCCCTTGACGGCGACCCTGGAGGATCAGGTGCCGGTTGCCGGCACCTGACGATCCCTACGCGGCGATATCGGGCGAGCGCGCCTCTTCGATTTTCAGACGCCAGCCGGCTACCGCCTCCCAGTACTGCTGCTCTTTTTCCAGATCGAGCAGCACCAGCGCGTTCTGGCTGAACCAGTCGTGGGGGAAGCGCAGCGTCCAGTGGTTGTCATCGGTAATCAGGATCAGCGACGGCGGCGTGGTCGTTGCCTGGCGCTGATTATTGAGCAGTACGCCGAGCCGCAGCAGCTGGATCAGCGGCAGGTACTGCTTCTTCTTAAACAGCGTGAAGCGGGGCAGCTCGTCGAGCTTCATCGCTTTACGGTGATGGCGAACCAGCGTTGCCATCAGCGTCTGCTGCTCCTGATTGAAACCCGGCAGATCGCTGTGCTGCAGTATGTAGGCGGAGTGGCGGTGCAGGCCGCTATGGTTGATGTTCAGCCCCACCTCGTGCAGCATAGCCGCCCATCTTAGCAGCGCCTCCAACTGCGGATTCGCCAGCTTCGGCTGCTGCGCCCGCCACTGATCGTACATCAGCATGGTGGTTTCCAGCACCCGCCTCGCCTGATCGCTGTCGATATTATACTGGCTTGCCAGGCTGCTGGCGGTGCGGCTGCGGACGTCCTGATGGCGGAAGCGGCCCTCCATTTCATACAGTACTCCTTCGCGCAGGGCACCGTCAGAGAGGCGCAGCTCGCGCACCGCCAGCGCGTCGAAGACGCCGCAGAGGATGGCCAGCCCGGGTACGAAGACCGCCTTACGCTCCTCGGAAAGCCCCGGCAGGCTCAGCGCGCTGAAGCTGCGATATTTCAGAACTTCCGCCACCAGTTTATCCAGTCGTTCCGGGGTGATAATGCCGTCCTTCTCGCCCATTGCCAGCAGCGCCTCGTGGGCGGCTTTGATGGTGCCGGAGGCCCCCATCGCCACGTTCCATCCCTGAATGCGAAACTGCCAGGCCAGGGTTTCAAGCTTCTGGGCCGCCGCCATGCGGGCGCGGGCGAAGTTTTCCCGGCTGATGGCTCCGCCGGGAAAGTAGATCTGAGCAAAGCTGACGCAGCCCATGCGGCGGCTCTCTACCAGCTTTGGCTCAAAGTTTTCCCCGATCACCAGCTCCGTAGAGCCGCCGCCAATATCGATTACCAGCTTGCGCTCTTTCTCCGGCTGGGTGTGCTCGACGCCCATAAAAATCAGCCGCGCCTCCTCGTTGCCGGAAATGATCTCAATGGGGTAGGGGATGACCTTCTCCGCGCGCTTAAGGAAGTCGGCGGCGTTCAGCGCCTGGCGCAGGGCGTGGGTGCCCACGATACAGACGCTGGAGGGGGCAAATCCCTGCAGACGTTCGGCGAACAGCGACAGGCAGCTCAGGCCGCGCGCCATCGCCTCTTCGCTAAGCATATTATCCTCACCAAGCCCGTCCGCCAGGCGTACGCGCTGCTTCAGGCGGCCGATAATCTGCATAGCGCCATCCACCACCCGGGCAATAACCATGTGAAAGCTGTTCGAGCCGAGGTCGACCGCCGCAAACTCCTGCGGGCGTGGGAATTTGTCATGTATTGGCATAGGGTTTATCCGTCATACTTCAGGTTGCCTGTACTCAGGCTACGAATTATTCGGCTCATCCTTGCGCCACGCTCCCTGTGGAGCCGCTGCCTCCGGCAGCGTTGTGGTCCAGCCCGGCCGACGCTTTCGATCTTCATCAGGGCGCTCCCGCCCTGCGTCTGGCCGTTTAAATTATCCTGCGTCGTTGCCGTCCCGGCAGCGTCCCTGGCTATTCCGGCTGCTCAAGGGACTTGATGTAGTCGTAAATGGCCAGCTGTGCCTGGACCTTGCGGCGGTTGCCGCGCGGCACATAGCGATTGCTCAGTTCTTTATCGATATAGCGGGCCTTCACCGTATCGCTGAACAAAATATCGATAATGTCCAGCACGCGCTGCTTAAGGCGCGGGTCGAGCAGGGGGGTGGCAACCTCAATCCGATAGTCGATATTGCGCGTCATCCAGTCGGCAGAGGAGAGATAAACCTGTTTATCGCCGCCGTTGTCAAAAATGTAAACCCGATCGTGCTCCAGATAGCGGTCCACGATGCCGATCGCCCGGATATTATCGCTGATGCCGGGCAGGTTGGGTATCAGCGAGCACATGCCGCGAATCAGCAGATTAACCGGGACGCCCGAGCTGGAGGCGGCGTAGAGCCGGTCCACCAGCCCTTTATCCACCAGGTTGTTCAGCTTCAGCGTAATGCCGGATGATAGCCCCTGCTGCGCGTTGGCGATTTCGCGGTCGATCATTTCATACAGCAGGCGACGGGAGTTTTGTGGGGAGACCAGCAGGTAATCGAAGGTCACCGGGCGGTACGGATTTTCGATAAAGTTGAATACCCGGCGGACCTCGTTGGTGATCCGCGCGTCGGCGGTAAGCAGGGAGTAGTCGGTGTAGAGACGCGCCGTTTTTTCGTTAAAGTTGCCGGTGCCGATGTGGGCGTAGCGCACCACCTCATCGCCCTCTTTGCGGGAGATCAAAAACAGCTTGGCGTGAATTTTCAGCCCCGGTGCTGAGAAGATAACGTGTACGCCCGCTTCCGTCAGGCGTCTGGCCCAGTGAATGTTGGCCTCTTCGTCAAAGCGCGCCTGCAGCTCTACCACCACGGTGACCTTCTTGGCGTTGTGGGCGGCGTGGATCATCGCGTCGATAATCCGCGAATCTTTCGCCACCCGGTAAATATTGATTTTGATCGCCAGCACGCTCGGATCAAACGACGCCTGGCGCAGCAGCTCCAGCACGTGCTCGAAGGTGTGATAAGGGTAGTAGAGCAGCACGTCGCGTTCGCGAATCGCGTCAAAGCCGTTACGGAACTTTTCTTTATCGAACCAGATATGGCGCAGCCGCGGCAGCGGCTTGTTCACCAGATTCACCTTGCCGACGCTGGGGAAGTTAATAAAGTCTTTGAAGTTGTGATAGCGGCCGCCGGGCACAATCGAGTCGTAGCGTGAAATGGTCAGCTTGTCGCGCAGCACCTCCACCAGCGCGTTGGGCATGTCACGCTGGTAGACAAAGCGTACCGGCTCGGCGGTCAGGCGCTGCTTCAGGCTGGAGGACATCAGCTCCATCAGGCTGGACTCCATCTCGTGCACCAGATCGTACTCGGCGTCGCGGGTCATTTTCATCGAATAGGCGTTCAGCGCGTCGTAGTCAAAGAAGCCCTTAAAGATGTCGTCGAGGCAGTAGCGCAGGATGTTATCCAGCAGGATCATCGGTTTGCGGCGGCGAGGCGCTTCCGGCGGCAGGTTGACGAAACGCGGCACCTTGTCGGAGGGGATTTCCAGCAGCGCATAGCGGATGTTATCGCCATGAATAATCTCCACCGCCAGGTAGGTGTAATCATCCTTCAGAAACTGCACCAGGTCGGTTTCGCGATTAATTAAGATTGGCGTAATGTGCTGACGCAGATAGTGTTTAAAGTAGTGGCGCAGCCAGCTTTGCTGGTTGACCGAAAGCTGGCGCTCGTTTATCAGGAAAATCTGATTACGCGCCATCTCCAGCAGCAGCTCGTTGTAGAGGCTGTCGAACTCCTGGTCCGCCTTCAGCACGCGGGACTGGATTTTGCCCAGCAGGTGGCGGGAATGGGAGTTGGAGCCCTGCTCTTCGCTAATAATGATGCGGCGCTTCAGTTCGGCAAAGCGAACCTTATAGAACTCATCAAGATTGTTAGAATAGATGCCCAGAAAGCGCATCCGCTCAATTAGCGGGTTGGCTTTATCCGCCGCCTCCTGGAGCACACGTTCGTTAAACGCCAACCAGCTTAGCTCTTTCTCGATATATAGCTTTTCCTGACCCATTACCACTTATACTCCGTTTTATTCACGGGACACTGCCTGGTTATTATGGCGAGCATTGCGCTCTGATGTCCAACTGTGCCAGAAAAGTAAGCGGATAAACCCTCTTTTAGCGATGAAAATGGCACGCTTTGCCGGGGAATGGAACGATGGCGGGCCTGAGTGATGCCGTATCCCTCCGGCGGGATACGGCCGGGGATTATTCGTCGGCGGCGTAGCCCGCGGCCGGCAGACGGTGCCCGTCCAGCCAGGCGGCCCCGTCGTGCATTTTCAGCCGGCCGTCGGCGAACCAGCTGACCACCAGCGGGTAGATGGCATGTTCCTGCGTCTGCACGCGGGCGGCTATTTCGTCCTCATCGTCACCCGCAAAAACCGGCACCCTGGCCTGTAAAATCACCGGGCCGCCGTCCAGCTCGTCGGTAACAAAGTGCACCGAGGTGCCGTGCTCCTCGTCGCCGTTCGTCAGCGCCTGACGATGGGTATGCAGCCCCGGATACTTCGGCAGCAGAGAGGGGTGAATATTAAGCAGACGCCCGGCATAGCGGGCGACGAACGCCGGGGTCAGTATGCGCATAAAGCCCGCCAGCACCACCAGGTCCGGCGCGAAAGCGTCGATCTGCTGAATCAGCTCGCGATCGAAGGCTTCGCGGCTGGCGAAGCGGTCCGCCGTCAGCGTGTGAGCCGGAATACCCGCTTCGCGGGCGCGCTCAAGGCCGAAAGCATCGGCCCGGTTGCTGAAAACCGCCCTGATGATACCGTTGATTTTATGCGCTTTACAGGCGTTAATCAGCGCCTGTAAATTGCTTCCGTTGCCGGAAATCAGCACCACAATGTTTATCATGCGATAACCACACGCTGTTCGGCGTCAGAAGCCTTAATCATACCGATTCGCCAGGCGTTTTCACCCCGGGCGTTCAGCAGGGCGAGGGCGGCTTCCGCTGCTGATTCCGGCAGGGCGACGATCATACCGACGCCGCAGTTAAAGGTGCGGTACATCTCATGGCGGCTGACGTTGCCGGCGTTTTGCAGCCAACTGAAGACGGTCGGCCACTGCCAGGAGGATTCGTCGATGATCGCCTGGGTATTATCCGGCAGCACGCGCGGAATGTTTTCCCAGAAGCCACCGCCGGTCAGGTGGGCGATGGCGTGTACTTCTGTTTTTTCGATCAGTTCCAGAATCGACTTCACGTAGATGCGGGTCGGGGCGAGCAGGCGATCGGCCAGCGATTGACCTTCCAGAACGGTGGTTTCCGGATCGCAGCCGCTGACCTCAATGATTTTGCGCACCAGCGAGTAGCCGTTGGAGTGCGGGCCGCTGGAGCCGAGCGCAATCAGCACGTCGCCGTCGGCCACCTTCGAGCCGTCGATAATGGCCGATTTCTCCACGACCCCCACGCAGAAGCCTGCCACGTCGTAATCTTCTCCGTGGTACATTCCCGGCATTTCCGCCGTTTCACCGCCAACCAGCGCGCAGCCGGACTGCAGGCAGCCCTCCGCGATGCCGCTAATGACGCTGGAAGCAGTGTCAACGTCCAGCTTGCCGGTGGCGTAATAGTCCAGGAAAAAGAGCGGCTCAGCCCCCTGAACCACCAGATCGTTAACGCACATCGCCACCAGGTCGATACCGATGGTGTCGTGGCGCTTCAGATCCATCGCCAGGCGCAGCTTGGTGCCGACGCCGTCAGTGCCGGAAACCAGCACCGGTTCACGATATTTTTGCGGCAGCGCGCACAGCGCACCGAAGCCGCCCAGGCCGCCCATCACCTCCGGACGGCGCGTTTTCTTCACTACGCCTTTGATGCGATCGACCAGAGCATTACCCGCGTCAATATCAACACCGGCATCTTTGTAGCTAAGAGAGGTTTTATCGGTCACTGCCTGGGTCCCCAACAGAGTTAAAATCGGCGCAATTCTAACAGGGAAAGCAAACGTTTGCGAGCCTGCCGTGCGCCCGCCGCGATGCGGTAAAAATTGTCTGCTCTGCCGGACCTCGCGGCAGCGGGTGGGGCGGTAAAATGTGCGATCCGCTGGCGAAATAGCGCCAACAAATGGTCCGGCTGAAAAGGGCGCGCCAGCCGCGCGTTGGGGGCGATACGCCCGCTGCGGGCCTGTTTTATACCCGATCCGCAGGCGTAAAGGCGTTTGCTTGATCCATATCAACCATACTTTGTGTTGCGGCCCGGAGGAAAAGCGGTATAATCCGGCGATTTTTTTTATGGCCGCCCCGTCTGAGGAAAGGAGAAGAGTATGAAGATCGTGGAAGTAAACCACCCACTCGTCAAACATAAGCTGGGTCTGATGCGTGAGAACGACATCAGCACCAAACGCTTTCGTGAACTCGCCTCGGAAGTCGGTAGCCTGCTGACCTATGAAGCGACTGCCGATCTGGAAACCGAAAAGGTCTTTATTGAAGGCTGGAACGGTCAGGTCGAAGTCGATCAGATTAAGGGTAAGAAAATTACCGTCGTGCCAATTCTGCGCGCCGGCCTGGGAATGATGGAGGGCGTGCTGGAAAACGTACCCAGTGCGCGTATCAGCGTGGTGGGCATGTACCGCAACGAAGAGACGCTGAAGCCGGTGCCCTATTTTCAGAAGCTGGTTTCCAATATCGACGAGCGCATGGCGCTGATCGTTGACCCAATGCTGGCCACCGGCGGCTCGGTTATCGCCACCATCGACCTGCTGAAAAAGGCCGGCTGCAGCAGCATTAAGGTGCTGGTGCTGGTTGCCGCGCCGGAAGGCATCGCCGCGCTGGAGAAAGCGCACCCGGACGTGGAGCTGTACACCGCATCTATCGACCAGGGGCTGAACGAGCACGGATACATTATTCCGGGGCTTGGCGATGCCGGCGATAAGATTTTTGGTACGAAGTAAGTGAATAAAAATAATTAGCCGACTTTAAGAGTCGGCTTTTTTTTGAATAAAACGCTAAAAATTATTCTACTCAAAGGAAAAAGCTATGACGCGCCGAGCTATCGGAGTAAGCGAAAGACCGCCGCTTTTACAGACGATCCCGCTTAGTTTACAGCACCTGTTCGCTATGTTTGGCTCCACCGTGCTGGTGCCGGTCCTGTTTCACGTCAATCCGGCAACGGTCCTGCTGTTTAACGGTATCGGCACGTTACTGTATCTCTATATCTGTAAAGGCAAGATCCCGGCCTATCTCGGCTCCAGCTTCGCGTTTATTTCGCCGGTGCTGCTGCTGCTGCCGCTGGGGTATGAGCTGGCGCTGGGCGGCTTCATCATGTGCGGCGTGCTGTTCTGCCTGGTCTCTTTTATCGTTAAGAAGGCCGGAACCGGCTGGCTGGACGTGATGTTCCCGCCGGCAGCGATGGGGGCGATCGTTGCCGTTATCGGTCTGGAGCTGGCGGGCGTGGCCGCAGGTATGGCGGGTCTGCTGCCCGCCGAAGGCCAGCAGCCGGATACGCACACCATCATCATTTCGCTGGTGACCCTGGCGGTCACCGTGTTTGGCTCGGTGCTGTTCCGCGGCTTCCTGGCGATTATCCCGATTCTGATCGGCGTGCTGGTAGGCTATGGGGTGGCGTTCCTGATGGGGGCCGTTGATACCACGCCAATCGTCGAGGCGCACTGGTTCGCTCTGCCGACCTTCTACACGCCGCGCTTTGAGTGGGTCGCCATGCTGACCATTCTTCCCGCGGCGCTGGTGGTCATTGCTGAACACGTCGGCCACCTGGTGGTAACGGCAAATATCGTTAAAAAAGATCTGGTGCGCGATCCCGGTCTGCACCGCTCCATGTTCGCCAACGGTCTGTCGACGGTGATCTCCGGCTTCTTTGGCTCCACGCCAAACACCACCTACGGTGAGAATATCGGGGTTATGGCCATTACCCGCGTTTATAGTACCTGGGTTATCGGCGGAGCCGCCATCTTTGCCATCCTGCTCTCCTGCGTCGGCAAGCTGGCGGCGGCAATCCAGATGATCCCGGTGCCGGTGATGGGCGGCGTGTCGCTGCTGCTGTACGGGGTGATCGGCGCGTCGGGTATCCGGGTGCTGATCGAATCGAAGGTGGATTACAACAAGGCCCAGAACCTGATTCTGACCTCGGTGATTCTGATCATCGGCGTCAGCGGTGCCAAGGTGCATATCGGTGCCGCCGAGCTGAAGGGGATGGCGCTGGCGACTATCGTCGGCGTCAGCCTGAGCCTGATCTTTAAGCTGATAAGCGTTCTGCGCCCGGAAGAGGAGATCGTCGAGGCCGACGATGAGGAGACGCCGCCGCGGTAATCCATAAACCGCTCCCCCCGGCAGCGCAAGCGCATCGCCGGGGGGAGCCGTCGCCGGGCGGCGTCGCTGCCCGGTTCTATCCCGGTGGAAAACTGTGGTAAACTCACCGCGATTTTGTGAATCCTGGATTGAGGTCTCTCTGAACACACCGGCACAGCTCTCTCTGCCACTTTATCTTCCTGACGATGAAACTTTTGCGAGTTTCTGGCCGGGGGATAACGCCTCTCTACTGGCCGCGCTGCAAAACGTGCTGCGCCAGGAACATAGCGGATATATTTATCTCTGGTCGCGCGAAGGCGCGGGCCGCAGCCATCTGCTGCACGCGGCGTGCGCGCAGCTCTCCCTGCGCGGCGACGCGGTTGGCTACGTGCCGCTGGACAAGCGCACCTGGTTCGTGCCGGAGGTGCTCGACGGCATGGAGCACCTGGCGCTGGTCTGTATCGATAATATCGAGTGCGTCGCCGGCGACGCGCTGTGGGAGATGGCGATCTTCGATCTCTATAACCGCATTCTTGAATCCGGGAAAACGCGGCTGCTGATCACCGGCGATCGCCCGCCGCGCCAGCTCAACCTGGGGCTGGCGGATCTCGCCTCGCGCCTCGACTGGGGGCAAATCTACCGGCTACAGCCGCTGTCGGATGAAGATAAGCTGCAGGCGCTGCAGCTGCGCGCCAGGCTGCGGGGCTTTGAGCTGCCGGAGGACGTGGGGCGCTTCCTGCTGAAACGTCTCGATCGTGAAATGCGCACCCTGTTTATGACCCTGGATCAGCTCGATCGCGCTTCGATAACCGCCCAGCGCAAGCTCACCATTCCGTTTGTGAAAGAGATCCTGAAGCTGTAAGCCCTGGCGGCGGCGTCAGGGTTAACCGAGAATATCCAGCACCTGCTCCGGCGGCCGGCCAATGCGCGCCCGGCCGTTGGCGACCACGATGGGGCGCTCCATCAGCTGCGGGTGTTCTACTATCGCCTGAATCAGCGCCTCCTCCGTCAGCTGCGCGTCCGCCAGATTCAGCGATGTATAGAGATCGTCCTTCTTGCGCAGCAGATCGCGGGCGCTGGCCATACCCAGCATCTGCAGCAGCGCCCGCAGCGTCGCCGCGTCGGCGGGCGTTTCCAGATAGAGCACCACCTCCGGCTCCACGCCGTTGTTCTTCAGCAGGTTCAGGGTTTCCCGGCTCTTTGAACAGCGGGGGTTATGGTAAATTTTTACCGCGTCTGACATCAGGTTTTCCTTATTAGTTAACGGGTTATCTCTTCGTGTACGGCTTAAAACGTTCCTGCAGGCGGTTCAGCTGGTCAATACGCGCGTCGTAGCGCGCCTGCTGCTGGCTGCCCAGCTTTGCCAGGGAACTGGCGGTGCTGAGCAGGCCGATCGCCTGTTCGAGTTGCCCCGCAAGGGCGTAGCTCTCCGCGCGCGCCGCCAGCTCCTGGTCGCGATGATTCAGCGCCGCCTCTACCTGCGCCAGCAGATCCCAGCCGTTGCTGTCCTCTTTATGGTTAAAGGTATAGCGATTAAGCAGCGTCTCGGCCTCCTGGGCCCGCCCACCCTGTAGCAAAGCGTTGGCCAGGTTCAGCTGCAGCACCGGGCTTGCGCGCAGGTCGCGGGCGTTTTGCAGCCGGGCGATCGCCCCGGCGAACTTCTTCTGGCCGAGGTCGATATCCGTGGCCAGGTCAAGATACCAGACGCTGTTCGGCTCGGCCGACAGCAGCGGCTGCAGAAGCTTTTGCGCTTCGTCGTACCTGCTGGCGTTCATCGCCAGCAGCGCCCGACCGTACTGCGCCGCGCGCTGCTGGCGGACGTTTCCCTTTGCCCATTCCGCCAGCATGTCGCTGGTTAACTGGTTGCGTCCCGAATTGTACATACCAAGGGCCCGCGCCTTTGCCAGCCAGAACGCTTCGGTTGACTGGGTGACCACCGGGCGCATCTGATTGGCGCGGTTGCGGGCGTCCGACAGGCGGCTCTCTGGCAGCGGGTGGGTCAGCAGAATTTCCGGCGGCCGCGTGGAGTAGCGCGCCTGTTCCAGCAGTTTTTCAAGAAACGTCGGCATCGCCTGGGGATCGAAGCCGGAACGCTGCAGCACCTGAATGCCGATGCGGTCCGCCTCCTGTTCGTTCTGCTGGGTAAAGCTGATCGTTCCCTGGCGCGTTCCGGCCAGGGTGCCGGTCAGCGCCGCCATTCCGGCCTGTGGGCTGGCCATCGCCAGCAGTATGGAGCCCAGCGCGCCGACCCAGGTTAGCGGGGCGCTGCGCTTTTGATCTTCCATCGCGCGCGCCAGATGGCGCTGGGTGACGTGGGAAATTTCGTGCGCCATCACCGAGGCCAGCTGGCTTTCGTTATCCGCGTAGCGAAACAGGGCCGAGTGCAGCACCACGTTGCCGCCAAAGAAGGCGAAGGCGTTAATTTCGTCATTATTAATCAGAAAAAAATGGAACGGCGTTTTCACCGAGCTGGCATGGCTCACCAGACGCATTCCGAGGGCGTTGATATATTGCCCGAGCAGCGGATCGTTGATGAGCGGCGCGCTGCCGCGCAGCTGGCGGACATAGTAGTCCCCCATCTGCATCTCCTGGCCGATGGAGAGCGTACTCGCCGCAGAGGTCCCCATGTCGGGCAAGGTATCCTCAGGGGCCGCAAAGGCCGGGGAGATCTGACCGATGGTCAGCGCAACGATAAGCGCTATCGCCCGCTTTTTCTGCAACTGCCTGAACATAGCCTCTGTCCTGTCTGTTCTAAGATGTTGGTTTGACCGACGCCGGGCCGTATCGTTCACGCCGCGCCCGCTGCGGCGCACTCCGGCGCTAAATACCCGCGTAAATGGCCCCTCAGTTTCCAGGATTGCTAATAAAAAGCGAAGTCTTTTTTGAGACGCTTCGATACAATTCGTTATCGTTATCCCGCAATCAGAGGTTCAGGAAAAGGTTTCTATGCTTGACATGTTAATGCAATGGTATCGCCGTCGCTTTAGCGACCCGGAGGCGATCGCGTTGCTGGTTATTCTGGTCGTCGGATTTTGTATTCTTTTCTTCTTCAGCGGGCTGCTGGCTCCGCTGCTGGTGGCGCTGGTGCTGGCTTATCTTCTTGAGTGGCCGACGACGCGGCTGGAGGCGGTCGGCTGCTCCCGACGCTGGGCGACCACCATCGTGCTGGTGTTTTTCGTCGGCATTCTTCTGCTGATGGCGTTTGTCGTGTTGCCGGTGGCCTGGCAGCAGGGGATCTACCTGATTCACGACATGCCCCGTATGCTCAATAAGCTTTATGACATTGCCGCTACCCTGCCGCGGCGCTTTCCGGCGCTAATGGATGCGGGCATTATCGATGCGATGGCCGAAAATATGCGCAACCGGATGCTGACGCTTGGGGATTCGGTGGTGAAGTATTCGGTGGCCTCGCTGGTTGGCCTGCTGACGCTGGCGGTCTGGCTGGTGCTGGTGCCGCTGATGGTTTTTTTCCTGATCAAAGATAAGGCGCAGATGCTCCGCGCGGTGCGCCGCGTGCTGCCGCGTAATCGCGGGCTGGCGGGGCAGGTCTGGCAGGAGATGAATCAGCAGATCACCAACTACATTCGCGGCAAAGTGCTGGAGATGGTGGTGGTGGGCGTGGCGACCTGGCTCGGTTTTTTGCTGTTTGGTCTGAACTACTCGCTGCTGCTGGCCGTGCTGGTGGGGTTCTCGGTGCTGATTCCTTATATTGGCGCTTTTGCGGTGACCATTCCGGTGGTCTGCGTGGCGCTGTTTCAGTTTGGTCCCGGCACCGAGTTCTGGAGCTGCTTTGCGGTCTACCTGGTGATTCAGGCGCTCGATGGTAACCTGCTGGTGCCGTTGCTCTTCTCCGAGGCGGTTAACCTGCACCCGCTGGTGATCATTCTGTCGGTGGTGATTTTCGGCGGGCTGTGGGGCTTCTGGGGCGTGTTTTTTGCCATTCCGCTGGCGACGTTAATCAAGGCCGTGATCCATGCCTGGCCGGACGGACAGCTGACGGAAGAGGCATAGCGACGAAGAGCGTACAAACGCAGCGCTGGCCGCCAGCGCTGCGGGGGATCAGGCGTTCTCTTTCAGCCAGTTCAGCACCACCTCGTGGTGATTGCTGGTCTTAAAATCGTTGAATACGTGCTCCACTTTCCCATCCGCGCCAATCAAAAAGCTGATGCGGTGGATGCCGTCGTAGGTTTTACCCATAAAGGATTTTTCACCCCAGACGCCGAACTGCTCGCAGACCTGGTGGTTTTCGTCAGACAGCAGCGTAAAGTTAAGCAGCTCTTTTTCCGCAAAGCGGGAGAGCTTTTCCGGCCTGTCGGTGCTGATGCCCAGCACGTCCACGCCCGCCTTTTTTAATTCATCCATGTTATCGCGCAGGCCGCAGGCCTGCACGGTGCAGCCGGGCGTCATGGCCTTCGGGTAGAAGTAGACCAGTACGCGCTCTCCCTGGAAGTCGGTTAAATTTACTTGTTCTCCGTCTTGATCCGGCAAGCTAAATTTCGGTGCGATGTCACCGGCTTTCAGTGGATTCATTACTTAACTCCATCCTGTTCATCATGTTGTGAATAATTGACAACGTTAATACTGCCCTGCGCGTTGAGTTCTGTACATAGCGCCTTAAAGGCCTGCTCAATTTTTGCCGGATCCTGCGAGGCCGGACTGTGGGCGGTGATCTGAATATACAGCCGTGCGGGCTGGTCGTTTTCCGCAGGCTGGGTACGCGAAACCAGCTCGGCGATGTTCATACGATGGCTGTCGAAAAGGGCGGTAAATCGTTCAATTAAATGTGGGGAATCCGCCACGTCGACCTGCACCCAGACCGTTACGGGCAGGGGGGGACGGGGACGGGCGGCCGTGCGTTTCATCACAATCAGGAGATCCAGCTCTGCGCCCTGCAACGGCAGGGTTGATTCGATCAGGGTAATGGCGTTCCAGGTGCCCGACAGCAACATGATAAAGGTAAACTCCTCCCCCAGCATGGCGAGGCGGCTGTCTTCAATGTTACAGCCGCAGCTGCTGACGTGGCGGGTAATGGTGTTCACAATCCCGGGGCGATCGGCACCCAGCGCAGTGATAACCAGATAATGTTGCGATGAAGGTGTCAAACCTGTTCTTCCTAATGAGCGGTGAGGTAATCATAAGGAAAGCATAAAAAAAACCGGCATACAACAGTCAGAACGGCTCTGGTCACTTGCTTTTACTGGCGGACCAAACGTACCATTGAGGCACTTGTTTGCACAGAGGATGGCTCATGTTCACGGGAAGTATTGTCGCGCTTGTTACGCCGATGGATGAAAAAGGTAACGTCTGCCGGTCAAGCCTGAAAAAACTGATTGATTATCACGTCGCCAGCGGCACCTCGGCGATCGTCTCCGTTGGCACCACCGGCGAGTCCGCCACCCTGAGCCATGATGAGCACGGCGACGTGGTGATGATGACGCTGGAGCTGGCCGACGGGCGCATCCCGGTTATCGCCGGCACCGGTGCCAATGCGACCGCAGAAGCCATCAGCCTGACGCAGCGCTTTAATGACAGCGGTATCGTCGGCTGCCTGACGGTGACCCCTTACTACAACCGCCCGACCCAGGAGGGGCTGTTCCAGCACTTCAGGGCCATCGCGGAACACACTGACCTGCCGCAGATTCTGTATAATGTTCCCTCCCGGACGGGCTGCGACATGCTGCCTGAAACCGTTGGTCGCCTGGCGGAACTGAAAAATATTGTGGCAATCAAAGAGGCCACGGGGAACTTAAGCCGGGTTCATCAGATCAAAGAGCTGGTTTCAGACGACTTTATTCTGCTCAGCGGCGATGATGCGACCGCGCTGGACTTTATGCAGCTCGGCGGTCACGGCGTGATCTCGGTGACGTCCAACGTTGCGGCGCGCGAGATGGCGCAGATGTGCGGGCTGGCGGCGGCAGGACGTTTTGCCGAGGCGCGCGTGATTAATCAGCGTCTGATGCCGTTACACAACAAACTATTTGTCGAACCCAATCCAATCCCGGTGAAATGGGCATGTAAGGAGCTGGGTCTTGTGGCGTCCGACGCGCTGCGCTTGCCGATGACGCCGATTACCGACGGTGGTCGTGACGTTGTCAGAGCGGCGCTTAAGCATGCCGGTCTGCTGTAAAGTTTAGGGAGATTTGATGGCTTACTCAGTACAAAAATCGCGCCTGGCGAAGGCCGCGGGTGTTTCGCTTATTATGCTGCTCGCCGCCTGTAACTCTGACTCGCGCTACAAGCGCCAGGTGAGCGGTGATGAATCCTACCTGGATGCCGCGCCGCTTGCTGAACTGCACGCCCCGGCCGGGATGATCCTGCCGGTGACGAGCGGGGACTACAGCATTCCGGTGACTAACGGCAGCGGTGCCGTCGGTAAAGCGCTGGATATTCGTCCGCCGGCCCAGCCGCTGGCGCTGGTGAGCGGGGCGCGCACGCAGTTTGCGGGCGACACCGCAACGCTGCTGGTGGAAAACGGCCGCAGCGAGACGCTGTGGCCGCAGGTAGTAAGCATTATTCAGTCGAAAAACTATGCGATTGAGAAACGCGACGACGCCGGCCAGAGCCTGACCACCGACTGGATTGAATGGCACCGTCTGGATGAAGATCAGCAGTATCGCGGGCGTTATCAAATCTCCGTTAAGCCGCAGGGCTACCAGCAGGCGGTAACGGTGAAGCTGGTGAACCTGGAGCAGGGGGGTAAACCGGCGGCGGATGCGGCTTCGCTGCAGCGCTACAGCACTGAAATGATCAACGTTATCTCAGCGGGTCTTGATAAGAACGCCGCCGACGCGGCGAAGGCCGCGCAGAACCGCACTGATTCCACCATGGACGTGCAGAGCGCCGCCGATGACACCGGCCTGCCGATGCTGGTGGTCCGCGGGCCGTTTAACGTGGTGTGGCAGCGCCTGCCGACGGTGCTGAATAAGGTCGGCATGAAGGTCACCGACAGCACGCTCGCCGAGGGAAGCCTTGCCGTAAGTTATTCCCCACTCTCCGATGACGAATGGCAGGCGCTGGGTGCCCGCGATCCGGGATTGGTTTCCGGTAACTATAAGCTGCAGATTGGTGATTTAGGCAACCGTAGCAGCATGCAGTTTATCGATCCGAAGGGGCATACGCTGACTCAGAGCCAGAACGACGCGCTGGTCGCCGTCTTCCAGGCCGCGTTCAGCAGGTAATATCAGAAGGCCGGAGCAATCCGGCCTTTTTTCTGCCGGGCTACGCAAACGTGTGCGTCGGCAGCAGCAGCCAGATTTATCGTCAGTTCGCGCGCAAAATCCGGTTCGGCCAGCGTTATGCCGCCGTCCGGCAGCGGCGCGGAAAAAATGCAGTTTTATCGTTAATTCACACCCAGGAGTAATAAGATGCAAAAGCAAGCTGAGTTGTATCGTGGTAAAGCGAAAACCGTATACAGCACCGAAAACCCGGATCTGTTGGTGCTCGAATTTCGCAATGATACGTCAGCAGGGGATGGCGCGCGCATTGAACAGTTTGAGCGCAAGGGCATGGTGAACAATAAGTTTAACTACTTCATCATGCGCAAGCTGGAAGAAGCGGGCATCCCCACCCAGATGGAGCGTCTGCTCTCTGATACCGAATGCCTGGTGAAAAAGCTGGATATGGTGCCGGTAGAGTGCGTGGTGCGTAACCGGGCGGCAGGCTCGCTGGTGAAGCGCTTAGGGATTGAAGAGGGTATCGAGCTGAACCCGCCGCTGTTCGATCTGTTTCTGAAAAACGATGCGATGCACGATCCGATGGTCAACGACTCCTACTGTGAAACCTTCGGCTGGGTGAGCAAAGAGAACCTGGCGCGAATGAAGGCGCTGACTTACAAAGCTAACGAGGTGCTGAAAAAGCTGTTTGACGACGCCGGCCTCATCCTGGTGGACTTCAAGCTGGAGTTCGGCCTCTACAAAGGTGAGGTGGTGCTGGGTGATGAATTTTCGCCGGACGGCAGCCGCCTGTGGGATAAAGAGACGCTGGATAAAATGGACAAAGACCGTTTCCGCCAGAGCCTCGGCGGGCTGATTGAGGCCTATGAAACCGTCGCGCGTCGCCTGGGCGTGGAAATAGACCAGGCTGTGTCTCTTAACCGGGCGACGCTCACGAACGATTAAGGGGCATAGCCTAAACGCCATTCGGCCGGGGAGTCTGCCCCGGCCCGTTTCTCTCGCTTTTTCCTGTGGTAAACTCTCCCCGAACCGCCTACGATCAACTTATTACGCAACAATTATTGAGGTTAATATGCGCTGGCAAGGGCGTCGGGAAAGTGACAATGTAGAAGACAGGCGCGGCAGCTCCGGCGGCCCGAATTTTGGCGGGCCGGGCTTTCGTTTGCCGCGCGGCAAAGGCGGGCTGGTCCTGCTGATCGTCGTGCTGGTCGCGGGCTACTACGGGGTGGATTTAACCGGCCTGATGACCGGCCAGCCCCTTACCCAGCAGCAAATGCAGGGCTCCATCAGCCCCAATGAGGATGAAGCCGCGAAGTTCACCTCGGTCATTCTGGCCACGACCGAGGATACCTGGGGAGAAGAGTTCCAGAAAATGGGCCGCACTTACCAGCCCCCTAAGCTGGTGATGTACCGTGGTGCCACGCGCACCGGCTGCGGCACCGGCCAGTCGGTTATGGGGCCGTTTTACTGTCCGGCCGACGGCACGGTCTATATCGATCTCTCCTTCTATGACGAAATGAAAAACAAGCTTGGAGCCGACGGCGACTTCGCCCAGGGTTACGTCATTGCGCACGAGGTGGGGCACCACGTCCAGAAGCTGTTGGGCATCGAGCCGAAGGTGCGCCAGCTGCAGCAGAATGCGTCGAAGACGGAGATAAACCGCCTTTCCGTACGCATGGAACTGCAGGCGGACTGCTTTGCGGGCGTCTGGGGGCACGGTATGCAGCAGCAGGGCGTGCTGGAGTCCGGCGATCTGCAGGAGGCGCTGAACGCCGCCGAGGCTATCGGCGACGATCGCCTGCAGCAGCAAAGCCAGGGGCGCGTAGTGCCGGACAGCTTTACCCACGGCACCTCAGAACAGCGCTACAGCTGGTTCAAACGCGGTTTCGACAGCGGCAATCCGGCGCAGTGTAATACCTTCGGCAAAGGCTTTTAAGCGCCGAGGTAAAGATGGCGAACAATGAGGCACCGCTGGCGCTGACCGCGCAGATGGTGCGTGAAGGCATTCGTCGTCTGCTGGTGCTGAGCGGCGAGGCGGCCTGGTGCCGGACGCAGGCGCTGCGCCTGCGTGAGCAGCTTCCCGGCGACTGGCTGTGGGTGGGGCAGGAGGCCCCCGTCGCGCCGGGCTGCACGCCGCAGGCGCTGCAGACTTTACTGGGGCGCGAGTTCCATCACGCGATTTTTGACGCCCTGACGGGATTTGACGCGGCGGCCTTTGCCGCCCTGAGCGGCACGCTGCGGGCGGGAAGCTGGCTGGTGCTGCTTACGCCCGACTGGCACGAGTGGGAACAGCTGCCGGACGCCGACTCGCTGCGCTGGAGCGACACCCCCCAACCCATACCTGGCCCTAACTTCATCCATCGCCTGAAGCGTATCATTGGCGACGACCCTGAGACCCTGCACCGGCGGCAGCATCAGCCCTTCTCATGGCCGACCCGGTCTCCGCGCCCCGACTGGCGTCCGGCGACCGGCGAACCGCAGCCGGAGCAGACGACGATTTTGCAGCAGCTTGAACAAATGCCGCCCGGCGTAGCGGCGGTTACCGCCGCCCGCGGCCGCGGCAAGTCGGCGCTGGCGGGACAGCTGATTTCCCGGATTGACGGGGCGGCGATCGTCACCGCGCCGGCAAAAGCGGCGACGGAGGTGCTGGCGCGCTTCGCCGGCGACCGCTTTCGCTTTATCGCCCCCGATGCGCTGCTGGCCGGCGAGGAGAGCGCCGACTGGCTGATTGTGGATGAGGCTGCCGCCCTTCCTGCCCCACTACTCTACCGTCTGGCGACGCGATTTCCCCGCACGCTGCTCACCACCACCGTACAGGGCTATGAGGGCACCGGGCGCGGCTTCCTGCTGAAGTTCTGCGCCCGCTTCCCGCAGCTCCGCCATTTTTCGCTGCACCGGCCGGTACGCTGGGCGGCGGGCTGCCCGCTGGAAAAGGCGATCAGCGACGCGCTGGCCCTTGACGATGACACATTCGCCCTCGCTCCCCAGGGGGAGGTCACGATCGCGGCGTTTAGCCAGACCGCCTGGCGAACGCTGCCGGAGGTGCCGCTGGCGGCCTGGCGGCTGCTGTCCGGGGCACATTACCGCACCTCTCCGCTGGATCTGCGGCGCATGATGGACGCGCCGGGGCAGTTTTTCCTGCAGGCGGCCGCCGGAGAGCGGGCGGCTGGCGCGCTCTGGCTGGTGGCGGAGGGGGGCCTCTCCGCGCCCCTGAGTCGGGCGGTCTGGGCGGGCTATCGTCGGCCCAGGGGGAACCTTGTTGCCCAGTCGCTGGCGGCGCACGGCGGCGATCCGCTGGCGGCGACGCTGACCGGCCGGCGAATCAGCCGTATTGCGGTGCACCCTGCCCGCCAGCGGGAGGGGACGGGGCGGTGGCTGGTGGCCGAAGCCTGCCTGCACGCCGCCGGATGCGACTATCTGTCCGTCAGCTTTGGCTATACGCCGGAACTGTGGCGCTTCTGGCAGCGCTGTGGGTTCACGCTGGTGCGCATGGGCAACCACCGGGAGGCGAGCAGCGGCTGCTATACGGCAATGGCTCTGTATCCGCTCAGCGAGGCGGGTGCGCGGCTGGCGCAGCGCGAGCATCGTCGTCTGCGTCGCGATGCGCCAGTGCTCGCCCGCTGGAACGGCGAGGCGATTCCGGTTGAGCCGCTGGAGGAGGCCGGGCTTGATGATGAAGACTGGCTTGCACTGGCCGGCTTTGCCTTCGCCCATCGTCCGCTGCTGACCTCAACGGGCTGCCTGTCCCGGCTGCTTGATGGTTGCCCGCTGGTGCTGCCCGCGCTGCGCGGCAGGCTGCAGGAACAGGTCAGCGAGGCCAGGCTGTGCGCGGCGCTGCAGATTGCGGGGCGTAAGGCTCTGCTGGTTGTCCAGCGGGAGGAGGCGGCGCGGGCGCTGTTGGCTCTTGACCCGGCCCGCGCGCAGCGGCTGCGCGAGTGCGTTACGCAGTGGCAGGGCGTTCACTGACGCCGACTATCCTCTCCACATACCGAAGTTTGCCACGACGGCGGCGGAAGAGAGCTGGCTGCCGTCCAGGGAGAGCGGATAAGGAACTTTATCCAACGGTTATAGCGGCTATTTTTTCGGACGATCCTGCTGCGGCCAGTCGTCCTCGTCGTCCCACTTGTCGTTGCAGTCGCGATGCGGAGGCAGCTCCGGCCGGTTGGCAAGAAACTTCTTGTGGTCGACGCGCTTGAGATCTTTAATCACGTTCAGCAGGACGCCCACCAGGAACACCAGCACCAGAATCCACCAATATTTCGTCAGCCAGTCCATGCAGTTTTCCTCTTTGTGAAACGCCCGTCAGGCGACAAGCTGTTCCATGATGCGTTGATACATACGGGCAAGCAGCTGCAGATCGGCGGCGTTAACGCATTCATTTATTTTATGAATGGTGGCATTCACCGGCCCAAGCTCCACTACCTGCGCCCCCATGCGGGCGATAAACCGCCCGTCGGAGGTGCCGCCCGTGGTTAATAGCTGCGGTTTGATTTCATTATAGTGCTCAATGGCGTTTGATACCGCATCCACCAGCCTGCCGCGCGGCGTCAGGAACGGCTGACCGGAAAGCCACCACTCCACGGTATAGCGCAGCTGATGCTTATCAAGCAGCGCCAGCACCCGGGATTTTATCTTTTCATCGGTCAGCTCGGTGCTGAAGCGGAAGTTGAACTGTACGAACAGCTCGCCGGGGATCACGTTGTTGCTGCCGGTGCCGGCCTGAATATTGGCGATCTGCATACTGGTCGCCGGAAAGAAGGCGTTGCCCGTGTCCCATACGGTCGCCACCAGTTCATTGAGCATTGGCGCGGCGCGGTGTACCGGGTTATCCGCCAACTGAGGGTACGCCACGTGGCCCTGCACGCCGTGCAGCGTCAGGTTACAGGTCAGCGAGCCGCGGCGGCCGTTTTTCACTACGTCGCCCACCGCGGCGGTGCTGGAAGGCTCGCCGACCAGACAGTAGTCCAGGCGCTCATTGCGCGCCATCAGCGCTTCGACCACCTTAACGGTGCCGTTTTTTGCGCTGGCCTCTTCGTCGGAGGTAATCAGGAACGCCAGCCGCCCGCGGTGGTTCGGGTGCTGGGCGACAAAACGCTCCGCCGCCACCACCATCGCCGCCAGCGAGCCTTTCATATCCGCCGCGCCGCGACCGAACAGCATACCGTCGCGGATGGTGGGTTCAAACGGCGGGTTAATCCAGCGATCGGCGTCGCCGGCGGGCACCACGTCGGTATGGCCGGCAAAGGCCAGCGTTTCGCCCTCGCCGCGCCACGCCCAGAAGTTTTGCGTGTCGGCGAAATCCATACGCTCAACGGTAAAACCGATAGCGCGCAGGCGTTCAATCATTATCGCCTGGCATCCTGCGTCATCCGGACTCAGGGAAGGGCGGCGAATAAGCTGCTGGGTCAGCTCAATAACCGGGCATGACATACACTACACCTCGTCAAAAAAGTGCTGATAACTGGATTCACTGAAACCCAGCAGCATAGGCCTGCCGGGGGCATGGAGCAATGGACGCTTAACGATCGCGGGCATTTCGGACATTAATGCGGCGGCGGATGCGGCGTCGGTGACGGCGCTGCGCCGGGCCTCGTCGAGCCTGCGCCAGGTGGTGCCGCGGGTGTTGAGCAGCGCCTCCCAGCCCAGCGCATCAATAAAGCCGCTGAGCAGGGTGGAGTCCAGGCCGTCGCTCCGGTAATCGTGGAAGCGGTACTCAACCCCGTGCGCCTCCAGCCAGCGGCGGGCTTTTTTGATGGTGTCGCAATTTTTAATGCCGTAGAGGATAATCACGCTGGATCCTTATCAATTAAATTCCGTCATGCTTCAGGCGGCCTTACTGGCTCATCCGCTTACTACCGGGCGTCATCAAATAATGAGCGGAAAATATAACATTATTTAAGTGCGGCTGACGTTAATTCTGTTGTCCGTTATCCGGCATTTGGCCCAGGGGGCGACCCGGCTGTTACAGGAACCGGCACTGTTGATCGATCGTCAGGCGATACAGTCTGTTGCAAAACAGCGCATCAGGTCACATAAATTTCTGGCAGGCGGCACCATAGTTAAAGCATCTGTCGCAGGTAACAGGGAGGCGGGCATTTCAGCAAACGGTGACTTTAACGTCATCTGACGATGAAAGTTTTATAGAATGCGCCCAATAATAAGGAGGTCGTGATGATTGAACGTGAATTAGGGAACTGGAAAGACTTTATTGAGGCGATGCTGCGTAAATAGATTTTCGGTAATGGCATGACAAAATGTAAAGCGTTTTGAAAAGCCGCTGAGCGGGCCGCGCGCCACGCTAAGGCCCGGCTCCTCAGGGATAAGAAGACCGCAGCATAAAGAGGAAAGAGAAGGCGGCCCGTTAGCGGGCCGCCTGAGACAGATGATAAACCCCAGGCCGAACTCGTTCGGCCATGATCACCACAAAAATAAACAAGGAAAATCAATTTATTGATTTTCGGCTGCCTCAGGCTGATTCCGGAAACTTACTCCGGGCGCGGCTTCAGCGGGAAGCGGCGGCGCACCAGCACAAAAAACAGCGGAACGAAGAAGATCGCCAGCACGGTGGCGGAGATCATGCCGCCCATGACACCGGTGCCGACGGCGTGCTGGCCGCCGGAGCCTGCGCCGCTGCCGATGGTCATCGGCAGGACGCCGAAGATAAAGGCCAGCGAGGTCATCAGGATCGGACGCAGGCGCTGGCGGCAGGCGTACAGCGTGGCGTCAAGCAGATCGCGCCCCTTTTCATTCATCTCGTTGGCGAATTCAACGATCAGAATGGCGTTCTTCGCCGACAGGCCGATAACCGTCAGCAGGCCGACCTGGAAGTAAACGTCGTTTTCCAGGCCGCGCATCCAGGTGGCCAGCAGCGCGCCGGCCACTCCCAGCGGCACCACCAGCATGACCGAGAACGGCACCGACCAGCTCTCATACAGCGCCGCCAGGCAGAGGAAGACCACCAGCAGCGAGATGGCGTACAGCGCGGGGGCCTGAGCGCCGGAAAGCCGCTCCTGATAAGACATCGCGGTCCACTCAAGACCGAATCCGGCGGGCAGCTGGCGCACCAGCGACTCCATGACCGCCATCGCCGTCCCGGTGCTGACGCCGGGCGCGGCTTCGCCGACGATCTCCAGCGCCGAGTAGCCGTTATAGCGTTCAAGGCGCGGCGAGCCGCTCTCCCAGCGCGAGGTAGCGAAGGCGGAGAAGGGCACCATGCCGCCGCTGTTGTTGCGCACGTACCACAGCCCGATGTCGTCCGGCAGCATCCGATACTTCGCCGCCGCCTGCACGTAGGCCTTCTTCACGCGCCCGCGATCCATAAAGTCGTTCACATAGCTCGAACCCCAGGCCGTCTGCAGAGTATCGTTAATGTCGTCGACAGAGACGCCGAGGGCCTGCGCCTTGCGCTGGTCGATGTCGATCTGCAGCTGCGGGCTGTCGTCAAGGCCGTTATGGCGCACCCGGGTCAGGGCGCGCTCTTTACCGGCAAGCTCAATAAGCCGGTCACGCGCCGCCATCAGCGCGTTGTGCCCGGCCCCGGCGTGATCCTGCAGTTCCATATCGAAACCGGCGGAGCTGCCCAGGCCGCTGATTGCCGGCGGGCTGCTGGCGAAGACGCGGGCCTCGGCGATCCTGGTAAAGGCGCGGGTGGCGCGCTCGATAATGGCGAACGAGGTGCCGGTAGTGGCATCCCGCGCCTTCCAGTCCTTCAGGCGAATAAACATGCGCGCCACGTTCTGCCCGTTCCCGCCGGGGCCGGAACCGACCGTGGAGAAGACCGACACGATATTCTCTTTCTCATGGGTGAAGTAGTACTGCTCGACCTTTTCCACCACTTTCAGCGTCTGCTGCTGCGTGGAGCCGCTGGGCAATTGAATGGAGGTGGTGAACATGCCGCGATCCTCCAGCGGCAGGAAGGAGGAGGGCAGGCG
The DNA here is from genome assembly GCF_009711095.1 of Intestinirhabdus alba. Lineage (GTDB taxonomy): Bacteria > Pseudomonadota > Gammaproteobacteria > Enterobacterales > Enterobacteriaceae > Intestinirhabdus > Intestinirhabdus alba. The sequence continues at coordinate 110,517 of NZ_WMJZ01000006.1, forward strand.
CAGAAACAGAAATACCATGCCGCCGAGCAGTAGCACGTAAACCAGAACCCAGCGCAGGCTGTGGTGCAGGATCTTCGCCACCCCCTTTTCGTAGCGCGCGGCACTGCGGTTAAAGGCGCGGTTGAACCAGCCGAAAAAGCCGGTCTGGCCGTGCTGTTCGCCTTTGCGCAGCGGCCTGAGCAGGGTGGCGCACAGGGCCGGGGTAAGGATCATCGCCACCAGCACCGATAACACCATCGCGGCGACAATCGTAATGGAAAACTGGCGGTAAATCGCCCCGGTGGTGCCGCCGAAGAAGGCCATCGGCACAAACACCGCCGACAGCACCATAGCGATGCCCACCAGCGCTCCCTGGATCTGCCCCATGGATTTACGTGTCGCTTCACGCGGCGAGAGGCCCTCCTCGCTCATGATGCGCTCGACGTTCTCTACCACCACGATGGCGTCATCCACCAGCAGGCCGATGGCCAGCACCATGGCGAACATGGTGAGGGTATTGATGCTGTAGCCGAAGGCGTAGAGCACCGAGAAGGTGCCCATCAGCACCACCGGTACGGCAATGGTCGGGATCAGCGTGGCGCGGAAGTTCTGCAGGAACAGATACATCACGAGGAATACCAGCGCGATGGCTTCCAGCAGGGTCTTGACCACATCCTCAATCGAGGCCCTGACGAAGGAGGTGGTTTCAAACGCCACCTTATACTCCAGACCGTGCGGAAAGTACTGCGCCAGCTCGTCAAGGCGGTCCAGCACCAGCCTGGCGGTGGCCATTTCATTGGCTCCGGAGGCCAGCTTCACGCCCAGGCCGGAGGCCGGGTTGCCGTTATAGCGGCTGAGGTAGTCATATTTTTCCGCCCCCATCTCGACGCTGGCGACATCGCCGAGCGTTACCTCTGAGCCGTCCTGATTAACGCGCAGGGTAATTCTGCGGAACTGTTCCGGAGTTTGCAGCAGCGACTGGGCGTTAATGGTGGCGTTCAGCGCCTGGCGGTCCACCGACGGCGTGCCGCCCAGCTGGCCGACCGCAATCTGCGCGTTCTGCGCTTTAATCGCATCGGTTACGTCCTTTGCGGTCAGCCGGAAGCTATTGAGCTTCGCCGGATCGAGCCAGATGCGCATCGAATACTGCGAGCCGTAGGCGTCGATATCCCCCACGCCGTTGACCCGGCTCAGCGGGTCCTGAATGTTGCTGGCGACGTAGTCGGCGATATCCTGCTTATCCATCGAGCCGTCGGTGGAGACAAAGGCGATGGTCAGGATGTTTGTATCGCCGGTTTTCCGTACCGTCACGCCCTGATTCTGCACCGCCTGCGGCAGCTTACGCATTGCCGACTGCAGCTGGTTTTGTACCTGTTGGACGGCTTCGTCCGGATCGGTTCCGGCGGCGAAGCTGAGGGAAACCGACGCCTGGCCGGTGCCGCTGCTCTGGGAGGACATATACATCAGGTTATCCAGCCCGGTCATGTTCTGCTCGATAACCTGGGTGACGGTGTTTTCCAGGGTCTGGGCGGAGGCACCCGGATAGCTGGCGGAAATACGCACATTAGGCGGGGCCAGGTCCGGATATTGCTCAACGGGTAACGAAAAAATGGCCAGGGCACCGGTCAGGCACAACAGGATAGCCAGCACCCAGGCAAATATGGGGCGATCGATAAAAAAATTCGCCATTAAAAGGGGACCTCGTGACTCTGCGTATCGCTTGGGATAGTTATGATTCGCCTCACTGTAGCGGCAGGGGGCGAATCAAACGTGGAGAAAAAAAGGAGATAATGTAAATTATCATACCGAATACGCCGCCCGCAGGCCGGTTCCTTTCCGGCGCGCGCTACAGGGCCGGATTTTCGCTGTTCGTCGCGGAGCGAAAGCTGACGCTGACCAGCGTACCGCCTCCCAAAGGCTGGGAAAAGGTGAGCGTACCGCCAAGCCGCTCGGCGCGTTCGCGCATAATATTCAGCCCGTAGTGGCCAACCGGTTCGTTCGGCTCGCCAATACCGATGCCGTTGTCATGAATATGGACCGTGTGATCGCCGTCCGGTGACGTTACGCAGCTGACGGCGATTTCGCGGGCTTCGGCATGTTTGATGGCGTTCAGCACCGCCTCGCGGACGATCTGCAGCAGATGCACCTGCATCTGCGCATCCAGCTCCAGCGACGACAGGCGGCAGTCGAGGGTGAGCTTCGCGGAGGTCTGGCTCTGCAGGGAGTCGAGCATCTCGCGCAGCGCCGAGGGCAGGTCGGTCTGCTGAAGCGTCAGGCGGAAGGTGGTCAGCAGCTCACGCAGCTGACGCCAGGCATCGTTCAGCGCAACGGTAAAATCGGCGAGAATCGTTTGCGCCGTGGCGTTCTCATCCGCGACGACACGTTTTAGTAACACCACCTGAATGCGTAAGTAGGAGAGCATCTGGGCCAGCGAGTCGTGCAGCTCGCGGGCGATGGTGGCCCGCTCCTCCACCAGCAGCAGCTGCTGGAAATGCTTCTGCGCCTGGTTGAAATAGAGACCCCGGCCAAGCATCGTCGAGATGCTGCTGGCGAGGGGCGTTGCGCCAGCGGCGTTCTGGCTCTGCCAGTGCAGCTCGCCATAGACCGTATCCTGCATGGTGACCGGCAGGATCTGCACCGGCAGCGTGTCGCTGCGCTCGCCCTCGCTGATGCGCCAGTTTTCGCCGACGATCAGCTCCAGATAGTGCGCCGCCTCATGCCTGCGCACGATCTGCAGAATGTGGCGGAAGCAGTGAACGTCGATCTGGCTGGTGTTCAGCGCCTGTGAACACTGATAGAGCACCTGCAGACGGCGGTTGGCCTCGTGCAGATCCCGGGTTTTCTCTTTAACGGAGGTTTCCAGCGAGCGGTACAGTTTGTGCAGCTCGCCCGCCATCTGGTTAAAATTTTGCGCCAGCAGCCCCAGCTCGTTGGGCAAGCCGGTATCCAGCGGCGGCGAATCGAACTGGCCGTGTTCGATGCGCTGGCTGGCTAACACCAACTGGTTCAGCGGCCTGACCACCTGCTGGCGAATGCGGCGCAGGGTAAAAAAGACCAGCGTGAAGATCCCGATGCCGCCCGCCAGCGAGATGGCCACCACCAGCATGACCTTGCGTTCGGCGTAGTGCTGCAGCGCCAGCACGAACAGATCGATCTGATCGACATAGCGGTTGATGTTGGCCTGATACCACTGCAGATCGCCCGCCGCCAGCCGCGCGTTCATCTCCGGCCAGTTGGCCTGCAACTGGGCGTAGCGGCTTTTCACCGCCTCGGGGCCGTACCAGGCGTTGAGATTGTCCAGCGCGGCGGCGCGAAGGGTCTGCTGAAAAAGCTGGCGGTGGGCGTTAAGCTGCGGACTGCCGCTTTGCAGGTCGTAGCCCAGCCGGTAGCTCTGCATGCGCAGCGAGCCGGCGACGTTAATGGCTTCGGCGTCGCGCAGGCTGCTGGCAAGGGTCAGCAGGGCGATACCGGTGGAAAGAACGGACAGCAGGACGATATAAAAAAAGGCCCGGGCCAGGCTGGTTGAGACAGGACGTTTTACAATCACGTACGTAAACTCCGCACACTGTGCTGACGGGAAATAGTTATAAAGGGGTATTTCTGCCCATGATACTGCAATTTGCGTATCTGTTGGCGTTTGAATGATTCATCTTATCCATAAGGTTCGCCGTTTCGCCGCGTCGCGCCGAGGTTCAGCGCCGTTGCTGACAGATTTCCGCAGCAGGTGAGGGAGAGCCTGAGGCCTCGGCGAAGGCAGGCTGCCGCTGCGTCGCCGGGGATTCGACCGGGCCGCCTCCTCTGTTCGGGGTAGGCTCCTGCGGCTTTTCACAATGTGCTGCGCTTTGGCGGAGGGTCCGGACGATCGTGTCTATAAAAATGAAACGTAATTTCACACACTCTGAAATAAATTGATCTGCCACAGGTTCTGTGAAAAAAGTGATACTTTCCGGGCAAATGTACATTGCCGACGCCCGCCCTGGTCGGGTAATAACAATGTTGTTACCCGTCATACTTCAGAGGCAGGCACGATGGCTGTTTTTACTCAGCCCGGCCGGTGAGATGGCCGGTTTACCGGAAAAGCCGCGTTTGCCGCCCTGATACAGCTCAAACTTCCCGGGTAGAGACAACATGCTTCCCCTTCTGGCCATCTTTTTTTGGCCGCGTTCGCCATCCGTCCCACCGGGATGCGGCAGGCGTCGTCGGTGCGGCCTGAAGGTTATTCCGTATAAAAAATAAGGTTTTTACAACCAAAAAGAAGGTCACCATGAATCGTTTTATTATGGCCAACAGCCAACAGTGCCTTGGATGTCATGCCTGTGAAGTCGCCTGCGTGATGGCCCACAATGGTGAGCAACATGTTCTGGAGTCGCGCTATTTTCAGCCGCGGATCGCGGTTATCAAGAATCAGCATCAGCGCAGCGCGGTCACCTGTCGCCACTGTGAAGATGCGCCCTGCGCCCGCAGCTGTCCTGAAGAGGCGATCTTCCGGCTCAACGACAGCGTACAGGTTGACGGGCAGAGATGCATCGGCTGTAAATCCTGCGTGGTCGCCTGCCCGTTCGGCACCATGCAGATCGTGGTAGCACCGGTGGCGAAAGAGCGGCTGAAGGCCACGGCGCATAAGTGCGATCTGTGCCACGGCCGCGCGGCGGGGCCTGCCTGCGTAGAAAACTGCCCGACCGACGCGCTGCGGCTGCTGACCGACACGTCGCTAAACGGCCTGGCAAAGGCCCGCCGCCTGCGCACCGCTCGCCAGGAAAACCCCGCCCGGCACGCCGGACCGTCGGTTGCCACGCCGCCGGCCGTCGGTAAAGTTGAGCAGATGCGGACAATGGTGCCGCGCGGCGAGCCGGATAAACTGCCGGTTGAGGCACGAAAAAACAGCTTCGACGAAATCTATCTGCCGTTTCGTACCTCGCAGGCGCAGCGGGAGGCCTCGCGCTGCCTGAAGTGCGGTGAGCATAGTATTTGCGAATGGGCCTGCCCGCTGCACAACCATATCCCGCAGTGGATTGAGCTGGTGAAGAGCGGAAACATCGACGCGGCGGTGGAGCTTTCCCATCAGACCAACTGCCTGCCGGAGATCACCGGCCGCGTCTGCCCGCAGGAGCGCCTGTGTGAAGGGGCCTGTACGCTGCGCGACGAGCACGGCGCGGTGACCATCGGCAATATTGAACGCTATATCTCCGATCGCGCGCTGGCCAAAGGCTGGCGGCCAAACCTGGAGGGCGTTCAGAAGGTGGACAAGCGCGTCGCCATCGTCGGCGCGGGTCCGGCGGGGCTGGCCTGTGCCGACGTGCTGGCGCGTCACGGGATCGGCGCGACCGTGTTTGATCGCCATCCGGAAATCGGCGGTCTGCTGACCTTCGGCATACCGGCCTTTAAGCTGGATAAGTCGCTGCTGGCCCGGCGGCGGGAGATCTTCAGCGCCATGGGTATTCATTTCGAGCTGAACTGCGAGGTGGGCAGAGACGTCAGGCTGTCCTCCCTGCTGGAGGAGTACGACGCCGTCTTTGTGGGCGTTGGCACCTATCGCTCCATGAAGGCCGATCTGCCCAATGAAGACGCGCCGGGCGTGTATGACGCGCTGCCGTTCCTTATCGCCAACACCAAAAAGGTGATGGGGCTGGACGCGCTGCCGGAGGAGCCGTTTATTGACACCGCCGGGCTGAACGTGGTGGTGCTGGGCGGCGGCGACACGGCGATGGACTGCGTGCGCACCGCGCTGCGCCACGGGGCGGAGAAGGTGACCTGCGCCTATCGCCGCGACGAGGCCAACATGCCCGGCTCGAAAAAAGAGGTCAAAAACGCCCGCGACGAAGGGGCGAACTTTGAGTTTAACGTTCAGCCGGTTGAGCTGGTGCTGAACGACGAGGGCCGGGCCTGCGGCGTTCGCTTCCTGCGCACTCAACCTGGCGAGCCGGACGGCCAGGGCCGCCGCCGCCCGATGCCCATCCCCGGCAGCGAGTTTGTGATGCCCGCCGATGTGGTAATTATGGCGTTTGGCTTCCATCCTCACGCCATGCCCTGGCTGCGGGAGCAGGGCGTTGAGGTGGACCGCTGGGGGCGCATTGCGGCTCACGTCGGCAGCGCCTACCGCTACCAGACCTCCAACCCGAAGATCTTCGCCGGCGGCGACGCGGTGCGCGGTGCCGATCTGGTGGTGACGGCGATGGCGGAAGGACGCCACGCCGCCCGGGGGATTATCAACTGGCTGAAGGTCGGGGCGGTTAACGCTCACTAGCGCGCTGTGCAGACAACACCGACAGGGGGGTAATATCAGGCTGTGCTCTTAAGGGGCACAGCCTGATTCTCTTTTTATGCCGTGGGGCCGGTGTGCCGGCCAAAATTGAGTTTAATAAAGATAACGTTCTTTCCGATAACGACGTTGTTCTGCGTAATATGACCTACGTCCGCAGCGATGGGGCAGCCATTCACCAACGGCGTGAGGTTCAGGAGCGCGACAACGGCGCGGCGATCCTGCTTTATAGCCCGCAGAAAAAACGTGGTGCTGATCCGCCAGTTTCGCGTCGCCACCCGGGTGAACGGCCCCGGCCCGGCGGGGTGGAGGATGAAGATATTGAGGTGCTGGAGCTGCCCTTTGCCCGGAAGCTGGAAATGTTTGAAAGCGGTGAGAGCCGGGACGATAAGACGGTATTCTTGCTTAACTATTTATCTGCTTCTGGCTTAATGGAATAATAAATAAAGGGTAAGAGGCTATCCCATAAGGCTATTCTACCTGCCGTTTTGAACCCGGGCCGTGCCCGCGCAGCACGCATCGCGTTATGAATGTCCGTCAGGACAGCCCTCCGGGGGACACTTTGCGATTTACTCTCATGTACTATCGGTACGTGCGGTGCGCTGTCCGTATTCAAACTGCCCGTGGAAGCGACGCCCGGTGGGAGAGCCTCTTTGTCTGCGTCTGGTACGGCGTCGCTATCCGATAAATCCGATTGAGCCGCTCCGATCGCACAACGAAGATACGACCAGTACCGTGGTTCTGAACTCTGGGGTTGTACCGTCCATGCGCTATCGCGTCATCTTTTTCTTTCTGTTCGGCCTGCTGTCGACTCGGCTGCTATGGGCCGCCCCTGCGCAGCGGGCGTTCTCCGACTGGCAGGTGACCTGCAATAATCAGAATTTCTGCGTGGCGCGTAACGCCGGCGATCATCACGGCCTGGTGATGACGCTGAGTCGCAGCGCCGGGGCGCATACCGACGCGGTGCTGCGTATCGATCGGGGCGGTTTTTCCACGCCGTCCCCGGACGAGCCGGCCCTTGCGCCGCGCCTGCTGCTGGACGGCAGGCCGCTGGCGCTGAGCGCCGTGGGCTGGAAAATTTCGCCCTGGCATCTGCTGTCCGACGACGCCGCCACCATTGCGGCGTTTTTACAGACCGTCCAGGAGGCGCAGGCCATCACGCTGTACGGCGGGGCACAGAGGATTTCCCTGGCGGGGCTGAAGGCCGCGCTGTTGTTTATCGACGCCCAGCAAAAGCGCGTCGGTAGCGAGACGGCGTGGATCGAGAAGGGGGACAGCCCGCCCCTCAGCGTGCCGCCGGCCCCCGCCCTGCACAGCGTGGCCGCGGTGGAGCCTGCGCCCATGCCGCTCTCCGAAGAGGAGCGCGACGATCTTCTTGACTACGGCAACCGGCGAATAGACGCGCTTTACTGCTCTCTCGATCCCTTTCGTCGGACGGTGCGGGTGGCCGCCCTGACCGATGACAAGGCGCTGATAATGATAGCCTGTGAAGCGGGGGCCTATAATACCGTCGATCTGGCGTGGGTGGTGACCCGGCGTAAACCGCTGGTCTCCCGGGCGGTTCGTCTGCGCCTGCCGTTTCAGACCAGCGGGAGCAACGCCACGGAGCTGATGAACGTCGCGTTTGATGAGCGGTCCCGGGAGCTGGTGACGCTGGCGAAAGGGCGGGGGTTAACGGACTGCGGCGTCCAGACGCGCTGGCGGTTTGACGGCCAGCGCTTTCGCCTGGTGCGCTATGCAAAAGAGCCAAGCTGCGACGGCTGGCACGGGCCGGATGCCTGGCCGACCCTGTGGATCACCCGTTAACCGCCCCGCAGATCGTGCGCCGGGGCGGCCGTTGTACTTACCGACGCAATACCCCGTGCGCTTTTTCAAGGATATTCTCTACCGTAAAGCCGAAGTAAGGAAACAGCTTCCCGGCCGGTGCCGATTCGCCGTAGCCGGTCATTCCGACGATGGCTCCCTTCAGCCCGACGTACTTGTACCAGTAATCGGCTATGCCGGCCTCGATCGCCACCCTGGCGGAGACGTTCGACGGCAGCACCGATTCACGGTACGCCTCGTCCTGGGCGTCAAAGATATCCGTGGATGGCAGAGAGACGACCCGCACGCTGTGGCCTTCGCCGGCCAGCTTTTCTGCCGCCAGCAGGGTAATCTCCATCTCAGAGCCGGTGGCGATCAGGATGATATCCGGCCTGCCGCCGCCGTCTTTAAGCACGTAGCCGCCGCGGGCGATGGCGTTAACCTGCTCCGGAGTGCGCTCGACCTGCGCCAGGTTCTGCCGTGAGAGGATCAGCGCCGTGGGCCCGTCGTGACGCTCAATCGCCAGCTTCCAGCCCACCGCCGCCTCGACCCGATCGCAGGGACGCCAGGTGCTGAAGTTCGGCGTTAAGCGCAGGCTAGCCAGCTGCTCTACCGCCTGGTGCGTGGGGCCATCCTCTCCCAGACCAATAGAGTCATGGGTATAGACCATGATCTGCCGGGCCTTCATCAGCGCCGCCATTCGCGCCGCGTTGCGCGCGTATTCGACGAACATCAGAAAGGTGGCGGTATAGGGAACAAAGCCCCCGTGATGAGCGATGCCGTTGGCGATGGCGGTCATGCCGAACTCGCGCACCCCGTAGTGAATATAGTTGCCCGCCGGGTCCTCCTTCAGCGAAACCGAACCCTGCCAGAGGGTCAGATTGCTGGGGGCGAGATCCGCCGAGCCGCCGAGCAGCTCCGGCAGCAGCGGCCCCCAGGCGTTAAGCGTATTCTGGGAAGCCTTGCGGGTGGCGATCTTCTCCGGGCTGGCCTGCAGGTCAGCGATATAGCGCCGGGTCTCCTGCTCCCAGCGCTCCGGCAGCCCGCCGCTCATTCGCCGGGTAAATTCCGCCGCCAGCGCCGGGTGGGCTTTTTCATAGGCGGCAAATTTTTCCTGCCACTGCCGCTGCGCCTTCTCGCCTTTTTCCCTGGCGTCCCAGGCGCGGTAGATCGCTTCAGGAATTTCAAAGGCGGGATGGTGCCAGCCCAACTGCTGGCGGGTCAGCGCCACCTCCTCTTCGCCCAGCGCCGCGCCGTGGGAGGACTCTTTTCCGGCCTTGTTCGGCGAGCCAAAGCCGATGGTCGTCCGACAGATAATCAGCGACGGCTTATCCTTCACGCTCTGCGCTTCCTGAATCGCTTTTTTAACCGCCTGCGGATCGTGGCCGTCGATCTCGTGCACCACGTGCCAGCGGTAGGCCTCAAAGCGCTTTGCGGTATCGTCGGTGAACCAGCCTTCCGTTTCGCCGTCGATGGAGATACCGTTACAATCGTAAAAGCCAATCAGCTTGCCCAGCCCCAGGGTGCCCGCCAGCGAACAGACCTCGTGCGAGATCCCCTCCATCAGGCAACCGTCGCCCATAAAAACGTAGGTATAGTGATCGACAATGTCATGCTCCGGTCGGTTGAACTGTGCGGCCAGCGTGCGCTCGGCGATGGCCAGGCCGACGGCGTTGACCAGCCCCTGGCCGAGGGGACCGGTGGTGGTTTCCACTCCCGGCGTATAGCCGATCTCCGGATGCCCCGGCGTTCTGGAATGCAGCTGCCGGAAATTTTTTAACTCCTCCAGCGGCAGGTCGTAGCCTGTCAGGTGCAGCAGGCTGTAGAGCAGCATAGAGGCGTGGCCGTTGGAGAGAATAAAACGGTCGCGGTCGTACCAGGCGGGGTCGGTCGGGTTGTGCTTAAGAAAATCGTTCCACAGCACTTCGGCGATATCCGCCATGCCCATCGGCGCGCCGGGATGGCCGGAACCAGCTTTCTGAACGGCGTCCATACTGAGCGCGCGGATGGCGTTGGCAAGGTCTTTACGGGACATACATTACTCCGGAGCGAGATTGATACGGGGTTGTCCTGCAGGCGGATCCTGCGGCCCGCGCTTTCGCCACGCCGGGGAAAAGCGCAGCGTGCGAACCGGCCGTCGCAGGGGAGCCACAGCGGCGTTAGCTACAGTCTGGCAGCCAGCAGGTCTTCGAGGCTGCGCCGATCGACGGCGAACAGGCGGATGCCCTCCGACAGCTTTTCAACCGCCATGGCGTCCTGGTTATGCTCCCAGCGGAATTCGGCTTCGGTCATCGGCGTCGGGCGCGGGAAGGTCTGGGAAGAGGGCACCAGCCTGCGGATTGTCGGCGCTTCTTTCTCCTGCAGCTCTCTGAGCAGGGCGGGAGAGATGGTCAGGCGGTCGCAGCCGGTCAGGGCCAGAATTTGTTCGATACGGCGGAAGCTGGCCCCCATCACGATGGTGTCATAGCGGTGCTGCTTGAAGTAGTCATAAATATTGCGCACCGATTTTACGCCCGGATCTTCGTCCACCACGTACGGCTCCATCGGGCTGCGCGCCTGATACCAGTCGTAAATGCGCCCGACGAACGGCGAGATAAGATAGACGCCCGCTTCGGCGCAGGCCCTGGCCTGGGCAAACGAGAACAGCAGCGTCAGGTTGCAGTGAATGCCCTCTTTTTCCAGCGTCTCCGCCGCGCGGATCCCCTCCCAGGTGGCGGCCAGTTTGATCAGAATACGCGACTTATCCACCCCCTGCTGGCGGTAAAGATCCACCAGGTGGCGGGCCTTCTCAATGCTTTTTTCTTTGTCAAAGGAGAGGCGCGCGTCCACTTCGGTAGAGACCCGGCCCGGAATGCTTTGCAGAATTTCCGCCCCGAAGTTGACCGCCAGCTTGTCGCAGGCGGCCGCCACCTGCTGTTCCTGGGTGTCGCCGCGGGTTTTCCCCCACGCCAGCGCGTCGTCGATCAGGTGCGCGTAATGCTCCAGCCCGGCGGCCTTCAGCAGCAGAGAGGGGTTGGTGGTGGCGTCTTCGGGTTGATAGTGACGAATGGATTCGATATCGCCGCTGTCGGCGACAACGGTGGTGAACTGTTTGATGCCGTCTAGCTGGTTCATAGGAAATACTCCTTGAAAAGTAAAGATATCGCTGAGTGCGTTGCTTCACACTTCTGGAAAGTTCATCAACGGGTTAAGCAAAAAGCATAGCAGACGGGCATGGCATTGCTGGCGCGGGCAGGTAACATAGAAGTTATAAATTGATAACAAATTCCCGGTTTCGGTAGCGAGAGTATAACGATGTTCAAAGTTTGCGCCGCGCGGTGAGGTGATAATGTGCGGCGCAGTCGACGGGCTACCGCGCTACTCTTTTGAACGATGTGTAAAAGGAACAACAAGATGGATGACCAGTTAAAACAAAGCGCTCTTGATTTCCATGCGTTTCCTGTCCCCGGTAAAATTCAGGTTTCCCCCACCAAGCCTCTCGCCACCCAGCGCGATCTGGCGCTGGCCTATTCGCCCGGCGTGGCGGCACCGTGCCTTGAAATTGAAAAGGATCCGCTGGCGGCCTACAAATACACCGCCCGCGGCAACCTGGTGGCGGTGATCTCCAACGGCACGGCGGTGCTGGGCCTTGGCAATATCGGCGCGCTGGCCGGCAAGCCGGTGATGGAGGGCAAGGGGGTACTGTTTAAGAAGTTTGCCGGAATCGACGTGTTCGACATCGAGGTGGACGAGCTTGACCCGGATAAGTTTATTGAGGTTGTCGCCGCCCTGGAACCAACCTTCGGCGGCATCAACCTTGAAGATATCAAAGCCCCGGAGTGCTTCTATATTGAGCAAAAGCTGCGCGAACGCATGAACATTCCGGTGTTCCACGACGATCAGCACGGCACGGCGATCATCAGCACCGCCGCCATTCTTAACGGCCTGCGGGTGGTGGAAAAAACGATTTCCGACGTGCGGATGGTGGTTTCCGGTGCCGGGGCGGCGGCTATCGCCTGTATGAATCTGCTGGTGGCGCTCGGTATGCAGAAGCACAACATCGTGGTGTGCGACTCGAAGGGGGTTATCTACCAGGGGCGTGAACCGAACATGGCGGAAACCAAGGCGGCCTATGCGGTGGTGGACGACGGCAGGCGCACCCTTGAGGAGGTGATCGACGGGGCGGACATCTTCCTCGGCTGTTCCGGGCCGAAGGTGCTGACGCCGGAGATGGTGAAGAAAATGGCGCGCGCGCCGATGATTCTGGCGCTGGCCAACCCGGAGCCGGAGATCCTGCCGCCGCTGGCGAAGGCGGTGCGGCCGGACGCTATTATCTGCACCGGTCGTTCCGACTATCCCAACCAGGTTAATAACGTGCTCTGCTTCCCGTTCATCTTCCGCGGGGCGCTGGACGTCGGCGCTACCGCTATTAACGAAGAGATGAAGCTGGCGGCGGTGCACGCCATCGCCGGGCTGGCCCACGCCGAGCAGAGCGAGGTGGTGGCCTCCGCCTATGGCGATCAGGATCTGAGCTTCGGCGCGGAGTATATTATTCCGAAGCCGTTCGATCCGCGCCTGATCGTCAAGATCGCCCCGGCGGTGGCCAAAGCGGCGATGGACTCCGGGGTGGCGAGGCGGCCGATCGCCGACTTTGACGCCTACGTCGACAAGCTGACCGAGTTCGTTTACAAGACCAATCTGTTTATGAAGCCCATCTTCTCCCAGGCGCGTAAAGCGCCGAAGCGCGTGGTGCTGGCGGAAGGGGAAGAGGCGCGCGTGCTGCACGCCACCCAGGAGCTGATTACCCTGGGGCTGGCGAAGCCGATCCTGATTGGTCGCCCTGGGGTCATTGAGATGCGTATTCAGAAGCTGGGTCTGCAGATCAGAGCCGGCGTCGATTTTGAGATCGTAAATAATGAATCCGATCCGCGCTTTAAGGAGTACTGGAACGAGTACTATCAGATTATGAAGCGTCGGGGCGTCACCCAGGAGCAGGCGCAGCGGGCGATGATCAGCAACACCACGGCTATCGGCGCGATCATGGTGCAGCGTGGGGAGGCGGACGCGATGATCTGCGGCACCGTCGGCGACTATCACGAGCACTTTAGCGTAGTGAAAGAGGTCTTCGGCTACCGCGACGGCGTGCATACGGCGGGGGCGATGAACGCGCTGCTGCTGCCCAGCGGCAACACCTTTATCGCCGACACCTATGTTAACGACGATCCCACACCGGAGCAGCTGGCGGAGATTACCCTGCTGGCGGCGGAGACCGTTCGCCGCTTCGGCATTGAGCCAAAGGTGGCGCTGCTGTCGCACTCTAACTTTGGTTCATCCACCTGCCCGTCTGCCGGCAAGATGCGCCAGGCCCTTGAGAAGGTGCGCGAGCGCGCGCCGGAGCTGATGATTGACGGCGAGATGCACGGCGATGCGGCGCTAATGGAGAGCATTCGCAACGACCGGATGCCGGACAGCCCGCTGAAGGGCTCGGCCAATATTTTACTGATGCCGAACATGGAGGCGGCCCGCATTAGTTACAACTTACTGCGCGTCTCCAGTTCAGAAGGGGTAACCGTTGGCCCGGTGCTGATGGGGGTGGCGAAGCCGGTTCACGTACTGACGCCGATCGCCTCCGTGCGGCGTATCGTAAATATGGTTGCGCTGGCGGTAGTGGAAGCCCAGACACAGCCGCTGTAATCATGCACCGGCAAGGCCCTTATCCCGGCAGGGGTAAGGGCCAGGGCGCGCCGGCAGGAGGTGAAAGCGAACCGTCCGCGGATACAGGAAGGCTATTTCTGTAAGTATGATAAGTTCGCCGCCTGACCGCAGATGGTTCCGGTGAATACAGGTTGCTGCCAGGACAAAGAAGAGTAAGGATAGTCGATGATAATACAACGTGTGCGAATTGCAGTATACCGTTATGAAGTTTTAAAGCAGTCAGAACCATTTTGTTATATACCCGTCATACTTCAAGCTGCATGTTCGTTGGCTGCGCTTGCTCACCCCGGTCACATAATTCGCTATGCTCCCTGGGATTCGCTCGCTTGCCGCCTTCATGCAACTCGAATTATTTAGGGTATAGATGAATTTATTAACGATGAAGATTTATCCGGTAGCTCAGAGGAAGCCGTTGTTTCCGCTTTTGTTGATAAATTGAGCGCTATTTTTAATCCGGCTAAAAAAATCTGAAATTTATCTATCTGCCGTCAGTATGGAAAAACAAAATGGCCGGATAAGCGCTGCTCTTTGCGTAACATTCGCGCGTAGCATAGCATATGTATGGCAGTCGCAGTAGAAATGAACCGGTACAGGATGAATGCCAGGAGACTGGGCCAGGAGCATACGCCGCTGCTGAGCTGCTGTCGGTAAGTGTAATCTCTGGTTGCGTGGCTTATGGCGCAGCTAAGTAGGCGCGGGGTGCGAAGTGCAGCGCGATGCGACGCTTTCGCGGTTAAAAATCCGCTTCCGCCTGATAGTTTCTGCTGCCGGGACAACGCCGCGCTACCGTCTTTTTCACGCCGCGCCCGGGAGATTTTCCACTAATAAAAACTGGTTTTTTGGAAGGATTTATTTATTTTTTACCTTATTAAATCCGGCGGAAGCCTGGGGTTACAGAAATAGTGTATTCTCGGATGTGGCAGAGAATAACGCTGCGAGCGCCAAAATAGATAAATGTTTAAGACGATAATTTTTTTAATAAAAAGGAGAGAGCTATGAAAAAACGGGTTAGCGTTGCCATGCTATTGATTGGCGGTATTCTGTTAAGCGGGTGCGGTGAGAAAGAGCCAGGCGAGGTGGCCAAAGATTTTTATCTTGCCGTGGAGAAAAAAGATGTTGATAAGGCATACGGAATGCTTTATCTGAATGATGCCGACCTGAATAAGGAGATGCAGGTTAAGGGTAAGCTACAAATGATTATTGGTGAATCTTCCAAAAGCATCAGCGCCAGGGGAGGCACTAAAAACGTTGAAATTGGCGAAGTAACCATGGGAGAGTCTACGGCAAAGGTAGCGCTTCATGTTACATTCAAGAACGGGACAGACAAGAATGAGCGTTTTAATTTGCGGCAGAAAGATAAGGAGTGGAAAGTACTGTTACGCTAGGGTGCTCTCTTTTTTGCTATGGCTTCCCTGCGCGGTATGGGGAAGCTCCGTTCCGAAAGGAATAACGGACGGAGATCTGGTTTTTCGCACCGGCGATGAAGCCATCAGCGCCGTAATTCGAACGCTGGACACCAGCGGCTTCAGCCATGTCGGAATGCTCTATTTCAGGGAGGGAGAACCCTTTATTATCCACTCCACGCCTGCGGAGCATGAAGGCGTAAAGGATGGCGTCGTTATTGATTCTCTTGACTTCTTTATCTCCCGCTCGGTTAATAAAACGGTGAGTTACTATCATATTAACTCTGGAAATAAAGATCGGACGCAGGTGATTAAGCGTGCTTTAGCCTATTTGGGAACACCTTTTTCGGTCACCGGGGAGGAGGGGATTTATTGTACGGCGCTGGTGGCGCAGGTCTGGAAACAGTCGGACGTTGACATTATTACCGGTACGAAGACGATTCATCTGCCCGGTCTTAAGGCTGACGTTATTTTTCCTGAAAACATCATAAACTCAGAGAATGTACGTCATATTCTCCCCTCTGAAGCCGCCGGTTAACCTGCGGAATGTTGCCTGCAAAAAATGATAAAGCAATAGCCATCGCCTCAGTCGCGGCACCATCTCTGAACCTCATCTGCCTGTTTTAGCGTTTAGTAGCGGGTTTTTCTGCTTTTCCGGTACAAAAATCACCGTGCGACGGGTTGGCGCTACGCCGAAGTCGGCAGCGTAGCGCTAATTTTGATGATACCGATGCGGGCAACAGCGTTCCGGAAGCCTCGCAGGCAAGCCGCCGGACCGGTTCCAGAGCCTCCTCTTCAGAGTTTGTCCCTGCAGGCGGCCTCATCCCCTCCCATCTCACCCCTGCGCAGCCAGCGCTACGGCTGTGCAAAACGCGCTGCGTTGCGAATTATTCAGGGAATCTGTTCTGCACCGTCATAAATTTTTTCAGCCGGGCGATAGCCCCTCTTTAATATCTCATTTTCTGCAACGATTTCGCCGCGGCAATTGAAACGGATTTTCATAAATTCACCTTAGTGATCTACTTCACCTTTTAAATCTGATTGCCGAATTTTGTTATTTACCCTGACGAAAAATTGTCACGATAGCTTCACTTTCAGAACGGACGGCGAGCGATGAATAAAGAACGCATTATTCAGGAATTTGTTCCGGGAAAACAGATCACGCTGGCGCACCTGATTGCGCATCCCGGCGCGGAGCTGGCAAAAAAAATTGGCGTCCCCGAAGCGGAAGCCATCGGTATTATGACCCTGACGCCGGGAGAAACCTCGATGATCGCCGGTGATTTAGCGATGAAGGCCGCCGATGTGCATATTGGTTTTCTCGACAGGTTCAGCGGCGCGCTGGTGATTTATGGCTCCGTGGGCGCAGTGGACGAGGCGCTACGGCAGACCCTGGACGGGCTGGGGCGTTTATTAAATTTTACGCTGTGTGAACTCACAAAAAGCTAATCCGGAGCGGTAATGAAAGGTATTGCGTTTGTCGGCGCGGTGGGGGCTGGTAAAACAACGCTGTTTAATGCGCTGCAGGGAAATTATTCCCTCGCCAGGAAAACCCAGGCCGTGGAATTTAATCACAATGGCGACATTGATACCCCGGGAGAATATTTCAGCCACCCCCGCTGGTATCACGCCCTTATTACCACCCTGCAGGATGTCGACACGCTGATATATGTCCATGCGGCAAACGATCGTCAGAGCCGTTTACCCGCCGGGCTGTTGGATATTGGTGCCCGTAAACGACGTATCGCCGTTATCACTAAAACGGATCTGCCGGATGCGGACGTCGCCGCCGTGCGGATGCTGCTGCACGACATGGGATTCCGGGAACCGGTTTTCGAGCTTAACGGCCAGGATCCGGACAGCGTGCGGCAGCTGGTGGAGTACCTGACCGCGCTGGAATCCGGAGGGCGATGTAGCCGGGCTCGCCGGGTCCAGACTGACAGAAACAATGACGCCTGAAGGAGGAAGGGGCAGGTGAAAAAACTTATCACAGCAAACGATATTCGCGCGGCGCACGCCCGCGGCGAGCAGGAGATGTCGCTGGTCCGGCGGGCCAGCATTATCACCCCGGAGGCGCGCGAGGTCGCGGAGCTGCTGGGATTTACCCTCAACGAAGATGACGAATCCGCCCCGGCCGCCGCGCCTGAGCCGGCCGGCAAAAGCGAAAGCCAGCGCATCCGCGAAACCATCATTGCACAGCTGCCGGAAGGCGCGTTTACCGAAAGCCTGGTCGCCCAGCTGATGGATAAAGTGATGAAGGAAAAGCAGGCGCGGGAGGGGGAGGAGATGCAGCCGGGCTTTACCTCGGTAACCGGCAGGGGCGGCGTGAAGGTCATTGACGGCAGCAGCGTGAAGTTTGGGCGCTTCGACGGCGCGCAGCCGCACTGCGTCGGGCTGACCGATCTGGTCACCGACCAGGACGGCAGCAGCATGGCCGCCGGCTTTATGCAGTGGGAAAACGCCTTCTTCCCGTGGACGCTCAACTATGACGAGATTGACATGGTGCTGGAGGGCGAGCTGCACGTGCGCCATGAGGGGGAAACGCTGATCGCGAAGGCCGGGGACGTCATGTTTATCCCGAAAGGTGCCAGCATCGAATTTGGCACGCCGACCCGCGTACGCTTTCTGTACGTGGCCTGGCCTGCGAACTGGCAATCCCTGTGAATGATTTCATCACCGAGGCCTGGCTCAGAGCGAACCATACGCTCAGCGAAGGGGCGGAGATCCACCTTCCCGCCGACGCGCGCCTGACGCCCTCCGCCCGGGAGCTGCTGGAAGGGCGTCGCGTGCGCATCAAGTACCGCGATCCGCAGGGCCGCCTGTTCGTCGATGATGAGCAACGGCAGCCGCGGCCGGTGCACGGCCTGACCAGCAGCGAGGCGCAGCCGCAGGCGTGCTGCGAGCTGTGCCGCCAGCCGGTGGCGAAAAAGCCCGATACCCTGACCCACCTGACGGCGGAAAAAATGGTCGCCAAAAGCGATCCGCGGCTGGGCTTTCGCGCGGCGCTGGACGCCGCTATCGCCCTGGCGGTATGGCTGCAAATCGAGCTGGCGGAGCCGTGGCAGCTCTGGCTGGCGGATATCCGCTCCCGGCTGGGTAACATCATGCGCGCCGACGCGCTGGACGAGCCGCTGGCGGCGCAGGCGATCGCCGGATTCAGCGAAGCGCAGCTGCACCGGTTTTCCCATCGGCCGCTGCACTATCTCGGCCACGATCACCTGGTGCCGGAGGTGGGCCACGGCCGCGACGTCGCGCTGCTCAACCTGCTGCGCGCGAAGGTGCGCGAAACGGAGACGGTGGCCGCGCAGGTATTTATCAGCCGCAGCTTTGAGGTACAGCGCCCGGATATTTTGCAGGCCCTGAACCGGCTCTCCAGCGCCCTCTACGTGATGATGATTCTCTGTGTCGCAGAGCCGCTGCCGGACCTTGAACGGCTCCGGCAGCAGCGGGAGGTGAACCATGATGATTGAACGCTGCCGCCAGCTGGCGCTGCGCGCGCCGGCCAGGGTGCTGTTTCCGGATGCCTTAGACGAGCGCGTGCTGAAGGCGGCCCACTACCTGCGGCAGCAGGGGCTGGCGCAGCCTGCGCTGGTCGCCAGCCCCTTTGCCCTGCGCCAGTTCGCGCTCGCCCACCGCCTTCCGCTGGACGGCGTGCAGATTATCGATCCGCACAGTAGCCGGGCGCTGCGCGAAGCCTTTGCCGCCCGCTGGCTGGCGCGGGCGGGGGAGAAAACGCCGCCGGACGCGCTGGAGAAGCTTGGCGATCCGCTGACCTTTGCCGCCGCTATGGTTGACGCCGGCCAGGCCGACGTCTGCATTGCCGGCAATCTCTCCCCCACGGCGGAGGTGCTGCGCGCCGGGCTGCGCCTGATTGGCCTGCGGCCGGGCTGTAAAACGCTCTCTTCGCTGTTTCTGATGCTGCCGCAGTACGTCGGACGGCCGCTGGGGTTTGCCGACTGCAGCGTGGTGCCGCAGCCGACGGCGGCGCAGCTGGCGGATATCGCCATCGCCAGCGCGGAGACATGGCGGGCCATTACCGGCGAGGAGCCGCGGGTGGCGATGCTGTCATTTTCCAGCTACGGCAGCGCCCGCCACCCCTGCGTTGCCAACGTCCGGCAGGCGACGGAGATGGTGCGCGAGCGCGCGCCGCAGCTGGTTGTTGACGGCGAGCTGCAGTTTGACGCCGCCTTCGTGCCGGAGGTGGCAGCCCAGAAAGCGCCGGACAGTCCCCTGCACGGCCGCGCCAACGTGATGGTCTTTCCGTCGCTGGAGGCGGGCAACATTGGCTACAAAATCGCCCAGCGCCTGGGCGGCTATCGCGCCGTCGGCCCGCTGATTCAGGGGCTGGCCGCACCGCTGCACGACCTCTCAAGGGGCTGCAGCGTACAGGAAATTATCGAACTGGCGCTGACGGCCGCCGCATCGCGGCAGGCTGACGCCAGCGGTGAGAGCCGCGCGCAAACGCGGGTTGAATAAACGGTCCCGTTCTGGACCCCCTTAATGAGAGGAAAACACAATGGAAGCATTAGGAATGATTGAAACCCGGGGCCTGGTTGCGCTGATTGAGGCCTCCGACGCCATGGTAAAAGCCGCGCGCGTCAAGCTGGTCGGCGTGAAGCAAATTGGCGGCGGTCTGGTCACCGCCATGGTGCGCGGCGACGTGGCGGCCTGTAAGGCGGCAACCGACGCCGGTGCCGCAGCGGCGCAGCGCATCGGCGAGCTGGTTTCCGTTCACGTGATCCCGCGTCCGCACGGCGATCTGGAAGAGGTGTTCCCCATCGGCCTGAAGGGCGACGGCACTCTCTAAGCAGGGCCTGCGGAGCCGGCGGGCACCAGGCCTGACCGGCCCGCGGGATGGTGGCATAACTTACCCACGGAGGCGGAAATGAAGCTGGCGGTCGTCACGGGGCAGATTGTTTGTACCGTTCGCCATCAGGGGCTGGCGCAGGACAAGCTGCTGATGGTGGAAATGATTAACGCCGGGGGGCAGCCCGACGGGCAGTGCGCCGTGGCCATCGACAGCATTGGCGCTGGCACCGGCGAGTGGGTGCTGCTGGTCAGCGGCAGCTCCGCCCGCCAGGCGCACCGTCATGAGGGATCGCCGGTCGATCTGTGCGTGATCGGCATCGTCGACGAAGTGGTGACCGGCGGCAAGGTAACCTTCCATAAATAGGGCAGAAAATCATGAATCAACAGGATATTGAGCAGGTGGTAAAAGCGGTGCTGCTGAAGATGAAGGAGGGCAGCCGTCCGGACGATGCCGTTCATGACGCGGGCGTTTTTGCCTCCCTGGATGACGCGGTGGCGGCGGCAAAGGTCGCCCGGCAGGCGCTGGGCAGCGTGGCGATGCGCCAGCTTGCGATCCAGGCCATTCGCGAAGCGGGTGAAGCGCACGCCCGGGAGTTAGCCGAGCTGGCGGTTAGCGAAACCGGGATGGGGCGGGTGGCGGATAAATACGCCAAGAACGTCGCCCAGGCGCGCGGCACGCCGGGCGTGGAGTGCCTGTCGCCGCAGGTGCTGACCGGCGATAACGGCCTGACGCTGATCGAGAACGCGCCCTGGGGCGTGGTGGCGTCGGTAACGCCCTCCACCAACCCGGCGGCGACGGTGATTAACAACGCCATCAGCCTGATCGCCGCGGGCAACAGCGTGGTGTTCGCCCCCCATCCGGCGGCGAAGAAGGTGTCGCAGCGGGCGATTACGCTGCTCAACCGGGCGATAGTGGCGGCGGGCGGGCCGGAAAACCTGCTGGTGACCGTCGCGAACCCCGACATTGAGACCGCCCAGCGGCTGTTTAAGTATCCGGGCATCGGCCTGCTGGTGGTGACCGGCGGCGAGGCGGTGGTCGACGCCGCCCGCAGGCACACCGACAAGCGGCTGATCGCCGCCGGTGCCGGCAACCCGCCGGTGGTGGTGGATGAAACCGCCGACCTGGCGCGCGCCGCCCGGTCAATCGTTCAGGGAGCCTCCTTCGATAACAACATTATCTGCGCCGACGAAAAGGTGCTGATCGTCGTCGACGGCGTTGCCGACGAACTGATGCGCCTGATGGAGAGCCAGCAGGCGGTGAGGCTTACTCAGGAGCAGGCGCAGCGGCTGCAGCCGCTGCTGCTGAAGAATATCGACGAGCGCGGCAAAGGCACCGTCAGCCGCGACTGGGTGGGACGCGACGCCGCGAAAATCGCCGCGGCCATTGGCCTGAACGTGCCGGAGCAGACGCGCCTGCTGTTCGTTGAAACGCCCGCCACCCACCCCTTTGCGGTCACCGAGCTGATGATGCCGGTGCTGCCGGTGGTCAGGGCGGCCAACGTCGAGGAGGCCATCGCGCTGGCGGTGCGGCTGGAGGGCGGCTGTCACCACACGGCGGCGATGCACTCGCGCAATATCGACAACATGAACCGGATGGCCAATGCCATCGATACCAGCATTTTCGTCAAGAACGGGCCGTGCATCGCCGGGCTGGGGCTGGGCGGAGAGGGCTGGACCACCATGACGATTACCACGCCGACCGGGGAAGGGGTGACCAGCGCGCGCACCTTTGTGCGCCTGCGTCGCTGTGTGCTGGTGGATGCGTTTCGCATCGTTTAATAGCCGTATGTTATCTGGCATTTTGGCCCCGGGCCGCGCGGCGAATACCCCTCGCGTACTGCCTGTACGCTTCGGCTCCTGCGCGCTGGCCGGGTCCGGGCTGCCTGCGGACGGGCTATACGGAGAAAGAGATGGCGCAAGACGAACAACTTTGGCTCGCCCCCAGGCTGCAAAAGGCCGCAGAGCTGTGCAACCAGCCGCCGGGGCAAAGCGACTCGCCGCTGTGGCTGGGCGTTGACCTGGGCACCTGCGACGTGGTGTCGATGGTGGTGGACGGCGAAGGCGAGCCGGTGGCGGTATGCCTCGACTGGGCCGACGTGGTGCGCGACGGCATCGTCTGGGATTTCTTCGGTGCCGTCACCCTCGTGCGCCACCATCTTGATGCGCTTGAGCAGCGGCTGGGCCGCCGCTTCAGCCATGCGGCCACCTCGTTTCCGCCGGGCACCGACCCGCGTATCTCCATCAACGTGCTGGAGTCCGCCGGGCTGGAAGTCAGCCAGGTGCTGGATGAGCCGACCGCGGTGGCGGATCTGCTGCGGCTGGATAACGCGGGGGTGGTGGATATCGGCGGTGGCACCACCGGGATCGCCATCGTCAGGCGGGGAGAGGTGATCTACTCGGCGGATGAGGCCACCGGCGGGCACCACATCTCCCTGACCCTGGCCGGCAACCGACGCATCAGCCTCGAAGAGGCGGAGCGCTACAAGCGCAGCAACGCCGGGGAGATCTGGCCGGTAGTGAAGCCGGTCTACGAAAAAATGGCGGAGATTGTTGCCCGCCACATTGAAGGGCAGGGGATCGCCGATCTGTGGCTGGCGGGCGGTGCCTGTATGCAGCCTGGGGTGGGCGAGCTGTTTCGCAAGCGCTTCCCGCAACTGCGGGTGCATCTGCCGCAGCACAGCCTGTTTATGACCCCGCTGGCAATCGCCTGCGGTGGGAAAGAGAAAGCGGAGGGGATCTATGCAAGCTGAACTGCAGAGCGCGCTGTACCAGGCGTTTGACACCCTGAACCTGCAGCGGGTGAAAACCTTCAGCGTGCCGCCGGTGATTCTGTGCGGCCTCGGGGCGATCGGTGCCTGCGGCCAGCAGGCGCGGATCCGGGGCTTAACGCATCTGTTTGTGATGGTTGACGGCTTCCTGCACCGGGCGGGCATGACCGCCGGGCTGGCGCGCAGTCTGGGGATGAAGGGTGTGGCGATGACCCTCTGGCCGTGTCCGGCGGGGGAGCCGTGCATCACCGACGTCTGCACGGCGGTGGCGCAGCTCAGGGAGGCCGGGTGCGACGGCGTGCTGGCCTTCGGCGGCGGCTCGGTGCTCGACGCGGCGAAGGCGGTGGCGCTGCTGGCTACCAACCCCGAGCAGACCCTGGCCGACATGACCGAACGGAGCGTTCTGCACCCCCGTCTGCCGCTGATGGCGGTGCCGACCACCGCCGGAACCGGTTCCGAAACCACCAACGTGACGGTGATTATCGATGCTGCGAGCGGGCGCAAGCAGGTGCTGGCACACCCCCTGCTGATGCCGGATCTGGCGATCCTCGACGCCGCCCTGACCGAGGGCGTGCCGCCGCAGGTGACGGCGATGACCGGGATCGACGCCCTGACCCACGCGGTGGAGGCCTGGAGCGCCCTTGGCGCTTCGCCGTTTACCGACAGCCTCGCCCTTGGCGCGATAGCGACCATCGGCCAGGCGCTGCCGAAGGCGGTGGGCTACGGCCAGGATCTGGCGGCGCGGGAGAGCATGCTGCTGGCCTCCTGCATGGCGGGAATGGCCTTTTCCAGCGCCGGGCTGGGGCTGTGCCACGCGATGGCCCATCCGCCGGGTGCCGCGCTGCATATCCCGCACGGCCAGGCCAACGCCATCCTGCTGCCAGGGGTGATGAGCTTTAACCGGCTGGTGTGCCGCGAGCGCTTCTGCCATCTCGGGCGGGCGCTCACCAACAGGAAATGCGATGACCGCGGCGCGATTGAGGCCGTTAGCGGGCTGATTGCCGACGTCGGGCTGACGAAGCGGCTGGCCGACGTCGGTGCCCGTCGCGAGCACTTTGAGGAGTGGGCGCAGGCGGCGCTGGACGATATCTGTCTGCGCGGCAACCCCCGAACCGCCACCCGCGAGCAGATTATCGAACTCTACGCGGCGGCATAACCAGGCTACCGGGCCGCGCGCCGCCCTCCGGGAAGGAGGCGTTCTGCCCGGCAGGGCCTGACAAACGGAGATAACGCAATGGGAATTAACGAAATCATCATGTACATCATGATGTTCTTTATGCTGATCGCCGCCGTGGACAGGATCCTGGCGCAGTTCGGCGGTTCGGCGCGCTTCCTCGGCCGCTTTGGCAAGAGCATCGAGGGGGCCGGCGGCCAGTTTGAAGAGGGATTTATGGCGATGGGGGCGCTGGGGCTGGCGATGGTCGGCATGACCGCCCTGGCACCGGTGCTGGCGAAGCTGCTCGGGCCGGTGATTATCCCGCTGTATGAAATGCTTGGTGCCAACCCGTCGATGTTCGCCGGAACGCTGCTGGCCTGCGATATGGGCGGCTTCTTCCTCGCCAAAGAGCTGGCGGGAGGCGACGTGGCGGCGTGGCTCTATTCCGGCCTGATTCTGGGGGCGATGATGGGGCCGACACTCGTCTTTTCCATCCCGGTTGCGCTGGGGATTATTGAGCCATCCGACCGCCGTTACCTGGCGCTTGGCGTGCTGGCGGGTATCGTCACCATTCCGATCGGCTGCATCGCGGGCGGGCTGGTGGCCATGTACTCCGGCGTGGAGGTTAACGGTCAGCCGGTGGAGTTCACCTTCGCGCTGATCCTGATGAATATGATCCCGGTGATTATCGTCGCGGTGCTGGTGGCGCTGGGCCTGAAGTTTATTCCGGAAAAGATGATTAGCGGCTTTCAGATCTTCGCTAAGTTCCTCGTGGCGCTGATCACCCTCGGTCTGGCGGCGGCGGTGATCAAGTTTCTGCTCGGCTGGGATCTGATCCCCGGACTCGATCCGATCTTTATGTCGCCTGGCGATCGGCCCGGCGAAGTGATGCGCGCCATCGAGGTGATCGGCTCGATCTCCTGCGTCCTGCTGGGCGCTTATCCGATGGTGCTGCTGCTGACCCGCTGGTTTGAGAAGCCGCTGATGCGCGTCGGCGGGCTATTGAAAATCAACAACATGGCGGCGGGCGGCATGGTGGCGACCCTGGCCAACAACATCCCGATGTTCGGCATGATGAAGCAGATGGACACCCGCGGCAAGGTAATCAACTGCGCCTTCGCCGTCTCTGCCGCCTTTGCGCTGGGCGACCACCTGGGCTTCGCCGCCGCCAACATGAACGCCATGATTTTCCCGATGATCGTCGGCAAGCTGATCGGCGGGGTGACGGCCATCGGCGTGGCGATGCTGCTGGTGCCGAAGGACGAGCGGGCGACGGCGGCGGCGGAGCAGGCGGAGGCGCGGCCGTGAACACCCGGCGGCTGCTGAGCGTCGGCATTGATATCGGCACCACCACCACCCAGGTGATCTTCTCGCGCCTTGAGCTGGTGAACCGGGCGGCGGTGTCGCAGGTGCCGCGCTATGAGTTCGTCAAACGCGAAATCAGCTGGCAAAGCCCGGTCTTCTTCACCCCCGTCGACAGAGAGGGAGGGCTGAGGGAGGCGGAGCTGAGGGCGCTGATTCTGGCCCAGTATCAGGCCGCGGGCGTGGCCCCGGAAGCGGTGGACTCCGGGGCGATCATCATCACCGGCGAAAGCGCGAAGACCCGCAACGCCCGGCCGGCGGTGCTGGCGCTCTCACAGTCGCTGGGTGATTTTGTGGTGGCCAGCGCCGGGCCGCACCTGGAGTCGATCATCGCCGGCCAGGGCGCGGGGGCGCAGGCCCTCTCGGCCCGGCGGATGTGCCGGGTGCTCAATATCGACATCGGCGGCGGCACCGCCAACTACGCCCTGTTTGAGGCCGGAAAGATCGGCGGCACCGCCTGCCTGAACGTCGGCGGGCGGCTGCTGGAGACCGACGGCCAGGGGCGGGTGGTTTATGCGCATCCGCCGGGCCAGACGATCGTCGATGAGGTGTTTGGCCCCGGCACCTGCGCCCGGGCGCTGAGCGCCGGGCAGCTGGCGCAGGTGGCGCGTCGGATGGCGGGGCTGATCGTTGAGGTGATTGACGGGGCGCTCTCTCCGCTGGCGCAAACCCTGCTGCAGACCGCGCCGCTGCCGGCGGGAGCGCCCCCCGACGCCATCACCCTTTCCGGCGGCGTCGGCGAGTGCTACCGCCACCAGCCTGCGGACCCGTTCTGCTTTTCCGACGTCGGGCCGCTGCTGGCGACGGCGCTGCACGAACATCCGCGGCTGCGGGAGATGAACGTGCAGTTTCCGGCGCAGACCGTGCGCGCCACGGTGATTGGTGCCGGAGCGCATACCCTGTCGCTTTCCGGCAGCACCATCTTTCTTACGGATGTGGCGCTGCCGCTGCGCAATCTGCCGGTGGCGATCCCGGCGGAGAGCGAGAACCTGGCGGAGGGCTGGCGGCAGGCGCTGATTCAGCTCGATCTGGACCCGCAGGCCGACGCCTATGTGCTGGCGCTGCCCGCCTCGCTTCCGGCGCGCTACGCCGCGCTGCTGACGGTTATCGAGGCGCTGCTGGCCTTTGTGGCGCGCTTTCCTGGCCCTCACCCCCTGCTGCTGGTGGCCGGGCAGGACTTTGGCAAGGCTCTGGGGATGCTGCTGCGCCCCCGGCTGCCGCAACGCCCGCTGGCGGTTATTGACGAGGTTACCGTCCATGCGGGGGACTATATCGACATTGGTACGCCTCTTTTTGGCGGTTCGGTTGTGCCGGTAACGGTGAAATCACTCGCATTTCCTTCCTGAGGGAACGACTTATGAAGCTAAAAACCACATTGTTCGGCAATGTTTATCAATTTAAGGATGTTAAAGAGGTGCTGGCGAAGGCCAACGAATTGCGTTCGGGGGATGTGCTGGCGGGCGTGGCGGCGCAAAGCTCCCAGGAGCGGGTGGCGGCGAAACAGGTACTCTCCGACATGACGGTGGCCGATATTCGCAATAACCCGGTGATCCCCTATGAGGAGGATTGCGTGACGCGCCTGATTCAGGACGACGTCAACGAAACCGCCTATAACCGGATCAAGAACTGGACCATCAGCGACCTGCGCGAGTACATACTGAGCGATGAAACCTCCGTTGACGACATCGCCTTCACCCGCAAAGGGCTGACCTCGGAAGTGGTGGCGGCGGTGGCGAAGATCTGCTCCAACGCCGATCTGATCTACGGCGGCAAGAAGATGCCGGTGATTAAGAAAGCCAACACCACCATCGGCCTGCCGGGTACCTTCAGCTGCCGCCTGCAGCCGAACGATACCCGTGACGACGTGCAGAGCATCGCCGCGCAGATCTACGAAGGGCTGTCGTTTGGCGCGGGGGACGCGGTGATCGGCGTTAACCCGGTGACCGACGACGTGGAAAACCTGAGTCGGGTGCTGGACACCGTCTACGGGGTGATCGACAAGTTTAACATCCCCACCCAGGGCTGCGTGTTGGCGCATGTGACCACCCAGATCGAGGCCATTCGTCGCGGCGCGCCGGGGGGGCTTATCTTCCAGAGCATCTGCGGCAGCGAAAAGGGCTTAAAGGAGTTCGGCGTCGAGCTGGCGATGCTCGATGAAGCGCGCGCCGTCGGCGCGGAATTTAACCGCATCGCCGGGGAGAACTGCCTCTATTTTGAAACCGGCCAGGGCTCGGCGCTGTCGGCGGACGCCCACTTCGGTGCCGATCAGGTGACGATGGAGGCGCGCAACTACGGCCTGGCGCGGCACTACGATCCGTTCCTCGTTAATACGGTGGTGGGCTTTATCGGGCCGGAGTATCTCTACAACGACCGGCAGATCATTCGCGCGGGCTTAGAAGATCACTTTATGGGCAAGCTGAGCGGCATTTCGATGGGCTGCGACTGCTGCTACACCAACCACGCCGACGCCGACCAGAACCTCAACGAAAACCTGATGATTCTGCTCGCCACCGCCGGCTGCAACTACATCATGGGCATGCCGCTCGGCGACGACATCATGCTCAACTATCAGACCACCGCCTTCCACGATACCGCCACCGTGCGTCAGCTGCTGAACCTGCGCCCGTCGCCGGAGTTTGAGCGCTGGCTGGAGACGATGGGCATTATGGCAAACGGTCGCCTGACCAAGCGGGCGGGCGATCCGTCACTGTTCTTCTGATGACGCGGAGATAAGACGATGGATCAAAAACAGATTGAAGAAATTGTGCGCAGCGTGATGGCGTCAATGGGGCAGGAAGCGCCGCAGCCCGCCGCGTCGTCGGCGCAGCCCGGTGACGGAGCGCATTCCGCCGCCGCCGTCACCCCGGCCGAAAGCTGCGCGCTGGATTTAGGCTCGGCGGAGGCGAAGGCGTGGATTGGCGTGGAGCATCCGCATCGGGCCGAAGTGCTGACCGAGCTGCGGCGCAGCACCGCGGCCCGCGTCTGCACCGGCCGGGCCGGGCCGCGCCCGCGCACCCAGGCGCTGCTGCGCTTTCTCGCCGACCACTCCCGCTCGAAGGACACGGTGCTCAAAGAGGTGCCGGAGGCGTGGGTGCAGGCCCAGGGGCTGCTGGAGGTGCGCTCGGAGATCGGTGACAAAAACCGCTATCTGACGCGGCCGGATTTGGGCCGCCGCCTGAGCCAGGAGGGGGTTGAGACGCTGAAGGCCCACTGCGTCATGAACCCGGACGTGCAGGTGGTGGTCTCCGACGGCCTCTCTACCGATGCGATTACCGCCAACTATGAGGAGATCCTGCCGCCGCTGCTCGCCGGGCTGAAGCAGGCCGGGCTGAAGGTGGGCACGCCGTTCTTCGTCCGCTACGGCCGGGTGAAGATTGAGGATCAGATTGGCGAAATTCTCGGCGCGAAGGTGGTTATCCTGCTGGTGGGCGAACGTCCGGGGCTGGGGCAGTCGGAGAGCCTCTCCTGCTACGCCGTCTACTCGCCGCAGGTGGCCACCACCGTCGAGGCGGACCGCACCTGTATCTCCAACATCCACCAGGGCGGTACGCCGCCGGTGGAGGCCGCGGCGGTTATCGTGGATCTGGCCAAACGTATGCTGGAGCAGAAGGCGTCCGGCATCAATATGACCCGTTAAGGAGGCAACATGCCAGCACTAGATTTGATTCGACCCTCGGTCTGCGCCATGCGCGTAATTGCCTCCGTGAATGACGGATTTGCGCGGGAGCTTAAGCTGCCGCCGCATATTCGTAGCCTCGGCCTGATTACGGTGGATTCCGATGACGTGGCCTATATCGCCGCCGACGAGGCGACCAAACAGGCGATGGTGGAGGTGGTGTTCGGCCGCTCGCTGTACGCCGGGGCGGCCCACGGACCGTCGCCCACCGCCGGAGAGGTGATGATTATGCTGGGCGGACCGAACCCGGCGGAAGTGCGCGCCGGACTGGACGCCATGGTGGCGCATATTGAGAGCGGGGCGGCCTTCCAGTGGGCCAATGACGCGCAGGATACGGCGTTTCTGGCGCACGTGGTTTCGCGCAGCGGATCGTACCTTTCGGCCTCCGCCGGCTGTACGCCTGGCGATCCGCTTGCCTATCTGGTGGCTCCGCCGCTGGAGGCGACGTTTGGCATCGACGCGGCGATGAAGTCCGCCGACGTCCAACTGGCCGTCTGGGTGCCGCCGCCGTCGGAAACCAACTATGCGGCGGCGTTCCTGACCGGCAGCCAGGCCGCCTGTAAGGCCGCCTGCACCGCCTTTACCGGGGCGGTGCTGGATATCGCCCGCAGCCCGGTCCAGCGGGCGTAACGGAGGTGGCGATGATCAACGCACTGGGACTACTGGAAGTGGACGGTATGGTCGCCGCCGTTGACGCGGCGGACGCCATGCTGAAGGCCGCCAACGTGCGCCTGCTCAGCCATGAGGTGCTCGATCCCGGCAGGCTGACGCTGGTGGTGGAGGGCGATCTGGCGGCGTGTCGTGCGGCGCTGGACGCCGGAAGCGCCGCGGCCCGGCGTACGGGGCAGGTCATCAGCCGTAGGGAAATCGGCCGTCCGGAAGTGGATACCCAATGGCTGATCGGCGGCTTTAAGCGCGCGCCTGCGCCGCCCGGAAAGCCGCCCGGAAAGCCGCCGGAGGTTGCTGCCCCTGAATCCAGCGCGGCGCTGCTGACGCTGCTGGCGTCGGTGCGTCAGGGCATGACGGCGGGGGAGGTGGCCGCGCACTTTGGCTGGTCGCTTGATAAAGCCCGAACGATTCTGGAACAGCTCTTTTCTGACGGAGCATTGCGGAAACGCAGCAGTCGCTACCGCTTAAAACATTAACCAGTCGGAGGCGTCGGGGCGCGAACGGGCGGTCCGTCAGGCAATGATTTGTGCGTTTGCCTGATGGCATCGTCTGCCGCTCCCGGCGAAAAAGATCATGAAAAAGACCCGTACAGCCAACTTGCACCATCTTTATCATGAAGCATTGCCCGAAGACGTTAAGCTTACGCCGCTGGTCGAAGTGGATAATGTGCATCAGCGGCAGACCACGGATGTCTATGAGCACGCCCTGACCATCACCGCCTGGCAGCAGATTTACGATCAGCTGCATCCGGGAAAATTTCACGGCGAGTTCACGGAAATTCTGCTCGACGAGATCCAGGTGTTCCGGGAATACACCGGCCTGGCGCTGCGCCAGTCCTGCCTGGTGTGGCCGAACTCCTTCTGGTTCGGTATTCCGGCGGCGCGCGGCGAACAGGGGTTTATCGGCTCCCAGTGCCTCGGCAGCGCCGAGATCGCCACCCGCCCCGGCGGAACGGAGTTTGAGCTGAATACGCCGGATGACTACACCATTCTTGGGGTGGTGATCTCTGAGGAGGTTATCTCCCGCCATGCCGCGTTTCTGCACCATCCGGAGCGGGTGCTGCATATGCTGCGCAGCCAGTCGGCGCTGGAGGTTCCGGCGCAGCACAAGGCGGCGCTGTGGGGTTTCGTCCAGCAGGCGCTGGCGACCTTCAGCGAGAATCCGGATCGCCTGCAGCAGGTGGCGGTGCGCAAGGTGCTGGGGGATAATCTGCTGCTGGCGATGGGCGCGATGCTGGAAGAGGCGCAGCCGATCAACACCGCCGAGAGCATCAGCCATCAGGGATACCGCAGGCTACTGACGCGCGCCAGGGAGTATGTGCTGGAGAATATGACGGAGCCGCTGACGGTGCTCGATCTCTGCAACCAGCTGCACGTCAGCCGCCGCACGCTGCAGAATGCCTGGCACGCCATTCTGGGAATTGGCCCGAATGCGTGGCTGAAGCGCATTCGCCTTAACGCGGTGCGCCGGGAGCTGATAAGCCCGTGGTCACGAAGCGCAACGGTAAAAGAGGCCGCCATGCAGTGGGGATTCTGGCATCTCGGGCAGTTCGCCACCGACTATCAGCAGCTGTTCGCTGAGAAGCCTTCGGTGACGCTGCATCAGCGGCTGCGCCGCTGGATGTAGGGGGCGGGGGACGGCGCGTTTATACCCAGTCGCGCGGGCGCAGAAAATCGCTCAGCGCCGCCTCCGGGCTGCCCGCTTCCGGCTGATAGTCATATTCCCAGCGCGCCAGCGGCGGCATCGACATCAGAATCGACTCGGTGCGGCCGCCGCTTTGCAGGCCGAACAGGGTGCCGCGATCCCACACCAGGTTGAACTCCACGTAGCGGCCCCGGCGATAGAGCTGAAAAGCGCGCTCCCGCTCGCCCCAGGCCATCTCTTTGCGCCGTTCGACGATGGGCAGATATGCATCGGTAAAGCCGTTGCCTGTCGCCTGCATAAAGGCAAAGCAGCGGTCGAAGTCCGGGGTATTCAGATCGTCGAAAAACAGCCCGCCGATGCCGCGCTGCTCGTTGCGATGCCGGAGGAAAAAGTAGTCGTCGCACCACTTTTTATAGCGCGGGTAAAGGTCTTCGCCAAACGGCTGGCAGAGATCGCGCGCGGTGCGGTGCCAGTGAACGGCATCCTCCGCAAAGCCGTAGCTGGGCGTTAAATCAAAGCCGCCGCCGAACCACCAGACCGCCCCGGCCCCCGGCTTTTCGGCGATGAAAAAGCGCACGTTGGCGTGGCTGGTGGGAACGTAGGGATTTTGCGGATGCACCACCAGCGACACGCCCATCGCCTCAAAGCTGCGGCCCGCCAGCTCAGGACGGTGGGCGGTAGCGGAGGCGGGCAGCGCCTCGCCGTGAACATGGGAAAAGTTTACCCCCGCCTGTTCAAACACCGCGCCGCGCAGGATCCGGCTGCGTCCGCCGCCGCCCGCCTCGCGCCGCCAGCTCTCCTCGACAAAGGTCGCGCCGTCCACGGCGGAAAGCTGCTGGCAGAGGGCCTCCTGCAGGCCGAGCAGATACGCTTTTACGCGACGGGCGTCAGGCGTTGTCATGAGCGCTTCCTCGCGTGGGCCTTCTGGTTATCAAACCAGTGGAAATAGCTGACCACGCCGTTGGCGATGGCGGTAGCGATTTTCTGGCGGAACGCCGTGCTGCCCAGCAGCCGCTCCTCTTCGGGGTTGGTGATAAAGGACGTCTCTACCAGCACCGAGGGGATCGACGGCGATTTCAGCACCACAAAGGCCGCCTGTTCCGTGGTCCGGCTGTGCAGACGGTGCACCGGCTTAATTTTCTTCAGAATATGTGAGCCCAGCGTCAGGCTGTTCTTAATGGTGTCGGTCTGTACCAGATCGAACAGCACCTGCTGGAGCAGGTGGTCTTTATCGGTGATCTTTTTTCCCGCCACCTCGTCGGCGCGGTTTTCGCGCTCGGAGAGGTACTTTGCCATGGCGCTGCTGGCCCCGCGGTTGGAGAGAGCAAACACCGAAGCACCCGCCGCGCCGGGGTTGGTAAAGCCGTCGGCGTGAATGGACATAAACAGATCCGCGCCGTGCTTGTGGGCGATTTCGACGCGGTCATAGAGCGGAATAAAGGTATCGCCGGAGCGCGTCAGGCGCGCGTCAATGCCCTGGCTGCGCAGGATGGTCCGCACGTTTTTGGCGATCGCCAGCACGACGTGTTTTTCTTTCGCGCCGCCGGGGCCGATGGCTCCGGTGTCGATGCCGCCGTGGCCGGGATCGAGTACCACGACACGCTTAGCCGACTTTTTTGGGGTTTTCGCGCTGTGCCCGCTGCGGGTCTTCAGCGCTTCCTGCTTCGCGGCGGCGTGGGGGAGGCCCGACAGCGTCAGGGCGGCCAGCCCGGCTTTCAGCACCTGGCGGCGCGAAGTGAGAGTTTTTAGCGGTTTAAAAGTGCTCATACGGCCTGAGTTGTAAATACTAAGTTCCAGATGTTATATCGTATCGCGTCATCCGTTACGACTGCGGTGGGTAATAATTGTTTTACCCCCGTCATACTTCAAGCTGCATGCGCGTTGGCTACGGGTTACTCGTCTCATCCATGAGACTCGCCCTGACGGGCCGCCGCTGCGCGGCGTTCAAATCTGCTCCCGACAGATTTGATGCTCACCCCGGTCACATAGTTTACTATGCTCCCGGGAATGAATGAGGGACATCCTTGTCCCTCACCGAAGGCGGCCTGTAGCCGTTCAAATTCGTTCCTGACGAATTTGTCGCTCACTTGCCGCGTGATTCGGCCCGCGGCCTCACCCCTTCGGGGCCAGCGCTACGGCTGTTCAAAACGCGCTGCGTTTTGTCATGCAACTCGAATTATTTAGGGGATACTTTTCATTTCAATAAGCGTCAGCCCGCCATTATGCCACTTTTTTCGCCGTTTCGCGTCAGATATTGGCTAACGCGGCGGTTCACGCCATAATCAGGGTTTTTACCCGCCAGAAGGTAGCCAGTGCCATGGAAATACGTGTTTTTCGTCAGGAAGATTTCGAAGAGGTGATCACCCTCTGGGAGCGCTGCGATCTGCTGCGTCCATGGAACGATCCGGAAATGGATATTGAACGTAAAATGCACCATGACGTCAGCCTGTTTCTCGTCGCCGAGGTCAACGGCGAAGTGGTTGGCACGGTGATGGGCGGCTATGACGGCCACCGTGGTTCGGCATACTACCTTGGCGTACACCCTGAGTATCGCGGCCGCGGGATCGCCAACGCCCTGCTTAACCGGCTGGAGAAAAAGCTCATTGCCCGCGGCTGCCCGACCATCCAGATTAAAGTGCCGGAAGATAACGAGATGGTGCTCGGCATGTATGAGCGCCTGGGCTATGAGCATTCGGACGCGCTGAGCCTGGGGAAACGTCTGATCGAAGATGAAGAGTATTGACTTTCACCCCGCCGATTATGACGGCCACGGCAGGCTGCGCCTGCCCTTGCTGTTCTGGGGCGTCCTGCTGCTGCAGGCGCGCACCTGGGTGCTGTTTGTCATCGCAGGCGCTTCCCGCGAGCAGGGAAGCGCGCTGCTGAACCTGTTTTATCCCGACAGCGAGAATTTCTGGCTGGGGCTGCTCCCCGGCCTGCCGGCGGTGCTGGCCTTTTTGCTCAGCGGCAGGCGCGCCGGCTGGCCCGGCGCGTGGCGCGCCCTGTGGCCACTGCTGGTTCTGGCGCAGCTGGCGCTGCTCTGCTGGCAGCCGACGCTGTGGCTGACCGGCGATCCGGTCAACGGCGCGGGCCTGGCGCTGGTAGTGGCCGACTGCGTTGCGCTGTTCTGGCTGCTGACCAACCGGCGGCTGCGCGCCTGCTTTATTCCGCAAAAGGAGTAACGGCACTTTTTAGCGACGCCGCACTCAAAGCAACGTTTATTAATTAAGAAGGATGTGTGATGAAATCGCTGCGTTTGACTTTATGCGTAATGCCGCTGGTGCTGAGCGGCTGCTCAACGCTCTCGTCTGTCAACTGGTCCGCCGCCAATCCGTGGAACTGGTTTGGCTCCTCGACGGAGGTGACGGAGCAGGGCGTCGGAGAGCTCACCGCCGACACGCCGCTGGAAGAGCAGGCCATTGCCGATGCGCTGGACGGTGACTATCGCCTGCGCGGCGGCATGAAAACCGCTAACGGCACCGTGGTGCGCTTTTTTGAGGCGATGAAGGATGACAACGTGGCGATGGTGATCCACGGCGACGAAGAGGCCATCAGCCGCATCGACGTGCTTGACAAGGATATTGAAGCCGGGGCGGGGGGAGCCATCGGCACGCCCTTCGGCGATCTCTACAGTAAAGCCTTCGGCAACTGCCAGCCGGCCACCGGCGACGATCGCGGCGCGGTGGAGTGTCGGGCCGAGGGAAGTCAGCACGTCAGCTATCTGTTTACCGGCCAGTGGCGCGGTCCGGAGGGGCTGATGCCCTCCGATGACGCCCTGAGATTGTGGACGATTAGCAAAATTGTCTGGCGTCGTTAATTTGCGCCCGGACAAGCCGCCTCGCTGAAAAGATCGCTACAATAGCGCCATCAATGCCACAAGCCGTGGCATTTTCATTTTCAGGAGGAACAATGTCTCAGGTTCAGAGCGGCATTTTGCCGGAACATTGCCGGGCGGCGATTTGGATTGAAGCCAGCGTGAAAGGGGATATCGACGCCCTGCGCGCGGCCAGTAAAATTTTTGTCGATAAGCTGGCGACCTTCGACGCGGCATTTCCTGAGGCTCAGTCCGGGGCGGTGGTGGCGTTCGGCCACCGCGTCTGGCACGCCCTCAGCGGCGGGACCGGCGCAGACGAGCTGAAGGCGTATCCCGGCTACGGCAACGGTCTGGCACCGGCTACCCAGCACGACGTGCTGATCCATATTCTCTCTCTGCGCCACGACGTCAACTTCTCCATCGCCCGGGCGGCAATGGAGGCCTTTGGCGACTGCATTGAGGTGAAATCGGAAGTGCACGGCTTCCGCTGGGTGGAAGATCGCGACCTTAGCGGCTTCGTTGACGGCACGGAAAACCCGGCAGGGGAGGAGACCCGCCGCAGCGTGGCGGTGATTAACGACGGCGTCGACGCGGGCGGCAGCTACGTGCTGGTTCAGCGCTGGGAGCACAACCTGCAGCAGCTCGACCGGATGAGCATCCACGATCAGGAGATGATGATTGGCCGTACTAAAGCGGCTAATGAAGAGATCGACGGCGATGCGCGTCCGGCGACTTCGCACCTGACCCGGGTCGATCTGAAAGAGGAGGGTAAGGGGCTGAAGATCGTGCGCCAGAGCCTGCCGTACGGCACCGCCAGCGGCACTCACGGCCTCTATTTTTGCGCCTACTGCGCGCGCCTGTACAACATCGAGCAGCAGCTGCTGAGCATGTTCGGCGACGCCGACGGCAAGCGAGACGCTATGCTGCGCTTCACCCGGCCGGTGACCGGCGGCTACTACTTTGCCCCGTCGCTGGATCGGCTGCTGGCGCTGTGAGTGACTTCCCTCGCCCTGGCCCTCTCCCCGGACTGTACACAGGAAGAGGGCCGGGGTGAGGGGCAAGTATTTTCTCCATCACCGCCTCCTCATGATGCTCAAACTCATTATTCCAGAAGCGTACAACCCGCCATCCCTGAACCCGCGGCCAGCGGGTGCGACGAGCGCGGAGTAAAGCTTCGCCAGGCGCTTATTCTCTTTTCGACTTTCAAATCAGCAAACGATATATAAAACCGTTACTTGTTTTGCACCGGTTATAAATACTATGGCTATAAGAAAGTCATCAAATTTATAAGGGTGCGCAATGGCCGTTAACTTCCTGAAAAAACGTTCTCTGACGCTGCTGGCGATCCTGCTGCTGACCGGGCAGGCACAGGCGACGGCGCTGCTCAACAGCTCCTACGATGTTTCCCGCGAGCTGTTTGCCGCCCTTAACCCGCCCTTTGAACAGCAGTGGGCGAAAGACAACGGCGGCGACAGGTTGACGATTAAGCAGTCTCACGCCGGCTCGTCGAAGCAGGCGCTGGCGATTCTGCAGGGGCTGAAGGCCGACGTGGTGACCTATAACCAGGTGACCGACGTGCAGATCCTCCACGACAGGGGCAGGCTGCTTCCCGCCGACTGGCAAAGCCGCCTGCCCAACAACAGTTCGCCGTTTTACTCCACGATGGGATTCCTGGTCCGTAAAGGCAACCCGAAAAATATCCACGACTGGAATGACTTAGTGCGTTCCGATGTAAAACTGATTTTCCCGAACCCGAAAACCTCAGGCAATGCCCGCTACACCTACCTCGCCGCATGGGGCGCGGCGGACAAGGCTGACGGCGGCGATAAAGCCAAAACCGGGCGCTTCATGACGCAGTTTCTGAAGAACGTTGAAGTGTTCGATACCGGCGGCCGCGGCGCAACCACCACTTTCGCCGAGCGCGGGCTGGGCGACGTGCTGATTAGCTTCGAATCGGAAGTGAATAATATCCGCAAACAGTATGAAGATCAGGGCTTTGAGGTCGTTATTCCGAAAACCAATATCCTTGCCGAGTTCCCGGTGGCCTGGGTGGATAAAAACGTCCAGGCCAACGGAACGGAAAAAGCGGCGAAAGCCTATCTGAACTGGCTTTACGGCCCGCAGGCCCAGGCCATCATTACCGACTTTTATTACCGGGTGAACAATCCGCAGCTGATGGACAAGCTGCAGGATAAATTTCCGCAGACCGCGCTGTTCCGCGTGGAGGAGCAGTTCGGTCCGTGGCCGGAGGTGATGAAAACCCATTTTGCCAGCGGTGGCGAGTTCGACAGGCTGCTGGCGGCGGGGCGCAAATAAATGTTTGCGGTCTCATCCAGACGGGTTCTGCCCGGTTTTACCCTGAGCCTTGGCACCAGCCTGCTGTTTATCTGCCTGATCCTGCTGCTGCCGCTGAGCGCGCTGGTGATGCAGCTCTCCCGGATGAGCCTTGAGCAGTACTGGGAGGTTATTTCTAATCCGCAGGTGGTGGCGGCGTACAAAGTGACGCTGCTTGCGGCGCTGGTGGCCTCGGCGTTTAACGGGGCGTTTGGCCTGCTGATGGCGTGGATCTTAACCCGCTATCGCTTTCCCGGCCGCACGCTGCTGGACGCGCTGATGGACCTGCCCTTCGCCCTGCCAACGGCGGTGGCGGGCCTGACCCTGGCCTCGCTGTTTTCGCTTAACGGCTTCTACGGTGAGTGGCTGGCGAAGATCGATATTAAGGTCACCTACACCTGGCTGGGCATTGCGGTGGCGATGGCGTTCACCAGCATCCCGTTTGTGGTGCGCACCGTCCAGCCGGTGCTGGAAGATCTGGGGCCGGAGTATGAAGAGGCGGCGGAAACTCTCGGTGCCACGCGGCTGCAAAGCTTTCGTCGGGTGGTGCTGCCGGAGCTGGCTCCCGCGCTGATTGCCGGGGTGGCGCTCTCGTTTACCCGCAGCCTGGGGGAGTTTGGCGCGGTTATTTTCATCGCCGGGAACATCGCGTGGAAGACAGAGGTCACCTCGCTGATGATCTTTGTTCGTCTGCAGGAGTTTGACTATCCGGCCGCCAGCGCCATCGCTTCGGTGATCCTCGCCGCGTCGCTGCTGCTGCTGTTTTCTATCAACACTCTGCAAAGCCGCTATGGGCGGCGGGTGGTAGGTCATTAATGGCGAGCGTAGCGCGGTTGACGCATTTTGATGCGCCCCGGATCAACTGGGGAAAATGGGTGCTTATCGGCACCGGAATGCTGGTATCGGCGTTTATCCTGCTGGTGCCGACAGTCTTTATTTTTGTGCAGGCCTTCAGCAAGGGAGTGCTGCCGGTTCTGCAGAACCTCGCCGATCCCGACATGCTGCACGCCATCTGGCTGACGGTGCTGATTGCGCTAATCGCGGTGCCGGTGAACCTGGTCTTCGGCGTGCTGCTGGCCTGGCTGGTGACGCGCTTTACCTTTCCGGGACGCCAGCTGCTGCTGACCCTGCTGGACATTCCCTTCGCCGTTTCGCCGGTGGTGGCGGGTCTGGTCTACCTGCTGTTTTACGGCTCCAACGGCCCGCTGGGCGACTGGCTGGACGCGCACAATCTGCAGATTATGTTCTCCTGGCCGGGGATGGCGCTGGTGACCATTTTTGTCACCTGCCCGTTCGTGGTGCGCGAACTGGTGCCGGTGATGCTGAGCCAGGGCAGCCACGAGGACGAGGCGGCGATTCTGCTCGGTGCCTCCGGCTGGCAGATGTTCCGCCGGGTGACGCTGCCTAACATCCGCTGGGCGCTGCTTTACGGCGTGGTGCTGACCAATGCCCGCGCCATCGGCGAGTTCGGCGCGGTGTCGGTGGTCTCCGGTTCGATTCGCGGCGAAACCCTGTCGCTGCCGCTGCAGATTGAACTTCTGGAGCAGGACTATAATACCGTTGGCTCCTTTACCGCCGCCGCGCTGCTGACGCTGATGGCGATTATCACCCTGTTTTTAAAGAGTCTGTTGCAGTGGCGGCTGGAGAATCAGCAAAAGCGTGCGCAGCGGGAGGAAAACCATGAGCATTGAGATTGCCTGCATTAAAAAGTCTTTTGGTCGCACTCAGGTACTGAACGATATTTCGCTGGATATTTCTTCGGGACAGATGGTGGCCCTGCTGGGGCCGTCCGGCTCCGGTAAAACCACGCTGCTGCGCATTATTGCCGGGCTGGAGCATCAGACCAGCGGGCATATCCGCTTCCACGGCGTGGACGTCAGCCGCCTGCACGCCCGGGAGCGCAAGGTTGGCTTTGTGTTCCAGCACTACGCGCTGTTTCGCCATATGACGGTGTTTGACAATATCGCCTTTGGTCTGACGGTGCTGCCTAAGCGCGAGCGTCCGCGGGCCGGAGCTATTAAAGCGAAGGTGATGAAGCTGCTGGAGATGGTGCAGCTGGCCCACCTGGCGGATCGCTTTCCGGCGCAGCTCTCCGGCGGCCAGAAGCAGCGCGTGGCCCTGGCGCGCGCCCTGGCGGTGGAGCCGCAGATTCTGCTGCTCGACGAGCCGTTCGGTGCCCTTGACGCTCAGGTGCGTAAAGAGCTGCGCCGCT
The DNA here is from genome assembly GCF_009711095.1 of Intestinirhabdus alba. Classification (GTDB taxonomy): domain Bacteria; phylum Pseudomonadota; class Gammaproteobacteria; order Enterobacterales; family Enterobacteriaceae; genus Intestinirhabdus; species Intestinirhabdus alba. Next base: position 150,096 of record NZ_WMJZ01000006.1, read on the forward strand.
GGCTGCGTCAGCTTCACGAGGAGCTGAAGTTTACCAGCGTATTCGTTACCCACGATCAGGAAGAGGCAACGGAGGTGGCGGATCGCGTGGTGGTGATGAGCCAGGGTAATATTGAGCAGGTCGACGCGCCGGACCGCGTCTGGCGCGAGCCGGCAACCCGCTTTGTGCTGGAGTTTATGGGCGAGGTTAACCGCCTGCAGGGCACCGTGCGCGGCGGACAGTTCCACGTTGGTGCCCATCGCTGGCCGCTGGGCTATACGCCCGCTTACCAGGGGCCGGTGGATCTGTTCCTGCGCCCGTGGGAAGTGGACGTCAGCCGTCGCACCAGCCTCGATTCGCCGCTGCCGGTACAGGTGCTGGAGGCCAGCCCGAAGGGACATTACACCCAATTAGTCGTGCAGCCGCTGGGGTGGTACAACGCGCCGCTGTCGGTGGTGATGCAGGGCGATGACGCGCCGGGGCGGGGCGAGCGGTTATATATTGGCCTGGGCAACGCGCGCTTATATCACGGCGATCGGCGCATTGAAAACGGCGATGAGGCGCTTGCCCTGGCGCAGAGCGCTTGATAGGTTAGCCGTACGTTTCTTGCCCGGCGGCGCTGCGTGCCGGGCTTTTTATTGGATAGCGCTGGTGAACACATTAGAACAGACAATTGGCAATACCCCTCTGGTAAAGCTGCAGCGAATGACGCCGGACAACGGTAGTGAAATCTGGGTCAAGCTGGAAGGGAATAATCCGGCGGGATCGGTGAAAGATCGCGCGGCGCTGTCGATGATCGTGCAGGCGGAAAAGCGCGGGGAGATCGCTCCCGGCGACGTGCTGATCGAAGCGACCAGCGGCAATACCGGGATCGCGCTGGCGATGATCGCCGCCCTGAAAGGCTACCGGATGAAGCTGCTGATGCCGGACAACATGAGCCAGGAGCGGCGGGCGGCGATGCGCGCCTACGGCGCGGAGCTGATCCTGGTCACCCGGGAGCAGGGAATGGAAGGGGCGCGGGATCTGGCCCGGGCGATGGCCCGGCGCGGCGAGGGCCGGCTGTTGGATCAGTTTAATAATCCCGATAATCCCTATGCCCACTACACCACCACCGGGCCGGAAATCTGGCGGCAGACCGGCGGGCGTATAACCCATTTTGTCTCCAGCATGGGCACCACCGGCACCATTACCGGGGTGGCGCGCTTTCTCCGGCAGCAGGAAAAGCCGGTTGTCGTCGTCGGCCTGCAGCCGGAGGCGGGCAGCAGCATTCCGGGGATTCGCCGCTGGCCTGCGGAGTATCTGCCGGGCATATTCGATGCCGCGCTGGTGGACCAGGTGCTGGATATTGATCAGCGGGAGGCAGAAAACGCCATGCGCGAGCTGGCGGTGCGGGAGGGGATCTTCTGCGGGGTCAGCTCCGGTGGGGCGGTGGCCGGGGCGCTGCGGGTGGCGCGGGCCAACCCCGGCGCGATCGTGGTGGCCATTATCTGCGATCGCGGCGATCGCTATCTCTCCACCGGCGTCTTCGGCGAGGAGCACTTCACTCAGGGAGCCGGGATTTAAAGTATGCCGGGCAGGGACGCCACTGCCCGGCATACTTTCGGCCCGCCTTACGCTTTGCGAACGAGCGCATTTCCGGGCGGTGGGTTTGACGAGGAAGCGTTACTGGAGCGTTTTGTCCGTTTCGGTGATTAACGCATGGAGATAGGGCTGGGCCTTCTCATCGCTTTTTCCGGGGATCCTCACCATATAGGGCTTTTTCGTTATCGATGATGACGACGCCACTTTATCTATAAACTGTTCGGCGGTGTTGATACGGTTGCGGGTGTTACTCAGCTTCAGGCGCAGATGCGATACGGCTTCGTCGCTGCTGTGCTCCGTGCCGTTGCGTATAAAGATCAGCGTCTTCTGCTGCGCCAGCGCCTCCAGCATAGCGCCGATCCGCGCCTCTTCATGGGCGTTCAGGCGGGCAAAGGCGGGGAAAGTCATCAGGAGCGCGGTGGCCACGCATAAAAACTTGTTCATTGGTATATCCTTAAATTCATCATTCCTTGTTTAACCGCCTATGTTATACGGTGATATACCGCGCTTCTGCAAGGATCATTTTGCCCTGTAAGGCGGCGGCTGCGGCCCGCCAAAAACCACCAGATCCCGCGCCGGCGGGCAAACTGCCGCTGATGGCCTGCTGAAGAATGCTGTTAAACATTTCGCTGACGGTTTTCCCGACGGTCATTATTGACCTATGACAAAATGAATTTTAGCATACGCCGATATTAGGCCGTGTCCCTTAACCGGGCGTGGCGTCGCCGCTCAAGAACGGTTAAGGGACGCCTGGTGAGCCGACGGCCCGCGGCCAGGCGGGAGGAGAGGGAGATGGGGCAGAAGAGTGAGATACAGTCAGTTCTCTTTGACGATAAGCATCGGGCGATACAGAGCGATATTGTCGCTATTCAGTCACAGGTGGTGTACGGCAGCGTAGGCAACAGCATCGCGGTACCCGCCATTCAGGCCCAGGGATTGCGGGTCACGGCGGTGCCGACGGTGCTGCTAAGCAACACGCCGCATTATGAAACGTTTTACGGCGGCATTATTCCCGCCGACTGGTTCGGCGGCTATCTGCAGGCCCTGGATGAGCGCGACGCGCTGCGCGAGCTGAAGGCCGTCACTACCGGCTATATGGGCAGCGCGCAGCAGATTGTGCTGCTGGCGCAGTGGCTGAAGAGGGTGCGGGCGGCGCATCCGCAGGTCTGTATTCTGGTCGATCCGGTGATGGGCGATACCGACAGCGGGATGTATGTAAAAGCGGAGATCCCGGAGGCCTGTCGTGAACATCTGCTGCCGCTGGCCCAGGGGCTGACGCCTAACGTCTTTGAGCTGGAGAGGCTAAGCGGTAAACCCTGCGCCACGCTGGAGCAGGCGGTGGAGGCCGCGAGGTCGCTGCTTACCGACACGCTGCGGTGGATCGTCATCACCAGCGCGCCGGGGCAATGCCCTGAGACGATCAACGTCGCCGTTGTTACCGCCGATTCACTGGAGGTGATAGGCCATCCGCGGGTGGAGGCCGATCTCAAGGGAACCGGCGATCTGTTCTGCGCGGAGCTGATCGGTGCCTTAGTCCGGGGTAAGCCGCTGGTGCAGGCGGCACGGCGCGCCGCCGGGCGCGTGCAGGAAGTGATGGCCTGGACGCAGAAGTGCGGCTGTGATGAGCTGATTCTGCCGCCGGAATGACCGGGCTGGCGCTGTATAAATGCACGTGCATAATCATTCGCAGACAGGCCGGGGCGTTCAGGAGCAGAGGGGAGAGAGCGTGACTTGATGACCGGCAGGGAGAGCGCCTTAAACCGACGGCGGCCGCCGGCAAACCAAAGAAAAATGGCACCTTCGGGTGCCATTTTCACTGCGGCAAGAGCTACTTCTTGATGCGAATAACCGGGGTCTCGCCGACGGTTACGCTGCCGGACAGTTTAACCAGCTCTTTGATCTCGTCCATGTTGGAGATCACCACCGGCGTCAGGGTTGACTTAGCCTTTTCTTCCAGCAGCGGCAGGTCGAATTCAATGACCGGATCGCCAACCTTCACGCGCTGGCCCTCTTCGGCGATGCGCCTGAAGCCTTCGCCTTTCAGCTCAACGGTATCGATACCGAAGTGGACAAACAGTTCGATACCGCTGTCGGATTCGATAGAGAACGCATGGTTGGTTTCAAAGATTTTGCCGATGGTGCCATCGACGGGGGCAACCATTTTGTTGCCGGTCGGCTTGATGGCGATACCGTCGCCAACGATTTTTTCAGCAAAAACAACATCCGGCACGTCTTCGATGTTGACGATCTCACCGGAGAGCGGAGCTACAATCTCAATAGTTCCGGCATCTTTTTTGTCATCAGAAACCAGAGATTTCAGTTTATCGAACAAACCCATGATCTTCTCCTAAGCAGTAAATTGGGCCGCGTCTCGTGGATTAGCAGATTGTTTTTTCTTCAATGAACTTGTTAACCAGCGTCATTAACTCGTCCGTTGTCGGTTGAGCAAGAGCCTGCTCTGCTAACACTTTCGCATCTTTGAAGTTCGTGTTACGGATAATCTTCTTGATGCGCGGAATAGAAATGGCGCTCATTGAGAATTCGTCCAGCCCCATTCCCAGCAACAGAAGTGTAGCACGTTCATCACCTGCAAGCTCACCACACATGCCAGTCCATTTACCTTCAGCATGAGAAGCATCAATAACCTGCTTGATCAAGTTCAGCACGGACGGTGACATGGGTTGGTAAAGATGGGAGATCATATCATTACCACGGTCAACCGCGAGAGTGTACTGTGTCAAATCATTGGTACCTATGCTAAAGAAATCCACCTCTTTGGCCAGATGGCGCGCGATGGTCGCCGCCGCGGGCGTTTCCACCATGACGCCAATCTCAATGGCCTCATCAAACGCCTGGCCTTCGGCCCTTAGCTCCTGCTTGTAGGTTTCGATCTCTTTGCGCAGCGCCCGCACTTCCTCTACGGAGATGATCATCGGGAACATGATGCGCAGCTTACCGAACGCGGAAGCGCGCAGAATCGCCCGTACCTGGTCGCGCAGAATCTCTTTACGATCCATTGCGATACGCACGGCGCGCCAGCCGAGGAACGGGTTTTCTTCTTTCGGAAAGTTCATGTACGGCAGCTCTTTGTCGCCGCCGATGTCCATGGTGCGCACGATCACCGCCTGAGAGCCGCAGGCCTCTGCAACGGCTTTATAAGCGGCAAACTGCTCCTCTTCGGTTGGCAGCGCGTCGCGGTCCATAAACAGAAACTCAGTACGGTACAGGCCCACGCCCTCCGCGCCGTTGCGCTCTGCGCCTTCGACATCACGGACGGTGCCGATGTTGGCGCACACTTCCACCTGGTGCCCGTCCAGGGTGATAGCCGGCAGATCTTTCAGCTTGGCAAGCTCCGCTTTTTCAGTGGCGACCTGCTGCTGAACGGCGCGCAGCTTTTCAATCTCGTCGTTGGTCGGATTGACGTAAACATGGTTGTTTACGGCATCCAGAATCAGATAGTCGCCGTTTTTTACCTGCGACGTTACGCTGCCTGTACCCACAATCGCCGGTAGTTCTAAAGAACGGGCCATGATGGAGGTATGCGAAGTGCGTCCTCCCGCATCGGTGATAAAACCCAGCACCTTCTGCAGGTTCAATTGTGCGGTTTCGGACGGGGTCAGATCGGTGGCAACGAGGATCACTTCGTCCTGGATCGCGCTCAGATCGATAATGGCCAGACCCAGGATATTGCGCAGCAGGCGTTTACCGATGTCGCGTACGTCGGCCGCACGCTCTTTCAGATACTCGTCATCCAGCTCTTCGAGGGCAGAGGCCTGACCTTCGATAATTTCATGGGCGGCCGCGTCGGCCGTCATGTGCTTATCTTTAATCAGGGCTATGATTTCCTGCTCCAGCTCCTCATCTTCGAGCAGCATGATGTGCCCTTCGAAGATAGCTTCTTTTTCTTCGCCGAACGTTTCGCCAGCTTTGGTTTTGATCGCTTCCAGCTGGGCGGATGCGCTGGCCCGACCGCTCAGAAAACGCTCAATTTCCCGATCGATCTTGTCGGCAGAAATTTTTTTCCGGTCAATGACGATCTCGTCTTCTTTCAGCAGCAGAGCTTTGCCGAAAGCGATACCCGGGGACGCTAAAATGCCTGAAATCATAACCCTACCTTACTTGTGACTGATTTTTAAAAGAACCCGGAATGCTTACTCGAGTTCCGCCATCAGCTTGACCAGATGCTCAACCGCTTTCTGCTCGTCTTCACCTTCGGCAGAGAGAGTGACCACTGTACCCTGGGTCAGACCCAGCGTCTGCAGTTTGAACAGGCTTTTTGCGCTGGCGCTTTTGCCGTTGGAGGTCACAGTAATCTCAGAAGTGAAGCCTTTTGCTTCTTTCACGAACTGAGCAGCAGGGCGGGTGTGCAGACCGTTTGGCGCGGTAATGGTAACTTCTTGCTGGAACATTATATTTCCCCAACTTATAGGTTTAGTGTTGTGGAACTAAAGTCTAGCCTGGCGGCTGAACTTTAGCCTGTGATCTTAAGCCCGTTATCTGAGCGCCAGCGCGGGCGACAATCCGCCGCCCGCCGACGTTGCGCGCGTCATTAAGCATTATGCCGCTAAAGAAAGATCGCAACCAGTGAATAACATCGATTCAGCGGGACGGTTTCCTCAGGTGATTAATTTCGCGCATCGAAATAATTAATCTGGTTAGATACCAGAGCCAACCGAGTGAATCAATGCCGGGGAGGGTAAAAATTTGAGGAATGCCACAAAAAAGCACCCCGAAAGGTGCTTTTTCACGCATTTTTAACATGCCGACGCTACTGCTGCAGCTCTTTCTCAGTAAAGAGATCGGCAAACAGCGCGGTACTCAGATAGCGCTCACCTGAAGAGGGTAGGATAACCACGATATTTTTATTGGTAAAGCGCTCATCTTCCTGAAGCTTAAGCGCTGCCGCAACGGCGGCCCCGGAAGAGATACCGGCAAGGATGCCCTCCTCTTCCATCAGGCGGCGGGCGGTAGCGATGGCCTCTTCATTGGTAATGCCAACCACTTTATCAATGAGCTTTAGATCTAGGTTGCCGGGAATAAACCCTGCGCCGATGCCCTGAATTTTATGAGGGCCGGGTTTCAGCTCCTCGCCCGCCAGCGCCTGAGCGATAACCGGGGAGTCGGTCGGCTCAACGGCTACGGCAATCAGATCGGTTTTACCTTTGGTGCCTTTGATGTACCGGGCGACCCCGGTCAGCGTGCCGCCGGTGCCGACGCCGGAGATAAAAACGTCAACCTGGCCGTCGGTGTCTTCCCAGATTTCCGGCCCGGTGGTTTTTTCATGAATTTCCGGGTTGGCCGGGTTACTGAACTGCTGCAGCAGCAGATACTTCTGCGGATCGCTGGCGACGATCTCCTCGGCTTTCTGAATCGCACCCTTCATGCCTTTGGCACCTTCGGTGAGCACCAGGTTCGCTCCCAGCGCCTTCAGCAGCTTGCGACGCTCAATGCTCATGGTCTCCGGCATCGTCAGCGTCAATTTATAGCCGCGCGCCGCCGCGACGTAGGCCAGGGCAATCCCGGTATTACCGCTGGTCGGTTCCACCAGCTCAACGCTGGGCTTCAGCACGCCGCGTTTTTCCGCATCCCAAATCATATTGGCACCGATACGGCACTTAACGCTGAAGCTCGGGTTGCGGGACTCCACCTTCGCCAGAATGCGTCCGTTACCGATACGGTTCAGTCGAACCAGCGGCGTATGACCGATCGTCAGCGAGTTATCTTCAAAAATCTTACTCATGGCCTGTCCTTAACTGTATGAAATTGGGATACCTCACCAGCATACCCTCTAGCGGAATAGGGGGAAGTAAGCATTTCGTATATCTATATGCTATGTAGAAATAATGATTATCACTATGGAATAAGAGACGGCATAAGCAAAACCCTTTCTGTTTCTGACGCGGCCCCGTGCCTGAATATCCCAACGTAATTTATTTCCATAGCGCATGTTTTGCGCGCCAGCAGTCGACCCACATCGCCGTCGCGCCGCACACCGCGACTGGCATAATAAAGAGGTTCAGCACCGGCAGCAGGGTGAACAGGCCGGTCAGCGCGCCGAACTGCATATTGTCGACTTTGCGCGTGCGCAGCGCACTGCGCATCTCCTGAAATGATACCTTGTGGTTATCGAACGGATAGTCGCAATACTGAATGACCAGCATCCAGGCGCTGAACAGGAACCACAGCACCGGAGCAACGGTCTGCCCGATACCGGGAATAAAGTAGAGGATCAGCAGCACAATAGCGCGCGGCAGATACCATGCGAACTTCTGCCATTCGCGCTTCATAATGCGCGGCAGGTCCTTCATCATTCCGAGAACCCCGACATCCGGTGGCGTGGCACCCGTTAGCCGCGCTTCAAGCTGCTCCGCCAGCAGGCCGTTAAACGGCGCGGCGATCCAGTTAGCCAGGGTTGAGAAAAAATAGCCGAATACCAGCAGCACCGAGATTACGGCCAGCGGCCAGAGCAGATAGCTCAGCCACTGCAGCCACTCCGGGACATAGCTCATCAGCGCGGGTATCCAGGCGTCGAGGCGGGTAAACAGCCACCAGAAGGCGCTGCCCATCAGCAGAATATTCACCAGCAGAGGGAGGATCACAAAACGGCGAATTCCCGGCTGGCCGACCAGCTTCCAGCCCTGAATAAAATAGTAAAAACCGCTGCGCGGAACGTTTGTCGATGCAGATAACATAATCAGGTGATGCTCCTAAGTGATAGACCCTGGAATTTTCGCGTATATTACCGGGTAATGGTTCTGACAGCAGTTCGGAAATGTTCGAAAAAACAGCAAAAAGTACGATTTCCTTCATCTTTATGCTGCGAAAGCTAAGAGTACACTTGCACTTGACGTAATCGGCAAATACTCTTAGTGAGTAAATGTTTGCCGTGGTGGCAAGGTGTTAGAACAACAGAGAATATAATGATGCAGGATTTGCGTCTGATATTAATCATTGTTGGCGCGATCGCCATAATCGCTTTACTGGTACACGGTTTCTGGACCAGCCGTAAAGAACGATCTTCAATGTTTCGCGATCGGCCAATAAAACGCATGAAATCAAAACGCGACGACAGTGCGTTCGAGGACGATGTCGACGCTGACGAAGGCGTGGGTGAAGTTCGCGTTCACCGCGTTAATCATGCCCCAGGCTACCCGCAGGAGCATGAAGCACCTCGCCAGTCGCCGAAACACCAGTACCAACCGCCCTACGCGCCTGCGCAGCCGCGCCAGCCGGCTCAGCAGCTGCAGCCAGCTCAGCAGCCGCAGCCGGCTCAGCAGCCCCAGCCGGTCCAGCAGCCGCAGCCGGTTCAGCAGCCCCAGCCGGTTCAGCAGCCGCAGCCGGTTCAGCAGCCGCAGCCGGACCAGCAGCCCCAGCCGGTTGAGCAAACCTTCCAGCCTGTGGAGCCGGTCGCCGGGCCGCAGCCTGAACCGATTCCTGAAGTCGCGCCGGTTGTTGAAAAACCCCGGCGTAAAGATGCCGTCATTATTATGAACGTCGCCGCCCATCACGGCAGCGAGCTGAACGGTGAAGTGCTGCTTAACAGCATTCAGCAGGCAGGCTTTAAGTTTGGCGACATGAATATTTTTCACCGCCATCTCAGCCCGGACGGCAGCGGCCCGGCCCTGTTCAGTCTGGCGAATATGGTGAATCCGGGAACCTTCGATCCCGAAATGACGGAGTTCACCACCCCCGGCGTGACGATCTTTATGCAGGTGCCCTCCTACGGCGACGAGCTGCAAAACTTTAAGCTGATGCTTCAGTCCGCGCAGCACATCGCTGATGAGGTTGGTGGCGTCGTGCTTGACGACCAGCGGCGAATGATGACGCCACAGAAGCTGCGTGAGTATCAGGAGTGCATCCGCGAAGTCAAAGACGCCAACGCCTGATACATCGGCCAGGCTTTTTCTTTCTGAACCCCCGCCAGTCGGGGGTTTTTTATCATTGGTGGTGCGATATGGAACCAATCGAACAACAACTGACAGAACTGCGAACCACGCTTCGCCATCATGAATATCTGTATCATGTGATGGACGCGCCGGAAGTACCCGATGCGGAATACGATCGCCTGATGCGCGCGCTGCGGGAGCTTGAGGCGCAGCATCCGGAACTGATTACTCCGGATTCTCCTACCCAGCGCGTCGGGGCGGCACCGCTGACCTCTTTCAGCCAGATCCGCCATGAAGTGCCCATGCTGTCGCTGGACAACGTGTTTGATGAAGAGAGCTTTCTCGCCTTCAACAAGCGCGTGCAGGATCGCCTGAAGCATGTTGATAAGCTGACCTGGTGCTGCGAGCTGAAGCTTGACGGGCTGGCGGTGAGTATTTTATATGAAAACGGCGTGCTGGTGCGGGCCGCCACCCGCGGCGATGGCACCACCGGCGAGGACATTACCGCCAACGTGCGGACCATTCGCGCCATTCCGCTGAAGCTGCACGGGGATAACATCCCGGCGCGGCTGGAGGTACGCGGTGAAGTGTTCCTGCCGCAGGCCGGATTTGACAAGATTAATGAAGAGGCGCGGCGCACCGGCAGCAGAGTATTTGCCAACCCGCGCAACGCGGCGGCGGGTTCGCTACGCCAGCTGGACCCGCGTATTACGGCGAAGCGGCCGCTGACCTTCTTCTGCTACGGCGTAGGGATCCTGGAAGGGGGCGAACTGCCCGATACGCATCTGGGCCGTCTGCTGCAGTTTAAGGCGTGGGGGCTGCCGGTGAGCGACCGGGTGACGCTGTGCGATTCTCCGGAAGCGGTGCTGGCGTTCTACCATAAGGTGGAAGAGGATCGGCCGACGCTGGGCTTTGATATTGACGGCGTGGTGATTAAGGTGAACTCGCTGGCGCTGCAGGAGCAGCTGGGCTTCGTGGCCCGCGCGCCGCGCTGGGCGGTGGCGTTTAAGTTTCCGGCCCAGGAGCAGATGACCGTTGTACGCGGCGTGGAGTTTCAGGTTGGACGCACCGGGGCGATCACGCCCGTTGCCCGCCTTGAGCCGGTGCAGGTCGCCGGGGTGCTGGTAAGCAACGCCACCCTGCACAATGCTGATGAAATTGAACGGCTTGGCCTGCGCATTGGCGATAAAGTGGTGATCCGCCGCGCCGGTGACGTGATCCCGCAGGTGGTTAACGTGGTCGTCTCTGAGCGGCCGGATGAGACGCATCCGGTGATCTTTCCGGATCGCTGCCCGGTGTGTGGCTCCGACGTTGAGCGCGTAGAGGGTGAGGTGGTAATCCGCTGCACCGGCGGGCTTATCTGTGGAGCGCAGCGCAAGGAGTCGCTTAAACACTTTGTTTCGCGCCGCGCGCTGGACGTGGAGGGGATGGGCGATAAAATTATCGACCAGCTGGTGGAAAAAGAGTATGTCCACACCCCCGCCGATCTGTTCCGCCTGACCGCCGGCAAGCTGACCGGGCTGGATCGCATGGGGCCGAAGTCGGCGCAGAACGTGGTTAACGCGCTGGAGAAGGCAAAAGAAACCACCTTTGCCCGCTTCCTGTACGCGCTCGGCATCCGTGAGGTGGGAGAAGCCACGGCGGTGGGGCTGGCGGCCTGGTTCGGCACCCTGGAGGCGCTGGAGGCGGCCTCCATTGAGGAGCTGCAGAAGGTTCCCGACGTCGGCATCGTCGTGGCGACCCACGTGTTTAACTTCTTCGCCGAAGAGAGCAATCGCGAGGTTATCGGCCAGCTGCAGGCGGAAGGCGTACGCTGGCCCGCGCCGGTGGTGGTTAACGTCGATGAGATCGACAGCCCGTTCGCCGGGAAAACGGTGGTGTTGACCGGCAGCCTCAGCCAGATGTCGCGGGATGACGCCAAAGCGCGCCTGGCGTCATTGGGCGCGAAGGTAGCGGGCAGCGTGTCGAAAAAAACGGACCTGGTGATTGCGGGTGAAGCGGCCGGCTCCAAGCTGGCGAAGGCGCAGGAGTTGGGTATTGAGGTCATCGACGAGGCGGAAATGCTTCGTCTGCTGGGCGTCTGAGATGGAAAAAGAGCAGCTGGTGGAGATCGCCAATACGGCTATGCCGTTTGGCAAATACAAAGGGCGGCGGCTGATCGATCTGCCGGAGGAGTATCTGCTGTGGTTTGCCCGCAAGGATGAATTTCCGGCGGGCAGGCTGGGCGAACTGATGCAGATAGCCCTGCTGATTCAAACCGAGGGGCTGACGCAGCTGGTGCAGCCCCTGAAACGCCCGCTTTAGGCCTTTGCGGCGCGGTTTTCTTGCTGCGCCAGCAGCGCGTCGGTCTGGCGCTTATAACGCCGCGCCAGGCCCGCGCAGACCATCAGCTGGATCTGGTGGAAAATCATCAGCGGCAGCACCATCATGCCGATTGCCGCGGTCGGAAACAGAATATTGGCCATCGGAATGCCGTTCGCCAGGCTCTTTTTCGACCCGCAAAAGACGATGGTAATCTCATCGGCCTTGTTAAAGCCGCATTTGCGCGCCACCAGCGTATTGACCCCAATCACAATCGCCAGCAGCACGATGCTGACAATCACAATAAACAGCAGCGAGCCGAGACCGACCTTGTGCCAGATGCCGTTCACTACCGCCTCGCTGAAGGCCGAATAGACCACCAGCAGGATGGAGGTCTGATCGGTTTTGGCAATCCATTTTTTATTCCGCGTCACCCAGCCGCCAATCCACGGGCGGGCAAGATGGCCCAGCACAAACGGCAGCAGCAGCTGCAGCATGATTTTTCCGACCTGCTCAAGGCTGCCGGAGGCACCGTGCATATTCATCACCAGCCCGACCAGCAGCGGCGAGAGGAAGATCCCCAGCAGGCTGGAGGCGGAGGCGGAGCAGACCGCTGCCGCCACGTTGCCGCCCGCCAGTGAGGTAAAGGCGATGGCGGACTGGACGGTGGCGGGCAAGATGCACAGATAAAGGAAACCGGAGTAGAGCATCGGGTCGACGTGCACCGGTGCCCACCACGCAAAGAGCACCCCCAGGACCGGAAACAGAATAAAGGTACTGCACATCACCCACAGGTGCAGACGCCAGTGGCTTCCGCCAGCGACGATCGCCTCCCGGGAGAGTTTGGCTCCGTGCATAAAAAACAGCAGCGCGATGGCGGCGGTGGTGACCCCATCGACCACCGGTACAAAGCCGCCCTCGGCCGGAAAAAAAGAGGCCAGCAAAACGACGGCTATCAGGGTTAAGGTAAAAGGATCGAGAATACGAAAAAGTTTCATAACGTCTCCTGAAATCAGTGCAGTCATTTTGCGTTTTTCTGTTTGAGAAATTAAATTAATTTATTGCATCCATATATGAGCTAAATTGATGAATTATTCCCTGCGACAACTTCGCGTCTTTGTCACTGTAGCCCAGGTCAGAAGCTTTAGCCGGGCGGGTGAGATGATTGGCCTGAGCCAGTCGGCGGTAAGTCACAGCGTGAAAGAGCTGGAGCGGCAGACCGGCGTCAGGCTGCTGGACCGCACCACCCGGGAGGTGCTCCTTACGGAGGCCGGACAGCAGCTGGCGGCGCGGCTGGAGCGTCTTCTGGAGGAGCTGCAGAACACGCTACGCGAGGCGGGCAGGGTAGGTACGCAGCTTACCGGCACCGTGCGCGTAGCGGCCAGCCAGACCATTTCGGCGCATCTGATCCCACAGTGCATCGCCCTGAGCAACCGGCGCTACCCGGCAATTGACTTTGTTCTGCACGACAGGCCCCAACAGTGGGTGCTGGAGAGCATTCGTCAGGGAGAAGTCGATTTTGGGATCGTGATCGATCCCGGCGCGGCCACCGATCTGCAGTGCGAAACGGTGCTGTCGGAGCCATTTTTATTGCTTTGTCGTGAGGATCATCCGCTGGCGCAATGCGAGCAGGTAAGCTGGCAGGCGCTGCGTGATGAGCGGCTGGTGCTACAGGACTACGCCTCCGGCAGCCGTCCGCTGATTGATACGGCGCTGGCGCATTTTTCCATCAACGCCAATATCGTGCAGGAGATTGGGCATCCGGCAACGCTGTTTCCGATGGTGGAGGCAGGGATCGGCATCAGCATTCTGCCGGCGCTGGCCCTGCCGCTGCCGCAGGGACATCGTCTGCGGGTCAGAAGGTTGACGCCGGTGGTTGAGCGCCAGCTGATGTTGGCCCGGCGCAAGAATCGCTCACTCTCCACCGCAGCCCAGGCGCTGTGGGAAGTGGTGCGTCAGCAGGCGGCTGAGCTGAGCGCCGGGCGGGCGCGGGACCCGCTGTATCAGATATAAATATTAATCTGGTGTTCGGCCGAGGGGAGGTTTACCCCTTCGACTCTGGCCTGCTTCTGTTCCTGTTTTGACCTTCCCCCTGAAAGCATCCCAGTGCAAAGGCGCGCCATATAGCGCGCCCCATAGCTGATTAATCTGATGTTTCAGTACTTTTTTTCTGTTTCTCCATCATCTCTTTGATCAATGCTTCAGTTTTCTCAAACGACGCAAATACATTCTCGACCGTTTGGTCTTTATCCAATGCGTCAGGGATCAGACCTGCATATTTATCTCGTGGGTTGTTACCGCGCAGCCACTCGGTGGGGAAGTCCGCCATTTTCTGCCCGCTCTGCTGATAGCGGAAGACTTGACCTGCTTCTGTTCGGCGGTTGTAAGGAATGATGTTGCGCCCATTGTGATCCTTCAGCCCTTCGTACAGTTTTTGGCGTAAAGCGATTTTTGTTGCGATCAGATTCCTGTCTTTTGAATCGATAAGGTTTTGTTTTTCATGCGGATCTTTCTTGATATCATACAGCTCTTCGGTATCCCAGACGCCGTAATACTGGATGTATTTATACTGCGGCGTACGGATGGCAAAGGTAGTCGGAGTGTACGGGAAATTGTACTCCCAGAAATATTCGTAGACGAAGTAGTCCTTACGTTTGGGCTGGTCGGCGCGGTCAGTGCCTAATCCCAGGAAACTGGCACCATCATAATTCTGAGGTTTCTTTATACCGGCGGCGTCGAGGAACGTCGGTGCAATATCAATGTTAGCCACCACGTCCTCAACAACTTTACCCTTGCCGAAACCGGGGCCGGAGGCAATCAGAGGCACGCGCATCGACTCCTCATACGCGGTGCGTTTGTCGATCAATCCATGCTCGCCAAACATAAAGCCATTGTCACCCATTACCATTACGATAGTATTTTTGTCGAGGCCGTTCTTTTTCAGCCAGTCTTGCACCCGGCCCACGCTGTCATCCACCGAACGCAGTGTTTCGTAATAGTCACGCTGGAACTGCTGCATATCCATCTTTTTGTTGTACGGATAATCCACCCCATGCCAGCTGTTGCGCTGGTTCTTCACCCACATTGGCTTACCATTGTAGTTTTCCGGCGTATCGGCGTAGGTGTCAGGCAATGGGAAAGTCACTTTATCCATACTGCCTTTGTACTTAATGGATGGATAAAAATCCGCATGCACTCCCTTGTGGGACAGATACACCATAAACGGTTTGCTCTTATCGATGTGGTTCAGCCAATCCACAGTGTAATCTGTCAATTCATCGGTAATGTAGCCTTTCTGCGGCGTCAGCTTGCCGTTAACGTTGAGCATCGCCTGTTGACCGTACATGTTGATGGGGTAGTAATCCCCTTGCCCTAACAGGCCGACCCAATGGTCAAAACCGGCAAATCCCGCCGTGGCGGTTTTATCCGCACCGCCGAAGTGCCATTTGCCGAAGAATGCCGTCTGATAGCCGTTTTTACGCAGCTCTTCCGGGAAGTAATGCAGTTTGGACAGGTCTGAAGGGTTATTGTCCGACACGCCGTGGTTATGGGCATACATCCCGGTCAAAATGCTGGCCCGGCTGGGCGAGCAGAGCGAGGTAGTGACGAACGCATTCTTGAAGTAGGTGCCGTTATGAGCGATTTCGTCCATGTGCGGCGTATTGATACGTGGATTGAGGAAGCCAAAGGCATCGTAGCGCTGATCGTCAAGCAGGATATAGACGATATTGGGACGTTGCGTCGTCACGTTACTACCCGCTGACTGGCTAGTATTCGCAGCGTGCGTCGCCGGAACAAACGCCTGGGCGCAACATAGCGCGACAGCGCTTAGTGTGAGCTTATACATTGTTATTCTCCATTGAATAAAAATCTATCAGAAGCAATTAGCAGGGTGAGAAAAAGAAAAAACCCGGTAGTGAAGAGGAAGGTCCCTTCCTCTTCACTACCGGGTTTCGCCTTTATATAGTCACGATCCGCTTAAGTGTAGAATGATAAAAGCATATTTTTATTCAACTTTTTATAAGCAGCTTTGTGATATGGCTCATAAAAAATCGATGCATTCGATTATATAACAATTAAACGTCAGGTAGAATATGGTTCAAAGAAAATGTGATAAATATCACGGAGTTGGTTATCATCAATTGCCTTGCCACATACACCTAAGTAACTTCAATCAGAGGATCGTAACCGAGTACGGGCGAAACCATACGGTATATAAATATTGATTATATGCCGTATGGTTTTTTTACTCTAAATTTACATAGTGTAGCTTTATGATTCGTAAAATAAAGAGGAAGTAAATTATGATGGCTCAAATCGCAAATTTTCAATTAATGGCAAAACCGTCTGGCTCAGTATGTAATATTAATTGTACTTACTGCTTCTACCTGGAAAAAGAACACCTTTACCCGGAGCGTAAAAATCGCTGGAAGATGGATGGTGTGACACTGAAAAATTATATTTTTAAGAATATCACAGGACAGAAAGCGGATGTGGTTGATTTCATTTGGCAAGGTGGAGAACCCACGCTGCCAGGCATTGATTTTTTCCGTGAAGCAATTCGTTTGCAAAATTACTATCGGGGAGCTAAACGCATTAATAATTTTTTCCAGACAAATGGTACTAATATTGATGATGAGTGGGCAAGCTTTCTAAAAGAGAACCATTTTCTGGTCGGCTTGTCGATTGATGGTGACCGTATTAGCAATGATACATATCGTCTGACTCGTACTGGTAAAAGCACGTACGATGCGGTGATTAAGGGGTTAGAGGCGTTAAAACGTCATCAGGTCGAATTTAATACTTTAACTGTAGTCAATGCGGAAAATGTTAAGCGACCTATGGATGTTTATAATTTTCTCAAGAGGATAGGTAGCCGCTATATGCAATTTATTCCTTTGGTTGAACGTCGTGCTTCCGTTGCTGATGAAAACGGACTAACGTTAATTCAGCCAGATTTTTCAGGCCAGTGTAGCGTCACAGAATGGTCTGTACCTGCTAAAGCCTATGGAGCTTTTCTTAATACTATTTTTGACCATTGGATCACAAATGACTTAGGTTCTGTATTTGTGATGAATTTTGAGCAAACAATGGCAAAAATGGTTGGACAGGCTAGTGCTTGTGTGATTAACGAGACCTGTGGAGGAAATCTTATCGTTGAAGCAAATGGTGATATTTATTCTTGCGACCATTTCGTTTATCCTGAACATAAACTAGGAAATATTAATCACGATAGCTCAGAGGAATTGGTCAATTCCCCCAAAAATATCGCATTTGGACATGGTAAGTTGAAAAATATAAGCAAAGACTGTATAAATTGTACTGTACGTTCAGTCTGTAATGGAGGCTGTCCTAAACACCGATTCAATATATCTAGTGACGGCCGTCCTAATAGAAATTATTTTTGCGACGGCTTCGCTCTACACCTACATCATGCCCTACCAAAGATGCAACATCTACTAGAGTTAATACAGCAGAATAGGTCTTTGGCAAAAATTCGGAAGTCTCTTAAAAAAGAGTATTACCATAAAAGAAGAAACGGCTGATTAATGTTTTTTTCGATCAATGCAATTGTTTCTTAAATGACGGTTTTGGTGCAATATTGAAATCCGTGAACATTGAAGATGTTTAATTTTTCAGCAACAGGAGTTTATGCTGCCTGCCATGAAAAACAGATGGTCCTGTAGATCACCAGATACTTTTCCTCTCTTAATATAAGGGTAATATTAGAGCTATATTTAACACCAGTCAATGGAACAATTATGCGGGATACTTACACCCATCGAGGCTGGCGTAAGTCTGGCTCTATGCCAGTTGCAGCCTGAGAAGTGGGAAGCCTCGCCGTTTACGGTGGGGAGCAGTCACAAAGGTCAATAAAAAACGGTCATTAGAGTATGAAAATGACCGCTTTTAATACTAGAAGGAGTATATTGCCCCTAATTGGATAGCATCAGGTTGGCTTGAGTTTAATGAGTATGCGGACCACAATTTAAATTGTGGAGAGAACCAGTACTGTAATTGCGGTGTTATTGAATTACTAAATTCCGTATAGGTTGCCATTAACATGGGAGAAAAACCTTGACCTTTCTCTGGATAAACCTGCCAGGATGCAATTGCTGAACGCCCGAGGCCACCTTTAGCATATCCATTCTTGACAATGTCATGTTTTGATTCCGATTTATCCTTTTCAGAATAAGATATATTGAACATGAGTCTGTGTCTTTTTGCTATCTGATAATAAGATGTTAATGAGTAAGTATATAAAGTGTCGGAGTTTCTTTTATATTTTGTGTCACTATTGATGTGGCTATTATTATTAACATTACCATAAATGTAAGTGAATGATCCGAGAATTAGAGATGGTTGTCCGTTATGCATCGAGAAATAATAACCACGAGAATCAGGGAGCATTGAATATGAATTAGCAGTTTGATAGCCCAGATCAAACCCCCAAATATGCGATCTTTGATCATAAGTTCCGTATATAAAAACATTATTTGCGAACTGACTTAGATACATAAATTTATTAGCATTTTTACCGCCACCATCTCCCTGGACCATATACATTCCCCTTACTGATATATCAACATCAGCAAAGAAAGGGACCATATTAGCGGTGTATTTTCCATATAAAAGTGCGCCATAATCTAGAGATTCAAAACCTATACGAAACTGATCAATGATTGTAGTGTCGTCCATCCCATTGTAATGATTTGTAGTCTGACCATTCTTACGGACGTGATTTTCTTTTGTATCCAGACGCACGTCAGCAACGAAAAGGTAGTCATCAGTCAGTTTTTGGGCACCCCTAACACGAAACATTACATCTGAAAAATATTTATGATAGGTTTCGCTAGTGTCATATCCCCCCTTCAGAGCACCATTAAAATACCAGCGGTCACCTTTTTTTGTATCACTAATTTTCAGTTCGCTTCCTGTTTTTGGATTTAAATAATCACCGACCAAAACTGACGTCCAGGTTGTAGTAGGGCTTTTAGCAGAGGTACTAAAGCTAACAGCAACTAAGGTTATTATCGCTAACTTATTTTTCATCGTTAAATTCTCATGGCTAATAATTTTACTCACACCAGATCTGATTAAACCTGGTGTGCTGTGGAGCCATAAAAAGCACCAAAATGCTTTTAATAAAATTTTTCCTTTTCATATAATTCTCCATATTCAATCACATATCAAACAGCGGTTCTTTTTTAACACCGAGTCGATCCCGGTATTGTTTAGCTTGATTAATTAGCATGCGGAGTTTAGCTGGCTTTTGTTCTGCCAAATCATTTTTTTCAGATATGTCTTTTTTTAAATTGAACAACATAGGTTTTTCTAATGAGACCATTTTTCCATTCTGGATTTGCATTAATATAACTTTATAATCTCCAGAACGATATGCATACATATCGCCCATGTAAAAATAGGGCATGAAAGTACGAGGACTTTCTTTATTATTCAGGAAAGTTGATGTAAGGTTTTTCCCGTCAAGAACTTTCTGAGAATGTGTGGTTCCAGAAATCTCCATTAGCGTTGGTAACAAATCTAAAGTACTGCCAATTCCGTCTACAACACCAGACTTGATATGGGATTTCCAATTGACGATAAATGGAACTCGTGCACCTCCTTCATATATGGTACTCTTACCGCCATGCATGGGTAAGGCAGAACCAGAGAGCCCTTCTTTATCGTAAAGCAACCATGGGCCATTATCTGATGTGAAAATAACCACAGTGTTATCTGCAATATTATTTTTCTCCAGAGATTTATATATTTCACCAACGGACCAGTCAATTTCAAGCATGATATCGCCATAGCGATTATGCCCTTTGCCTTCGTACTCTTTAGATGAAAACAGCGGAACATGCGTCTGGGGATAGGCCATATACATAAAGAATGGAGTGTTCTTGTTTTCAGCTATATATTTTTTTGCTTTTTCTGTTACATCTTTTGTGAAATCAGCCTGTTTAAACCCTTGTGGTACCACGTAGTCAACATATTTACCGTTAACCTTGTACGAATGATAAAGTGGCACTCCCCAATATTCTTGTTTTGGATGGATATTAGTTTGTTGGATTTTTTTGAACAGTGCGGCAGCCTTCGTCGGATTTTTCTGCTGCATCCGTAGTTTGTCAAGTTCGATTTGGTCAACGACTGCATTAAATCTGTCGTTACTTATTGGAATACCATACCATTCATCAAATCCATGGCGTGTAGGAAATCCTGAACTTTGAGCTCCCAGATGCCATTTGCCATAAATTATTGTTTTGTAGCCATTTTTTCTCAATGAGTCAGCTATAGTAACCTCGTTATCCGGGAATCCATCAGGATCCTCTTCAACAAATACCGGACTTTTTGTACCATATAATCCGGTTCTGGTTTCTAAACGCCCAGTCATTAATGCCCCTCGACTCGGAGAACAAACCGGAGATGGGACATAGAAATTTGTCCATCTTTGTCCCGTAGCGGCAAGATGATCTAAGTTAGGAGTAGAGGTCCTGGCTCCTTGAACTGATATATCAGCCCATCCCATATCATCGGCAAAAAGAAGTATGATATTTGGTTTGGTTTTATTGCCCAGTTCGGAGGCATACGTCCAGTTCGGATACATTGATAATAAGGTTGTTACGAGTGATAATTTTACAATATTTTCTTTTATTTTCATGGCCGTGGTTCCTGGTAAATATATTTCGGATGTGATTTATATACGATATATGTCTACTTTTAATTTACAGATACAACTCTTTGCTATCAGTCGCATAGGCACCCTCCATCTGATCAGCAGGAATGTTAGCGGTACGGTGACCAACAGACAAAAAGTTGAAGTAAAGAAATTTCGGATATTAATATGTGAATTTTTATTCAGCGTTTTTTCCAGTTGGCATGATACCCAGAAGGAGAATATAATTGGGATGCAGAAAAAATTCAGTGGTTGATAATCGGTCGCCGACATGGTGTTGAAATCCTCAAGTACAGACGGATGTATCAGCGCCCCACCAATACACATAGTAACAAAGGCATTTCCGCCGAATATCTTATCGGCAGCATATCTCAGAATAATCGGGAAGTAATAGAAAAGCGAATCACTGGAAGCCAATAATAGTGTATAGGTACTACTGTTGGTAGATATCCAACCGCAGGCTGCCGTAACACCCAATAATGGCGTGAAGTTACCAGATATAATATCGATGAAACCTGACAGGCGATTTCCTTTATTATTTCCCCCATCAGCACCCTGACGACTGGGCCACTCACTGATACCAGAAACAGAAAGCAGATTCTGATAGACCTCGCTGACATGGCTCCCTACTACAATCTGAAATTGGTCACCTCTTTCAACTACCATGATGACACTGGAATTGTTTTTAAGGATAGTCACATCCGCTTTTTTATGATCTTTAAAGTTAAAACGCAGCCGGGTAACACAGTGAATTACTCTACTTACGTTGTCTGCATCGCCTACGCTTTCAAGAATCACGCTGACTAATGTTTTGTATTTCATTAACTATCCTTAACTCACGCTTAGACATATCCATTCCAGACATTAGATTTTTGATAACGTTTTAGGAACGAAAAAAAACCTGAACCATTTTTCTGCGGCTTTAGCCCTGCAGAAAAACGGTTCAGGTTTTGCCCGCGTCTGGTTTTGCCCAATACGGTAACAATCCATTCTGTCTTGCGACAGAATACTGCTTTTTAATCCACTGACAAGCCTACAAACTATGCCATCATATCATTTTGTGAGTTGGCGCAAATTTTAGGTATCCAGCCTTCTGAACCATAAGTTCAGCACTGAGCCGTTCAAAATGAATGGTCAAAAGTATCAACTCCTTTTTCGTCAATGTGTATTGATATTGATTAGCGATGTGAGTCTGTGTTTTTCCGAACAGTGGTATGTATGCGGATATTTTTCCTTCACTACGTCATGTATACCCTAAATAGTTCGAGTTGTAGGACAAAACGCAGCACGTTTTGAACAGCCGCAGGCTACCTCTGGTGAGAGACAGGGATGTCTCTCATTAATCCCCGGGAGCTTACTGGAGTCAGTGACCGGGGTGAACGAGAACAAATCGGCTTAACCGATTTGAACGCCATTGGCGGCGGCCCTTCAGGGTGAGGCCCCTGGCCCGAATAAAGCCAACGCATATGCAACCTGAAGGATGACGGGTATAGAGATTTATTTCTACTGAATACCCAATCACGCCCAATAGTCGCAGGGCAAAAAATTTCAGTCGTGTGACAGAACGGTGATAGTTGGATTATGGGGTAGGAAATTTTCCTGGGGCGAGTCAGTCCAGATAAACTCTCTGACAGAGGTGACTCACATAACAAAACCAGTATCAGCCAGTAAGAAGTCACGTAAACAACTTTCGCCAGAATTTCGCAATGAAGCCCTGAAGCTTGCTGAACGCACAGGCTGAGTAGCCTCAGTCCGCCAGTTCAGTCTGTACGAATTTTAGCTCTGCGCCTGGTGGAGTAAACGGCAGCGGCAGCAACTGACATCATCTGAGCGTGAAAGCGTGTTGGCTGCTTTAAACGGCTGCTGGTGTTACCAACGGGGTGAAGAGCTGGCCATCCTGCAAAAGGCTTACGCCTCTTCGTGAAGTGCCTGAAATTAAGTATGTCGTTATCGAACAACATCAGGCTGGGTTCAGCATCTGGGGAATGTGCCGGGTGTTCTGTGTCGCCCTCAGCTGCTTAGACCTGTGGTCACGCGCCGTTATCGGCTGGACGATGTCGTCGCGGATAACGGCGCAACTGGCGTGCGATACGTTGCAGATGGCACTATGGCGGTGTGATCCCCAACACACGGTTGCAGAAAGTTTTTCCAGTTACTGAAACACGAGCGGATAAAGTAAAAGATCTACGGAACGCGGGAAGAAGCTAGCAGTGATATTTTTGATTACGTCGAAATCTTTTATAAG
The DNA here is from genome assembly GCF_009711095.1 of Intestinirhabdus alba. Classification (GTDB taxonomy): domain Bacteria; phylum Pseudomonadota; class Gammaproteobacteria; order Enterobacterales; family Enterobacteriaceae; genus Intestinirhabdus; species Intestinirhabdus alba. The sequence continues at coordinate 172,768 of NZ_WMJZ01000006.1, forward strand.
CGTCGGCATGGTTTGAGCGATCGGATGTCACCGACAGAATATGGAAACCAATATTATCAACGGCTCGGAAGCATCTGGATTATCTGTGGCGATTCAGGACAGACCTTCAATTGATTACCTGGAGAAGGGGTGAGACGAAGAGGGTGGCAAGCAGGCTGAGAAATTCCGTCTTTCCGGAGACTCGCCCTGCGGGCCAGCGCCGTTGCGCCGGGCAAAATTGTTCCCGACAATTTTGTCGAATCATTAATATCGCAGATAGCAAAAAGGCGCCTTTAGGGCGCCTTTTTACACTGGTGGGTCGTGCAGGATTCGAACCTGCGACCAATTGATTAAAAGTCAACTGCTCTACCAACTGAGCTAACGACCCGAAGTGGTGGGTGATGACGGGATCGAACCGCCGACCCCCTCCTTGTAAGGGAGGTGCTCTCCCGGCTGAGCTAATCACCCACTTCGGTACTGCACAATAAGAAATTTAGCTGGTGAGAAAGTGGTGGGTGATGACGGGATCGAACCGCCGACCCCCTCCTTGTAAGGGAGGTGCTCTCCCAGCTGAGCTAATCACCCACTTCTCAATTTCTTATTTACACGGCGGAGACTACCTGAGTAGTTGGTGGGTGATGACGGGATCGAACCGCCGACCCCCTCCTTGTAAGGGAGGTGCTCTCCCAGCTGAGCTAATCACCCACTTCGGTACTGCACAATAAGAAATTTAGCTGGTGAGAAAGTGGTGGGTGATGACGGGATCGAACCGCCGACCCCCTCCTTGTAAGGGAGGTGCTCTCCCAGCTGAGCTAATCACCCACTTCTCAATTTCTTATTTACACGGCGGAGACTACCTGAGTAGTTGGTGGGTGATGACGGGATCGAACCGCCGACCCCCTCCTTGTAAGGGAGGTGCTCTCCCAGCTGAGCTAATCACCCCCGCTGTGTGGAGTCGCATTATAGGGAGAGTTGAAAATGAGTCAACGCCTTTTCTAAAGAAATTGTTTGTTCGTCTTAATTTTAAACAAAACGCTGTTTAAAGGGGCGATGGCGCTTGATTTACAAACAAAAACGGCTAAGCCACGCCTTTACCCGGTAACAACATTGAGGAATTGCCTCACGGTGATAGAATGTTGCCCATTCTACGCATCTTCCTTCAGGCTGCCCCTGAATGCGCTGTGCCTGCTCGTCCCGACCGCATGCTTAATTCTGCCGGCGGAAAGGCGCTGGCATTCTTGCCCTGAGGCATCGTGAACGATCTCGCGTATGCGATTTTTCCAGGATTCGCCGGTTGTCGGCATCTTTATAACGTAAGGCCATTTCATGAAAATCAAAACTCGCTTCGCGCCAAGCCCGACGGGCTATCTGCACGTCGGCGGTGCCCGTACCGCTCTCTACTCCTGGCTTTTTGCGCGTAACCACGGCGGTGAGTTCGTGCTGCGTATTGAAGACACCGATCTTGAACGCTCCACGCCGGAAGCTATTGAAGCCATTATGGACGGTATGAACTGGCTGAACCTGGAGTGGGATGAAGGCCCGTACTACCAGACTAAACGTTTTGACCGCTATAACGCCGTTATTGATGAAATGCTGGAAGCGGGCACCGCCTATAAATGTTACTGCTCAAGAGAGCGCCTGGACGCGCTGCGCGAAGAACAGATGGCGAAGGGCGAAAAGCCGCGCTACGACGGCCGCTGCCGCCACGGGCATGAGCACCACGCCGATGATGAACCCTGCGTGGTGCGCTTTGCCAACCCGCAGGAAGGATCGGTGGTTTTTGACGACCAGATCCGCGGGCCGATCGAATTCAGCAATCAGGAGCTGGACGATCTGATTATTCGTCGTACCGACGGCTCCCCGACCTATAACTTCTGCGTGGTGGTGGACGACTGGGATATGGAAATTAGCCACGTTATTCGCGGCGAAGACCACATTAACAACACGCCGCGGCAGATTAATATCCTGAAAGCGCTGAACGCGCCGGTGCCGACCTATGCTCACGTTTCGATGATCAACGGCGACGACGGTAAAAAGCTTTCCAAACGCCACGGTGCGGTGAGCGTAATGCAGTATCGCGACGATGGCTATCTGCCGGAGGCGCTGCTGAACTATCTGGTGCGTCTCGGCTGGTCCAGCGGCGATCGGGAGATCTTTTCCCGCGAGGAGATGATCGCGCTGTTCTCTCTGAACGCGGTGAGTAAATCTGCCAGCGCCTTTAACACCGACAAGCTGCTGTGGCTGAATCACCACTATATTAATAGCCTGCCACCGGAGTATGTGGCCACGCATCTGCAGTGGCATATTGAGCAGGAAAATATCGATACCCGCAGCGGCCCGCAGCTGGCCGAGCTGGTGAAACTGCTGGGCGAGCGCTGCAAGACCCTGAAAGAGATGGCGCAAAGCTGCCGTTATTTCTACGAGGACTTTACCGACTTTGACGCCGATGCGGCGAAAAAACATTTGCGTCCGGTGGCGCGTCAGCCGCTGGAAAACGTGCGCGACAGGATCGCGGCCATTACGGAGTGGACGGCGGAAAACGTGCATCAGGCGATTCAGGCGACCGCCGACGAGCTGGGAGTCGGCATGGGGAAAGTCGGGATGCCGCTGCGCGTCGCGGTGACCGGTGCCGGCCAGTCTCCGGCTCTGGACGTTACCGTCCATGCCATTGGTAAAACCCGCAGCGTCGAGCGTATCAACAGGGCGCTGGCGTTCATTGCCGGACGCGAAAGCCAGCAGTAAAGGTAGCGAAGGCATAAAAAACGGCAGGCCCCGGCGGGCTGCCGTTTTTTTATTGTCTGAAAAAGCTGCGAAGCAGGGCTGTCAGCTACTCCGTCTCGTCGATGCCCAGACGTGCCAGAAAAGAGCGAATTCCTTCGCGGGAAAGAAACAGCGCCAGTTTCTCCTGCTCCGCTGCGGTCATGTTTTCGACGGCATCCATAATTTGTCGGCAGGCGTGGCTGCGGGCAACGGGCTGATAGTCGGCGAGCGACTCTTCCGCCTGATAAAACGCAGAGTGGTTGCGAAAGGCCGGAATATGCAGAATAAACTCCCGCACGCGGCTATCGATATGAATAAGCCTGGCGCGCCCGCCCTTAACGCCGGGAAACTTTTCGGTTTCCCATTTCTGTTCCCTGATCCAGCGATTGACGGTCTGCTTTGCTACTCCCAGGCATTCGGCCAGCTCCTCGGTGGTCATTTTACTGCGTAATCTTTTCATATTATTTGCCGTCGCGTATCCCTAAGCGTTGTAACAAACCGGTGATACCTTCCCGCAGCAGCAGGGAGGTAAAAAGTTTCTGTTCCGCAGCGGTCATTTCTTTGGCAAGTTTGCTTAGCAGCGGCTCAAGAGTAGGGTTATCAGCCTGTCTTAGGGAAACAGGCAGGCCCTCTGCCGGGCGTTCGGCGTTGCGGATATATTCACGCACCTGTTCGTTGACGTGAACCAGGCGAGCCTTGCCGCCCTGTACGCCGGGTTTGGGCGAGGTTACCCATCCTTCTTTGCGAACCCACTTATTGATGGTCTGCCGGCTGTAGCCGGTCAGATTAGCGAGTTCTTCTGGCGTCATTCGCTCCTTGAACATAGCTATTCCCTGAATGGACGTATGGTTAATTAGTGGTTCATTTTATAGCATCATTTTAGTAGAAACCGTGACTTGTTTAACTACTGAATGCGAGTGAACACGCAATGTCCTTCATCTGTTTGCTTTTTCAGCGATCGGATTTACGAGGGATAATTTGCCGTTGACACAGACGTGGGGAATTCATATTATGCCGCCCGTCAACTCGACACGCTTTATGTAACGGGGCTATAGCTCAGCTGGGAGAGCGCTTGCATGGCATGCAAGAGGTCAGCGGTTCGATCCCGCTTAGCTCCACCAAATTTGAACCCAACGAATTTGGTACATAAAGTTGATATTGTGGGGCTATAGCTCAGCTGGGAGAGCGCTTGCATGGCATGCAAGAGGTCAGCGGTTCGATCCCGCTTAGCTCCACCAAAATTTGAACCCTCGCTGCAAAGCGGGGGTTTTTTGTCTCCGCGCTTCCGTCATTTTTGCCATATCCCTAAGCTCGCCCTGACGGGCCGGGTTTTACTATCCACTGCGCACGTTAGCTAACCCGCGCTATGTCCGCGCGGTCCGGCATTGGAATATTGCGCCTTATCTGCAGAGGGGGAGACGGCTGTTTACGCCGTGCTGGTCAGGTGCTGCCGGAGCTGACTTTACCGGCCGAAAAGGGCTTTATTGCCGGCTAGCTGGCGATCGTTTTTTTATCGCAGCCCGGCATGAGGCGCAGGCGTAAAAAAGCCGGGGTGCGCCCCCGGCTTTGCGTATGGCGCGCCTTACATCACCAGTGCGGCGACAGAGGCTGACAGCACGCTCACCAGCGTTGAGCCATAGACCAGCTTCAGGCCGAAGCGGGAAACCACGTTGCCCTGCTCCTCGTTCAGCCCCTTAATCGCACCCGCAATAATCCCGATAGAAGAGAAGTTTGCGAAGGAGACCAGGAAGATGGAGAGAATGCCCTCCGCGCGCGGCGTGAGCGGGGTAGCGAGCTTCTGCAGCTCCATCATGGCGACGAATTCGTTAGAGACCAGCTTGGTCGCCATTAGTCCGCCCACCGTGTGCGCTTCGCCGGCCGGAACGCCCATCACCCACGCTACCGGATAGAAGAGATAGCCCAGCATATCCTGGAAGGAGACGCTGTGGCCGAACCAGCCGGTAACGGTCGCGAACAGGGCATTCAGCGCGGCAATCAGGGCGATGAAGCCGATCAGCATCGCGGCAACGATAATGGCCACCCTGAAGCCTGCCAGAATGTACTCGCCCAGCATTTCGAAGAAGCTCTGCCCTTCGTGCAGGTTGGACATCTGGATATTATCTTCGTCGGCGCTCACGCGGTACGGGTTGATCAGCGACAGCACGATAAAGGTGCTGAACATATTCAGCACCAGCGCCGCGACGACGTATTTCGGTTCCAGCATGGTCATATAGGCACCCACGATCGACATAGATACGGTGGACATCGCCGTGGCGGCCATGGTGTACATACGGTTGCGGGACATTCTGCCGAGAATATCTTTATAGGCGATAAAGTTTTCCGACTGGCCGAGGATCAGCGAGCTGACGGCGTTAAAGGACTCCAGTTTACCCATGCCGTTGACTTTGGATAACAGGAAACCGATCCCGCGGATGATTACCGGCAGCACGCGGATATGCTGCAGGATGCCGATCAGGGCGGAGATGAAGACGATAGGGCAGAGCACCTTCAGGAAGAAGAAGGCCAGCCCCTGGTCATTCATATTATTGAAGACGAAGTTGGTCCCTTCGCTGGCGAAGCCGAGCAGCTTTTCAAAAACTTCTGAAAAACCTTTCACAAAGCCGAGGCCGACGTCGGAGGTCAGGAAGAACCACGCCAGTAGCACTTCGATAACAAGCAGCTGAATAATATAACGTAAGCGAATGCTTTTACGATCGCGACTAACCAGCAACGCGAGTGCTGCTACGACGACAAGCGCGAGGACAAAATGAAGGACGCGGTCCATATTTGCTCCAAATATGAGGCAGGTTTAATTTTCGTGCACATTCTATGTAACGGAATCAAATAAAACGAGAGCTAACACACATTATAGTAAGGAGCTGTGACGAGTCTCAAAAAGCGTGCCCCCTTTTATCCTTTGCTCTTAACCGCCCGGCAGGGGAAAAGTTACTTCCTTGTGCTAGCCTTATAACATTCATCAAACAACTCATTTTCTCACCGGACCGGATAATGACTCTGGCTCCGGGCTAACAGAGAGTCAGCGTAATTTATCTTAATGCACTTGATAATCATTCTCAATAAGTCTAGCATGAAACATAGCAAAGGCTATGTTTCAGGGGTAAACAATGACAAACGAGCGCGTTGAAAGTAGTCGCGGACGGGCAGCGCGCAAGCTGAGGTTCGCGCTGATGGGGCCGGCGTTTATCGCGGCGATTGGCTATATCGATCCCGGCAACTTTGCAACCAATATCCAGGCCGGGGCCAGCTTTGGCTACCAGCTGCTGTGGGTCGTGGTATGGGCCAACCTGATGGCGATGCTGATTCAGGTGCTTTCCGCCAAGCTCGGCATCGCCAGCGGGAAAAACCTGGCGGAGCAGATCCGCGATCGCTATCCGCGTCCGCTGGTCTGGTTCTGGTGGGTGCAGGCGGAAATTATCGCTATGGCCACTGACCTGGCGGAATTTATCGGCGCGGCCATCGGCTTCAAACTGCTGCTTGGCGTTTCGCTGCTGCAGGGCGCAGTGCTGACCGGTGTCGCCACCTTTTTGATTCTGATGCTGCAGCGGCGCGGGCAAAAGCCGCTGGAAAAGGTCATCGGCGGGCTGCTGCTGTTTGTCGCGGCGGCCTATATCGTCGAGCTGATTTTCTCGCAGCCGGATATCGTGCAACTGGGCAAGGGGATGATGATTCCCAGCCTGCCAGGCTCAGAGGCGGTATTTCTGGCGGCGGGCGTGCTTGGCGCTACCATTATGCCGCACGTTATCTATTTACACTCATCGCTGACCCAGGATCTGCACGGCGGCTCGCGGCAGCAGCGCTATTCGGCAACCAAATGGGACGTGGCGATCGCCATGACTATCGCCGGATTTGTGAACCTGGCGATGATGGCCACCGCCGCCGCCGCTTTTCACTACAGCGGGCACACCGGCATCACCGAGCTGGACCAGGCCTATCTTACCCTGGAGCCGCTGCTCAGCCGCGCGGCGGCCACCGTTTTCGGCCTTAGCCTGGTGGCCGCCGGGCTTTCATCAACGGTGGTCGGCACCCTCGCCGGGCAGGTGGTGATGCAGGGCTTCGTCCATTTCCATATTCCGCTGTGGCTGCGGCGGGCAATCACTATGCTGCCCTCGTTTATCGTTATCCTGCTGGGGCTGGACCCTACCCGCATTCTGGTGATGAGCCAGGTATTGTTGAGCTTTGGCATCGCGCTGGCGCTGGTGCCGCTGCTGGTGTTCACCAGTAACCGCCATATTATGGGCGACCTGGTTAACAGCCGGCTGGTAAAGCGGCTGGGCTGGCTTATCGTGGCGCTGGTAGTGTCGCTTAACCTGTGGCTGCTGGTGGAAATGGTTTTTGGCGGCCGCTGATGCGCAGGGGGCTGGTGCGGAAAATGTGATAAATATCACAAAATCACCCTCCGGTGCCGTTGAAAACGCGCCGGACACCCTTATATACCAGACGAGCGGGCCGCACGGCTCCGCCGACATGAACTTTTTGAATACTTTTTTTACTGTTCAGGAGGTACATGATGACAATCCGAACATTTCCTCTGCTTTCCGATTCCCTGTTAAGCGATCGCTTCGACCGTATCGATCGGCTGTTCAGTCAGCTGACCGGCAGCGCGCCGCTGCCCGCCACGCCGCCCTATAATATCCGGCGTCTGGAGGAGAACCGTTATGAGTTGACCCTCAGCGTTCCCGGCTGGCAGGAGAGCGAACTGCAGATAGAAACCGTCGGCGGACGGCTGACTATCATCGGCAAACGTGAAGAAGAGAGCAACGATACGGGCTGGATCCATCGCGGCATCAGCCGCAGCGACTTCCGCGTCAGCTACAGCCTGCCGGAACGGGTGAGCGTTACCGGCGCGGCGCTTTGTAACGGCCTGCTGACGGTTGCGCTGTTCCATGAAGTGCCAGAGGAAGAGAAGCCCCGGCGCATTGCCATCAACGGCAATCGGGCGCTGGAGCATAAGCCCGACGAGGCGGCGTAGTGCGCCCGCAGGTCGGGAAGCGCTTTCGTTGCCTGAAAAAGATGAGGGGCCACACGGCCTCCTGGTTGTTGAAAAAAGAGGGAAAAGCGCGGCTTTTCCCTCTTTGTCGTTACCTGCTGACAACCGGCCAGTGAATGTGTTTAAACCTTCGGCCTCTGAGAAGGACCGGGCGGCGGTTAGCGCGCTCTGGAGCCGGTATACTTCTCTGCTCAATGGTGGTGTTTGTGGCCCCGGCCATGTCCGTGACGGTCATCGCGGTCACGCCAGCCTTCGCGATAGCCGCGTTCGTAGGCGTTGCGTTTATCCCAGCCGCGATGATAGCCGTTATCGTGCCGCCACCAGCGGTTTTTCCGCCATTCATAGTGGTGATGCCAGTAGTCGCGATCGCGCCAGCGTCCGCCGTCCCAGTAGTTACCGTAATTATCGCGATCGCCGATTTGTAATTTTATCGAGGGTAGCAGGGTGATTTCGCCTGCGGTGGCGGCAAGCGGGGCAAAAGCCACCAGGGCTGCCGCCAGAATCAGTGACCTGAACATGCTTTTTCTCCTTCACGATCTAAGCCGCGACCGGCCTGTTAACGCAATATTACGGGGCAGAAAAGCCCCGTATCATCGCTTTAACTCTTAAATCGCTACGGACAGCACGTTTTGCTAACGCTACCGCGACCTGTCGTTGTTAAGGATGGCGTCGATTTCGGCGCATTCTGCCGCCGTGAAACGACGGTTTGCCAGCATCCCCGCCGCATCCTCAAGCTGTGCGGTTTTGCTGGCACCAATCAGCACCGAGGTGACGTCGTCGTGGCGCAATACCCAGGCGAGGGCCATCTGCGAAAGCTTCTGGCCGCGCTTTGCCGCCAGCGCGTTAAGCTGCCGCACTTTTTCCAGCGTTTCGGCGGTAATCTGCCCGGGGCTGAGGAAGCGGCTGCCGCTCGCCGCCCGCGAATCCGCCGGAATGCCGTTGAGGTAGCGATCGGTCAGCTGTCCGCCCGCCAGCGGCGAGAAGGCAATGCTGCCGACCCCTTTTTCCCGCAGCAGGGCCAGCAGGCCCTCTTCGGGCTGGCGCTCAAACATCGAATACTTTGGCTGATGAATCAGGCATGGCGTACCGAGATCTTCAAGGATCGCAATCGCCTGGCCCGCCAGGTCCGCCGGATAGTTGGAAAGGCCGACGTAAAGCGCTTTTCCCTGGCGCACCACGTGGTCCAGCGCCTTCATAGTCTCCCGCAGCGGCGTTTCAGGGTCCGGGCGGTGGTGGTAGAAGATGTCGACGTACTCCAGCCCCATTCGTTTCAGGCTCTGGTCGAGGCTGGCGATCAGGTACTTGCGCGATCCCCAGTCGCCGTATGGTCCGTCCCACATGGTGTAGCCCGCTTTGGTGGAGATAATTAACTCATCGCGCCACGGTAAAAAATCCTCCTGCAGGATACGTCCGAAGTTGCGCTCGGCCGAGCCGGGCGGCGGGCCGTAGTTATTGGCGAGGTCGAAATGGGTAATCCCCAGGTCGAAGGCCCGCTGCAGCAGCGCGCGGCTGTTTTCGACAAGCGTGGCGTCACCAAAGTTATGCCATAGCCCCAGCGAAACCGCCGGCAGCTTCAGGCCGCTGTTGCCGCAGCGGCGATATTCCATAGAACGATAGCGGTTTTCATCAGGATGATAAGCCATTTTGTTTCCTCAACGGAGTACGCCTGTCTCTCAGTGTATACCCTAAATAATTCGAGTTGCATGAAGGCTGTAGGCGCATTGGCGCTGGGTGGCCCGCAGCGGTAAGGCGCCAGCCGGTTGAACCCGCCGTCAACCCGGAGAAATTGACCTGAGATGCGGGCGAATTTCACCGCTACAATCAATACTAAGCGGGTATGATCGGGGCAGCGGGCGAAGCGATAAAGTCACCGGGTGACTGGGCACGCTATTTTTAGGGCGGCGGCCTTCAGCCCGTTGCCGTTATGCCCGCGTGAATTTACAGTGTGGCAGCGATCCATTCTGACTTTAGTGGAGCAGTAGAAGAATGACAAAGTATGCTTTAGTAGGCGACGTCGGCGGCACCAACGCGCGTCTTGCGCTGTGCGATATCGCCAGCGGAGAGATCTCTCAGGCCAGGACCTATTCCGGGCTGGACTATCCCAGCCTTGAGGCCGTGGTGCGCGTGTACCTTGAGGAGCATCGCGTCAGCGTGGAGGACGGATGCATCGCCATTGCCTGTCCCGTGGTCGGCGACCGGGTGGCGATGACCAATCACAGCTGGGCATTTTCTATTGCAGAGATGAAAAAGAACCTCGGCTTCAACCATCTGGAGATCATTAACGATTTCACTGCCGTATCGATGGCTATTCCGATGCTGAAAAAAACGCATCTGATTCAGTTCGGCGGCGCGGAGCCGGTAGAGGGGAAACCCGTCGCGGTGTACGGCGCGGGAACCGGGCTGGGGGTGGCGCACCTGGTGCATGTCGACAGGCGCTGGATAAGCCTGCCGGGCGAAGGGGGCCACGTTGACTTTGCGCCAAACAGCGAAGAGGAGGACAGTATTCTGGAAGTGCTGCGCGCGGAAATGGGGCACGTATCGGCCGAGCGGGTGCTCTCCGGTCCGGGGCTGGTAAATCTGTACCGTGCCATCGTAAAGGCCGACGGCCGTCTGCCGGAAAATCTGCGACCCAAAGATATTACCGGGCGCGCCCTGGCGGATGAGTGCATCGACTGTCGCCGCGCCCTGTCGCTGTTCTGCGTCATTATGGGCCGCTTTGGCGGCAACCTGGCGCTGAATCTTGGCGCTTTCGGCGGTGTTTACATCGCGGGCGGCATTGTTCCGCGCTTCCTTGAGTTTTTTAAGGCCTCCGGCTTCCGCGGCGGGTTTGAGGATAAAGGCCGCTTCAAGGCCTACCTGCAGGACATTCCGGTCTATCTAATCGTCCATGATAACCCAGGCCTGCTGGGTGCCGGGGCGCATATGCGCCAGACGCTGGGGCAGATCCTGTAGGCGGCGCGCCGCTTACAGATGCATCAGCTGGCGGAACGCTTTCACCTTGCTGCGGCTGACCGGAACCTCAAACTCCAGATCCTTCAGCCGCAGAATATAGGTGTTATTGAACCACGGCTCGATCTCGCGAATTTTATTCAGGTTGACGCAGAAGGAGCGATGGCAGCGGAAAAAGTGCGCCGCCGGCAGCTTGCTGCAAAACTCGGTGATGTTCATCGGCATAACGAACGACTCCCGGCGGGTATAGACGAAGGTCATCTTTTCATGGGCCTCGGCGTAGTAGATATCGGCGATGGGGGTGACGATAATTCGTTCATCTTTAATCAGGTTGATGGTGTCATTTTCGCGGACGGCCGGTCCGGCGGGCGCGGCGTCAGCCTGCTGCTGCTGCCAGACGGCCTCCAGCTTCTGTAGCATTCCCACGATGCGCGACTCCTGCCAGGGCTTGAGGATGTAGTCAAAGGCCTCCAGCTCGAACGCCTCCACCTGATGCGCCGCGCGATAAATGCGCCCATTTCCGTGAGATAA
>NZ_WMJZ01000060.1 GCF_009711095.1 Intestinirhabdus alba
CTGAAGTCGTTCACCCCGCTGACCGCGCCGGTCAGGCGGGAAGCGTTAAGCAGCGACAGAGTGACGCTGGCGTCGGCGGCGGCCTTGATATCGCCCGTCGCGATGGTTTTATCCAGATCCAGCTGGATATCGGAGCCGGAGTAGGCGGTAAGCAGCCGCCCCTTAGCCGTCACGGTGGAGTTCTGCAGCAGGATATCGCTGAAGCCGTGGCCGTAAATGGCGTTCCCCTGGCCGTTCACCAGGGTGCTGTCCCTCACGGTCAGCTTGTTGCGCAGCAGGGCGCTGCCGTCGCGCAGGTAGAAGATATCGCTGTTCAGGCCGCTGCTGTTGACGGTGACATTGGTGGCCTCCAGAGAGGCCCCTTCCCANCACGACGCGGTTAACTTTTTTATCATTCCCGTTGCGCACCAGCACGCCGTGCGACTCCTTGCCGGAGGTGGTGATTTCCCCGCCGGTCATTGTCAGCGTGGAGGGGGCTTTGCTGGTCGTCGCGCCGGCAACGTAGATGCCGAGCGCCTTATCACCATGGGTGATCAGGGTTGAATCGTCTATTGTCGCGTGGGCACCCGCCGACATAGAGATAGCGTAGGCATCGTTTCCTTTGGTTTCGATATTGGTACGGGTAAGCTGCGCGGTGCCGCACGGCCCACTACAGTTCCAGACGTTTTGCAACCACAGACCATAGCCGTAATAAATGGGGGTTGGTGAGGCTTCCAGGTTGATATCAACGTCGGTCAGCGTCAGCGTAGAGGATTCAGAATATACGCCGACGGTGCCTGCGAGCGTTGAATTGGTCAGGGTAACCTTACTTCCCTGGGTGGACTGAATGGTGCGATCCCGTACGGAGGTAATGGTCAGATCGTCACCGGTAAACTCGCTGGAAATGAGTTCTAAGGACTTTTCTGTGCTGGTTATCGATCCGTGTTGAAAATTGACCTTAGCATTATCGTGCAGTCGCAGGCCCGCCCTCACGCCGGAATCGCTACCGGTATCGTTATTGGCGAAGTGGCTGTTTTTTATATTCAGCGTTGAGTCAAGGACTTCCATCGTACTGAAAATAGACGAGTGGAGGATGTGGCTATCCTCAATGGTGCCGCTTGACTTACTGATATATAGTGCGCCGTTGGTTGTCAGGTTCCTGATATTTATCGTCGCGCCAGCGCTGGCCGACAGCGCAAGACCATATTGTCCGTTAGTGAAATTCATTTTGCTGTCGTTAAGCGTCAGTTTACCGCGATCCGTGACGCTCACTATATGCGAGGTAAAGTCGGTATCTATTTCAGTGTTAGCTATATTTAGCGTCCCGCCGGCGTTGCGCAGGTGGCCGCTGTGTAGGGTCGCGTGATTTAATGTCGTCGTCGCGTCGTTTTCTACAAAAACAGCGGCCCCCCCCATAGTCTGGTTGGAACCATTGATAATAATATCGTTCGCGATAACCTCTTTTCCTGCGCCGCTGGCGAAGATAACGGCGTCGGCCCATTTGTCATAAGCGGCATCATAGGTGCCGCCGTTGATCTCCTGCTTCGGATCGTGCTTATCGTCAGCCGCAAAGATGGGCGCTGCTGCAGTTGTAACGGGATAACCGGTAACCAGCAGGGTGCTGACAAGACCCGCCAGATAACGTTTTTTAAATCTGATGCGGCCGCTTTCGGCCCTTACAGGCTTTACTGACTCAGACATATAACAACTCCATTTGCAAAGTTTGTATTAAGCGCTAATACAACGAATTCCTTAAAAAACGGCATATAAATTAGATTAGTAATCTATAGCTAAATAATTCGGGTCACCTGACAGAACCGAAGGTGAATGACCGCCAGCGACGCTCACAAGCGGTTAAAGGTCACCGCCTGCCGCAGACGTCCTTTAGTGAGAGACAACGCTGCTCCAGATCTCCTCCGGGCGCATAACAACCGGGGCGCAATAAATCAATTGGCAACCGGTTTGAACGCCGCCGCGCTATGGCTCGCAAGGGTTAGGCTCGTGGATGAACCGGAGAGTCATATAGCCACCACGCCTGTCGTTTAAAGTAATAATGAATACGGGTGAGTTAAGATGCCTCTTATTATCAATAAAAAGAAGTGAGCTTCTCGTATTTTTATCGAAAATCAGACGATTCGCGTTAAATTATCAGTGGGAATAATATCAGTCTATAAGATTGAAAGCCCTCTGAGCGAAGAGGAATAATCTGTAAAATAGTCCTGAACAACGGCTGGCTGCGCGCTGCGGCTATCCGGAAAAGTGAAGTGTTCTCTAAATATGCCTGCGAATCCTATTTGCTAAGTAAATGTTATTAATATGTTCCGGGCGGCGTTTTCCGCCCGGCTGACGCTGAAAACAGATTTTTTCTGATTATTTATCGCAGGGGCGATGTGCCAGAGTTAAATTAAAGAGGGGTTAATAATAGAGGATTTTTATCTGAATCTGTTCGCATATTATGAATACATAATCTAAAACTTACGGATCGCCTGCAAATATGTCGCAGGCTATGCCTGCGCAGTCGACCGGGAGGGAGGTGGCGGAAAGGCGTTAAGCCATTTATCCGGCAAATTGGTCAGGGGCAGGCTGAACGGTGGCGGCCTGCCGGGCGGGTATCACGAGGCGGGGCCGTACGGCCGATACGCCCGTCGTCTGATGGATATATTATCCGGGTAATAATATCGTTACGCGAATAAGGGGGTCGTCTCGCAGAATGCCGCGCCCGTTTGCCGAAAAGTGTTGTTCCAGCCAGCCCTGTTTACAAAGCGGACCCTGCCTTATAATATTTTTACCTGCTGTTTTATTGTTTGTTGGATTAAAAATCTGTAAACGTGCTTTTTTAATGAATTAATACTGCTCTCCGCTTTTAGCCATTACCGGCGGAGATAGTGACTATCCGCTGTGCGATAAGTTAAGGGACGGACGCTCGCTACATTTTCTTCAGTAAGCTGATGACTGGAGAAGAGAAATGAAAGGTTGTCGTGCTGCTTGCACTCTTGCTTTTGCGCGGCTCCGGCCTGGGCGACAGAAAACGGCGGCTTGGTGGTGCCGGTGAAGGACAGCCCATGATGCCGGCAGGAAACTATCTGTATAACTATAACGCCTTCGTAAAGGGCTTCAGCGCCCGCGATGAGCATGGTCACGACAATGGGCTGGGTATGAGCCTTTCCACCGAGGCATATGCGTTGCGCCTGCTGTACGTGGCGGGGCCAGGGCCGATCGCGGCGGGCAATCTGGCCTTTGAGGCCGGCGTGGTCTACACCCGCACTCAGCTGGATATGGATTCTGTCGATTCCTCCACCGTCTCCGGCATCAGCGATATTACCTTTGGTCCGTCGCCGGGCCGCCACTTCGGAGCCTATCACGATCTGCTCGCCCTGCTTGTCACCGCGCCGACGGGAGACCAAGACCCGCACCGGCTGGTGAACGTTGGCCGCAGCGCCTGGAGGGATTCAGGCATCCTGGGCCTGGACCTGGTATCCGCGCCCGGGTATCGATCTCAGCGCGCTGGCAAACGTGGTCTATAACACCCGTAATAAAGAGACGGGTTAGCTGACTAAACGCTGCTATCTACCGGCGGATCATTCTTTCGCGGATTTTCAGAAAATCCGCTTCGGTTATCTGTAATACGCCAAACCTTAATTGTTAACCCCAGCTCTTTTTATTGGCGGTGAACTCAAGCCGATCCAGTAACGGCGCGATGGGGCATACGCGGTCGCTCAGCCATACCACATCGCGTCTGAAAGGGACAAATCCACCGCCCATGTCGAACGGATAGGGTTCCCCCTGCGCCACATAGCCAATGGCCGTTAGTGACATAAGACCATCTTTTTTGCCAAAGACTTTCGAGGGGGAATAATAAACAATGCCGTCGGCTGGATTTATTTTACTTAATGGCCCTTTTTTACCGTGGCAAACCTGCATGAAGTTTCCGGCGTAACCCAGTGCGACGTGCGCGGCTGACGCTACCGCCAGCCAGTGTTTCATACCGCCTCCTCTAAATAACAGATGCGAAGCCGGTGCCCGTCAGGATCGATGACCGTAAACGAGTAGCCGAAATCAAGCGTGACCGGTTTTTGAATAACGGTAACTTTTAGCTCTCTTCCTAAAAGTTTATAGGCGGCATCCACGTCCTCCCGTTCGGCAACGGTAAAAATAATTTCTCCCGTTGCCCTGGCGGGCATCTCATTTACCGGCGGCTCGACGGTATAGGCTGACCATAGTCCCAGTTTGAAACTGTTTTTAAGAACAAACAGAGCAAACGTCGGCCCTTTTTCTACCGGTTCGCAGTGCAGCAGGGATGCGTAAAAATCAACGCTTTTCATGACGTAGCTGACATAGATAATTGACATTTCTGCGGTTAACATGACTTTCTCCTTTGTTGTCAGGGAGCATCATAACCGGGCCTGCTGACAGTGTTTGTCAGGAGACTTTGCGGTGAGGGAGATTTTCGGTAGTGTGCGGCGTCGGGAAGAGCGTCGGCGGAGCGTAAAGATGCGAGAACTTCTGGTTACATTACGCCAGTTTCCCGGAAGTATAATCTGGTTATCCCCGCCACATCTGAAAAATCCAAAACATGAAAAATATTTAATTAATACGCGGGGTGTTATTAAAGTCAGTACCGCGTTAATCAATGTAAAATATATTGATGTTAATCAGCTGGGTCTTCTGGGGACAAAATGGCAGCCGGTGATGGATGGTCAGAAAATCCGGACCGATGACGGAATACATGTCTCGCGTAACGGCAGTTATCGGGTGATTCGTGAATTGACAAACAACATAAACAAATATCATTGACAATCGGAAAAACCCGACTGACAATGAACGTGTTCTACCGTTGCTAAGTGTAACCGCCAATGCTGTAGCGCCTCTGTGAGGCGCGCTTTAGGGGACAACCATGCATGCAAATGTTCCTCAATCTGAAAAAAACACCATGGGGAGGTAAGTATACAGTGTCAAACGCATCAATTGGGTTTAAATATTCTATTTCCCCATTTTACTTTCCTGTTTTTAGTGAAAAAATTTTTTATACACAAATAAATTTTCAAGTAAGCGAGATTAATGAAAGTGATTTTTTATATCATCAAATAACTTTACCGCCAGATTTTTCTAAAATGATAGCCAAAAGGCGCTGTGAATTCTTAGCAGGAAGAATTTGTGCTCAATTATCCTTAAAACAATTTGGTTTAATACAGTGCGCTAATGTGGGGATGGCTGCAGACAGGAGCCCTGTCTGGCCAGAAGGTATTGTTGGTTCTATCACGCATACATCCTCAACTGCAGCAGCTTGCATTGCTAGTTCTGATATTTATAAAAATATTGGTATAGATATCGAGGTAATTTTCAATGATGAAACTGCTAATAGTATTAAGTCAGAAGTGACCAGATATCCAGAGCTTAATGTATTGAAAGATGAAGCTCTGTCTGAAACATTACTCATTACGCTGATATTTTCAGCTAAAGAATCTATCTTTAAGGCTATTTATAATGATGTTGGTTACATTTTTGGTTTTGATTGCGTCTCGTTAATTGAACTTAATCAATATGATATGTTATTTACATTGACGACTTCGCTTTCACCAGAATGGCAGGTCGGCGATAGAGTCAGGGTTGCTTATCGAATTGTAGATGGCTATGTTTATACTTCGATGGTTGTGGCCAAAACTAGTTGACTATATGGATGTCCTGTGTTGTGCAAGTACAGACTTGATACTGTTTGCTACCATATATCTAGCGCCATTAGTGGATTTATGTGAACCGTGCCATAATGTTATTTGCCCCAGTTTTCTTATCACGATACAAGTATTTTTAATACTAGATAGTGTCGTCACAAGATATTAACCCAGAGAGCGATGCACCTAATCTGGACTGCCGCGAGAAATGAAGCGGTATTCTTTGTGTAACGTGTGGCTATCCCTCTCGCTCTTTATAATCCTGACGCCATTTACGGATGGTCTTCCTGGCATGACTGACGCCTTTGAACCCGTTTTCATTCAGGCATTCATCGCGAAAGCGTTCGTTAAAACTCTCAATAAACCCGCTCTGTGTCGGTTTGCCGGTCTGGATAAGTCGCAGCTCCACTCCATGCTCAAAGGCCCATTGATCTAGCGCGCGGCAGGTAAATTCCGCGCTCTGATCAGTTCTTATCGCAACCGGATGGCCGCGAAACAGCGCAATGCTGTCCAGAATACGTGTGACCTGCACGGCTGCAACCCCGAAGACAACAGTTACCGTCAGGCACTCTTTCGTGAAGTCCAGACTAGCCCCATAGATCACCAGACACTTCGCCTCTCTTAAAATAAGAGGTGGTCCTGGAACTATGTTTAACACCAGTCAGAATAATAAGATGGTTGAAGTGTTATCAGGACCTGAGCGGCGTCGCCGTCGTACTCCGCAGGAAAAAATTGCCATCATTCAGCAGACTATGGAGCCCGGCATGACCGTGTCTCACCTCGCCCATCTGCATGGCATCAATGCTAACCAGATCTTCAAATGGTGCAGGCAGTATGAAGACGATTCTCTGACCGCCGTGGCATCGGGTGAAGTGGTCGTTCCCGCATCTGAACTTGCTGCTGCCAATAAGCAAATCCGTGAGCTTCAGCGCCTTCTGGGCAAAAAGACGATGGAAGCTGAAATACTTAAAGAGGCTGTGGAGTTCGGTCGGGCAAAAAAATGGATTGCGCATGCACCCTTGTTGCCCGGGGACGATGAATAACTGACGTCTGCCGGAGTATTGGCGTGTCGCGTGCGCAACTGAGTATCAGGGTTAACCGGCCATCTGGCTGGCAGGATCGCAGACGACAATCCCATTTTGACGACAGCGAGGTATTGTCCCGGATAAACACAGCGGTCGCTGACCTGCCGACGTATGGTTATCGCCGTGTGTGGGCAATGCTGCGACGGGAGCCAGAACGTGAAGGCCAGCCAGTGGTTAACGCAAAACGGGTGTATCGCATTATGAAAGCACATCATCTGCTTCTTGAGTGTAAACCTGCTGACCCCTGCCGGAAACAGGCCCATAAGGGGCGTGTGGCAGTAGGTGAAAGTAACCGGCGCTGGTGCTCAGATGGCTTTGAGTTCCGCTGTGACAACGGTGAAAAGCTGCGGGTGACCTTCGCACAGGACTGCTGCGACAGGGAGATCATTGACTGGGCAGCGAGTACCGGAGGCTATGACAAAGAAACGGTGCAGGATGTCATGCTGGGAGCAGTAGAAAAACGCTTCGGAAACGGAGCCGCTGGAAAGGCTGACGGATAATGGTTCGGCTTACAGGGTGCATGAAACACGGGCGTTCGCCCGGATGTCGGGGCTTGAACCATGCACGACAGCGGTGAGAAGCCCGGAAAGCAACGGCATAGCAGAAAGCTTCGTGAAGACGATAAAACGGGACTACATCAGCATCATGCCGAAACCGGACAGCCGGACGGCGGTGATAAATCTGGCGGTGGCGTTCAGTCATTAAAACGAACATCATCCGCGCAGCGCGCTGGGATATCGCTCGCCACGGGAATATAGACGCAGAAAATTATCACAACCGTAAGAGAGAAAACGCGCGTCTGGATATATAGGGGCAAATCCATTTCTCCAATTCATTATAACGCTTCTGTTTAGACACCATCAGTAACATTTTATAAAGTTTAATAACTGATAGACATCGCATGTAATTCTATTCTGTAGCTTAAATTGATTCTTATCAAAAAAAGGATTTTTTTTTAATGGGTGAAGACTATAAAGTTAGTTTTTTTTATGAAAGTGGGTTAGAAATTTAAAGCGTAAAGTGTAGTACTCCGTTATTCGAATAGAAAAGATGTTAATTATTGGTATGTTATTGTTCTTCTCTCAGACAGATAAGTGAGCAATAAGATATGTTAAATACTAATGATGAGAGGTCATGTTAAATAAATCTGATATGTAATAAAATATTACAAAATAGCGACGGAAGATGAAGTCCAGGTCAAACACAGGGATTTTTTTGCTGGAACACCTGCAAAGCAATAACATCAATAGGTTTAAGAGACAGTTTATCTAGAAAGTACTGATCTAATGGTAGTTACAGAACAGTAATTCAACGAGTAAAGGGGAGAGTTGAACAGCAGCTTAACTAAATGCTTGGTCTTTCGGTAACCTTCAATGCCCTTTGTATACCTGGGCCGGTGGTTTATTGTTTGAATTAAATGACAAAAGGCGGGTGGGAAAGTGAAATTTGATATATTTATGAAGTTTAAATGGCAGTTGATAAGCTGTGTATTACTCTCGTTAATATCTGCTTTCTCCATTATCAAGCTTATTTCGGTTATTAATTCAATTTCTCATGGTTTAGTTAAACAGGATCTTAATTATAATTTTTTGGCTGGTGTTGGAGTTCTGGTCTTTCTGTGCATTATAAATGTCATAACTCAAAAAATCCTTGCGATAACGAGTTCGTCACTTGTCTCGGAGTTACGCTCCAGGCTTTCGAAAAAATTATCTGAAATTCAATATCACATATCAATTAAAACTCCTGCTTCAGTATTTTCAGTTTTAATCGATGATTTGAATAGAGTTTCCGCTCTGATCTTGCTGACGCCTTTGTTCTTATATAATTTTTTAATATTCTTTGCTTGCTTCATTTATCTTTACTTCATATCACACATGCTACCTTTTTTATTTTTTATTTTTTTATTACCTCCGGTCATTTTGTCGGTGTATTTTTTTAAAATGACTGAAAAAAAGTTCGACGTAATGAGAGCTTCTGAAGAAGCACTACATTTGCACTATTCTGTAATTCAAGATGCCAAACAAGAAATGACAATTAATCCTGGCAGGTCTGAGCACTTCCATCGAAATGTTTTACTGCCTGATATAAAGATGTCTGAACGATTAATGAAGAATGTTTACGAGTTATGGGGAATGAACCAGGCGTTATCACCGGCATTAATCTATGGCTCTGTTTTAATTGTGTCGTATGTTAGCAGCATATATTTAAACCTTCAGCCGCAGGATATCGTCAGTTTTAACACCATCGCTTTTTTTATGATAGGGCCACTGACATTTTTATTACAATCTAGCCAGCAAATCAGTGCTGGCTTCGGTGGAGTGAGACATCTAAAAAAAATTGGTATAGAAATAGAATACAGTGAAAAAACGAACAAAATAAGCATACCTCACAGTTATGAGGGTTGGAGATGCATCTCTGTATCCGAAGTGAGTTATAACTATGGGGGACGAGGTGTAAAGAGTACTAGCTTTAAGATTAATCGAGGAGAAGTGATATTCATTGTTGGAGATAATGGTAGTGGCAAATCAACTATTGTAAAAGTATTATGTGGATTACTGCCGTCAAACTCAGGAACTATATCAGTTGATGGAAATATCGTTGATCCATTAACTACAAAGTATCGATCTTTATTTTGTTGTATTTTAGATGGTTTCACCATTTTTAATCATGTTATAGATGCTTCTGCAAAATCTATTTCTGATGAGGAAATATATAATTGGCTAAAATTTCTTGGTTTGGAGAAATACGTTCAGTCAAATAATGGTATTCTATCTAATTTAGACCTTTCGACAGGTCAAAGGAAGAGAATAGCATTATTACAATGTTTTGCTGAAGAAAGAGATATATATATACTTGATGAGTTCGCCTCGGATCAATCACCTGGCTTTAGAGATTTCTTTTATTTCGAGATCATCCCTCTTCTCAAGCGAAAGGGGATAACTGTAATTGTTATTAGTCATGATTCTGATTATTTTTCAGTGGCGGACAAATTAATTACCGTGAGTTAGTGTGATTGAAAACATATTGATCAATCTAAACTAGATAATCATTGAGGTGACGAAATGGAAGGTTTTAATAAAAATAAAAGTGCAGATTTAAAAGGAGATTTAAAAGGTAAAGGTGATACTGAAAAATTTAAGCAGTTCTTTTGTGAAATGCTGGCGGATATCGAAGAGCCGACGCTGCCGTTTGGGC
>NZ_WMJZ01000061.1 GCF_009711095.1 Intestinirhabdus alba
CGGGATGAGAAGCGCCGGGGGCAGGAGAGTATGCCGGTGCGTCTGGCGAAGCCCTACGGCGGGGACCTGTACGGCTTTCACTTTCCGCTGATCCAGGGCACGGAGGTGGCGATAGCGTTCCATGAGGGGGACCCGGACCGGCCCTATATCGCCCACGCGCTGCACGACTCGCGGCACGTTGACCACGTAACGGAGAAGAACAGCACGCGCAACGTGATCCGCACGCCGGCGAACAACAAGCTGCGGATGGAGGATAAGCGGGGCGAGGAGCATATCAAGCTGANGTATTTATCAGCGCCGATCGGCAGGAAAAAGCCGGTGGAATGATGCTGGATATGCAGGCAGCCGTGGAGGGGCTGAAAGCAGCCCTTCAGGATGCTGAGGGAATACGGTCAGCGGCGGAAAAGGCAAAGGCGGAGCTGGCCGATATCGAAAGACAAAAAGAATTACTGACCGAAACGTTAACTGAATTAAAACAGCAAGCCCTGTTATTATCAGCGCCATCCGGTATTGCTCAGGTCACACCTGCCAGTATTCAGTTATCTTCAGGGGAAAACTTAATTTTTACCTCAGGTTCTGATGCTGATATTAGTATTGCAAAAAAATTCCGCTTAAGCGTCAAAGAAACCATCAGTTTATTTGCTCAGTGGATGGGAGTGAAAATTTTTGCGGCAAAAGGAAAAATAGAGCTGCAGGCGCAGAATGATGCGATGGATCTTTTTGCAAAGGATACGCTGAGCATTGCCAGTAAAGAAAATCAGGTTGTGGTATCTGCCAGCACGGAACTGCTTCTCAATTGTGGTGGTGCCTATATCAGATTAAAAAATGGGGATGTTGAAATAGGTGCGCCGGGTAATGTACGGATCAAAAGCATGAACCTACAGAAAATGCAACCCGCTTCATTAAACTCCAGCATAGAACTCCCCGAACCATGTGCTACAGCCATGGACGTTGCTGGTGGCACACAAAGTCCTTCAGTGACATTCAGTTAAGGGATAACCTATGACAGAAATGATGGTCAGCTACAGCTATGCCGGACAAAATCTACAGGAACAAACAGAAACCATTAGCTCCCGATTAGGTGAACGATTTTTATCAAAGGATTTGACCTGCCTGTTGATGATAGACACTGCGATATTAAGACTCCGCGATAAAGAAAGCTTATTATGTCGTCAGATCAGCGCACGGGAAAGTATTTGCGTGCCGGTTGTACCTCAATATCTTTCTGCAGCGTTTCAACCCAAATTAGTTCCTCTTAATTTGTCGGTAATGGAAGATCGGCAGCTTCTGGAAATGAGCGTCGAGTCGGCATTTGATGAAATACACCCTGAAAAAATTAAGCAAGGTCAGGGGCGATTAATATGCGGCTGGCTCTCTTATTCGACCACGCCAGAAAATGTAGCGGTGCATTTGGGCAAAAGCGCGATGCAGGAACGGGAAGGGAAAGATATTTTATTAAGATTTTATGATCCAGCGGTTTCGCTGCCATTGTGGGCGATATTAGATGACTGGCAGAGGCAGCGCTTATTGGGGCCGGTAACGGCCTGGTATTCTGTCGATGGTGACGGGCAGTGGGTTCAGAGAACCGGCATAAGTAGCCAACAGATCAGACTCTCCTGGTCGCTGTCGCTAAGCCCGCAAAACTGGCTGGATATTCATTTTATCGGTATTGTGAATCGTATTCTTTGTGAGTATCGAAATTTACATCTTAATGAGATGCGTCTGTCTGAATTACAGGTGTTCCAGTCTGTACTTCCCGCGCTCAGGCGCGCCTGGCAATTTCCATTCCGTAATCCAGACGATTTGATTCTCTACGGAACACATGCGCTGATGATATCCCCCAATTTTGATGAACATGCGATCATTGTACGAATCCTGCAAATAAGCCGCGTAGAACGTAAGAATAGTTACCGGGAAATAGTGGCAGACCTGACGGAACAGCAGTGGTGCCGAATTAAAGATGAGTGCAGGAAAACGGTTTACGACTTCCCTCAATCATTAACAGGAGATGTGTGATGTCTGACCATCAATGTGATTGTAAGGCGCAGGGACCGGCATTAATGCCGGTGCGCTATGCTGTTGTACCAGACAGTATTTCAGAGAATTTACCCGCGTGGGCTGCGCCTCTGGCCGAAGATTATCCGCAGCGACAGGGGTATCACTATGCGCTGCGCGCCTTGCGCCGGGGGTTTATCTATATCTATTACTCCTGGTCATCCTCCTGGGAGGCCTGGTCGGTGTGCGATGACGGTAGCCTGTGGAAACAACTTTCTGCCGAAAATGCGCTGCCTAAATCAAAGCCAGACTGCCTGCAGGGAACCTATGGTCAGGGAGGAAAAGACTTTATTACCCTGCCTGCGCAGGTGCTGGAAAACGATATATGGATCGCCTTTACACAGTGTAAATGGACGAAAGCCACGCTTGACCGCTATGGCGAGAACGAGGAAGTCCGCCAGCGTCGAATGCAGCGTCTGAGGGCGTCGCAGTGGAGGATGTCAGGCCAGATGGCAGGCGCAGGAGAGGCAACGGAAGAGAGCCTCTCTTCCGTACTTGATTACGTTCCGGGTCAGGGGGATATGCTCAGCCCGGCCATGATGCTCCCCTGTGAGGGACCGGTTGCTCCCGTCAGCTACACTGAGCGAAATTGTTATCATTTAAGTGAAGAGACCTTGCCCCAGTGGCAGCGTTGGTTAGATTCTCTCATGGGGGATTCGCATAAGGAGAGGTGTGCAATACAGCCTCAGTGGACGCTATATCCCTGGCGAACGAACCGGAAGGCTGACAATACGCTACAGCAGATGAGGCAGCGTGGCGTAAAGCCGGATGGCACACCCGTTATGCCATTAATTATGGCTTTGCATGACGCAACCGGTATCACCCATGAGTTGACCGGCTGGGCTAACGGTATTCTGGCGTTACAACAAAAATTCGCTGAAGAGCGGGCGGTGGAATTTTCGACGCTTAATCTGATAAATGGCGTAAAGCAGCTTATCACCAACAGCAGATATCCGGGCTATTCAGAACGGCTGGAGACGCTCACGATAGATCAACAGGCTATGGATATCGCATACCAGCGATATCTTGAAGAGGCAAAAAATAACGGCACGGACCCCAGGGATATTGTCAGTCGGGAAGAGTATGAGGCGCGTTATATCCGGCGGCGACAAAAGACTCTGGAGGATGAAATTGCTGGTGATGTTATGGCAAAATATACCGGAATGCTTGATCAGCATCGGATGGATTCATTTACCGAAAGCGTGGAAATATTAGCGACGCGGGTAGGTAATCTTCTGGAGTGGTTAATTGATTATCGCGTCAGGTGGTTGCAAAACCCGCACTTCGTGGCGGCGGCGCAGGATTTTTGTTCAGATGATCCGCAGGATAATCTTAACTACCGTGAGATAGTGGCTTTCGCGCTATCAATGATCAATATTAATGTCGCGGGCCAGGCGTTACTGGATCGCTGGATCGCAGAGTACAGTACGACCAGTGAACAGAACCTGGTCTGGCGCACGCTGTTTTATAATAATCCGCAGATGATGGCGGAGGCGGAGCCGCTGCTTAACGACCTCCGACAGCCCGCCAGCGAAACAGTATCAACTGATCAGGTAAACAACTTTTTTGTCGCTAATGCCGCGAAGCTTAATAAGCTTTTAAAAGGCTTTGAAAAAGCCACAAGCGCAATGAATTCCCCCTTGTCTCCTGATGCGGTTCTGTCGCAACGGGTTCTGTACAGGATGGATCAGTATATGGCCAGCGTTGGCGCGCGAATTTTTTCCCCCAATGGAATCGGCCGTATACTGGACAGTATGCATAACGTCATCGTTCATACGCTATTCTCCCTGTCGGCGGGTAAGAGCGTGGCGCAAATTAAATCCTTTGCCAGTCACTATTTCGGCTGGGCCTGGGAGCGACACACCTATGTGGCCGGGCAGTTTTTTTATAATCCGGATAAGGCCATTACCCGATCTAATCTAAAACTGGCCCACAGCCGATTTGCCAAACTGAATGAGGCCTTTGCTGAATATGGCAGGACCCCGAAAGGTGCCACAGCATTTCGGGCGACCAGTATTAAGATCCTGGTGACCTTTATGAATATAGTAGAAGTGTATAACCAGCTTGAGCACTCTAAAGGCGATGCGGTCAGTATTGCCAAAATCACCAGCGCCGCGCTTGCAACGGCAGGGGGAGTCGTCGATATCACCATGCCGGCAATGAAGAAAGCCTGGGAGGGTAAGAATGGCCTCCTGTATCTGAAAATGTCGGGTGCTGGCTTTGCGATGGCGGCGTCGGCGATTTCGTTGGGGCTGGATGTGAAATCATTTGGTAAAGAGATTCAGGGCGAAAAACGCAATATCTATTACGGCTTATACCTACTTAAATTATTTAATGATGCTGCGGTTCTAATCAAAGCAAATGGTAAGCTGATGGAGGCACTGATTGCCCGATTTGGTTGGCAAACATTTGGTAGGCCAGGTGAAATATGGCTGGGAAAACTGGCAAAACCCGGATTTACCGCGCTGGGGGTGGAGTGGATCGGGCTACTGGCCTCATGGCAGGCCGCAGTGCTGATTATGCTGGTGGAATATATAGTGACGGAATATGTTATCCGCGATGAGCTGCAGCAGTGGCTGAAGCAGGGGATTTTCGGCACAGGGAACACCCTGAATACAGACGGGATCGCCCCGGAAAAGGCGGATGCCGAAATAGCCAGAAGCCGGGAATCGCTCATCGACGCGCTGCGTAAAATAAGCGGGCCGGACGCAAAAAGGTAACCGGAGAAAGCGATATGAGACGACTACAGAGAGCTGGCGTTTCCCGGTGCGGAGAGTGACGGATGGGCGTAAAGGAGGAGAGTATGGCAGAGAGTGGGCTTCGTTTTTCAGATATTCCCCGGTGTACATATAAAGAGCTGGAAAAAATATATCCTATACAGAATTATCTTAAAACCGGAACGGAACTGCATCGTCTGCAGCGGGAAATCCGCCGTATAGAGTCTACCCGTGGCCGGCGTGACCAGCTGCCGGCCCTGCGGCGGCAGGCGCAAAAGCTGGAGGAGGCGCTGGCGAAAGCGCCGCCGGACCCGGTGCTGCCGCCTCCGGTGCCGCTGATAAAGGTGAAAGGCGTTCTGGAAAAATTTAAGCAAAGATGTGTGATGCATTATTTTGATACCGAAGCTTACCCGCACACGCATGAATATCTGAAACGGCAGCGGGAGCGGGAGGAGTCCGCGGCGCTGGTGATGGGGGCGACAGGCTCAGGCGCGGCGGCGCAGGGGATGCTGCTGCAGGAGGGGCGAATTCCAAATCACGCCTGGCACGTGACGGGGGTGATTAACGGCAGGCGATTTTCGGGCTGGCTGGGTTCACCTTTTTGCCAGGAGGGGGAAGAGGTGGAATTAATTGTGGCGCCGGTGGGTGGAGAGTATCTGGTTTATGCGGTACATAAACCCTGGGAACGCTCTTTAATTATGCCACCGTTTTGTTATCGGGGAGTCCGCCAGGGAAGGAAGTCAGCTACATTCTCCCCCCTGGGCGTCTTTTTTTTCATTATGCTTGTGCTGATAATTACATCTGTAATTTCTGATGGGTGGGGCGCAATTTTTACTTATGATTTTTACAGAATGCTTCTGGTATTTATTAGTTTTTCCAGCGTTATATATTTATTACCGGCTATCTGGACAATCTGGCGTCGCTATCCGTTTCCCCGGGAAGAGCTGTCGGAAGAGATATTTACCGTGCTGGGATGGGAGAATGTGAGCGATATTAATCTGAGTAAGTTAAACCGGCGACGCAAGCGGCAATGGAAGCGTACCGGAAAGCCGGAAAATCCGTTTAAGGACTACACGCCGTTTAAGTGTAGCGGGATGGCGTTTGGTTTTTTTTATTATTAAGCAAACCGGGCCAGTTAAGGGAATACCCGGAACACCGACGGGATCGCCCCGGAAAAGGCGGATGCCGAAATTGCCAGAAGCCGGGAATCGCTCATCGACGCGCTGCGTAAAATAAGTGGGCCGGATGCGGAAAGGTAACCGGAGAAGCGAATATGAGACGACTACAGAGAGTTGGCGTTTCCCGGTGCGGAGAGTGACGGACGGGAATAAAGGAGGAGAGTATGACAGAGAGCGGGCTTCGTTTTTCAGATATCCCCCGGCTGACACATGAAGAGTTAAATGCGGAATATCCGGTGCAGAACTATCTTAAAACCGGAACGGAACTGCATCGTCTGCAGCGGGAAATCCGCCGTATAGAGTCCACCCGCGGCCGGCGTGACCAGCTGCCGGCCCTGCGGAGGCAGGCGCAAAAGCTGGAGGAGGAGCTGGCGAAAGCGCCGCCGGACCCGGTGCTGCCGCCTCCGGCGCCGCTGATAAAGGTGAAAGGCAGACTGGAGCGTTTAACCAAAAGGCGGGTAATGCATTATTTTGATACCGAAGCTTACCCGCACACGCATGAATATCTGAAACGGCAGCGGGAGCGGGAGGAGTCCGCGGCGCTGGTGATGGGGGCGACAGGCTCAGGCGCGACGGCGCAGGGGATGCTGCTGGAGGAGGGGCGAATACCCAATGTGGCCTGGCACGTGACGGGGGTGATCAACGGCAGACGATTTTCGGGCTGGCTGGGCCGGCCGTACTGTCGGGATGGGGAAGAGGTGGAATTAATTGTGGCACCGGTGGGTGAAGCATATCTGGTTTATGCCATCAATAAGCCGCAGGAGCGGTCAATTATTATGACGCCGTTTTGTTATCGGGGAGTCCGCCAGGGACGAAAATCAGCCACATGCTATCCGCTGGGAATGATAGCGTCTATTTTAACGCTTATAACCCTCGTCTGGGCAGGGATGGATGGTATATCTATTTTAAAAAGCCTCAATTATTATAAAGGCATGTTATATCTTCTTTTTATATTTACGATCATTTATATCATGCCCGCCACCTGGACAATCTGGCGTCGCTACCCGTTTCCCCGGGAAGAACTGTCGGAAGAGATATTTACCGTGCTTGGATGGGAGAATGTGAGCGATATTAATCTGAGTAAGTTAAACCGGCGACGCAAGCGGCAATGGAAGCGTACCGGAAAGCCGGAAAATCCGTTTAAGGACTACACGCCGTTTAAGTGTAGCGGGATGGCGTTTGGTTTCTATTATTATTAGGGAAACAGATTCAGATAACAGAGATATCACTCACCCGGAGCTATTCTGCCAGTTGAGCCTTTCCAGCGCTCGGATGATGATGGCTTATAGCATATTTTTCTTATATAAGCGTGGTTACTACGATATACACAGTTTTTATAGTATATACCCTAAATAATTCGAGTCGCAGGACAAAGCGCAGCGCGTTTTGAACAGCTCCGGGGCCGAATAAAGCCAATGCACATGCAACCTGAAGTATGACGGGTATAAATATAGGATTATTTTATGACCTGGAACATTCCTGAAAAACAGATTGTAGAGATGGTAACGCCACCAAAGTTTGGCCGTCTTGCTATTGCCTTTAGTTTAGTAATGGCGCTTATTATCATATTAGGTATGGCTATATATCACATTTCCCGCGATGAGAGAATTTTCTTCTATCTGTTAGTGGCCAGTGTGGCAAGTGTAATATTTTTCACGCTGTCTACAGGCTGGTTTCTTTTTCAATATGGTCTGAGGCTTGAGAAGAATGAAATGATAAAGGTTAGTAATGCTAACCTGGAATATTTTTACTCCAACTGGGCTTTGGAGTATGTAAGTATTGTGGCTTATAATTATATATTCCCCGATGAGGCACAGATATCTAATTTAAAGAGCAGGAGTGAAATTAATGTTATTGGGCAAAAAACGCTAAAATTTCCTGCCGATGTTGACTATGCTTCATTATTTTATGAGGTTATTTCCCCTTTGCGCTATTTGTTAATCCAGTTGGCTAATAACAACGCGCTCGAAATTGTCTTTCCGATGAGAAGTAGCGGCGATCAATCCACATGGAGTTATTTTAAACTTGCCTGGAGGCGGTTAGGTTTAAACGAGGAAACACTAAAAAAACCTGTATGGATGGTAAACGATTATGTAACACAGATAGATCAATGGTTAACACAAAATGATGAGCGTTTTCGCCTGGTTGTCATCTGTGAACCACTTGTTTCACTCGCAGAAAATGATAAGGAACAAGCGAGTGATGGAATAAGTGTATGGCTTTGCGCACCTTCTGCCGTAGCTAAAAATTATCAAATAGAAGAAAAAGCGAAAATTTATCGTGCTGTGTATACGAACACTGAAACGTTAAATGAAGACCTTGCCAGGGTTATGATCTATCAATCAAAATCAGGTAATATTGATAATGTTTGGTTCAGCAAATTTAACGATCAGGACACCTTAGGTGAAATAACCAGAATATGTGCCGAGCACAATAATGGGGTTAAGTTCAGGCATAACTTCTCGCATTTTATACTTGGCAGGCAAGGGGTGTATGATATATTGCAGGCAGTCACTTTATCACTACTATCAGCGCATGATGAAGATTCCGTTAATCTTATAGTTTCACAGGATGTTTTCGGAATATCATTGTCCCGGGTAAAAATACATAGGCAGAATCATGCATAAACATAAAATATTATGGTGGATTGGAGTCCTGATTTTTGTATGTGTAGTGGGAGCGTTAACCGCAGTCGCTATTTATTTCTGGAGCGATCGTCTTAATCTGGTCACCCTGACAAGTAAAATTGCACTTTGGATGGCTGCGATATTTTTTATATTGTGTGCGCTTCAATTAAGTCGTTTTGCTTTTCTTTATCCAATATTAAAAAAGTATTTTCATAGTAACAATGGGCGATCTGCTGCTTTAACCTTATCAAGCTCCCAAAATAATTTCCCTGCCTTATTCTCAATACGGCATCGGGAAGATAGTGGCGATAATGGAGGTGAGCTGAATTATTTTAAAGAGTTAACTGATTATCTAAAGCGTGGTTACGGTTACCTGTGGTGGAAAAAAGTCCGAATTCTTATAGTAACGGGTAAAACCGCTGATGTGGAACGTCTTACTCCGGGCCTGGTGGTACAGCGGTGGCAAGAAGATAAAGGTACAGTATTACTGTGGGGAGGCGATCTGAATGTCCGTAGTGACATCGCCTGGTTCAGGGTATTGTACAAAATGCGCCGCCGCCCGGCAGACGGCATCGTATGGGTGACCTCC
>NZ_WMJZ01000062.1 GCF_009711095.1 Intestinirhabdus alba
CAGGAGCGCAGCGCAGAGCAGCTGGCGAACGTCGCCCGCGGCGGCTACGTCCTTAAAGATTGCGCGGGGCAGCCGGAGCTGATTCTCATCGCCACCGGCTCCGAGGTTGAGCTGGCGGTAGCCGCCTGGGAAAAACTGTCTGCCGAAGGGGTGAAGTCGCGGGTGGTGTCGATGCCGTCCACCGACGTGTTCGACAGGCAGGATGCGGCGTACCGTGAATCCGTACTGCCGAAAGCGGTTTCCGCGCGGGTGGCGGTGGAGGCCGGCATCGCGGACTACTGGTACAGGTACGTGGGGCTGAACGGCGCGGTGGTGGGAATGCACACCTTCGGCGAATCCGCCCCGGCGGAGCTGCTGTTTAAGGAGTTTGGCTTCACCGTGGAAAACGTGGTGGCAAAAGCCAGAGCGCGGCTCGCCCCCGGTAGTGGTATCGCCTGTTGTTGACATTCTTACCTACCGGCGCGGCCCCTGTGTCGCCGCCGCTGCCGGAGGGCTTGTTCACAGCGGCAGGCCAGCCCGGCTACGGATTTAAGGAAGGAAGTAAGGAAGTAAGAAACCAAAGAAGGTGCTGTGCCCTGACGGCAAATGAAACAGGACGTCATTTGTTAAATAACAATCACGGGTTTTACCGCTGTCCGGGTGATGATGCCGGGTGAAACCACGCAATGATAATATTGCAGGATACACTGATGAGCGTAATGACAAATAAAAGAACAAAGGTTCTTGCGTTATTTTGTGCCCTCTCTTTTCTGATGTATGTGGACAGGGTTAACCTCTCCGCCTCTGCGGCATTAATAAAAGAGGAGATCGGTCTCGATAATACCGAACTGGGTATTATCTTCTCGGCGTTCGCCTATACCTACCTGGTTTTCCAGATCATCGGCGGCTGGTTCTGCGATCGCTTCGGTGCCAAACGCACCATTATTATCTGCGGCAGCATCTGGGTGGTCGCCACCCTCTGTACGGGGTTTGTTGGCGGATTTGTCTCGCTATTCCTTAGCCGGCTCCTGCTGGGCGTTGGCGAAGGCGCGGCGCTGCCCTCCCAGGCGCGGGCCATTACCTTCTGGTTTAAAAAGGAAAAGCGCGGCTTCGTCCAGGGGCTGACCCATTCGTTCTCACGCTTCGGTAACGCCGTCACGCCTTCGCTGGTGGCTCTGCTGGTGCTGGCCCACTCCTGGCGCTTCTCCTTTATCGCGCTCGGCGTGCTGACAGCCATCTGGCTGATGATGTGGATTGCCTGGTTCCGCGACACGCCGCATCAGTTCTCTTCGTTAAGTAAAGAGGAGTTAGCCCTCTATCCTGAACCCGATCCGCAGGTCCAGGAGAAGGTGAAGGAGCCGACACCCTGGGGGGCGCTGTTAAAACGCATGGGTCCCACCATGGGCGTCTACTTCTGCTACGGCTGGACGGGATGGCTCTTTTTTACCTGGCTGCCCACCTTTTTTATGAACGGCCGCGGAATGGATATTAAGGCGTCGGCCCTGTTTACCTCCGGCGTTTTTCTTTCCGGGGTGGTAGGCAATACCGTCGGCGGCGTTCTGAGCGACTATATCTATAAGCGCAGTGGCGACGTGGTTGCCGCCCGCCGCAACGTCATTATTTTTAGCTTCCTCTGCGCCCTGCTGCTGCTGATCCCGGTGATCCTCTCCTCCTCCATGACCGTTATTACCCTGTGTCTGGCCGTCGCGTTCTTTTGCCTGGAGTTAACCATCGGCCCTATCTGGGCGGTGCCGATGGATATCACGCCCAGGCACGTTGGCATCGCCAGCGGCCTGATGAACGCAGGCTCGGCCGTGGCCGGCATTATTTCTCCGATCCTGTTCGGCATCATCATCGACAGGACCGGCGACTGGAGCCTGCCGTTCTATGGCTCCGTCGTCCTGCTGCTGGTGGGGATCGTCCTGACGTTCTTTATGCGGCCGGATATTCCGCTGCAGGAAAAAAAGCGCGCCGGCGACGCGCGCCCGCAAGATAAGCCCTCCGTCACCTCTGCCCATTAAGGAAATCGTATGTCTTTACCTGTCATCGCTATGGTGCTCGGCGACCCTGCCGGCATAGGTCCTGAACTGGTAGCCAAAGTGCTGTCCGATAGCGCGCTGCTCCGGCAGGCGCATTTCATCATCATCGCCGACCGTGACGAATTACAAAAGGGAATGGCCATCGCGGATCGTCACTTCCCGTACCGGGAGGTCGCCGCCCCGACGAGGGCGGATCTCACCGTGGGTGAGGCGTGCTTAATTCACCATCGCGGCAGCCATCCGGCCCCCTTTGAGTACGGCAAAGCCACGGCGCAAAGCGGCGTCTATATTCTGGAGACCCTCGAAAAAGCGCTGGAGCTGACCCGCTGCGGGCTGGCGCAGTCCATCTGCTTTGCGCCGCTGAACAAACAGGCCATGCATATGGGGGGGCTGACCTTCCGGGATGAGCTGCACTGGTTCGCCCATCGGCTGAACTGGACCTCGTTCTGCTGTGAAGTCAACGTCGTTGACCACGTCTGGGCCGGCCGCGCCACCTCGCATATCCCCTTCCGCGATATCGTGGGCCAGCTCTCTGTCGACGGAATACTGGATACCATTATCCTTATGCACAACACCCTGCGCCAGGCGGGTTTTGCCGCTCCACGCATCGCGGTGCAGGCGCTGAACCCGCACGGCGGAGAGAACGGGCTATTTGGCGATGAAGAGCTGACCCTGATTCGCCCGGCCATGGAGAAAGCGCGCCAGCAGGGGATCGCCGTCTTCGGCCCTTACCCGGCCGACACCACCTGGAAGGCGATGCAGAACGAGAAGCTGGACGCGGTGGTTTCGATGTATCACGACCAGTTCGCCACCGCCCTGAAAATGCTGGGCTTCGAGCGCGGCGTCACCGTACAGGGAGGGCTACCCGTGCCCATCACGACGGCCAACCACGGCACGGCCTACAACCTGTACGGCCAGAATGCGGCAACGCCGTCGGCCTTCGAACAGGCCGTGCTGCTGGCGATTCGCATGGCCAGAGGCAGCCAGCCGACGGCGATGCCGGGCGCGCAATAACGCCTGATGCCCTTCGGCGCGCGGGCGGCCTTTTCGTCGGCGGGTCGGGGGCCGCCGGCTCCCTCTATCCGCACTCAACAAGAACGGTGAACCTATGCCTGAAGCTATCAGAGCGACCAGAGTCAGGTGGAAAATCTTTTCCATTATCTTTCTGCTGGTCGTCGTTAATCTGATCGACCGCGTCTCGTTATCTATCGGGATGCCGACTATCGCCCGGGAGTTTGAGCTCTCCCCCGCCATGCAGGGGATCGTCCTCAGCAGCTTTTTCTGGGCCTACGCGCTGCTGCAAATTCCCGGCGGCTGGGCGATCGATCGCTTCGGCCCGCGCCGGGTCATTACCGGCTCGACCTTCTTCTGGGGCGCATTCCAGACGCTGGCGGCGCTGGCCACCGGCGGCGGATCGCTACTGCTTACCCGCATCGCGCTCGGCGCGGCGGAAGCGCCGCTGTTCCCGGCGGGGGCGAAGCTGAACGCCATCTGGCTCTCCGGCCGGGAAAGGGGGCGCGGCGCGGTTATTATGGACTGCGGCGGGCCGCTTGGCGCGGCCGTAGGCGGTTTGATCATCGCCCATCTGCTGGCGATTTTACACTCCTGGCGTCTGGTCTTCGCCATCGCCGGGCTGGCGACCGTTGCGCTAAGCTGGGTCGCCTGGCGCTACATCCGCGATAACCCCCAGACGCATCCGCAGGTCAATCAGGCGGAGCTACAGCAGATAGCCCTTAGCCCGGCGTCCCGGCAGACGCCTGCGGAGCAGGTCAGCCGCCGCGGACGCTTTGGGATCGCCGGGCGCACGCTGTGGTCAATTCTCGTGGGCCGCGCCGCCTGGGCAATGCTGTTTTTTGGCCTTCTGACCTGGGGACCTAACTACCTCTCCCAGGCCCGCGGCTTTGATTTAATCGCCATTGGCAACGCCACCTTTTTTATCTTTATGGCCGGCGTTGTCGGATCGCTCACCGGTGGGATAGTCATGGATGCGCTGGCGAAAGCCGGCTACCGGCAGTTTACGGTCCTGAAGCTATTGCTGCTCTTTTCCGGCACGGTCGTTCTGGCCGCCTTTCTCTCTCTGCCCGCGCTGGCGAGCGCCCGGCTGGCGGTGGTGGTGTTAAGCATCGCCGCCTTTTTCCTGATGTGGGGCAGCCTGTACTGGAGCCTGCCGCCGCTGCTGGTCAGCAGAGAGAAGGTCGGCATGATGGGCGGCGTGATGAATATGGCCGGCAGTATCGGAGGAATTACGATCCCCATTATTGTCGGCCTGATCCTGCAGGCCAGCGGCGGCTATCAGGCGGTGCTCTGGTTCTTTGCCGCCTGCTCGGCGGTCTATATCATCGGCAGCTTCTTTATCGGCCAGCCTGCCTCAGGGAGGGAAAACGCATGTATAACGGCCCCATAATCGACGCACACCAGCATTTCTGGGAGCCGGATATCAACCCGCACCCCTGGCTGGCGAAGGAGGTGCTGATCCCGTTCCGCTATGGCGATTACAGCGCCATCAAACGCCGCTATCTGCCGTCTGATTACCTTGCCGACGCCGGTGAGCATCGGGTTGTCGCCAGCGTCTATGTCGATGCCGAATGGGACCCGCGCGATCCGCTGGGAGAAACGCGCTATATCCACGGCGTTGCGCAGAGCTGTGGCTTTCCCAACGCCGTCGTCGCGCAGGCCTGGCTGCACCATGCGGATATTGCCGATCTCCTTGCCGCCCAGGCGCAGTGGCCGCTGGTGCGCAGCGTGCGCCACAAGCCCGGCGGCGCGGCTACCCCGCAGGAGGCGAAGTCCGGTACGCGCTCCTTAATGAGCGATGAGCGCTGGCGACAGGGATTTGCGCTGCTGCAAAAGCATCGTCTGCACTTCGATCTCCAGACCCCGTGGTGGCATCTTGACGAGGCCGCCCGGCTGGCCCGGGACTTTCCGACGACGCAAATCATCCTTAACCATACCGGACTGCCGGCGGACCGCTCTCCTGAAGGGCTGGCGGCCTGGAAAGCGGCGATGAAGCACGTGGCGAAGTATGACAACGTGGCGGTTAAAATCTCGGGGCTGGGCGAAAAAGGCATCCCCTGGAGCGTGGAGCGCAACCGGCGGATCGTCCGCGAAGCCCTCGCGATCTTCGGCAGCCAGCGCGCGATGTTCGCCAGCAACTTCCCGGTCGACAGCCTGTGCGTTCGACTGGAGGATCTCTGGCGAGGGTTTAAGCAGATCGTCGCCGACCTGGCACCCCAGGCGCAGAGGGCGCTGTTTTACGACAACGCTCGCCGCCTCTACGGTATCGACACGCAGCCACCGGAAGAGGCTTAACTTAGCGGCGACCGCCCGAAGCGGACGCCGGGTAACCCAACATTACCGGCTCAGCGCCGTTAAGCTGGCCGCAGAGGAGAAGAAGCAATGCCGTTACTCCCAGGAGTGAATACCGCGATGTTCGACGGGCTGGACACCGACATCGCGTTCGGGATTATCGCCAGGGCGGGGTTTCATTATGTGGAGCTGGCCTATAACCAGGGCTACGTCGGCGGCCTGAGTCCGGCGCTGTTCAGCGACCGCCACGCCGGGTACATCGTGTCGCTGCTGGAGAAGCATCGCCTGGCGACCCACACCCTCGGAGCCACGATGAATCTGGCGGCCGATGACGCCATTGAGGCGTTCAGCCAGCGGATTCGCTTTGCCGCCGCTATCGGTGCCCGCCGGCTCACGGTCTGCCCGGGACGCCGGGCCGATCGCGCGCTGATTATCGAACGCCTGAAGGTGTTATCCGGGGTGGCCGCGACGCATCGCTGCACCCTCTGTATTGAAAACGGCGGCGATGCAAATTACGACGTCTTCGCGCTTGCCGAAGAGGGATTTGCGCTATTAGAGGCGGTCAACAGCCCGGCGCTCGCCTTTAATATCGACGCGGGCAATATGGTGTCGCTGCGCCCCGACGCCGACCCCATCGCCGGGGCGATGGCGATGCTGCCGGCCGCCGCCCACTGCCATATCAAAGACGTCAGCGTCCGCAACGGGGAGTTTTTTTTCCCGGCCATCGGCGACGGCGATCTGCACTACCCGCCGCTGCTTGACGCCCTGGCGGAAAAAGGCATTCCCTGCAGCCTGGAAATACCGCTGCGGATGCACCGTCGCGCCGACGGCTATCCCGTAAGGGGAGCCGATCCGGTTCCCGCCGCTACCTGCCTGGCCGTTCTGCAGCGCTCGCGCCAGGCGCTGCAGCCCTGGCTGGCGGACGTTCCGCCAGCGGGCTAAAAACACGCTCCGCAGCGGGGGGCATAAGTTTAACGCTACGTCTGAACGCTACCGGGTTAGCTAGGGCATTCAGCTCCGCTGCCGCGTGACACGCCGTACATCCGGAATAACCAGGCCTCTTACGGCTCACGCCTTGCCCCGGATCTGAAGGATCGCCAGCGACGTTCACGAACGGTTAAGGGAGACGGCCTGATACCGTCAGCAAAGCGTGAGCGCTCCGGCAAACCAAACGGGGTGTTGCGTTCTTCAGTATCCAGCAGATTTTTTATGCAGGGCTCACAATTGTTATCCACAGAGGGGCCATGGGATGATTGTGACTACTGAAAATAAGCTGTGGCTGACCATTACCTGATGCCACCGCTGCGCAGGAGATCGCCAGCCAGGGTGCTGATCCGCCAGGATATCCCAGAGTGTAATTTAAGTTATGAAGATCCCGCCCGATATTTAATGGGACATTAAGCCCATTCAGCGTTGAGGCGACGGGGACATTCCAGCTGGCGTCAACCCCTGTTAACCAGCCGTGAGTCACGTTTTCTTCAGTTAGCGGCACCCAGTCAAGGGCACGTTCGATACCATACTGTAAGTCGCTTATCTGAAGCACCTGCTCCGGCCTGTGAAGAGAGGCTCGCGGCCTGATATCGAATGACTGTTCAGGATTCCCCAATAATAACCCGACAGCAACTTCGGCCGTTCCGTCGGGTTTTTCCGGGGCGATCTGCGATGATATTATGAGCAATAACGATCGCTCATGAGAAGATTCATCCAGCCATCGATCGATAACGCCCAATCCCTCACCTTCGATGCGTATAACAGGCTGCCGGATTTGGCTTTCCGCCAGGCACTGCTGCCATACCGCCTCTGATTGCTCATCGGTTAAAACGCCCTGATATTCCATTAAGACGTTTAATTGCACATCTGCAGGTATCGCGGCCAGGGGTTGAGCCAGCTCCTCCAGAATTTGGGTGAGCTTTTTGTGTAACAGCTGCTCTGGTATTATTCCCTTTTCCGCAGGTAGCCGACTATGTTTTACGCCCTCATGCCCCTTCCATGGAGGCTGGGTTTTTAAAGCCTGCCGTTTTTCCTGAAGCGCACGCCGTTGTTTATCGCCATTACTATCCGTAACGTCACGTAGCGCACTGTGTAAACTTATCTCTAAAATAGATAAATAGCGTCGCCCCCGCAGGGTTTCATTGAATATAATCCGCTCACGCCGCTTATTCCATTCCCTCGCCGTCGCCAGTTGGCCGTTATACCATGCCAGACGTCCCAGCAGAAAAATTATCCATGTAATAAAAGGTAGCGCCAGCGCATTTTCCCAGAACTCTGCGGCATTGACTTCGATTTTCTCGCTGCTAATAAAAATCGCATAAGTTCCCCCTGTTATAAATAGCCCTATAAGAAACAGGAGCCATCGCCACCACTTTGGTGGGCGAGGAGTTTCTGCCGGAGCAGGTATATCTTTTAAATTTATTGCCATATCTATCGCGCCACGGCCTGGGGAAGAGTCGAAATTAACCGACAGCCGCAGGCACAGCGGTGCCCATCAAATGCAACGGGAATGCCGTTATCTTTAAATTCAGGATGGCCTTCGGCAATAACGGTGAGGCCATGTCCTATAATTGGGCAGCTAACCGGATCGCCAAGTCGCGCCACGCCAATGCCGCAGAACTTCATTTTAGTAGAACCCTTAAGCACCGTTCCACCACCGGTATGTGGATCGCCTGTCCGAATAATTCCTTTCATATATTTATCCTGTTTGATTGGGTTATTTTTACATATACCCTGGATAATTCGAGTTGCAGGACAAAACGCAGCGCGTTTTGAACAGCCTCAGGGCTGGCCCCGAAGGGGTGAGGCCCTCAGACCGAATCACGCGGCGGCCCTTTAGGGTGAGGCTCTGGGCCGAATAAAGCCAACGCACATGCAACCTGAAGTATGGCGGGTATAAACGTGTATTTTGTCTCTGGTGCTAAATCGACGCCACGCCCGGTTAAGGGACACAGCCTGGCATTTACTGCCTTTTTAACACGCCTCCCCGCTGTGACACAGCAGCCGGGAGGTGCTGTCCGGTTCAAAATCCGCCGACTGCGGCAGCGGCCTGCCCGTGGCCGGATTCAGCTGCCTCGCCTCCGCCAGCTCCGCTATCAGCGCTTCGGTCGGCTTCTCCGGCGGCACGTTGGCCCTGCGCGCCTCCACCCACTTCAGCCTGCCGTCCCACTCCGGCAGCGGTGCCGGCGGCAGCGGAACGATATCGTTGATTTCCGGAACCGCCGGACCGGCGTAGGAGTAACGCCCCAGCATATCGCCTATCAGCTCATAACGCCTGGCCCGCTCCGCATCCGGCTGCTGGCCCAGGTAATAGAGTCCGTCTGTCGGTTCGGGTCCGCTAAATCCATGTTCCAAAAAACTGGCCGAGCTTTCATTGCCAGCAGCCACCCCCAACTGGAATGCTTCAATCGCTTCCCGGTAGCGCCCTTTACCTTTCAAATTAATTCCAAGTTTCCCTGCAGCCCTACCTTCCCCCTGCTCAGCCGCGCAGCGTCGCATCTGCTCCGCAACGTCATAGGCGGTTCCGGCCATAAACAGTTTTTCAGCTACATACGCCTGGGCCAGCGCGCTCCCCTCATCCGCCGCCTTGCGGTAGTAGCGCAGGGCCATCTC
>NZ_WMJZ01000063.1 GCF_009711095.1 Intestinirhabdus alba
TCGTCCAGGGCGTGCGTCAGCGCCCTCGCCTCGTTATCGTCTAAGCTCTCTTGCGTTAAGGTATATTTAACGGCATCAATAATACGCAGCAGCGCCCAGTTGATCCGCGCCTCCCCGCCCCGGGCGTACTTTAGCCCCTCACTGCTGAAATCCAGCTCGCCGATTTCCGGGAAGGCGGTGCCCACCCCGGGCATATAGTAGCGATAATATCCGCTGTCGATATCCTCCAGCGCCGCATGATAGAGNGATAATATCCGCTGTCGATATCCTCCAGCGCCGCATGATAGAGGCGGGCAATATTGCTGGGGTTGGGTCGGGCGGCCTCACTGCTGGCCCGTTCATTGTTGTTGGTGCCGTCAAAGAACAGGCTGATATGCAGGCTCTTGCAGCAGGGCGTCACGTTGCTGAGGCCGTTCTGCGCGTTCAGCGCCAGCTTGTGCTCCTTTTCCTCTCGGTACTTTCGCGAATGCGAAACAACATCACCAACACAGGTATGCGCAGTACCGTGGTCTGATAAAGACGCAGATACTGTGCCTGCTGGCGGCGACGGCGCAGATTATAAAGAAGATGGTGCTGTATTACCGCCTGTGCAGGATCCATTGATTAGCGCAACCCTGGCATCCAGCAGAGCATTTTGTCGGTATTGGTGAAACGGAGCTAAGGCATCCTGGAAGAACTTCTGACATACTCGATAAGCAGGCATTGAGAGGATCTCTTTGAATGGGTGACACAATCAGTAGATCACAAAACTCTACGCCTGTCTTTTTTCACTTGCACATTATTGGGAATTCCTCAGCCCACTGGAAGTTTGAGCTGGTGCGCAGATGACGGGCTGGCGGAGGAGTGCGCCAGCCCGCCGACGGCGGCTTACCGCAGGGGGCTTTCCGCATGGATCTGGCCTTTAAATCCGGTTCTGGCAATCGCCGCCAGCAGCTTCTGATTATCAAAGTCTTCCGGCACCACCACCGTCGCCTGGCGGGTTTTCAGCGAAGCCTTCGCCTTAACCACGCCGTCGGTGCTGCGCAGCGCCTGGTTGATTGAAATCACGCACAGGGGGCAGTTCATCTCGCCAACGTCAATAGTGACCAGCTTATCGGCCGCCCGGCCAAACGACGTAAACAGCAGCAACGTCAGACAGATTGCTTTTCTCATTCCATCCACTCCCATATCCAGGGCAAAACGTAAGGATAGGCGATCAGGGCCAGCACCAGCGGCACCGCCAGCCAGTACAGCCACACCAGCACCCGGCGGCTCACCACGTTCACACATACCGGCCGCGGCGACAGATGCAGCCGCCAGAAGCCGCGCGCCATCAGCCCAAGCGCGATAATCACCATCGGGATCTGCAGCCAGGAAGCACCGGGAATGCCCACCAGCCCGGCGGCGGAGATCCCGAAGAGCAGATACAGCAGCGGCCCGATGCAGCACAGCGTTGACGCCGCGGCGGCAACCAGCGCCGCCAGCAGAGTCAGAAGCCCGCCCTTAACGCCGTTCGATGCTGACATAGTCGTAGCTGAAAGCGGCCGGATCGTAGAAATTCAGCGGATCGCCATCCACTTCGGCGTAGGGGTAGCCAAGGTTATTCACATCGCCCTGCTCTGCGGCCGGCGACAGGGCGAAGTCGCGCGCGTGGTTGAAGCCCACCCAGTTCATCTCCCAGTTGCCGAACAGGTAATCATTCACGGCCGCCACCGCAGGATCGTCGTTCTCTTTTTTCTCGGTAAGACGCATTTTGGTTACGTCCGCCGGGTCGGCAGGCATCCAGCCAAAACCGGCCAGCCAGAACATCGCGCGGCAGTGCTGGCCGCCGCTGACCTTCGCCACACCCTGCGCATCGGCGCTGCCGAAGGCTTTGGTCGAGTATCTGTCCAGCCTGCGACTGGCACCGAGGCGAATGCCGAACATCTCGCGCGCCGGGATCCCCACCGCGCGACACAGCGCGACAAACACCGAATTAATGTCCGTACACTTGCCGCCCAGCCGACCGGTTTTCAGGATTTCCCCAACGTCGCCGGTGCCGCAGCCCACCACCGCATCGTCACGATGCATATGGCTGCTGACCCAGTCGTGGATCAGGCGCGCCTGCTTCAGCGGCGCTTTTTCGCTGCCGATAATTTTCTGCGCGGCCTCTTTGACCGGGCCATCCACCGGAATATGCGGCGTCGCCTGCAGGAACGGCGCAACCTCTTCAGGGATGGTGATATCCGTCACCGGCAGTTGCCAGTCGGCCAGTCGGTTCTCTTTAAGCACCTCCCAGTCGCGGGTGGCAATCTCCATCTCAACCTTCAGGTTCAGCGGACCGTCGGAGTCCGGCCAGGTGACAAACAGCACTTTAGCTCCGTAGCGGTTGTTGGCGTTCAGCGAGGCGCGCTGATAGTTGCCGCTGAAAGAGAGGTTAAGCAACTGCTGGAAAGCGGTCTCTTCCGGAATGGGGATCCACAGATTAACCTTACCGGACGATCCTGCCGGTGCCTTAAGGCTGTAGGTTTGTGTCATAACGAAGCGGCGGGTTTTGCCAGAAGACAAGACGGCGGGCTGTGCGGCGGCTTCGGTTTTTGCGAAGACCGGGCTGACCAGGCCAAGCGTGGAGAGTGCTGCGGCCCCTTTCAGAAAGTTACGCCTTTCCATTGTGTTTCCTTCATCGCCAGAAAAAGCTGGCGCTTAACCCCGCACCTGCGGAGGTCGGCCGCTATTATGCGTCCATGCCTGCCTCATCACAATGCGCCAGGGCCGGGTAAAATTAGCAAAACGGGGGTTTTAGCGCTTCTTCGCCTTACCGGTCAGGCGGAAAGCGCGGGCGAAGGCTTCACCGTTGCTCTGCGACGTTTTGCTGGTAGCATAACTGACCGCCTGGCCATTCCGGAGCGAAGAACGCCATGGAAATACTGCGTAACGCCTATACCGAAATCCTCAAAAAGATTGATATTGAGGCCTTTACGCTGAGTGAGGATCGCTACTCCGGCGTATTTTTACCCATCCCCTTCGCTGAATACTGGCGCTCGCCGGTAAAAATAGTGCTGGTTGGCCGTGAAACGGCCGGCTGGAACACCTTAAACGGTAAAAACAGGCTTGCCCGCGCCGCAGGGCTGATACCCGGCGTAACCACAGAGCAGGCGGTGGCGGAGGCCATAGCCCGCTACGAAAAGTATCTGCCGGTGAAAAAGGACGGGACCCTGACCCTGACATCCCGCAGCCGCTTTATGCAGTATTATTTCCGGCTGGCCAGGGCGTTGAATATTTCTCCGCGGGCCATCGTCTACGCTAACCTGCTTGCCTGGGATTATCATGGACGGACGCCGCTGCTTCGTCCGTCAAAAGAGCGTCAGGAGGTGATATCTGTCTCGCTGAGCCTGCTGGCGGCACAGATTATGCATCTGCAGCCCGACGTTATTATCTTTGCTTCCGGTGCCAGAAAAACGGACTTCATCATCAAGCGCCTGTTTACCGGGCATCTGAACGGTTATACGACCGCGGAAGTTATTCCAGGAAAGCTGTGGGAGTTTAACGCCGGAGAGACGGTCTGTTTCAGAATCGCCCATCCGCGAGTGATGCGCGGGCATCAGGAGCAGAGAGATGAGGTGATTAAGCGCATCAGGCAGCGCTACAGCCGGTAGCGATAACAACCGCTACCGATCATAATGAGAGAGCACGCGCTGCATAACCGCAGACGCAAAAAAACCACCCGTAGGTGGTTTCACGACACTGCTTATTGCTTTGATTATTCTTGCCTTTCCCATGGTACCCGGAGCGGGACTTGAACCCGCACAGCGCGAACGCCGAGGGATTTTAAATTCTACGCAGGATCAATGTGTTACATAGCAGTGTATTGCGAAACTTTGCTGTAGTTGTCCTTCTACTTGACTGTAATTGGCAGTAAATAGATAGACTTGGATTACGCTGAGCACAGAATCAGCACATAGCTTAAACTCACCGTGTGTCACGTTGTATCTGACCACACGGTGGTTTCGTGTTACTGCATGTATTCACATACAGCAATCTCACTTAATGCTATGACAATTGCTCGCGGGCTAGATCACTTAGCCGAGTGCAAAGGTTGGATATTATTGCTAATGCGCGATCAGGCTCTTCACAGTAGTACACATAATTATCATCACTACATTGCCAGTCTTCAGGATTGTAATCCTTCGAATCAGCTAGAACAATAAATCCACAAGATTCCATAGCACTCTGCAGTTCATCTGAGAATGGTACTGTCTCATCATTTCGGTAGAACAAGATGTTATATTGGTTGTCTCTGAAGAATATTTCCAACTCAACCTGTT
This sequence comes from Intestinirhabdus alba, assembly GCF_009711095.1. Classification (GTDB taxonomy): domain Bacteria; phylum Pseudomonadota; class Gammaproteobacteria; order Enterobacterales; family Enterobacteriaceae; genus Intestinirhabdus; species Intestinirhabdus alba. The sequence continues at coordinate 4,284 of NZ_WMJZ01000063.1, forward strand.
GCCCATGAAGAGAAAAACCACTTAAATGTAGAAATGATATATCTTCCCCACTACGTACGCTATTGTAGAACTTGTGCTTGAAAGGAGCTGTATTCAGTTTTCTATCTTTTAATTCCAACTCTAAGTACTTGGAATAAAGTTCACTTTGATAGTGATTTCGCTGAGACTCATGTAACAATACGCTCTCGTGAGTATTCAATACAATAAACCCCTGATTAGAAAGGTTAAATAACTCTGACTTCTCAATCAAGATAGTACGCCAGTTAAATGGCTGCTCACTTAATGCCTTAGCACAAATCCTCTCTAATCCACCCCTTAAATCACCCATATCAAAATCCGGATCATCCAACACGGCTTTAACATGTTGTTGCCGTGCATTCCAAAGAATATTTGAGTCTTGCCGCAATAGACGATGCCAGGAATGATCGCGTTCGACGTTATTCTTATTTGTACGTGAACTGAGAAGGTTGAATCTATCCGCTGTTGTCGAGGTAAGATAGTCACCTTTTGAAAGCACAGCACGCTCCCATGCAAAATCTAATACTTCCGAGCTTTCGCCTATTGCACTAAATACTGCCGAACTAGTATCTGCATAGTGTTTGAATCGTGTAAAATAGTTTTCCTTCACATCATCCCAATCAACGTTTCCGTGACTGTTAAAGTAGTCAGCAATACCGCTGAACTTCAATGCGAAACCTATTTGCCCCCTGAAATATTCGTGGTTTTCAAGTGCAAGAATAGCCTCCTTCCACTCAGAAGATTTTATCAAAAGATGAGCTTTCAGTTTTTCTTCAGATACTTGAACCGCGAGAAAACCTTTTATCATTACATCCTGGATGAGTAAATTCAGCACAGTATCATCACGTTGGGACAATTCATTGATAGACAGCAATGCTTTATGATAATCATCTATAGTATTGAAAATAGTGTTTTCCGTGAGGTTGAATACAACTCGCATCCAGGATGCTAACTCCTCCCCTATCTTGCCATTCGCTACACCAGCGTAAAAAGCATGAAACCTCACCTTTTCCGAAAAACTTGAGTTATTGGTAATAATTTTTTTGAAAATAGATTCTTCATCATAATATCTGTTATTTTCCAGATATATGGACAAACCCGAGCATGAACTAGCATGACCACGTAACAGATCCAGTTGCATAATCAATTCAGCTATTAGCGTCTGTGACAAATATCCATACTGTTCATACTCCATAAAGGATAATGAGTTAACTTTACCACCCGAACCAAACAGTTGCTTTTGTAAGCTATAACTATCCTCTGCTTCTTGCAGTAACAGAAAGTTGGCTGCACATATGGCAATATAGTTCATTAACTCATCATCAAAAGAATTATCTTTGGTTACAACATTTCGATAGCACCAGAACAGATCAGCCCAATCCGTATCAATTTTATGAATGAAATATTCATAGCCAGACACAGGCGTATATTTGAAACTTAGTCTATATTCCGGCCAATCTCCGGTGAATGATTTAATGGTTTTTTCCAGCCTTGCCTTAAAATTTTCAAATTCTGTCAGCGGCTTGCCTCGGGCATTCATTTTGATATACAAATCATCCGTGAGGTTGAATTCAGCAAGGTTAAGAAATCTAAATGTAATTACCGGTTTGTCTTTGTCGTTAAGCTTATCAAAGTAATCTACATTTCCAGAAAAATGGAGATGAATCGCATCCAGCATCGTCAGCATTGAACTAATAGTAGGGTCACTCTCCCACGATAAATAGAACCATGACCTGTCTTTAATCGTCTTACTCAGACACTCAGTACCAGACTCCAGCAACAAAGCACAGAAATCTATATCATTGCCAACCAATGCATTGCAAAACTCTCTCGAACTACTGCGAGTTTCATAGGTAAAATGGGAATTCCCGTCCGTACTTAATACCCGTCGAAAGGATTCTTGCTGATCTGCAATTTGAGCAAGATACCAGTGTAGTAAGAACAAGGTGGTCAACCGTTGCTGACCATCCAAGGGGATGAAACGATGCCGTCCAGTATCATTGCTAATCACGCTACCATAAACGAAGTCCAAATCCTGAAAAGGCAGACCTTTTTCCAAATAGCCATGTAATGCTTGTAAAAAGGTATCTCTAACCTCTGCAACTTCTATCCGGCCTTGGGCATAATCCCGTTGGATTATAGGGATTTCTACCTGCATATATCTTTGTTCAAACAACTGGAAAAAACTGAGTCGTTCACCCGAACGCGAATCGATTTTTATATTACTCACTCTTCTCTCCTTGGTCAGGCAAATAGTCTTTCAACGTTTGACCTATTGCTTCCTGATAATATTTAGCATCAGATTCTGACCAATGAACAAGTTCAGTTACAGACTGGCTATAATATTTTAAAAAGACGTTCTTGGTACAAATGGGGACAAAAACTCCGCGCTTATCATTGTCTATGATGCGAGCGCGTTTAATTGGAAACAAGGCATTTTTGTAACTGCGGTTGGTTGAAGAGTCCAGCAGTGCCAAGTTGCCTAGCTCATCTCCCCAGGACACTTCATCTTGGCCAAAGTAACTAACTACCTCATTATAAAGCCTGTCAAATTCATTATCGATATGTTCCAAGGTCAAGAGTTCAGTGGCTATGGCAGCAAATTCTTGTTCTCTTTCTAAAGAATCCCCTTTAAACCGACTACCACTGAAGTAAACCTCAATGTCCTTTAACCACACCTTGCGGGCAACCCCAACAGGGGCAGAATCTGTCTGGGACCGAATGTGCTCAATATCCCATTTTTCTTGCTTATAGCGGTCAAAAGGAAAACGTATATCTGCTTCCCTCGTTGACAATAAAGTTTGAATATTGAACAGCAGAAGCAATTTTTTAATGACAGGCTCATCATAGTAAAGCTCATCTAACTGGCACCTGACCTGGAGACGAATACGATCTTTCAAATATTTTTTGAACTCTGTTTTCGTTGAATTCTCTCGCTCCGACTCAGCTTTTAACTCCGCAACTTTCTCACCGCAATCAACCAAAAAGCCTATCAAATGGTATAGTTCTCTGTCCTGGAACCATTCATCAAAGCTCAGGAAATAACGCTTTATCCCTTGCCACAGATGCTCAATATTAGCCGTGCCAGACTTGAAATCTTCATGGAACTTATGGAAAGTGAAAAATGTCTCGTCATTAGACTTTTTCCCTTTCATTAAATCGAAGATGTATTCAATTCGTGTTGGGTAGTGTTTACTTGAATTACTTATGAAATACCAGAATGCTGGTTCCTGCAACCGCTTTTCAATAATATCCCATTCCGTCGCAATCTGTAACTGCTTCAATCTTGCTTGATCATTGTGAAAATGACTTCGCTGTAAAAACAAAGCCTTAACCAACTCAGCATTGGTCAGAGGTATTTTACCAATATTGATACGGGAAAAAACATCAATGGCATAATCGTTGTTAAGGCATTCGTCACTTAAATCATACCAAATAACCTTTACAGAGCGTTCTTCAGTAGACTTAGCCAGTAACGTCGCCAAGAGTTTATTATTATCATTATAATCTTTGTCGGAGAACCAATTTCTAATAGCATTATACGCTTGGACCATATGAAAGAAGTCAATATTGTCAGTGTTGGATTCTTTATGAATCCCCTGCAAAAATGCTTCACATCCCGGCCGGGTCTCATACTTCAACATATACACGCTTTTTTTGTATGCCTCCTCTAAGGGTCTCTTCAGGTGCTCTTGCTCCAAAAAGTGCAGGATAAGACGTAACGTGGTTAGCCTTTGCTGCCCATCCACGACCTGCCAACAATCTTCCCCTCGAACCACAACAACAGGCTGTAGACAGTAAAATGAAGAATCATTACCGCCATGCGGTTGACTGAACTCCCAGATATCATCCAGTAGTTCTTTTACTTGGATCGCCCCCCAGCGATATCCCCGCTGATAAGCAGGTATGTAAAAATTTTCTCCCAAAAGTTCATAGATATTTCTAAGATAAAGCTTTTCTGTTGAATGAGCTGTATTCATCGTTGTTCAACTTCCCGTGTTGTCACTATCGAAGGATTTGATGCTGTCAAATTTGTATTTTAGGCTTGAACTTGGAAAATCTAATTAACTCGTTCCTGACTCCCCTAGACAAATGAGCCCATTGGAATAAGTTAGAAACTACATATCTGCCAACAACATCCCAGCCATACCATCCAGTCGCTTCTTAACCTTTTCCCAGCCCGGCATAACCTGCCCCATCAGACGGTAAAACTCTTCACTGTGGTTGTGCTCAGCCACGTGGCATAACTCATGTAGCAAGACATAATCGATGCATTCTGAGGACGCTTTCACCAACCACGGATTTAAGGTCAGACAGCCTTTTGCAGAACAGTTACCCCATTGCGTTTGCATCGCCCGCAAACGTATCGGCGGACGCTCATTAACCCAAAGGGTCTGCGGTGTCAGTAAATCAAGCCTGCGTTGAAACACATCTCCGGCGCGTTCCCGATACCATTCGGCCAGCAACGCTTTAACTT
>NZ_WMJZ01000064.1 GCF_009711095.1 Intestinirhabdus alba
GGTATGGCCGTTAGCGCTGAACTTCTCGCGCAGGGCTTTCGACGCCTCTACATGGGTCATGGGACGCTGCTCAATACGCGGCCCGCGCACGTCTGAAGCCTGACCGCGCTTCGGCATATAGGCCGGAAGCGTGGTGTCGTCGATATGTTTGTACGGGTCAAGTTGCCCGCCGAACGGCAGCGCCTTCGCCTTGCGTGCAGCAGCTGCATCGGCAGCGTTATCGGTGCCGGTGACCAGCTCTTCGATTTCTTTTGCCGCCGTCTGCGCCGGGGTCTCCGGCAGGGCTTTGTAGTTTTCGCCAAATACCGCCGCGCTTTCGGCAAAGCCAAACTCGTTCTTTCTGACCTCTTCAACCAGGAAGAACGTCTCGTGGCCGTCCTCACCGGTCAGTACCACCTGCGCCACATCGCTGCGCCACGGGTTACGGGTAATCATCAGTTTTTCGCCGACCAGTACGCCCGGTACCGTCGAAACGTCAAACTCATTGCCCCGGAACGAGACGCGCAGTTTTGGCGTGACCTTACGGAGTTCCGGTGCGGCCACCGCTAGTTCGCGGCAAACCTCAACGGATGGCGCTTTTTTCAGCTGGTCAGCATTAATCTTCAGCCAGATATCCGTGCGGGTTTTACCGTGGCGGCTGTGAACAGCCGTGGCGTTAAAGTGGCTGCGCCATTTCACGGCCAGCGCGTTCAGCTCTTCCAGGCTGTGAACCGGCTGGAACTTGAGACCCGGCTCCAGCTTGCGTTCAATAATGTCACGGGCTTTTTCCACCTGCCCGGTGGCGCGGGCGTTATGCGGTTTATGCGCTATCAGGTTGATGCCCAGCGAGCGGCACATGTTTTTCGTCATGCCAGCGGTGTTCGCCGAACCGGGGTCAAGGTAGAGTATTTTCGGCACGCCGTGCAGCACGTCCGCGCCACCGCGCTCCTGCATGGCGTTGATAAGCACAGAACAGAGGTTCTCACCAGATTCCGCACCCATCACGTACTCAACGTAAATCCAGCCGCTGGTATGGTCGGTAATCTCGTAACTCCACACGCGGTCACTGGCAATGCGGGCGATGTTGGCTGGCTTGTTCTTGTAGAACTTAGCGCTGTCCATCACCTGCAGCCCTTTATGGCCGTTGCTCAGGTAGTAAAGCGTACAAAGTGAGGCATCAATCTCCCAGACGTGATTGGGATGCAGGCTGGCCATCTCGGACGACGGGGCCGGTGCGTCAAGCTGTTCCGGGTGCAGACCATAGTTCCGCAGGGCGCGGCTGATGGTGTCCTCGGACAGCGGGAAAAACTCGCCTGTGGCCTCGTCCGTTCTGCCAGCAGTGATAAAGCCGTTTGACCGCAGGGTCTCCACCGCATCCGCGATGGAATACAGGCGCTTGCCGTTCTTACGGGTAGCCTCGCGCAGCGTGGCAGATATCAGCGCGGCTTCATCGCGGCTCAGGGCGCTGCGCCCGGCATCGGCGCGTTTTTTACGTTTGTCAGTCACTGATACCTCCTTCAGCTTGCGCAGCAGGGTGGCGCGGGACATGCCCAGTTCAGCGCAGGCGGCATCATATATCGCACCACGCTTACCATGCCCCGCGTCACGTGCCGCGCGGGCAACATAAACCAGTCGTTCAGTCAGGGCGGCACTCATGGGTTATGCCTCCTGCCCGTTAATCTCTGGCGTCGGGTCAGTCAGCCATGAAGGGGCGGCGTTGCCTGTCGGCTCGTCCGGCAGGTCAAATGTGGAGCGCAGGCTACGCGCGGTGCTTTCCAGCTGGCAGACCAGACCGGCCATAAAGTCTCTGGGGGTATCAATCATATTTTCAGCACAGTATGCGCACAGGGTCTCAAAGGCGCTGGACAGTCGAACGGCGATGGCAGATTCCGCCTCAACCGCTAACGCTGTAACTTCCGCACGCAGCTTCTTCACCTCTTCGTCAGGCTTGGGCGGCTGGATACGGGATTTCTTCTCCAGTTTTGTGGAAAGCGAGTCGATTTTTTCGTTTTTGTCGGCCAGCACGCGCTGTTGTGCTGCGTTGGTTTCACGGGCTTCGCGAAGAGCCTGACGTAATTCCCGACAGCTCATGCGATCTACCTCATCCAGCGTCAAACCTGCTACGGTACCACCGTCAGCCAGCTCAGTAAGAGACTCATCATCTTCTGTCATTAGCTCAAACAGCTTCGATTTACCCAAATGTCCCAACGTCGGGACTTTTGACTCAAGTGATGGTGTTAAATACTTCAACGACGCTTGCATCATTCGATGCGCTGTACTTTTGGGTAATCCGAGTTGCCCAGTTACGATCTCAGTGAAGTCACCATGCGGCTCATTTTCTTTGAGAATTACCAGTCTCTTACCCGCCTCCAGCATGGCTTCAGCACTTTGAGCCATGTAAAAACGTGTTTCATGGACAATACGATCACGTTCATACGGCAACCCGTCACCGAACTGCTGCATGATTTCAAGGCGATGTTCGGTCATGGCATTAAGACTAACGTTGAGGCCATCACTCAGCGGTGCATCTTCCATCAGTTCAACTGGTTGTGATTTTGTGCGTCCCATTTCAACTCCTTAGCGACTGCCAGCCATAACACGCTGGTTAATTTCATTAATACGATCCTGCGCCCGCGCCATTTCGGTACTGTGCGCCATGGCGATTTGTAAGAGCTGGACTCCAGGGGCGAAGCGCCCGTTATCCAGTTTCAGGGCCAGTCCTTCTTCGATAAGGGTATTGAGCGCACGATTGATATTCGCCGGTGACTCGCCCAGAGCCGATGCCAGTTCACCGTTAGAAACACCGTTCAGGGCGTGGCCACGCAGTGCTTTAAGAACGCGCAGAATGCGGGAGCCAGAACTGGATACATTTGCCTTACTCATGTCACATTCCCCTTTTTGCGATATGTGATAATCTGTTACACGGGCTAAAACGTTACGCCGCATTCGAATCTGGTTTCAGACCCAGCTTCACGGCAATTTCGTGTGATTTGCCGTAACGACCTTTAGTGAAGCCGTTAAGAACCCGGTAGACCTCATTGCGGCTGTAGCCGTTTTCTTCAGCCCAGCGGGTGAAAGTGACCCCGCGCTGGCGGAAGAGTGATTTGACTTGTTCTGCAGTCATCGTTGTCTCCTTTGTTGATGCAATGATGTTTGCCTTATGTGTGATAGATTATATACACAAACGTGTATAAAGCAACGAAAGAGACGCAAATGTGTATAGCTGAGCGATTAAAAGAAGTACTAAAACAAAAGAAGATCAGCTCAATCAAAGAGTTCGCTGAGATTTGCGAGCTGCCTTACCGTACCGCTCAAAGCTATTTGAATGGCGACAGGGAACCTAATATTGCAGGCTTAACGAAGTTGTGCACACAGTTGGGTATAAACCTCAATTGGCTTCTCACAGGTGTTGGTGAACAATTTATCTTGGGAGATGGGACTTCATCAGTGCAGGGTATCTCAACGGAGAAACAGGCTCTGATGGATGCGTTTGATGATATGAGTCCTGAGCAGCGGAGGGCTATTCTTGAGGTCGGCAAAGTCCTCACTCAACCAAAACCAAGCAAGTTTGCTGGGTAGGGAGAGGGCTTATAAGAATTTCACGGTAAAGGGAATGTGGTTGAGTTAGCTGCTTATCGGGAAAGGCTTATCAAAAAAAAGTAAGGTGGCAAGGCCTAAGCTCTTGCCACGACAAAACTGTTAATCTTTGACCATAAACCAACCTTCAAAGTAAGTGCCTTTAGACCCTGTCTCTTTCTTTTCGCAGGCGAACATTTTCTCGTTAGGCAATCGTCCAGTCACCATGTCTGGCTTATCCTGAATGATTTTGAGTGGTTCGCCACCATTTGCCTTTATAGCTGATAGACATTCTTGCATTGAATGAAATTCAGCTTTCATGACGCTATCAGCCAAAGTATTTCCAGCGACTAAAAAGGTAGAAATCAGAACAGCGATCTTAAATTTCATAGCATAATCCATTGTAAGTGGGTTCAAATTCGGTGACCTATTAACGATTCTATTTAATTAAAAATTACAAATCACTAATTCTTTCCGTGGCGTAGCTTTACCTGTGATCTTCAGGTTGTAGCTGATATCAACTGTCTGAATGTTCAGTCCGTTGAACGCCTGCCGCATTTCAGGGATATCGTTCACCGATATAATCATTTTCCCTTTGATGTTCCGCGCCAGTTCCGACATGTGGATGTAGTTCCCTATCGGAAAATCCACGCCATAGCCCTCTGTTCCCCAGTATGGTGGGTCACAGTAGAACAGCGTATGCGGGCGATCATATCGCTCTATGCACTGGTGCCAGTCCAGATGCTCTATCAGCGTTCTCGACAGGCGCAGGTGTGCCATCGACAGTTCTTCTTCGATGCGCAGGAGGTTAAAGCGCGGCGCACTTGTGGTGGAGGTTCCGAACGAGTGATCGGCCACCTTGCCGCCAAACGCCTGTTTCTGCAGGTAGTAGAACCGGGCCGCCCGCTGAATGTCGGTGAGCGTTTCTTCCGGCGTATCCTGCAACCATCTGTAAATCTGACGGCTGACCAGCGCCCATTTGAACTGGCGGACAAACTCTTCCAGGTGATGTTTTACCACCCGATACAGATTCACCAGCTCACCGTTGATATCGTTAATGACTTCGATCTTGCTGGGTGTCTTAAGGAAATAAAGTGCAGCTGCTCCGCAGAACGGCTCCACATAGCAGGTATGGGCCGGAAACAGCGGTAAAATATGCTTCGCCAAACGACGTTTTCCGCCAATCCAGGGAACGATGGGCAAAGATTGTTCTTTCATTATCCGTAAGCCTTTTGCAATCAGTGAAAATATGGCAGGCTAGTCTGGTCTCGCGAGACTGACTGAACCCTGGTCGGCTCACAGTGCATACCTGTGGGTTGATGGCCAGCCCGGTGTTCGAGCACCGGGCTGGTCGTTCTTTCACTGCCAGGATGCGGTTTTGGGATGTTCGGTGGCTATTAATGCGGTTTACTGGATGGCGGCATAAGAGCACGTCATTTAGCTGATTTGATAAGGATGTACCTTCCGTTGGAAAAGTATTACACGCTCGATTCTGCAAATAGTCTGTTTCCATTTCATGAGATAACGCTGCGTTACCACACCCCCAAACAGCCGGAGTTGGCTGAATTCCTTAATCAAATACATCCCGATGGGTTGTCGAAGCACGGCTATAACTATCTCTATAATCCTGCGCTTTTCGATGAAGACCATCATAGGGACAACGCCTTACTGATTGGTCTCATCCTTGAACTTGTACGGCGTAGCGAATTTCCTGATAAACCGTCCCGATATCAGTCTCTGTTTGCCTGTCAGGAAATCAGCGAGGTTAAACAATTCAGGGAATTGCTGGCCAACGAGCGTGGTGATGATGGAATACGGACAGCGCCGATATATGAAGTAAGGAACCAGAACCCTGTTCACCGTGGTGATATGAGACTGCTTAACAGTGATGGTCCGATTCTGGATATATATCGTCGGGCACATCTGTACTGGTCAGGTGAAAGTCTTACATATGCAAATGGTGAAGATCCATTCTGGGAGATACTTATCCCACTTCCGGCATCAACAGGCAGGCGGGTAACGGAATGAGCAATATGACGGCCAGATAGTTAGCAAGCCGATCTGCTTTTTGGATTGGCGCTGATGGTCAGTCTTATCTGTCCAATGAGTATTCCTTTCAGCTTATTTTCAGTGAGCATTCTTGGCGTTTTCTCCACCTGCTCAAGCGCGGCCTGCATCTCTCTTATTGCCTCTGCAAGATTGTCAGCATTGACGCTGAGGGTGTAAATTTTTGCCGCAGTTTCATACTCATCGCAGGTGATCCCCATCAGACAGAGTGAGCTGGATTTAGCAGTTGCCGAAGTCATACGTTTTCCCTTCAAAGAAATATCTGTGGTTGTTGGCCAGTCAGGTATTGGTGTATCAGCCTTGTCGTTCTTTCAAAGTAATCATGCGTTTTGCCCCATCGCATCACTATTAACGCTGTTTAAAATCCATTTCCCCTGGCATTTGTGATGCTGTCTCCCACACAACAAGGAGACGCACCATGAAAAAACTGAAAAAATTCATTCCCCCTGTTAAAAAACCACGTCTCAGCGGCTGGCTGCTGACCTCAGCGCTGCTGCTCGGCACCATCGGTCTTGTATCGCCCCAGCAACTGCCGGTGGTTGTCTACAAGCTGTCACTCATCACGCTGGCGGCAGTATTGGGCTACTGGCTTGACCGTTCGCTTTTCCCCAAAGCCCGTCCCGGTCAGTACCTGAAGCATGATGACAGGCTGATGGCTGATGGTCGCTTCCCCGTCCAGACTGGCCTTCACCTGGTCTTTTCCGCTGCGCTAATCCGCCGTGCGCTGATTGTTGCCGCAGTCTGTCTGGCCGTGGCGACGGGGCTGTAATCATGAACTGGCCTCAAATCACCCTCATCATCCTGCTTGCCTTTGGTCTGGGCGTAACCGCCATTAAGCATGGCGAGCCACGCAACGATAAATACAGCTTCTGGTGGCAGCTCGCTGGCAACCTGGTTATTGCCTGGCTGCTCTGGTGTGGCGGCTTCTTCAGTCAGGCCCGCGCAGCCCAGCCACCGCAGGCCGCGCTGCAGTATCGCGACGATGTGATCCGTAATGCCCGGCTTGAATGGGGAATGTCTGCGCCGGTGGCTGACTTCGCCGCACAGCTGCATCAGGAAAGCGGCTGGCGACCTGATGCGGTCTCGCCGGTTGGCGCTCAGGGGCTGGCGCAGTTTATGCCCGCCACAGCTGACTGGATAAGTCAGCTGATGCCGGGGCTGAACAGCCGCGAGCCGTTTAATCCGGCGTGGGCCATCCGGGCGCTGGTCAGCTATGACCGCTGGCTGTGGCAACGCGTCAGCGCCGTCAATGACTGCGAGCGTATGGCCATGACGCTGTCAGGCTATAACGGTGGTCTGGGCTGGGTACAGCGGGACAAACGGCTGGCCTCGCAGCAGGGGCTGGACAGCACCCGCTGGTTTGGTCATGTCGCCACGGTGAATGCCGGACGCAGCACTGCCAACTGGCGGGAGAACCGTCATTATCCGCAGCGCATCCTGCACGAACTGGCCCCGCGTTATCTCACCTGGGGAGGCGGCAGCTGTGTGGACTAACCTGCTAAAAAATCTGCCGTGGCGCAGTCTGCTGCTGGCGGTGGTCATAAATGCTTTTCTGATTGGGCTTTATTACCTGGGCTACAAAAGCGGGCATGAAAACGCCACGCGCGACGGCGATAAGGCGGTCAGTGAGTTGCAGTCAGCATTCGACACGTACAAAACGGAGCAGGCAACGCTTGAGAACGCT
>NZ_WMJZ01000065.1 GCF_009711095.1 Intestinirhabdus alba
GGTATGGCCGTTAGCGCTGAACTTCTCGCGCAGGGCTTTCGCCGCCTCCACATGGGTCAGCGGACGCTGCTCAATACGCGGGCCGCGCACATCTGAAGCCTGACCGCGTTTAGGCATGTAGGCCGGGTGGTCATCGCGCTCAATGTCCAGATAAGGGTTGAAGCGACCACCGAACGGCAGGGCTTTGTCTTTCTTCGCCGCCTCGGTTTCTTCCTGGCTGGCGGTGCCGTAGGTATGTTGTTCCACTTGATCGCGGTTTGTCTGGGTAACAGTTTCCGGCAGCTGTCGATATTCTTCACCAATCACCGGTGCGCTGGTGCTGTACTGCCAGAGTTCATCTTTATGTATCGCGTGAATAACGTGGAAGGTCTCAAAGCCTTCATCATTGACGATAACGACCCGCGCTTCATCGTCTGACCACGGATTGCGTGCAACCAGTACCTTGTCACCGACGAACACACCAGGAACGTCAGACACATCGTATTCCTTGCCTCTGAAGGGTACGCGCAGCTTGCCGGTAACGGTGCGTTCTTCAGGTGCAGAGATGGCCAGTTCCCTGCAGATTTCGGGGGGCGGGGCTTTTACCAGTTGCTCTTCGGTGATTCTCAGCCAGGCATCGGTACGCGACATGCTGTGGCGGCTGTGGATTGCGGTGCGGTTAAACTTCATACGCCAGAGACGCGCCAGCCGGTTCAGTTCATCAATATCATCCACCCTGAGAAAGCGCAGGCCGCCCTCGAACTTGCGTTCGATAATGTCACGAGCCTTTTCCACCGAACCGGTGGCGCGGGCGTTGTGAGCCTTATGCTGAATGGTGCGGATGCCCATCGCCCGGCACATATTGAGCAGCGAGGCCGAGACCAGTGCAGAGCCGGGGTCGGTAAACAGAATTTTCGGCACCCCATGCAGTACGTCGGCGCTGCCGCGTTCCTGCATGGCGTTAATCATCACTTCCAGGAAGTTGACGGCACTTTCTCCCCCGAAGCGGTACTCGACGTAAATCCAGCCCGTAGTGTGGTCGGTGATTTCAAATGACCACACCCGGTCATTGACGATACGGTCAAGGTTGCGGGGTTTGTTTTTGTTGAACTCTGCCGCGCTCATGACGCGCAGACCGGTGTCCCCTTTTGCCCTTTTGGCCGGATTTTTGAGGTAATACAGCACGCAGATGGACGCATCCAGTTGCCAGACGTGGTTTGGGTGCAGACTGGCCAGCTCCAGGGCAGGAGATGGTGCCCGTAACTGGTCGGGGTGCATACGATGCTGGCGGAGGGCGCGACTGATAGCGTCAATTGAGAGCGGGAAAAACTCCCCGGTCTCAGTATCGGTGCGGCCAGCAATAATCAGACCGTTATCGCGTAATCCGTCCACAATATCCTCCAGACTGTAGCCTTTCTTACCGTTGCCGGGACGGGGAGACGCCAGCCACGCCCCGGAGATGGTCAGCATCTCATCGTGGGTCAGCGTCGTTTTACCGGCATCTGAGCGCTGTTTGCGTGGTCGGCTCATCCGTACCCCCTTAAGCTTTTTCAGCAGGGTGGCGCGTGACATCTGTAATTCTTCACACGCTGCCCGGTATACCGCCTCTTTTTCACCGTGTCCGGCTGCGTCAGCGGCGGCGGCTATGCTGACAAGCCGTTGCGTCAGCGCTGGATTCATGGCTGATTCTCGTACAGCGATGAAAATTCGGGCACCCCGGATGTGCTTTCTCCAGCGTTCCTGTATGCCTCTCTCTGCGCCTGACTAATCTCCTTTTTCAGCAGGCGATCCATCTCTCTGACGAAAGGTAAGGAGTTTGCCGCTGAAACCTGCATTTCGCCGCTGCGGGTCTGAATAATGAAACCCTGAGACATCTCAGGAAGGAAAAGGCACAGAGCAAGCCCCAGCGCCTCCGGGGAGTCCATCACAGGATTAGTCATTTGCATTTTCCTCAAGCGCTTCTTTCACCCATTCATCCATGCCGTCAATCTCACGAAAATCAGGCAGGTCAAACTGCTGACGCATATCGATTACACGGGCTTCGATATCATCAAGCAGTCCTGCCATGATGTGGGTGTGGCTGATGCCGGTACGTTCTGCGTGTTCGGCCAGTGCCTCAAAGCCGCATTTGAGGTTGATAAGAGCGCTGAGTACACCGCTTTTAAAGCCAGTGGCTTCCGTTTCAAGCACCTGACCTTCTTCATCAGGCGTCTCTGTAGTTGCACGGCGCGTCAGTTTCGCCTTGAGTTCATCAGTCTGATCTTTGAGAGCGTTGATCTCATCTTTCTTTTCGGCCAGCGTCTGGCGGCTGATTTCGAGGTCGGTTTTGAGGTCTTCTTTCTCTTTGGTATGTTTGGCGATCATTTCTTCGGCCAGTTCCAGCAGAGCTGTTTTGTCACCTTCTTTGGCCACTTCGATGAGGGCACTCTTCTGATCGTCCGGCAGACGACGGAACTGGCGCAACTCACGGTAGCCGATCCCCATGCGGGACATTGATTCGAGTGCTTCTTCGCCAAGCACGCGCAGGTTTAATAATTCTTCGTCGATATGTTGTGATGATTTTCCGAGTAAACGACAAAACTCATCCCATGTACCTGATAACTCCTGACCGTCAGGAGTTTTCTTTCCTTTCAGTGCCCGATATAGCTTGTTTTCCTTAACAAATGCTAGTTTAGATGTCCTGACGGTCAGGGAAAATTGCGCAAATGCATCGGCCATTTGCGCTTGACCAAGAAGCTGATTCAGCAGATCACGTTCATCACTGAGTTGGCTGGTAACTGTTGCCATCAGATTTTGAGTCGCTTCCAGTTCGGGATTCAGCTCCACGTCAGGTGCAAGTTCAGCAGGTTGTGATTTTGTGCGAGCCATTGTTACTCCTTAGTGGCTACCAGCCAGTACACGCTGGTTAAGTTCGTCGATGCGCCCCTGTGCGCGGGACATTTCATTGTTATGGGCCATGGCGATTTGCAAAAGCTGTACACCAGGAGCAAAACGCCCGTTTTCAAGCTTGAGCGCCAGCCCCTCTTCGATGAGGGTATTCAGTGCCCTATTGATATTCGCTGGAGACTCTCCCAGTGCAGATGCCAGTTCACCGTTGGAAACGCCGTTCAGGGCGTGACCGCGCAGAGCTTTAAGGACGCGCAGAATGCGGGAGCCAGAACTGGATACATTTGCCTTACTCATGTCACATTCCCCTTTTTGCAATATGTGATAACCTTTTACGCAGACAAAAAATCATCAGGCGGCTTGGGCTGCTGATTTAAGTCCAAGCTTCACAGCGATTTCATGGGATTTACCGTACCGAGCCTTGGTCTGACCGTTGAGAACGCGGTAGACCTCGTAACGGCTGTAGCCGTTTTCTTCTGCCCACTGGGTGAATGTAATTCCCCGCTGGCGGAAGAGCGTTTTGACTTGGTCTGCAGTCATTGTTGTCTCCTTGGTTGATACAACTATGTTTGTACTATGTGTGTTAGATTATTGTCTAAAAAATTAGACAGAGCAAGGTATATGTCCATTATTTTAGAAGAACTTCACGATCGTCTAGTTGAGGAATTAAAACGCATCGGCCCTCAAACTGTTGCTAAGTTAACGGGCATATCTCGTGCGACGATTTACAACTGGATGGAAAAGGGCAATACGCCCTTAGATAAATTGGCTCTTTTGGATGCAGCGGGCATAGATGTTACTTACATACTTACTGGTCAGTGTGCTCCAGGGTCTATTGTAGAGAGACCTTCCTTAACAACCCGGCAGGCGGCGTTGTTGGATAACTATGAGCACTTAAATGATTCAGACAAAAAGGCTTTAGAGCGTACAGCCTTTGCGTTGGCGGAACAGGGAAAGGTGAGCAAAAAAACAAAAACAGCATCATGATATGCTCTGAATCTTTAATGCAGAATAAGCTGGATGTATAAGAAAAAGGAGACCAACATGGCGGGTATTCAGGTTATTGCAGGAAATTTTCCCAAGGGATGGGCAAGTTTTGGCTTTGGCACTATTGTCTTCGGTAAAAAACCTAAACAAGGCTTCCCTGATGCTATTGTGCTGAACCCGAAGGAAGAACTGCTATCAATTGAAATTGCAGACAGTGAGGTGGAAAGCCGCATAGGTAAGGCCGCAGGCACAGGTATCCTTGGTGGGCTAATATTTGGTGGCGCGGGTTTGGTCATTGGAGGCTTGCTTGGCGCAGCAGATAAGACAAAGAAGACCATAACATTTAAAGCGGCATTCACGGGGAATAGGCAGCTTCTAGCTAAAACGGATGCAAAAACCTTTTTAAAGCTGCAGTCAATCGCTTTCGATAACGCAAATAATTTGCCTGTAACCGATAAGGTCCATGTTGAAAATTTGGATGCTTCAGCTGAAAATCCATCGACTAAAGAGCCAGATTTATCCCCTTCTGTTGCTGTAGCCAAGATGACATCCAAAGATAAGCTTGAGCTTGCGGTTGGCTTGGTCGTCATCACCTTAGTTATCTGGGCAGTGATTCACTTCTTTTTTTAGGAAAGTGCTTAAAAACACGTGCAGTTCTAATAGAAGTAAGGGCGATTTAAATCCGCCCTTGAGTATCATTTTTTACGCATTGACGGTGTCACAGCCCATCAACAACAGGGGCCTGATAGCAAGCCCGCATGGCTATTGGGATTGGGGGAAATGGTTAATTTTATCTGACCAATGAGTATTCCTTTCAGCTTATCTTCAGGGGGCATTCGCGGCGTTTTCTCTACCCGCTCAAGCGCGGCCTGCATCTCTCTTATTGCCTTTGCCAGATTGTCGGCATTGACGCTAAGTGTGTAGATTTTTGCTGCAGTTTCATACTCATCGCAGGTTATTCCCATTAAGTATGAGGCTTTGGGCTTATTGATTGCTGAACTCATGCGTTTCTCCTTTCAGAAATTGCATATCACAAGTTCCTGGCGCGGTGATGGCTTACCCGCCAGGCTGTAGTTGATGTCAACGGTTTGAATATTCAGGCCATTGAATGCCTGCCGCATTTCCGGGATATCGTTCACCGATATAATCATCTTACCTTTGATGCTCCGCGCCAGCTCCGCCATGTGGACATAGTTACCTATAGGGAAATCTACACCATAGCCTTCCGTTCCCCAGTACGGTGGATCACAGTAGAAAAGCGTGTGGGGGCGATCATAACGCTCTATGCACTGGTGCCAGTCCAGATGCTCTATCAGCGTTCTGGACAGGCGCAGGTGTGCCATCGACAGTTCTTCTTCGATGCGCAGGAGGTTAAAGCGCGGCGCACTTGTGGTGGAGGTTCCGAACGTGTGATCGGCCACCTTNCTCTTCCGGTGTGTCCTGCAGCCATTTGAATATCTGACGGCTGACCAGTGCCCACTTGAACTGGCGGACAAACTCTTCCAGATGATGTTTTACCACCCGATAGAGATTCACCAGCTCGCCGTTAATATCGTTGATGACTTCGGTCTTGCTGGGAGTCTTAAGGAAATAGAGCGCCGCTGCGCCGCAGAACGGCTCCACATAGCAAGTGTGGGCCGGGAACAGAGGCAGAATGTGTTTAGCCAGACGACGTTTACCCCCAATCCAGGGGACGATGGGTAAAGATTGTTGTTTCATTATCCGTAAGCCTTTTGCAATTAATGAAAATATGGCAGGCTAGTCTGGTCTCGCGAGACTGACTGAACCCTGGTCGGCTCACAGTGCATACCTGTGGGTTGATGGTCAGTCCGGTGTTGACGCACCGGGCTGGCCGTTCTTTCAAAGCCATCATGCGTTTCAGGCACACCGACTCACTATTAACGCTGTTTAAAATCCCTTTCCTATGGCATTTGTGATGCTGTCTCCACTGCACAAGGAGACGCACCATGAAAAACCTGAAAAAATTCATTCCCCCTGTTAAAAAGCCCCGCCTCAGCGGCTGGCTGCTGACCTCTCTGCTGTTGCTCGGCACCATCGGTCTGGTATCGCCCCAGCAGCTGCCGGTGGTTGTCTACAAGCTGTCGCTCATCACGCTGGCGGCAGTGCTGGGCTACTGGCTTGACCGTTCGCTTTTCCCCAAAGCCCGCCCCGGTCAGTACCTGAAGCACGATGACAGGCTGATGGCTGATGGTCGCTTCCCCGTCCAGACTGGCCTTCACCTGGTCTTTTCCGCTGCGCTAATCCGCCGTGCGCTGATTGTTGCAGCAGTCTGTCTGGCCGTAGCGACGGGGCTGTGACCATGAACTGGCCTCAAATTACCCTCATCATCCTGCTCGCCTTTGGTCTGGGCGTAACCGCCATCAGGCATGGCGAACCACGCAACGATAAATACAGCTTCTGGTGGCAGCTCACTGGCAACCTGGTTATTGCCTGGCTGCTCTGGTGTGGCGGTTTCTTCAGTCAGGCCCGCGCAGCCCAGCCGCCACAGGCCGCGCTGCAGTATCGCGACGATGTGATCCGTAATGCCCGGCTTGAATGGGGGCTGTCTGCGCCGGTGGCTGACTTCGCCGCGCAACTGCATCAGGAAAGCGGCTGGCGACCTGATGCGGTTTCGCCGGTTGGCGCTCAGGGGCTGGCGCAGTTTATGCCCGCCACAGCTGACTGGATAAGTCAGCTGATGCCGGGGCTGAACAGCCGCGAGCCGTTTAATCCGGCGTGGGCCATCCGGGCGCTGGTCAGCTATGACCGCTGGCTGTGGCAGCGCGTCAGCGCCGCCAACAACTGTGAGCGTATGGCCATGACGCTGTCCGGCTATAACGGCGGTCTGGGCTGGGTACAGAAGGACAAACGGCTGGCCTCGCAGCAGGGGCTGGACAGCTCTCGCTGGTTTGGTCATGTCGCCAAGGTGAATGCCGGGCGCAGCGCTGCCAACTGGCGGGAGAACCGCCACTATCCGCAGCGCATCCTTCGGGAGCTGGCCCCCCGTTACCTGACATGGGGAGGCGGCAGCTGTGTGGACTAGCCTGCTAAAAAATCTGCCGTGGCGCAGTCTGCTGCTGGCAGTGGTCATAAATGCTTTTCTGATTGGACTTTATTACCTGGGCTACAAAAGCGGGCATGAAAACGCTACGCGCGACGGCGATAAGGCGGTCAGTGAGTTGCAGTCAGCATTCGACACATACAAAACGGAGCAGGCAACGCTTGAGAACGCTGCGCTGCGGGCCTGGGCAAAGCGGTATCAGGATCAGGTTGCCGCAGGCCATCAGGCCGAAGCCAGTTACCTTGAGCAGATTGCTCAGCTTGAGAGCCA
>NZ_WMJZ01000066.1 GCF_009711095.1 Intestinirhabdus alba
CGACGCGGGCGTCTACACCGCCTCAGCGCTGACGATGACGATAGCCGGTACGCACCCGTTGCGTGCGACGGTGAATGCTCAGGACTCCGCGCCTGTGGAGGTGATTGTTAGCGCGCTGAACAGCGTCGATGCGGCAGACAGCGTCACCCTGGAGGCGAGCAGGGAAGCGCTGAAGGTGGGGGAAAACACGGTGCTGAAGGTGACGGTTAAGGACCGGTATGGCAACGGCGTGACCGGACTTTCCGGCAGCGATATCGCCCTTAGCGGCGCGCTGGAAGGCCAGAACGTGTCGGGGCTGAGCTGGGAGGAGAGCAGTACCGGCGTCTACAAGGCAGAGCTGACGATGACGAAAGCGGGGACGCATCGACTGAAGGCGACGGTGAACCACAAGGAGTCTGGCGAGGTGCCGGTCACCGTGGCCCAGCCCAATGTGGTCAGCGTGGTGAACAGCGTGGCCCTGGCGGCGAGCGTCAGCCAGTTGGTGGTGGGTGAAACCACGGAGCTGACGGTGACGCTGACGGATGCATACGGCAACGGCGTGACCGGGCTTTCCGGCAGCGATATCGCCATTAGCGGCGCGCTGGCGGGCCAGGAGGTGTCGGGGCTGAGCTGGAGCGAGGGAGACGCAGGCGTCTACACCTCAACCGCCCTGACGATGACGAAAGCGGGGACGCATCAGCTGCAGGCAACGGTAAATACTAAAACGTCGAACGTGGTGCCGGTAATCGTGGCCCAGCCCAATGTGGTCAGCGTGGTGAACAGGGTGACCCTGAAGGCGGAACCTGGCGCGCTGAAGGTAGATGAAACCACGGTGCTGGAGGTGACGCTGACGGATGCATACGGCAACGGCGTGACCGGGCTTTCCGGTAGCGATATCGCCATAAGCGGCGCGAAGCCAGGCCAGGATCTCTCGGGACTGAGCTGGACGGAGGGTGACGCGGGCGTCTATACCTCATCTCGACTGGTGATGACAATCGCCGGGGAACATCTGCTGATGGCGACGGTGAACCTCAAGAACTCTGACAAGGCGCGGGTAAACGTTGCTAACCTCAGCGGTAAGGAATACGTAAGCGCGATTACCCTGACCACGGAGCCGGCTGATGTCGCAATAGAAGAGGGAGAGGACGTTGTGCTGAGTATTGTGGCCACGGATCAATACGGCAACCGGGTGACGGGGCTGACGAACAGTGATATTGCGATAGCGAGTAATATCGCCGGTCAGACGGCCACCGGCCTGAGCTGGACGGAAGCCACCGGGAGCGATATCGGCAAATATACCTCATCTGCGCTGGCCATGACGATTAAGGGGACACATATCCTGACGGCCACGGTCAACGGCAAGACGGCTGAAGCCAAACCTCTTGTGGTAAAAAGAATGGTTGTGATCAGCGGCGTGGTCACGGATATAACAACTGATACAGGGATTAAAAACGCCAGTATTACTATTACAGAGGGGGAGGCCACGATAGATTCCACAACGTCGGATCTCAAAGGTAATTTCAGTATCAGGATTGCGGAAGGGGAGTATACGATCAAGGCCAGCGCAGCAGGGTATCTGGATACCGACCTGACGACAAGCGATCTGGCCACCGAGGCTCGGAAGATTGCAATGATACCTGAAATATTTGCGAACGATATCGTGGTTATTCATACCACCTGGGCACCAAGTTCTGATGTTGATGTTGCGTTATATGATGTCGCTCTGGAAAAGATGGCTGGTTTTAAGAGACCATATGACGTTGAAGAAGGGAAAGAAAAGTACGGTATGTCCTGGGACAGGGACGACAAGACAGGTAGTAACGGAGGAGAGGTTACCACGATACGAAAATCTTCTACAGGGTCAAAATGGAAATATTTGGTAATGCCTTATAGTACTGGTGCGCGAAATCATACGGTCACGGTGAAGCCCTATGTGATCGATCCGGTAACCCGCAGAGCGTCTGCGAAAGATGTAAGTACGATCACTCTCTGTGGAGCACTGTATCACTATAAACAGGTGCTGACGATCACCAGGAGCGGAAATCAGATCTCAGTAGTGAAAGATAATGCAATCAACTGTGAGGAAAGAGAGAGTTGGTATGGCGGGGCTACCAGCCGCTCTATTGGAATAAAAAAATAGCGTTTGGCAGTATTAAGTTGTAAAGGATAGTTATTTTATCTGCCGTTCGCTCAGTGCATGTGGGCTTATAGCCCACATGCAGAAGGCTGAACAGATAGCTATAACGTAAACCTTTCTGATATAACCCGCCTGTATATGTTAAATGGCATAAATGCAGGTGGGTTATTTTTATAAGGTTATTAACAAATAAAGTGCACAGATGTCGGCCGTTGCGGAAGGTCGCTGGAGTAAAGGTAATATGGTTGGAGGTGTGGCCGTCGGCTCCCACAGATTATGTCAGTTATTCCGGTAAATTGGTCCGGCCAGCCGCAATGCCCATCTTTCGCAAATCTCTTTTGACGACAATTCAAATCACCTCTTTTAGGCTGCCGAGATAATTTTATCCGTCTGCCAGGGCTACGTGTTATAAAATTTGCTCATTTGTAGCTGCCTTTACCGAAGGGAGTGGTCGGCAGGATATTTCGGATTTTATGTATTTATATATGAGAATTTTACCTGAAATATTATTATATTCTTAGTTTTCCTCTGTAACGTGACGCTCGCTGTAAAAAGGGGGGCTGTCATGTCATTTCCTCATTTTGGGGGGTGTTGTGATATTTAATTCTGCCTTCTCTTTTTAAATAGCTGTTTATTCTGTCTGTTTGCCAATCAGATAATGACTAAATTTTTCTTTTGTCCGTTTCCGGACATTTTCCACCATTCCGCCGATGATGTGTTCGACTGTCCCCGGCAAATAATATGGTTTATATTCGCTCTGTCTGCTGCAGTATCTTATTTACTGAACAACGATATGGCGCAGATGACAGAAAAATAATGTGAGGTGCCGGGTATATGCCCTAAATAATTCGAGTTGCAGGACAAAACGCAGCGCGTTTTGAACAGCCCCTGGGCTGGCCCCGAAGGGGTGAGGCCCTCAGGCCGAATCACGCGGCGACGCAGTGAATCCCCGGGAGCTTACTGGAGTAAGTGACTGGGGTGAGCGAGGACAAATCAGTTTAGCTGATTTGAACGCCGCTGGCGGCGGCCCTTCAGGGTGAGGCCCCCGGGCCGAATAAAGCCAACGCACATGCAACCTGAAGTATGACGGGTATAAAGATGTTATTGCGTAATGCAGAGCAAAGGGAGCCTTTTGAACGGTGCCCGCGCCTTCCTCTTTAAGGTTGGCGGAAACGCGACGGAGCAAGGCTAATGAATGACTCGGATAAACTTGTTGCCCAGTATCAGTGCAGCCAGAAAGGCGATGAGCGCTTCTTGCTATACCCTAAATAATTCGAGTTGCAGGACAAAACGCAGCGCGTTTTGAACAGCTCCAGAGCTGGCCCCGAAGGGGGAGGTCCTCAGGCCGAATTATGCGGCAAGCGAGCAACCAATTCGTCAGGCGAGGGACAGGATGTTTCACATTCATCCCCGGGAGCATAGCGAATGATGTGACCGGGTGAGTAACAAATTTGTCCGGAACAGAATGAACGCTACGCGGTGGCCCATCAGGGCGAGTCGTCATGGATGAGACAAGTAACCAAAGGCCAACGCACATGCAGTCTGAAGTATGACGGGTATATCGGCTGTTTTTATCTGTGGCGTATTAGCATTGCTTTATAACAGGGTGCCGCTTATTCCATTATTAATTATCCACTGCCGTCAAAACAGCCGGGGAGAGTAAACCTTGTTTCTGTCAGAGACCGGTTTTTTTGCTCTTCAAATTAATTAGAGATGTTTAATTTTAAGGATGTAAATATGTACGAGATATTTAAAAAAACTGCGTTATTACCCGCAATTCTGATTGCCGTTGCGGTTTCACTTTCTGGATGCAATGCGACCTCCGCTAAGAAAAAGGTGCGTAATACGCCCTCACCTGCCGCCGTGCAGGGGGCTACGGCAGCCAAAACGGAGAGTCGGCAGTGTACGGATAATTTTGATCTGCTGAAGAAGCTCAATCCGACGGCGTTTACCCTGTATCGATCGCAGTTTGACGCGATTAATGCTTCCTACAGTTATTACAATGAAAACCGGGAGCTGATGGAAAAAGATCCGCAGGAGGTTATGACCCTGACCCTGAACGATAAGCTGAACCTGATTTGCGATCGGGTAAAAAGCCAGACGTTTATTGAAATTCGTAATCGGATGAACACGATTTCAAAAATCTGAAAGGAAATTGTGGATCAATATCCTGAGTAGTTCGCGTTGCATGACAAAGTGCAAAGTGGTTTGTACAACCGCTGGCTACCCCCGTGAGGGACAGGGACGTCCTTCATTGCGCATTTGTCAGCAAAGAATTTGCCCGGTCACAGAGTGCTTTCAGTGAGGGATGGTAATGTCTTTCATTAATTTCCGGAAGCATAGCGGAGTGTATATACCCTAAATAATTCGAGTTGCAGGAAGGCGGCGACGCAGAGAATCCCCAGGAGCTTACTGGAGTAAGTGACTGGGGTGAGCGAGGACAAATCAGCTAAGCTGATTTGAACGCCGCTGGCGGCGGCCCTTCAGGGTGAGGCCCCAGGGCCGAATAAAGCCAACACACATGTAACTTGAAGTATGACGGGTATACAATCTAAAAGTCATTCCAGGCTATTGCTCCAGGAGGCGATGCCGGGATTGTCGCAAATGTTGCCGTATAGCTGTTAACTGAGGATATTTCTGGCGCTGATCGTTCGACTGCAGGTTGTGCATTGATTCTGGAGTATGCGAGGTTGGTTTGCCGGGCTTACCCTGGAGACCCTGTCCTTGTTGAGTAGACAATATACAGGCGTTTTGACGGGGGCAACCCTGATTCTCAATGTTAAATAAAATAGCCCAAAAGAGGCTGCCGCAAAGCGTTTAAAATATATCTAAATAACACTGATATTAGGCCAAAACAAAAGTATCTCAATCAGCTTCATTTCATCACTGGTTCGGGCCGGAGTCGTTTTAATGACGTATAGCAACAATCCGTAACAGGAGATAACTTCGAAGGTGAGGGGGTTAGATAATGTCGTTGCCAATATGAATATAAAATAAATGTGAAAAGGCTGTCTTTAAATTTTAAATAATATGCAAAGATTATCACACACAGACAAACGGAATAGCAGATAAAGAAGGAGTCAATATGCTAAATAGCGAGGCTAATACAGTATGTTGTTTCGGTTGTGAGAATAAATGTACCTATAGTAACTGGCTTACATGCCGACGCCGGCTTTCTGAAAGCCAGTCTCAATCGCCAACGACCTACTGCATCTGGCCTGCAACTAATACCTGGCTGTACCTGGGGGTAAGCACGCTTATTGAAAAGCTTTCTCTGCATGAGTTACGCACTGTAGAAAGTAAACCTGTTGTATTCATTGATTTTTCAATAAATAATTTTGAATATTTTATCTCTGACAGCTGGCTGTGGGACTTTAAGGATTCAACTGTCATTTTCATCACTGATTCATCGATGGCACCTTTTGCTAACTACTGGTTCGACCAAATGAGAACGCTGGAGATCTCTGGAGGAATTATTTATGCGGAAGATACTATTTCGCAGATAATCAGAAAACTTATATCTATTAGTAGTGGGAATATCATTTATCCTAAAAATGACATGCAGCGCATTACGATTAATGAATTTGCCATACTTCGTCTGCTCTACCGGGGCGTATCACCGAAGCGAATGGCAACCTTCTGTCAGACCAGCGTCAATGCGATATACGCCAATAAGAGTAAAATAGAGAAGAAGTTTAAGTGCCCTATAAAACGGCTGCCTCGAGCGGGAATGCTCTGACGGACGATGAAATTTACCTTGCGTCACAGAGAAGGAAGGTCGCTTTTTATACTCTACAATTATTGATGCGGTTTTTCATATTAACCTCGCGTTATATCATGAAAAATAAGGGGGGGCCGTGGATGAGGTGCTGAATTTACAGGAGGCAGAGCTAAAGGCAATGCTGGCGGAAATCAAACAGCTCGTTGTGACATATGGCGGAGATGTGGATATTGTCGTGAAGATTAACGATGGTAAGGCAGGAGGTAAAACCATCAATATCATCATTGATGAGGTCACTGAGATGGATATCGCGCTTGACAGAATATATAGCGATTAAGCCGTCACTTTTATAGCGCCGATGCGATCTCCGTCGGCGCGATACATCCAGGTTTTATCGCTGAAAATATTCGGATAACAGAGAAAAATGCGACGAGCGATCCTGAATAGCGTCAGCGTACGGGCAGTCTGAGGCATGGACGGGAAAACAGCAATTATTCACCGGGGCGACGATCGAAGTGTAAGCCAGCACAAAAAATCGCTGCAGCCGGAGCCGCAGAGAGGGTGTTATAGCGCGTTATGGCTGCTCTGGGGGCTATGGGGCATCGGCCTGGTCATATGGCTGGTCGTTAAAACGGGAAAGGCAGATATCTTATTCAAAGAGCATACGGCTATCTTTATCACCGTTAACCTTATAACGGGGGGAAGCCTGCTGTGGACAGGAATGCGAATAGTCATGAAAATATTAAAACGCAATAAAAATAGCCAGCCGGCAAAAGAAACGAAAAAAATGGCGGCGGTGCCGGAGACGCGCGCCGAAGAGAATAAGGGGCCGGATGCGGCGGCTGACGGCGTAGAAAAGAAAGCGAACTGTAGCGATACGCTGATTGCCTATGGAACGGTTATGACGGGCGTCCTTACCGTGGAGGGCAATATTGTTGTCGAGGGCGTTGTGGAGGGCAATATCGTCTGTCACAACCGGGTAAATATTGCCGAGGGCGGCCAGGTCAAAGGGGATATACAGGCGAAGCTTATCGTCATTAACGGAAAGATTACGGGTCGCTGCGACGCCCACAGCGTGACGCTGCAGGAAAAGGCGCAGGCGGAAGGCGATATCTGTACCGCGGGGCTGGTAATCGAAAAAGGGGCGGTTTTTTCCGGCCATTCCCTGCCGGGCAAAGCGGCAGAAACCTCGCCGGCGCAGAAAGCGCAGTCCGGGCGATAGCCCTCTGCAAAGACTTACCGTGGGGCTTTGCGCCAGTAAAAAGGGAGTGTTAGAAATTCTGTGTCATTCCAGTAATATACA
>NZ_WMJZ01000067.1 GCF_009711095.1 Intestinirhabdus alba
CCTGCCGGATTCTGCGGATGAGTTAAGAACGCCGCCGCAGCGGTTTGTGAAGTTAGCAAACGTTTTATTCTGAACCGGGCGGTATTTATATAAAGCACCCGCGTCAGCTGTGGAGCCACTGGTGCCGGTATATGCAGCACCAGCCGGTGGTGATGGACCCGCTTTACCCCAACCAGCATGACGACGAAAGCCCCCGAAGAAAAGTGTGCTGGCCGGAAGTGCTGGATATCGAGTCCAGAACCGCGCCGGAATAAGAGCGTCAGAATCTCAAGTCGGTTTCATCTGTTGATTTATTTTCTCCGGCTCCTTTTATAAAAAGTCACAGCGGTTGAATGAAGTAACGCTTGATTTAAAACAGGCGAGTCTGAAGCTGCGGCCTGCTATTTTGGGGCCGGTATATCCACATCTGGTGGCGGCGTCACGCCATCTTCCCTGATGTTCAGGGCAATATATCAGGAATATAAATTATGCCAGTAAAACTTAATTTGATTCCAGAACCCGCGCTGAGGCCAACATCGCCGGTTCGTTCACGCTGGTTTAAAGGTCTGGCCGTAATGCTGCTCATGGGGGGACTCTGGGCATGTTTTTCAGGTTTACCGGTCAAATCAGCCAAATTCTGGTTCTTTTCTGTCGGTATTCCGGCGCTATTGTGGCTGGTCGTGGCATCGTGTCGGGAGATGTTTTATCTGTTCGGGCAGGCCTATGCTAATGCGTGGGACAGACGCCGTGAGGAGGCGATTCTCAAGGAAGTCCGTCGGGGGCGTCGGGCATTGCAGATACTCTATGGCTCGTTTATTACTGCGCATAGCGGACCGGATAACGGGTTTTGCTACACCCTGGCGGAGCCGTTAATACAAAATCAGAGCGCTATATGCGCGCAGATCTCCTGGCAGGGAGCAAGTAATATTCGTCACAGCCGAATTATTCCTCCCGATATTTCTCCTGATCTGTTTTTGTCGCAGATTTTTGCTGATTTACTTCCGGCGCTGGCTATCCCACTCGGTCGGTATTCCGATAATCAGCCTGTTGCCCTGCTGTTCGAGGCGGAGAGTTCTGTATCCAGCCAGCGGGTGCGAGAGCTCTGGCGCGATGCCTGGCAAAAGAGCGGCATCCGGCAACAGCCGGAATATATCGAAGGCCACGGTCTGGCGGCGATTGATTACTGGCTGGACAACCGTATCCGCGAAAACACTCTGCTGTTGGTGGTTGCGTTACAGATTGCCCCGGAGAACCCGGACGGCACGGCTGAAGCCGTGACGACGTTACTGCTGGGCAATCGTCTGACGCAGAACGTTCTTGCACCCTGTGCGTTGATGCATCGCCCGGAGCAGGGCACAGCAAACACCCTGGCGGAAAACATCGCTCAGGCGATGGACTGGGGGCCGGTGCAGCCGGAAGAGGTGCATCATTTATGGCGAACCGGGTTATCCGTCACTGAACAACGGGCGGTTACCGCCCTGAATGGCCTGCTGCCGCTTCAGGGGGTGGACATGAACAGGGCGCAGTATGACCTTGATACCTCCCTGGGACAGGCTGGGCGTGTTGCGCCCTGGCTGGCTATTGCTGCCGCAGCGCAGACGGCAGTTAAGACTCAAGAAAATCAACTGATTATAAGTGGTGAGCAGAATGGCTCAGCGATGTGGAGTACGGTAATAACACCTTACCTTTCAGGGCGGGAGAATATACATTGAGGTATTTTCCATGGCTGTTGAAAAATCCGGACACCGGGTTCAGGCTGATAATGTCGCCGCTGCGGTCATCATCGGTCTGGCCTGCTTTATGATCTGGCGTTATCCAGCAAAAGCCGGGCTGCTGCCCGGCAGCATAAGACTACTCGTTAGCTGACGGGGCTGCATGTTGGCGCGGCGGGCAGCCTGTTGTTTACCGTTCTGGCACACTTTGGCGTCCATATTCCCGGACGGCAAATGCGTGCGGAAATATAGGGGGCTGAAGTTCTTCGTGAGGAAAAAGCAGCGCCGGAGAAGCCCCGACCCGCCGCGGGCCGCGGCGTTGTGTTATCAACAAAAAAAGGCATTCATATGAGCAGAGGAAATTATCTGGTGGTGGGCGACAAAACCAGCTGCGGTGGCGTGATAGTTGAGGGAGACGTCACTCAGACAATCATGGGTAAAGCGGCAGCGCGTGAAGGTGATAAAGTAACTTGCGGCAAATTCCCCGGCGTTTTTTACATCTCCGGGGGCATGGTAAACGATATGGTTAACGGACGAAAAATGGCAGGAACTCTGGAAAGTCGTAGTACCTGTCCCTGCCAGTCGCGGTTTATTCCTTCCATGCTGAACGATACCTACGAAAGTTGACCGCTGAAAAATTATGGATGACGAAGCGCCTGGCCTGTCAGGGCGATTTCACTTGCCATGTTGGACCAGGGCAGTGCTCGCACAAAACGCATCGCGTTTTGAACGCCCTTCAGGGCGGCACGCAGGGTGAGCATCGCGAATCATTCTCACGTACCGGATGTACGCTCCGGTTTCTGTGTGCTGTCCGTGTCCAGAGTGGCTGCGCCAACAACGCCTGGTGGGCGAGGCGCTAAGCGCTAAAGCATCTATTGAATGGGGGAAGGTTGCCTGGAATAACAGAGGAAAGCGGTATTGCGAGCGGCTATGAACAATAAAAAAGCAGCGAGTCTTGCAACTCGCTGCTTTTGTGGGGTTTATGAACAAGCAGGAACGACTACAGCTTATTCAAAAATTTGATTGGTCGGCACGAGAGGATTTGAACCTCCGACCCCCGACACCCCATGACGGTGCGCTACCAGGCTGCGCTACGTGCCGACTGCTGGGTGCTAATACTACCTCTTTCCGCCGCGAATGCAAGGGGAAGCCCTG
This sequence comes from Intestinirhabdus alba, assembly GCF_009711095.1. Taxonomy (GTDB): domain Bacteria; phylum Pseudomonadota; class Gammaproteobacteria; order Enterobacterales; family Enterobacteriaceae; genus Intestinirhabdus; species Intestinirhabdus alba. Next base: position 2,847 of record NZ_WMJZ01000067.1, read on the forward strand.
CTAACTGATTTATAATTAATCAGTTAGCAATAAAACGTTTCTCATCGGTCAGCACCTGCAGCAGCAGGCTCAGCTGCGGCTTCTGATCCTTGATCTTTTCACCGCGCAGATCGTAGGTCTGATACTTACCGTTGCTGTTTAATACCAGCGTCATTTGCGGAGTGGTGATGGCCAGCGTGTTGCCGTCCGCTGCGGTGACCCAGTAGTGACGACGGCTGGCGTTAAACAGATCCTGCCCCTGTGAATACTCGCTGGCCGGCGTGCTGACGTGCAGCAGCCGCTGCATCAGGGTGGTCATCATATCGGTATGATCGGTCAGGGCGTTAATACGCTGCGCCGGCGTGCCCGGCCAGTGAATCACCAGTGGCACCTGCAGGTGGCCGCGTGACCAGCTGAAGTTCTGCTCCTCCGGCTCCAGCGCAACGCCGCGCCCGGCGGTGATAATCACCACCGTATTCTCCAGCTTACCGGCATGGCGCAGCGCGTTCAGCACCCGGTCTATCTGGGTATCAACTTCGCCTGCGGCCCGGGCATATCGTCTGACAAACGTGCTCTGGTTATCGTCAGCGATGTTAGTGCCGTTAAGGGCGATCCAGGAGAACCAGCGGTTATCCTCCTGGGCGTAGCGGCCCAGCCAGTTGATCCACTGGCTGGCCGTCTGCTCATCGGACTGGGTCTGGACGCTTGGCATAGAGAAGTCCGACAGCAGCGCCTGACGGTAAAGCGGGCTGGTGAAGCCGTCAGAGGAGAACAGCCCCAACTGATAGCCCTGCTGATTGAGCGCCGAGATAAGCGCGGCCGGCGTTCTGCTGGAGAGAATGCCGTCCATGTAGCTGGGTGAAACGCCGTAAAACAGGCCGAAAATGCCGTTGTCGGTGATATTGCCGGAGCTCATATGGCGCGTAAAGGCAATATTCTGTTCGGCGAATCCGGCCAGGCGCGGCATGAGCTTTTCATAGCGCGAATAGTTCAGTCCGTCGACGGTAATCAACAGCACGTTCTGCCCGGTGCCCATATCGCGATAGCGTAGCTCGCTCAGCGGATACTGCACCGAAACCGCCTCCGGATTGCCCTGTTCGATCAGCCGACGCTGGTACTCCTGCGCATCCAGCAGACCATGCTTTTCCAGAAAGCGGCGCGCGGTCATCGGATAGGAGAGCGGCAGGTTGGCCCGCTGCATGGTGATCGGCCGATAGAAATTGGCGTCGGCCCAGATATAGACCAGGTGGGAGGCAAGAAATGCGGTAAAGAAGAGGGCGGCAAGCGGCCTCGCGAAATGACGGCGGCGCGTCAGGCTGCGCAGCTTTTGCCAGCTCCAGGTGGCAAACAGCATTTCAATTAACAGGATCACCGGCACGCTGATAAACATCAGCTGCCAGTCGCGCGCCATCTCGTTCTGGTCCGGGTTGATAACCAGCTCCCAGACGATAGGGTTAAGATGCAGATGGAAGCGGGTAAAGACTTCGCTGTCGATCAGCAGCAGCGTCATTCCCGCCGTTGCCAGAATCGCGGATAAAAAGCGCATCAGCCGCTGGGACATAACGATAAAGGTCAGCGGAAAGAGGAACAGCAGGTAACAGGCAAACACCAGAAAGCTGAAGTGCCCGATAATGCTCAGGTAAGAGTAGATGCGCCCGGTGAGGGTCGTGGGCCAGTCGGCGACGAACAGGTAACGGCTGCCGAGCACGATGGCCAGCAGAATATTGAACAGGGCAAACCAGTGCCCCCAGCTAACCATCTGGGAGACCTTTTCACGGTAGCGCTGACGATGAGTTACCATAACCTGTCGTTCGTTTTCCAACGCCTGGTTTACAGGCTGTTAATGCGCTTTGTCTTCGCTAACCGAGGCGTGCAGCGCGCGGGTAAAAGAGTTGGCAATCGCCTGGCGCTGGGCCGGGGCAATGCTGGTATTAATAAGGTTGGTCACCATATTTCCCAGTACCATCAGGGAAAGATCGGTTGGTGCCTTATGTTTTTCCAGTACGTTGAGCATCTCGGTGAGGAGTTGTTCAACGTGTTCGTCACTATAGCGGGAGTTTTGTGGCATAAATCGACATCAGTTTATACATGAAAGGGCAACATATTACCGTAGCGACAGTTTTTTTTCCGCATTTTTATACCCTAAAAAAATCGAGTTGCAGGCTAAAAACGCCGCGAGCGCGTTTGCGCGTCCTCTGCGCTGGCCCGCCGTCCACGCCGCCGGAGGGCGGGGAACGCGAGCAAACGTCCGCAGGGCAGAGAACGGACCAGGCGTTCTGGAAGGCGGCCCGCAAAACGGCAGCAGACTTCAGTTGCTTCGCTTCGCGGGTGATGGTTGAATACCGCCCGGTCATAAAGGAGAGTTTATCATGAGTCTGGATATCAACCAGATTGCCCTGCACCAGCTTATCAAGCGCGATGAGCAAAACCTTGAGCTGGTCCTGCGCGATTCATTACTGGAACCGACAAACACCGTTGTCGAGATGATGGCAGAACTGCACCGGGTCTACAGCGCAAAGAATAAAGCGTACGGCCTGTTCAGTGAAGAGAGCGAGCTGGCGCAGGCGCTGCGCTTGCAGCGTCAGGGCGAGGAGGATTTTCTGGCCTTTAGCCGGGCGGCAACCGGTCGCCTGCGCGACGAGCTGGCGAAGTATCCGTTTGCCGATGGCGGCATCGTGCTGTTCTGTCATTATCGCTACCTGGCGGTGGAGTATCTGCTGGTTGCGGTGCTGAACAATTTAAGCAGTATGCGGGTCAATGAACAGCTGGATATTAACCCGACGCATTATCTTGATATCAACCACGCGGATATCGTTGCCCGCATCGACCTGACCGAGTGGGAAACCAATCCGCAATCGACGCGCTATCTCACCTTCCTGAAGGGGCGGGTAGGGCGCAAGGTCGCCGACTTCTTTATGGATTTCCTCGGTGCCAGCGAAGGGCTGAACGCCAAAGCGCAAAACCGCGGTCTGCTGCAGGCGGTGGACGACTTCACCGCCGAAGCGCAGCTGGATAAAGCCGGGCGGCAGAACGTGCGTCAGCAGGTTTACAGCTACTGTAGTGAACAGCTGCAGGCCGGGGAGGAGATTGAGCTTAACGCGCTGTCGAAAGAGCTTTCCGGCGTCAGCGAAGTGAGCTTCAGCGAATTTACCGCCGAAAAAGGCTACGAGCTGGAGGAGAGCTTTCCGGCGGATCGCAGCACCCTGCGCCAGCTGACTAAATATGCCGGCAGCGGCGGCGGGCTGACCATTAACTTTGACGCGATGCTGCTGGGTGAGCGCATTTTCTGGGATCCGGCCACCGATACGCTGACCATTAAAGGCACCCCGCCGAACCTGCGCGATCAGCTACAGCGGCGGACGTCCGGCGGCAGCTAAAGGCCATAAAAAAACCCCGCGTGAGCACTGAGGGATCCCCACAAACTCAGCGCTAATAAACCAGCACC
>NZ_WMJZ01000068.1 GCF_009711095.1 Intestinirhabdus alba
TGAAGGTGTTTTTATTACGGGGCAGGATTGAAGAATGGAAAGGCTATTAGACGCGTACAAACGGATATTACAGGAAGTTGACGCCCAGTCATTTAACCTGAATGAAGATAAATACTCAGGCGTCTTTTTACCCGTGCCGTTTGAAGAATACTGGCACTCACCGGTAAAAATCATGCTGGTTGGACGTGAAACCGCTGGCTGGAATACGCTGAATGGTAAGAATACGATATCACGGATGCTGGGACTTATACCTGACGTCACCATCGGGCAGGTGGTTGAAGAGGCTGTAGATCGTTACAGGAAACATCTTCCGGTACAAAATGATGGCACCACAAACCTCAAATCACGTAGCCGCTTCACGCAATATCATTTCCGGCTGGCCCGGGAGCTTAATATTCCTCCCCAGGCAATCGTGTATGCCAATCTACTGGCGTGGGATTACGACGGACTGACCCCTCTCAATCGCCCTCAAAATGAAGTGCAGGAAGTCATATTAGCCTCGCTGAAGCTGCTGGCGGTACAAATTAAACACCTTGAGCCTGATTTCATCATCTTTGCATCTGGAGCCCGGAGAACAGACTACATCATAAAACAGGNAGGCAGCTAGAGCATTACAGCTTGCTCAGCAGGCCCCCCTTCCCGGAAGCGTACCGGAAAACAGGCAAAGCGGCCTGGTTCTCTATGCTGGAGGCGACACGTTCAATTCGGCATTGCCAGGCTGGAGATTGCACTTCATTGCACCCCGTGAGCACAGGATATGCACAGGGCGTGAATTCCAGGCACAAAAAAACCACCCGTAGGTGGTTTCACGACACTGCTTATTGCTTTGATTATTCTGCTTTTTTCCCATGGTACCCGGAACGAGACTTGAACTCGTACAGCCTATGGCCGAGGGATTTTAAATTCTACGCAGGATCAATGAGTTAGATAGCAGTACATTGCGAAACTTCGCTGCAATTGTCCATCTACTTTACTGTAATTGGCAGTAAATAGATAGACTTGGATAACTTTGAGCACAGAGTCAGCACAGGTAAGCCCCCCCTGGCACGGAAGCCCAAGTGCCAATCTCAGTACATGAATAACGTCTAAAAATGTAGCTTGGCTGTACCTGTACCAGGTCAGCTATGGTGGTGGATTGCCACTAATGTTCGTTCCCCTTTCCAGTCTGATAAGGGTGATACTATTTATGAAAGACCATTGGCATTTTCTTTCGAAATTTGATTTTATGATGAGTATGTGGGTTAATGTTGAGAATTGGTATGGAAATCCAAGATTTTGTAGGTCATTACAAAAATCATCCAGTGCTTTTCATCGGCACCGGTTTTAGTCTTAGGTATCTTCAAAACTCTTTTGGCTGGAATGAATTACTTGAGTTTATATCCAATGAACTCACGGGTAATGAGGAGTTTTACTATGACCTTAAAGCAGAATCAATGGAGAATGGTGAATATAGTTATGACCTTTTGGCAACAAGGCTTGAGATAGAATTCAACAAATGTCTTGCAACTGATCGGAATGGCAAATTCGAAGCCATTAACGATATTTTTTATAAAAACATGAAAGAAGGCAAGAAACTGAGCCGTTTTAAAATTTATATAACAGAAATACTTAACGGCTTATTGATAAGACCCGAAAAAAGCAATGAAATTGACGCTCTAATTAGAGCACGTAAAAACATTGGTTCCGTCATAACCACGAATTACGATCGTTTATGTGAAAAAGTTTTTGAGTTCAACCCATTAATAGGGAATAATATTCTTCTTAGCAACCCCTATGGCTCAGTTTACAAAATACATGGTTGTGTAACCGACTCAGACAACATAATTATAACAAGAGACGACTATAATAACTTCAATAATAAATACGAATTAATCAGGGCCCAACTCCTTTCTATTTTCATACACAACCCTATTATATTTATTGGCTATAGCATAAGTGATTCAAACATTAAGTCCCTGTTAAAAACTATTTTTTCATATGTAAATGTCAACACTGAACTAGCAAAGAAGATTCGCGATAACTTCCTGCTAGTTGAATATGCACCTGGTGATCATACGACAGAAATAACCGAGCATGATATTGATATTGAGAGCATGGCAACTATCCGCATCAATAAAATCAAAACAGATAACTATACTGCTATATATGATGCACTTTCAAAACTAGTCCTTCCAGTTTCCGCGATGGACATCAGGAAAGTGCAAAAAGTTTGGAATACTATTAAAAGCGGCGGAGAAATAAAGGTAAATATAACAGAAAACATCGATGAACTAAAAAATGAAGATATGGTTTTAGCCGTTGGTTCAGAACGGACTGTTAAATATGAATTCCAAACCAAAACTGAAATGATTCAAAATTATTTCAAAATAGTTGATGAAGCAAACTCACAACTTATATCATTACTGAATAAGCAAGTCATATCAACTCGTGAAAGGTTCCCGGTTTTCGCATTCAGTTCAATTTGTGAGAATCTCATTAATGAAGAAAAATATAAAAATCGCCAAGTTGATAAAATTATCGCTGACTTAAAGGGTTATGTTAAAGAATGCGGAAATGAATACTCAACAATAACTGACATAACGGATAACTTACCTGACTGGAAAGTCATCGGTGGAATCATGTATTCTGTTATGGATGATAATATATCAATAGAAGAATTAAAGAATTATCTTGAAGAACACTCCGGACGGTGTGACACGGATTTCAGAAAATTATTATGTCTTTATGATTACTTAGCATTTTAAATGTTCGATTTTTTTACTAAACCGCCTTTAAGGCGGTTTAGTAAATTAAAGTTACCAACGCAAAACCTGCCAGTACTTACCATCAATGCTGCAATGTTTAAACATTATGAGTTCGACTGAAAATCTTCGATTATCTTCTGATTGTAATCATCCAGATACTTTTGCAGTTCATCCCTGTCGATCAGACGTACCAAGGCTGATTCAGCTAACTCTTTCGCAGAGCGTGTGAAGTAGGAATTAGTCACAACCATCGCCTCATCACAACCATAGAATGTTTTAGCAGAGATCACCTGCTGCACCGCCGAGTTACCTACAGAACCAGAATAATTTTTCGCCTGAATAACCATATCCTTACCAAATCGAGTGACGAAGAGATCTGCCCCCTGATCTTGCGTTCTCTTGGTTTCTTTGACGTCATAGCCCATAGTCTGGAATACTTCCACAAGGAAATCTTCAAACTGGAAACCGTCCATTGCATCAACTAAATACATGGTGACGAATTTGTTAGGGTTAAAATGTTCGAGCCGTGTAGCTAATCTATCAACCAGAATATCAAAATAAATATGTTCGCACACAGCTAAGTATTTTTTAACTTCATCAAATGAAACTAAAGGAACACCAGGCGTAGCCTCCGCTTTTTCATTGAACTCTACTGATGAGAACTCTATTTTATTGCTCCATATATAGAATAGAAACAATGAAAGATCTGCCCTAAAAGTGGTACCCGCTTCCTCAATCCATGACTTCAAGGATTCAGTAAGTGTGGATTTAATATGCCGTTTAACTTCCTTAGCGAAACCATAATAAAGAGCGTTAAATGACGTGGTAAGGAGTAATTTATCTAATAGCTCAGGTAACTGCTCAAGCTCATTGAACCCTTTTCTGACCAACACCTCACGGAAAAGTTGTAATTCGGAGTATGTACCATTATCTGTTGAGTAATCTGCTTCCGATTTATTATTATGTGAGAATCTGGAAGTGTAAATGAAGTTAGTAAAATATGGATCTTTTAAACTGGAGTATTTTTCGAGAACATTTTCAAGCAATTGATTAAGCTGAGTTTGCTCTTTCTTTTTCCCAAATAGATCTTTTAGAACACCCTTTGAACGATACTGAAATTCGGGATAAAACGATGGATTCAATGGTGTCATACGTTGTATGTCTATTGCTTGTGCGGTCGATGATGCTGAACCCCATGCAGACGTTTTTACAGGCGAAACTCCACTACACCAGGGACAATTAACCTCAAAAGTCGTTCTACTGCAAGTATCACACTGATAAATCATTTGAATATTCTCCTTTTATTCCAATATCTGTCTATTCGGCGCTTCAATTACCAGCCTAATAATCCACAATTTAAAAAGATCGTCATCACTCAGTCATATTACTTTATGTTCTTATTTTTGAGTCCATCCACTTAGTCATACCCTTAAGAAGAACCAGTGCATCTTTTTTGCTTCTCGTATTCCCCCAAAAACTCAGTTCAAGCACTTTCCCCTTCCCAGTAATTGATACTTCATAGTCCTCAGGGCTAGCTGTTGGAATGAAATCTCCAGCACTTAAAGCAACTCTTATTTCTTCTTTTAGTGCATTAACTTCAGGGTAATCATCTGAATGTATCCATCCATATACGTAGAACTCAGCTTCATCTCGACCATCCTCTGAAGGGCGATAAACTAACGTAATTCCTGTTTTACCTTGCCCCCAGCATCCCGGCATCAGATGAATTGCTTTATAGTAACCCTTCCAGTTATTAATACCTGTTGCAATATGAATATCAGGCAATACCTCTGAGACAACCGATTTAGCTTCCTCGGTGATAGCATTTTGGTACATTTCCAGCAATTGAACCGATTTTATCAAAGCCGTGAAATTTTCAGTGACAAACTCCACATTTTTATCAGATACCTTATCCATACTAACCTCACTCAATTTTTTAAGATGACTTAAAAACTCCTGATAAAAAACAGTCCACTTGCTGAACCCTTGATTCATCATCTCCAACCCCAGACGTCGGATGGCGGTTTCCAGCAGCAGTGAATAATTGATAAGTTGCCAACCGTCTACGCCTTTAGCGCTGTTACCGTCAGGCTTTAATATACAGCGAAATAGTTTTTGATTGTTGCCGCCGTAACTATCAATGAGACTTACATAGCTGGGAAAAGGATTATATGTATCAGCCAGAACTTTATGCTCAATACCTATAATGAATTCATCATGTCTGATAAGAATATCAATATATTTCCCATCTTCTGTTCGGGCCTCTCTCATTAACTCCAGAGAAGTGAAATCAATTTCATCAACATCGAGGGAATCATCCAGGCAACATAGCAATGCTTTGAGCAACCATGGCGGCACCATTTTCTGGGCTCCCATAAACAAAGCCATCAAATCCGTAGTTGGATTTTCGAGATATCCGGAACCTCCCAATTCAAAGAAATTGAATTCAATATCATCCTCAACCGAGATGCCTTTCAGTTGTTCAATAAATTCGATAGCCAACGCTTCAGAATGCAATTCAACCTCCCTTTAACAATCATATTTACTATGCCATTTATTTGATATTTCAGTTATTGAAAACTGTCACTGTTAATCAATATCCATGCAGAAAACTAAAACATTATTCATTAATCCTTTTGCGGGCAATATCTATCTCTATCGCCATTTTAATTTCATCTTTCTTGGATTCTATAATCCTGATATCTTTTTCCATACTTTCAATTAAAGCATTAAGTGTTTTTATTTTTTCAGGATCAGTTTCATATTTTAACTTTACCTCCGGTTCATTCATTTTCATTCTTATTGCATGAATTTGTTCGTTAAGAGGTTTTGTCTTTTCATTTATGATTCTGTTTTTCTCATTGAACCAATGCATGCCTTTATTAAAACGTTCCAGCCCGGCATTTGTATCATTTAGCACCCTGGCTACAACATTTGATACTTCTCCTGATTTACTCTTTCTTTTACCGAGAAGTTTCATTAATAATCCAGAAACAACAATCACCGGAATAGCCACATAAGTTAAATAGACACCAACATAGCTGACAGTTAGTAATGTCAGGACATAAAGAATTAGAGTGGTATAAAAAATATACTTTGATACTGAATACATAACTTCCCCGATTAGTTTCTAAATTAGAATAAGCCCCAAAATCACATATCAGTCAACAACATCCCCGCCATCCCATCCAGTCGCTTCTTGACCTTTTCCCACCCCGGCATGACCTGCCCCATCAGACGGTAAAACTCTTCGCTGTGGTTGTGCTCAGCCACATGGCATAACTCATGTAGCAATACATAGTCGATACATTCTGAGGACGCTTTCACCAGCCATGGATTCAGAGTCAGACAGCCTTTTGCAGAGCAGTTACCCCATTGCGTTTGCATCGCCCGCAGACGTATCGGCGGACGCTCATTAATCCAAAGGGTCTGCGGTATCAGTAAATCAAGCCTGCGTTGAAAGACATCTCTGGCGCGTTCCCGATACCATTCGGCCAGCAACGCTTTAACTT
>NZ_WMJZ01000069.1 GCF_009711095.1 Intestinirhabdus alba
AGCTCCAGGGATGGTTATCATCTGCTTACCGTTCCTTTTAAACCCGAAGCCGACAGCAATGTTGTCAGCAACGCTGTGGCGTTTGATGGCGGCGGCCAGTGCGGGTGGAAGCTCAGTAATATCCGTTTCCAGTTTCAATTTCATGATATGACAGCATTTGGTCAGGATATTAAAAAAATATTCCTAATGATATCGTCTTTGTATTTGATGAACATGCTCCTCCCCGTGGTAATGGACATTTCATACAAGCGTCGGGCAATGTTTATGTTGAGGAAAATTATTATCCACTACTAATAGAAGATAGATTGATTCACCATATGAAAATCCTTAGATTGATTAATGAAAAGATGCTTACCTATAAAGTTAATAATTCCAGTAGTATCATTTTTAAACCTATGGTTCACTCTAAAAAAATTGTAAAAATGCAAGTGCCGAAAAAGTTTGGTGAAATATTAATAACTACCTATCCAGATGGAACGCAAACATCTAATTCAGAGAAAAGAGATTCAATTGACTTCAGGAAATTAGAAATGTTGAGGTGACTGTATCACTATTTTAATGAGGATATGTTAATGATTAAGTCTTCTCTTATAAACACCATAAGGTGATGGGCTGTGATAAATATAATAAAAATTTTCTGTTTGTTACCGCTGCTCGCACTCAGTAGCTGCACAGTAAACCAGAAGCTGACACCCCCGCAGGATGGAAAGCGCGTCAAGGTGGCGGTCGTTAAGCCCGCCGATGTTGATATCCTGCCAATGAAGGTGATCTATCGTTCAGAAAGATGCCGGGATAAAATTCTGACCTCCACGGGGGCGATAAGCTCCAGGGATGGCTATCATCTGCTTACCGTTCCTTTTAAGCCCGAAGCTGGCAGCAATGTTGTCAGCAACGCTGTGGCGTTTGATGGCGGTGGTTGGTGCGGGTGGAAGCTCAGTAATATCCGATTCCAGTTTAAATTTCATGATATGACAGCATTTGGTCAGGATATAAAAAAGAATATTCCTAATGATATTGTCTTTGTTTTCGATAAAAACTCACCTCCTCGCGGGAATGGACATTATGAAGATATATATGGTCCTCTTGTGATAGTGAAAAACTATTTCCCCTTGATTAGAAAAAAACCTGGAGATAATGATATTTTAGTTCTTAGTATTCAGGGGCAACCAATGCTCACTTATCGTCTTCATGATACACCTACTATTAAGTTTGAACCTGTCGTTCACTCTGATTTGGTAGTATTCGCTCAGCCTCCAAAGGAAAAGGGTGAAGGTTATGTTTTGACTTACCCTAATGGCGAAAAAATAATAGATCATTCATTCCCTTACTCAAAAAATACCAATTATGCTTTTGTAAAGCAGAAAGAAAACTGAGAATATTAAAGGAATTAGGGCGAATTAAATGTTGCGTATTATGCTGTTTTTTAGTATGATTTTTATTCATGGGTGCTATAGCTGCCACAAATAAAAAAGACAACTTTGAAGATAAGTACAAAATACATTCTTTTTCTCTATTTATCCAATATAACAATAAAATATTGAGGCTTGCAAGCAGAGTCACTTAATTTCATTCTGGCAATAAATAGTGGTAATAATATTCTGAAACGATATGCATTCTATAGCGAAGAGGAAATTGAACAATGAAAAAACAATCAAAAGAATCTATAGTTCTGTTTTCGGTTTTGTTTATCAGTAGCTGTTCAGGCTCAATCGATCGTTCATTATCGCCGCCATCTGATACCCAATGGGTGAAGGTGGAAGTAAAAAATCCATCACTCTACACCAGGCCTTTTCCTCTTAAAGTGGTTTATATTTCCCATAAGTGTCTCAAAAGACGGATTAGCGGTGTTGATGGTTCGCAGATTAAGGAACCCAGCTATTACGGGATAAATATGCCGTTAGAGCAACAGGGGAGCAGTAATGTCTGGCAGACAAAAGTGGCGATGTTGGGCGGGGGGAGATGCCACTGGACATTGAGTGAATTTACCATGGGGATTGGGTACATTGATGCTACTCACTTAGGTAAAGACCTGGTACCAGGAACAAATGTTGGGGCAACGATTGCCTTTGATAGCGATGCCACTCGGAATGGGCAGTTTTCTACCCTGCCAGGAAATGGCATTCTTGCACCGAAGTATTATCCATACATAACAGAAAGAAATATAAATGAAAAACAAAAATATCTATCACTGTTAGGTAAAGAAGATTTCCTGATGTATAGAAACTTCAATTCTGAAAATATCTTTTTCTCACCCGAAATAGATGAAAGAAAAGTGGTTAGATTTGTTGAGCCAGAGAAAAAGGTTGATGGTGTTTATCCGAAAATAATCTATCCTGATGGCACTCTTGCTCCTGATGATGTATTGTTTCCGGACTTCAATAAAGTAGATGGTATGAGCGTGAAATAATATTTAATACAGGGAAGAAACTTTAGTGCTATTTTTATTGCACTAATAATTTTGATGACATTGTTGATAAATATAAAATATATTCACTTTCTCTATGCATCCAATATAACTATAAAAAATGAGAGTGGATTTTAATAATCTACTGGTTAAAGACGGTGCTTTGTCTTTTATTGATAATGGCCAGGCCTTTAGCGCAGTGCGAAATAATAAGCTGGATGCATTCATAAAATCTAAAGCTGGATATTTTTATCACCCTAAACAGAAAAATGGAGATTTGGCATCTATCAATCTGGTCATTTTCGACTGTATCATTTTTTATCACTCGACAGAGTTAATGTTATTTCTTAAGGAGTTAATCCAGGAGACTGGAAAAGTTAGTGACAATATTAATTATTGATAACTTCTTATTGATTTGGTGAGATATAGTTCATGAAAAAAGCTGGTATCACTATTCTGCTACCGTTATTGACACTGACCGGCTGCGCGGTGAGCCAGAAGCTGTCGCCCCCGCAGGATGGAAAGCACGTCAAGGTGGCGGTCGTTAAGCCCGCCGATGTTGATATCCTGCCAATGAAGGTGATCTATCGTTCAGAAAGATGCCGGGATAAAATTCTGACCTCAACGGGGGCGATAAGCTCCAGGGATGGTTATCATCTGCTTACCGTTCCTTTTAAGCCCGAAGCTGGCAGCAACGTTGTCAGCAACGCTGTGGCGTTTGATGGCGGCGGCCAGTGCGGGTGGAAGCTCAGTAATATCCGATTCCAGTTTAGATATCACGATTTTACTAAATTCGGTAATAAGATAGAAGACGATACACCTGAGGATATTGTTTTTATTTTTGATGATGCTCCTCCTCCGAGAGGTAATGGACATTATGAAGAAATATATGGGGATGTTGTTATAAAGAAAGATTATTATCCTGTTATCTTAAAGGAATTTACAGATATTGGTGGGGATATTCTTTATATCAAAGGTCAGCCAATGCTGACTTATCGTGTCAGATCGGTAAAAAAAATTTTATTTGAACCTGTTTTTCATTCCAATCTAATTGTTGAAGTTCTTAGCCCGCAGCAACAAGGCGAAGGATATCTCATTATGTACCCTAATGGCGAAAAAATAATAGATCATTCATTCCCTTATTCAAAAAATACCAGTTATGCTTTTGTAAAGCAGAAGGGTAGTTAAGAGTTTATAAGTGTCAAAGTATGTTAAATACAACTATTCTTCAGATTGCCTGTAAGTTGTGCTGTAAAGGTTTTACTCATTCATAATATCAGCTCCGGCGGGCCGCTACGATGTCATTTTATCGCTTACCTTGTAGCGTTGGTTTAGCTCCGGGCTGAGAAATATGATTGTTGCTCGTAGAGGACACGCCGCCGCTTCCCTGAACGCTTTATGCTTTGTCAGAGAGCCTGGGAGATTGTGAATAGCACCATAAATCAACAACGGATATTTGCTCTATTTCTTTTCTTAGCGTTAATTCTTTTTGAGGATATTATGACCAGAGGATTTGTACTTATTGGCGACAAAACAACACATGGTGGTAAGGTTATTTCCGCATCCTCCACCATGATTGTGAATGGAAAACCTGTCGCGTTGGTAGGTGATAAAGTCAGTTGCCCTGTTCCCGGGCACGGTACGAATGACATTATTGAAGGGTCGCCCGAGTGGTTTTCCGATGGCAAAGCCATCGTGGTTAACGGCTGCAAATGCCAGTGTGGCTGTCAGGTTATCTCCAGCGCACCGGAATGCGCTATAGGATAAAACATGGGCTGGACACGAACCAAAGCATTAACCACCGAGCCACCGGCACCTCTATTACTCATCTGGTGGCTGCTTGCCGGAATGCTGATGGCGATAGTCGGTTTATTGCTGTTTATCGTACATGCGTCAGGGAAGGTAAGCGCGCTGTCAGAGATGAATATATGGTGGGTGAGTTTGTTGCCTGTCGGAATTTGGTTATTACTGTTTTTCTTTCGTTGCTATTTATGGGGAAGGGCGTGGGAAGAGTATCAGTTTTTACAGCAAGAGGCGAAGTACGGGCAACAGCAGTGGGAGGCATGGAGCGAGCGCTGGCTGGCTATTCTGGGCAATGTTGTCTTATTGCCGGATCATATTACAGCCGCCTGTCTGGAATATGAATTGCCCCAGCACTACGGGCGTTGTCAAAAAATAGACCAGTTAACCGCAGAGACATCTCCTGCCGTAAGTGCAATACGATTATTGATTAACGGTGCAAAATATAGCTTGCAGCGTTTGCCGCCGGAATTACCCCTGACCGTTACATTAATCCATGACAACGCCTCATTTGATCCTCAGGAGAGTTTTGTTAGCATCTGGAAAGAGTGTATTCCGGAGCGAAAGGTGCCTGCTGATATTACCGTCACGGATACCTTTTCTTTTGCCAACGTTGAAGAGCGACTGAAGCAGCCGGTGTTAACGGTTAATCTGTTGCTGATCCTCCAGGTCAACGGTGGCGAAGTCTATTCTGATGGGCTGGCTGCGCTGCTGTTGACCAGCGATGACGTGGCAAAAAAATATCACCTGCCACACGCGGCGCGGCTTTTACGTCCCATGCCGTTAGACATGGCGAAGTTTGCAGACGATCTGGCTCTGTTTCTGGAAACGCAGCCCACGGCGCGTCGGACTACTTCAATTATTGGCGACGTCAGCGAATGGATGGAAAGCTGCGCAACGCTGATTACACAAGGCGTCAAAATGAACGCCGCGTGGGAGGCTGAGGATATCTCACTACTGGAAAAATGGTGTGGCATACCTGGACCATTTTCTCCGTGGTTACTGACGGCGCTGACAGCGGATCTGGTCACCCTGCGTAAACAACCGCAGCTGGTACTGTTTTCCGAAGGAAAGGAACGTTTTATTAGCACCATAGCTTCAGGGAGTGAAGATGAATATACCGGGTAACAGCGTTGGCCGCTTTGGTCTGGCAGGACTCATTCTGAGCGGAATGGCCGCCATCTGGTGGGTAATAACCCGTTACGGGAAGTTATTTGATATTGTTTCGCGGCGGGAGCAGATCCTGGCGTTTGTACTGATCTGCCTGACGCTGGTGCTTATTCGCTATCTGCCAGCGTTATCCCGCTATGTTAAGGAAAGCTACCATCGCCAGCGATCGCGGCGGGCCAGCGTCCTGCCTGATGAGGAAAACAGGGTGGCGCTGACGCCTCCTCACTCTATTACGGTAGGCGATATCCGCCAGGCGATGCGTTATCAGTACGGTCGTGCCTGGCGGCGCAAAATTCGTATTCTGCTGGTCACCGGTTCGGCGGGTGATGTCGAACGTTTTATTCCAAAACTCACCCAGGAACTCTGGCAGGAAGATCGAGGAACGCTGTTGCTGTGGGGCGGCGATCCTGTGACCCCGGCCGATACAGGCTGGCTGGAGTCACTGCGTAAACTGCGCCGCCGCCCGGCAGACGGCATCGTATGGGTGACCTCC
>NZ_WMJZ01000007.1 GCF_009711095.1 Intestinirhabdus alba
CCGGGGGAAAATCTTCCGGATATCCTCGGCCGGAAACTCACCGATAAACGCCTCCTGCGCCTCTTTTGCCTCTGTATTTTTCACCTCAGACAGCGACGGGACAAGGAACAGTTTAACTTTGTACATATCGCTGGATTTGAGGCGGCGGCAGGAATAGTTGTTTATCGCTTTGCATTCCAGCCAGGTACGGGTCTGCGTGGCGCGGAAGAAGACCACCGGGCTGCCGGGCTGCCAGTAATGCTCACCGATATAGGCTCCCGCCATCTGCGCCGGCAGCTCGACCGTCAGCGTCCAGAAAAAGCCCAGCGTGGTGCCGAGAGGGCCAAATTTACCGTACAGCCAGTTATCCAGATTGGCATCAAACGGCACGCTGGTGATGGTGTCGCTGTCATTGACGTGCCGGTAGTGGATAATCTGATACAGGTTACCCACAGCATCCGCGGTAAAGGTCCGGGGCATTCCGTATGTATAGAGTATCGGCGCAAATCCCTTCATTTCTGCCGCATAGATCAGCCCCAGCGCCCCACCCAGACTGTGCCCGCAGATAAATAACTTTTTTCCTCTATTCAAAAGGTCTTTAATGTTATCAAAAACATCCCTAAACCGCTCCTTTGCCAGCTGGTATGCCTCCAGAAAGCCGCCGTGAATACGACCGGCTTTAGCCAGCTCAGCCGGGCACGGCTGCGGTGAGTACCAGCCGTCGGTGATCCAGTCCGGCACCTCCTGAGTTCCCCGCCATGCCACAATAATATGATCCGCATTTTCCACGTAAAAAAGCTGGGTGCTGTCAATCAGCAGTCGGGCGGGAGCGTTGTCACTCAGGCGGGAGGAATCCAGAAACTCTGCGGTGATGTAGCGCTCACGGAACGGCACATCCACAACCAGCGCGTAAGGAAATGACGGAAATTCTTCATATCTCGGCGTCGTGGACAAATCCAGACAATTTTCCAGGAAAAACGGTTTAATCACCGAATTTCCGCTTTTTGCATAGGCCATATCAGCCATCACGCCGAGGTTATAACCATTCGCCAGCGAATAGTCTTTCGTGTCGTGTAGCACCAGTGACCACGCCCGGAACGGGCAAATTTCTATCACATGCCGTTTCTCCAGCGCCTCCCGGACGATTTCCGTGCCTTTCAGCACGGTTCCATGCGGAAAGTGAAAGCGTGGCGGCTCTTTATCCGACCATTCAGGGATATCAGGCATCCGGTCACACAGCTCACCGATGGTTACATAATGATGGTCATAGCCGCGCTGTTCTGCAC
Organism: Intestinirhabdus alba; assembly: GCF_009711095.1. Classification (GTDB taxonomy): domain Bacteria; phylum Pseudomonadota; class Gammaproteobacteria; order Enterobacterales; family Enterobacteriaceae; genus Intestinirhabdus; species Intestinirhabdus alba. The sequence continues at coordinate 1,266 of NZ_WMJZ01000007.1, forward strand.
TAATCTGCACGTTTGAACGCCATCTCCCAACGCGCGTTTCTGGTCGGGAAACAGGATCCTGGCCGTTCGGGTTGCGGCTGAGGCCCAGCGGGCGCTGTTCCATCTCGTCGGCCAGCTGCTGACCGTCTGTTTTCACACCAACGTTAATCCAGTACAAATTATCAAACCGCACCAGCCCCTGACTGTCAGTGACACCGGCGGGCGGGTCAGACGGCGGTGTGGGGTCAAACTGAGCGGGGCCGCCCCTGGCCCACAGCGCCAGCTCTGCCGCCGTTGCCAGCGGATAGTACTCCAACTGCACGTTGAGTCCGGAAACCGGATTGTTGTTCTCATCCACAAACTGCAGCTCCAGCCAACGCATCCGCTGCTTACCGCAGGCGACCTCTTTGTACTTCATTTTGTGGCTCAGGCAGGTCACCGTTGTGTTGTCTTTCGCATCCGTCATGCCCGCAAATCCTTTTGGTTTCTCTGGTTAAATACTGACCCATCATACATCAGGCAGAACTTAACCAAAATCACCCGTTTCTGATTGTCGGTATAGCGCCAGGATTCGGCATATCCGGGAGGGGCTGTAGTCAATCTGAACTCTTTCACTTGCCATTTTGGAGCAGGGCAGTGCACGCACAAAACGCATCGCGTTTTGAACCTCTGTAAGGACGGCCCCTGGGGTGAGCATCGCGAATCATCCTCACGTACTGCGTGTATGCTCCACTTCCTGTGCGGTGTCCGCGTCCAGAGTGGCTGCGCCAATAACGTCTGGCGGGCCAGGCTCTTAGCCTCCCGCGGCGGCGGGAGACCAGGGATTACGCGGCAATTACGCTATCGATAGCTGCCCTGGCGTCGGACTGCGCTTTTGCTGCCACTTCCGGGCCGTAAGCAACCCCTTCGGCGAAGACAAAGTTGACGTCGGTAATGCCGATAAAGCCGAGGAACAGCTTCAGATACGGCGCGATCAGGTCGGTTGGCGTATCCTTATGAATGCCGCCGCGGCTGGAGAGCACCACCGCGCGCTTGCCGGTAACCAGCCCTTCCGGACCTTTTTCGGTGTAGCGGAAGGTCACGCCGGCGCGGGCGATCAGATCAAAGTAGTTTTTCAGCTGGGTCGGAATATTGAAATTATACATTGGTGCCGCAATAACGATAACGTCGTGGCCCTTAAGTTCGGCGATCAGCGTATCAGAGAGCGCCAGCGCCTCCTGCTGACGCGGGGTTAGCGGCGCATCTCCCGGACGCAGCGCGCCAACCAGCTCGCCGTCCAGTACTGGCACCGGCGTTGCCGCCAGATCGCGAACGGTAATTTCGTCAGCGGAGTGCTTTTCGCGCCACTGCTCCACCAGATAGTCGGCGAGCTGACCAGACTGTGAATACCCGGCCAGAATACTGGATTTAAGAACTAATACCTTGCTCATGAATGTTTCCTTTATCAATGTCTGAAGGGGGCCAGCCCCGCTGCTTGTTCACACTCTATTCACAATCATGACCCAGTGATAGCGCAATATATCGAAGCGAAAGTTCAAAATTATTGAACAACACAGGCAGGGGGCCGATGTGGTACTCTACGTCGATTCTTTATAAACGATTTTATCCGGCAGAGCACTGCCCATAACCTTATGAACGAACAGCAAAAATTATCGTTTCACTCCCTGCAGCAGCGGCTTGACGCGCTGATGCTGCGCGATCGGCAGCGCTTTTCCCGCCGTCTGCACGGCGTGAAGAAAGTTAAAAATCCTGAGGCACAGCAGGCCATCTATCAGCAGATGGCGGCTGAGATCGCGCAGGCGGCGGCTACCGTGGCGCGGCGTGAAGCATCGCGCCCGGCGATAAGCTATCCGGAAAACCTGCCCGTCAGCCAGAAAAAGCAGGCGATCCTTGACGCCGTTCGCGACCATCAGGTAGTCATCGTGGCGGGGGAGACCGGCTCCGGGAAAACCACCCAGCTGCCGAAAATCTGTATGGAGCTGGGGCGCGGCGTGAAGGGGCTGATTGGCCACACCCAGCCGCGTCGTCTGGCGGCGCGTACCGTGGCGAACCGCATCGCCGAGGAGCTGCAGACGGAGCCGGGGGGCTGCATCGGCTATAAGGTGCGCTTCAGCGATCGCGTCAGCGAAAACACCCTCGTCAAACTGATGACTGACGGTATTCTGCTGGCGGAGATCCAGCAGGACCGGCTGCTGATGCAGTACGACACTATTATTATTGACGAAGCGCACGAGCGCAGCCTGAACATCGACTTCCTGCTCGGCTATCTGAAAGAGCTGCTGCCGCGCCGTCCGGATCTGAAAGTTATCATCACCTCGGCGACCATCGATCCGCAGCGCTTCTCAAAGCACTTCAACGATGCGCCCGTTATTGAGGTCTCCGGGCGTACTTACCCGGTGGAGGTGCGCTATCGTCCGATCGTGGAAGAGGCCGACGACGCCGAGCGCGACCAGCTGCAGGCCATTTTTGACGCGGTGGATGAGCTGGGGCGCGAAGGCCCGGGCGATATCCTGATCTTTATGAGCGGCGAGCGGGAGATCCGCGATACCGCTGATGCACTGAACAAGCTCGACCTGCGCCATACCGAAGTGTTGCCGCTGTACGCGCGCCTGTCGAACAGTGAGCAGAACCGCGTCTTCCAGCCGCACGGCGGGCGGCGCATCGTGCTGGCCACCAACGTGGCGGAGACCTCGCTCACCGTGCCGGGCATTAAGTACGTTATCGATCCGGGCACCGCGCGCATCAGCCGCTACAGCTACCGCACTAAGGTGCAGCGGCTGCCGATCGAGCCGGTGTCGCAGGCTTCGGCCAACCAGCGTAAAGGCCGCTGCGGCCGCGTGTCGGAGGGGATCTGTATCCGCCTCTATTCGGAAGACGACTTCCTGTCGCGCCCGGAGTTTACTGAGCCGGAAATTCTGCGCACCAACCTTGCGTCGGTCATTCTGCAGATGACCGCCCTGGGACTGGGGGATATCGCAGCCTTTCCGTTCGTCGAAGCGCCGGACAAGCGCAACATACAGGACGGCGTGCGCCTGCTGGAGGAGCTGGGGGCCATCACCGCCGACGCGCAGCAGACGACGTATAAGCTGACGCCGCTTGGCCGCCAGCTCAGCCAGCTGCCGGTCGATCCGCGGCTGGCGCGAATGGTGCTGGAGGCGCAGAAACACGGCTGCGTGCGCGAGGCGATGATCGTCACCTCGGCGCTCTCTATTCAGGACCCGCGCGAGCGCCCGATGGATAAACAGCAGGCCGCCGACGAGAAGCATCGCCGCTTTCACGATAAGGAGTCTGACTTCCTGGCCTTCGTCAACCTGTGGAACTACCTCGGCGAGCAGCAGAAGGCGCTCTCCTCCAACCAGTTCCGCCGCCAGTGCCGGATCGATTTCCTCAACTACCTGCGGGTGCGCGAGTGGCAGGATATTTACACCCAACTGCGCCAGGTGGTGAAAGAGCTGGGCATTCCGGTCAACAGCGAGCCGGCGGAGTATCGGGAAATTCACATTGCGCTGCTCACCGGGCTGCTGTCGCACATCGGCATCAAAGACGCGGATAAACAGGAGTATACCGGTGCGCGCAACGCCCGGTTCTCTATTTTCCCCGGCTCCGGCCTGTTCAAAAAGCCGCCGAAGTGGGCGATGGTGGCAGAGCTGGTGGAAACCAGCCGCCTGTGGGGGCGTATCGCCGCGCGAATCGACCCGGAGTGGGTGGAACCTGTCGCCCAGCATCTGCTCAAGCGTTCGTACAGCGAGCCGCACTGGGAGCGGGCGCAGGGTGCGGTGATGGCGACGGAGAAAGTCACCGTCTACGGTCTGCCGATCGTCGCCGCGCGCAAGGTGAACTACAGCCAGATCGATCCGGCCCTGAGCCGGGAGCTGTTTATCCGCCACGCTCTGGTAGAGGGGGACTGGCAGACGCGCCACGCCTTCTTCCGCGAGAATCTCCGGCTGCGCGCGGAGGTAGAGGAGCTGGAGCATAAGTCTCGCCGCCGCGACATTCTGGTGGATGACGAAACGCTGTTTGAATTTTACGACCAGCGCATCAGCCACGAGGCGATCTCCGCGCGCCACTTTGACAGCTGGTGGAAGAGGGTCAGCCGCGAGACGCCGGACCTGCTCAACTTTGAAAAGAGTATGCTGATCAAGGAGGGGGCGGAGAGCATCAGCCGGCTCGATTATCCCAACTTCTGGCATCAGGGCAACCTCAAGCTGCGTCTGAGCTACCAGTTTGAGCCGGGAGCCGACGCCGACGGCGTTACCGTTCATATTCCGCTGCCGCTGCTCAACCAGGTGGAGGAGAGCGGCTTCGAATGGCAAATCCCCGGGCTGCGTCGCGAGCTGGTGATTGCGCTGATTAAGTCGCTGCCCAAGCCGGTGCGCCGCAGCTTTGTGCCCGCGCCGAACTACGCCGAGGCGTTTCTGGGCCGCGTCACTCCTCTGGCGCTGCCGCTGCTGGACGCGCTGGAGCGCGAGCTGCGGCGGATGACCGGCGTCACCGTCGATCGCGACGACTGGCACTGGGATCAGGTGCCCGATCATCTGAAGATGACCTTTCGGGTGGTGGATGATAAAAACAGGAAGCTGCAGGAGGGGCGTTCGCTGCAGGATCTGAAGGACGCGCTGAAGGGCAAGGTGCAGGAGACGCTCTCGGCGGTGGCGGACGACGGCATTGAGCAGAGCGGGCTGCACATCTGGAGCTTTGGCCAGCTGCCGGAGAGCTATGAGCAGAAGCGCGGCGGCTATAAGGTGAAGGCGTGGCCGGCGCTGGTGGACGAGCGCGACAGCGTCGCCATCAGGCTGTTTGACAACCAACAGGAGCAGCAGCAGGCGATGTGGAGCGGGCTGCGGCGGCTGCTGTTGTTAAACATTCCTTCGCCGATCAAGTACCTGCACGAGAAGCTGCCAAACAAGGCCAAGCTCGGCCTCTACTTTAACCCCTACGGCAAGGTGCTGGAGCTGATTGACGACTGCATCTCCTGCGGCGTGGACCGGCTGATTGACGAGGCCGGCGGGCCGGTGTGGACGGAAGAGGGCTTTGCTGCGCTGCATGAAAAGGTGCGCGCGGAGCTGAACGACACCGTGGTCGATATCGCGAAGCAGGTGGAGCAGATCCTGACCGCCGTCTTTACCATCAACAAGCGCCTGAAGGGGCGGGTGGATATGACCATGGCGCTGGGGCTGTCGGATATCAAAGCCCAGATGAGCGGCCTGGTGTATCGCGGCTTCGTTACCGGCAACGGCTATAAGCGCCTCGGCGACACGCTGCGCTATCTGCAGGCGATTGACAAACGCCTTGAGAAGCTGGCAATCGATCCGCACCGCGACCGCGCGCAGATGCTGAAGGTGGAGAGCGTCCGGCAGGCGTGGCAGCAGTGGTTCAACAAGCTGCCGCCCGCCCGCCGCGAGGACGAGGACGTTAAGGCCGTTCGCTGGATGATTGAGGAGCTGCGCGTCAGCTACTTCGCCCAGCAGCTGGGCACCCCGTATCCGATCTCCGACAAGCGCATCCTGCAGGCGATGGCGCAGATAAGCGGCTGACGCTCTCCCGCCAGGCTTCGTCTCCTGTTGCTTTCGCGGTGTTTGTCCAGCCAGAGGCGGAGCCTGTCAAAAATGGAAATCCATCGATCTTCTGTTGGGCCGGAGCCCAGGGATGAGATTGTTAAGAAATTATAACTTAATTTCTGCTGCGATATATGTTTGAGGTATTCATCACGTAAATAAATATTTTCTTTCAGTACACTGACGCCAATCATTCAATACAGGAGTCGCTCCCAATGAAAAAAGTTGCCACGCTGGCCTTAGTCACCCTCAACTGCCTGGCGCTTAATGCCTGGGCTGACGGTAATTTCTCGGGAAATGAGGTGCTTAGTGTACAAAAGGGCGGGATTCCGAATAAAATCTATACCCAGAACAAGCCGCATTTAAGGATTGCAACCTACAATATCGGCAAGAATGAAGCCGCTGATAGTGTTACCGATTTCACGCAACTTAATTCGGCAATTAAAATAATTGATGCTGATATCATCGCCGTGCCTGAAGTGGATAACAAAACGAAGCGCAGTCAGAAAATCGATCAGTTAAAAACCCTCGCCGAAGCCAACAATATGCACTATGCGTTTGGTAAGGCGCTGGATTTTGACGGCGGAGAGTATGGGCTTGGCCTGCTGTCAAAATATAAAATCCTGCATTCACAGGTGTTAAAACTGCCTTCAGGAGATGCTGAACAGCGTGTGGTGCTGCTGGCGCAAGTCGAGGTTCCGGGGTTTGATTCAGCGCCCGTTATTATGGTCACTCATCTCGACTGGCAAAAAGATCCGACGATTCGAACCGGGCAGGTCCGCTATCTGTTAGATCTGAGCATTGGCGACGCGAAGTCAGATTTTAAAGACATCGCGTCATCGATTAAGATCCTCGCCGGTGATTTCAACTCAACCGATAAAGAGCAGCCGGTGAAGGAAATTAGCTATTTCTTTAACGAGGTGGTGAAGGAGGGAACGGATACCCGCAGCTGGCCTGCTATGAATCCGGCGATAGATATCGATCATATTTTCACCTTTAAAGGGCAGAAATGGAACGTCAGGCAGTTGACTGTTCCCCATGATTCCGCCCAGTTCCGTTGGTCGTCGGCCAGCGATCACCTGCCCGTTATCGCCGATCTGGAACTGGTGGAACAATAAGACAGAGCGTCTGAACAGCGTGAATAATTGCCGGCAGGCCGTTTTTTAGCGGTTTGTCCGGTGCGTTACCCTTCTCAGCCTGTTGCCCCGGCCTGCGCCTTATACAGTGTGCCAGCAGCAGGTTATTTCTCACCTGCACTGCGCTGATAAGCACCGAAAACAGGGAGCGCCGGGCGTCCAGCACCTCAGGTGTACGTTAAGCCTGTTTTACGAACAGGCCAGGTAATTACAATAGAATATCGGTGTCATACACGTTTATACAAAACAGCCCCTATACTCTCCAGTTCAATTGATATAAATCTGTTATCAATCCCTGTAGAAGCAGAAAACCTACGGGCTAATTTTTTTATCCTACCCTCTTTATAAAGCAAATCCATTACTTCATTTGTATTATATTTTCTTGGCAGATGTGTTGAGGATTTAACTATATATGAATAACTCATAAGTATCTCCTTAGTTAAGCCATGAAGTAATTTAAATTAAATGAAACATAGGAAAGTGATTTGAGTCAAATTTATGCATTTTAAATATTAACAACGAGTCAGGGAATTATAAGCAAATATGACATGTGTTATTTTTTAGGTGCTTTTGGCTGGTCGTTGATATTAGTGACTGAAGCGTCGGGTATTGTTCCGCTTTTCCTTTGATAAACAGCTTTTTGTCATGGAGATCCCTGATTCGCGGACAGAACGCAAATCCCAGCAGATGCATCAGGGCAAAGACATATTACCGGTAAATCAGGGTGCGAAAAATCGACGCTGGTGAAACTTATTCTTGGGATTCATCTCCCTGATGAAGGAACGATCAGAACATTTGGCATACCGCAAACGCACCCCGATTATTTTCAGGTACGCCAGAGGATTGGTACGATACTGCAGGACGATTCCCTTTTCGGGGCTCCATTGCAGATAACATCATTTAGTTCGCCCGTAAGCCGCTGATGCCGGCGGGCAGCTGCGGGTTCACGTTGCTAAAAAGCGCCTGCACTAAACCAGACCCGTAGTGCAGGCGAAGATAGCGGGTCTACGTCGGAAGCGGGTAGTATAGCCATTTGTATGACAAATGAAATGATTTTTATGACCTGGTGCCGTCGGGCTGCGGCGGTAACCTCCGGGCGATACCGGATCAATTAATTCAAACGTTTTTTTCGCCATCTAAAAATATTGTTCTCTGAATCTCCAGAACGCCGGGTAAAATGAAAAAAAGCGCTATAGCATCTTCGGAAAGAGAAACGGGTTGTGTAAAAAAGACGCTTTTTTCTTTACAAAACTAACGCTTGCTAAGTGTGGTTAACCATGCGTTAATAGCTGCGCGGTTTGATACGAAATTATCTGAAGTAGTCATTGTAATATTTCTCATCTTTAGTCCTTCTTGAGATTTCCTTTAGGTTTTTTCTCTCTGATAACTTTTCTTCAGACCTTATTGCTTTTAAAGCTTACTCAACGAAAGGTATTAATGATGTCAAATAAAATGACTGGTTTAGTCAAGTGGTTCAATCCTGATAAAGGTTTTGGTTTTATCACGCCGAAAGATGGTAGCAAGGATGTATTTGTCCATTTTTCTGCCATTCAGGGCAACGATTTCCGTACGCTCAACGAAAATCAGGAAGTTGAATTTTCCGTAGAGCAGGGGCCTAAAGGCCCGTCGGCGGTTAACGTCGTGGCACTTTGAGGTCGCTGTTATTTCTGATTATATTCACTTCAGGTGCCCATGCTGCCATGGTTCACAGTACAGAACATCAACTTTTGATGTAACTGAAAGCAATCCGTTTGGTGCGAAATGTATCTTCTGTAAATCGCCAATGATTACGTTTGATCATATTGCCGCTCTCGCTTCTTCAGGCGCTGGCACGCTGGATTTTCGCAAGTAAATACCCGCTGCGCGTGCCGGGCTAAACTGAGCGGCTGACGATTGCGCCACTATTAATCATCCGGGAATGCCTGTCATTTCCGGATTTTTTATTGCTGTTAGCCAGCATTTCTTTAGTAGATATTTACCAGAGGCGGCATTGTCGCGTCAGTCTGAACGTGAGCAGCAACCGGTGCGTATGGTCTGAGCCACCCTTTTCGGGCTTTATCCCACGGTTCAGAAACTCACCGTCAGGGGCTGATGCAGACGTAAAGCCTGAGGATCGTGAACGAACGCCAGCCTTCTGTCTTCAATGATTACGGGCATAATTCATTAACCTGAAAGGTATCCATTCATAACGCATGGCATCTTGAGTAAATTTTAAATTACTCTGCTGAATAATATCGCTGTTTTCGCGTCATACTACTCTTTCGCAGACGGCTACCCCTTTTGTGGTTTACATCTGCCAAAGCTAATAAAGAAACCCATTTTTAAATTGCTAAAAACGACGTGCCGGCTAGGTTTAATTCATCGGATAGCCACTGATTTTGGATTGAGCGATATTCTGAAAATTAACAGGCGCATCTATCACCTGGCCTGAGGGTTGTTTTTACTTCTCCCTAACCAAAAGAAATCAAAAGGTTTTTTCTGTGTGACCGTTTTATGGCAACAGTCTCTGAAATGTACCCGGATACTATCACGCTATTTGTGCGTTTTGTTTATGATTTATTGAGGTTGGATATGAAGTTATATATTCATTCCTGTTTTAGACTGCACGTGCGTTTCCCTAAGCCTCGCTCTGACGGGCCAGCGCTCAGGACAATTTACGTTTTGTCATGCAACTTGAACTATTTAAGACACAGCTTCTTGAAATAACGATTATTTTAAACACGGATGGATGTATAAATATGAAAAAACTTCTTATAACGGCGGCGTTAACCGGTTTATTTGCCAGCCATCACGCCTGGGCCGGGGAACGTCACTTGATTTATAGCCCGCAAAACAGCGCGGTGTTTGAGGTGCGCTTTTTTGACGTTGGCGACGGCCCGTTTATACCGGACTGGCCGTCACCAGTGGTATCCAGCTGGGATCTGAATCGGCAGCAAAAAGAAAAGATACTTGATGCCATGCGCTACTGGGCCGGGATTATCACCCCCATACCCGGGCAATTACCCGCCATTATCAATGTCGGTACGTTTGACGTTGAGAATGCCGCCGGTACTAGCGGTCTCGTATCCGATGGTGTTATCACCCTGACTCAGCTACAGGGGGCTTTGAGCGGTATTGATACCGGAGAGTTAACCTTTGGTTCACATGCTCAGTTCATTATGGGGAAACTGGATTTTGACGACGTTCCGTATGTTCCCGCGCAGCTGCCGCGCACCGGAAAGACCGATCTGGTCAGCGTCGCGGTTCATGAGCTGGCCCACGGTCTGGGCATCATGAGCCAGGTTAACGACTGGCGGGGATGGGGAACATACACGCCGGCATTCCAGGCCTTCCCTTTAGGCCCCTGGGCCAGCCATCTGCGGGATGATAACGGTCAGGCTGCCCGGCCAGGGCAGGTCATATTGTGCCGTGGATGCAATAATCCATGGGACCCGCGCGGCTTTGATGTACGGCGCGATCAGGGCTATTTCACCGGCAAATATGTTGATGAAGTGCTCGCAGGTGCGATGCCTGGCGTACCGGTAAAAATGCTGACGGAAAACGGTTGGGTTGATAATAATTATATGAGCCATATCGAGCTGAAGAACAGCATGATGAGCCACCAGAACTACCGCAACTACACCACCTTTATGGAAGCGGAGCTGGCGCTGCTGCAGGATATGGGATATCAGATCGATCGGCGCAACTTCTTCGGCTTTTCGCTCTATGGCAGCGGGCAGACGCTGATTAACCAGAATGGATACTTTTTGCGTAACCAGCAGGGCGATGGCTATCTGGCGGAACGCTATAATACCGCGACGCAGGGGCTTGGGCTGCACGTTTATGGCAGCAATAACCGCGTGTTTCAGCAGGCGAATCTGCTGACGGCAGGCGCTGGCGGTGCCGGTATTCGTATCGATGGGCAAAATAATACGCTGAGCATCGAGCCAGGAACCCGGGTTTACGCCGATGGGCCTAATGGACGGGGAATAATGTTTACCTACGGTAAACAGCATAATCTTATTCAGCGCGGCGACGTTCAGGCGCAGGGAGATAACGGCATCGCCATTAGCTTCGATTTTGGCAATAACCTCCTGGGTAACGAGACGGAGTATCGCGGCTCCTGGCTCCATACCGTAGGTGGTTATACTGCGGCACCCTTACCTGAGCTGCAGGGTGCCCTGGTTGACAATGTCGACATCAGCGGGCGAGTCGCCGGTAAAGATGCCGCGATATATATTTCACCCAACGCGCTGGTCGGTAATATTTCGCTATTAAACGGTGCCAGGCTGGAGGGAAATATTTATTCAGAATATAACCAGAAAAATTTCTATGGTCAGCAGCGATTAACGCAGCTCTCTTTCGGACGCCTGGCCAATGAGCAAGGTCAGGCGACGGATCGTCCCGATCCCAACTTTACCCTGAACTACCGCGGCAATATCGAAGGTATTAACAATCTGGCGTTAAGCGCGCGCGGAGGAAAAACCTCGCTTAACGGCGTCTATCAGATTTACAGCATGTATATTGCGCCTGGCGCAACGCTGGCCGGTAACGGCAGCTACACCCTCAATCGGGATGGGTATTTTGTGAATGACGGCATTCTCACGCCGGGCAATTCATATGGGCAAATCACCATCGTCGGTAACTATCAGCAGGGTGACAGCGGACAGCTGCTGCTGGAGGTCGATGGTCGCGGTGGGCATGATACGCTGAAGATTGACGGTCATGCGCAGCTTGGCGGCCAGCTAACGTTTGTGCCGCAGCCCGGCTGGTATGCGGCAGACTGGCGGCTGGATTCGCAGGCTTTACTCCCGGCCGCCTCGTACAGCGGTCAATTCAGCGAGGTAAACAGCCTGCACAGCTCGCCCACGCTGGCGCTACGGGCGGCGTCTCTGAAAGGGAATGGTCTGCAGTTCACGATGCAGCGCGCCGCTAATGCTTACAGCCAGTATGCGCCGGACGACAATGCGCGACGGGTGGGCGAGGCGCTGGATAAAATTGTGTCGATAGCCGATTCGGATATACAGCCGCTGTACCGTACTCTGGATTTTTCAGCTGCCGACGGCGGAAGTATCCGCAGCGCTTTGCAGCAGCTGACCCCGGCAGCCTGGAGCGCCATGCTTGCCAGCTCTCTTCATCGTGAACAGCAGATAACGCGGATTGTCAGCGACACCGATCCCGCGGTGACGCCGACGCGGCTGGCGGAGGGCCAGTGGCACAGCTTTGCCATCCCCTTTGGCGGCGGCTCGTGGCAACAGCGGCAGGGGAGTCGTGTTGGTTACAGCGCCCGCAGCTATGGCGTATTGTTTGGCGCTGAAAAGCAAAATGAGCAGGACGACAACTGGATCTATGGCTTTCATGGTGCCGTCAGCGGCCAGTCGGTGACGGTGAAATCCCCAGAAAATGCGCATGGCAAAACCACCGCGTTCAACCTGGGGCTTCAGGCGCGTTACGGTTCTGAAAGACCCGAAGGGCTCTATTTATTCGGCAATGGCCGGTTCGGCATTGAAGAGAAGCGGCTGGAGCGGCGCATTAATGTCGACACCTACGGAGCAGGCCACCAGGCCAGCTGGACCGGATTAACCGGCTCCCTTACGGGCGGCGGAGGCTATCGCTGGGCGTTAAATGATACGTTAAGCGCCGGGCCGGTAGCATCATTAAACTACACGCTGTTACATCGCCCTGGCGTGAAGGAGAGCGGCGATGACGGCACCCGACTGATGCTGGATGCGCAGAACTTCAACTCGCTGCGCTCGAGTATCGGGGTAAAAGGGAACTGGGCTATGCCGCTTGCTTCCGGAGGCGCGTTCGCGGCCAGGATGCAGCTTACCTGGGAACATGAACTGCTGGATGGCGACGCCACGCAGCACGCTTCGTTCGTCAACTATCGTAGCGCAAAATTTCACGCCAAAAATCAGGTGACACCCCGCGACGCGCTGGGGGTAAAAGCGGGAATAAGCTACAAAATCAATCCCGACGTTGCGTTGGATATCGCAATTGAAAGCGAAGGATTGCGTTCCGGCTATAGCGCGGTGGCGGGAAATTTGTCCGCCTCATGGCGTTTCTGATCCCTGAGAATAAAAGGAGATTCGGCAGGCCGTAATTTACTGGGTTACCGGAGAGCCTTATCCCTTGCCGCCGCGTGCGGCAAACCGTGGTCAAAGAGGTGGCGTTGAGCCTCTTTGACCATTTTTACTATCCCGTGATATTTCACGCCACGGCCCGTCGATTGTGTGCAATACCTAAATAATTGCCAAACAGCGTTTAAAATGAGTTTTGCTGAGAAGCTGATACCTGTTAGCTTTTATTGCCTGAAACCTGGACCCTCAGGGCTATTTTGCCTGCTATGTTAAATCCGGGCAGCGTACGCAAAAAACGCATCTTTAGTTAATCACAAGGTCAGAGCAATGAAAAAATTACTTTTAACCGGCGTCGCCGTTATTTTACTTGCCGGCTGCGCGCAGTCTCGTCCACTGTCGTCTTATAATGATATTGATCTTTGTACTCTTAAGGGTCGATCTATAGGTTATGGTGATATTAAGATTATGCCCAGGATTCTGGCTGAGTTCACCCGCCGGGGAACACTCTCTATCAGTGAGGCGGATTGTGAAACCTATATTCAGACCGCAAAACAGAACGCGCAAATCGATATACAAAATAACCGGGATGTGCTGAACCAGCTTGCGCGATCGGAGGAAAAGAAATCGCGTTAAGCAACGATGGGCAAAGCGTTATTATCCGGCGCGATAACCTGAACTCATCCGCATAATTTTTGATGGCGTAAATGAAATCGAAACATCACGTCTAACTCGTTACTGATGTTTCGATTCTCAGTAGTTCAGGCAGGCTTTCCTTTAATTTTATGTTTTTCCATACAGAGAATCTTTGAGTGAGTATGCCAGAACAGGGTTCTAACCGATCATGGTTTTTGTTGCTATGTTACATTTATAGCTGACTACGGCATGAGAACCGGCCACAGCGCAGGCTTAATAATACTTCCCAGATAACCCTGGTCTCCCCATTTTTCAGCAGTCTGGCACTCCTGCATGACTCTTTCAGGATGCGCGATAAATGTTTCCCGGATCTGTTTTTTACGGCTACCGGAATCATCATGATTGAAGCATTGACCCGATCCACCGAATTAAATTCACGAAGCATGGTGAATTCTGTTGCCTTTATAAAAATATCCAGGTTACCCGTTACTACAACGTCAATATCGAAGTACAGCAGATCCTGATCGCCAATGACCGGGTGTGCTCCACCAGCCAGGCCAGTTATTTATGCGTAACTCTCTGATACTCAGTAAATTATAACTTTTACAAACAGATAACGACTTGATACCATACCCCCCTATAGTATCAGGAGGGCGTATGCCGCATTCACCTGCAGATAAAAAACGTATCCTCACCCGCGTTCGTCGTATTCGCGGGCAGGTTGAGGCGCTTGAACGGGCGCTGGCCTCCGGCGAACCCTGCCTGGCTATCCTGCAGCAGATTGCCGCCGTGCGCGGTGCCGCCAACGGTCTGATGGGCGAAATGGTGGAGATCCACCTGAAGGACGAACTGGTCAGCGGGGAGACCACCCCCGATCAGCGCGCCGTTCGCATGGCTGAAGTCGGCCACCTTCTCCGCGCTTATCTAAAATAGACCTATTCACTTCGTAATAAAGGGAAGAGACAGATGAAATCACGTGCTGCAGTTGCATTCGGCCCTGGCCAGCCGCTAAAAATCGTTGAAATTGACGTGGAAGCGCCGAAAAAGGGGGAAGTGCTGGTAAAAATTACCCATACCGGGGTGTGCCACACCGACGCCTTTACCCTCTCGGGGGACGATCCGGAGGGCGTTTTCCCGGCGGTGCTCGGCCATGAGGGTGGCGGGGTGGTCGTGGAGGTCGGTGAAGGGGTGACCAGCCTGAAGCCGGGCGACCACGTTATTCCTCTCTATACCGCCGAATGTGGCGAGTGCAAGTTCTGTAAATCCGGCAAAACCAACCTCTGCCAGGCGGTGCGCGCCACCCAGGGCAAAGGCCTGATGCCGGATGGCACCACCCGTTTTTCCTTTAACGGCGAGCCGATTTATCACTATATGGGCACCAGCACCTTCAGTGAATATACCGTCTGTGCGGAGATCTCCCTGGCGAAAGTTAACCCGCAGGCACCTCTGGACAAAATTTGCCTGCTGGGCTGCGGCGTGACGACCGGCATCGGCGCGGTGCACAACACCGCCAGGGTGAAAGCGGGCGACAGCGTGGCGGTATTCGGCCTCGGCGGCATTGGTCTGGCGGTGATCCAGGGCGCGGTGCAGGCGAAGGCGGGGCGTATCCTGGCGATTGACACCAATCCGGAGAAATTTACGCTGGCCGCAGAGATGGGAGCCACCGACTTTATCAACCCGAACGATTTTGACAGGCCAATCCAGGAGATCATCGTGGAGCTGACCGACGGCGGCGTCGACTTCAGCTTTGAGTGCATCGGCAACGTCAACGTGATGCGCGCGGCGCTGGAGTGCTGCCACAAGGGCTGGGGCGAAAGCATTATTATCGGGGTTGCGGGTGCCGGTCAGGAAATTAAAACCCGACCGTTTCAACTGGTTACCGGGCGCGTCTGGCGCGGTTCGGCCTTTGGTGGCGTCAAAGGGCGCAGCCAGTTGCCGGGGATGGTTGAAGAGGCGATGGCCGGGAAAATCCGTCTCGACCCGTTTATTACCCATCGTCTGCCCCTTGAGCAGATCAATGAAGCCTTCGATCTGATGCACGAAGGGAAGTCCATTCGCACCGTGATCCACTTTGGCGACAGCTGACCAGCACCTTCTGCCGGATTTCAGGTGGTGTCCGACCCGATAGAGGGACACCGCCTAATCGATCAGAATTGCGGCATCGTTTTCCGGATGGCGTTAATCAACGCCTGCGCCCCGGAGGAGAGGGGCGAATCCACGCGGGTCAGAATGCCGACAGGCTCCCCCGCGCCGTGGGTTGGAACCGGTAGCGACACCAGCGTCGCCTGGCGCAAATCCTCTTTTACCGCGCCGGAGGGCACGAACCAGACATAGTCATACTCCACCGTCAGCTGGCGCGACAGCGACGCCGACAGCGTCTCGATACAGCCGGAGGGGAGCTTACAGCCCTCGCTTTGCAGCAGCGCCTCGGCGTTCTGGCGCGGCACCGTGCCCTTCGGCGAGATAACCACCGGCCACTCCATCACATGGCTGAGGGTCACCGTCTGCTGCAGCAACGGGTGGCCGGGGCGTACCACCAGCTTCAGCGACTCCAGAAACAGCAGCTCATAATTGAGGCCGCTCATCAGCTCCGGGTCCGACATCCGCCCTATGCCGATATCGATCTCAGCGGATTTTAATCCCGCCAGCAGCATGGTGTTATTCATGGTGGCCACCTGCAGCGTGACCTCTTTCTGCTGCTGATGAAACAGGCCAATCGCCGTCGGAAGAATGCCCAGCGCGGCGGTCGGCAGCGCACCGATGCGCACCACGGCACTATCCAGCCCGGCCCTGCGGTTCAGCGCCAGCCCGGCGGTGTTCAGCGCGTCCAGCACCTTTACCGCGTGGATCAGAAACTGTTCGCCGGACGGAGTAAGCTGCGCCCCAAGGCGGCCGCGCTCAAACAGGCGGGTGCCGGTCAGTTGCTCCAGCTCGTTTAGCGTCTTCGACAGCGCCGGCTGGCTGAGGCTGAGGGTTTCTGCCGCGCGTCCCAGGGTTCCTTGTTGAGCAACGGCGACAAAAGTATGTAGGTGGCGCAGACGAATGCGCTGACTGAACAGGCTATTTTTTTCCATAAGCGATGTTAAAAACAGAGCCGTAGCGGTGACAAGTTAAGTTATTTGCTTTTGATAACCTCATTGCAAATTATTATTAACATTTAATGCAATTGAGTTACAGCTATTTGTGTCGTCACGTTTATCCGCCAGGAGGCCGGGGAGGAGAAAAGGGGCGTCGGTGCCGGCCCCGCCAGCAGAGGCAGGGCGGCAACGGCAGAACGCGGGTCACAGGTCGAAAAAGACCGTTTCCTGTTCTCCCTGCAGGTGAATATCGAAGCGGTAGACGATCTCGTCCCCGCGTCGTTCACGCTGGCCGATCAGGGTCTGGCGACGAACCTCCCATTCAATCAGGTTCAGCACCGGATCGCGTCGGTTGGCCTCCTGTTCATCGGAGAAGTACATGCGCGTGTTCAGGCCGATATTAATGCCGCGCGCCACGATCCACAGGTTAACGTGCGGGGCCATCGGGCGGCCGTCGCGTCCGGTGACCACGCCGGGCTTCACGGTTTCAAAGCGCCAGACGCCGCTGTCGAAGTCGGAGCAGCTCCGCCCCCAGCCGCGAAAATCAGCATCAACCGGCTTCTCCTCCTGCCGATCCGCCGGATGGTTATAGCGCCCGTGGGCGTTGGCCTGCCAGATCTCCAGCAGCACATCGCGTACCGGCGTGCCGGAGCCGTCAATCACCCGTCCTTCGATGGTAATCCGCTCGCCTTCGGTATGGCTGTTGGCCAGCGTGGCGCAGAAGTTTTTCTCAAAAATATGAAATCCGGCGGCGTCCGGTGCCAGTCCGATATGGACGTAAGGACCGGCGGTTTGCGAGGCGGTTTCCGGGAAATAGCTTTTCATTATGCGGCTCCCTGGGTGCGGTTTTCAAACAGGGTGGCGCACTGTCCGCGCAGCACCAAATCAAAGCGGTAGGCCAGGCAGTCCAGCGGAACGGCGGCGTGGATGTCCAGCCCGGCAATCAGCGTGCGCACGGCGTCATCGTTATTGATGGTTTTCACAATCGGACACTGGCGGATCAGCGGGTCGCCCTCAAAGTACATCTGGGTGATCAGGCGCTGGGCGAAAGCGTCACCGGAAAGCGAAAAGTGAATGTGCGACGGCCGCCAGTCGCTGGCCTGGTTGCGCCAGGGGTAAGGGCCGGGCTTGATGGTGCGAAAGAAGTAATAGCCGTTTTCATCGGTCAGCACCCGGCCGCAGCCGCCGAAGTTGGGGTCAACAGGCGCGAGGTATTGATCTTTCTTGTGCCGGTAGCGACCCCCGGCGTTGGCCTGCCAGACCTCCACCAGCGTGTTTTTCATCGGACGACCAAATCCGTCGCGCACATAGCCGTGAACGATAATGCGCTCGCCCACCGGAAGGCCGTCTTTGGCATAGTTCATGATCAAATCGTTATCCAGCGGCCCCAGATCGTGCTGACAGAACTGTGGCCCGGTGATTTCAGACAGCGAGCTTTGCAAAGAGATCAGCGCGTTGCGCGGCGAGCGCAGGATGCTGGTCTTATAACCGGGGGCGAAGGCGGGAGGATGGCAGTTATAGTCGCGATGAACAATCTCGCTCGGGGACCCTTTTTCACTCATAGCGAACTCCGTAGGTAAAGAGACGTTTTCTTTGTCATTCTGTCGCCAATGAGTGTGTGTAAATGATCTGTTAATTTAAAGTGAATTTACACCGGTTTTTATATAACCCCTGGCTATGGATTACGCCCTGAGCGCTGGCGCAGAGTGGATTTAGCAAAAGCAGGAGGTGCCGCAGTATGGTGCGCTGCTGGAATTGGTCGCCGGGTGCTGGAAAATAATCCCGGCCTGCATGAGGCGCTGATCAACGCCGACGAGCACCACGGCGCGATCCGCGTTGGAACTGTTCACCCTGCGACGGATGTTCGCGGTGATGGGCATGTATCCGGTCGGCTATTACGCTCTCTCTTGATGAGTTTGCGCTGTACCCGCAGGCGGAGGAGCAAAGCAAACGGCGTTGCGGTCTGCTTTGAACCCGGTATCCTGTAGGGATGTAATAGTTGACGGAACAAAAGGATATGTTGCATTCCTCACACCCGCTGGTTGAAACCGCGCAGGGTAAACTTCTCGGCGTTACTGAGAACGATCTCCACGTCTGGCGCGGCATCCCCTTTGCCCAGCCGCCGGTCGGTGAACTGCGCTGGCGCGCGCCGCGGCCGGTTACGCCGTGGACGGAGGTGCGGCACGCCGGGCGCTTCTCCTGCGCCAGCTGGCAGGATATCGAATACTGCATGGAGATCGGCGGCGGCGATCCGGGCCACTTCTCAGAAGATTGTCTCTATCTCAACGTCTGGTCACCGGCCGTGCGTCGCGCGCCGCTGCCGGTCATGGTCTGGCTGCACGGGGGCGGCTATACCCTTGGTGCCGGCAGCCTGCCGGTTTACGACGGCGGGGCGCTGGCGCGTCGCGAGGCGACGATCGTCACGGTCAATTACCGGCTGGGGCATCTGGGCTTTTTCGCACATCCGGCCCTCGACGGCGAGGAGGGCGAAATTATTCATAACTTTGCCCTCCTCGATCAGATCGCCGCCCTGCGCTGGGTGCAGGAGAATATTGCCGCCTTCGGCGGCGATCCGCAGAACGTCACGCTGTTCGGCGAATCGGCCGGGGCGCGTAGCGTGCTGTCGCTGATGGCCTCGCCCCGGGCAAAGGGGCTGTTCCATAAGGCCATTGTCCAGAGCGCCTACACCCTGCCCGATACTCCGCGCGAAGCGGCGCTGAAGAAGGGCGTGGCGCTGGCGGAGCATCTTAACCTGCCTGACGCCACCGCCGAACAGCTGCGGGCGATCCCGGCGGAGACCTTCTGGCCTCTTGGCGCGCCCTTTAACATAGCCCCAACGCCGATCGCCGGCGATGCGGTGCTACCTGAGCCGATGCTTGACGTCTTCTTCGCCGGAAAACAGCAGCCGATGCCGGTGCTGATTGGCTCCAACAGCGATGAAGCGAGCGTAATGGCGGTGTTCAACGTCGATCCTGCCGGTGAGATCGAGAAGCTGCGCCGTAAGCATCGTTTTGCCCTGGGGTTGATCCGGTTGCTCTATCCCGGCGTGAAGGGCGACGCCAGGCTGGGGCGTCAGGTCTGTCGCGACATGGCGTTTACCACTCTGGGCTACGTGGTGATGCAGGCGCAGCAGCGGGCGGGGGAGCCGTGCTGGCGCTACTGGTTCGACTACGTGGCCGAATCTGAGCACGAGACCTACCCCCACGGCACCTGGCACGGCAATGAGCTGCCGTACGTCTTCGATACCCTGACGCTGGCGGAGCCGACCCGACGCTATGCCAGCGCCGGCGATCTGGCTTTTGCCGCCCATGTCGCCGACTACTGGGTGAGTTTCGCCCGCCGTGCCGGCCGCGCCTGCGACGTGCTGCCGGGGCCGGTGCCCTGGCCCGCCTCGCTGTCCGGCCGGGATCGGCTGTTGCGTATCGGGCTGAACAAGTTTGCCGGTTTTAAGGTTGAGAAGCGCTTTATGCGCGCGCGGCTGGCGCTGTTTAAGCGGGTGATGAAGCACCACGTCAGCCTCGATTAGAACGGAAACCCGGGGCGATAAATTTCCTCCCGCCGCCGCCCGGAAAAATATTTTCTGCTTTGCGCAATATGTGGCCGGGCGGCAATTGGATTATCAGCGATTTTTGTCTAGAGTGGGCGGCACGCAACCTGCCGCTGCGACGACCAGCGCGCGACTCTCCACCCCACCAGAAGGATCCACTTCCAGGCATGAATCGCAGACGATTTATCACAGGTTCACTGGCGATGGCCGCCGCCCACGGCACCGGCGGTATTGCTTCGCTCTTTTCCCGCGCCGCGTTTGCCGCGGATTCAGAGATTGCCGACGGCCATTCCCGACGTTTTGACTTTGGGGTGCTGCAATCCGCCGCCCGCGAGCTGGCGCAAAAGCCGTGGGGCGGCGCGCCGCGACCGCTGCCGGAGACGCTGGCCAACCTGACGCCGCAGGCCTATAACAGCATCCAGTATGACGCCGCCCATTCGTTATGGAACAACGTCGAGGGCCGCCAGCTGGACGCGCAGTTTTTCCACGTCGGAATGGGCTTTCGCCGCCGGGTGCGAATGTTCTCCGTAGACGCCGTCAGCCATCAGGCCCGTGAGATCCACTTTCGTCCTGAGCTGTTCAGATACCATGATGCGGGCGTTGATACGGCGCAGCTGGAAGGGCAGACCGATCTCGGCTTTGCCGGATTCCGGGTGTTTAAAGCGCCGGAGCTGGCGCGCCGCGACGTGGTGTCGTTTCTGGGAGCCAGCTACTTCCGCGCGGTGGATGATACTTATCAGTACGGGCTGTCCGCCCGCGGGCTGGCCATTGATACCTACGCCAATGGCCAGGAGGAGTTCCCTGACTTTACCGCCTTCTGGTTCGAAACCGTGAAGCCGGGAGCGACAACCTTTACCGTCTACGCGCTGCTCGACAGCCCCAGCATCGCCGGTGCGTACCGCTTCACCATCCGCTGCGAGAAAACCCGGACGATTATGGAGGTGGACAACCGCCTGTACGCCCGCAAGAACATCCAGCAGCTGGGGATTGCGCCGATGACCAGCATGTTCAGCTGCGGCACCAGCGAGCGCCGGATGTGCGACACCATCCATCCGCAGATCCACGACTCCGATCGCCTGGCGATGTGGCGCGGCAACGGCGAATGGATTTGCCGTCCGCTGAATAATCCGCAGAAGCTGCAGTTTAACGCCTTCGTTGACGACAATCCGCAGGGATTCGGCCTGTTGCAGCTGGATCGCGAGTTTAGCCATTACCAGGACGTTATCGGCTGGTACAACAAGCGCCCGAGCCTGTGGGTGGAGCCACGTAACCGGTGGGGAAAGGGGGCGATTGCCCTGATGGAGATCCCGACCACCGGCGAAACGCTGGATAACGTGGTCTGCTTCTGGCAGCCGGAAAAGGCAATTTCCGCCGGGGACGAGCTGGCGTTTAACTACCGCCTGTACTGGAGCGCGCAGCCGCCGGTGCAATCGCCGCTGGCCAGGGTGATGGCTACCCGTACCGGAATGGGCGGTTTTCCGGAGGGCTGGGCACCGGGCGAGCACTATCCGCAAACGTGGGCGCGACGCTTCGCTATTGACTTCATTGGCGGCGATCTGCAGGCGGCCGCGCCGAAGGGCATTGAACCGGTTATCACCCTTTCCGGCGGCGAGGCCAGGCAGATAGAAATCCTTTACGTTGAGCCGTTCGACGGCTACCGCATTCAGTTTGACTGGTATCCCACCTCCGCATCGGCCGATCCGGTGGATATGCGCCTGTTTCTGCGCTGTCGGGGTGAGGCGATCAGTGAAACCTGGCTGTATCAGTATTTTCCGCCGCCGCCGGAGCAGCGGCGCTATGTTGATGACCGGGTGATGCGCCCGGCGTAGGCCGCCTCCCCGCCCGGCGGCGGGGAGGGGGGGCTGTACAAGATTTAAACTCGATCCTGTTCGCATTTTTTCGCAACCTAAGCAGGTAAGCTGGGTCGTGTATTTTTAGGCTGTGTCCCGTAACCGGGCGTGGCTCGCGTCCCGCAGGGCTGGGGCCATTCAGGCCCGCTGCCGCGTTACTCGCCGTGCATCTGGAATAACCAAATATTACGGCTCGCGCCTTGCCCCGGACCTGAATGACCGCCAGCGACGCTCACGAACGGTTACGGGACATAGCCTGATACACCTCTTTTGGCTACTCACAGGGAGAGCGTATGTTTCCAGAATACAGAGATCTGATTACCCGACTGAAAACCGAGAATCCTCGCTTTTTGTCTCTTTTTGAAAAACACAACAGCCTCGATCACGAAATTGCCCGCCTGGAAGGGGCCGACGGCCGTGGGTACAGTCTGGATATTGTTCGCCTGAAGAAACAGAAACTCCAGTTGAAGGATGACCTGCTGAAAATATTGCAGAAGGAGAGCGCCAGCGAAGGCTGAGTAACGTTCCACCACCTGAATTAAGGGCTTCCTGTCGGCGGGAAGCCCTTTCTGCATAAGGCGGCGGGAATCGCCGGTTAATCGACCAGCACGCGCCTGTTGGTCGCCCCCCAGAGAATCGACATCTCGGTAAAAAGCGCGCCGCTGATCTCCTCAACTTCCTCTGCGTCGATCCGGCCGCTGCCCTGCCTGCCGAAAAGCACCACCTCATCGCCGGGGGTGACCTGGGGCAGATCGGTAACGTCGACCATCACCGTATTCATTGAAGTTTTGCCCAGCACCGGCACCCGCTGTCCGCGGATCAGCACGTGCCCGGCATTGCTGAACACCCGACGGTAGCCGTCCGCGTAGCCGGTGGGAATATTAGCCAGCAGCGAATCGCGTTTCAGGGTCCGGGTCCGATCATAGCCTACGGTGTTGCCTGCCGGATAGCGGTTAACGGCGGCGACGGCGGATTTAAAGGTCATCGCACGCTTATAGTCGCTGCTGGCGATGGTATCGCCATAGAAAATGCCGCCCACGCGAACCATATCGAGCCAGGCGTCGCGAACCGTCAGGGTGGCAAAGGTATTGGCGACGTGCAGCGTCACCTCCGGCCGCTTAAGGCCGGTGGCCTTAAGCACCTGGGCGGACTGCGCCTTAAAACGGGCGAGATCGCGCTGTACGGCCGCCGCGTCCTCTTCCGGAAAGTGGGACATAATACCAACGATTTTCAGGCCGGGAAGCGCGGCAATGGCGCGGGCCTGCTCCAGCCCGGCGGTACTGCTGACCTCCAGTCCGTTTCTCGACATGCCGCCCGAATTCAGCGCCAGGTGAACGCGCAGCGTTTTTCCCTTTTCCACGGCGATGGCATTCAGCCGCGTTGCCATCTCCAGATTGCCAATCAACTCTTCGGTATCAAAGTCCACCGCCTGGCGCATCTCATCTTCGGTGGCGTTGCGCACCCGCATCAGCTGGCCGGTAAAGCCCAGCTGACGGACGGTACGGATCTCCTCATTGCTGGCAAGGCCGATACACTCAACGCCGTTCTGCAGCATAATCGGGGTTACAAGGGAAAGACCGTGGCCGTAGGCGTCCCCTTTAAGGATCGCGCACAGCCGGGTCTGACTTCCCAACAGCTGCTGTACCTTATGGATATTGAATTCCAGGGCACTACGGGATATTTCCAGGGTGGTATTCGCCACCGTCTGCTGCTGGCTGACAGCGACGGGATCTTTCTTTGCGGCGGGGCCGGGCTGATGACAGGCGGTTATCAGCAGCAGCGGGAGCAGGGCTAAATGACGTGAAGACAGGATCATGCGCTTTCCTTTGCAAATATGTGTGTTGTGTTTGATGTGGCGTACCCTCCTCTGCAGGGAAGGTGCCAAACTATACTAACGGAAAAAACCACCGGGATAGCGGCTAATCTGTTGCGTAATAACGAAAAAAAGACGCCAGCGCCCCCAGATTTGCACGAGAAAAGGCTATGAATGAACAAATTGACGTTAACGACGGGCTGACGCTGCGGGCGGTAAACGAAAACCACGTGGTGGCGCTGCATCGGCTGGTAATGAAAAACAGAGCGTGGCTGCAGCAGACGCTAAACTGGCCGCAGCTGGTTACGACGGAAGAGGATACGCGCAAGAACGTGCAGGCCAATATGCTGCTGCACCGGCGTGGCTACGCCAAAATGTATCTTATTTTTGACGGGGAGCAGGTCATCGGCGTAATGGCCTTCAACCAGATCGAGCCGCTGAACAAGACGGCCTGGATCGGCTATTGGCTGGACGAGGCGCGGCAGGGGGAGGGCGTGGCATCGCGGGCGCTGCAGGCGCTGATCCGCCACTATGCGCAGCGGGGCGAAATCCGGCGCTTTGCGATCCGCTGTCGCGTGGATAATCCGGCGAGCAACCGGCTGGCCCGGCGCAACGGCTTTCTGCTGGAAGGCTGCCTGAAGCAGGCCGAGTTTCTCAACGGCCGTTACGATGATGTGAACCTGTACGCGCGCATTATTGATGGCGATCCGGCGTGAATCTTTGGGTGACGTTGTCACTTATTGTCGCCCCGCGCGCTCCCGCCGTCGCGGGTAAACGGCCGGGTTCCGGCCTTTATCAAGGCCGGCCGCTGACCCTGTTGGCGGACGGCAGGCGGTTACCCGGCACCGCTTCGTCTATATTTTTGCGGCCGCCCGTTCTGTGAGGCTGGCTATGTGGCGTCGAATTCCATAAAATGCATTTCAAATATTATTTATAATTTAAAAAAAATGAGTAAAAAAAAGTCATGCGATAAGGTACTCAATCTTCCGGCAGGTTATTTTGGTATGGTGCTGGGCACCATTGGGATGGGCTTCGCCTGGCGCTATGCCAGCCAGATTTGGCCGGTCAGCCACTGGATTGGCGACGGTCTGGTGATTCTGGCGATCGTCATCTGGAGCCTGCTGGCGCTGGCGTTTCTCACCCGGCTGCTGCGCTTCCCGCGCAGCGTCCTTGCTGAGATGCGCCATCCGGTGATGAGCAGCTTCGTCAGCCTGTTTCCGGCTACCACCATGCTGGTGGCAATAGGGTGCGCGCCCTGGCTGCGCCCGCTGGCCGTCGGCCTGTTCAGCGTCGGCGTGGTTTGCCAATTGCTCTACGCCGCCTGGCAAAACGCCGGACTGTGGCGCGGCTCCCATCCCAGGGAGGCCACCACGCCGGGTCTTTACCTGCCAACCGTCGCCAATAACTTTATTAGCGCCATGGCCTGCGGCGCGCTGGGTTATCATGACGCCGGAGTGGTGTTTCTCGGCGCGGGCGTCTTCTCCTGGCTGAGCCTGGAGCCGGCGATCCTGCAGCGCCTGCGCAGCGCCGGAGAGCTGCCGATGGCCCTGCGCACCTCCCTTGGCATTCAGCTTGCGCCGGCGCTGGTCGCCTGTAGCGCCTGGCTGAGCGTCAACGGCGGGGAGTGCGACGTGCTGGCGAAAATGCTTTTCGGCTACGGTCTGCTGCAGCTGCTGTTTATGCTGCGGCTGATACCGTGGTATCTTGCCCAGCCGTTTAATGCCTCTTTCTGGAGCTTCTCGTTCGGCATCTCGGCGCTGGCGACCACCGGCCTGCATCTTGGCCACAGCGAGACGACGGGATTCTTCCATACGCTGGCGGTTCCGCTGTTTATTTTTACTAACGTTATTATTGGGCTATTGCTGATTCGCACCTTTGTGCTGTTGATACAGGGAAAGCTGCTGATCAAAAGCGAACGCGCCGCATTAACCCAATCTGAGGACAACTCATGACCCTTCGCGATGAAAACTACTTTACCGAAAAATATGACTTAACCCGCACCCACTCAGAGGTGCTGGCGGCGGCAAAAATCGTTACGCCGGGCAAAACCCTGGATCTGGGCTGCGGGAACGGCCGCAACAGCCTCTGGCTGGCGGCAAACGGCTATGACGTCACCGCGTGGGACAAAAATGCAATGAGCATCGCCAACGTTGGGCGGATCAAGGCGGCGGAAGGGCTGACGAATCTGCAGACGAAGGTCGTCGATCTCAACGCCCTGAGCTTTGAGGGCGAGTATGATTTTATCCTCTCCACCGTGGTCATGATGTTCCTTGAAGCGCAGACCATTCCCGGGCTTATCGCCAACATGCAGCGCTGCACAAAGCCCGGCGGCTATAACCTGATCGTCGCCGCAATGGACACCGCCGATTTTCCCTGCACCGTCGGCTTCCCGTTCGCCTTTAAAGAGGGCGAGCTGCGCGACTATTACGCCGGCTGGGATCGGCTGAAGTACAACGAAGATGTCGGTCAGCTGCACCGCACCGACGCCGACGGCAACCGCATTAAGCTGCGCTTCGCCACCCTGCTGGCGCGTAAGGCTGGCTGATGCTTTTCTGCGCCCGGCGACGGGCGCAGAAGCAGAAGGAAAACCGTTACGTTTTTAGCAGTACGGAAACACGTTTCGTTTGCTACGATTTCAGCTGCATATCGGCAAATTTAAGGAATCGTTTCATGCGTAGCCATGCTTTATCCAACGTTGCGGCGCTGGCCTGCCTGCTGGCGCTCTCGGGATGTGCATCAAAAGTCACTCAGCCGGAGAAATTCTCCGGCTTTTTAAGCAGCTATTCCGATCTGAAAGAGACCACCTCGGCATCCGGGCAGCCGGTGTTGCGCTGGGTGGCCCCCGGCTTCAACGACGCAAATTATGACACTATCGTCTGGCACCCGATAACCTATTATCCGACGCCAAAGCCGACAACCCAGACAGGGCAGCAGGTGCTGGACAAGCTGCTGAACTACACCAACGCTTCGCTGAAAACCGCCATTGCCGAACGTAAACCGCTGGTCACTACGCCCGGCCCGCGCAGCCTGATCTTCCGCGGGGCCATCACCGGCGTGGATACCAGCCCAAAAGGGCTGCAGTTCTACGAGGTGATCCCGGTGGCGCTGGTGATTGCCGGCACGCAGATGGCGACCGGCCATCGCAGTGAAAATACCCATCTCTACTTTGAAGGCGAACTTATCGACGCGGCCAGCGGCAGGCCGGTGGTGAAGGTGGTACGTCAGGGGCAGGGGAAAGTGTTGAACAACGCCAGCACGCCGCTGACCGTGGAGAGCCTGAAAGAGGTGGTGGATAACATGGCGACGGATGCCACCATGTTTGATGTGAATAAAAAATAGGCCGCTGAGTTCAGGTCTGATTCGCGCCGCCGTCTGCCAGCGAAGCGCCATCCGCAGATGGCGTTTTTTTATGCCCGGAAAGACGCGGCAGGACGCCGGGGCGGGCGAACATCACCAGATTCCCCAGCAGGATCAGCGTCAGACCGGCCACCGCGTTTGCCCGCCAGACATAGCCTTCCCAGAAGGTGGAGAGCGTGAGCGCCACCAGCGGAAACAGCAGCGTGCACCAGGCGGCGTTGCCGGCTCCAATGCGTCCGACCAGGGTAAACCAGGCGGCGAAGGCCACGATCGAGCCGAAGATCGCCAGATAAAACAGCGCCCCAAGGTAGCGGACGGTCAGCTGCGGCATAAAGCTGTCGCCGCGCGCCAGCGCAATCCCGGCGAGCAGCAGCGTACCGTAAAACATCGCCCAGCCGTTGGTGGTTAACACCGCCAGGCCTTTCCTCTGATGGCGGAGGCCGATCGTACTGCCCAGCGAAAAGCCAAAGGTGCCCAGTACGCTCAGGCCAATGCCCGGCAGCAGCGAATAGCTAAAGCCGCCGGTGAACAGATCCTGCCAGAACAGCAGCACAATACCCGTCAGTCCTGAGGCGGTGGCAAGGTAAAAGCGTGCGGGAGGACGCTGGCCGAAGAAAAGGAAGCCGTTGACCGCGTTAAACAGTATCGCCATAGAGAAGATGACCGACTCCAGCCCGGTGTTGATCCACGCCGTCGCGCTGTAAAAACACCAGAAGTTAAAGCAAAACACGCAGCCGCCCTGCAGCAGGCAGAACAGATGGTCGCGTCCCGACAGTCCGCGCAGCTTCCCGCGCGCCAGCAGAATCGGTATCATCAGCGCGCTGGCCACGGCAAAGCGCCAGAAGATAGAGACCGGTGCCGAAACCGGCCCCTGCTGCAGACCAATGGCGATCCAGGTGGTGCCCCATATGATAGTAACCAGCCCGTACAGGAGTGCGTTCATACTTTTCCCTCTTGATTTCTCAGGCGGCTACTGTGCCGCAGGCGGAGACACGGCGCTTTCATTCGCCTGCGGGGGACTTGCAAAATCTTGCGCTTTTCTTCCGACAGAGGGTGCTCGCCCCCTGCGGCTGCGATAAACTGGCGGCCTGGTAATCCGTTGCTGAAGGAGTGGCATGACCTGTACTTACAACGCTTTCGAAAACCTGCTCCGGCATAACGCCGTGCTGCACGAGTCGGTGGCGCTGCACTCCGGCATCCAGCTGGCGGCCTGGTCGAATAAGCGCGACACCCTTACCCAGTATTGCGATCACCACACCCTCAGCCTCTACGTGGCGGACGGCTATGAAAGCTACTACCGAACGGCGGGCGGCTGGAAAAACGGCGGTGGGCCGGACCGCTTCTGCCTGATGCCGAAAGAGAGCGAGTCGACCTGGGATATCCGCGACGATCTCTCTTTTATTCATCTTTACTGTACCGACGCGCACCTGCGTAAGATTGGCGAAAAAATATGGGATAAAAGCCCGTATCGCCTGACGCTGGAGGAGCGCCATTTTGGCGACGATCCGGCGATCGCCGCCATCTATCGCCAGTTTTTCCTCGGCAACGACTGGCAGCAGGCCGCCAACCATCTGGCCCTGAGCGCCGCCTCAACGCTGCTGATGACTCATCTGCTTCAGCGCTACAGCAGCGTGCAGTGGCGGCTGCCGAGGGTCACCGGCGGGCTGGCCCCGGCGACTCTGCGCAACGTGCTGGCGTATATTGAGGCCCACCTGTCTGAATCGCTGACCCTGGGCGATCTGGCGCACGAGGCGGCGCTGAGCGAATTTCACTTTGCGCGGATGTTCCGCCAGTCGATGAAGATGGCCCCGCATCAGTACGTGATGCAGCGGCGGATGGCGCTGGCCAGGGAGCTGGTACTGCACACCCGGCGCGCCTTAACGGATATCGCGCTGGCCTGCGGCTTCAGCTCGCCCAGCCACTTCAGCAACCGCTTTAAGCAGGCTACCGGCAAAACGCCGTCGCAGCTACGGGCGGCGGCTCAGGCTTAACCGGGCATGGCGACGACGTCGGGCTGGAGCTATTCAGGTCCGCTGCCGCGTTGCTCGCCGTGCATCTGGAATGCTCGCGCCTTGCCCCGAATCTGAACGACCGTCAGCGACGTTCACGAGCGGTTAAGGGACACAGCCTGAATACCGCGTGGCAGATACCGCCGGCCACCAGTCCCCAGAAGGCGGAGCCGATACCCAGCAGCGTGACGCCGCTGGCGGTCACCAGAAAGGCGACGATCGCCGCGTCGCGTTCAGCCGGATTGTTCAGCGCCTGGTGCAGGCTGCCGCCCAGCGTGCTCAGCAGCGCCAGGCCCGCCAGCATCTGCACCCAACTGACCGGCAGCGCCGCCATAACGCCGGTTACCGCGCCGCCGAAAATCCCGGCAATCAGATAGAATCCCCCCGCGGCGGCGGCGGCCAGCCAGCGTTTACCCGAATCGGGATGCGCCTCCGGACTCTGGCAGATGGCGGCGGTAATCGCCGCGATACATACTGAATAGACGCCGAAAGGGGAGAACAGCAGCGCCAGCAGCCCGGTGGCGACGATAAGCGGGGAAACCGGCAGGTTGTAGCCTGCGGCCTTCATGGTTGCCACGCCCGGCGCATTTTGCGAGGCCATGGTCACCAGAAACAGCGGAACCGCCACCCCGAAGGTGTGAACCAGCGAGAAGCGCGGCGCGATAAACTGCGGCAGGGTCGGAGCGAAGCTCACGCTATCTGTGACAACGTCACCTCGCAGCAGGGCGATGGCCATCCCGACCAGCATAGCGGCAATCACCGCGTAGCGGGGAGCCACAGCCTTCAGCACCAGCCACGTCAGCAGCATACTGCCGCACAGCGCCAGCTCCCCGTCGAGCGCGCCAAACGCCTGCAGGCCGAAGCGCAGCAGAATTCCCGCCAGCATCGCCGCCGCCAGCGAATGTGGCACCACCCGCATCAGACGGGCAAACAGCCCGGTGACCCCGCACAGCACAATCAGGGCGTTGGCGATAATAAATACGCCAACCGCCTCCGCCAGGGTCAGCCCCTGCAGCCCGGTAACCAGCAGTGCCGCGCCCGGCGTGGACCAGGCGGTGAGCACCGGCGCGCGATACCAGAGCGACAGCGCCAGGCTGCTGACGCCCATGGCGATCCCCAGCGCCGTCATCCAGCCGGCGATTTGTCCGGGGCTGGCCCCGGCGGCCTGCGCCGCCTGCCAGATGATGGCCGCCGAGCTGGCGTAGCCGATCAGCACGGCGATAAAACCGGAAAGCAGGGTAGGCAGTGGCAGAGTAAAAGTACGCATGGCGGCTCCTTGTGCGTTATAGCGTCCGCTTACTGTAGCAGTTGTGCGTTCGCCGACAAGTGATAAGCTGCCGTTTTGCAGGAGAAGATCGATGGAAAACCTGACTTATTTTCTGGCCGCTACGCTGAAGCGTCTGCGCCAGCAGCGCGGATGGAGCCTGTCACAGCTGGCGGCGGCCACCGGCGTATCGAAAGCGATGCTCGGCCAGATCGAGCGCGGCGAGTCCAGCCCGACGGTGGCCACGCTGTGGAAGATCGCCACCGGCCTGAACGTGCCGTTCTCCACCTTTATTTCACCGCCGGAGGCCGAACATCCGCCCACCTATGACCCGCAGCAGCAGGCAATGGTGGTAACGCCGCTGTTTCCGTGGGACCCGGAGCTGCGCTTTGACCACCTCTCTATTCTGCTGGCCCCCGGCGCGCTCAGCCAGTCTACCCCCCACGAAGTCGGGGTCGTTGAGCACGTGGTGGTCATTTCCGGCGAACTGGAGATGCGTCTCGACGACCGCTGGCGAAGGCTGAAGGCCGGGGAGGGCGTACGTTTCGCCGGCGATCGGCCCCACGCCTACCGCAACGCCAGCGGCCAGACGACGCACTTTCACTCGCTGATCCATTACCCGCACAGTTAAGCGGGAAAACTATTTCGCAACGCCGCGCTTGTGACTACAATAGCCGCCATTTTGCTGCTATCAGATAAGAGTAACCGTATGCGCCAGCCCCCCGAACGTCTCGAACTACTCAGTCCGGCCCGCGACACCGCCATCGCCAGAGAGGCCATACTGCACGGCGCGGACGCCGTTTATATCGGCGGGCCGGGGTTTGGCGCGCGGCATAACGCCGGCAACAGCCTGCGGGATATCGCTGAGCTGGTGCCGTTCGCCCATCTTTACGGCGTAAAGGTGTTTATCACCCTTAACACCATTCTGCACGATGACGAGCTGGAGCCGGCCCGGCGGCTGATCCACGATCTCTACAACGTCGGGGTGGACGCGCTGATCGTGCAGGATATGGGGA
The DNA here is from genome assembly GCF_009711095.1 of Intestinirhabdus alba. Taxonomy (GTDB): domain Bacteria; phylum Pseudomonadota; class Gammaproteobacteria; order Enterobacterales; family Enterobacteriaceae; genus Intestinirhabdus; species Intestinirhabdus alba. The sequence continues at coordinate 32,561 of NZ_WMJZ01000007.1, forward strand.
TTCTGCAGCTGGATATTCCGCCCATTGAGCTGCACGCCAGCACCCAGTGCGATATCCGCAGCGTAGAGAAGGCGAAATTTCTCTCCGACGTCGGCTTCAGCCAGATTGTGCTGGCCCGCGAGCTGAACCTGGCGCAGATCCGCGCCATTCATCAGGCCACCGACGCCACCCTTGAGTTTTTTATTCACGGCGCGCTGTGCGTGGCCTACTCCGGCCAGTGCTATATTTCCCACGCCCAGACCGGACGCAGCGCCAACCGCGGCGACTGCTCCCAGGCGTGCCGCTTGCCCTACACTCTGAAAGACGACCAGGGCCGGGTGGTCTGCTGGGAAAAGCACCTGCTGTCGATGAAGGACAACGATCAGACCGCCAACCTTGAGGCGCTGATTGACGCGGGGGTGCGCTCCTTCAAAATTGAAGGGCGCTACAAGGATATGGCCTATGTGAAGAACATTACCGCCCATTACCGACAGAAGCTGGACGCCATTATCGACGCGCGCGGCGACCTGGCGCGCGCCTCTTCGGGCCGCACCCGGCATTTCTTCACCCCCTCAACCGACAAAACCTTCCACCGCGGCAGCACCGACTATTTTGTTAACGCCCGCCGGGGAGATATCGGGGCCTTCGACTCGCCAAAATATATTGGCCTGCCGATAGGGAAAGTGCTGAAGGTGGCGAAAGACCATCTCGACGTGGCGGTCAGCGAGCCGCTGGCCAACGGCGACGGCCTCAACGTGCTGATTAAGCGCGAGGCGGTGGGCTTTCGCGCCAACACGGTGGAGAAGATCGGCGACAATCGCTGGCGCGTCTGGCCCAACGAGATGCCCGCCGATCTGCACAAGGCGCGGCCGGATCAGCCCCTGAACCGTAACCTTGACCATAGCTGGCAGCAGGCGCTGAGCCGCACCTCCAGCGAGCGCCGGGTGGCGGTGGACGTGGCGCTGGGGGGCTGGCGGGAGCAGTTGATCCTGACGCTGACCAGCGAGGAGGGGGTCAGCGTGACCCACACCCTGGACGGCCAGTTCGACGAGGCCCGAAACCCGGAGGCGGCGCTGAACAACCTGAGGGAGAGTCTGAGCAAGTTCGGTCAGACCCGCTACGCTCCCCGCGACGTGCAGATTACCCTGCCCGGCGCGCCGTTTGTGCCGGGCGGCCAGCTTAACCAGCTGCGTCGGGACGCGGTGGCGATGCTGGACGCCGCGCGGCTGGCCGCCTGGCCCCGGGGCCGTCGGAAGCCGGAGGCCGATCCCGCGCCGCTCTATCCGCAGTCGCACCTGAGCTATCTCGCCAACGTCTATAACCACAAGGCGCGCGAGTTCTACCACCGCTACGGCGTCCAGCTGATCGACGCCGCCTATGAGGCCCATGAGGAGAGAGGCGAGGTGCCGGTCATGATTGCCAAACACTGCCTGCGCTTCGCCTTTAACCTCTGTCCAAAGCAGGCGAAGGGCAACATCAAGAGCTGGAAGGCGACGCCGATGCAGCTGGTCAATGGCGATGAGGTGCTGACCCTGAAGTTTGACTGCCGATCGTGTGAGATGCACGTTATCGGCAGGATCAAAAATCATATTATCAAATCGCCGCCGCCGGGCAGCGTGGTGGCCTCCGTTACGGCGGAGGCGCTGGTAAAGACCCTGCCGAAGCGCCGGAGCTGAAGCCAGCAGGCTGTTTGGCACGCTATCGCATCGTTCAGATGTCCGAAGTACGACAGGAGGATACAGGCTATCCTCTATGTCTGAATGTGTTAGCATGCCATCATGTTTCATTGTTATGGCAGGAAGCCATGTTGACTCAGGGACGAAATATCATTTGGCTGGTGCTGGCGTTAGCGCTACTTGCTGGGCTAACCCGAACCGCCTTCTATCAAGGCTGGATCCGTTTTAACTATCCTTCTCGCCAGGTTTTTCCGATCCAGGGAATTGATATTTCCCACCATCAACAATCTATTGACTGGGCCCAGCTAAAACAACAGAAAATTCAGTTCGCTTTTATCAAAGCAACAGAAGGCGAGAATTTTAAAGACAGCGCTTTCGAAACTAACTGGCGTGGTGCCAGGGCACAGGGAATCATCACCGGAGCCTACCATTTCTTTACTTTTTGTAAATCCGGCATAGTGCAGGCGGAAAATTTTATCGCCACCGTACCCATTAGCCCTCACGCCCTGCCGCCAGTGCTGGATCTGGAATATGGAGGAAACTGCGCGCCTCGGCAACACAGGGAGATCGTTGCGGAAGTAGGGGCAATGATGGCAATGCTGGAGACGGTTTATCAGCAAAAAGTCATTCTCTATGCCACCCGGGAATTTTATGACGATCACCTACAGAATGAATTTAACGATAATCCGTTATGGATCCGCGATATCTGGCGGCAACCTGTGCTGGAAGGCGCACGCCAGTGGATCTTCTGGCAATTTGCTAACCGTGGACGTCTTAATGGTGTAGACACCTTCGTAGATTTGAATGTATTCCAGGGCAGCAACGAGCAATTTACTGCTCTGCTTCATCCTTAGCAAACACCGCCAGTCGCCCGGTTATTGAGTCGTTAAGGAATAAGTCGGGTAATGACTCTTCGGGGGCTGTCTTAACCATTGTGCCAACTACAGCAAGTTCCGGGCGATATCGCCGGTTGCATCTTTGAGGTGTTTTTCCGCCAGCTCCAATGACAGGCAGAAACAGAGTGAAAGTTCAGGAGAGAGGGGCTCACCATAACAATGAAAAACCTGGGCGCATTTTCCCTCTTTCCTGGCGTCGGTAACCGTTAGCAGAGAGGCGAGGCTATCAGGTAAACCGCACTTCAGCACTAAGTTACATAAACCAGCCGAATCGCATCGAGATCAGGCCGAAAAGACCAACAGCAGCAAAGAGATTAATAAGCACTACGGTTTTACTGGAAACGTTCATTTTTCCACCTCTTTTTATAACCCCTTTGTATATAGTACGGGTTGCCATAAACCGCAAGAATGTACCTTGCTCCGTTCACTTTAAGAAATTCCTTAAATTTATTTTCTGCTCTGTCAAGGCAATAAAGTTGATTTATATCAAATTTTAGCGCATATTATGTCTGGCAAACCTGCACCCCGGATATCCTTTATGTCTCTCTACCAAAAAATGCTGGTGTTTTACGGCGTCATGGCGGTTATCGCTTTTCTTGTCACCTGGTTTCTTTCACACGATAAAAAACGCATCCGCTTTCTTAGCGCGGCGCTGGTTGGCGCGACCTGGCCGATGAGCTTCCCCGTGGCGCTTTTGTTTTCGCTGTTTTGACCGGCGCAGCCGGACCGGCCAGCAGCGCCTCAAGCGCCTGGCGATCCTCTTCGGTCAGCGCCTGCGGATGTGTATACTCCTTATTCTCTTCGGCGCGGGTATAGAGCGCGACCAGCCAGTCGTAAACGTAGCGGCTGGCGGCGTGAACCGGCCGCTCCGCCAGCTGCGTTAAACGCCCCATCGGCTGCCGCTGCGCGGCGCTGAAGATGCTTGCCTCCTTTTGGATGCGGCTGGCGGGGCGCTCGCTCTCCGCCACGTCGGCGTAGCCCAGCCAGGCGATAAAATTGGCGACGCAGGCGTGCAGCTGCGCGCCGCACACCGCCTCCCGCTGCATGATCTGCTGCAGCTGAGCCGGCAGATTCAGCCGGTAGCTGGTGGCGATAAGGATATCAACCACCTGCCGCAGGACAGCCGGCTCTACGCCCGCGCGCTCGGCGTTGCTCTCACTGCGGCTCCACTGGCGGACGTGGTTGATCCACATCCGGTGCGCCCGCTGGCCGGTTTCCTGTCGCTCCTCCCGCTGCGGCGTCTCTGCTTCCCCGGCAAACAGATCGATCGCCTCATTAAACAGCCCGCTGACCTGCTCTTCCCGGGGCTGCTGCACGCGCAGCAGCGCGTCGAAGTGCTGTACCGGCGGCAGCAGACCGTCCAGCAGATCGCCGTGATGCGCCGCCTGAGCCTGCAGCTGACGAATTACGTGCTCGGTCTGAACCGAAGCGTCCGTGATCGTCAACAGCAGATCGCGCAGATGCTGCAGATGCTGCTCGCGCAGGGCCTGCAGGCGCGCCTCGCGCTGGGGAGCGGAGGTGGCCTGGGCCAGCCACTCAACCAGCCGCTGCAGGCTGTGCGCGTCAAGCGCCTGCAGGGTGCCCCAGCGCTGGCCCGGCTTGCCCATCAGCTGCTGTACCGCCTCATCAAGGTTTTGCCCGGTGGCGAAGCGCGCGTCATGGGGAGTAATCGCCCAGACCAGACCGGGCAGCGCCGCATCGCGGGCGGGCTGGGTGTCGTGCGCCCAGCCCAGCAGCGTTCTGGCGACGCCAGGCGTCTGCGCGCGGGCGGCGGCGGCGTTGCAGATAACCAGCACGTCCGGCTGCAGCTGCTGGCGATAGTGCTCCAGCAGCCAGCCCAGCTTCGCCCGCCATAGCGGCGGCACAGGCTCCTGTGGAGCCTGGGGGATATCCAGCACATCCACGCTCTCCAGCAGCGACGTCTCCACGCAAAGCTCCAGCTCCCGGGTCAACAGCGCCAGCGTATCCAGCGGCAGGCTGACCGCCGGATGCAGCTGCTGCTCAAAGACGGGATGAACCATCACGTCGCTTTGCCCCTCCGCCCCGGCCAGGGTTCCCTGCATAATAAAGGTTTCCGTTGGCAGTCCGAACCGGTCAACCAGCAGGCTCAGCGGGGCCGCCAGCTCCCTGGCGTGGCCGGTCTGCTGCAGCGCCCGGGCCAGGGACAGCCACTGCTGCGTCAGCTCCGGCTGCTCTCCCCACAGCAGCGACCAGGCGCTGGCGCGAGTGGAGAGATCGACCGCGGGCAGCAGGGTGGCGAACTGGTGCCAGAGGGCATCGTCAATCTGCTGCTGCGCCGAAGGAACGCAGCGACGCCAGAAGCGGGCGACGGACCCCACGTCTCCTGCGCTGAGGCCCAGAACCGCCCCCGGCTGACGCAGAGACTGCCACTGCTGAAGCCGGGCTTCGATAATCGTTTTCTCCACCGGCCGGACGTCGCCCGCGGCGCAGGCTCTGGCAATAAAAATCTGCACCAGCTCCGCCTCATCGACCAGCCGCAGGCGCAGCGGCCAGTCGGCGTCGCTCTGCGCCGCGCCGTGCGTGAAGCGCAGCGCCATATTGGCTGGCCCATGGCCGGGATTGATATGGCTGAAGTAGTCAAAACTGCGGTCCGCCGCGATCACCGGCAGTTTGCCGTCGCCACGGCTGCACAGCGTCAGCAGAAGATGGGCCTTTGCCGCCTGCGAATAGCCGTACAGCCCGATGCTCCCGGCGGCACCGGACGCGGCGTTGAGCGCGGCCTCGGTGCCGGTAGCCATATCGATGCGGGTGAGCAGGGCGTCCGCCTCATCGTCGAGGCGGGCGGCGTGCCGGCGGGTCTGATTAATCCACGCCGCGACGGCCTCGGTGGTATTCAACGTCTTGCTCATTTCAGGTACACGCTCCCGCTGTCGATCCAGTAGTGGCTGCCGCTGTGTCGGCGGTCGGCCAGCGTATTCAGTTTTAAGGTCAGGGCGTCGGCGGCAACCGGCCTGCCGTCCTGTAGCCAGGCGTCGCTCAGTACGAAGGCGTCCGGCCCGGTTTCACTGTCGCCCCCGCACAGCCGCAGGCGCACATTGAGCACGCCGTCGCCGGCAATGGTTTTTGCCAGCCCGGCGGAGTTGATGCTCAGCGTATAGAGCGGGGTGGCGGGCCAGCGGGCGTTGGCCAGCTGGCGGAAGCCGAGGGTGACGTTGCCGCGCAGCGGAAAATGCAGCCGGGCGTCAAGGGCGGCGTCGGGGCTGTCGAGATCGATATCGTGATACCAGACGTTTTCGTCGCGCAGGGTATTTACCGTATTGTCCAGCACGCCGAGGTAGCGCACCGTGGAGTAAGCGCCGATATCCGCCGCTTTGAAGTTAAAGCGCGGCAGGCGCAGATCCAGCGCCAGGCTGCAGAGCATCGCCCCCACGGCGGCGGTGGATTTCGGGTTGCCGATGCGCCCCTGCTGGCTAAAGGGATACCATTCATGGACCCGGTAGGTATTCATCCACACCATACGGTTGACCGGCACCGGCTGCAGATGGCGGATCAGCGCCTGTACGCCCGGCAGGCAGGCCGGGCGGCCGGTGATCAGCAGCACGTCGCAGCAGTAGTGGGATATGGCCTCGCAGACCGCGTGCAGCGGCGAGGCGAGGGTAAACTGGCCCGCCAGCAGCGCCTCCTGCAGCCGGCTGAACTGTACCTGCAGCGGCACGCTGAACAGGTCGAACGGCGAGGCCCCGGCCGGCAGGGCGTGCTCGATGGCCTGCTGAATATAGTTCATCACGTTGCGCGTCGGGCGCTGCGCCAGCAGCTCGCCGAAGGTGGCGTGCAGCCCGGCCAGCGGATCGTTGACGTCGCTCTGCTCCCAGGCGGAGAGCACCGCGTGGCCGAGCGGCATAAACAGCTGCAGGGCCGTCTGCTGGCGCAGGACGGCCTGGGTGTCGATGCGCCCGGAGTCGCCGAACAGGGTCGCCAGCAGGGCGGCGGCGTCGTTGACCCCGGCCTGCTGCAGGCGGGTCTGCAGGGCGGGCAGTACGCATTTCTGAATCACGTCCAACAGCAGATCGTCCCCGGCCACCTTGAAGCCTTCCCTGAACAGCAGGTGTGGGGTGATTTTCACGTTAGCCCCGACGCCGTCATCCAACTGGTAGTGGACGATCGCCATATCGGTGGTGCCGCCGCCGATGTCGATGGAGGCGACGCGCAGCGCCCGGCCGCGGACTTCCCCCGGCTCCGGCAGGCGATCCGGCCGGGCCAGGGCGTTAAAGAACGCCTCGCTGCGCCCGGCGTAGTGGGAGATTGCCTCGTTATAGAGCCATACCAGCTGTCCGCAGCTGGCCTCGTCCCACGACATCTGGATCTCCGGCACCGGTACGATGCTCTTTTCCCGCTGCGGGCGGGTGCTGAAATCGTCGTCCTGGGGGTGCCAGCCCATCGCCTTCCAGACCAGGGCAATCGCTTCGAACATGCGCTGGCGGAAGATTTCGCGCTCCTGTTTCGGCATCGCCGACGGCAGGGTCAGGATCAGGGTGCGCAGCTGACGCGGCGAGGCGGGAAAGCCCAGCCGCAGCCGGGTCGCCACGCTGTTAATTTGCCCCAGGGCCTGGGCCAGAATTTCACACAGCATATGGGTCATCAGCGTGCTGCGGCTGTACTGCGGGGAGAAAACCGGCAGGCGCTCGTCCTGGGGCAGCGCGTAGAGCGGCTGCCCGTTGTCGTTCATCAGGTTCATCAGCGGAAAGGCGGTGGCGGGCGGCTCGCGCCGGGTTTTGCCGTTCAGCTGGCTGAAGCGCCAGTCGTGCAGCACCGGCGTTTCATCCCACAGGTAGCGCCGGGGGCTGGAGATGCCGCTGCTGCCCTCCGTGCCGGTGCGCTGCATCGCCAGCCTGCGCGCCTCGTCGCCCACGCGGACGATCGACGGCCAGACAAAGGCGTCGTCGCGCCCGCTCTCCACGGAAAAGTGCTGCTTGCCGAAGCGCGCCTCGGAGAACTCCAGGCGGCTGGTGAACAGCGGGTCGTTAAGAAACTGCGGCTCGCTCAGGGAGCGCACCTGCAGCTCCGCCGTCTGGCGCAGGCCGTCGTTGGCGTCGCCATGATCTTCAATCAGGACGCCGCAGGTATGGGTGTTGCCGACGTCGAGGATCAGATCCACCGGTATCGCCGGGGTGCTGAGGGTATGGGTTACCAGCTTCACCTCCGGCACCTGAAGCTGCTCTCCCAGCAGCGCCAGCAGGTTCAGCCAGTGGGCCTGATATTCAAAGCTGCGCAGCGCCTGCTGGATCGCCTGCCCGGAGCGGTTTTCCACCTGGTTGACATGGTGAAGGAACGCCTCGCGCAGCCAGCCGTCAATCCAGGTCTGGTCAAGAAAGTCGGCCACTTCGTCATCGCGCCAGGCCAGGGCGAAGCGGGTGCCGTTCAGCAGATCGTTGTGGCAGGGGGCCAGCCCGGCGGGGGCGTTTTCGCTGAGCTGGCAGTCCAGCGCCAGGGTAATACGGTGGCTGTTGCCCGCGGCGTCCGGCTGCGCCAGCCTGCGCACCTGCACCCGCGCCCAGTTGTCCGGGCCTTCGGTAAAGATGCGCGGGGGGTTGAAGCGCAGGAAGGGGAGCGGCAGCCAGACGCCGTCGAGCACCTCCAGCGAATAGTGCAGGCTTTGGGTACTTTCAGGCTTCACCACCTCCGGCTGCTGGCCGGATCGGGCGGGCAGCGTATAGCGATCATGGGCCAGGTCATAGTCGAGGCGCAGCAGCGGGCCGTTCGCCGTCTTGCGCACAAAGCGGCCGTGATGGGCCGACTCCTGGGGCGTCAGGCCGAAGTCGAGAAACTGAACGCCGCTGTTGGCAATGAGCGTCACGCTCTGTTTGTAATCACACAGATTCACCAGCATAAATCAGGTCCCTGTCTTTTTGAGCGTTAACGGGATGCCGGCGTGCGAGGCATAGCGCGCCGTACAAATCGCCACGTCGTTGACCCCCGCCCGGCAGGTGATTTCCGGCATCGGGTAGCGTGAACCGTCGGCGCAGCGGGCGTGACCGCGACTCTTGATCATCAGCTCGCCGGTCCCGTGCAGCCCGGAGAAGATCTCGGCGCGGCAGACGATGTTCTTGCCATGCACCACCCTGGCTGTACCTTTATTGTTCTGAATCTGATAGCGCAGCGACGGCGCTTTGCCGGTAACCGGATCTTTCACGTCAATGATGGCCCGCCAGCTGCCGTTTAAAAAGCGGGTGGTGCCCGCTTTCACCTGTCCGGCCTCCATCACCAGGGCGTCTTTAGGAATGGCGGCGATGGTGATCGGCTCCTCGACGGGGGGGGCCTTTGGCGGCACCGGCTTCTCGACGGGCGGCGGCGGGGGCGGGGGCGTGACCGCCGCCGGGCGCAGCGGCAGCCTGGCGGTCAGCTCGGGCAGCGGCTTAGCCGGGGGAATAACCGGCGCGGGAAGCGGCGGAGCTTCGCTGATGGCGGCCGCGGGCGGGGCCTCAGACTTCCACAGCAGCGGCACCGCCGCCGCCGCGACAATCAGCGCGGCCAGCGGCAGGCTCCACGGCAGCAGACGACGCCCCGATTTAGCGGCAGGCGGTTCGCTTTCAGCGGCGGCTTCGGGAAGCGGCGAAGGTTCAGGTTTCGCTTCAGGTTCCGGCACAATCACCGGGGGCGGTGCCAGCAGCGGTTCATCCGCTCTGGCAAAGACGATCGCGGGCGGCTCTGGCTCCGGTTCAGGGTCGGGCGGCAGCGCCATCACCTCCGGCTCAGGAAGCGCCTCGCACACCTCCAGGCAGGCGAGCACGTCGTCCCGGGGGGTTTCATTAAGGTTAACGAACCCCCAGAAGGCGATCACCGGCCTGCCGTCGACCAGAAAAACGTGGTTTTCGCCAGGGAACTGTACCGCCTTTTCCAGCAGCGAGCCGAACAGCTGCAGGGCAGTTTTATTCGACTGCAGGCTTTTGCGGCTCAGGGCCGCGGCGCTTTCCATGATACCGGAGAGGTGGCGCAAGGCCCGGCGGCGCGTCTCCTCGTCCGCCGCCTTCCAGGCGACGACTGGACCGGCAATGGGCGAGTACCAGTCGACCCGATCGCCGCCGTCGTTGACCTGCGGGATCGCCAGACATTCCACCAGCGCCTGCTGCCTGCGCAGCCGGAGCGTTTCACGAATTTGTAGCGCTGAATCAAATACGGCCTGGCCGCCGCCGCCCACGGCCTGATAGTCATCCAGATTGCCGCTGCGCAGGAGAGTTTTTGCCACGTTGTTGTCCCTCAGGCTTTTTCACCCATTTACTTTACGGGTTATGCCAGCGGGCAAACGGCGGAAGAGAGGCTAAAAGCAGTGAATTATCACGCCATAGGCATCTTGACGTTTTTAAAAAGACTTAACGAAAATCGCGCGTCGGGGGAGGGGGACGAGGCAGACCGCCGTTGCGCTCTGCCCCGTGCTCTTTTTACCCGGCGTCAGGGCCGGGAGACCGTGCCGTCCGGCGTGCGCGCCATTGTCCAGGAGGGAATACCGCCCTCGCACGGATACCGGGCCGCTTTCGCTTCGTCAATATCGATCCCCAGCCCCGGCCTGCCGCTCAGGTAAGCGTAGCCGTAATCGATCTCAGGGCAGCCGGGGAACACCTCGCGCAGGGCGTCGTTCATCGGCGTATACTCCTGAATGCCGAAGTTGGGTGAGCTGAGATCGAGATGCATGTTCGCGCATACGCCCGCCGGCGAAATGTCGCCAGGCCCGTGCCACGCCGTGCGTACGCCGTTCAGTTCGCTGTAGACGGCCAGCTTTTTCGCCGGGGTAATGCCGCCGATGGTGCTGACGTGGCAGCGGATATAGTCAATCAGCCGGTTGTCAATCAGCGGCTTCCACTCATTGATATTGACGAACAGTTCGCCCATTGACACGGGCGTGGAGGCCTGCTGGCGCAGCATTTTCAGCCAGTCGATATTTTCCGGTGCCACCGGATCCTCCAGATAAAACAGCTGATACTGCTCCAGGGCCTTTGCCAGGTGAACGGCGGTGACCGGCGTAACGCGCTCGTGGACGTCATGAATGAACTCAATGCCAAAGCCAAGCTTATTGCGCAGATGGTCAAACAGGCGCGGAACGCTTTTCGCGTAGGCCTCAGGATCGAAGTAGATCCCCGGCGTTTTGCCGCGCGGAGAGCGCTTCGGCTGAATATTTTTCGCTCTTGCCAGGTGGGTGGCGATAAGCTTCAGATCCTCGGTGCCGGCACCGCCGTACATTCCCATCTGGCAGCGCACGTACTGATAGCCTTCTTCCATCCGGGCGCGGATGTTGTCTTCCACTTCCAGCTCGTCGCCGCCGTCGGTATGGCAGTAGAGGGGAATGCCGTCCCGGCACTTTCCGCCCAGCAGATCGTAGACCGGCATCCCGGCCAGCTTGCCTTTAATATCCCACAGGGCCATATCCACGCCGGAGAGGGCGTTGTTCATAATGGGGCCGTTGCGCCAGTAGCCGCTGACGGCGGCCGACTGCCAGATATCGTCAATGCGCGACGGATCTTTACCGATTAAGAACGGTGCCATGTACTCATCAACGGCGCTTTTTACCGCAAAGATACGCTGTGTGAAGGTGGCGCATCCCAGACCGTACAGGCCTGGCTCGCTGGTTTCAACTTTGACCACCGCCAGATCGATCCCCCCCGGCGCGGTCAGAATGGTTTTCACATTGGTGATTTTCAGGTTACCCACGTTAACTCCTTAATTTTACTGAATATAAGCCACATCACGCGCAGCACAACAATAATTACAATAGGTGAGTTGTCCTACAACTTTGAAGGGGTTATATCATGATTACTCTGTCGGTTATCGCTGAGGTTATTATTATGTGATAACGCTCACCAATTATTATTAATTGATTTTATTCAACAAGTTAACGTTGATTTGTTTCTTGTTTTTACGTCGTGTGTGATCTTTATTGCAAAAATATTTCTTGCGCATTGATTTTATGATGGCAACACCACACCCTTGGATATGATAGTCGTCATACATATTTAAGGGGAGACGTAACATGAGTGATGCATTATTCGATCTGACGGGTAAAACGGCGCTGATCACCGGCTCTGCGCGCGGGCTGGGGTTTGCCTACGCCCAGGGGCTGGCCGCCGCCGGCGCGCGGGTTATCCTCAACGATATTCGCGATACGCTGCTGGCGGAGTCGGTCAGCACGCTGACTCGCCAGGGGTATCACGCCGAGGGTATCGCCTTTGACGTCACCGACGAACGGGCGATTGAGGCCGCCTTTACCCGCCTTGATGAGCAGGGTATCCAGGTGGATATCCTGATCAACAACGCGGGCATTCAGTACCGCAAGCCGATGGTGGAGCTGGAGCTGGAGAACTGGCAGAAGGTGATTGATACCAACCTGACCAGCGCGTTTCTGGTATCCCGCGCGGCGGCCAGACGAATGATCGCCCGCCAAAGCGGCGGCAAAATTGTCAATATCGGCTCCCTGACCAGCCAGGCGGCCAGACCCACCGTCGCCCCCTATACGGCGGCGAAAGGGGGGATCAAAATGCTCACCTGCTCAATGGCCGCCGAATGGGCGCAGTTTAATATACAGACCAACGCCATCGGGCCGGGGTATATCCTGACCGACATGAACACCGCGCTTATTGAAGATAAACAGTTCGATGGCTGGGTGAAAAGCAGTAATCCGTCGCAGCGCTGGGGCCGTCCGGAAGAGTTAATCGGCACGGCGGTATTTTTATCGTCAAAAGCATCGGATTACATCAACGGGCAGATTATTTACGTTGACGGTGGATGGCTGGCCGTTCTGTAACTCCTCCGCCAAAAATAAAATCAGGAAAATATTATGCCTAAATTAGAATTTGATGCCTGCGTGGTAAACGGCAAAAAGGACGTGGTTATCGGCCGCCGGGAGCTGGAATATTCTGCGGAAGAGGTGGTGGTTAAAGTAGAATGCGGCGGGATCTGCGGTTCAGATATTCACTATTATTATGAAGGCCACGCCGGACTTTCGATAATTAAGCATCCGTTAATTATCGGCCATGAATTTTGCGGTCGTGTTTATCATGCGCCGGTCGGCTCCCGGCTTAAGGTGGGGCAGAAAGTCGCCGTTAATCCATCGCAGCCCTGCCAGCGCTGCGAATACTGCTATGCGGGTAAACAAAACGCCTGTCAGAATATGCGTTTTATGGGCAGCGCCCAGTTTAATCCGCACGTGCACGGCGGTTTTGCCCAGTACGTTAAGGTCACCGGGACTCAGTGCATTCCCTACGATGAGCGCGTTCCCGCTGAAGTCATGGCCTTTGCCGAGCCGACGGCGGTGGTGATTCATGCCCTGAACGTCGCGGGCAGCCTGGTGGGCAAGAAGGTGCTGGTCATTGGTGCCGGGCCAATCGGTGCGCTGGCCATTGCCGCCGCTAAGGCTTCCGGAGCAGCAGAAATTGTCGCCAGCGATCTGAGCGAGCGTTGTCGGGATATCGCGGTCAGGATGGGAGCCGATACGGCCGTCGATCCGGCTGCCGCAGACGACATGGCCCGCTACACGGCCAGCCGGGGCTATTTTGACGTCACGCTGGAGGCCAGCGGTGCTGAAGCGGCCATCGCGTCCAGCGTGCTGGCGACCCGCCCCGGCGGCGTGGTGGTGCAGATCGGGATGGGCAAAAGCCCGCTGAATTTCCCGGTTGCGCAGATGCTGGTTAAAGAAATTGCCTGGAAGGGATCGTTCCGTTTTATCGATGAATTTACCACCGCGGTCACCTGGCTGGAAAAAGGGTTAATCGATCCGCGGCCCATTATTTCCGGGCAATATCCGTACTCTAATATAGAAGAGGCACTGATAGCCGCCAGCGATAAAACGCTATCGTCAAAAGTGCTGGTCAACTTTTAATAATAAGTTAACTCCTGGCGTGCAGCCTGAAGGTGGCGTCGGGAGCAAAACTATTCCGCGTCCGGCGAGTCTGAATTATTAGCGGTGAAATACGGCCGGCTGTTCGTTGGATATATTGAAGCCGCATGGCAAAACGCCGGGCGAGTTTAACAGCCGTAAAGCGTTGCCCCGAAGGGAGCAGCGCGCGGAATCAACTTTATATGATTACAGACTGCTTTTAATGAGGGCAGGAATATCGCTCATTTATACCCTGGTTGCTAATACACATGCAGCCTGAAGCATGACGGATATATCGTGTTGATAACCGATATCGTTATTTATTTTTCTAACCGTATGGTGAAAGTATGAGTCATTCAACTCCTGCAGCAGAGCGAAATACCGCCGATCTGGTCAGAGCATCGGTCTCCGGCTGGCTTGGCACGACGTTAGAATTTATGGATTTCCAGCTCTATTCTTTGGGCGCGGCGTTGGTGTTCCATGAAATATTTTTTCCTGAACAATCCGGCGCGATGGCGTTAATTCTGGCAATGGGCACCTACGGCGCGGGCTACGTTGCGCGCATCGTCGGCGCGGTTATTTTTGGCAAAATGGGCGATAAGGTCGGGCGGAAAAAGGTCCTGTTTATTACCATTGCCCTGATGGGCGTTTGTACCTCGCTGATTGGCGCACTGCCCACCTGGCATCAGGTGGGTATTCTTGCGCCGCTGCTGCTGGTTACCCTGAGAATCATTCAGGGGCTGGGTGCCGGAGCGGAAATTTCCGGTGCCAGCACTATGCTGGCCGAGTATGCGCCAAAAGGGAGGAAGGGCATTATCTCCTCTCTGGTGGCGATGGGCACCAACTGCGGTACTCTGAGCGCGACGGCTATCTGGGCGGTGATGTTTTTCTGCTTTGATAATGAAACCATCGTCGCCTGGGCGTGGCGTATTCCGTTCCTGGCCAGCTTTGTGGTGATGGGCTTTGCCATCTGGCTGCGGCTCAACCTGAAGGAAAGCCCGGTATTTGAAACCGTCAGCGACGGCGAGGCGGCGCGCCCGCAGCGGCAGAGAAGCGGGCCTGTCTGGCAGCTCATGAAGGGCCGTTCTTTCTGGCTGGCGACCGGGCTGCGCTTTGGTCAGGCGGGTAACTCCGGCATTATTCAGACCTTCCTCGCCGGCTATATGGTTCAGACGCTGCTGTTTAATAAGTCGCTGCCTGCGGATGCGATGATGCTCAGCTCCGTTGTCGGTTTTTTAACGATTCCGCTTATCGGCTGGATATCGGACAAGATTGGCCGACGCATTCCCTATATGGTTTTAACGTGCTGCTCTATTATCCTCGCCTGGCCGATGCTCTCCTTCATCGTTGATAAGACGCAGAACCCGGGGACCATTATGCTCTGCCTGATCCTTATCCATAACTTTGCGGTGCTGGGGCAGGCGGCCATTGAGGGCATTACCATGGCGGAGATGTTCGGCTCGCAGAACCGCTTCGCGCAGATGGCCATCTCTAAAGAGATCGGCGGCCTGTTCGCCACCGGACTTGGGCCGCTGCTGGCGGGCATCTTCTGCCAGATCAGCGGCTCCTGGTATCCCATCTTTATTATGCTGATCGCTTACTCCTGCATCGGTCTGCTGTCGTCCTGTCTGATGCCGGAGGTCCGGGACCGGGATCTTAACGCGCCGGAGAACGCCGCCGACGGCGCGGTATCGGATCGCTATGGCGCGGGGCAGACGGCGAAAGCGGAGCGCTACTCTTAACGCCCGGCGGGTGGGGCCGGCGCATTGTCGGCTATCCTGCTAACGCCACGGTGAAGTCAAAAGAGGAATGAGGTATAGTTTATTTTTGCATGCTCTGACTCACTCAGATTAGCCGCGTGCGCTGACCCCAGGCGCACATATACCCTAAATAATTCGAGTTGCATGACAAAACGCGGCGCGTTTTGAACAGCCGTAGCGCTGGCCCCGAAGGGGTGAGGCCGCAGGCCGAATCACGCGGCAAGCGAGCGACAAATTCGTCAGGAACGAATTTTCCCGACCGCAGGTCGCCTTCGGTGAGTGACAAATCTGTCGGGAGCAGATTTGAACGCCGCGCAGCGGCGGTCCGTCAGGGCGAGTCTCATGGATGAGACAAGTAACCAGAAGCCAACACACATGCAGCCTGAAGTATGACAGGCACAGGACATCTTATGGATTACCGGCGTGAGTATTAAATCGATCCAGAAACAAAACGTGGTCAACGAGGTCTTCGAACAGATTAAGGCAAAGCTGCTGGACGGCTCCTGGGGAGCAGGGTGCCGCCTGCCATCCGAGGCAGAGCTTACGGCATCCTTTCACGTCAGCCGCGTCAGTATTCGCAGCGCGGTGCAGCGGCTGCGCGATCTTGGGATTATCGTCACCCGCCAGGGCAGCGGCAGCTACGTTAACGAGCACTTTACGCCCCAGATGCTGAGCAACGACGCCCGCCCGGTGATGCACCTGAGCCGCGAAGAGTTTCACGATATGATGATCTTTCGCCAGACGGTGGAGTTTAAATGCGTGGAGCTGGCGGTCAGCCATGCCACCGACGAAGATATTCTTCGGCTGGAGCAGGCGCTCAATAATATGCTGATCAATAAAAACGACTATAAAAAATACTCTGAGGCGGATTATGAATTCCACCTGGCCATTGTCAGAGCCTCCCATAACAGCGTATTTTATAACGTGATGAACTCGATTAAAGACGTTTATTATTATTATCTGGAAGAGCTTAACCGCGCGCTGGGCATTACGCTTGAGAGCGTGGAGGCGCATATCAAAGTGTACATGTCCATTAAAAATCGCGACGCCACCACCGCCGTGGCCGTCCTTAACGAGGCGATGGCGGACAACAATATCGCGATTGAGAAAATTAAAAACCTGTCCCAGTAGACGGGTTTACTTGCCGCTTTGAACCCAGGCAGCGTCCGCGCGTTTAATCGTCGCCACCTTCAAAGAGATGTACGACGCCGATGTGTCACCCTCGCTGATGGACGTCGTAAAAGAGCAGGTCACTGAGTGGCAAAACCGGCTACTGGATGCGCCGTATCCCATTATTTATATGAGCTGTATTGTTGTTAAAGTTCGTCAGAATGGCAGTGTGATAAACAAAGATACTTACAGTTGACAATATCCAGGAGTGGGAAGTTGGGCCGTGACCGAATCGGGACAAAATGATTGGACATCATGCGTCGTCTGTAAAGAATTGCACCATCAGGACAAAGACATCACCATTGCTTCTTACTCCGGATGCTGTTTTATTCTTTTCACCTGGAAAATACAGACAGTAATTGTATATTTTTTCTTTTATTTCTTTCTTTTGAGAAAAATCTCAAGGAAATAATTTACATTCTCGTAAAATAATATGATTTATTTAACAAAATCAGAAAAAATGTACCATCCTCGCTCTGAATAACTAAAATCTCTGTGCCTGTTGGCCCTCTCGATGCGAAAGTAAGATACTATCAATAGGTATTAATGCGGAATATCATACCGGTTCTGACAATCCCCTTTAAATATCATAAGTTTTAAAAAACTGGTGTTGTAGGTCAATTAACCTTACCGCACATGATATTATTTCCAGCCAGCAAGGCATAGAAAAATAGAAAATTTCTTTTCCGTTTTTACTGGCTTTTATAAAGCACAGGGAGATTAATGCGATGCCTGTTATTGCCACATATATACACTGAAGCAGTGTATCATGCCTGATGGCATAATATAATATTATGCTTGATAATATTTTATAGGGATAAGGTTTCCAGTGGAAAACTATAAGCCCAATACCCAAAAAGGCCAGAGAAATAAAAAGCTCCATTTTTTTCCTTAAAAATTTGAGGACTATGTACCTGTCCGCCAGGCGTAATTGCCGCGGGCAGTTTGAACACGGACAGTACGCCACAACCGGATCTGCGAAGCTTCCCCCCGGGGCCGTCCCTACGGGCGTTCAAAACGCGATGCGCTTTGTGCGAGCGCTGTCCTGGTTCAAAATGACAGGTAAACCAGCCTTATGGGCCAGACACTAAGTCCTGTTATTCCATTTTTAAGCACAGAGTTTATCATGTTTTTTCCGGCATCGACATAACGCCGCTCCGGACAATGTCGCAACGTGCTGCCGGGCTGTAGATGTATTAAGAGCCGCGCGCCGGGGCAATAAGGAGTATGATGCGCCTGTCCGCCAGGCCGCGGAATGGTAAAACGTTCTACGTCGCGCAGCCTGACGAGCAACGATTTATACTCGTCATACTTCGAGTTGCATGTGCGTTGGCTTTATTCGGCCCCGGGGCCTCACCCTGAAGGGCCGCCGCCAGCGGCGTTCAAATCAGCTTAGCTGATTTGTTCTCGCTCACCCCGGTCACTTACTCCAGTAAGCTCCCGGGGATTAATGAGAGACATCCCTGCCTCTCACCGAAGGCAGCCTGCGGCTGTTCAAAACGCGCTGCGCTTTGTCCTGCAATTCGAATTATTTAGAGTATATAAAAGTAAACCCGGCCGCCTCCGGTAACCCTGGGGCAGGCGCATCAGGTCGCGCGACCCGCGCGTTCTGCACCCTCCGGCGGCCCAGCTAAGCATCAGAGGAGTCATTATGTCGCACCTGGATGAGATCAGCGCCCGCGTTGACGCTGCTATTGATGAGGGCGTTATCGCTCATATGAATGAACTGCTTATCGCCCTCAGCGATGACGCGGCCCTGAGCCGGGAGGAGCGCTACGCCCAGCAGCAGCGCCTGCGTACCGCCATTGCCCACCACGGACGGCAGCATAAAGAAGATATGGAGGCGCGCCGGGAGCTGCTGACCCGGGGCGGAACGATTATCTGACGGCCACGCCGCAGCCGACGCGGGTTTAAAACGCGCGTCGCGCCACCAGCCACGCCCCGATAACCAGCATCACCGCGCCGCATAGCGGGCCGATTAACGCCCGCAGCGGTACGCCCTGGCTGCGCAGGATATCCAGCGCCAGGCCACCGATCAGCTGGCTGGCGACCAGCACCGCAATAGTGGTGGCCGCGCCGACGTTCTGATAGCCGCTGATGCTGGCGAAGACAAAAAACGATCCCAGCAGGCCGGGAATGAGGGTCCACCAGCGTACGCTGGAGAGCAGCTCGCCAAACCCCGCGGCTCCCTGTCTGAAGCCCAGGATGCTGACGAACAGAGCCATTCCCACCAGCGAATTCAGCAGCATGGCGATAAGGATCGTCGATGCGTTCTGGCTGATGCGCACCATCAGGGTGTTCTGCACCACCAGACCAATGCCCGCCGCGATCAGAAAGGCGAGGGTAGATGCGTGATTCATTGTCGCCCGTCCGGCTCCTGACGATCGTCAAGCTGCAGCTGCATAAAGGTCAGATCCAGCCAGCGGCCAAATTTAGTGCCAACCTGCGGCATCTGCGCGGTGATGCTAAAGCCCAGCGCCGTATGCAGCCGGAGTGACGCCCGATTCTGCGATTCAATGCCCGCCACCATCACGTGTTTGCCGCAGGCGCGCGCCTCTTCAATCAGTCTGCCAAGCAGCGCTCGCCCCAGCCCTTTTCCCAGGTGGTCCGGATGCACATAAACCGAATGCTCCACGGTATGGCGAAAGCCGTCAAAGCTGCGCCAGTCGCCAAACGAAGCGTAGCCGGTCACCGTGCCGTTCTCTTCGCTGACCAGCACCGGATAGCCCGCCAGCTGCCGCGCTTCATACCAGGCGATGCGGTTGTCGACATCCACCGTCTCATCGTTCCAGATCGCCGCCGTATGCAGCACCGCATGGTTATAAATCTCCGCGATGGCGGCGCAGTCCTCTTTTCCGGCAAACCGAATGGTCATATTGAACCTCAGCGATTGTTCACTATAGTATTACGTTATGAATACTATTGAAGACAGCATAAATCAACGGATCGCGGCAAGAATTCGTCTTGAACGCGAATCGCGCGGCTGGTCGCTGACGGAGCTTGCCGGACTGGCGGGCGTGTCGCGCGCGATGATCCACAAAATAGAGCGCGGAGAGAGCAGCCCGACGGCGACGCTGCTGGGGCGGCTTTCCGGTGCCTTTGGCATCAGCATGTCGACGCTGATCGCCCGCGCCGAGATGCAGGAGGGCAGGCTGTTGCGCTGCGCCGACCAGCCGGTGTGGAGCGATCCGCAGAGCCGCTACCTGCGCCGCCATATCTCGCCCCGCGGGGAGCTGGAGCTGGTGCAGATAACGCTGCCGGCGGGCAGCGATATCCCCATGCCCGCCTCCTCTTATCACCAGGCCAGACAGCTGATCTGGCTGCAGGAGGGGGAACTGGTGTTCGTCGAAGGGGAAATACGCCATGAAATGCGCGCCGGAGATTGCCTGGCGCTGGGGCCACCGAACGACTGCCGGTTTATGAACGAAACCGGCTCTCCCTGCGTTTATCTGATTGTTCGTCTCAACCTTGCGGGCAACCCAGGATCGACACGGACTGCTACTATTGATCAATCATCATAATCAGAGGAGAAAATCATGGGCCAACAGGCACAGCGTAATCGCCGCTGGGTGCTGGCGTCACGTCCGCAGGGCGCGCCGGTAGAGAGTAATTTCCGCTTTGAAGAGGACGAGGTCGCCACCCCTGGCGAAGGGCAGGTTCTGCTGCGCAGCATCTATCTTTCGCTTGATCCCTATATGCGCGGCAGGATGAGCGATGAGCCATCCTATTCGCCGCCGGTCAGGATTGGTGAAGTGATGGTGGGCGGTACGGTAAGCCGCGTGGTGGCGTCGAATCACCCGGACTACAGCCCCGGCGAGTGGGTGCTTGGCTACAGCGGCTGGCAGGATTATGACATCTCCGACGGTACGGGGCTGGTTAAGCTGGGCGAGAACCCGCAGCATCCGTCATGGTCGCTGGGCATCCTCGGTATGCCCGGCTTCACCGCCTGGATGGGGCTGCTGGATATCGGTCAGCCGAAGGAGGGCGAAACGCTGGTAGTGGCCGCCGCCACCGGTCCGGTTGGGGCGACGGTCGGGCAGATCGGCAAGCTCAAAGGCTGCCGGGTAGTGGGCATCGCCGGCGGTGAGGAGAAGTGCCGACACGCCACTGAAACCCTGGGCTTTGACGTCTGCCTGGATCGTCACGCCGACGATTTTGCCCGGCGGCTGGCGGAAGCCTGTCCACAGGGGATTGATATCTATTACGAAAACGTCGGCGGGAAGGTATTTGACGCCGTTCTGCCGCTGCTGAATACCTCGGCACGCATCCCGCTGTGCGGACTGGTCAGCGGCTATAACGCCACCGATCTGCCTCCCGGACCGGACCGCCTGCCGCTGCTGATGGCAACGCTGCTGAAAAAACGCATCCGGCTGCAGGGGTTTATTATCAACCAGGACTACGGTCACCGGATCCACGAGTTTCACCAGGAGATGGGCCGCTGGGTAGAGGAGGGCAAAATCCATTATCGCGAGCAAATCACCGACGGCCTGGAAAACGCGCCGCAGGCTTTTATCGGGCTGCTGACCGGCAAAAATTTCGGTAAAGTTGTGATTCGCGTGGCGGACGATGACTGAGAATAACAGGCGGCCCCGGTCGCCTGAAAAAAATGTGCAAATTTTGTTTTTCCAGCTTTAATTAAAGCACTACAAATATCCTGCGATAGTTAATAAAGTAAAAAATAACGCAACGGTATGAACTCTTACGATTTTGCTCCTTATCACACCAGGCTAACCCTTTTCTGGCGGTTAATTCCCGAAGGATTAACCGCCAGACCCTGTCCGTCAGTTGCCGCATTGCGCACGCTGTATTCAGACCAACAGCACGCTTTACCTCAGGCCAGGCAAGCATCGAC
The DNA here is from genome assembly GCF_009711095.1 of Intestinirhabdus alba. Lineage (GTDB taxonomy): Bacteria > Pseudomonadota > Gammaproteobacteria > Enterobacterales > Enterobacteriaceae > Intestinirhabdus > Intestinirhabdus alba. The sequence continues at coordinate 53,716 of NZ_WMJZ01000007.1, forward strand.
AGCACGCCTCCCCGACTCGCGAACGCGGCCTGAGCGGCTTTATCAATATTGAAGGAAACAGAATGCCCGGTTTGGAAAAAACGCAACATATCAGCCTGACCTCCCAGGTGGAAAATGGATTAAAGCATCAGCTAAGCATTGGCGCATTGAAGCCCGGAGCCAGGCTTATCACCAAAAATATTGCCGCCGAGCTGGGGATCAGTATTACCCCGGTCCGGGAGGCGCTGCTGAGGCTGGTTTCCGCCCGCGCGCTGGCTATCGCTCCGGCACAGGCTTTTATGGTTCCGGAAATCAGCCTGGCGGGGCTGAATGAAATTCATACTATTCGCTGCGAGCTGGAAGGTATGGCGGTGGCCGCCGCCGCCGGGCAGATGAGCGAAGCCCGTCTGCAGAGCCTGCGGCATCTGCTGGAGGAGTACCGGCAGGCGTACGAGAGCGGCGCTATGGAGGCGCGGCTGTTGGCCAACCGCGCGTTTCGCTTTCAGATCTATGCTTATGCCAATATGCCAACGCTGAGCGAGCTGATTGAGCAGCTCTGGGTGCGGATGGGGCCGGGCCTGCACTTTTTGTATGGCGGAGCGCCGGCGAAAGCGTATCGGCACAGCGTGGACTACTATCAGAACTTACTGGCCGCCCTGGAGAGCGGCGATAAAGAGCTGAGCCGTCGCCGTCTGCTGGAGGTAATTCATAAAAATAGCGCTATCGTTAAGCAGCAGTACGCCAGCGACGCCGTGCCTGAATAGCTTCCCGACTGCTGAAATTTATCCCCGTGGGGCCTGCTTATTTTGCGCCCCGACGCAGGCGAGGGTAATCAGATATTTAGTGGGTCAGAGGTTAGAGTCTGACCCATCAGGCGGGTTTACTTACTATTTTGAACCTGAGCCGTGCCTGCATAAAACACATCGCGTTTTGAACGCCCGTAAAGTCGGCCTCCCGGTGAGCCTCGCGGATCATCCTCAGTTACTGCGGGTACGCGCTGTCTGCGCTAATAACGCCTGGTGAACCAGGCCTTTAAGGCCTGCCTTTTCTGGCGAAATATTCTATCATAGCCCGTGGATTACATTCACAGGGACGATCTTATGAATCAGCATATTAAGGCCTCAGAGGGTATCGGCTATCGCACGGGCCGGTGGGTGAAACGCCATCCGCGCCAGGCGTCTGCCATAGCAGTAGTCGTTGCAATAATAATATTATTCAAGGTTCATTATTCATATATTCTGTCTTTACCCTTTTTATGGCTATTGTGGTATCTGTTTATTCGCGTTAATGATAAAGAGTGGCGACAAAATTATCCTACCCTCGAAGAATACTGGCGCATTCACCCGACCACCCGCACCGGCAGAGGAACACAATGCTATTACTGCGGGTCACCGGAAATTAAAAGTTATTTATGGCGCAAGTATCCCGGTAAGCGAGTTCATTTCTGCCTGCAGTGCCGACGCGACTTATACCGGACAGATAGCCACTGAGCCGGGCCATAAGCCAGGTGCATGGCGCTTTGCTATTCAAAGCGCCATGCCAGATTCATTCCCACGCCGTAATTTCGCCCAGGCGCCGGTTCATAATAGCGGCCGTTCGATTCATTAACGATAACTGAACCGACGTACTCTTTATCCAGCAGGTTATCCACCCGCCCGAAAATATCGACCGTCAGGCCGCGGTAGCTAATTTTATAGCCGGTACTAAGCCCGACCGTAGTAAAAGAGGGGGCTTTGGCGCTGTTTTTATCATCCGCCATCATATCGCCCATATAGCGGGCATCGGCACCGGCGTACCCGCCCTCGTCAGGCGTATAGGTAACCGACGCATAGCCCATATTACGGGCAATGCCGGGCAGCCGGTTACCGTTGCAGCCCGTATCTTTACAGACGTTGCGGCGATAGGTGGCGTCCAGCCAGGTCCAGCTGGTCTTCACCCGCCAGTCGCCAGCGAAGCGTCGCTCCCACGACAGCTCCGCTCCCTGGCGGCGGGTTTTGCCGGCGTTTTTCCAGGTGGTCCGTCCGCCGCTGCTGGCGTCCACGACCAGCTCGTTATCGGTACTGGTCTGAAACAGCGCCCCGGTCAGCAGGCCGTCGCCGAGGCGAGTTTTGCTGCCGATCTCAACGGTATTGTTGGTCGAGGGTTTGAGGTCGAAGTTCATTCCGCTCCGGCCATCGGCCCGGTAGGAGAGTTCCGTAATGGTCGGCGTCTCAAAGCCTCGTCCTGCGGCGAGATAAATATTCCATGCGTCGGTGACGGCATATTTCAGCGCGCCTGCGGGCAGCCATTCATGGTAGCCGACGCTCCCGCTGTCGTCGCCGTTGCCGGGTGTCACATAGCGATCGTTTGAGTCAAACCAGACCGAGCTGTAGCGCGCCCCGGCCTCCAGCGTGAGCTTTTCCATCAGCTGCCACTGAGTCTGCAGATAGGGATCGGCGTTCCACATCAGATTGTGCTCGTTGCGCCGCAGGTCGCCTTTATGGCCATACTGTGGCACGCCGTCGCTCAGGCGGTAGTTGGTATATCCTTTGCGGTTTTCGCTCATATTTTCATAGCTCAGGCCGGCGGTGAAGGTGACGGGCACTCCCAGCCGGCCGCGGTGAGTCCAGCGGCCGTCAACGCCCTGATAGTGCCGCTGCAGGCTGATGACGCCCCCGGCGTGGGACGGCCTGAGCTGCGGGGCCATCGGTATCGACTGGTACTGGGTGGTCTCCCGCTCTCCGGCATACAGCATCACGCTCAGGTCATCCCGCTCGCTCAGCTGACGCTCATAGCGCAGCCCTGCCTGAGTCTGCCGCAGGTCTTTGCGGGTATTGTACTGCTCCGCCCGCGGCGACTGCTGCGGATCGGCACGCCATTCCGCCTTTGTCAGGCCGCCGGGATCGCCGGCGTTAATCTCCACGCTGTTCACTATCAGGGCCAAATGGCTGACGTCGTCAAGACGTACCCCAAGCTTCGCATTCGCCAGGTTCTTGCGCGTGCTGCTATGGTCGCGGTAGCCGTGGGTGATAAAGCGGGTGGTGGAAACGGTGTAATCCACGTCGCCCGGCCGGGTGCCGTCTCCCGTCGCGCCGCTGGCCTTCAGGCCGTAGCGCCAGCTGCCATAGCTGCCGTAATAACCGCTGCTCTCGACGACGGCCGGCTGGCTCCCCGTTTCCGTGGCGACGTTGATCGCCCCGCCGGAGGCGTTGCCGTACAGCGCGGAAAAGGGGCCACGCAGCACCTCAACGCTTTTTACGCTGCTGAGATCGATATTTGACGTCTGGCCCTGGCCGTCCGGCATGGTGGCCGGAATGCCGTCCACGTACAGACGAATACCGCGCACGCCATAGGCTGAACGGGCACCAAAGCCGCGAATCGACAGCTGCAGATCCTGAGCATAGTTCTGCCGGTTCTGCACCTGCAGGCCCGGCACACCGGTCAGCGATTCGGAGAGATTAATGCGCGGCGTTGCCTGGCGTATATCGTCTCCCTCCACCACGCTGACGGCGGCGGGGGTATCCAGTTCAGACACCACCTGCGGCGTGGCGCTGACGACCATCGTCTGCTTATCGTCGACGTCTTCCGCAAGGGCGGTGGGTGAAAGAAAAAGCGGGAATAACAGCGCGGGGAGGGCGTTTTGTCGTGCGGAGACTCTCTTCATGAAGGGACCCGTTATCCATAAGTAGGTGAGGTAATCAAAAGCCAGGCGCTGAGCGTTCCTTCATTACGGCCCGCGCCTTGCTCCGGGCCTGAGTGAGACACCGCCTTGTAACGCCATGCGTTAAGCATTAATGGAGAAATTATGAAAATTGTAGCCAGGATGCGAAGAAACGCTCCACATTCAGATGAATAATGATTACCATTCCCATCTATGAAAAAGCGAAGCGCGATATCGCTTACGTCAGCCATGTGAAGCAATTCATTCATATCCGTATTTATCAAAGGGAGTCGTCATGCAATTACGTCAACTGTTCTCATCGCGCCTGCGCGGTTCTTTACTGCTGGGTTCTCTGCTGGTTGCTTCATCATTCAGCACGCAGGCGGCAGAGGAAATGCTGCGTAAAGCCGTAGGCAAGGGCGCTTATGAAATGGCTTACAGCCAGCAGGAGAACGCGCTGTGGCTGGCCACTTCGCAGAGCCGGAAGCTGGACAAGGGCGGGGTGGTCTACCGTCTGGACCCGGTGACGCTGGAAGTCACCCAGGCTATTCATAACGATCTGAAGCCGTTCGGTGCCACCATCAACAACGCAACCCAGACGCTGTGGTTCGGTAATACCGTCAACAGCGCGGTAACGGCCATTGATGCGAAAACGGGGGAAGTGAAAGGGCGACTGGTGCTGGATGAGCGCCAGCGCTCGAAGGAGGTCCACCCACTCAGCCCACGCGAACTGGTCACCGATGAGACGACCAACACGGTTTATATCAGCGGTATCGGCAAAGAGAGCGCGATCTGGGTTGTGGACGGCGCAACCATCGCGCTGAAAACCGCGATCCAGAACACCGGCAGGATGAGCACCGGCCTGGCGCTGAACGCCAAAGCGAAGCGCCTGTACACCACCAACGCCGACGGTGAATTGATTACCATCGACACGGCGACCAATAAGATCCTCAGCCGCAAGAAGCTGCTGGACGATGGCAAAGAGCACTTCTTTATTAACCTGAGCCTGGATACCGCCGGCCACCGCGCCTTTATCACTGATTCAAAAGCTGCCGAAGTGCTGGTCGTTGATACAGATAACGGCAACGTGCTGGCGAAGGTCGCCGCGCCGGAGTCGCTGGCCGTGCTGTTTAACCCGGCGCGTAATGAAGCCTACGTCACCCATCGCCAGGCGGGTAAAGTGAGCGTCATCGACGCTAAAAGCTATAAGGTCGTTAAAACCTACGATACCCCAACCCATCCTAACAGCCTGGCGCTGTCCGGAGACGGCAAAACCCTCTACGTCAGCGTGAAGCAGAAATCTACCCGCGAGCAGGAGGCAACCCAGCCGGACGAGGTGATCCGCATCGCCCTGTAATCTCTGCCGACAAAGAGGGAAAGCGCGGGTTTTCCCTCTTTGTTTATTCAGGCTGGCCGTTATTTTTTCGCTGTAAATGTAACGGCTCACAATTAACTGCAAATGAAAAACGCCACCGGCTCACATTAATTCAGGTTATTCATTTACAGGCGTCTGGGTCAGGCTGCACAACCGGGACAGGCTGCTGCATAAAATACCGGCCTGATGATTCAGAATAAATGGCTGATTAGTTTCGCCATGCCCGAATTTCGGGTAATAATAAACTGGATAGTTAACGCGCCCGGCAAACTGTTTTATCACATATCGGTAAAGCAATTTTTCTTCGTCACTGGCATTCAGGCCGTAAAACTGACCAAAAATAACACCGCGTGGGTGAAATTTCCGGCTGTACTCTATCTGATGCAGGGTGCGGTCAAGCTGTTTAGGCGTTACCCCCGTATCTTCCAGCATCATAATTTTATCCGTATAACTGCCCTCAAAGACAGTGGAAAACAGAGACTGAACCAGGGTCAGGTTCCCGCCATCCAGTTTACCACTCACTGTTCTTGCTGCATGACGGTTCATCGGCTCGATGCCGGTGTAATTTATCCCGTGAGACAGGGCTTCAAAGACTTCATTCAGGCTGTTGTTCATGCTGAGTTTTTTACTGTTATCAATCTCATGCATCTCTTTATTATAAGACGCCACCGCGCCATGCACGCCAGGCCAGTTCAACTCATGGCTGACAAAGCTGTGAATGGCCGTGACGTCACTGAAGCCGATAAGGGTTTTCGGCGTTGAGGCTGAAATACGCTGCCGGCTTGCATGCAGGGCAGGGTAAAGATTGAATGCCCCCGAGCCGCCCCTGATAAACCAGAGGTAATGTACATTGCGGTCACTGAGAGCATTAATGAGGGTCCGGGCCCGCTTTTCATCCGTATTGACGTAACCCAGCCTGGTAGGCTTCTGGTCGAGATATCGTTTGTCAACCGCGTAGCACTGGCGGGAAAACGCCGTCTCAATCTCCGGGATGACGTTCTCGTCATATTGCGACGAGCTTGCAATCAGGAATACCGTCCCTTTTTGACGGGAACAGACTTTTCGTTCAGGCGCGTTAGCCTGGGAAGCTGTTTTCTTCACCATGGTCTGTGAGTTGGTCACACACCCGGACAGGAAAAGCACAAGAACGAGGAGCGCGGATTCTTTAAATGCTGTGCTTTTTATCTGGATCATATTTATCTTCCTTAGCAATATGTTCACCGCTGTTTTTGTTACGCTGACATCTGCTGCGCGGCGGACGATCATTACTTTTTAGATTTGACTTCTTTGTTAGTGGAAAATACTTGTCAACCAGGGCATAAAGAACGGCCACCGTTTCTGCATCAATAATGCCGTCGTAGTTATCCTGGCGAAAATGGAGCTGGAAGGCCCGGACAAGCAGCTGAAGCCCCGGTGCGGTTGTTGCGCCGGAGACGTCATAGCCCCAGGTCTTCAGCCTGGCAATGATATCCTCATTAGACGGGATCCCCCCGACGGTAAACTGCGCCAGATAAGCTGACCGTGTGTCATCGTCATACCATGCCCCCACTCCGGCTTCATACAGTGATTTCCACGGGAACGCGGCCCCGGGGTCGCTTTTCCTGCCCGGCGCAATATCGGAATGCCCCACGACATTCACGGGGCTGATGTCCGGATACCGCTGAAGGATATTAATTGCCAGCTCTTTGATTGCGCCAATCTGAACCGGGTTATAGGGAGGAAAGACGAACACGCCGTCATTATCACTGGCCAGATTAACCACCTCAATTCCGATGGCTGTGTCGTTAAGATTGCTTCGCCCGGCCCAGGAGCTGACCCCGGCATGCCAGGCGCGTTCATTTTCATCAACCAGGTTAAAAACACGCATGTCGTTAAAACCGGCTGCAATGTACGTTTTGTCGTCCGGGTCCGGGACCAGGTAATGCGCACTCACGGTGCCATCACCGGCAAGTGCCCGCACAGATGCGGCGAAATCAACGGCGGTGTAGTGCATGACAAGAAAACGCACGCGCCGGTTAAAACCCTTGACAGAGCGGTAGCTGTTATAATCGATGGGGTACATTTATATCTCCTCTTCTTTTTTCGCCAGACATCCGGCTGCTGCCCAGCGCGCTTTCAGATACTCAACAACCTGCTGCGTCTGCGGCTCTCTCAGGAACATATGGCGAAACAGTATGCAGCCGCCCACGTCAGTCAGGGAATCATTCAGGTCAAGCTGTCGGGTGATTTCGGGCACGCCACCTTCAGCCGTCCAGTCAGGTTCAGCGGCTGAAGGGGTACCGACCTTGTAAAGCGCGATGCCGATATACAGCGCAACACCAGTACCTCTGACGGTATCGGCCCACCACCGGGTTATCACATCATACCGGGCGACTTTGCGGGCAAAGGGCCAGTAAACCTGGGGCGCGATATAATCTATGATGCCGTCAAGCACCCACTTCCGCGTGTCCGCATACGCTGAATCGTAGTTTGGTGCCCCGGCCTGCGTGTCTGACCCCTGCGGGTCATCAGACTTATTTCGCCACACGCCGGCAGGGCTGACACCGAAACTGACATCGGGTTTAATGGCCTTAATCCGCCGTTGACAAGCGTTAACCAGGGAATATGTATTGTGTCTTCGCCAGTCGCCTTTAGTGGTAAAGCCCTGACCGTACTTCTGCCAGGTGGCGTCGTCGTCCAGCGGTGAGTCCGCGGATTCGTAATAGAAGTAATCATCGAACTGAATACCGTCGACGTCGTACCGGGTGACGATTTCCTCAACGATACCGGTGACCCAGGCCTGAACTTCCGGAATACCGGGGTCAAGAACAAAACGGTTATACGCGACCCCGGTCCATTCAGGATGCGTTCTGTAAACGCTGGGCGCGGAATCGGGAGATGAGTGATTCAGTTCATCGACGGTGGCATCGCGGGTATTCATTGAGATGCGGTACGGATTGACCCAGGCGTGAAGCTCAATGTTTCTTGCGTGAGCCTGTTCAATCGCCCAGGCAAGGGGGTCGAAGCCGGGATTTTTGCCCAGCGTCCCGGTCAGGTATTTTGACCAGGGCAGTAAGTCTGATGCATAGAGCGCATCAGCACAGGGAACCACCTGAAATATCACGGCGTTCATGTTCATTGCCACGATATCGTCAAGAATACTGGTCATCTCTTCTTTCTGGCGTTTAACGCGCGCAGCGTCATCCTGGATAGTGAGCGAGGAGGCGGAAGGCCAGTCCAGGTTAACCACACTGGATACCCAGGTGGCCCGCATATTCCCATTTTTCATCATGTCCCTCTCTTTGCATGCTTATTTACCTAATTAACCGCCAGGCTGAGTCAATAAAAGAGAAACGGAATACCCGCCGGGTGCCCATACAATTTATATTGTGAGCCTCATCACGTCAGAACCGGCTGACAGGCGACCTGACCGAAAGAAACTACCATTCAGCCCCTGGTGGTATTTGATTTTTCCGACAGACCTATTTCAACCGTTTCAAGGGATTTAAGCATATAGGGGGTGAAATCAATCTCTTTTCCGTCGACGACGTTGATTATTGAGCCAAAACCGCAGAAAGCAGAATAGCTATGGTTTTGTATCAGGCAGAATGACAGTCTTTTCTTCACCCCTTTCTTTTTTTCCTCCAGGGGAATATTGCGGTTTATTACCGCATAGCCCCGGGCATTGACTGACCGGATATTATACAGCTCCAGAGGCTGCAACTCGCTCAGGCTTTTGATGCCATAAACGTCCAGAGAACGCCGGGTTTCTTCCTTGTTACGGTTATATTTTTTCTTTTTCCAAAACCCTGTTTTTTTTATCAAAATAGACCTTTTCAGCAAGCGATCTGTTTGGGCCGTATCCGTCTTTGATGACATCAACAGGAAACAGGCAAAGCCAGGATGCTGGTGGCGGGTATTTATTATGCTCTGCTGGGTGGAATAATTTTAATGAAACAATTCCGCAGTCAGCCGTATTCGCCAGGTAGTTGCCTCTATGTAATATTAGCTGTTCGAAAGACAACTCACTGAAGCTGTCTGGAGTGGTTATCTCCGGCGTTATTTTTCCTGAGGAAAAAAACGGGATTGCCATCAGCAGTAATAATTTTTTCATCAGCCTCTCCTTAGCTGGTCTGATTCGGGTTTTTCGTTGACCGGGTTTACGGCAATCTCTGCCCGGTGAGGACGGCTATCGCGCTGCCGTAGACGCAGCAGCGGGCATCAAAACCATTCAGTCCCTGGGGATACTTGATTTTTCCGGCAGACCTATTTCGACCGTTTCAAGGGATTTAAGCATATAGGGGGTGAAATCGATCTCTTTTCCGTCGACGACGTTGATTATTGAGCCAAAACCGCAGAAAGCAGAATAGCTATGGTTTTGTATCAGGCAGAATGACAGTCTTTTCTTCACCCCTTTCTTTTTTTCCTCCAGGGGAATATTGCGGTTTATTACCGCATAGCCCCGGGCATTGACTGACCGGATATTATACAGCTCCAGAGGCTGCAACTCGCTCAGGCTTTTGATGCCATAAACATCCAGAGAACGTTTTGTGCCTTCTTTGCTTAGGGAGTACTTTTTCTTTTTCCATATTCCTGTTTTTTTATCAAAGTAGACCTTTTCAGGAAGTACCTGCCCCGGCCCGTATCCGTCTTTGATGACATCAACAGGAAACAGGCAAAGCCAGGATGCTGGTGGCGGGTATTTATTATGCTCTGCTGGGTGGAATAATTTTAATGAAACAATTCCGCAGCCAGTATCTGCCAGATAGTTACCTCTGTGTAATGTTAGCTGCTCGAAAGACAACTCACTGAAGCTGTCTGGAGTGGTTATCTCCGGCGTTATTTTTCCAGAGGAAAAAAAAGGGATTGTCATCAGTAGTAATAATTTTTTCATCATCATCTCCTTAGCTGNAGAGGAAAAAAAAGGGATTGTCATCAGTAGTAATAATTTTTTCATCATCATCTCCTTAGCTGGTCTGATTCGGTTTTTTCGTTGACTGGGTTAACGGGAATCTCTGCCCGGTGAAGACGTCTATCGCGCTGCCGTAGACGCAGCAGCGGGCATCAAAACCATTCAGCCCCTGGTGTTATTTGATTTTTCCGGCAGACCTATTTCGACCGTTTCAAGGGATTTAAGCATATAGGGGGTGAAATCGACTTCCTTCCCGTTGACGACGTTGATCATTGAGCCTGAACCACAAAATGCAGCTTCGCCACGTATCAGACAGAATGATAAGTTTTTCTTCACCCCTTTTTTCTTTTCTCGTAGGGGAATATTGCGATTTATTACCGCATAGCCCCGGGCATTGACGGACTGGATATTATACAGCTCCAGAGGCTGCAACTCGCTCAGGCTTTTGATGCCATAAACGTCCAGAGAACGCTGTGTGCCCTCTTTGCTTAGGGAGTACTTTTTCTTTTTCCATATTCCTGTTTTTTTATCAAAGTAGACCTTTTCAGGCAGTACCTGCCCCGGCCCATACCCGTCATGTGTAACATCAACTGTATACAGACAAAGCCAAGTATCAAACAGAGGGCGTTTTATTTTCAATGTTGTGTATTCAGGCGGGTAGAAATTTTTAAAGGATACATAACCACAACGTCTACCACCATAACCAGCAGTAGTTATATCATTGTAATAATTAGCAAATCTGTCTTTATTAAAATCAGATGGAATAGATATTTCTGGGATAATGGCACTCACTGCGCTTTGTGATAACAATACCAGAGTCAATAAAATTAAAATTTGACTCATCAACCTCTCCTTAACTGTTCTGATTCAGGTTTTTCGTTGACCGGGTTATTATGGCTATCCGGAAATCTCTGCTCGGTGAGGACGGCTATCGCACTACCGTAGACGCAGCAGCGGGTATCAAAACCATTCAGTCCCTGATAGTGTCCGTTATTGATCCGACCGGGCAAATTAACGGCGGCGCTGGCCCGCCAGAAGGCCGGGCTGCGATAGTAAACCTTTATCTCGCCTCCCCGCGTGTTGACGCGGCACCGCTCCAGTACATGTTCGGCATCGGCGTAATACGCCATATTCATTGATACCCAGTAAAACCCGGCGCTGCTGGCCGCTTCATGGAGATCGCTGCTAACGTTATTCCGCCACTGGATAATATTTTCAGGGACGTGGTTTTCGGTATCAGACAAGCGATTGTCAGTGTAGCGAATGCCCCGGTGTAAATACAGACGACTGTATTCATTTATCAGGGTGTTCCTGATATTTTCCGGGCAGGTTCGTCCCCTGAAACTGAAATAGTCAAAGTAGTTTTCAGGATTAGTCAACTGTAACAGGCCGCGCCCGTACCACGGGTAATACCAGATGTTGTAGCGTCGAATGACCTGATGCGTACGCGGATCTGTTACCGTATAGCGGTATCCCTCTTCCATCGTCTCGAGCCAGCCCGTTTCCTGAATGCCGTTCCCCAGGAAGCAGGCAATGCGCAGCGGGGTGGTTATCAGGTGCTTCTGCATTGTTCTGTTTATGTGCGTACGGATATTGTCCGCAATAGTGTTGGGGCCGTCCCGGTAGCGGATAGCCTCCCAGCGGTAATCATTCCGCCCGGCCATCCTTAACGCGTTTCGGGGAACAAGCTGCTTCAGTTCTGATTTGCTCAGCCAGCAGCATTTGCGGAAATGGGTGATGAAGGCCCCCGGGTGGAAATGCCATAACCGACCGGTCCCGTGTTCGCCCGTGTCAAAACAGAGCGCTGAGGCATGACTTTTCAGCCGTTCATAGTCCTCTTCAGACATGGCTGGAACATCGTCAGAGCCTGTTTTGAGCCAGGCATAGCGCTGATCAAAGGTGGTCGCATTCCATTCCAGCGGAAAATGGCAGACCAGACGGCTGTTCAGATCGCTGAGATGCCCGCTTTCCTGTAATCCGGCGATAAAGGGGGAATTACACTGGCTGTTATTGTCCGTGTCATCATCCACCATCCACCATCCGCCAGCCCGTCCAGTGCGGGAAGTCGGCATCGCTGAACTTTTTGATATCAGAAGAAGCCAGATTGACCATACCCGTTCCGCCGGGGAAGCTGACGGTACGCCACAGTGGGGCATTAGCAGGCGTCAGGGTTTCATATTCTGCACTGATGATCCGCCCGAAGCGGAGCAGCTCGAACCCGGCAGACGGATTCTGCGGGTACAGACGCCCGGCGGTCTTATACAGATTGTATTCATACTTCGCTGTTTCATCATTTTGATCAACATCGGTATTGATCAGCGGTTCCCCCACCGTGTCGAAAAGCGCCTCTGCGGCGGTGTTCTGCCTGCGGGTGACCATCGTACAGTCGCCTTTTTCGAAGGTCATGCTGACGAACAGTGGTTCGGTACTGGTATGAACGGGATTCAGGCGATACGTGTCCGGCGAGGCCGCATTAGGCACCGATTCATAAAAGTGTGTACCGGGCGGCAGATAAAAATGGATATCGCCGTACAGGGTGTCGGTTCTGCCGTCACGGGTGATATCGAGTTCGGGCGTGGTGCGTCCGGTCAGTTTCAACATATTCTCGTTGTCACAGAACACCTGAAAATGAAAGGCGTTGGTTTCGCTAACCATGCCGCTCTGCCCGATGCGATCCTTGCGCCAGATTTTGGCTCCGGCCCTGATTGCCGGAGCCAGGCGATCCATGAGATGCATGTACAGGGAGTAATACACGACACTACAGTTTTCACCGATATCGGTCTGATGCTTCAGCAGCACATATCCGTCATCGGTTCTGCCATCATAATTCAGCGGGAAAGTATCGCGTCTATCTGTAGAAGACGGAGAACGAAAAGAAACAACTTCCCCATCCGCAATCGCGCGGACAAACTCAATGCGGTCGTAGCCTTCCTCATTGCGGTCAGTGTGGAGAATATGCACACCACCGTGCCATGATGCGTGCCGGTTGAGCGGGAAATCCCGGTTTATATCCACGGGCATCATTCTGTTGACCCATGACGGGTCACTTTCCCCGGCGTTCCGGGGGCGGACAAACGGCGGACTGATTATCATGTTGACTCCCTGTCTGATTTGTCGAATCCATAAAAGCGTAGACTGGCACAATTTTAATTAAGTAAACATTGACCACTGACAAAGAAAATACGGAATGCTGACGCCTCACCAGATATGACTCCGGCCGCCTGTCTTTGCCGGAATCACTGAAGAAAGGCCGGGTCACCGGTTAGCAAGACCATTGATCGCTGGTAAATGCTGAGCGATTTGGCCTTCATAATGAAAACCTTGTTGCCAGGATTGCACCGCAGAAAAAATCAGTACTTGAGCAAAGGCGAAAGCCACGGCGCGCTGGCCCGTGCGGCTTCGTCTGGTCTATAATCCCGCCACACCCGACAGGGTCTGTCCACAGGAACCCCTCAATGACCTCCGTTGTAAACGCCTGGTTCTCCCGCCTTAACTGGTCCGGAACCCCGAAAGTCAATCTCGACACCCTGCAGACGCTGCACCTGCGGCATAACTGCACCATTCCCTTTGAAAACCTGGACGTCCTGCTGCCGCGCGAGATCCAGCTCGACGACGGCGCGCTGGAAGAAAAGCTGCTGACCGCCCGTCGCGGCGGCTATTGCTTTGAGCAGAACGGTCTGTTTGAGCGGGGGCTGCGCGAGCTGGGCTTTAACGTGCGCAGCCTGCTCGGGCGCGTGGTGCTGACAAACCCGTCGGCGCTGCCGCCGCGCACCCATCGTCTGCTGCTGGTCGAGCTGGAGGAGGAGAGGTGGATTGCCGACGTCGGTTTCGGCGGCCAGACCCTCACCGCCCCGATTCGTCTGTGCGCCGGTCTGTCGCAAAAGACGCCGCACGGCGAGTATCGCCTGCTGCAGGAAAGGGCGGACTGGGTGCTGCAGTTCCTCCACCACGACCGCTGGCAGCCGATGTATCGCTTCGACCTGGCCGTGCAGCAGCAAAGCGACTACGTGATGGGCAACTTCTGGTCGGCACACTGGCCGCAGTCGCATTTTCGCCACCATCTGCTGATGTGTCGCCACCAGCCGGACGGCGGCAAGCTGACCCTGACCAACTTTCACTTCACCCGCTATCAGGACGGACACATCGTCGAGCAGTTCAACCTGCCGGACACAGCCGCGCTCTACGCGCTGCTGCAGGCGCGGTTTGGCCTAGGGGTGGATGACCCAAAGCACGGCTTCAGCGAGGCCGAGCTGGCCCGGGTGATGGCGGCGTTTGACACGCACCCGGAGGCGGGGAAATAGCCGGGCATCACGGTGCGAATAAGGCTGTGTTAGGCTGTGTGCCTGTGCCGGTCGTGCCGTACGGCACGCGCTTTGCCCTGGTTCGGAATTAAGAGAGACTATGCCGGGCGCGTTGGCATTGCTTCACGCCAGCAACGCCCCGGCCTGATACGCCATCAACGAAGGATCTTGCCATGCCTGATAAAAGGACGTTAAAGGCTCCGCCCCCCATTTCTCTTGTAAGCGGGCTTCCTGCCGAACAGCGCCGTGCGGCGCTTGATCTTTTCTGGAGCGCGTTCTCCCGTAAATTACGTTTTTCCCTTGGACCGGAAGAGAGAGCCCTGCGACTTCTGGCCCGGGGAATAGATCCAGAATCAACGCTCTGTGCGATTGATGCCGCAGGAAAGCTGGTCGGTTTTGCCGCCATAAAAAGCGCTGCGAGGGGGTTTCTTAATCTCACGCTTACTCATTTTTACCAGGAATACGGTATCGCCAGCGGTCTGCTTCGCGCGCTGATAATGAAACAGCTGGACTACAAGCCCGCTGACCATGAACTCATGATCGAAAGCCTGTGCGTTAATGAATCCGCTCGCGGCAGGGGGATCGGGCAGATGCTGCTGTCCCACATCCAGCACACCGCCTGCCAACAGAATAAGCAGCTGATTCTTGACGTCATTGCCGATAATAGCGGCGCAAGAAGGCTGTATGCGCATAGGGGTTTTTATGAAACGGGGCGCAAAAATATCGGTTTTTTGGCTCCGCTGTTTGGCTTTCGCGAGGTCATAAGAATGCAGTTCACTCCCCACACGCCTGATTGACGATCCATGATGAGAGGATGTTGAGCGCTCCCGGCGACCAGGCGTGTTTTCCGGACAGCACAAATAATCCCTGTTTCCACCAGGGCCACTGAGCTGCCTGTTGATAATCAAACCATGCGCTACGCAGCAGCCCGTGCGTGGCCCCCTCTATCCGCCTGATACAGCGGTGCGTGTCCGCAGGCAGCATACTGGACCAGACCGCTATTGTTTCATCAGGATCCACATTTCGGTCATCTCCCCCCATCAGAATTAATACCGGAGTATGAAGGGCGGTAATGTCCCGCGTGGCATCAGCCCGGGAATTTCTGCGCTCGAAGTCCTGCCGCGTACATCGGGAGCGGCAGGGCAATGCCGCCGCTTCTGCTGTAAACTGACGATCAAAAGCCTCAGCTTCACGCCGTTTCGCCTGCACAATAGCGGCTCCGGTATGCCCCTCGGCCTTAAGCCGCTGTCCCGTATAGTAGATTCCCTGGTTTCGCCAGTTAATTGCCGCCCCGACCAGGATAAGAAAGTCGACGGGAGCCTCCTGACTCGCCCGGGGAACGACCCAGCCAGCCTGCGAAAATCCCAGATATCCTCCGCGACTGTTTTGCAGTTCCGGCTGTTCTCTCAGTTTTTGTAACGCGAACGCAGCCTCCTCTGCGCGATCGGACATCGTCTGCGCCAGCCAGTTACCGCTACTTTTCCCTACGCCGGGCTTATCCCATGAAAAAACGGCGATTCCCCGGGAGAGAAGGTGGTTAACCAGCGGAATGTAGCCCTCTTCAGACCAGCGATCCTGAGGGCCATCGCCGTGAATTAACAGCACAAACGGAGGCGACGTTTTACCGGGAGGAAGAAGCAACGTTCCCTCCAGCACATTCTGATGATGTTCGAAAGAGATGATGCGCTGCCGTGCGTCCCCAAAGTCAAAGTCAGATAATCGGCTCAATAAAAACAGCATCAGAACGATTGTTGTTGCTAAAAAGGTTACAGCATATTTAATCATGTCTATTCCTTTAGGCTGTATCCCATAACCGTTCGTGAGCGTCGCTGGCGGTCATTCAGGTCCGGGGCAAGGCACGAGCCGTAATTAGTTGGTTATTCCAGATACACGGCGAGTAACGCGGCAACGGAGCTGAATGGCCCCGGCTTTTCTGCGTATCCATTATTACAAATATCCCTTTTCAGCGCTGGACAATCTGCCCGACGCCGTCGGGCTAATCGCAGCACGGCCGGAAAACGATGAGAGGATAACGCGGTGGGTAAGAGGGGATATACCGCAGAACAGGCCCGGCTGGCATTGCGCCGCCGGGCAGCCGGGATTAGCGGCGTGAGCGCACGATCTGGTAGCGCCGGGTAAAGTATTCAAACGGCGCGCTCCAGACGTGCACCAGCCGGGTGAACGGGAACAGCAGGAAGATGGTCATCCCCAGCACCAGGTGGAGCCGGAAGACGAAGGCGACGCCGGTCAGCATCTCCGACGAGCCGCCGCGGAAGGTGACAATGCTCTGCGCCCAGCCGACCAGCTTCATCATCTCGCTGCCGTCCGGATACTGGGCCGAAAACGGGATGGTGCTCAGTCCCAGCAGGCACTGAAGCAGCAGGATGCTCATAATGATGATATCCGGCGTGGTGGAGGTGGCGCGAACCCGCTGGTTGGTCAGGCGACGCCACAGCAGCCCCGCGCCGCCGATCAGGGTCAGCACGCCGCACACCCCGCCGAGGAACATCGCCATCTGCTGCTTCACCGCGATGGGCAGGAACCAGGCGTACATCCAGTGCGGGGTCAGCATACCGAACAGGTGGCCGAAGAAGATCCCCAGAATGCCGATATGGAACAGGTTCGACCAGATCACCATTCCGCGCTTGTCCAGCATCTGGCTGGAGGAGGCGCGCCAGGTGTACTGCCCGTAGTCATAGCGCAGCCAGCTGCCGATAAAAAAGACCGTGGCGCAGATGTAAGGGTAAATGTCGTAAAAAAAGACGTTCAGATAATGCATCATTTCGGGCCTCCCGCGCTGACGTCGACGTACTGAGGCGCAACGTCCTGGCTAAAGCGTCGTTGATAATGTTGAAGCGGCGAGCTGTCGCAGGCCGTGGCGTTATCCTCGATAAACTTCACCTGCTCCTCCTCCCAGACGGCGTCGATGGCCTGGCGGGTATCGTCCCGCGGCTCGCTGCCAACCTGTTTGGTGACACTGTCACTCGTCAGCGAACTGCCCGCCAGCTGGAGCAGGGCGTCAAACAGCCGGTGCCAGGGCACCCCGCGCTGCTTCAGCCGCCCGCCGAGAAGCGCCAGGATCGGTGCCACGTTCTGTAACCCTTCCCGGGCCTCCGCCTCCGGCAGCACGCTCAGATACTCCAGGTAGAGCGGCAGATAGTCCGGCAGCTCCCGGCAGTTCAGCTGCAGCCCCACCTTTTCATACTGCGCCAGCAGATCCACCATCGCCTGGCCGCGATCGCGGGACTCGGCGTGCACGTGCTCGAACAGCAGCAGCGAGGTGGCCCGGCCGCGGTCAAACACCTCGCACCATTCGGCCTGCCTGTCGATGAGCCGGGCACTCAGCAGCCCGTCGGTGAAGTCGCTGAGCATCGGCGCATCGCGGCGGATAAGCCGCCGCGCTTCCTCCTTGTTTTCCCACAGCACCTCGTCGGGATACTCCATCAGCAGGCCGATAATCTTCAGGATCTGCATTATTCTCCCTCCGCCTTATCGCGCACTTCGGTGATGTTGATGGCGTCAATGCGGCTGCTGTTGAACAGGTTGAATTTGCTGTCGGACCCGTGACAGCCGTCGCCGAAGGTAAAGCCGCAGCCGTTGCGCTCCGGGAAGGCGTCGCGGGCCATTTCGCGGTGGCTGGTGGGGATCACAAAGCGATCCTCATAGTTGGCGATGGCGAGATAGCGATACATCTCCTCCACCTGCTCCACGCTCAGGCCCACCTCGTCGATGGCGCGGGTGTCGGTAACCCCCTCCACGGTCTGGGAGCGCATGTAGTGGCGCATCGCCATCATGCGCTTCAGGGCGCGCAGCACCGGGCCGGTGTCGCCGGCGCTCAGCATATTGGCGAGATACTGCACCGGAATACGCAGGCTTTCGATGGCCGGCAGCACGCCCCCAGTCTGCGGCAGTCCGCCGGCGTCGGCATAGGACTGGATCGGCGACAGGGGCGGCACGTACCAGACCATCGGCAGGGTGCGGTACTCCGGGTGCAGCGGCAGGGCCAGCTTCCAGTCCATCGCCATTTTGTACACCGGCGACTTCTGCGCCGCGTCGATGACGTTCTGCGGGATGCCCTGTTTCAGCGCCTCCTCGATAACCGCCGGGTCGTGCGGGTTGAGGAACACGTCGCACTGGCGCTCGTAGAGATCGGTTTCATGCTCGGTGCTGGCGGCCTCCTCGATGCGGTCGGCGTCGTACAGCAGCACGCCGAGGTAGCGGATGCGCCCGACGCAGGTCTCAGAGCAGACGGTCGGCTGGCCGGATTCGATGCGCGGATAACAGAAGATGCACTTTTCCGACTTGCCGCTTTTCCAGTTGAAGTAGATTTTTTTGTACGGGCAGCCGCTGATGCACAGCCGCCAGCCCCGGCATTTGTCCTGGTCGATGAGCACGATGCCGTCCTCTTCGCGCTTGTAGATCGCGCCGCTCGGGCAGGTGGCCACGCAGCTGGGGTTCAGGCAGTGCTCGCACAGGCGCGGCAGGTACATCATAAAGGTGTTTTCGAACTGGCCGTACATCTCCTTCTGCATGGCGTCGAAGTTGCGGTCCCGGGCGCGCTTCTCAAATTCGCCCCCCAGCAGCTCCTCCCAGTTCGGCCCCCAGATCACCTTATCCATCCGCTTGCCGTCGATCAGCGAGCGGGGGCGGGCGGTGGGCAGATGTTCGCCTTCCTTCGCGGTGTGCAGGTGCTGATAGTCGAAGGTGAACGGCTCATAATAGTCGTCAATCTGCGGCACCACCGGGTTGGCGAAGATCTTGGTGATCACGCCCATCTTGCCGCCGAGGCGCGGAGTCAGCTTGCCGCTGGCGCTGCGCACCCAGCCTCCCTGCCACTGGTTCTGATCCTCCCAGTTTTTCGGATAGCCGATGCCGGGCTTGGTCTCAACGTTATTAAACCACGCATATTCCATGCCTTCGCGCCCGGTCCAGACGTTTTTACAGGTCACCGAGCAGGTGTGGCAGCCGATGCATTTATCAAGGTTAAGGACCATGCCAACCTGTGAGCGTATTTTCATTTTTTCCTCTCCTGTACCTGGTCCCGACCTTCATCATCCAGCCAGTTAATGTTTTTCATTTTTCTAATCATGATGAACTCGTCGCGGTTGGAGCCAACGGTGCCGTAATAGTTGAAGCCGTAGGCCAGCTGGGCGTAGCCGCCGATCATATGCGTCGGCTTCGGACAGATGCGGGTGACCGAGTTGTGGATCCCGCCGCGCCGTCCGGTGACTTCGGAGCCGGGTATATTGAGGATGCGCTCCTGGGCGTGATACATCATGGTCATGCCCGGCGGCACGCGCTGGCTGACCACCGCCCGGGCGGTCAGCGCCCCGTTGGCGTTAAACACCTCGATCCAGTCGTTATCCTCAATGCCCAGCTCCCGGGCGTCGGTTTCGCTGATCCAGACAATCGGCCCGCCGCGCGACAGGGTCTGCATCAGCAGGTTTTCGCTGTAGGTGGAGTGGATGCCCCATTTCTGGTGCGGCGTCAGGAAGTTCAGCGCCTTCTCCGGGAAGCCGTTGGGCGGGATCGCGCGCATTTCGCTGACGCTGCGGGTGTCGATAGGCGGGCGGTACACCACCAGGCTTTCGCCAAAGTCGCGCATCCACTGATGATCCTGATACAGCTGCTGGCGGCCGGAGAGGGTGCGCCAGGGGATTAGCTCGTGCACGTTGGTATAGCCGGCGTTATAGGAGACGTGCTCGCTCTCCAGACCGGACCAGGTGGGGCTGGAGATGATTTTGCGCGGCTGGGCCTGGATATCCCGGAAGCGGATCTTCTCATCCTCTTTATTGATGGCCAGATGAGCGTGTTCGCGGCCGGTAATTTCACTGAGCGCTTCCCACGCCTTCACCGCCACCTGGCCGTTGGTTTCCGGGGCCAGGGTAAGGATCACCTCCGAGGCATCCAGCGCCGAATCTATCAGCGGACGCCCCTTTGCCGGGCCTTCACGTTTGGTGTAGTTGAGCTTGCCGAGGAAGTCGACCTCCGCTTCGGTGTTCCAGTTTATGCCCTTATTGCCGTTACCGAGCTTGTCCAGCAGCGGGCCAAGCGAGGTGAAGCGCTCCCAGGTTTCTGGATAATTACGCTCCACCACCACGATGTTGGGCGCGGTTTTGCCGGGGATCAGATCGCACTCGCCCTTGCGCCAGTCAAGAATATCAAACGGCTGCGACAGCTCCGCCGGAGAGTCGTGCAGCAGCGGCTGCAGCACCACGTCGCTCTCCTGGCCAAGGTGACCGACGCAGACCTCAGAAAAGACCTTCGCAATGCCCTTGTAGATTTCCCAGTCGCTTTTTGACTCCCAGGCCGGGTCCACCGCCGCCGACAGCGGGTGAATAAAGGGATGCATATCCGAGGTGTTCATATCGTCTTTTTCGTACCAGGTGGCGGTTGGCAGAACGATATCGGAGAACAGGCAGGTGCTGGACATGCGGAAGTCGAGGGTCACCAGCAGATCGAGCTTGCCTTCAATAGCCGCCGTCTGCCACTCAACCTCTTCCGGCTTCACGCCTTCGCTGGAGCCGAGCGCCTCCCCCTGAATTCCGCTTTCGACGCCCAGCAGGTACTTGAGCATATACTCATGACCCTTGCCGGAGGAGCCGAGCAGGTTGGAACGCCAGATGAACAGATTGCGCGGGTGGTTGTTGCCCCCGTCCGGCTGCTCGCAGGCAAAGCGGATATCGCCGGACTTCAGCGCCCCGGCGACATAATCGGCCGGCGTCATTCCGGCCTGCCCGGCGCGGGCCTTCAGGGTCAGGGGGTTGACGTTAAGCTGCGGCGCGGAGGGGAGCCAGCCCATCCGTTCGGCGCGAACGTTAAAGTCGATCAGGTGGCCGCTATACTTTGACGGGTCCGCCAGCGGCGAAAGCAGCTCCCCGGCGGTCAGCTTCTCATAGCGCCACTGGCTGGAGTGGTTATAGAAGAATGAGGTGCTGTTCATATGGCGCGGCGGGCGGTTCCAGTCCAGGGCGAAGGCCAGCGGCAGCCAGCCGTTCAACGGACGCAGCTTCTCCTGGCCCACGTAGTGCGCCCAGCCGCCGCCGCTCTGGCCGACGCAGCCGCAGAACACCAGCATGTTAATCATTCCCCGATAGTTCATATCCATGTGATACCAGTGGTTCACCCCGGCACCGAGAATGATCATCGAGCGGCCGTGGGTTTTGTGGGCGGTATCGGCAAACTCCCTGGCGATGGTTTCGATATGGTGGCGCGGCACGCCGGTGATCTGCTCGGCCCAGGCCGGAGTGTAGGCCTTCACGTCGGCATAATCAGCGGCGGCGTGCTCATCATTAAGACCGCGATCCAGCCCGTAGTTGGCCAGCACCAGGTCGTAAACGCTGACCACCGGACGCTGGCTGCCGTCGGCCAGGGTCAGATGCTTGACCGGCAATCGGCGCACCAGCACCGGCTCCTGCTTCACGCTGCGGAAGTTAGGGTTCTCGTTGCCGCCGAAGTAGGGGAAGGCCACCCCGACCACCTCGTCATGCTGGCCGAGCAGGCTGAGCGTCAGCTCGGTCTCTGCGCCCGCCGCCAGCGGCTCCAGGTTCCATTTGCCTTTTTCACCCCAGCGAAAGCCGATGGAGCCGTTCGGTACCACCGGCTCGCCGGCACCGTTCAACGCCACGGTTTTCCATTGCGGATTGTTGGCCTCGCCCAGCCCGTCCACCAGGTCGGAGGCGCGCAGCATCCTGCCCGGCACAAAGCTGCCGTCTTCTCGCGGGTCCAGCAGGACCAGCATCGGCATGTCGGAATAGCGGCGGCAGTAGTTGAGGAAGTAGTCGCTGGGCTTATCGAGATGAAACTCTTTTAAGATCACGTGGCCCATCGCCATGGCCAGCGCGCTGTCGGTGCCCTGTTTCGGTGCCAGCCACTGATCGCACAGCTTGGCGACTTCCGAATAGTCCGGGGTAATGGCGATGGTTTTGGTGCCCTTATAGCGCACCTCGGTAAAGAAGTGGGCGTCCGGGGTGCGGGTCTGGGGCACGTTGGAGCCCCAGGCGATAATGTAGCTGGAGTTGTACCAGTCGGCGGATTCCGGCACGTCGGTCTGCTCGCCCCAGGTCTGTGGGGAAGAGGGCGGCAGGTCGCAGTACCAGTCGTAGAAGCTCAGGCAGGTGCCGCCGATCAGCGAAAGATAGCGGGTGCCCGCGGCGTAGGAGACCATCGACATCGCCGGGATAGGCGAGAAGCCAGCCACGCGATCCGGGCCGTAGGTTTTGATGGTCCAGACGTTGGCGGCGGCGATCAGCTGGTTCAGCTCTTTCCAGCTGGAGCGAATAAATCCGCCGTGGCCGCGCACCCGCTTATAGCTGCGGCACTTCTCCGGGTCGCTCATGATCGACGCCCAGGCCAGCACCGGATCGCCGTGCTGCGCCAGCGCCTCGCGCCACAGCTCAATCAGGCGACGGCGCACCAGCGGGTATTTCAGGCGGTTGGCGCTGTAAAGATACCAGGAGTAGCTGGCACCGCGCGGGCAGCCGCGCGGTTCCTGGTTCGGCAGGTCCGGGCGGGTGCGCGGGTAGTCCGTCTGCTGGGTCTCCCAGGTCACCAGGCCATTTTTCACATAAATCTTCCAGCTGCAGGAGCCGGTACAGTTTACCCCGTGGGTAGAGCGAACGATCTTATCGAACTGCCAGCGCTGGCGGTAGCTGTCCTCCCAGTCGCGGTTCGAGTGCATGACCTGGCCGTGCCCGTCTGCAAAGGTATCGCCCTTTTGTTTAAAATAGCGGAAGCGATCCAGTAGTTTACTCATGACATTTCTCCTGCTCCGTTAATCTTCTCCGCGAGCCGGGCGCTCTGCGGGCACAATGTTGTTGTTATTTTTGTGGCTTACGCCGTCCATAAACCAGCCAGGTCACCAGGACGCATACGATGTAAAACACCAGAAAAATTTTCATCGCGCCCACCGGCGAGCCGGTAAGGGCCAGCGAAGAGCCAAAGGCTTTAGGAATAAAGAAACCGCCCACCGCGCCGATGGCCGAAATAAAGCCCAGCGCCGCGGCGGTATCGGTTACCGCTTCGTGCTGGGCCTCTTCATCTGTGCCGCCGCGCAGTTTCACCCGATAGCTGGTGATCTGACGAAAGATGACGGCGATCATCTGGAAGGTGGAGCCGCTACCCAGCCCCGCGGTCAGAAACAGCCCCATAAAGATCAGGTAGAAGGCCATAAAGCTGCCGGAACCGGAGCCGGGGAGAGTCAGAAACAGCAGGGCGGTGAACAGC
This sequence comes from Intestinirhabdus alba, assembly GCF_009711095.1. Classification (GTDB taxonomy): domain Bacteria; phylum Pseudomonadota; class Gammaproteobacteria; order Enterobacterales; family Enterobacteriaceae; genus Intestinirhabdus; species Intestinirhabdus alba. Next base: position 77,127 of record NZ_WMJZ01000007.1, read on the forward strand.
GCCATAAAAATGAAGTTGATCAGGGTTACCCGGACGCCGCCGAACTTATCGGAAAGCGCACCGCCCGCCGAACGCGCCAGCGCGCCGATAAACGGCCCGAAGAAGGCCAGTTGCAGAATGTTAACGTCCGGAAACTGGGTTTTCGCCAGCATGGCGAAGCCGGCGGAAAAACCGATGAACGAGCCAAAGGTGGAAAGATAAAGCAGGCTGAGCAGCCACAGGTGCAGACGCTTCAGCACCGGCAGCTGCGAGGCAATGGAGGCCTTTGAGCTGGCGATGTCGTTCATCCCCGTCCACGCGGCGAGGGTGGCGATAAGCAGCAGCGGCACCCAGATCCACGCCGCGTTGCTCAGGTACAGCAGCGAGCCGTCCGGCTGCGCCACCCCGTCTGCGCCGAGAAAGGTGAACAGCGGCAGGAAGATCACCAGCGGTGCGGCCAGCTGCATCACGCTGACGCCGAGGTTGCCCAGCCCACCGTTAATACCTAATGCGCTGCCCTGTCTGGCCTTAGGGAAGAAAAAGCTGATATTGCCCATGCTGGAGGCGAAATTGGCCCCGGCAAAGCCGCACAGCAGCGCAATAATGATAAATACGCCATAGGGGGTGGCGGTATTCTGCACCGCAAAGCCGAGCCAGACGCAGGGGACGATCAGGATCACGGTGCTTAATACCGTCCAGCGGCGTCCGCCGAATAGTGGCACCATAAAAGAGTAAGGCACACGTAATATTGCGCCGGAAAGGGAAGGTAACGCCGTTAATAAGAAAAGTTGATCGGTGGTGAAATTAAAACCAATTTTATTCAGGTTGACGGCGACGGCGCTGAACAGCATCCAGACGCAGAAGGCGAGAAGCAGACAATATACTGATATCCATAAATTTTTTCTGGCAATGTGTTTACCTTTGTTCTCCCAGAAGGCGGGGTTCTCCGGCTTCCAGTCATTCAAAAGATAACGATTGTTTTTCTCATTTTGTGGCGACATATTACCCTCGCATGCCCATATTGTTCTTAAAAATTGCTTAATCGCAGCAAGGGCGAAGCCCTTACAGAATTTATTAATTTTTGTCAGTGATAGTGAGTGAAAGGATAGATAAAAAAGCGTATCCCGACGGAGGGTAAGAGGGTTTAAGCTGGGGTTAATTGTTACCAATTGTAACGTTAAGGCGGAAATTTTGTTAACAAACAGCGGGCGTCGACCTTTAACGGAGCGGTAACACCCGGTAAACCTGGCGCGCCTGCTCTGTCGGAGATGAGCGGATCTTAACCGGAAAGGGTGGCCGCAGGAGAGGAAGACTGATACAGGTATTCACAAGAGGAAAACTGGAAACATCGCCGACAGGGCCATAAATATTTATAAAATAACTATCACCCGTAGCCAACACACATGCAGCCTGAAGTATGGCGGGTTTTATTAATACGATAACCTGGACGATTTATCTTAAACGTTTCGACGTGTTAATCCTCGAAAATTCACGTTACGCTGTGCTTCCTTTTAACCGTACAACCCTGTTTAAACTGGTCTCTTCCGGCACGCCGGGTGACGGAACCGTACCGGTGGAGTCATTGCGGGCTATACGCCGTTCTGCGGTGCTAAAAAGCGCGCTGGCGGTCAACGTGGAACATCAGGGGGCATATAATGTGGACAGCCTGAGGGATATTGATAATCGGCCGGCGGTGCGCTTTACGCTGAGGGCGATAGTAAAAATGGTGCAGGAGGTGCCAGCATCATGGTGAATAAGATAACCGTTCAATTTAGCCTGACGCATCTTATTATTGCGGCGGGCCTGTTGTGTATCAGCCCGGAGCCTCAGGCAACAGTAACATCACTCAAGGAGACAGCCGTGACAGAGAATCTGTTTTCCCGGACCAAGCCCCAGTGCATAGGCCGATATCTGATAGATGTACCGGAGTCATTTAATAATCAGCGCAGGGATATGGTATTTATTGATGAATTTAAAATAGAGAGTAAACCACAGTATCGCCCGGCGTTCGAGCAACGTGTACAGCGCAGAGAGAAAGAACTTATTGAAGCTATAAATAAACCGGGAAATAAACTACAGAAAAGAGAAACTTTCTCTTGCGGAGAGTAAAGGTATCATTTTTGATCGCAATGAATTAGGCTCTGATGATTCTTTTAGAATGCTTGAGGCCCATGTTCATTTGGATGGAATAAGTTTTATCATTAGCACAAAAATATTAGATCTTTCTGCGGGTAAATATATTAATGAAAGAAGTGATTATATTAATGCCGGCTTTACAGAAGCGCAAACGAACGAAAAACCCACAAAACTTGCCGCGCTTAAATCACTTATTTCCCGCCTGAGCGGCAGGCAGGATGAAGATATACCGACAGGCAAAGGGTTGTGTATACCAAACGGTTTTATTCGGGATGATGGCTATAAGCATAAGGAGCAGGTTACCTTCACCTACGAAAATGATGATTTTTTGTTTAAACTTTTTATGGATAATACGGAGACGGCTTCTGATGATACGTTATTCAATCGTAGCGGTGCGATTAACGAAGCCCTCCGCTTATCCGGTGAATGGCATACAATCAGTAAAAAAGCATTATCACCGGGAGGTATTCCCGCACAGGAGTGGCTGTTCGGTGGCAAACATAATATGGATAACCCCATTACCGGTGAGGAGGAAGAGGTGGCGGCTTACCACTTTATTCTTTACGCCAATGAGGCCGTCGCTTCACCGACCCGGCCGTGGCTATCGGTGGGGCTGAATAATGATTATAAGAACAGCGCTTACGACCAGACTAAGATGATTGAAATCTGGGACCGGCTGGTGGGCACATTGCGCTACCGACCGGGGGCGTTCTGAATCAGCGCAACCCGTTTCACCGCGCGGCGTTGGGGCGCAGTTCTCGTATTACAGAAAGGAGGCCGCGCCGCTGGAAAACGCCTCCCGTCAGGTGGTCTCTCCCGGAGCACAGCGCCTCCTTTCTACCTGGCAGACAAAACGTAACGCCTGGCGGTTCCTTAGCGTCGGGCGCATAGCTCCAGCTCAATCTGCTGAGTCAGATGCTGCTCAAAGGCGGCTTCGGATATTTCCGCCATGCCGAGCGCGTACATCCCGTCAAGGCCGCACACCAGCGCAATCAGCCGCCAGGCTATCTCTGCGGCCTCGCGGTGCCGGACAAATTCTCCCGCCGCGCATCCGCCGTTAATAATGGCCACCGTCTCCTCATGCCACATGCGCATCGTCAGCAGATAGGCGTTTTTCAGATCCGCATCCTTATCAGCGAGGATCTGCGCTTCGCGCCACAGCCGGATATAGGGCTCAAAGCCGCCGTCATCGCTGCCGAGCATGGCGTGCAGTCGCCTGCGCCAGCTGGCGCTCTCCACCCTTTTCTGGGCATCAAACAGGACGCGGATCAGACGGATAAAGGCCTGCGACTTCAGCTCGCCGCTGGAAGCGAAGTGGTGGTGCACCTGACCGGCGGCAACCTGCGCCTCACCGGCGATATTGCGGACCGTCATGCCGGCGAATCCCTCCGCCAGCGCCACGCGCATCGCCGCCTGCAGGATCGTCTCCCGGCGCTGCTCTTTATGCAGATAGCTCATCGAATCTCCTCCGCGTTCTGGTGGCGGGCAGTGTAACAAAAAAATTGGACATGCGTTCAATTTTGCGTAGGATCGCCAAATCTGGACGAGCGTCCAGTTTTCAGAGAAAAAGGAAAAACGATGTTTCGTCAGTGGTTAACGTTAATTATCATTGTGCTGGTCTATATCCCCGTGGCGATAGATGCCACGGTACTGCACGTCGCCGCGCCTACGCTGAGCCTGGCGCTGGGAACCAGCGGCAACGCCCTGCTGTGGATCATTGATATTTACTCGCTGGTGATGGCCGGAATGGTGCTGCCGATGGGGGCGCTGGGGGACCGTATCGGTTTTAAACGGCTGCTGCTGCTGGGCAGCGGGCTGTTTGGCCTGGCCTCGCTTGCCGCCGCCCTGGCCCAGGACGCCGGCTGGCTGATCGCCGCCCGCGCGCTGCTGGCGGTTGGCGCAGCGATGATCGTCCCGGCGACGCTGGCCGGGATCCGCGTAACGTTCTCAGAAGCCCGGCACCGTAATATGGCGCTGGGCATCTGGGCGGCGGTAGGATCGGGCGGGGCGGCGTTCGGCCCGCTGGCTGGCGGAATACTGCTGGAGCACTTTTACTGGGGGGCTGTTTTTTTAATCAATGTGCCGATCGTGCTGATGGTGATGGCGCTGACCGCGCGCTTCGTTCCCCCACAGGCAACTCACCGCGAGCGCTCGCTGAATCTCAGCCACGCGCTGCTGCTGGTTGTCGCCATCCTGCTGCTGGTGTTCGGCGCTAAAACGGTGCTGAAGGGCCACTCCGACGCCGGCGTTCTTGCGCTGACGCCGATCGTCGGCGCGCTGCTGCTGGGGCTGTTCATTCGCCTCCAGCTGGCGGCGGAGCAGCCGCTGGTTGACCTGCGCCTCTTTACCCATCGCACTATTCTGAGCGGAGCCATAATGGCCATGACTGCCATGATTGCCCTCGTCGGCTTTGAGCTGCTGATGGCCCAGGAGCTGCAGTTCGTTCACGGCATGACGCCGTACCAGGCGGGGCTGTTTATGCTGCCCGTCATGCTGGCCAGCGGCTTCAGCGGTCCGCTGGCGGGTATGCTGGTATCGCGGCTGGGGCTGCGTATCGTCGCCGCCGGAGGCATGGCCCTGAGTGCCCTGAGCTTTTACGGCCTGGCGATGACCGACTTCAGCACCCGGCAATGGCAGGCGTGGTCGCTGATGGCGCTGCTGGGCTTCAGCGCCGCCAGCGCGCTGCTGGCCTCGACCTCGGCGATTATGTCCTCCGCGCCAAAAGAGAAGGCCGCTGCGGCCGGCGCTATTGAAACCATGGCCTATGAGCTGGGTGCCGGGCTGGGGATCGCTATCTTCGGCCTGCTGCTCAGCCGCAGCTTCTCGGCGTCAATCGCGCTGCCGGACGGGCTGACCGGGTCGGAGGCCGCGCGCGCCTCCTCATCAATCGGGGAAGCGATGCAGCTGGCGCAGACCCTGGTTCCCTCCGACGGTGAGATGCTGCTTGCGGCGGCAAGGCAGGCGTTTATCTGGTCACACAGCGTGGTGTTAAGCAGCGCCGGCAGTATGCTGATCCTGTTGGCCGCGGGCGTGTGGTTCAGTCTGCGAAAGGCGAATCAGGGATGATTAATGCGAGGGCGGTCGGGGGCAGCGCGGTGATTCTGAGGCGGATAATAAAAAAAAGCCAGCCCAAAGGGCTGGCTTCTGGTCATGCAGAGCGCTTCATCAGAACTGGTAGGTCAGGCCAACAGCAACGATGTTGTCGGTGCTGATGCCAGCAGCTTTGGTAAAGTCGCTGTCGTCGACCAGGTTGATTTTGTAATCAACGTAGGTGGACATGTTTTTGTTGAAGTAGTAGCTTGCGCCCACTTCGATGTACTCAACCAGATCCTGGTTGCCATAGACGCCCAGGTCTTTACCGCGGGATTTCAGGTAAGCGATGGACGGACGCAGGCCGAAGTCGAACTGATACTGCGCTACGGCTTCGAAGTTCTGCGTTTTGTTAGCAATGTAATCGTTGCCGAAGACGGTCATGTTGTTGGCTTCAGAGTAGGTCGCCGCCAGGTAGATGTTGTTCGCGTCATATTTCAGACCGGTAGCCCACATTTCTGCGGTTTTACCTGCAGCGTACAGCCCGGAGTTGCTTCCTGCTGCAACCTGGTCGTCAGTACGGTCAGATTTGGTATAGGCAGCGGCAACACCGAAACCTTCATACTCGTAGGTGGAGGAGATACCGAAGCCGTCGCCGTTGGACTTATGCAGATCGCGCTTATATTCGTTTTTACTCTGATACTGCAGGGCAAAGTTCAGGCCGTCTACCAGACCAAAGAAGTCGGTGTTACGGTAGGTTGCCACACCGGTGGTGCGCTGAGTCATGAACGCATCGCCCTGGGTCCAGGTGTCGCCGCCGAACTCAGGCAGAACGTCGGTCCACGCGCCGACATCGTAGGCAACGCCGTAGTTACGGCCGTAGTCCAGAGAACCATACTGGTCGAATTTCAGACCGGCAAAGGCCAGACGGGTCTTGTTGCCGCGGGTTCCGTTGGCTTCGTCGTTGTTGCCTTTGAATTCATATTCCCACTGGCCGAAACCGGTCAGCTGGTCGTTGATTTGAGTTTCACCTTTGAAGCCCAGACGCGCGTAAGTTTTGTCGCCGTCGTCGCTTTTGCTATCGGAGAAGTAGTGAAGGGCGGTAACCTTACCGTACAGGTCCAGTTTGTTACCGTCTTTGTTATAAATCTCGGCCGCGTTTACTGCGCCTGCTGCCAACAGGGAAGTGACTGCCACTGCAACTAAATTAAGTTTCATTTTATTAACCCTTATAATTTTCTATATGTATTCCTCAACCATGGTTAAACGAGGCGCTAACCAATGGCTTGGCTATTTGTAGAATAGGCAGTAGTACAAATTCAATCATCAGTTCAATAAAATGACGGTTTATTTAGCATAGTGTGATCCAGATCGACATTATTGCGCACTAAAAACTAATTACATTTAGGTATCTTCTAAGAAGTAATCTTTTCATAAGGTACTATGTGTGCGGGCATGGTTTACCTGATGGTAGTTTCAGTGGTAACTATATACAGAAATATAGTTACTAATAATCGCAAATATCATCTTTTATGAACATCAAATAATATTCATGAAGCTTATAATTAACATTGCGGCAATATTAATTCCCCGCCGGCAGGGTAACGAAAAAGGGCGTCAGCGCGGCTGAAAACCAGGTCGGTGTCAGGAAAAGCGGCCTGCGCCTGCGAATATGGCAGACGCGGCTCACGCTCTATCTGCGGCGGGTTGCCAGCCAGCAGAGCAGGGAGCCAGTGCAGACCATGATCGCCCCCTGCCAAAAGGAAAAAGAGAGCGGCGTGCTTAACAGTACCGCCGCCAGGGCAGACGACAGCACCGGCGTAAAGTAGGAGCCTACCGCCATTGCGGTCACGTTGCCGTGGAGAATGCCGATATTCCAGGCGGCATAGGCTAATCCTAAGGTTAACGCCGCAGAAAGCAGCTTAATAATAACCGGCGTGCTGAACGTCATTTCCGGCTGCGGAAAAATAAAATAGTCGACCCACAGGATAGCGGCCGTCATGAGAACAAACAGCGTAATGCCATTGTAGCCGCGGGCATATTTATGGGTGACCGTACAGTAGGTAGCCCAGATAAAAGCGCCGATAAACGCCAGCAGATAGCTTACAGGCCGACTGGAAATATTGCTGATAATTTCAGCAATATTAAGCCCGTCATCGCCGCCCAGCACCCAGCAAACGCCGGTCAGCGCCAGCATTAAACCGGGAATAATAAGCCAGGACGCTTTTTGGCCGCTAAAAAAAATGGCAAACAGAATAGTCAGGCTGGGCCACAGGTAATTCACCATCCCCACCTGAATGGCCTGCTGGCGGGAGCCCGCCAGGCCCAGCGACAGCGCCAGGCAAATTTCATAGCTGGCAAAAAGCAGGCATCCGCCGATTAAATAACCTTTCGGAAAACGCCGAATATCGGGAAAGCCAACCGTAAATATCAGCAGCACGCCGCTAAGGGAAAAAATGGCCGCCGCGCCGCCCGTTGGCCCCAGCCCCTCGCTGACGCCCCGAATCAGACCAACCATCGTGCTCCACAACATAATCGCCGTCAGGCCGATGAGCGTGGCTTTTTTTGTGGTCATGAAGTGCGCGCATCCCGTTATTTGTCGTACAAAGAAACTGAAATGTATAGCATCTTTTAGCGAAACGTCGACCGGAAATTAGCGAAAAAAAGTACCACCTAAGGAGTAGTTCAGACTGATAAAAGGGACTAGTTCAGGCGGGAACCGTTTCGTTATTGATTTGACGCAATAAATGCCCGGACGGTGCTGTTAGCTTCTCCCGAAGTTTATACACGTTATCCTTCAGGCTATCTCATCGTCGGCGACAAAGTAACCGCGATAAACCGCAGGCTCAGGCGGCGGGTTTTCCGGTTCGACGTCGCGAAGTTGCCCGAAGAATTTGGTGTAAGTTTCACTGGAAAAATGAGGAAAGCAATGGACGTCAGCCGCAGAAAATTTTTTAAAATCTGCGCGGGCGGTATGGCGGGGACAACGGTAGCAGCGCTGGGTTTCTCACCCAAAATGGCGCTGGCTCAGTCGCGAAACTATAAGCTGTTGCGCGCGAAAGAGATCCGTAACTCCTGCACATACTGTTCCGTAGGTTGCGGGCTATTAATGTATAGCCTGGGCGATGGAGCGATGAACGCCAAAGAAGCGATTTACCATATCGAAGGCGATCCGGATCATCCGGTAAGCCGCGGGGCGTTATGCCCGAAAGGCGCGGGCCTGCTGGACTACGTTCACAGTGAAAACCGTCTGCGCTACCCGGAATACCGCGCGCCAGGCTCCAACAAATGGCAGCGTATCAGCTGGAACGAAGCCTTTGACCGCATCGCGAAGCTGATGAAAGCCGACCGTGACGCCAATTTTATTGAAAAGAACGAGCAGGGCGTAACGGTAAACCGCTGGCTTTCCACCGGGATGCTGTGCGCCTCCGCAGCGAGTAATGAAACCGGTATGCTGACGCAAAAATTTGCGCGCTCCCTCGGCATGCTGGCGGTAGACAACCAGGCGCGCGTCTGACACGGACCAACGGTAGCAAGTCTTGCTCCAACATTTGGTCGCGGCGCGATGACCAACCACTGGGTTGATATTAAAAACGCTAACGTCGTGATGGTGATGGGCGGCAACGCCGCTGAGGCACATCCGGTGGGCTTCCGCTGGGCGATGGAAGCGAAAAATCATAATGACGCCACGCTGATTGTGGTCGATCCCCGCTTTACCCGTACGGCATCCGTGGCGGATATTTACGCGCCCATCCGTTCCGGTACGGACATTACGTTCCTGTCCGGCGTGCTGCGTTATCTGATCGAAAACAACAGGATCAACGCTGAGTACGTCAGGCATTACACCAACGCCGGCCTGCTGGTGCGGGATGACTTTACCTTTGAAGACGGCCTGTTCAGCGGCTACGACGCCGAAAAGCGCCAGTACGATAAGTCGTCCTGGAACTACCAGTTTGATGAAAACGGCCACGCGCTTCGCGATGACACTCTGACCCATCCGCGCTGCGTGTGGAACCTGCTGAAGCAGCACGTCTCCCGCTATACGCCGGAGGTGGTGGAAAACATCTGCGGCACCCCGAAGGCGGACTTTCTGAAGGTGTGTGAAGTGCTGGCCTCCACCAGCGCCGCGGACCGGACGACCACTTTCCTGTACGCGCTGGGCTGGACGCAGCATACCGTGGGGGCGCAGAACATCCGCACCATGGCGATGATCCAGCTGCTGCTGGGCAACATGGGGATGGCGGGCGGCGGCGTGAACGCCCTGCGCGGCCACTCTAATATCCAGGGCTTAACCGACCTGGGGCTGCTCTCCACCAGCCTGCCGGGCTACCTGACCCTGCCGTCGGAAAAACAGACCAGCCTGCAGAGCTGGCTTGCGGACAACACGCCGAAGGCGACGCTTCCTGACCAGGTGAACTACTGGAGCAACTATCCGAAGTTTGCCGTCAGCCTGATGAAGGCGTTCTACGGCGACGACGCGCGAAAAGAGAACGACTGGGGCTTTGACTGGCTGCCGAAGTGGGATCAGACCTACGACGTTATCAAATACTTCAACATGATGGATAGCGGGAAGGTGACCGGCTATATCTGTCAGGGCTTCAACCCGGTGGCGTCCTTCCCGGACAAAAACAAAGTGGTGCGCAGCCTGAGCAAGCTGAAGTATATGGTGGTTATCGATCCGCTGGTGACCGAGACCTCCACCTTCTGGCAGAACCACGGCGAGTCTAACGACGTCGATCCGGCCTCTATTCAGACCGAAGTGTTCCGCCTGCCGTCCACCTGCTTTGCGGAAGAGGATGGCTCCATCGCCAACTCCGGCCGCTGGCTGCAGTGGCACTGGAAGGGACAGGACGCGCCGGGCGAAGCGCGTAACGACGGGCAGATCCTGGCCGGGCTGTTCCACCGTCTGCGCGAGATGTATCGCACCGAAGGCGGGAAAGGCGCGGAGCCGCTGCTGAAAATGCGCTGGGACTACAAGCAGCCGAACCATCCGGAGTCCGAAGAGGTGGCCAAAGAGAACAACGGCTATGCGCTGGAAGATCTCTACGACGCCAACGGGAAGCTGATCGCGAAGAAAGGCCAGCTGCTGAGCAGCTTCGCCCAGCTGCGCGATGACGGCACCACCGCCTCCTCCTGCTGGATCTACACCGGCAGCTGGACGGAGCAGGGCAACCAGATGGCGAACCGCGATAACGCCGATCCGTCAGGGCTGGGCAATACGCTGGGCTGGGCGTGGGCATGGCCGCTGAACCGCCGCGTGCTTTACAACCGCGCCTCGGCGGATATCAACGGTAAACCGTGGGATCCGAAACGGATGTTGATCCAGTGGGACGGCAAGAAGTGGACGGGGAACGACATCCCGGACTTCAACACCGCCGCGCCGGGCAGCAAAACCGGGCCGTTCATCATGCAGCCGGAAGGGCTGGGTCGCCTGTTCGCTCTCAACAAGCTGGCGGAAGGGCCGTTCCCGGAGCACTACGAGCCGATGGAAACGCCGCTGGGCACTAACCCGCTGCACCCGAACGTTATCTCCAGTCCGGTGGTGCGTCTGTATGAAGAAGACGCCGTGCGGATGGGTAAGAAGGAGCAGTTCCCGTATGTGGGAACCACCTATCGCCTGACCGAGCACTTCCACACCTGGACCAAGCACGCGAAGCTCAACGCCATCGCGCAGCCGGAGCAGTTTGTGGAAATCAGCGAGACGCTGGCCGCCGCGAAGAACATCGCCAACGGCGATCGCGTCACGGTAAGCAGCAAACGCGGCTTTATTCGCGCGGTCGCGGTGGTCACGCGCCGTCTGCGGACGCTGCACGTCAACGGTCAGCAGGTGGAAACCATCGGGATCCCGCTGCACTGGGGCTATGAAGGCGTGGCGCGCAAAGGCTATATCGCCAATACCCTGACGCCAAACGTCGGTGATTCCAACTCGCAAACGCCGGAATATAAAGCGTTTTTAGTTAACATCGAGAAGGCGTAAGGGGGCCACTATATGTCTTTGGAAACGCAGGACATCATCAAAAGGTCCGCAACTAACGCCATCACGCCGGCTCCGCGGGCGCGTGATCACAAAGCCGAGGTCGCCAAGCTTATCGACGTCTCCACCTGCGTGGGCTGTAAAGCCTGCCAGGTGGCCTGCTCGGAGTGGAACGACATTCGTGACGAAGTGGGGCACTGCGTCGGGGTGTATGATAACCCCGCCGACCTGACCGCTAAATCATGGACGGTGATGCGCTTTAGCGAAGTCGAACAGAACGACAAGCTGGAGTGGCTGATCCGCAAAGACGGCTGTATGCACTGTGAAGATCCGGGCTGCCTGAAGGCGTGCCCGTCCGCCGGAGCGATTATCCAGTACGCCAACGGGATCGTTGACTTTCAGTCAGAGCACTGCATCGGCTGCGGCTACTGCATCGCCGGGTGTCCGTTTAATATTCCGCGCCTCAATCCAGAGGATAACCGGGTCTATAAATGCACCCTCTGTGTCGATCGCGTCAGCGTCGGCCAGGAACCGGCCTGCGTCAAAACCTGCCCGACCGGTGCCATCCATTTCGGCAGCAAGACGGAGATGCTGGAGCTGGGCGAGCAGCGGGTTAAAAAGCTCAAAGCGCGCGGTTACGAGCACGCCGGAGTGTACAACCCGCAGGGCGTCGGCGGCACCCACGTGATGTATGTACTGCATCACGCGGACCAGCCGGAGCTGTATCACGGGCTGCCGAACGAGCCGAAGATCGATACCTCAATCAATCTGTGGAAGGGCGCGCTGAAGCCGCTCGCCGCTGCCGGCTTTATCGCCACCTTCGCCGGTCTGATTTACCACTACATCGGCGTAGGCCCGAACAAGGAGGTCAGCGATGACGAGGAGGAGCATCATGAGTAAATCGAAAATGATTGTGCGCACGAAGTTTGTCGACCGCGCCTGTCACTGGACGGTAGCCATCTGTTTCTTCCTGGTGGCGCTGTCGGGGATTTCGTTTTTCTTTCCGACGTTGCAGTGGTTAACGCAGACCTTCGGTACGCCGCAGATGGGGCGCATTCTGCACCCGTTCTTCGGCGTGGTGATCTTTATCGCGCTGGTGGTGATGTTCTTCCGCTTCGTGCACCACAACATCCCGGATAAGAAAGATATTCCGTGGCTGCTCAACATTGTTGAGGTGCTGAAGGGCAACGAGCATAAGGTCGCCGACGTTGGCAAATACAACGCCGGGCAGAAGATGATGTTCTGGAGCATCATGAGCATGATGTTTGTGCTGCTGGTGACCGGGGTGATTATCTGGCGTCCCTACTTCGCGCAGTTCTTCCCGATGCAGGTGGTGCGCTACAGCCTGCTGATCCACGCGGCGGCCGGCATTATCCTGATGCACGCCATCCTGATCCATATGTATATGGCATTTTGGGTCAAAGGCTCGATCAAAGGGATGGTTGAAGGGAAGGTGAGCCGTCGCTGGGCGGCGAAGCACCACCCGCGCTGGTATCGTAAGCTTGAGAAGCTTGAAGCAAAACAAGAGAGCGAGGAAGGACTCCGCTAATCCTGGCCATCGCAGACAAAAGGCGCTACTTCGGTAGCGCCTTTTTTATTGCGTGGAGAGCGGCTGGTGAAAACGGCCCGACATCGCCGTGCCGCAGGTCAGATAGAGGTGCGGCGGTAATCGCGATACTCGGCTTTCCAGAAGTTGTCGTCAATGGCCTGCTGCAGCGCCTCGGCGGAGGTTTTCACCGCCACGCCCTGCTGCTGCGCCATCTTACCGACCGCAAAGGCGATAGCGCGGGAGACGGTCTGGATATCCTTCAGCTCCGGCAGCACCAGCCCGCTGCCGTTGAGCACCAGCGGCGAATAGTGCGCCAGGGTTTCGCTGGCGGCCATCAGCATTTCATCGGTAATGCGCGATGCGGCGGTGGCGATCACCCCAAGGCCGATGCCGGGAAAGATATAGGCGTTATTACACTGGGCGATGGGATAGACGGTATCTTTCCAGACCACCGGGGCAAACGGGCTGCCGGTGGCGACCAGCGCATTGCCCTCGGTCCAGGTGATGATATCCTGCGGCGTCGCCTCTACCCGGGAGGTTGGGTTGGAGAGCGGCATCACGATCGGCCGCGGGCAGTGCTTGTGCATCTCGCGGATAATCTCTTCAGTGAACAGCCCCGCCTGGCCGGAGACGCCGATCAAAATATCCGGCTTCACGTTGCGCACCACGTCCAGCAGCGACAGCGCTTCGCTGTGGGTATCCCAGTGCTGCAGATGCTCGCGCTTCTGCACCAGCTTTGTCTGGAAGGAGAGCAGGTTCGGCATCCCGTCGGTCAGCAGGCCGAAACGATCGACCATGAAGACCTTCTGCCGCGCGGCCTCGTCCGTTAGCCCTTCCCGACAGGTCTGGGCGATGATCTGCTCGGCAATGCCACAGCCGGCGGAGCCTGCGCCCAGGAAGACGATCTTCTGCTCGCTCAGCTGGCTGCCCGCGGCGCGGCTGGCGGCGATCAGCGTGCCGACGGTTACCGCGGCCGTGCCCTGAATATCATCATTAAAGCAGCAAATTTCATCGCGATAGCGGTTCAGCAGCGGCATCGCGTTTTTCTGCGCGAAGTCCTCAAACTGCAGCAGCACGTCCGGCCAGCGCTGGCGGACCGCCTGAATAAACTCATCGACAAACGCATAATACTCGTCGTCGGTAATGCGCGGGTTGCGCCAGCCCATATACAGCGGATCGTTAAGCAACTGCTGGTTGTTGGTGCCGACGTCAAGCACTACCGGCAGGGTGTAGGCGGGGCTGATGCCTCCGCAGGCGGTGTACAGCGACAGCTTGCCGATGGGAATGCCCATGCCGCCGATACCCTGGTCGCCCAGGCCCAGGATACGTTCGCCGTCGGTCACCACGATCACTTTGATATTGTGATTGGGCACGTTCTGCAGGATGTCGTCCATGTTGTGCCGGTTCGGATAAGAGATAAAGACCCCGCGCGCCCGGCGATAAATCTCGGAGAAGTGCTCGCAGGCCGCGCCCACCGTCGGGGTGTAGATAACCGGCATCATCTCATCAAGATGATTTTGCACCAGCCGGTAGAAGAGGGTTTCGTTAGTGTCCTGAATATTGCGCAGATAGATATGCTTATCAATTTCGGTTTTAAAACCCTGATACTGGATCCAGGCGCGCTCCGCCTGTTCTTCAATTGATTCCACCACCTCCGGCAGCAGTCCCAGCAGGTTGAAGTTACGCCGCTCCTCCATACTAAAGGCGCTGCCTTTGTTCAACAGGGGGAACTCCAGCAGTACCGGGCCAGCGTAGGGGATATAAAGGGAACGCTGTTTTTTAGATTTGGTTTCCATGTCACTCGCTCTTTTTTGAATGTCCGCCCCTGGCACTGACTTATCATCGCGCTTTGCCGTTCCGCCAGGGCGTCGGACAGAGAGTATAAAGCATTGGGACGCGCCCGCAGAACTGTATAAACAAAAACACCATCGCAGTTGCGATGGTGTTTATCGTCACGGTGCGGCGGGCAATCAGCGGCCGCTATCCTGCCGGCGCTTTCTGCCGGTCGGGTGGTTAACCACGGTGGCGTTATCGCCTTCGGTGACCACTTTGCGCTGGTTGGAGATCTTATGATCCAGCCCAAGCAGATGACGGGCCTGACGGTTCGATTTCATGTTTACTCCTCAATCCTGTTGCTGGTTTTAAGGACAAATTCGCGGGTGCGAAAGAAACGTAACCCCTTAGGTTGCCGTTATAGCTTAGCACTTACAGGGAAGCGTGTTGACCGCTGACCACATAGTTAATGGTCTGCTGATAGATGTCGCTGAGGATATCATTGTCGGAAGCCTCAACCCATTTGGTCAGCTCCATTAAAATGTCATCTTCGGTGACAACGCCTAATTCTGCCCGCAATCCCTGTTCAATCGCATGTACCAGCGCCGGCTGCGCCGTTGATGACATTGCTGAATAATAAGTAAACATCGTAACCTCCTTGACGGTGTATTAAAAATACAACTCATAAAACATAAAATTTAAAGCGTATTCAGCATGGCAAATATTTTATGCACTGTAGTTCAGAAAACTCCTGGAACATTTAAAAACATTAAAGTAATAAGCTGACACGCCAGTAAATCCTCTGCAGAAAATAAATGGTGTTAACAATATAAAATATTTACCAGGACTATCCTGAATTCATTTTACCCGTAGCGCCGGTTTGCTGACAAAAGCAGACATGTCCTGAATACGCCCGGCCGGTTAAAGATGAACTATACTTGCCTTTTTTAGCCAACAGGAGAGCAATAATGACAATCCATAAAAAAGGTCAGGCACACTGGGAAGGTGATATTAAACGCGGTAAAGGCACGGTTTCCACCGAGAGCGGCGCACTGAGTCAGCAACCCTACGGCTTTAATACCCGCTTTGAGGGCGAGAAGGGCACCAACCCGGAAGAGCTGATCGGCGCGGCGCACGCCGCCTGCTTCTCAATGGCGCTGTCGCTGATGCTGGGCGAGGCCGGCTTTACGCCGGAGGCGATCGACACCACCGCTGACGTTTCGCTGGATAAGGTGGACGCCGGTTTTGCCATTACCCGTATCGCGTTGCGCAGCGAGGTGAAAGTGCCGAATATCGATGCCGTCACCTTCGATGGAATTATTCAGAAGGCGAAGGCCGGCTGCCCGGTTTCACAGCTGCTGAAAGCGGAAATCAGCCTCGATTATCAGCTCAACGGCGCGCAGTAAGACTGTGGAGAATGCCGCCGGGCATTCTCCGCTTACCGCAATCGCGCACTTCCCGGACGTATATTGCCTTATCAGCCGCTCAAATAACTCCCCGCCGCCGGTCATAAACCGAAAAAAGGATAAAGCCTCTCTCTGGAATTGTTGACGTCAGGAAGCAATAACGCGATACACCGTTTTTCATTAATAAACGCAGGGTTATTAGCGCCCGCTATTTCCCGGATTATTCTCAATAAACGCTGTCGGTCAACCGACGCAACGGTGAAATTAATCTCAGGACTATAAAGTGGGGCAACCGGATCGGCGTCTGTTTATAAACAGATTTATCAATGGGTCAGGTGTTATTAATACTATTAACGCCGGAACATAACAGGGCGTAAGCGATGAAACGTCATATTATCTCTCTTTTTTAATAACAGGCGCTGCCGGTGCAGCAGATTAAGCCGGGGCAAGTCCCAGGCCGGTTCCGCCAGCGTCCGCCGCCGGCAAAGGCCAACTCAATCTTCTGTTACAAATCTGCCCCTTCTTTAAACGACGCCGGACGGCCAGCGGCGCACCGCGAAACGTGACGCTGTCACTTCATTTTTTCCAGGCTGGTCTATGCTTGTTACTGCGTGCGCCGCGTACAGCGGCATTTTATCCGGGTAACTGCACCCCGGGGATGCAGTCAGAAAAAAGGGCGACAGTAATGAGTTCAAAATCCTTTTGTAAAAGCTGGGGAAGTGAATTTGTAGCCAAAGACGTCGTTCGCTTTCGCGTATGGGCGACAGGTCATGAAAAGATAACCCTCATCCTTGCGGGGGAAAGGTACGCCATGCACGCCGCGGGCAACGGCTGGTTTGAGCGCGAAGTTTCCGGCGTTACGCCAGGAGCGGAATATCAGTATCTGCCCGACGACGGCCCCGCGTTGCCCGATCCGGCATCGCGGGCGCAGGTGGGCGACGTCAACGGCCCATCGCGGGTGATCGATCCCACCGCCTATCGCTGGCAAAACGCGCAATGGCAGGGGTGCCGCTGGGAGGAAGCGGTTTTCTACGAGCTGCATATCGGCACCTTCACCCCGGAGGGCACCTTCCGGGCGGCAATCGCAAAATTGCCCTATCTGGCCGAGCTTGGCGTGACGCTTATCGAACTGATGCCGGTCTCCCAGGCCGGCGGCAACCGCGGCTGGGGCTACGACGGCGTGCTGCTTTATGCTCCCCACGCCGCCTGGGGCACCCCGGACGATCTGAAGGCCTTTATCGACGCCGCCCACGGCTACGGCCTGTCGGTAGTGCTCGACATTGTGCTTAACCACTTTGGTCCCGAGGGCAACTATCTGCCGCAGCTGTCGCCGGATTTCTTTCATAAGGAAGAGATGACGCCCTGGGGCAACGGCATCGCCTGGGACGAGGACGCCGTGCGTCGCTACATGAGCGAAGCCCCCCTTTACTGGCTGCAGGAGTACAACTTTGACGGGCTGCGCTTCGACGCTATCGACCATATTCAGGATACGACCGAAAAGTCTATTCTTCTGGAGATCGCCGAACGGATCCGCGCGGAAATTAGCGACCGGCCCATTCATCTGACTACCGAAGACGGACGCAACATAATTTTCCTCCACCCGCGCACGGCGGACGGCGGCATTCCGCTGTTCAGCGGCGAATGGAACGATGATTTCCATAACGCGGTCCACGTGATGGCCACCGGAGAAACCCAGGGCTATTACATCGACTATGCCGACCAGCCGGAAAAACACGTTGCCAGAGCCATGAGCGAGGGCTTCGCCTGGCAGGGTGAATTTTCACCCTTTAGCGGCAGGCCGCGAGGGGAAAGAAGCGCAGGCCAGCCGCCCACGGCCTTTGTCGATTTTATTCAGAACCATGACCAGGTGGGCAACCGGGCGCAGGGAGAACGACTGATCCGCCTTGCCGGAGCGGACAAGACCCGGGTGCTGCTCGCCGCGCTGCTGCTGTCGCCGCATATTCCGCTGCTGTTTATGGGCGAAGAGTACGGCGAAACCGCACCGTTTTTTTTCTTTACTGATTTTCACGGCGAGCTGGCGCAGGCGGTGCGCGAAGGCCGGGCGAAAGAGTTTTCCGGGCACGCCGGCCACGGAGAGGAGGACGTTCCCGATCCCAACGCGCCTGACACCTTCAACCGTTCAAAGCTCGACTGGAAGAAGCTGCAAAGCGAAGAGGGGAAGGCGTTTCTGGCCTTTACCCGCGAGCTGCTGCTCAAGCGACGCAAACACATTGTGCCGCTGCTGGCCGATGCGCCGGGGGAGTGCGGCAGGGTGCTGCAAACCGCACCGGGCCTGGTGGCGGTAAGCTGGCGCTTTCCGAAAGGTACGCTGTCGCTGGCATTTAATATCGGCGATACCGAAGTGCCGCTGCCGGAAATGCCGGGCAGAACCCTGTTTGCCTGGCCCGGTGAACGCCACAATCTTCCCCGTAACGCCATTGTGGTTCGCCTTGCGCAGGGAGAGAACTCGCGATGATCCCGTTATCCACCTATCGTATTCAGTTCCGCAACGGCATGACCTTTGACCGCGCCGCTGCCCTGATCCCCTATATTAAGGCGCTCGGCGTCAGCCATCTGTACGCTTCGCCCATTTTTACCGCCACCCGCGGCTCCACCCACGGCTATGACGTCACTAACGCCAACCAGCTCGATCCGACCCTCGGCGGCCGGGAGGGCTTTGATCGGCTGGTCCAGGCGCTGAAAAGCGCAGGGCTTGGACTGATCCTTGATATCGTGCCGAACCACATGGCCAGCTCGCTGGAGAATCCCTGGTGGCGGGACGTGCTGGAATATGGCGAAAAAAGCCGCTATGCCCGCCACTTCGATATCGACTGGTCACAGCGTCTGACGCTGCCGTTTCTCGGCGACAGCTTTGAGGCAGCGCTGGAAAAAGGCGATATTACCGTCGCGGCAGATCCGCAGACCGGCAGGCCCGCCCTCAGATATTACGATAGCGACTACCCGCTGACACCGGACAGCTGGCAGGGACGCGAAGCAGAGATCCTCGCCCTGCGCGATAAGCGCGCCATTGCCGAACTGCATGAGCGTCAGCCGTGGCGGCTGATATCCTGGCGGGAGGCACCGCGCGCGCTCTCCTGGCGCCGCTTTTTTGAGGTGACCGGACTGGTGGGCGTGCGCGTGGAGGACGACGCGGTGTTTGACGACAGCCACCGTCTGATCCTTGAACTGGTCAGAAGCGGCGCGGTGGATGGCCTGCGGGTGGACCACGTCGACGGGCTGGCCGATCCGCACGCCTACCTTGAACGGCTGCGGCGCGAAGCGGGTCCCGACTGCTATATCGTCGTGGAGAAGATCCTCGGTAAGGGCGAACAGCTGCCCGCCGACTGGCCGGTTTCCGGCACCACCGGCTATGAGTTTATCGCTTCGCTTGCTGAAGTGCTGGTGGACGACGAGAAGATCGGCGAGCTGCGCAGCGCCTGGGAGGAGATGGTCGGCAGCACGGTAGATATGCGCGATGAGCTGCGGGCCGCCAGGCTGCTGATGGTGGAGCGCAACTTCGAGGGCGAATTTAACCGGCTGCTGGGGCTGGCGCAGGCCATTGCCCGCAGCGAAGGCAGCGCAGCGGAAGAGGCGAGCCTGCGGCTGGCGCTGCGCGAACTGCTGATCGCCTTTCCCGTCTATCGCACCTACGGCACGGCGGCGGGAATGAGGCCATCGGATGTTCGCCTGCTGCAGCGCGTGGCGGAGAGCGTGCGCGGGCTGCCGGCCCCCCCTGAACCGCGGGCGCTGGCGTTTATTCTGGCTATTCTGCAGGGCGATACCGCCAGTAAAGCGTCGGCCAGCGAATTCCGCACCCGTTTCCAGCAGTTAACCGGGCCGCTGATGGCCAAGTCGGTGGAAGATACGCTGTTTTTCCGCCAGAACATGGGGCTGGCGCTGAATGAAGTGGGGGCTGAACCGGTGCCACAACCCTTTTCTCGGGACCGCTTTCACCAGGAGATGCAGAACCGGCTTATCCGCCAGCCGGATGCGCTCTCCGGCACCTCAACTCACGACACCAAGCGCGGGGAGGACGCCCGTGCCCGCCTGTATACCCTGACCGAAGCGCCGGAGCGCTGGGCCGACTGCGTGGACCGCTGGCGACAGCTGAATCAGACCCACGTCAGATTTCTTAATGACGGCACCGCGCCGAAAGCGGCAGATACCTGGATGCTCTACCAGGCGCTGGCCGGCGTCTGGCCAACCACCCTGCGGCCGCAGGATGCCGAAGGCGTTAAGGCGCTGGAGAGGCGCTTTTTAATCTTTGTCGAAAAGGCGCTGCGGGAGGCGAAGCTGCGCACCGACTGGGTGGATAACAACGAGGCTTACGAAACGGCGGTTCTTGACTACGCCCGGCATATGCTGGCCCATGATAACGGCGACTTTTTGCAGGATTTTTACGCCGCGCTGCAGCCCTTTATTCGCGCCGGGCTGTTTAACAGTCTGACCCAGACGGTTATTAAGCTCACCGCGCCGGGGGTGCCGGACATCTATCAGGGCAGCGAGGCGCTGAACTTTAGCCTGGTGGATCCCGACAACCGGCGGGAGCCTGACTTCGCCGCGCTGGCGCGCCGGCTTGCCGCAAGCGACGCCAGCGTGTTCACCCACGAAGTCGCCTGGCTGAACGGACAGGTGAACCTGTTTGTGACCACCACGCTTCTGCACCTGCGTCAGCAAAGCCCGCGCCTGTTCCGTGGGGGAGACTACCTGCCGCTGACCGCCAGCGGCGAGCGGCAGAGTAACGTCATCGCTTATGCCAGAGCCACCGACGACGAGGCGTTGATCGTCATTGCGCCCCGGCTGGTCTTTGGACACCTTGACGACGCGCAGCGCGGCAAGCTGTGGCGGCAGACCGCCGTCGCGCTGCCTGAGCGGCTGGCCGGACGCCGCTATCGCGACCTGTTCAGCGGGGAGACGCTGGAGGTCAGCGACGCTCTGATGCTGGATACGTTGCCCGGACAGGCGTCGCCTGGCGTATTACATGAAGTGCGGGAATAGCCCATTACCTCACGTTTTCTATATCTGTTGGAGAAAGCACAATGCCAAAAGGTCGCTCATTTGCTATCAGGCCGGGCAACGGCCATCTGCTCGGCGCTAATTACGACGGCAGCGGCGTTAACTTCGCTATTTTTTCCGCCCACGCCGAGCGCGTGGAGCTGTGTCTGTACGATCCGAGCGGCCAGACGGAGATTGCCCGTCTGGATCTGCCGGAGTTTACCCATGAGGTCTGGCACGGCTACGTTCCTGGCCTGGAGCCAGGTGCGCTCTACGGCTATCGGGTGCACGGGCCGTTCGATCCGGAAAACGGCCACCGCTTTAACCCGAACAAACTGCTGGTCGACCCTTACGCCCGGGAGCTGGTGGGTGACATTCAGTGGAACGAGGCCCATTTTGCCTACGATCTGTACCATGACGATAAGGATCTCACCTTCGACGAGCGCGACAGCGCGCCGTTTACGCCGAAGTGCCGGGTGATCGATCCCAATGAGTTCGACTGGCAGGACCAGAATCGCCCCGACATCGCCTGGCCGGACGCCATTATTTATGAAACCCACGTGAAGGGATTTACCCAGCTGAATCCGGCCATTCCGCAGCCGCTGCGCGGCACCTTCGAGGGGATGGGGCACAAGGCCACCGTGGAGTACATCAAAAGTCTTGGCGTCACCTCCGTAGAACTTCTGCCGGTACACTGGTTTCCGGACGATCAGCATCTGCTGGACAGGGGGCTGAAGAATTTCTGGGGCTATAACACCCTTGGCTTTTTCGCCCCCGCCAGCCACTACTATGGCATGAAGGGCATCCAGGGGTTCCGCGATATGGTGCGGGCGTTCCACGACGCGGGCATCGAGGTGATCCTCGACGTGGTCTACAACCACACCGCTGAGGGCAACGAGCTTGGCCCGACGCTGTCATTTAAAGGTATCGACAACTTCTCCTATTACCGCACCATGCCGGACCAGCACCGCTACTACATTAACGACACCGGCACCGGGAATACGCTTAATACCTCACATCCGCGGGTGCTGCAGATGGTGATGGACTCGCTGCGCTACTGGGCGGAAGCCATGCATATCGACGGATTCCGTTTCGATCTTGGCACCATTCTCGGCCGCGAGCCGGAGGGGTTCGACCAGCGCGGCGGCTTCTTTGACGCCATGATGCAGGACCCGGTGCTGTCGAAGCTGAAGCTGATCGGTGAACCCTGGGATATTGGCCCCGGCGGCTATCAGGTGGGCGGCTTCCCGCCGGGCTGGGGCGAGTGGAACGACAAATACCGCGATACGGTGCGGGAGTACTGGAAGGGCGACAACGTCGCCACCGACTTTGCCGCGCGCATTCTCGGCTCCGGCGATCTCTACGACACGCGCGGCCGCCGCCCGTGGGCCAGCGTTAACTTTATCACCGCTCATGATGGCTTCACCCTGAACGACCTGGTGTCGTACAACGAGAAGCATAACGAGGCCAATGGTGAAGATAATAACGATGGCCATAACGATAACCGCTCCTTTAACTACGGTGCCGAAGGGCCAACCGACGATGAAAGCATTAACGCGGTGCGCGAGTGCCAGAAGCGAAACTTCCTGGCCACGCTGCTCTTCTCTCACGGAACGCCGATGCTGCTGGCAGGGGATGAGTTTGGCCGCAGCCAGATGGGCAACAACAATGGCTACTGCCAGGACAGCGATATTTCGTGGGTGCACTGGGAAAACCTGCCGGAAAGCGCGGAGGCGCTGCGCCAGTTTACCCGCCATCTTATCGCTCTGCGCAAACAGCAGCCGCTGCTGCGGCGGGAGAGCTGGCGCGACGGAACGATCGTCAAATGGTTTAACGCCGGCGGCGGGCTGCAGCAGTCCGATCAGTGGGACGAGGGGGCGACCATCGGGCTGTATATCAGCCGTCCGGATCTGCAGCAGGAAGAGGGCGTCTGGCACGACGCGCTGCTGCTGCTCAATCCCTTCGAGGGCAGCGTGCCGTTTCGCATTCCGCAGCACGGCGAAGGAGGCTGGGTGCTGGAGCTGAACACCGCCGATCCTGAGCAGCACGGGCTGACCATCGAGGAAGAAACCGACTTCACCCTCGCCGGACGCAGCATTGCGCTGTTCAGGAGGCCGTAGATGAGGCGTCTGACGCTCGCGCTGGTCGCGGCCCTTACCCTCAGCGCCTGCGGGGCCAATAATTCGCCGCCCCAGGCACCGATCCCCGGCCAGAAAACCTCCGCCGGGCTGAAAACGCTGGAAGCCGGGGCCACGCTGATACAATCTCGTCCACCGGTGGAGGCGATCAGCACTTACCTGGACGGCTTTCATTTTTACAGCGGCGATAAAAATGGTCAGATGGAGGCACATCACTATGTGACGGTGCTGAACGAGGAGGTGATGCAGGCGGTCATTTATGACGGCAACACGAAGGATGCACGACTGATGGGCGTGGAATACATCATCAGCGAGCGCCTGTTTAACGCGCTGCCGCCGGAGGAAAAAAAACTCTGGCACAGCCATCAGTATGAGGTGAAATCCGGCAGCCTGGTTGCGCCGGGCCTGCCGGCTGCGGCGGATAAAGCGCTGATGAGCCGTATCGTCAATACCTACGGCAAAACCTGGCATACATGGCATACCGATCGCGATAAAACGCTGCCGCTGGGCATCCCGGCGCTGATGATGGGCTTCACCGGCGAAGGGCAGCTCGATCCCACGCTGCTGGCGGAGCGGGACCGGCGGATGGATATTGATACCCCGGCCGTCAAACGCCAGCGTGAGGATCTCCCGGCGCACCCGGTCCTGCCGGGTGCAAATGCCTGGGAGCGGGGCGAGGTGATTCAGCTGCGGCGGGTTAACGGCTCCGGTGAGCACGGACGCGGCGATACCGGGCACTTCACCGGGGCGGAGCAGGTAAGGGGAAAAGAGTAAATACAGCGCGATGGCCAGGCGTTACGCCCGGCCATCGTCAAATGGTGAGAAAAGCGAGGTCAGAGATCGTCCATGGTGTAGCCTACAACAATTTCCAGCGTCTTGCGGATCACATCAGCGGTGACCACATCGTCGGTACTCTCCAGCGCGCCAATCAACCAGAGAATAATCGCCTTATTATTAATATGCCCTTCAGAGGCGAGGATGCTGCCGATGGCAGATTCCAGTAACGCCGACTCTTCGGCCAGCCTGTCTCCGGCACGGCGGAAATATTCAGACATCGCGGCGTTGGGGAGTGCGGCATAAATATCAGGCTGTTTAAGCATAACTTGACTCATGAGCTGTCACCGTAAATAAGTTAAAAAGGGCTGTGAGTTAATAAATAGCTGCGTGTAGTCAGTGCATTTTTTTGGCGCTTTGCGACCGGCGTTCGCCGAACAGCTGCAGCACATTATCTTTACGTTCTTTCTCGTTATCCCTGCCATGCTGTGGGCCGCTGGCCTTGTTGCCGCGGGCGAGTCCCTGATTTATTTCAGCGATAACGTGCTTAATGACTTCCCGCCTCCCGGGATCGCTCTCCGTCGCGGCCATATTCCCCAGCGCGGCGATCAGCGCACGCTTGCTAATCGGCCCGCGTCCCTTCAGGAGGGAGAGGACAGCCTCGCCGATAATTTCATCTGACAGTCGCTCGATTTCACTTCTGTTCATAACTGCATCTCTGGTTGCCGCATGCCCCAGGAACCGGCAGGCGGCGCGAACGTCCGTTATCGTTCAAATAACAGGCCGATCAGCGTGTGATAATGGTTTTCCTCCTCTGGCCCGGCTGCTTGTTCAAGTCGGCTCAGCAATTTTGTACACAGCGATTTCCTGTTCAGGCTTTTTCCATCGGTGAGGATCTCAACCACGATTTGACCCAGCGTCTCCTGCTGGGTCGGTAGGGTAGCTTTATTGAAGTACTGGGCAATGGCATTAGCTGAATCTGAAATATAGCTGTTGTGATGCATTGGTGGCTCCCGTTTGTTTCAATAATTTATTAAATTGCCGAGCAAGTTATACAAAGTTAGAAAAACTGTACATAGAAAGGTTAAGTTTTGATGGGTTATTTTTTAGCTTTATGTGCTAACTGAATCTATTCAATAACATAAAAATCACATTTTACCGCTTTCAGACTGACCTGGTTGTACAGTTTTCGTCGCAAACGTTGTACGGCAGCTCCCGAAACTGCCGGTTTCCCCGCCGCACGAAAACAGCGTGTAAATTTAATGTTAATAAATATAAGGTTTTACGCGACGCAAACCGACGCTTCTGGTAGGGTAGGCGTTCATCCCTCCTGTTACTGGAAAAATCATGCTCACAACCCTCATCTACCGTAGTCATATCTGCGACAACGTCTCTTTCTCGTCGCTGGAAATGATGGTAGCGGCTGCCAGTCTTAAGAATGAGCAGGCCAGCGTCACCGGCATTCTGTTGTTTAACGGCAAGCACTTCTTTCAACTGCTGGAAGGACCAGAGGAGAGCGTTTTTCAGATATATCAGGCCATCTGCAGCGATCGTCGCCACTATAACCTGGTTGAACTGATGCGCGATTATGCCCCGGCTCGCCGCTTCGGTAAGGCGGGAATGGAACTTTTTGACCTCAGAGAACATGACAGGGAAGAGGTGCTGCAGACCGTGCTCGATAAAGGCACCACCCGCTACCAGCTGACCTATAACGATCGCGCGCTGCAGTTTTTCCGTACCTTCATGCAGGCCACAGAGCAGGAGAATTACTTTGAAATTCCGCCGGCCGGCACCTGGGAGTTTATTGCCGACGGCGACGCCATCGCGCCGGAAACCCTCGCCCCCGGACCGGAGTCCGACTGCAGTTTCGCCTTTCAGCCTATTGTGGACCCCTTCGCCAGAGAGGTGGTCTCGCTGGAGGCGCTGCTGCGTACGGCCGCAGGCGAATCGCCCCAGATGTGGTTTGCCGGACTTTGCGGAAACGAAGTCTATGAGGCAGATTTACGAAGCAAACAGACCGCCTTTGCCATGGCGGGAGCGCTGAATCTGAACGGCCGCAGGCTGTCCGTTAATCTGCTGCCGATGACGCTGGTGAATATTCCGGGAGCGGTCGATACACTGCTGCGGGAGATCGCCGCCAACGGTCTGGTGCCGGAGCAGATCACCGTAGAGTTCACCGAAAGCGAAGTCATTTCGCGATTCGACGCCTTTGCTGGTGCCGTTCGCCAGCTGAAAAGCGCCGGCATCAGCGTGGCCATCGACCATTTCGGCGCGGGCTTTGCGGGCCTGCTGCTGCTGGCACAGTTTCAGCCTGACAGAATTAAAATCAACCGCGAGCTGGTGGCCGACGTGCATAAAAGCGGCCCGCGACAGGCCATTATTCAGGCCATCGTCAAGTGCTGCTCCTCGCTGGAAATCGCCATTTCCGCGGTTGGGGTCGAGAAGGCCGAAGAGTGGATGTGGCTGGAGTCGGCCGGGATAACCCAGTTTCAGGGCCAACTGTTCGCCAGCCCCTGCCTGGGCGGCATTTCCCCCATCGCCTGGCCGGAAAAGAAAACCGAATTTTAACTTAATCTGCCCCCCGACAGCCGGTCGCTGAGAACGATGCAATAAGGAGGCGTTAATTGTACAGCAGAAAATTATTTGTACAATGCGGCTGATTTTGGTTAGGTTATACAGGGAAACGGTGTCTTCATCAGGAGGGACATTATGGCTTTTTACAGCATCGGCGAGGTTGCCGAACGATGCGGGATTAATCCGGTCACTCTGCGCGCCTGGCAAAGGCGCTATGGTTTATTAAAGCCCCAGCGCAGTGAAGGGGGCCATCGACAGTTTGATGAAGATGACATTAAGCGCATCGAAGAGATACAGCGCTGGATAAAAAGCGGCGTGCCGGTGGGCAAAGTGAAGGCGCTGCTGGAGAATGTGCAGCAGGCCGGACACGACGGTTGGCTGACGCTGCAGGAAGAGATGATGGCGCTGCTGCGCCGCGTCAAACCTGACGGCCTGCGCCGGTGGCTGCGCGGCGTCGCAGGTAACCATCCCGTCGACGCCGTCATCGATCGGATTATTGTTCCCGTTCGCCAGCGCCTTAACCTTGACCAGAACACCGCGCGCATTATGTCCAGCCTGCTTGACGGCGTGCTGATTGATTACGCAACCCTCGCCATGCACGCCGTACGCGAAAGTACCGAAAAAGAAGCGCTGTTAATCGGCTGGGATATCCACGATCGTACGCGGCTGTGGCTGGAGGGATGGCGGCTGTCGCAGCAGGAGTGGAATATTCATATTCTGGCGGAGCCGCTGGAATCTCCGCGCCCTGAGCTGTTTCCCGGCCAGCAAATCTTTGTCTGGACCGGGCACGCCCCGACCCGGCGTCAGCAGGAACAGCTGGAGCACTGGCGCGATCAGGGTTATCCGCTGATCCTGCACGGGCAGTAAACCCGGAAAGACGCGCTTTCTCTCTTTATTCCGCGCCGCCGCGCGCCAGTCTGCCGTACGCTTCATCAGTGACTGGTTCCAGCCATTCAGTGCCGGCCCCCGCTGCCGGAACCTCAACGGCAATATGCGCAAACCAGCTGTCGGCGGTGGCTCCGTGCCAGTGTTTGGTTTCGGCGGCAATATGCACCACGTCGCCGGCGCTCAGCCGCCGGGGCGGCTGATTCCACTCCTGATACCAGCCGTGGCCGCCGGTCACCAGCAGGATCTGCCCGCCCTTATGATGAATATGCCAGTCGTTGCGGCAGCCTGGCTCAAACACCACGTTGCCGATTTTCACGCCCTCAGTGGAGAGCATCGTCAGGTAGCTTGTGCCCTGAAAATAGCGCGCGTAGGCCTTATTGATTTCCCCACGAGGAAAAATACCATTACCATCAAAGCGTTCATTCAATTTTTGATCCTTATCCGGAGATGTCCGGAAGGGGGCTTCAGGAAAGAGATTCATCCAGTACGGCTGCGGCATTGTCGGCGACAGCGGCACCACACGTTAGCCCCAGCCGGGCAATGAAAGCGCGCAGCTGCGCGCGGGTCAGCCCCGTATTCATACACATGGCATAGTGACTTTTAAGCTGACCGTTGACGCCTCCGAGGGCCGCCAGGGCAGAGATTGTCGCCAGCTCGCGGCTCTGCCAGTCCAGAACATCGCGCTGAAAGATATCGCCGAACAGATGTGACTTCAGGAAGCGATCGATCGCCGGTGCGAACTCAAACAACGGCCCGGTCACCGGTTTGCCAACCAGCCGGGTCTGGTTATCAGCTCCGGTCTGGAGACTCTCCATAGCCTCCGGCAGCGGCGAGGCGTCTCGTCCGATTTCATCTTCAATTCCGTTCAGTCGCCGCTGCGCGAGGATCGCCATCAGCGCGCCAAGAGCGTTCAGGCTGCGGGGAAAGCCGGCATAGGCGTACAGCTGTACCAGGATTTCTTTGACTTCATTTACTGTCATACCAGCGTCAAGCGCTTCATTCAGCGCGCCGTTCAACTTTTCTGTCTCTCCGCTGGCGGTAAAAGCAGCAACAGGAATTATCGCCAGCTGCTTTTTGTTCAGTGTGTCTTGCATGGAATTTACCTTTAGTCAGGAGCGTGAATTGTCTGCAGAAGAGTGTAGGCGACAGGGGATTAAATGATAAGATGCGCAAATTGACATACACTTGTGCAAAAAATTCACCAGTTATGCTGAAAGAGAAATTAAACGATCTGCAGGCTTTTGTCGTCGTCGCCAGGGAACGCAGCTTTACCCGCGCGGCGGCGCAGCTTGGCGTTTCCCGTTCGGCTCTGAGCCACACGCTGCTGGGGCTGGAGGAGCGGCTGGGCGTCAGGCTGCTGATCCGCACCACCCGGAGCGTCTCGCCAACCGAAGCCGGCAACCGTCTGTTGACCGTACTCGGCCCGCGCCTGGAGGAGATCGCCTCTGAGCTAACCTCGCTGCGCGCGTCCCGGAATAAGCCAGTGGGCACCGTGCGGATCACCGCCAACGATCACGCTATTGTGACCGTTCTCTGGCCCCGTCTCCATCCTTTGCTGTTGGAGTGTCCGGACATCAATATTGAGTTCAGCGTCGGCTATGAGCTGACCGACATTGCCGCGCAGCAGTTTGACGCCGGGGTGCGGATGGGCGATCGGGTGGATAACGATATGATTGCCGTGCGCCTGACCCCGGATGTTACGATGGCGGCAGTGGCTTCGCCAGGCTATCTGGTTAACCGCCCGTCAATCGTGAAGCCGGACGATCTGCTGGCGCACAACTGTATAAACCTGCGCCTGCAGACTCACGGTGCGCTCTATGCCTGGGAATTTGAGAAAGACGGGCAGGCGAGGGAGGTTTGGGTTAAGGGGCAGACCACCTTTAATAACACCTTTCTGATGATTCAGGCCGCGCTGGACGACGCGGGCATCGCCTATGTGCCGCTTGATCTGGTGGCAAAACATATTGCTTCCGGCGCGTTAGTGCAGGTTCTGATCGACTGGAGCCCGCGTTTTCCGGGATATTTTCTCTATTATCCCGACAGACGGCATCTGCCCGCAGCGTTTGAGCGGGTACTGGATGCGCTGCGCTGGAGCAATCAGCCGGACGCTGGGGGGAAGGGGAGTAAGTCCCTCGCAGGGCGGACAACGTGACGGTGCCACCGGTTGTAATGAGATCTCGGTGAATAGGGGCAGGGTTTCTTCCATTAATTCTCTGAACTATCCACCAGTTCACGTAAACACTGCGCCAACTGGTCTACCGTTTTTTCTCCGATCGCTGCTTCAACCGTCAGATTTTCCAGCGTATTGTCAGTATCGTGAATACGGATGCCATTACGCCAAAGAAAGGTCATAGTAACGAAAAAAGCAGTACGTTTATTGCCATCGTGAAAGATATGACCGCGGGCGATAGCGATCCAGTAAGTAGCCGCCAGCTCAAATAGATCAGTGACGCCTTCGTAGTGAACGCGATTCTGCACCCGATAAATCAACGCCTGTGCTCTGCCGGGGTCAGATAAACCTGCCACACCGGGAAAGCGTTGCAAAATTCGATCGTGGAAGGCAATGACTTCCTGTGCGCTGACCCAAATCATCGGTCAGTCAGCGCCTTAATCGTGTGTTCATGCCGTTGCATGATGGCATCAAATTCCGTATCCAGTTTGGAATTTTGATAGGCCTCGAATTCGGCTTTGCTGATAAGCACGGCGGCACTGCCGTCACGACGGGTGATTTCAACAGGCTCACCATTTAACACGGTATCCAGTACAGTGGAAATATTGGCTCTGGCCTGTGTGGTGGTGTAGGTTTGCATAGTCCTCTCCTGATATGTACGAGTATAGTGTACGTTTAAATTGTACACTCCGAAACCATCACTAAACCTGACCGGTATTACTCGTCAGGATCGCCATTCCTTTTTTTTAGTCTGGCCGCCAGCCAGGGCGCGGTGAGGCTGTGTTTACTGCGGCTGACCTCTTCCGGCGTGCCGACCGCAATAATACGTCCGCCGTTTTCACCCGAGCCGGGACCGAGATCGAGAACCCAGTCGGCTTCTGCGGCAATGCGCATATCGTGCTCCGCCATGACCACCGTATCGCCGCGCTGAACCAGCCTGTCGAGAACCCGCATCAGCTTGTCCATATCCGCCGGATGCAGCCCCGTGGAGGGTTCGTCCAGCAGATAGAGCGTTTTACCCCGTTGTACGCGCTGCAGCTCCCAGGCGAGCTTAATGCGCTGGCATTCGCCACCGGACAGTTCGGTAGCGGGCTGACCCAGCGTCAGGTAGCCGAGACCGAGCGAGGCAAGCGCTGCCAGGGAGCGCTGGATGGTGTCATTATTTCTGAACACCTCAACGGCTTCGTCAACGGTGAGGTCCAGCACGTCCGCTATCGTTCTGTTATGCCAGCGGACCTCAAGGGTTTCCTCATTGTAGCGTCGTCCGCCGCAGGCAGAGCAGGGCGCGCTTGCCTGGGGCATAAACATCAGTTCGATAGTGATCTGCCCCTGTCCTTCGCAGGCGGGGCAGCGGCCGGCGGGCAGGTTGAAGGAAAAGCGACTGGCGTCAAAACTCCGCTTTTTCGCCTCATCGGTATCGGCAAAGAGCTTGCGCACGGTATCAAAGAAGCCGGTATAGGTCGCCAGGTTAGAGCGCGGCGTGCGCCCGATGGGTTTCTGGTCGATGCGAACCAGACGTTTCAGGGAGGTCCCGCCTGCCGTGATCTTACCCTGTACCTCCGGCACCAGGCTGTCCTCCTCTGACTCCTCATCCTCCGGGGTTTTGTCTAGTCGCTGAAGCAACGCCGGGAGCACCCGGGCCAGAAGCGTGGACTTGCCCGAGCCGGATACGCCGGTGATGGCGGTCATCCGTTCAAGAGGGATGCGGACATCCAGCCCGTGAATGTTATTGCAGGTGATTTGCTCAAGCTCCAGCCAGTGCTCGGGAAGTCGACGCTGGCGCAGACCCGGACGGTGTTAGATTGTGTCAAACGCCAGGGAGGATTTACCCGATCCGGATATCCCGGTAAAAACCACCATGGCATCACGGGGAAAGGTGAAGGAAACGTCCCTGAGGTTATGCGTCCTGGCTCCATGTACAGTGACGCCGGTACGGATATCCTCAGGCTGTGCATTTATGCTTTGTGATGGTTTTTCTGATGACATTGGTTCCCCTGATAATGCGTCAGTCTGTCGATATTATTAGTTTCGCCTTTCATGCTTGTGAGCAACACGAAACTGCATGAGTGAGTACATGACTGTCCTTACATTCATAATGGGATATGAAGTAAATGTATAATGAACATAAGGCAAGAAAAGGGATGCCTGTCAAGAATTCGTAACATGTTGATTTGTGAAGAAGCAGCTATCTAAGATGAAGTTATTGGGTGCTGTAGGGTATTTAACATAATATACATTATGCGTACTACGGTATAGCTATGCCAATTCTGTCCTTGTTTCCTTTATCATTGAGGCAGTTATGGCTTGTACACGTCCGCTAAATGCCTATCAGACGGCCTCGGGGAAAGTGTTTTTTACACCGAGCCGGGATTCTGTATTTATACAGTTGCCATGTGGTCAATGTGTTGGTTGCCGTCTTGCCCGTTCTCGTGAATGGGCTGTGCGGTGTATGCATGAAGCATTCATGTATGAGGAGAATTGTTTTATCACGCTGACCTATGCGGATCAGCATCTGCCGTTTACTGAGAACGGCCTTCCCACGTTGAAACGTGATGACCTGACGCTGTTTCTTAAGCGACTGCGTAAGCGTTTCAATCATAAGATTCGTTATTTTGGCTGCGGTGAATATGGCTCTAAATTAGCGCGTCCTCACTATCATCTGGTGCTTTTTAATCATGACTTCGCTGATAAAGTTTTATTCAAATCAGGTAAGTTCCCTTTGTTTGTGTCCGGTGTATTACAGGAATTATGGCCATTTGGGCATTCCATTGTCGCTGGCTTTTCATTCGAGTCTGCTGCGTACACGGCTCGCTATTGTGTTAAGAAAATTAATGGCGATAAGGCTGATGCGCATTATCAAGATAGAGTTCCTGAATTCTCGTGCATGTCCCTCCGACCTGGAATTGGCTATGACTTTTTCATCGAATACTATGATGACATCGTCAATCATGACAAGGTTGTTAGCCGTGGTGGACGCGCTCAACAGCCGCCCCGCTATTACGACAAATTACTCTCTGGCTGCGACCTGGAACTCTTACAAGCTAATAAGGCGAGACGTAAGGCAAATGCTAAACCTTTAGATCCGTGGCGTTTAGCTGATTTAGATAAATTCAATCTAATTAAGTTTAATAATATGATGAGGAAATACGAGAATGGCTAATCTGTATACTATTTTTGACCGTGATTTACAGTGTGATGTTTCATGCTTTTTAAGTAATGATAATGGTCAGGCTTCTGATGTGTTTGTCGTTTATTGTTCCAGCCGTCCCGCAGGTTTGCGGCATTTTGATTTATATGAAGTTGCTGACCTTCAGTATATGGATAATCAGTATCGCGTTTTTAATTATGAAGAACGTATGTATGTCCGGTCTTTCGTGGAGCCTGATAAAGATGGTCATCATTAATTCCCGTTATCGTCATCCGGCTGCGGCCGGAATTACGTTTACTGAGCCTACACTGACACAACAGCATTTTGCTCAGGAGACTGATATTAACCAGATTGTCAGACGTGCAATCAATACCGGTGATGTTTCAGTTTTTACCCCTGCGGATCGTTCTGAGTTTTATGACTGTACGGTTTATGAGGACTATCAGTCTTCGCTGCATTTTCTCAAAGAGATTGAGGATGATTTCTCCTCCCTGCCCTCTGATATTCGACGTCAATTTAATGACCGGGCTGACAATTATGTCCGGTTTATGACTGACCCCGCTAACGTTGGTAAAGCGGTCGAACTTGGCTTACTACAGGGCGGAGAGAAGTCGAAACCGCAGGCTTCGGCTTCGGATCCGTCCGACCCCGCGGGAGCGCCGCCGGAGGCGAAAAAACCCGAAAGCGATGCATAAAGTTTCGGGTCTGGCACAGTTCTACTTGATGTAACTGTGCCAGGTGACACCGAGCTTACAGCGATTGTGTTACCTATTCACTAACATTGCATAGTTATGAGGTTTCTATGAAAGGTAGTTTTAAGAACCCTTCGGTAATGAATCATCAGTTTTCGATGATTCCTTCCGTAAACATTCCACGTTCAGTGTTTAACCGCAGTTCTGGCTATAAGACTACGTTTGACTCTGGATGGCTGATCCCGTTCTTTGTGGATGAGGCGTTACCCGGTGATACATTCCACATGAAAGTTTCAATGCTGACGCGTATGTCTACGCCTATAGTTCCGGTAATGGATAACCTGAAACTGGATTATTTCTTTTTTAGTGTCCCTTATCGTTTACTGTGGGATAACTGGCAGCGTTTTAATGGTGAGCAAACTAACCCTGGTGATTCTGTTGATTATTTAATACCTCAGATGAAATCCGGTGCTGATGGTTTTGCTGTTCATTCGCTTGCGGATTATTTTGGCTTGCCGACTGGCATTCCTAATCTGTCTGTAAACGCACTTCCGTTCCGCGCATATAACCTTATTTACAATGAGTGGTTCCGTGATGAAAACTTGATTGATTCTTCTGTTGTTAATCGTGGTGATGCAGAAACAGATATGACGGATTACCCGTTACTTAAGCGTTGTAAACGCCATGATTATTTTACTTCTTGTTTGCCGTGGCCTCAGAAAGGTCCAGGTGTTGGGCTGGGCCTTGCTCCGATGAATGAGGACTTAACATTTACTTTTTCAAACCGGAGTATTGTTGCGCCTGAGAAAATTGATGGCGTTAAGTTATATTCTAACCATTCAAATCCAGGCGTTATTATTGCCGATAACCCTACTATTGCCAGCCCGCAGGCAACTGAGGACTGGGATATTACCAGCAGTAATCTTTCTGTCAGTCTTGCCAATGACGATGCCCTGACAATCAATTCTTTACGTCAGGCCTTCCAGCTACAGCGTATGCTCGAGCGGGATGCTCGCGGTGGTTCCCGTTATACGGAAATTTTACGCTCACATTTCGGAGTAATTAGCCCAGATGCCCGACTTCAGCGCCCTGAATATCTTGGTGGTGGTTCTGTTGACATTAACATTAATCCTGTTGTTCAGAATTCATCGACTGATGACGTATCGCCACAAGGTAACCTCGCAGCTTTCGCACTATCAGGTGCGTACCGTCATGGTTTTAGTCATTCATTTACTGAGCACTGCTTTGTTATTGGCTTATGTTCTGTTCGAGCGGATTTGACGTATCAGCAGGGTATTCCCCGCATGTTTTCCCGTCAGACACGTTATGACCATTACTGGCCTACCCTGGCTCATTTAAGTGAGCAGGCTGTGCTGAATAAGGAGATATATGCCCAGGGTAATGAAGAGGACGATAAAATCTTCGGCTATCAGGAGCGCTATGCCGAGTACCGTTATTCACCGTCGAAAATTACAGGTAAGTTCCGTTCGACGGATCCGCAGTCGCTCGATGTGTGGCATCTCTCGCAGAAATTTGAAAACCTCCCTGTGCTCAATGCTGAGTTTATCAAGGAAAACCCGCCCCTCGACCGAGTTCTGGCGGTTCAGAGCGGCGGTGGTGAAATTGATCCTACCGGTGGTGAGCCGCAGTTCCTGATGGACTGTTATTTTGACCTTAAGTGTGCACGGCCAATGCCTGTTTATTCTGTACCCGGGCATGTCGATCACTTCTGATTTACAGGCCTCTCCGGAGGCCTTTTTGTTGAGGTATATCATGGGTTTTTTTAATTTCAATCATATCCTTGGTCCGCTTGCCGGTGCAGCTTCTGGTTTTATGTCCGGCGGCGTTCTGGGTGCTGTTTCCGGTGGTCTGAGTTCTGCCTATGCGCAGAGTCAGGAGCAGGATCAGCGCAAATGGCAGGAGAAGATGTCAAATACGGAAGTACAGCGCCGTGTGAAGGATTTACGTGCCGCCGGACTTAATCCCATTCTTGCTGCTACAAACGGCGCCCTACAGGGCGCCAGTAGTCCACAGGTTCCTGTTGCTCAGGCACCTGACGTATCTAAGTACACTGGAACGTCTTCTGCGAGACAGCTGGCAGACACTAACGCTAAGCAGGTTGCCAGTAATATTTCACTTCAGCAGACGCAGTCAGCCAGTAACCTGGCTGACGTAAAGGTTAAGCAGGCTCAGGCCGAAAATATGTCTGCGCAGAATAACCTTATTAATCAGCAGGTCTTGACTGAGGCAACGCGGCGCGCAAACATGGAAGCGCAGTCCGGTCTATACTCTGCCCAGACAGTCAGACAGAGGCTCCAGGCTGTGGAGGATAAAGTAATATCTGATTACCTCAGAACACCTACAGGAGCTGAAAGTGCTAGAACAAGTTTCGATAACAAAACTGGTGGTAGCGTTGGTCTTGTTAATACCACTGCTGGTTTTCTTGACAGGCTTTTTGGCCAGAGTTCGTCGCATTCTGCAAAAGCTGTCAAAAATGTGAAGTGGAACGGTCATTTGCTGCCGCCTGATATCCGGGCGAAGTTAGGAGCACGTGATTAACTATTCATTATGAGAGGTTATTTATGCAACGCAAGCGCATGTCACGCCGGGGTTCCCGGCGTTCTTTTCGTAAACATTCTGGTACACACAAACGCAATCTGCGTCGTGGATCAGCGCGTGGAGGCTTCAGAATTTAATGTGTGGTTATACAGTCGTTAACATAATGCAACATTATACGCACTACGGGTGCGCTACGTTGATTTTGGTGTCGTGTTGCAGTATTTCTCCACTGGAGAATCTATGGCCTGTACACGTCCCCTCAATGCCTACCGTTCACAATCTGGCAAGATTTTTTTTACACCGTTCCGCGGTGCTGAGTTTATTCAGCTTCCCTGTGGCCAGTGTATTGGTTGCCGTTTGAGTCATTCGCGTGACTGGGCTACACGTATGGTGCACGAGGCGTTCATGCACGAACGCAACTGTTTTATAACCCTTACTTACAATGATGCAAATTTGCCTGACGGAGGTACCCTTGTCAAAAAGCATCTTACCGATTTCTTTAAACGGCTCCGTAAAGCCCTCGGAGAAACTAAAATTCGATATTTTGCATGTGGTGAGTACGGATCCAAATTGTCACGTCCTCATTATCACGCCATTATTTTCGGTTATGACTTTCCGGACAAGCGTCTACACCAGAACGGAAAGTTCCCGTTATTTATCTCCTCTCTTTTACAAGCCCTCTGGCCTTTTGGATTTTCCACAGTCGCAGCGTTTTCTTTCGAATCTGCTGCGTATGTCGCTCGATACTGCGTCAAAAAAATTACAGGAAACCTCGCAGATGAACATTATGGCGTAAAGATTCCTGAGTATTCCGTGATGAGTCGTAACCCCGGTTTAGGTTACGATTTTTTTATTCAGTTCTATGATGACATTGTTAACCATGACCGTGTTGTTTCCCGTGGCGGTCGCCAGACTATGCCTCCCCGTTATTACGATAAATTATTGTCCGGCTGTGACCTTGAGCTGCTCGAACGTAATAAAGAGAAACGTAAACTTGACGCCCGGATATTAGACCCGTGGCGTCTTGCTGATTTAGATAAATTCAACCTGATTAAATTCAACCGAATGATGAGGAAATTAGAAAATGCCTAACTTATATGCTGTAGTGGATAAAAACCTTAAATGTGATGTACTGGTTTTTCTGTCTGATGATGCTGGCGCTGCGTCAGCGCTTTTTGGTGTCTGGTGTGCTAACCGCCCTGCTGGCTACCGTTATTATGACCTGTATCAGATAGCTGAAGTTCCTTTTGTTGACGAGCTTTATTTAGTGCTCGAATCTGACCGTATATACATCAGAACTTATTCTGAAGAGGTGAATAATGAAGCTTAAATTTTATTCCCGATATAATTACCCTCAGCGTGAGGGTATTACTTTTACTGAACCCACCCGTACGCAACAACAATTTGCGCGCGAAAGCGATATTAATGAAATTGTGCGACGTGCTATTACAACCGGTGATACTGCCGTTTTCACCCCTGACCAGCGTGCGGAGTTCTACGACTGCACGTCTTTTGATGACTATCAGTCCTCTGTCAACCTCCTGAATGGTATCAACGACGATTTCTTCACCCTTCCCGCCGACGTTCGTCGTGAGTTTGCGGATGACCCGGGTAAATATATTCAGTTTGTAGTCAATCCTGAGAACTTCGACCGTTGTGTCGAACTGGGTATTTTTACTCGCTCCGGGAAGGAGCAGACGTCCTCGTCTGCGAACGTGCCGGAGCCGCCCCCGGCAGGGCCGTCGGAGACGAAAACACCCGGAAGCGATGCATAAATTTGCATCGTCGGCACAGTTCTACTTGATGTAACTGTGCCGACTGACACCAATGTGTCAGCGACTTATGTAACTATGCAGTTTTAATGACTGATTATGCAAAGAGGTTATGATGTCCAGATTTAAAAACCCTTCTGTCATGAACCATCAGTTCTCGACCATTCCTTCAGTAAATATTCCCCGGTCGGTGTTCAACCGGAGCTCTGGCTTTAAGACCACATTCGACTCAGGTTATCTTGTGCCGTTTTTTGTGGATGAGGCCTTGCCCGGAGATACCTTCCACATGAAAGTCTCGATGTTGACCCGTATGAGCACGCCTATCGTGCCCGTAATGGATAACGTCAAGCTGGATTATTTCTTTTTCGCCGTACCGTATCGCCTCGTCTGGGAGAACTGGCAGCGTTTCAACGGTGAGCAGACGAATCCTGGCGATTCCACTGATTACCTTATCCCTCAGTTAAAATCCGGCGACAGCGGCTTCCAGACGCATTCTATGGCCGATTATTTCGGACTCCCTACCCGTGTCCCTAATCTTTCCGTCAGCGCCCTGCCGTTCCGCGCCTACAACCTGATTTACAATGAGTGGTTCCGCGATGAGAACCTTATCGATAGTGTTCCTGTGCCTCTTGATGACGCAGAGGATGACATTGCTGATTTCCCTCTGCGTAAACGTGGTAAACGTCACGACTACTTCACCTCATGCCTTCCGTGGCCGCAGAAAGGCCCGGCTGTTACGCTTGGCGTAAACACGGCGTTCTCCACTATTCCGGATATGCCCCTTACGTTTAACTTTGCCGAAGGAACCAGTGGTCAACGTAAAGTTGAGGGTTCCACAATAACAGCCCGTAATCAGGGCTTTCTTACTGCTACGGATACAACCGTTCAGGAACCAGATACTTTCTGGACCTTAAATACTAGTAAGAATACGTTTGATGCGCTTAATTTCGATGGCTCTGATGCCATTACCATAAATTCCCTGCGTGAAGCTTTCCAGCTCCAGCGCATGCTGGAACGTGATGCCCGCGGTGGTTCCCGTTATACAGAAATCCTTCGTTCTCATTTTGGAGTAATTAGCCCAGATGCCCGACTTCAACGCCCTGAATATCTTGGTGGTGGTTCTACTGATATTAGTATTAATCCTGTGGTACAGAATTCATCAACTGACAATGTCTCCCCACAGGGTAACCTCGCAGCATACGCCCTCTCCGGTTCGTATAATCACGGTTTTAGCCGTTCATTTACTGAGCACTGTATTATTATTGGCTTATGTTCTGTACGTGCGGATTTAACTTACCAGCAAGGCATTCCGCGAATGTTTTCCCGTCAGACCCGATGGGACCATTACTGGCCTACTCTCGCGCATTTAGGCGAGCAGGCTGTATTAAATAAGGAAATATATGCTCAGGGTAACGACCAGGACGAAGAAGTATTTGGTTATCAGGAACGTTATGCTGAATATCGTTATTCCCCGTCTAAAATTACCGGAAAAATGCGTTCGACAGACCCGCAGTCTTTAGATGTCTGGCATTTATCGCAAAAATTTGAAAACTTACCTGTCCTGAATCAGGAATTCATTGAAGAGAACCCGCCGCTTAATCGTGTATTAGCTGTTCAGAGTTCCGGTAGCGGTGAATATCCCGATGAAAATAGTGGAGAGCCTCAGTTTATTATGGATGCTTTCTTTGATTTAAAATGTGCCCGTCCAATGCCTGTATATTCTGTTCCTGGTTATATTGACCACTTCTAAGGTGAATATATGAGTTTCTTTAGTAAAGCTCTTGGCGCCGCTTCTGGCGCCCTTTCTGGTTATATGTCCGGTGGCCCTATGGGCGCTATCGCCGGTGGCCTTAGTTCTGCGTTTGGTATTTCACAGCAGAACGACCAGCGTAAGTGGCAGGAGAAGATGGCTAACACGCAGGTACAGCGCCGTGTTAAGGACCTTAAAGCCGCTGGCCTTAATCCCATACTTGCTGCTACCTCCGGTAGTCTTCAGGGTGCCGCCGTTCCTCAGGCGCAACCCGCTCAGGCTCCTGATGTTTCGAAGTACACAGGTACTGCATCCGCCAGGCAACTGGCGAATCAGAATGCTATTCAGATGGAAAGTAATATTCGTCTGCAAGGAGCGCAGACGGCTAACCAGCTTGCTGACGTCAGTGTTAAACAAGCTCAGGCCCGTAATATGGATGTGCAGAATAACCTGATAAATCAACAGGTCTTGACAGAGGCCACTCGCAGGGCCAACCTTGAAGCCCAGTCCGGCTTATACTCTGCTCAGTCAGTTCGCCAGAAGCTGCAGGCGGTTGAAGACAAAGTGATAGCCGATTATTTGAAAACACCTTGGGGTGTAGAATCTGTTCGAGGTAAATACGATAATGCAAGTGGCTCAATTGTTAGTCCTTTCAAGCAGTTTACTCGTTGGACTGATGATGCTTTTGGTCTTTCTGGTAGTTCGAGCCATTCGGCGAAGAAAGTGAAGGATGAAAAAGTAAGATCCAATAGCGTTCGGTATAAACCGAACGCTTATCAACAACAAATGATAGATAATTACAGGAGGTAGTAATGCGTAGACGTAAAATGACCCGTCGTGGGTCTAAACGAAATTTTCGTAGACATGCTCATTCGCATAAACGTAATACTCGACGTGGATCCGTTCGAGGTGGTTTTCGGATTTAACTATTAATTAACAACTGCAACACTTCACCATAACAAAATATACATTACGCGCACCAATGGTGAGGATGGCAGAATCTGGCGGGAATCGTTGACACTGGCCGTCAAATGGCTACTATCGACAGTGATTCAAAATCATCCGTTTCTCCAGACGAAACTTACGAGTGCTTTCGTTTAATTCGCTTTTTCCATCAGGCTTTTAACCCGGGCAACCATTTTCGTTTCAATACAGGCCCGATCGTCCCGGCAGCGATTTCTTTCCGCGATCCACAGGCGCTGCTCATTTTTAAGCGCGGCCAGGCTCCCGGTAACCTCAATGCCAGTTTGCTTTGTCTGAAAAACGACTATCTCATAGGCTGCCGCAACGCTTCGATCCCATGCGGCCAGGGTGGGAAATTTACAGATAGTCTTTTCAGTAATGTTTCCTGCCTTCTGACAGCTAAAAGAGGGTTTTTCAGCGACGCCTGGCGATAATTTTTGTAACAGCAATAACGTATTTCCCTGCCAGTTGGTCAGCAGGGTCTGCTTATCCATCATCGTCAGCCAGTTAGCGATGTTTTCACCCGCAGGCCCCACCATACCGCTGGAACATTCAATTAAAAATGGGACGACATTATTATCGCCCTGCGTTTCGAGCAAATAATCCCTTGCCAGATTAATGCGGGTATCATCGCCAAGGGTTAACGCCAGGAGATGGTTCAGCGTTGTTGTCGACTGGGCGATTAATACCGGTTGCTCACAGCCGGGCTCGCTCAGGTATCTTCCCGTAATCTTCTCGGGTGTCAGCGACATAACGCGGCCGACCAGCAGAGGATCGTCAAAAGGAATCGCCGAGCGACTGGCTCGCTGACTATCTATATAAACATGCTTCACCTGCCATTCACCGATAAATGTATCAACGTGGACGCGCTCTGCCTGCGCTGCGCCATAATAGAAAAGCCCCGCCAGTATTAAAGTGCGAAGATTAAAAACCGTTACTGAATACTTCATCATATCGTCTTTTCCTTTGAGACAAACATCCATTCCATGTGCACAACCGGCTATCTATTCCTGCAAAGCGATACGCCAGCGTTTAACGCACCTTCTCCCCTGCTCTACCCGGTCAGCCGTACCGGCCAGAGCAGGCACTCGCGCTTATATCTTTTCCAGAGCACGAAGATGGCTGACGAAATCACCGTCCGCCCCCGCCGCATTCAGATGATCAAAGTAATCATACCAGCCGCTGGCCTTAATCCCTGCCAACAGCGCATCGCGAACCTGAGCATCAGGAAAGCACCAGATCCCTAAAAAACGATGCCCGGTGCTATTATCTAATCCCGGTTCTGTTTCAGTCAGCGTGAGGAGTTCAACGCCCAGGCTGGCTAAGCCCTCCATTGCGCCACCGATACCTTCCAGAAACGATCGGCGTTGTTCGGCGGTCAGCGCTTTCCATTGGGCGTTGGGTGTATAAAGTTCGATCAGATAGTATGACATAAGGTTTTCTCCTTGACCTTAAGTAGCGCGCATAGCGCGTTGAGTAACGCCGGATGGCGTCAGTGAGCAGACTTCGCACGGGGCTATTGCGCATGGCCGCCCGTGTTACCTGCAATCTTTTCCAGCAGGACGCCCAGTTGCTGACGCTCCCCGGCAGAAAGGTTGCCGAAGAGGCTGGCAATCCAGCGGCTATGTTGCTCAAACACGGTCCTGGCTACCTGCTTTCCTTTTTCCGTAAGCCGGATACATAGCGCCCGCCGATCGCTGGCGTTCAGATGTCGCTCAATCAGACCTTCTCGTCCCAGGCCATCCAGCAGGCCCGTAACCGTGGCGCGCGTAACGCCCGCTCGTTCTGCCAGCGCGTTAGGAGCCAGTCCGTCCGCTGCGGCATCGAGCAGGAACAGAATAACGAAGCGCCCTTCAGACAGGCCATGCGGTGCCAGCAGCGCGGCACAGTCCCGATCGATTGCCGCAGCCAGTGACAGCGTTTTAAAACATAAGCGGATCCCCTCTACGTCGGGCACGCTCTTTTGCCGGGCCTCCTGAAGAAGCGCGAGATATTTTTGTTCAAGCTTCATGCTATCGTCGCCATGTAGTAAGGTGCCTTATTATATGGCGGCATCAATACTCTCTGCAAGCACACTTTTTATCCATGTTCTGCTGAGTCAGAAATGTTTACAGCATCACGCTGGTCAACGTCCATGATGGCGGACACCGCCTCCGAAGGGCGTGCACGCCGTCATTTAATTCAGGAGCGAAGCGCATCAGAATCGAGAAACTCCGTTTTCTCCTCATGCTCTTCGCTGAGCATGGCGTAATCTACCGGACAGGCCGCTTTCCATGCTGCAATGCTGACAATGTCACCGCTTTTGGGTCGGGACAACAGCCAGCGTGACAAAAGCCGATCCCGATCGTCCTTCTTCTTGCCCGGCTTCCGTCCGACCCGCTTACCGTCGGCGGGCGATTTATCAGAGACCGCCAGAATGCGCATCATTAGCTGGCTGCGGCCGCCGCGAATGGGGATCCTGCGCACCTCAAAGGTAATATCGTTACCCTCGTTGCGATGGCAGATATAGTGCAGAATGCCGCTGGCGCGCCGCAAATCGATGTGAAACGCCTCGCTAACGTCGCCGCGGGAGAAGGCGCTTCCTCTTAGTAATCCCCACCAGGCGACGGCCCGATAAAGCGGTAAATCGCCAAGATGACTAATTTCTGGCGGCACGGAAAAATCTTCATGATTATTTTGCTTTCCACTGCGTATATCTGTGAGGGATTGCTTATTCATAGAACCGACCCGTTATTAATATTGTTACGAAAAATAAATCCGACGAAAGCTAAGAGCCTGGCCCATCAGGGCTATTTCACTTACCATTATTCTGAACCCGGGCAGCGCTCGCACAGGTGGGCCAGGCGTTAAATAAATATCCCCGTCATACTTCATTCAAATCGCATGTGCGTTGGCTACGGGTTACTCGTCTCATCCATGAGGCTCGCCCTGACGGGCCGCCGCTGCGCGGCATTCAAATCTGCTCCCGACAGATTTGTCGGCCCCCTCCGGGGCCAGCGCTACGGCGGTTCAAAACACGCTGCGTTTTGTCATGCAACTCGAATTATTTAGGGTATAAAATGAATGACTAATTTATTACGCAAGAATAAAACACCCTATATGTATCACGGCGGCAGAGCGGGAAAGTTTGATCTGGAGCATTGCTTTGCTGAAGCTGAGAAAGGCTTTGTAACGCTGGTTTCTGGCGTTGTTCACGGCGTAAAAGAGTGATGCTGACGATGAATTAACACTTTTAGTTAATATTAAAAATGGCCGGTGATGATATTAGCCGCTGCGTAAAAGTAGTCGATAAAACTCCCCCGGTTTTAACGCCGGGGGAAACAGCATCAGAACACAAGTTTAATACCGAGTACGGCCTGAGTATCGCTATAGCCGCTGTCGCCAATCTGCTGGCCGACATTACCCCACAGATGCAGACGAGTATTCACCTTCGCCTCCACGCCGGCCCGGACTTCAGCGATGTTTCTTGCGCCGTCTACCTTACCTTCGATCTCATTCATTGAAACCGCATAGCTGCGCGTATTGTGCAGCCAGTTAGCCTCAACAAAGGGCTGGAACATCCGATCTTTGCCCTCGTCACGCTGGCTGTGGCCGCGCAGCCAGGCTTTTACCCCCAGGCGGCTTTGCAGGTTACCTTTATCCTGGTCGCGGACCCGCGTGCCGTTCGCCTCCCGCCGATCGTCAGCGGAGACGCCCATCCAGGTCAGCTGCGCCTGGGGCTGTAGCCAGTAGCTCAGCCGCGCCTGCTCAGCGAGCAGGAAAGCGTGTCCGGCCTCAAGCGAGGCGGTGATCCCACGGGAGCGGTAGTTTTCCTGCGGCAGGCCGTCGCCCGATACGCTGTTATCAAACCAGTTGTACAGCATCCAGGCGTCAACATAGCTGGCATCTTTATCATCACGGTCAGCGTACCAGGTGAGATAAAAACCGGCGCTATAGCCGGAAACCGTGCCGTCTGCCCGGTAGCCGGAAATCGAGGAGCGGGTGTTGCTCTGGCTGTTAGCGTACCCTGCCATAACCCCTAAATGCCAGCGGTCGTTAAGACCGGCGCTCCACTGCGCCACGTCCCCACCCAATTGCACCACATAGCGATTGCTTTGCGTGCGCAGCTGACCGGAAGTATCACGAAAACGGGTATGGCCTCCGACGTTACGCAGCCACAGGCTGGTTACCCGCGATTCGCCGGTAACGGGATCGATATATTCCGTTTCCCCCAGACGATCGTAAAGCCGGGTGTTAAACAGGGTATTGGCGGCAACACTGTTCGCCAGATAAGCCCCCATTTCCGGACGATAAACCGCCTCTTTGCCGGGTTCAGGCTGCGGAACGGGCACGTCCGGCGTCACGGGATCGGACTGCGGAACCGGCACAGACTCTGGTTGCGGTTCAGGTTGCGGCACAGGCTCTGATTCTGGCGCTGGATCAGGAGCCGGCTGGGGATCGGGTTCAGGCTGCGGTCCGGGAATCGGCTCTTTTTCAGGATCATCTTCTGCAGGCGTCCATGTATTGGTCAGATACCAGTGATTGGAATCGGGTATTTGCGCGGACTCCTCTGTATTCGCCCCGCGCTGTAGCGCATAGTCCCAGGCACCTGCAACCAGCCGCCCCTGAGCGACGAACTCGCCGTCCGATGCGCCGTCAACGCGCACCACCTGCGCGCCGTTTAAGTCG
The DNA here is from genome assembly GCF_009711095.1 of Intestinirhabdus alba. Taxonomy (GTDB): domain Bacteria; phylum Pseudomonadota; class Gammaproteobacteria; order Enterobacterales; family Enterobacteriaceae; genus Intestinirhabdus; species Intestinirhabdus alba. The sequence goes on from NZ_WMJZ01000007.1 coordinate 122,065, forward strand.
CTGACGGCGGCGGTGCCCAGCTCGTTAAGCGCTACCCGGGTTGTCCCTGAAGTACTGCCCTGAACGTGGAGCTGGTTTACCAGCGATTTTTGCTGCGCGCTGTCCTCGGCGGTATTGAGGATCAGCAGCCCGTTATCACCCACGTAATCCCCGCTGACGGTAAAAACGCTGCCTGCCAGCGCCAGCGGATCGCGCCCGGCCTTCGGCGTGCCAAAGCTCAGGGTTCCGCCGAGAGTCAGGGATTTCACGTTCTGGCTGTAGCCGTTAAGATCCAGGGTTCCCTTTTCAGCCACCGAAAAATCCGCATTGCTGCTGAAAGCGCGGCTGCTGCCGGCGCGCAGCGTCCCGTTGCTGACGGTGGCCCGCCCGCTCCAGTCATTACTACCGCTCAGCAGCGTGGTGCCCGGGCCTTCATGGCTAACCACGCCGTCGCCGCGGATTTGCGCGCTCAGAGTGTAATCTTCGCTGGTATGGTTGAAGTTGAGTACCGCCAGGCTGTCGTGATTAATTCGGTTACCGAGAAAAATCAGCGGCGTCTCAATAGAGCCAGCCTGCCGCGCGGCTTCTCCCTGTCTGCCCCCCACGTTAACAATACCAGTACTGCCGGAGCCAATACCAAGCCACAGAAAGCCGTCGGCTTTAACCCGCCCGCTGTCGCTGACGATCAGCTCTCCTTTCGCATCGTTCTTATCTTCGCTAAACCCGCCGAAAATAAGGCCATTGCCGGTTTCCAGCGTTGAGCCAGCTCCCTCTACGTTAACCGTGCCGTTGCCCTTGCTCTGGCTCGTGTTGGTATTGCCGACATAGCCGATGTTCATCTGCCCCGCAATGGAAAGCCGTCCGCCGTCGAGGATATCCAGCCGGCCCACGCCCTTATCACCGACAACGCCAGATGCGGCGGCCACGGAGCTATTTTCACCGGTAATGACCATTGCTCCCGTCGCACCCTCGTAGAATTCGCCGATGCGCAGCTCTCTGATGCCGGTGATGTAGCTGCCGTCCTCAACCCGCACGCTGCCGTCGCCGTTTTCTGTACCGAGCACAAGGTGGGCACCCATTTGCCATCCGGCACCGTGAGTTAAAAGCACCGACCCACGACTCCCCTGGCCAATCGTCCCGGCCTTCGCCCCTATCGTCCGCCCGTCAACGATCAGATCGCCTTCGGTAACGCTGCCGACGGTCAGCCCGTTAAAGTTATTCCATTCGGCATCGGTGTTCTTATCGGCAGAGAGCGTTACCGTAGTCCCCTGATTGATCACCATCCTGCCGTTATCGGGTTTAACGCTGACAGCAGCGAGCTTCTGGCTCTGTCCGACGGCAGCTTTCTGCCTGCCCTCAGAACACAGCACGGTAGATTCGCTGTCGCAGCGCTGCGTCTCGGCCTGAAGGGTGTCGGGAGCGATCAGCCCGGTGGTTGCCAGTAGCAGACCGGGAATAACCGGCAGCGCGGCGTTGTATCTGGCTGAACGGGGTGAAATTAACTGTTTGCCGGGTAAGCGCGTTTTGTTTAAAACCGTTTGAAATTTTTTCATGGATACGCTCCTGGTTATCGTAAAAACGCTGTTCAGTGATGTCGGCAGCCTCAGCTACGCCGCATAACTGATGTTTTTACGAACGCCGTGAATAAAATTTCAACGCTTTTTGACTATAAAAACGCTATAGTTTGAGGATTATCAACGCATCATGCTATGAAATATCGTGATGCTAAAAATAATAATCTGCCGCATTGACAGCTAATGGCTGTCGTTCGTTATCTGAAAGGTTACCCTGAATAACAGGACGCTTTTCCCCCTCTTCGGCGATCTTACTCCTCAGTAAGGCGGCTGTTCAGGAAAGCAGATAGTGCTTATCCGGCATCCGTTTCGGCGGAATATTGCTCTCATCGTTCATCTGCAGCAAATCAATCTCAATGGTGTTGCAGATAGCGTCCAGGGGCAGATCGTTGTTTTCCATGCCAAAGGGATCTTCCAGCTCTTCAGCCAGCGAATCGAGAGAGATAAAGGTGTAAGAAATAAGTACCGAGATAAACGGCGTCATATAGTGCAGATCGACCACCAGGCCAAACGGCAGCAGGATGCAGAACAGGTAAACCGTACGGTGCAAAATAAGCGTATAGGCAAACGGCACCGGCGTATTGGCGATCCGCTCGCAGCCGCCCAGCACGGTGGAGATATCATTTAACCTGTTGTTTAAACTATGAAATAATATATCAGAAAGCTGACCTTCCCGGCGTCGCGTCGCCAGCCACTCCCCCATAAGCAGCAGAATATGGTTTGCCGGCGAGTTGGAGGCAAAAACGCGCTGCAGGTCGCGCTCGTTCAGGTACTGCGCCAGCATTTCCGGCTGCGGCTGACGGCGCAGGGTCATACGCAAACAGTGGGCAAAGGCGATTTGCAGCCTGATAAACTGCCCTGTGCGCTGCTCTTCCGGCAGCACCGTTTTAACCTCGCGCAGCAGCGAACGTGAGGTAATCGTCAGCTGGCCCCAGAGCTGCCGCGCCTCAACGTAGCGGGCATAGCAGGCGTTATTGCGAAAGCCTAAAAAGATGGCGATGGCCACGCCGAGTATGCTGAACGGCGCGAGGGAGAATTTAATGCCCAGCATGGTGTACCAGGGCAGCATAACGATCACGGCGATGGAAAATACAAAGTTAAGCAGCAGGCGCGAAAAGGTTTTAACTAATACGGAGCCGTGCCAGACAAAAATCAGGCGGAGCCAGTGTTGTTTAGGGCGAACGATCATGATTATCTTCGAAATGGGAAAGCGCTGCTCATTAAACGTGATCAACTTCAAACTTTCAACCACATTACCCGTACGGCCTTTGCTCATTGTGCCCTGTCAGGCCGCTGATGCAGCGGAGTTTACGCTTTTTCGGTTTTAAGGCACGCCTTATAGTATGTTGTAACTATTAAAAGGGTACGAGAACAGAATTAGCGGAGAATGCCCTGCGACATTCTCCACCAATAACCCGGCGGATAAAATCAGCCCCTCGCCCGTCTTGCTAAAACCCGGCAAAACGGGGCACTGACACGCTCAGTCAGCTTTTGCAGGAGGCTCTCAGCGCCGCCGGGTCGCTCCTCAGCACAGCGGTTTTACCGCCTCGCGCATACCTTTCTCCAGAATCGCGTTCAGGTCGGCGGTTACCTGGTCCACCAGCCCGGCGACCTGGGTCAGATCCTGCTCCCAGTGCTCTTTCACGGACAGGACGGCGGCGACCAGCGCCCTGGTGTCTATCTGATGGTCGCGATGCTGGCTCCACAGCTGCTGGTAGCGTTCGATCCAGTGGGCGTCGTCCTGCACCGGATATGCTTCACCGCCGCGTTCGCCGCGATAGAAGGCAATCAGCGCCGCCAGGGCGAAGGTCAGACGCGCCGGAAGCGCGCCTTTCGCCTTCTGCCCCGCCAGCAGCTGCGGCAGAATACGGGTGCGGAACTTGGTCATCCCGTTCAGGGCTATCGACAGCAGCTGATGCTTGATGTACGGATTGCGGAAACGGCCGGTCACCGCGCTGGCGAAGGAGACCAGCTCGTCGCGCGGCAGATCGAGTACCGGAATAATCTCTTCGTGAATCGCCTTCTCAACAAACGCGCAGATCTCCGCATCGTTCATCGACTCGCCAACCGTATCCAGCCCCGCCTGGAACGCCACCGGCACCAGCGCGGTATGGGCACCGTTGAGGATCGCCACCTTACGCTCTTTATAGGGCTTGATATCGTCAACGATCAGCACGTTGAGCGGATAGTTGTCGAGACGCAGCTCGGCGGCCAGCGTTTTCGGCCCCTGAATCACAAACAGATAGAAATGTTCGGCGGTATCGAGGAAGGCGTCATGATAGCCCAGTTCGGCCTCCAGCCCGGCAACTTCGTCACGCGGATAGCCGGTCACGATGCGGTCCACCAGCGTGGAGCAGAAGGCGTTCGCCTGATCCAGCCACCCGATAAAGGCCTCCGGCAGCGCCCACTCGCGGGCATAGCGCAGCACCAGCTCGCGCAGGGCGTCGCCGTTATAATCAATCAGCTCGCAGGGAATGATAATCCAGCCCTTGTCCTGCGCGCCGTTGAAGTGGCTGTAGCGTTCAAACAGCAGCCGGGTCAGCTTCGCCGGATAGCTGACCGCCGGGGCGTCTTCAAACTTATCGCCGGCATGATAGCTGATACCCGCTTCGGTGGTATTAGAGAAGACAAAGCGCATTTCCGGATTGTGCGCCAGTTTCAGGAACTCATCGTAATTATCGTAGACGCTGATTTCACGGTTAACGGAGCGAATCAGCCGCGCATCGCTGACCGCTTCACCCTTCTCATTGAGACCGCGAATAATGGTGGTGTAAAGGCCATCCTGGGTACTGAGCGAAGGGGGAAAATCGCTCTTGATAGGACGCACAATAACCACCCCGGAGTTCAAATCGGTATGCTCATTCAGCAGATCTACCTGCCAGTCAACAAAGGCGCGCAGGAAGTTTCCTTCACCAAACTGAATGATACGTTCAGGATAGTGGGCACCGGGAAAATCGCGACGGTTTAGAGTTTTCACAATGGGTTCCCTTTTTAATTAGTCATACAACCTGTTGGATTGGTCCAACAGGTTAACAAACTTTATGACCATGAACCCCTGTTTTGATCAATTCGCGGCAATAATTTCCGCAGACTTGTCGGAATCCGGCGCAGCGCTTAACGCTTTTTCAGCCACTTATCAACGCTGAAGGCAAGTTTCCCTTGTCGCGCGTCGTCAGCGATTCATCTGTATCACCAGCCAGTGGTGGATCACCGCCACGATATAGCGCTGCTGTTCATCGCTCAGGGCCTTCCCCGCCGGGATCGCGTGCCACTTCGCCAGACAGCTCCGACAGCAGGTGGCGGTCGCGTGCTGGGCGATAAACACCGGATGCCCGCGCATCGGCGTCTGCTTGCCGTCGTTAACGGGAAAGGCCGGAGCCAGCCGCTTCGCAATAAATTCGCCAGCGTGGCGGTCGATAACCTCCGCACCTTTATCCAGGCAATACTGACGCTCCTTGATTCCGAGCCGAAAGCGGGAGCGAAACGCCGAGCGGGCCAGGCGGGCGAATAGCGGGTCGAGAGCGTACATCAGTAAACCGAGCGCCCCAGCCGCTGGGTCAGCTGTTCCAGCAGCGCAATTCCCGCCAGCGAGTTTCCCGCCGCGTCCAGCTCCGGGCTCCAGACGGCAATCGCCATCTCCTGCGGAACAATGGCGATGATCCCGCCACCAACGCCGGATTTTGCCGGTAGCCCTACTCGCCAGGCAAACTCACCGGCGTTCTGATACATCCCGCTGGTCGCCATCAGAGCGTTAATCTGCCGGGCCTGGCGCGGGGTAACCACCGGCTCGTTAAGGTGAAGGGCGCGCCCCTGATTTGCCAGAAAGACAAAGGTGCGCGCCAGCTCTACGCAGCTCATCTTCAGGGCGCAGTAGTGAAAATAGTTCTGTAATACGGTGGTCACGTCGTGATGAAAATTGCCAAACGACTTCATCAGCCAGGCGATGGCCGCGTTGCGCGCGGAATGTTCAAACTCCGAGCGGGCCACGATGCCGTCATAGCCAATATCCCTCACCCCGCACAGCCCGCGCACCACCTCCAGCATACGCTGACGCGGGGCGCTCAGTCGCCCCTGTAGCATGTCGCACACCACCAGCGCTCCGGCGTTGATAAACGGATTGCGCGGGATCCCCTGCTCCATCTCAAGCTGTACCAGCGAATTGAACGGCGAGCCGGAGGGATCTTTACCCACCCGCTGGCCGATCTCCTCTTCGCCGTAGTGACGCATCGCCACCGCCAGGCTGAGCACTTTCGAAATCGACTGGATGGAGAAACGCTCAGCGGCATCGCCCGCCTGAAATAGCTGGCCGTCTACGGTGTACACGGCAATGCCCAGCTTTGCGCCGTCAACGGCGGCCAGCGCGGGAATATAATCCGCCACCCTGCCGAGGCCGATTAGCGGCCGCACCTCCGCCAGAATCTGCTCTAAAAGTGAATTATCGATGGCCCTGGCCACAGCGAACTCCTTGCCCGCAGGTCTGAAAAGGGCGACGAGTATAGCAGAGCGGAACAGGTTACGTCAGGCCGGAGGGCGCGATAACGCGGCGGCGGGAGGCGTTTATTTCCGCCGCCGCAGAGGGAAAATTAACCGGCGATGGTCAGGCGTCCGGGGAGCTGCTCAAGCCGGGTGCGGACGTCGTCGTCAAGCCGATCGTCGGTGACGATATCGGTCAGCGACTCCAGATGGGCGACGTTAAACAGCGACCAGGCCCCATATTTGGAGCTGTCCGCCAGCAGCGCCCGGCGCTTCGCGTTGGCGATGAGATCGCGCTTCAGCCCCGCCTTCTCCTCCGTTGGTGCGGTGATGCCCTTCGCAAGATCCCAGCCGTTGCAGCTGAGGAAGGCGACGTCCGGCCAGACGTTCTGCAACAGTTTGCGGCCGTGCTCGCCGACGCAGGACTGGCTGGAGTCGTCAATACGCCCGCCGATGATGGTCACCTCAATCTGCTTAAACTCCGAGAGAAACAACGCGATATGCAGATCGCTGGTGATCACCCGCAGCGGCAGATGGGTAAGCTGGCGCGCCAGCTCTATCATCGTGGTCCCGGCGTCCAGCACGATGGCGTCGCCGGGGCTGACCAGGGCCGAGGCGGCACAGGCGATGGCGTGTTTCTCCGCCAGGCTGCGCTGCCTTTTCTCATGGGTGGTGGGCTGCAAAGGGATAAACCGGTTGAGGGACACGCCGCCGTGGGTGCGGCTGATGACGCCCTCCCGGTCAAGCTTAATCAGATCGCGCCGAATGGTCGCCGGGGAGGCTCGGGTCACCGCCACAAGCTGCTCCACCGTCGCCAGATTATGTCCTTTGAGATAGTCCATAATCTGCTCTAACCGGTTATACCCCTTCATTTTAATCTCGCGTAATTTGCATTGCTAACTGAATAGAAACGGCCATGCTCTCAGACTTGGCTTTACCTGTCCAGGCAATATCAAACGCCGTGCCGTGGTCCGCGGAGGTGCGAATAAACGGCAGCCCGGCGGTAATATTCACCCCGTCATAAAAGCCGAGTAATTTTAGCGGAATATGCCCCTGATCGTGATACATCGCCACCACCATGTCATACATTCCTTCATGACACTGCATAAACACCGTATCCGGCGGGCACGGCCCGGTCACGTTCAGCCCCTGAGCCTGCATCGCCGTCACCGCCGGTGCCACAAACTTGATCTCCTCGTCTCCGAACAGGCCATTCTCTCCGGCGTGAGGATTCACTCCCGCCACCGCAATGCGCGGACTGGCAAAGCCCACGCGACGCAGGAAGTCATCGGCGACGCGGATCACTGTTTTCACCCGCGCCTCGCTGAGCGTATCGAGGAATTTGCGCAGCGCAACGTGGGTGGAAACGTGGATCACCTTCAGCTTATCGGTATAAAGCACCATGGCGTAATCTTTACTGTTGGTCAGCTGCGCCAGCAGCTCGGTATGGCCCGGAAAGTTATGTCCCGCCAGGTGCAGCGCCTCTTTGTTCAGCGGCGCGGTGGCGATGGCCTTCACCTCGCCGCTCATCGCCAGCGCCGTGGCCCGCTTCACGCAGCGGCAGGCCAGATCGCCCGCCTGAGCCTGGACCTTGCCCGGCACCAGTCCGGCCGGATCGGCCAGCGGCTCGTCGATGACGTTAATCACCCCGGGGGCAAACTGCGCCTGGTCCACGCGCTCAATAATCCGCAGCTCCGCCTGCGGGGTCACGCCCAGCGCCAGGATCCGCCTCAGGGTCTGCGCACACCCGACCACCACCACCGGCGAACCGGTCAGCTCTCCCTCGGCCAGCGATTTAATAATAATCTCCGGGCCGATTCCCGCCGGATCGCCCATGGTTACCGCAATGATATTATTCACTCATTTTCTCCTCGATAAAATTCACAACCTGACGCAGGGTGGTCTCGTCGCCAAACCCCCCTGCCTTTGTCATTACCGGGCGCGGCCAGCTGCCGCCGGAAAAATAGCCGTACGGCACACACTGCGCCACCCGGTCGGTAATACGAAATCCCGTGGCCTCTAAAGAGGCCGCCACCGCCGTGGCGACATCGCCGCCGGACAGATAGAGCGCCCCTGGCGTCGCTTCGGCGAGCGCCAGGCGGGTCAGTTCGCCGAGATAGCGGCAGATTTGTTCCCCCAGCTGCGGGCGATCCAGCCCCCGGCGCGCGCACAGCTGCGCCACCCGATGGCGCGCCTGGACGTCGCTACAGGTATGAACCACGCAGTGCCGGCCGGCGGACAGCGCGGCGGCAATCTGCCGGACATACTCCCCGGCGTCGCCGTCCAGCGCCCGTTCAATATCAATAAGCAGCGTTGTAATCTGCGGATCGTCGCCCAGGGCGGCAATCTGCCGCTGAGCGATTTCGCTCATGGAGCCGACCACCGCCAGCAGCCGCCGGGACGCCGGGCTGGCGTAGCGCCTGGCCAGGGCGTCGCAGATCCCTGCCGATCCCGCCAGCAGCGGGCGCTCCTCCTGTGCCAGGGCGGCGGCAAGCAGCGCGTCCAGATCCGCGTCGCTTTGCGCATCCACCACCCAGATTTCCGGAGCGGCGGCAGGCGTCCGCAGGCGCGCCCGGCACTCGCTGAGCGTCATCGGATGGCAGGCGATCGCGGTCTGCGCCCGCAGCAGCGCGCAGATATCCGCGCTGACCACCGGCGTTTTCGGATCGCTGGCGAATTCGGTTTGCGTCACCGGAATTCCGTGAACCAGGCACTGGCCGTTTAGCGTTGTGCGCCCGGCCAGCGGAAAGGCCGGGGCGAGGATGGCCCGCTTCTTACCTGCCGCCAGCATCAGCGCCTCCAGCTCGGCTCCGGGGTTGCCGCGCAGGGTGGAATCAATCTTCTTCAGCAGCAGCGGCGGCCGGACTATGTCCAGTGCGGCGTCGGCCAGCGCCTGCACCCTGCCTGCGGCGCTTTGCGCGCTCATCGCCCGGCTGTCGCTGTTAAGCACCAGCACCTCGGCGTCGCCGCGCCAGGGCAGCGCGAAGGCGACATCGACCTTCAGGCCGGCACGCGCCAGGCTGACGCCCGCGTCATTACCGCCGGTGAAGTCGTCGGCGATAACAAGGATCTCTGGTTGAGTCTGTTCTGTATTCATCCCTGCTCCGGGTTGTTAATATTCGCAATGATTATATTCAATCACATTTGATTAAATGTGAGCAACCTCAAGTTATTCAGCAGCGCGATAAATTATAAATTCAGCCCATGATGCGACTGCGAATGAAAACGCAATGAGCGATTTCAATCACTAAACTGGACAGGAGAACGTTGTGGCAACAATTAACAGCACCGTGATTAGCGGTGCGCAGGCTATTTCCGCACTGGCCCCGCTGCTGGCAGGCAAGCGCCAGCTGCTGCTGGTGACCGACGCCAACATCATCCGCCTGGAGGCCGTTGCGCAGATCCGTAATGTGCTGCAGGCCGAAGGTCGTCAGGTCACGCTGATCGACAGCGTGCCGCCGGAGCCGGGTCATCAGGAGGTGGCGGCCCTGGCCGGGCGGGTTGTCGGCCTCAGCGTGGACATGGTGATTGGCATCGGCGGCGGCAGCGTGCTGGACGTGGCGAAATTGCTCTCGGTAATGTGTCATCCCGCCTCGCCGACCCTTAGCGCCATGCTCAACGGCGAAAAGCCGCAGCGGCGCGTGGCGTCCCTGCTGATCCCGGCCACCGCCGGCACCGGCTCAGAGGCCACCCCGAACGCCATTCTGGCGATCCCTGAACAGAATACCAAGGTAGGCATTATCTCTGAGGTCCTGCTGCCGGACTATGTCGCCCTGCTGCCGGAGCTGACCACCAGCATGCCCGCGCATATCGCCTCCTCTACCGGCATCGACGCCCTCTGCCATCTGATCGAGTGCTTCACCGCCACCGTGGCCAACCCGGTCAGCGACAACGCCGCGCTCATCGGGCTGAAAAAGCTGCTGAACAATATCGAAACCTCGGTCAACGAGCCGGGCAACCTGCTGGCGAAGCTGGAGATGCTGTGGGCCTCCTGGTACGGCGGCGCGGCGATTAACCACGCCGGAACCCATCTGGTCCACGCCCTCTCTTATCCGCTGGGCGGCAAATACCATCTGCCGCACGGCGTCGCCAACGCCATTCTGCTGGCACCCTGTATGCGGATGGTGCGCCCGCACGCCGTGGAGAAATTCGCTCAGGTATGGGATCTGCTGCCGGACGCCGACCGCACGCTGTCGGCCGAAGAGAAGTCGCAGGCGCTGGTGGCGTGGTTCGCCGCGCTGGTGAAAAGGCTCAATCTGCCCGACAACCTCGCGGCGCTGGGCGTTCCGGCCGATGATATCCCGGCGCTGGCCGACGCCGCCCTGAACGTAAAGCGCCTGATGAATAACGCCCCCTGTCAGGTCAGCCACGACGATGTGCAGGCAATTTATCAGACGTTATTCCCGGAACTGAATGCATAAGGAGCAATTAAATGCGTAACAACATCGACGGGGTATTGACCGCTATCGTCACCCCTTTTGACGAAGAAGGCGCGCTCAACCTTGCGGAGCTAAGACAACAGGTACAGCGCCAGCTGCGGGCGGGCAACGGCGTTTTCTGCGGCGGCACCAACGGCGAATTTTTTGTGCTCAACGAACAGGAGAAGGTGGCTGTCGCCCGCACCTGCGTTGAGGAGGTGGCCGGACAGGCCCCCGTGGTCGCCCATATCGGCGAAGTCTCTACCCGCGAAACGATCCGCCTCGGCCGGCAGGTTGCGCCGCTGGGGGTCGACGCGGTGTCGGTCATTACCCCCTGGTTCGTTCCGCTGAAGCAGCGGGAGCTGATCGCCCACTACACCGCCATCGCCGACGCGCTGACGGTGCCGGTGTTCCTCTACAACATTCCGGCGCGCACCGGCAATACCATTGAACCGCAGACCGCGCGGACGCTGGCGGCGCACCCCAATATCATCGGCATCAAGGACAGCGCCGGCAGCTATGAAAGCCTGCGTGGTTTCCTTGACGCGGTGAGCGATATCGACGGCTTTGACGTCCTTAACGGCCCGGACTCGCTGATCCACCAGGGCTTCGTCGACGGCTGTTCGGCCTGTATTTCCGGGCTGGCAAACGTCGCGCCCCGGGAGATCAACGCCATCTGGACCCGCTTTAAAGCGGGCGATATCGCCGGATCGCAGCAGGCGCAAGAGAGCGTCACCGGGCTACGCACCGCCCTCTATCAGGTGGCATTTTCACCCGCCGCGGTCAAGAAAGCGCTGCAAATAATGGGACATGAGGTGGGCGGCAGCCGTTACGCTGTCACCTTTACCCCGGAGCAGGAAAACACCCTTCGCCGGATCGTGTCGCCCCTGGCGCGCTAAGGCGTTTTCACTCGACATAAGAAACCGGGCACCTGCGGGTGCCCAGGATTCGCACGCCCTGAAGAGAGGCTGAGATGAATACATTTACCGCTGAAGACACCCTGATCGTCGTCGGGATTGTCATTTTTTACATTATCTTCACGACATGGCTGACCTTCCGCATTCGCAGTAAGAATGCGGGAGATTTTATGGAAGGCTCCCGCGCCATGCCCGCCTTTATCGTCGGTGTTCTGTTGATGTCCGAATATATCGGTGCCAAATCCACCATCGGCACCGCACAGGCCGCCTTTGAGGGCGGTATTGCCGCCTCCTGGTCGGTGCTCGGTGCCGCTATCGGCTTCCCGCTGTTCGGCCTGATCCTCGTCAAGCGCATCTACAGCACCGGTAAAATCACCATTTCCGGTGCCATTGCCGAGAAGTACGGCACCAGCACGAAAAACATTATTTCCATCATTATGATTTACGCGCTGCTGCTGGTGAACGTGGGCAACTACGTCAGCGGCGCGGCGGCCATCTCAACGGTCCTGCACGTTAATCTGCCGGTTGCCGCCTTTATTACGGCCATCGTCAGCACCTTCTACTTTGCCTTCGGCGGTATGAAGGGCGTCGCCTGGGTGACGATGCTGCACAGCGCCCTGAAGTATTTCGGCCTGCTGATTATTTTAGGCTTCGCCCTGTCGCGTACCGGCGGCTTTACGCCGATGATTGAGCAGATGCCTGACTTCTACTGGACCTGGGACGGCAACATCGGTGCCGGCACCATCTTTGCCTGGCTCATCGGCACCATCGGCTCCATTTTCTGCACCCAGTTTGTGATTCAGGCGATCTCTTCCACCAAAGACGTGAAGGCGGCGAAGCGCTCCACCTGGATCGCCTTCTTCTTCTGCCTGCCTATCGCCCTTGCCATTGCCATTATCGGCGTGGCGGCGAAGTTTCTGCATCCGGAGATCGACAGCCTGTACGCCATGCCGATCTTCTTACAGGACATGAACCCGTGGCTGGCCGGACTGGTGACAACGTCACTGGTGGCCTCGATCTTCGTCAGCGTCAGCACCGTGGCGCTGGCTATCGCCTCGCTGGTGGTGAAGGACTTCTACGTGCCGATGCGCAAGCCGACGCCGGAGCAGGAGTTTAAGATGACCCGCTGGATCTCCCTGTTTATCGGCTTTCTGCCGCTCATTTTCGTGCTGCTGGTGCCGGAAGTGCTTAAGCTCTCCTTCTTTACCCGCGCCATTCGCCTGTCCATTACCGTGGTGGCGGTGATCGCTTTCTACGCCCCCTGGTTCAAGAGCGCCCGCGGCGCTAACTGCGCCCTGCTGGGTGCCTGTATCATGACCTCCGTCTGGTATCTGCTGGGCGATCCGTTCGGCATTAACAATATGTATATCGCCCTGCTGACCCCGGCGCTGATCATGGCTATCGATCGTCTGATCCCGAATAAGTCCGGGCAAAAAGTTCCCACCCCTGTCGAAAATAATGGAGTTTAAAATGACCGTTACCGTAAATCGCGATGGCGTGCTTCGCCCGCTTGAACAAGATAACCGCGTGGTTACGGCAATGCTGCCCTCGACCTGCCCGCAGAACCATGCGGCCAATATCCTGCCGCTGCCGGACGGCTCGCTGATGTGCGTCTGGTTTGGCGGCACCCAGGAGGGCATTGCGGATATCTCCATCTGGAGTTCGCGTCTGAGCGCCGGCGGCGATCGCTGGAGCGAGGCGGTAAAGCTGTCCGACGATCCGGGCCGCTCGGAACAGAACCCGGTGCTGTTTCTCGCCCCCGATAACGTGCTGTGGCTGCTGTGGACCGCGCAGATCTCCGGCAACCAGGATACCGCCATCGTCCGCTTCCGCCGGTCTGACGACCTCGGCCAGAGCTGGGGGGAAATCGGCACGCTGCTCGATAAACCGGGCACCTTTATCCGCCAGCCCATCGTGGTGGTGAAAAACGGCAACTGGCTGCTGCCGGTCTTTTACTGCCGCACCCGGGACGGTGAGAAATGGGTCGGTAATGACGATATCAGCGCGGTAAAAATCTCCTCCGACTGCGGTAAAACCTGGCGCGACGTGCCGGTGCCGGAGAGCCTCGGCTGCGTGCATATGAACATCACGCCGCTGGCCGACGGCACGCTGGTGGCTCTGTTCCGCAGCCGCTGGGCGGATCACATCTGGATCAGTCGCTCGGACGACGGCGGCGAAAGCTGGACGACGCCGGAGCCGACCACGCTGCCCAATAATAACTCTTCGATTCAGGTCACCACGCTGCAGGACGGCAGGCTGGCGCTGGTGTTTAACTTTATGAGCGCCGCCGGCGCGCTGGAGCGTCGCGCCTCGCTGTACGATGAGATCGACGATGGCGACGGTCGGAAGGAGCCGACGCCAGTCGAAGGCCGCTCGGCCTTCTGGGGCGCTCCGCGCGCGCCGATGACCGTGGCCCTTTCCGCCGACGGCGGCAAAAGCTGGCCGTGGCAGCGCAACCTCGACGAGGGCGACGGCTACTGCATGACCAATAATTCCCGGCAGAAACTGAACCGCGAGTTCTCCTATCCCAGCATCAAACAGGGCGCGGATGGCCAGCTGCACATTGCCTACACTTACTTCCGCCAGGCGATTAAGTACGTGCGCATCACGCCTGAATGGATTGAGGAGCGTGCGATATGATAATCGGTCACCTGAATGCCCTGCCGCTGGCCGGGCTGCCGCCCCGGCTGCGGGCGATCCTTACCCACCCCGACTGCCGCCTCGCGGCGCTGCAGGCGCGGGAGGACGGACGCTGGCAGCCGGAGGGCGCACAGTGGTTCTGCAATATCGGCCCGGCCCGGACCCAGCCGACGGCCCAGCGCCACACCGAATACCATCGCCAGTGGGCGGATATCCAGGTGGTGCTGGAGGGGGAAGAGATCATCAATGCCGCCACCCTCGAGGCGGCAGCGGAGGATGACGAGGAGCGCAGGCCGGATCTGTTTATCAGCCAGCATGCCCGCCACGGCGTCGCCATCACCCTGCGCCCCGGCGATTTCGCGCTCTTTATGCCCGGCGAGCCGCACCAGGCGCTGTGCACCGTGGCGGAGCCGCGGACGGTGCGCAAGGCGGTGTTTAAAGTGCCGCTGGCGCTGCTGGAGGTCTGAATGCGCCATGCGATTGTTACCGGCGCCAGCTCCGGCATTGGCGAAGCGATCGTCAGCCGCCTGCTCGACGCGGGCTGGCAGGTTACCGGGCTGAGCCGCACGCCGGTTAAACGTGACGATGTCACTTTTTCCGGGATCGGCATCGACCTGAGCGACGAGGCGGCGCTGAACGCCCTGCTGCCCTCGCTGCCGATGCCCGACGCCCTGATCCACGCCGCCGGGATCATGGCCGCCGCGCCTGCAGGCCAGCTCGATCCCGACGTCAGCCGTCGGCTGTGGCGTCTGCACGTCGGGGTGGCGGAGCAGCTGGTAAATCACTTTGCCCCGCGCCTGCCCCACGGCGGACGGATAGTAATTATCGGCAGCCGCACCTCGCGCGGCGCGGCGGGTCGCTCCCAGTACGTGGCCACCAAGGCGGCGCTGACCGGGATGGTGCGCAGCTGGGCGGCCGAGCTGGCTCCGGCAGGCGTGACCGCTAACGTGGTGGCCCCGGGTGCCACCCGGACGCCGATGCTCAGCGCGCCGGGCCGGGAGAGTTCGCCTCCCCGCGTTCCGCCCATCGGCAGGCTGATTAAGCCACAGGAGGTGGCGTCGCTGGTAGCCTGGCTGCTCTCAGAAGATGCCGCGCCGATGACCGGCCAGGAGCTGGTCGTCTGCGGCGGCGCTTCGCTGAGCTAACCGCGGATGCGCCTTTTGAAAATGCCCCACAGCGGGCATTTTTTTATTTGGCTGATAAATGAGATCTACATCACAAATAAATTGAACTGCTCACGCCATTCGCTTTAAGATCGCTCCTTCACCTTTTTGCAACCAACCCGACGATTTCCTATGACAACACTTACGGTTTCCCGCAGGGTCGCCTGGCTGCGGGTCGTTACGCTGGCCGTCGCCGCCTTTATTTTTAATACCACCGAATTTGTTCCGGTGGGCCTGCTCTCGGATATCGCCCGGAGCTTCACGATGCAGACCGCCCAGGTGGGCATTATGCTGACCATCTACGCCTGGGTGGTGGCCCTGATGTCGCTGCCGTTTATGCTGCTGACCGCCCAGGTGGAGCGCCGCAGGCTGCTGATCGGCCTGTTTGCGCTGTTCATCGCCAGCCACGTTCTCTCCTTCCTGGCGTGGAGCTTTACCGTACTGGTGATAAGCCGCATTGGCATCGCCTTTGCGCACGCCGTCTTCTGGTCGATCACCGCCTCGCTGGCTATTCGCCTTGCCCCGCCTGGCAAACGGGCGCAGGCGCTGAGCCTGATCGCCACCGGCACCGCGCTGGCGATGGTGCTCGGGCTGCCCATCGGCCGCATCGTCGGGCAATATTTTGGCTGGCGCGTCACCTTCTTCGCCATCGGCATGGGGGCGCTGCTCACCCTGCTCTGCCTGGCAAAGCTGCTGCCCCGGATCCCCAGCGAACACTCAGGTTCACTGCAGAGCCTGCCGCTGCTGTTTCGCCGCCCGGCGCTGATGAGCCTCTATCTGCTGACCGTAATAGTGGTGACGGCGCACTACACCGCCTACAGCTATATCGAGCCGTTCGTGCAGAACGTCGCCGGGCTGAGCGCCGGTTTTGCCACCCTGCTGCTGCTGATCCTGGGCGGAGCGGGCATTATCGGCAGCCTGATCTTCGGCAGGCTCGGCAATCAGCACGCCTCTGTGCTGATCGGCGTCGCCATTGCGCTGCTGACGGTGAGCCTGACGCTGCTGCTGCCCGCCGCGGACGGCGAAACCCGCCTTGCGCTGCTGGGCGTTATCTGGGGCGTGGCCATCATGATAATCAGCCTCGGTATGCAGGTGAAGGTGCTGGCATTAGCGCCTGACGCCACCGACGTGGCGATGGCGCTGTTTTCAGGAATTTTCAATATCGGGATTGGTGGCGGGGCGCTGCTCGGTAATCAGGTGAGTCTGCACTGGTCGATGGCCTCAGTTGGCTATGTGGGTGCTGTACCGGCGCTGGCGGCGCTGGTATGGGCAATAGTCATCTTCCGCCGCTGGCCGGTCTCCCTGGAAGAGCCGCCCCGGCGCTGAGGAAAAAAGGAGAGCCGCCGCTACGGCCAGCTCTTTACGATCTCCACCACGCTGTTAATGATAAACTGCGCGCCCATGCAGACCAGCAGGCGGGATCTTGCGTCGATCCCGCTTTTGCCCACCCGCCGCATTACCGAAGGTATTCAACACCCGCTGCCCGGCGTGCCTGGCCATCACCAGCTCTGACACCTGCAACAAATCCGACCTCATGTTTGTAACTTTCGCCTGGCCATTATTTAACGGCTGGTATAAGGCGGAAATTACACAGCTGGCTATTCTGTAGGAGTCAGGTCAGGGATCGGTCGCCTTTTCCCCCGGACTCAGGAAGTGTGATCTGCCGCACATTTGACCCGTTTTGACAAAACGTGGCATCCGGTATTTCATTCATTTGACATATAGTTGCCTGGGCAATATTATCCCCGACAACTAATTACTTGCCAGGGCAACCATAGTGAAAAGCACCAGCGATCTGTTTAACGAAATGATTCCACTGGGCCGCCTGATCTATATGGTTAATCAGAAGAAAGATCGTCTGCTGAACGACTCTCTCTCCCCGCTGGATATTACCGCCTCGCAGCTGCGGGTGCTGTGCTCTATCCGCTGCGCGACGTGTATTACCCCTGTCGAGCTTAAGAAAGTGCTGTCCGTCGATCTCGGCGCGCTGACCCGTATGCTGGACCGCCTGCTGTGCAAAGGCTGGATCGAGCGCCTGCCGAACCCCCATGACAAACGCGGCGTGCTGGTGAAGCTCACCGAAAACGGCGCGGCAATCTGCGAACAATGTCATCAATTGGTCGGGCAGGATCTGCACCAGGAACTGACAAAAAATTTAACGGCCAATGAAGTGGCAACGCTTGAGCATCTGCTTAAGAAAATCCTGCCGTAACAAAAAAAGAGGTATGACGATGTCCAGACGCAATACTGACGCGATGACTATTCATAGCATTTTGGACTGGATCGAAGATAACCTGGAATCGCCGCTCTCACTGGAAAAAGTGTCAGAGCGTTCGGGTTACTCCAAATGGCATCTGCAGCGGATGTTCAAGAAAGAGACCGGCCACTCGTTAGGCCAGTACATCCGCAGCCGCAAGATGACCGAGATCGCCCGCAAGCTGAAAGAGAGCAACGAGCCGATTCTCTATCTGGCGGAGCGCTATGGCTTTGAGTCACAGCAGACGCTGACCCGAACGTTCAAAAACTATTTTGACGTTCCGCCGCACAAATACCGGGTCACCAACATGCATGGGGAATCCCGCTATCTGCATCCGCTGAATGCCTGTAATCACTGAAACCATGAAGCGACTGACGCTTACCGCACTGGGTCTGGCGCTGACCTTTTCAGGGGCGGGACTGGCGGAACAGCCAGCCTCGCTTTCCGCCCCCGGCGAGGCGATTTTGCAGCCGCAGGCTCCGTGCGAGCGTTGCCCGGCGGGCAACGGCAACGACATGTCGGAGAAGCTCGGCGTACCTTACTATAACTAAAGCGCCAGTGCCCTGGGTTTAACCGCCCCCGCTGCGGGCTTTCTTTTTTACGCCGTCGATTTTCTCGCTTTTTTACAAGGGGCGCGCATCCTGACGCTCTGAAAGCAGCGTACAGCTACCAGACCTGGCGGGCGATGTCGGTAATGAGCTTAACTTTGCCCCACTGCTGGGCTTCGGTAAGGGCGTTTCCCTCCTCGGTGGAGGCAAAGCCGCACTGGGGGCTGAGGCAGAGTTGATCTTCAGCAACATAGCGCGCCGCCTCGCGCAGGCGGGCTTTGACCCCCTCCGCATCCTCCAGTTCGCCATCTTTGGTGGTCACCAGCCCCAGCACCACCTGCTGATGGCCAGGGCGCACGAAACGCAGCGGCGCGAAATCGCCTGAGCGATCGTTATCATATTCAAGGAAGAAGGCGTCCACGTTCACGGTGCCGAACAGCACCTCCGCCACCGGCTCGTAGCCGCCTGAAGCGATCCACGTGGAGCGGAAGTTACCCCGGCAGACGTGCAGCCCGATGGTCATATCTGCGGGTTTGTCCGCCAGTGCCTGGTTAATCACCTTCGCGTAGGTCCGCGCCAGCGCGTCCGGGTCGTCGCCGCGCTGACGGATCTGCTGGCGCTGCTCTTCCGCACAGAGATAGGCCCACACCGTATCGTCAAGCTGCAGATAGCGACAGCCGGCCGCGTAAAAGGCATGAATCGCATCGCGCCAGGTCGTCGCCAGATCGTTAAAATAGTCCTCCAGCTGTGGATAAACGTCGGCGTCAATATCCTGACGACCGCCGCGAAAATGCAGCACGCTCGGGCTGGGAATGGTCATCTTTGGCTGAGCCTCGCCGCTGACGCTTTGCAGATAGCGAAAATCCTCCAGCATCGGATGATCGCCAAAGCCCAGTTTGCCGGTGACCCGCACCCCGTGCGCTTTGGTCTGTACGCCGTTGAACTGGATACCCTGCTGCGCGTCATAGCGCTCCACGCCCTGCAGGCCGTCGAAAAAGTCAAAATGCCACCAGGCGCGACGGAATTCACCGTCGGTGACCACCTGCAACCCGCAGGCGCACTGCTGCTCTACAACGCGGCGAATTGCCTCATCCTCGACCGCCCGCAGCTGCTGCGCGCTAATTTCACCGCGAGAGAAGCGCTGCCGCGCGGCCTTGATGCTCTCCGGACGTAAAAAACTGCCGACGACGTCTGCGCGATAAGGGGCCTGTTGTTTTTGCATGGGATCTCCTCAGCCACCCGGCGGTAGTTGCCGGAAGTGATAGTTTATTTTTGATTTTTCAGACATCCGGATGTCTGTCTGGCCAGAGTCGCATGGGCCATCACCGCTGGCAACTGAGAAGATTTCAGCGATGATGAATTTTTCGCATGTCTGCCCTTCTTTCTGTTTGCGGGGATCGCGGAGCGCTGTGGCGATGCATAAAAAAAAGCCGTCGGAATTACCGACGGCCAATGCTTGCATGGATAATTTTTCGTTTTGAATTTGCGCCACCGCGCCTTTGTGGGTGCGTAGCGAAACGGCCTCTATCCTGACACACAGAATTTCAACAGAGCCTGAACGGACGTTATTTTCCCGGCGATCCTATTTTTGCAGGCGATTAACCCGCACCAGCGGCGGGGTCATTTTTTTATCGAGGCTGCCGTTAATACTGATCATCTGATCCGGCTGTACCTCGCGGCCGTCGAAGACCGAAGCGGGAATAATGGTATTAATTTCACCGGAGCTGTCGCGAAAAACGTAGCGATCGTCTCCCTGATGGGCGATTAAATTACCGCGCAGAGAGACAGTCGCCCCATCATGCATGGTTTTGGCAAACTCCACGTTCATTTTGCGCGCATCCTCCGGCCCGCGATAGCCATCCTCAATAGCATGCGGCGGCGGTGGCGCGGCGTCTTTTTTTAATCCCCCCTCATCGGCGGCGAAAGCGAATGGCGTGATGAGCAGCGCGGTAACAACAGCGATCCGTAGTTTCATTTTTTCCCCTTAATGGCATTTGCTTCAGGTAAGCCTGGCCGCTGTTGTTTATTTTTACAACCGCGCCCCCATCTTTCGGACCACGGCTTAATGCTGTGCAGAAGCGGCTCCGTCTGTGCGCATTGAGAAAGAGGGACAGGCCGGTGAAAAGACGCGCGGCAGTGGGTCCGAATGCCCCTGCCGAAATCTGCCATACTCAAAACAGAGCGTTATATTGCCACTCTTTCTGAACGGGACCGCTGATAATGCAATTACAAGAAAACGACACCATAAGTCTGAGCACGCTTCCTTCCCTCTCCGATCTGACAAAGCAGTTGGGCGAGCGTCTGGTTCACCGCCGGTGGCGGCTGACCACGGCGGAGTCCTGCACCGGCGGGAAGCTGGCCTCCGCCCTGTGCGCCGCCAAAGATACGCCAGAATTTTACGGCGTGGGCTATATCACCTTCACCAACGAGGCTAAAGCGCGCGTGCTCGGCGTTAAGCAGGAAAGCCTGGCGCGCTATACCGCCGTCAGCGAACGGGTGGTGACGGAGATGGCGGTTGGAGCCAGAGAACGGGCGGGCGTGGATATCAGCATCGCGGTCAGCGGCTACGGCGGCCCGGAGGGGGGAGAAGACGGCACCCCGGCGGGCACCGTCTGGTTTGCGTGGGACGTAGGTGGACGGCCCTGTACCGCCGTCCGGCGCTTTGAAGGCGACTGCGAAGCGGTACTGGACGCTTCGGTATGTTTCGCCCTCGGCCAGCTGCTCGCCCTGCTTCCTGATGACGATGCGCACAGCTCTCCACGTAGTCGTGGAGGCCGCAGGGCAAGCGAATAAAGTAAATGTGACTGAATCAGCTGGCGATCCAGCCGTCGTCAACGCGGGTCACCTCACTGTTAATGTAGGACGCGCCTTCACAGAGCCGTATCAAAGGGGAAATTTCAATTTCGCTGCGGAGATTCCATAACCGCATAATTAACAAAAGGTTTGATGTTATGGATAAACGGCAGGGTATTCCCTATGCCACCCAAACCGGGCATCTCGCCCGGCCTGGCGTCGGCAGCCGCGCTACTCGCTCAGCCCACGGTGTTTGAGCATCGCCTCCAGTTGCGGATCGTGCCCGCGCCACTGGCGATAAAGTTCAGCTAAATCAACGCTGTTTCCGCGAGATAAGATCGCCTGGCGGAATTTTTCGCCGTTTTCAGGCGTCAGGCCGCCCTGCTCCACGAACCACTGGAAGCCGTCGTCCGCCAGCATCTGCGTCCACAGATAGGCGTAATAGCCCGCCGCATAGCCTCCGCCGAAAATATGGGCGAAGTAGCTGCTGCGGTAGCGCGGCGGCACCGCCGGCAGGTCCAGCCGCTCCGCCGCCAGCGCCTCGCTTTCAAACGCCTCCACGTCCCGCAGAGATGCTCCCTCCTCAAGGCTGTGCCAGTGCATATCCAGCAGCGCGGCGGCAAGCAGTTCGGTCATGTCATAGCCCATATTAAACAGGCTGGCGCGGCGCATACTCTCCTGCAGCGCCTCCGGCATCCTCTCTCCGCTGGCATAGTGGCGGGCATAGCGGGCAAATACCGTCGGGTGGCTCGCCCAGTGCTCGTTGATCTGCGACGGAAACTCGACAAAGTCGCGCGGCGTATTGGTGCCGGAGAGGGTGGCGTAACGCTGGGTGGCGAACAGACCGTGCAGGGTATGACCAAACTCATGAAACAGCGTAATGACGTCATCCCAGAGCAGCAGCGCGGGCTGCCCGGCTTCCGGCTTCCGGCTTCTGAAAGTTACAGACGTTATACATCACCGGACGGCTCTGGTTCAGCGTCGACTGCTCAACAAAGTTGCCCATCCACGCGCCGCCGCTTTTCGAATCGCGGGCAAAGAAATCGCCATAAAACAGCGCCAGCCCGACGCCGTCGCGATCGAAAATTTCCCATACCCGGACGTCCGGGTGATAAACCGGGATATCGAAGCGCTCAACGAAACGAATGCCGAACAGCTGACTCGCCGTCCAGAATACCCCGTCGTTAAGCACCTTATCGAGAACAAAGTACGATCCGAGCTGCGCCTCATCGAGGGCATATTTTTCCCGTCGGACCTGCCCGGCGTAATATGCCCAGTCCCAGGCCCCGGCGCTGAATCCCCCCTGCTGGCTATCTATCACCTGCTGGATCGCCTCCAGCTCGGCGAGCGCCCGCCCGCGGGCTGCCGGGACGATGGCGCGCATAAAATCGAGCGCCGCCTCCGCCGTTCCGGCCATCTGATCGGCCGTTTTCCACGCCGCGTAGCTGGCGAAGCCGAGCAGCTGCGCCTGCGCGGCGCGGATCTCCACCAGCCGCTGAACGATCGCCCTGGTGTCCCCGGCGTCGCTTTTTTCCGCCCGGCTCCAGCCCGCCCGGAACAGCTTTTCCCGCGTCCGTCTGTCGCGCAGCACCGCCAGCGCCGGCTGCTGGGTGGTGTTCAGCAGCGGGATCAACCAGCCCGTCTGCAGCCCTTTTTCCCGCGCCGCGCTCGCCGCCTGGGCTATCTCCTCATCGCTCATGCCGTCCAGCTGGCGAATATCTTCCACCAGCAGCCCGCCGGACTTCGTAGCCGCCAGCAGCCGCTGATTAAACTGGCTGCTCAGGGTGGCCGCCTCGGTATTCAGCCGCTTCAGCTGCGCCTTCTTCGCCTCGTCGAGGGTGGCCCCGGCCAGCACAAAGCGCTGGTATATCACCTCCATCAGGCGCTGTGATTCCGTATCCAGCGCTTCCCCGCGCTGACGGGCGGAGTCTACCCGCGCAAACAGCTCGCCGTTAAGCCAGATATCATTATCCAGCGCCGCCAGTTCGGCGGAGAAAGCCTCATCAAGGCGCTGCAGCTCATCATTGGTGTGGGCGGCGATCATCGCAAAAAAGACGCTGGTCACGCGGGTAAGCAGCCGGCCGCTCTGCTCCAGCGCCAGAACGGTATTGGCAAAATCCGGCGCGTCGGGGTGGCTGACGATGGCGTCTATCTCCGCGCGCTTCTGCCGGATGCCCTCATCAAAAGCGGGACGGTAGTGGCCGATTTCAATGGCATCAAAACGCGGGGCCTGATAAGGCAGCGTGGCGGGTTGAAAAAAGGGATTGGTTGAGGACATTTCGCACTCCTGAAGACGCTAAGTTTCTGGCCTCCAGTGTAGCGCAAACCTGTTATCGGGTATTACCCTTTAATCAACCATGCGTGCTAAGGTAAATACACTTCAGAATGCGTTGAGGAACAGTAATATGATGGTTTTAGTCACCGGGGCTACGGCAGGATTTGGTGAATGCATTGCGCGGCGTTTTGTTGCCAATGGCCATAAGGTCATTGCCACCGGCCGCCGCCAGGAGCGCCTGCAGGCGCTTAAAGATGAGCTGGGCGAAAACGTCCTCACCGTCCAGCTGGACGTGCGCAACCGCGCCGCTATTGAGGAGATGCTGAACGCTCTGCCCGTCGGCTGGCGTGAGATCGACATTCTGGTCAATAACGCCGGCCTGGCGCTGGGCCTGGAGCCTGCCCATAAGGCCAGCGTAGAGGACTGGGAAACCATGATCGACACCAACAACAAAGGGCTGGTCTATATGACCCGCGCCGTCCTGCCCGGCATGGTCGAACGCAACCGTGGCCATATCATCAACCTTGGCTCCACCGCAGGCAGTTGGCCCTACGCGGGCGGCAACGTCTACGGCGCGACGAAGGCGTTTGTACGTCAGTTCAGCCTCAATCTGCGCACCGATCTGCACGGCACGGCGGTCCGCGTAACGGATATCGAGCCGGGCCTGGTGGGCGGCACCGAATTTTCAAACGTGCGCTTTAAGGGCGACGACGCCAAAGCGGACAAAACCTATGAAAACACCGTGGCGCTGACGCCGGAAGACGTCAGCGAAGCGGTGTGGTGGGTGGCGACTCTGCCCGCCCACGTCAATATTAATACCCTGGAAATGATGCCCGTTACCCAGAGCTTCGCCGGGCTGAGCGTCCATCGGGGCTAATTTTTATACCCGGCCCCCCGGCCGGGTATATATAGATAGTGAGAAAAGAGTGGTAGACTGTCGGCGTTAACTTCCTAAAAAGTAAGAACGCATGACCGCTGAATCGCAACTTAACCCCACGCAGCCGGTAAATCAGCAGATTTACCGTATTCTGCGCCGTGATATTGTGCACTGCCTTATCGCTCCGGGTACGCCGCTTTCTGAAAAAGAGGTCTCCGGGCGCTTTAACGTATCGCGCCAGCCGGTGCGCGAGGCCTTTATTAAGCTGGCAGAGAACGGTCTGATTCAGATCCGCCCCCAGCGCGGCAGTTACGTCAATAAAATCTCGCTCTCTCAGGTACGCAACGGCTGCTTTGTGCGCCAGGCCATTGAGTGCGCGGTCGCCCGGCGCGCGGCGTCGCTCATTACCGACAGCCAGTGCTATCAGCTGGAGCAGAACCTGCACCAGCAGCGTATCGCTATCGACCGCAAGCAGCTGAACGATTTCTTCGATCTTGACGACGATTTTCACCACAAGCTGGCGCTCGTCGCCGACTGCCAGCTGGCGTGGGATACCATTGAGAATATCAAGGCGACCATCGACCGCGTGCGCTATATGAGCCTTGACCACGTTTCACCGCCGGAGATGCTGTTACGCCAGCACCACGATATTTTCGCCGCGCTTGAAAAGCACGACGGCGAGGCGGTTGAACGCGCCATGACCCTGCACCTGCAGGAGATCGGCGAGTCGGTGCAGCTGATCCGCCAGGAAAACAGCGGCTGGTTCAGCGAAGAGTAACCCTGACCGGCTTCAGCCGGGGCGAGCGCGCTTTCTTTCTCTCTTCTCCCTGCCGGAAACGGTGACCCCACCCGTTGATACCCACAGCGCCCGCCGCCAGACCGGCGGCGCGACGCCGCTGCGTTCGGTTTTTTCGCCGCAGATAAAAAAGCCCCATCACAAAAAGCGATGGGGCCTGTTCAGAACGCTACCCGGTTTTTAACGCCCTATTTCAGCGCCCCGGCATACTTCGCAACGGTCGCTTTGGCACCGTTGGCCAGCAGCGACAGATAGGCGTCGGTCACCGCGCGGGTGAAGATTTCCACCTTCGGCAGCTCGTGACCAAAGATGGCGTCAATGGCCAGCAGCGCCTGCACGCGGGCCTCGCCCTCCTCGCTACCCTGCACCGCCCGCTGAATCACCGGCAGCAGCGGATCGTTGACTTCAATCGCATTGCCCTGCTCATCCACCCCGCCGACGTAGCGCATCCAGCCCGCCACGCCCAGCGCCAGCAGGTCGAAGCGGCTGCCGTGCGCCAGGTGCCAGCGAACGGAGTCCAGCATACGCTGCGGCAGCTTCTGGCTGCCGTCCATGGCGATCTGCCAGGTGCGGTGGCGCAGCGCCGGGTTGCTGTAGCGATCGATCAGCCTATCGGCATAGCGCTGCAGATCCACGCCCTGCACCTTCAGCGTCGGGGCCTGCTCCTGGAGCATCAGCGCCCTGGCGGTCTGGCGATAGTGGGCGTCGCCCATGCAGTCATTGATATGCTGATAGCCTGCCAGATAGCCAAGGTAGGCCAGGAAAGAGTGGCTGCCGTTAAGCATACGCAGCTTCATCTCTTCAAAGGGCACCACGTCGGCCACCAGCTCGGCCCCCGCCTTCTCCCACTGCGGGCGACCGGCGACAAAGTTGTCCTCAATAACCCACTGACGGAACGGCTCGCAGGCCACGCCCGCCGGATCGCGCACGCCGGTCAGCTGTTCGATTTTATCCAGCGTCTCCTGGGTCACCGCCGGAACGATACGGTCAACCATGGTGGACGGGAAGGTGACGTTCTGCTCGATCCACGCCGCCAGCCCGGCGTCGACGGCGCGGGCATAGGCCGTTACCACGTTGCGCATCACGTGACCGTTTTCCGGCATATTATCGCAGGACATCACGGTAAACGCCGGCAGGCCCGCGGCCTTACGGCGCGCCAGCGCTTCCACCACCACGCCCGGCGCGGATTTCGGCTGCTGAGGATTCTGCAGATCGGCGACGATCGCCGGATGATCCAGCATCAGCTCGCCGGTGGCCGGAGAGTGGCAGTACCCTTTCTCGGTGATGGTCAGAGAAACAATCGCCACCTGCGGTTCGCACAGGGCGGCCAGCACGCTTTCAAGCCCGTCAACCTGCGCATGAAGCGCTTTTTTCACCACGCCCACGACCCGCGCCGTCCAGGCGTCCGCAGACATTTCCGCGACGGTATACAGATCATCCTGCTGTTTCAGATCGGCAATCTGCTGTTCGCCGCCGATCAGGTTAACTTCGCAGTATCCCCAGTCGCTGCCGTGCTCTGTCGCAAGGATATCGGTATACACTCCCTGATGCGCGCGGTGAAAAGCGCCAAAACCGAGGTGAACAATCCGGGGAACCAGTTTCTCGCGATCGTAGCCAGGAAGCGTTGCTTTCGCCGTTAATAGCTTGTTTTGCATGGTATGACCTACTTTTGAAAGAATCAGGACCGTTTCAGAGTAACGCCTGTATGGTTGTATGTTTTGATTTACGTTAACCTTTTGGTAATTGGTATAACACCATTACCAGGCTATCAGACATCCCCGGTAAGCGTGCTGTCGCTCGTCGGGGATCGATTTTTTTAGCTTAACGAGGTGGCTGAGGCCGCCGGTCTGGCCTTATTATTCGCCTCTTCACACCACAGCGTGTCGTAAGAGTAGCCGGTGAGATCCTCTACGATTGCGCGGGTCTCGGCGTCAACATCCTTTTTAGCGCCGTGAGCTTTCAGGCGATCCACTTCGTCGACGAAGATCTTGTGCGTACGCTTGTTAAGTTTGAACGTCACCGCCTGCCACAGCGCGATAATCAGCAGACCGGCCGTACCGGCGAACAGCAGCGTCGCAATGGTGTTGACCGCCTGCTCCGGCTGCACCTGGCTGCCCTTGACGAATCCCCCCTCCTGCAGCATAAGGCCAACGACAAAGGTGGCGATAGCTACGGTGGTTTTACGCGAGAAGGTCATCACTGCGGCGAACAGCCCTTCACGACGCTGGCGGGTGATCATCTCATCAATATCCGGAATGAACGGGAACACGTTCCACGGCGTGAACTCCAGCACGCAGCGCCCGACCTGATACAGGGCGGCCAGAACCACCAGCACGGTCACCTTGCTGTCCATCGGGAACTGATAAACCATAAACAGTCCCGCCAGGCAGAGCATCATCAGGGTGTAGGCGAAAACGTACAGGCGGGAAGGCCCGTATTTGATGATCGCCACCCCGGCTAACAGCGTAACCGGCAGTCCCACGATGCTCATTGACAGCAGCGTGCCCGCCAGCGAAGACGATACGTTCAGACAGTAGACGCAGAAGAAGACAAATACCGTGTTATAAACGTCCTTGGCGGTAAAGGAGAACAGGTAGATGGCCAGATGCTTTCTGAAGGCGCGGACCTTCAGCGTTGACGCATATTCTTTGAACAGTCGGCCAACCATCGCCACCTTCTCCACCAGGGTGGAGGGCTGACGTCTACGCTCCAGCTCTTCCAGCATTTCCGGGGTCAGCTCGCGCTCCCAGGTCACCTTCCAGGAGATGAAGACGCACAGCATAAACAGCACGGCAAAGACCACGCCATTAATAAAGTAGGCGTTCGGATCGCCATCGCCAAAGTAGCCGATCAGCAGCCCCGGAATAAAGGTGGCCAGGAAAGTACCACAGGCCGACAGGAACATCCGGCAGGTAGAAAGCTTGGTGCGTGAGTTGAAGTCTTTGGTCATCTCCGAAGGCAGCGTCTCCCACGGGATCAGCACCATCGCCGCAATTACCTCGAAGGCGAGATAGACCGCCAGGTAGAACCAGAAGCTCATTCCGGTCACCCACAGCAGAATATAGACCAGCATCAGCGGCGCGCCGATCAGCAGGAAGAAGCGGCGGCGGCCAAAGCGCTTGCCCAGCGCGTTCTTGTAAAAATGGTCGGTAAAGGAGCCCATAAACAGGCTCACAATGGCGTCGACGATCCGCGCAATGGCGACGATAGAGGCCGCCTCTACCGGCGACAGACCAACGAAGGTGGTATAGAAGAAAAGCAGCCAGGCACCAATAACGGTAAACGCCCCGCCTCCCATGATATCCGTCAGACCATAGCCGATACTGACCGGGATGGTTATTTTTCTGTTGCTACGAGCCATGTGTTCCCTCATCGAAAAACTTAAAAATTAAAATAGCGATTCGCGTTGTCGTAACAGATATTCCTGATCATTGTCGTCAGGATCGCCTGATTATTCGGCACTTCGCCCCGCTCCACCCAGCCGCCGATCAGGTTGCAGAGGATGCGGCGGAAGTAGTCGTGACGCGGGTAAGAGACAAAGCTGCGGGAGTCGGTAAGCATACCGACGAAGTGCATCAACAGCCCCTGGTCCGCCAGGCTGTTAAGCTGGCTCTCCATGCCGCGGCGGGTGTCGTTAAACCACCAGCCGGAGCCGAACTGGATCGGCGATTTCACGCCGTGCTCTGCGCTCTGGAAGTTGGCAATGGTGCTCGCCACCACGTCGTTGTAGCTGGCGTTCAGGTTATAGAGAATGGTTTTCGGCAGCGCGTCGGCGCGGGCCATGGCGTCCAGCAGCTGGTTCAGCGACGCCGCCAGACGGGACTGATCGCCTATCGAGTCAAAGCCGCTATTGATCCCCACCCGCTGGCGCATCCGGCTGTTATTGTCGCGGATAGCCCCGAAGTGGATTTGCATCGCCCAGTTTTTGGCCCGGTAGTGGCCGGCCAGCATCACGAAGATCGCGCTGTTAAGCTGCGCCTCCTCTTCGGCTGAAAGCGCGTTGCCCGCGGCTTTACGGCTAAACAGCGCCTCAATCTGCGCCGCCTCTGCGGCCTGATAGTCCACGGAGACCGGCCCGTGGTCGGAGATACGACACCCTGCCTGATGGAAAAACGCAATGCGCTGGCCGATGGCGTGGGTGAACTGCGCAAAGGAGCCAATCGCTGCGCCGGTCAGTTGGCCGAGCTGTTCAATAAAGCGGGAGAAGGCCGCCGCGCTTTCGCTGAACACCTCATCAGGGCGAAACGTCGGCAGCACCCGAACGGCAAAAGATGCATCCTCCTGCAGCAGCCGATGGTATTCGAGGGTGTCCAGCGGTCCGTCGGTAGTGCAGATAACCTCAACGCCGGAGCGCTCCATCAGGCGGCGCGGCTTAAAATCGTCCTCTTTCAGCAGGCGGTTACAGTGGTTCATCACCTCGCGCCAGTTCTGACCGTCAAGCAGCGTATTGCAGTCGAAATAGCGGTTCAGCTCAAGGTGGGTCCAGTGATACAGCGGGTTGCCAAACGCCGCTTCGACGGTCTCCGCCCAGGCCCGGAACTTCTCTTCCGGGCTGGCGTCACCGGTGATAAAACGCTCATCAATGCCGTTGGCGCGCATTGCCCGCCACTTATAGTGATCGCCGGAGAGCCACAGCTGGCTGATATCGGCAAAAGGGCGATTCTCGTAGATTTCTTTAGCGTCAAGATGGCAGTGATAATCGACGATCGGCAGATCTTTCGCCACCTCAAGATAGAGGCGAACGCCCGCTTCATTGTTAATCATAAAGCGATCGTTAATAAAATTCATAGTTGACTCCTGCATGGTCTTTATTGACGCGCTGGCGGCTCTGCAACCTCACGCACGTTTCGTTACGCGCGTTAAAAACGTTTTGCCCGCCGGGTGGTGCCGGAATCTTCCCATTACACATACTACCATACAAGTATTAATGACCTGAAATCGCTGTGGGATCACAAAATATTGCCCGCATGCTGATTCATACAAAGTGGGGATAACGCCTCAGCAGACACAAAAAAGCCGCGCCGGATAACGCCGACGCGGCTTCTGCGATACAGAAAAAAACGATCAGTTCATCTGGCTGAACGAGCCGACGGCAGGCCGCTTCGCCGCCCTCTCAGCGGCGTCTTCCTGAATGCTCAGGTCGCGGTCCCGTACTTCCGGCATCAGAAAAGCGGAGAGCAGGCCAATCAGCGAATAGATCACAATCATCGCCAGAATCGGCGTCCAGGAGCCGGTCATATTGCAGAAAATTCCCGCCAGCAGCGGGCCAAAGCCGACGGCAACCAGCCCGCCCGCCTCTTTCGAAATCGCCATCCGGGTAAAGCGGTTACGCGAGCCAAAAATTTCAGCCATGGTGATATTCTCCAGCGCAAACAGCCCCAGCACCGCGATGTTATGAATCACGATCAGCGCGGCCATAATCACCCCGGGCCTGTAGGCGCTGTCTACCACGATCGACAGCATCGGGTAAGCCAGAATGATGGCGGAGATATTCAGCACAATATACGGCAGGCGGCGGCCAAGTCTATCCGACAGCCAGCCCAGCAGCGGGATGGTGATAAAGCCGATCGCCGAGCTGATCATCAGCGCGTCCGTGGGAATCGCTTTGTTAAACATCAGCGTCTGCACCAGGTAACCCGCGAGGAAGGTCTGAATCAGCCCGGAGTTGCCGGCCTGGCCAAAACGCAGCCCCGTCGCCAGCCAGAAAGATTTGCTGGTAAACATCGCGCCAGACCTATTTTCCGCAGCCGCAGGGAGCTTCTCTTCATCGTGAACCTGCTCAAAGACCGGGCTCTCCTTAAGGTTCAGCCGCAGCCAGATGGCGAAAACCATCACCACGACGCTCGCGAGGAACGGAATACGCCAGCCCCACGCCAGCAGCGCCTCTCTGTCAAGCGCGAAGAACATCACCGCCCAGATCGCCGTAGCGCTCAGGGTGCCGCAGTTCGTTCCCATCGCCACCAGCGAGGAGATGATCCCGCGCTTCCCCTTTGGGGCATATTCCGCCAGCATGGTTCCGGCACCGGATATTTCCGCCCCCGCCCCCAGCCCCTGGATAATACGCAGCGTAACCAACAGCGCCGGCGCGAAAATACCGATCTGGGCATAGGTGGGCAGCACGCCAATTAAGGTGGTGCAGATGCCCATCATGGTAATAGTAATAAACAGCACCTTTTTACGCCCGATGCGGTCCCCCATTTTGCCAAAAATAAACGCGCCGATAATTCGCGCAATATAGCCCGCCCCATAGGTGCCCATCGCCAGAATAAGCGCCATTGCCGCCGACTGTTCCGGAAAAAATATCTCGTGAAATACCAGCGCGGCACCTAATGAATAAAGCTGAAAATCCATAAATTCCAGCGCCGTTCCCAGCCAGCCGGATACCGCCGCTCTGATTAAGTCTTTAGTGCTTCGCTGATGTTGATTGTTGTTCATATTAACCATCCTGGAGTATTGGGCGATTCACCGAATATTGGGCTGCAGGCCGCAGCAGAAACAGGCGGTAAACGAGCGCAAAATCCGTCCGGGACAGATTTTATTACCGTATAACGGCCCGCTCGTTGTTGTGCCGGATTATCCCGCAGCTCACGCAGCTGCAGCCCGAAATATATCGGAGATACGCACGATTATTGTTATGCAGAAAAAGTCAGTAAAACCTTACAGCACTTGCGACGATCGGTTTCAAACAGTTCAATTGCTTCGACGACCTGACGGTAATCAAAGCAATGGGTAATCAGTTTATCCGGATCGATTAGCCCCTTTTCCAGCCAGCCGATGACCGTGGGGAATTTATTGGCGTTAAGCCGCGAGGAGAAAATAGCCAGCTCTTTTCCGGTAATTCCCTGCTGAATAATCTGGCAGGGCTCGCCGGAAAAGCCCATCAGCACAATTCGCGCCGCCGGGGAGGCCAGACCTATCGCCTCCTGCAGAATCGACGGATGGCAGGCGGCGTCAACGATCAGCGTCGGCTTCAGCCCCTGCTCGTTTAAAAACGCCGCTAAGTCGATCTGCTCGTTATTAATGATGTGGTCAGCGCCGCACGCTTTGGCCATCGCCAGACGCTCATTAATGCGATCGGCGACAATAACCTGCTGCACCTTATAAACGCTTTTCAGCGCCTGCACGGTGGTCAGCCCCATCGGACCGGCACCGTAAACAAGCGCGACGTCGTTTTCCATCGGCGCAACCTGCCCGGTCACGTTCGCCGCAATGGTGTAAGGCTCCACCATTACCGCATGTTTATCGGAGACCGCGTCCGGGATCGGATGCGCATTTTTCGCCGGAACCGTAACATATTCACTGAAGCCGCCGTCACGATGTACGCCTAATACCACCAGGGAAGTGCAGACATTGGGCTTGCCAACGGTGCAGGGGTAACATTTACCGCAGCTAATCACCGGGTCCACGCTGACGCGCTGGCCATGCCGGTTTGGATCAACGCCTTCTCCCACGGCATCAATAATGCCGTAGAATTCATGACCAATCACACGAGGATATCTTGCGAAAGGATTATGTCCGCGATAAATATGGCTGTCGGAGCCGCAAATGCCGGCAAGTTTTACCTTTACCCGTACCTCTCCGTTTGCCGCCAGGGGTAAAGGACGTTGTTCAATCACCAGCTTATTTGGCTCTCGAATAACAACACTTTCCATGCTTTTTTCCTTACATCTTATTAACGGTGCAGGAAATTTAGCGCCCCCATAACTACCATACAAGTATAATGATCAAAAAACACACATGCGATCACAAAATGAGCGCTTACGTCCATCCCCATCCCACAACCATAATCAGCATTCCGCAGAGGGCAACCCGCGCTCCGCCCCACTCCCAGAGACTCAGCCTGACTCCGCCAACAAACCGCAGCCACAGCAGGGCGGTCACGAGGTAAACGCCGTCCCGGGCGGCACAGACCCATTCGCTTGCCGCCGGGTGCAGCAGCACGGGCATTGCCCCACGCTTCAGCCACAGTCAGGGCAGGAAACAGCCGGTAATTTCACATAGTGCGGCGATGGATATTACCGCCAGCAGGATTGGTGTAGAATTCATCACGTGATTACATAAAGAAGGAGCCTGCCATGAACTTTATCCTTAGCAAACGCCTCTGTCTGACGGCAATGCTCGCGCTGGGTGCCGTCGTTTACTCCTCCGCCACGCTGGCGGAAAACAGCAGGCTGGTCATTGAATCAGGCGACAGCGCGCAGAGCCGCCAGCACGCGGCGATGGAAAAAGAGCAGTGGAACCAGACCCGCAGCCTGCGTAACAAGGTTAATACCCGCACCGAAAAAGAGTGGGACAAAGCCGACGCCGCCTTTGATAACCGCGACAGATGCGAACAGAGCACGAACCTTAACGCCTACTGGGAGCCGCATACCCTGCGCTGCCTGGATCGCCGTACCGGCCGCGTGGTGGCCCCTTAAACTCAACAGGGACAGAAAATGTTAACGCCTCTGAACGTTAAATTACGCCCGCTGGAACGGGAAGATCTGCGTTTCGTCCATCAGCTCGACAACAACGCCAGCGTGATGCGCTACTGGTTTGAAGAGCCTTACGAAGCGTTTGTCGAACTGTCGGATCTGTACGATAAGCATATTCACGATCAGAGCGAGCGCCGCTTCGTGGTTGAGTGCGACGACGAAAAGGCCGGGCTGGTGGAGCTGGTAGAGATCAACCACGTCCACCGCCGGGCCGAGTTCCAGATCATTATCTCCCCGGAGCATCAGGGCCGGGGCCTCGCCTCCCGGGCGGCGAAGCTGGCGATGGACTACGGTTTTACCGTCCTCAACCTGTACAAGCTGTATCTGATTGTGGATAAAGAGAACGAAAAGGCGATCCATATTTACCGCAAGCTGGGCTTTATGGTGGAAGGTGAACTGATTCACGAATTCTTTATCAACGGCGAATACCGCAACACTATCCGCATGTGCATCTTCCAGCATCAGTACCTGGCGGAACATAAAGCGCCGGGTCCGGCGATGTTAAAACCAACCGCGCAGTAACCCCGAAGCGCCAAAACTTACCCTCCCGCGCCGGAGGGTAACCCGCATTTTGATATGGATTAATAACCGCCACTCCTGAAGGGGTAAACTCCCGTTACCATAAGCATGTTATTGATTTCGCTATTTAATGTTTTATATAGCGCTTAATGTGAGGGAGTAAGTATGTCTGACAGTATCCTGCAGGGAGGCATCAGCCGCAGGGCATTAGTAAAATCCACCGCTATCGGATCGCTGGCCCTCGCCGCCGGCACCCTCTCCTTACCCTTCAGCGTGCGCTCAGCCGCTGCTGCGGTGCAGCAGGCGATGCAACCCGCAGAGGATAAGATCGTATGGGGTGCCTGCTCGGTTAACTGCGGCAGCCGCTGCGCCCTGCGCCTGCACGTAAAAGATGATGAGGTCTGGCGGGTCGAAACCGACAATACCGGCGACGATATTTACGGCAATCACCAGGTACGCGCCTGCCTGCGCGGACGCTCAATCCGCCGCCGCATCAACCATCCGGATCGCCTTAACTATCCGATGAAGCGCGTGGGCAAGCGCGGTGAAGGCAAGTTTGAGCGCATCAGCTGGCAGGAGGCGCTGGATACCATCAGCAGCAGCCTGAAACGTACCGTCAGCCAGTATGGCAACGAGGCGGTTTACATTAACTACTCCTCCGGCATCGTCGGCGGCAATATGACCCGCTCCTCCCCCTCAGCCTCACCGATCCGCCGCCTGATGAACTGCTACGGCGGCTCCCTGAATCAGTACGGCACCTACAGCACGGCGCAAATCGCCTGCGCGATGCCCTACACCTACGGCAGCAACGATGGCAACAGCACCTCCGATATAGAGAACAGCCGGCTGGTGGTGATGTTTGGCAACAACCCGGCGGAAACGCGCATGAGCGGCGGCGGGATCACTTACTATCTCGAACAGGCCCGGGAGCGCTCAAACGCGCGGATGATCGTTATCGATCCGCGCTATACCGATACCGCCGCCGGGCGCGAAGACGAGTGGATCCCGATCCGCCCCGGCACCGATGCGGCGCTGGTGGAGGGGATCGCCTGGGTGCTGATTAACGAGAATCTGGTGGATCAGCCTTTCCTTGATAAATACTGCGTCGGCTATGACGAGAAAACCCTGCCTGTCGGTGCCCCGGCCAACGGCCACTACAAGGCCTGGATTCTCGGCCAGGGGGACGACGGCGTCGCCAAAACGCCGCAGTGGGCTTCGCGGATCACCGGCATCCCGGCGGAGCGCATCGTTAAGCTGGCGCGGGAGATCGGCTCCACCAAACCGGCTTATATTTGTCAGGGCTGGGGGCCTCAGCGACAGGCCAACGGCGAACTCACCGCCCGCGCCATCGCCATGCTGCCGATCCTCACCGGCAACGTCGGTATTAACGGCGGCAACAGCGGTGCCCGTGAGTCAACCTATACCATGACCATCGAGCGCCTGCCGATGCTGGAGAATCCGGTAAAAACCGCCATCTCCTGCTTCAGCTGGACCGACGCCATTGACCACGGCCCGGAGATGACCGCCCTGCGCGACGGCGTGCGCGGCAAAGAGAAGCTCGACGTACCGATCAAGTTCATCTGGAACTATGCGGGCAACGCCCTCGTCAACCAGCACTCCGATATCAATAAAACCCATGAGATCCTGCAGGATGAGTCGAAGTGCGAAATGATTGTCGTCATTGAGAACTTTATGACCTCATCGGCTAAATACGCCGATATTCTGCTGCCGGACCTGATGACCGTCGAGCAGGAGGACATTATTCCTAACGACTACGCCGGCAACATGGGCTATCTGATCTTTATCCAGCCGGCGACCGCGCCAAAGTTCGAACGCAGGCCGATCTACTGGATCCTCTGCGAAGTGGCGAAGCGCCTTGGCGATGACGTCCTGCAGAAATTCAGCGAAGGCCGCAGCCAGGCGGAGTGGCTTCAGTATCTGTACGGCAAGATGCGCGCCCGGGATCCGGCGCTGCCTGCCTATGACGAGCTGAAGAAAATGGGCATCTATAAGCGTAAAGATCCCAACGGCCACTTCGTCGCCTACCGGAAGTTCCGCGAAGATCCCCAGGCCAACCCGCTGAAAACGCCCTCAGGTAAAATCGAAATTTACTCCAGCAGGCTGGCGGAGATCGCCGGTACCTGGGAGCTGAAGCAGGGCGACGTCATCAGCCCGCTGCCGATTTATGCCGCCACGCCGGAGGGCTGGGACGATCCGAAGCGCAGCACCTTCCCGCTGCAGATGTATGGCTTCCACTATAAGGCGCGCACCCACTCCACCTACGCCAACGTTGATGTGCTGCAGGCCGCCTGCCGCCATGAGGTATGGATTAATCCGCTGGACGCGCAGAAGCGCGGCATCACCGACGGCGATATGGTGCGGGTCTTTAACGACCGCGGTGAGGTGCGCCTGCCGGCAAAGGTTACGCCGCGTATCCTTCCGGGCGTCAGCGCCATGGGCCAGGGAGCCTGGCATCAGGCCGATATGGCGGGTGACCGCATCGACTACGGGGCCTGCATTAACACCCTGACCACCCTGCGCCCGTCGCCGCTGGCCAAAGGCAACCCGCAGCACACAAACCTGGTGGAGATCGAGAAAGTCTGATCGGACAGCACGGCCAGCCGCCGCGGGCGAAAGCGATACGCGAGTAACCCCCCCGGCCGCCGCTACGCGGGCGAGCGGCAAGGCCTTCAATAATGTTACGCTACAGCCTGGCACATTAGGCCGCTCGCTGCCGGACAGCCAGGGAATCGGCTCTCCGGCAGCGTCAGGAAAACGCGCAGGGCGTTTTCCGGTGCAACCCCCGGCCGGGGCCGGGTTTATGGCCCAGAATATGACCGTCGGTATGGCGGTAAACTTAATGAATTTGTGCGGGAGTCCCGTACTTTTGGAAAATGTTAATGACTGATTTTACACAACGTGACGATTTCTCCATCACGGCGCGGGCGCTGGGTGCGCTGTTCTATTACGCGCCGCAGAGCGCCGAAGCCGCCCCGCTGGTGACGGCCTTGTCAAGCGAAGGCTGGGAAGCGCAGTGGCCGCTGCCGGCGGAGGTTTTGTCGCCGCTGAGCGCGGCGTTTCAGGCTGAGAGCGAGGAGCCTCTGGCCGAGGCCTGGCAGCGCCTGTTCCTTGGCCCATACGCCCTGCCTTCACCGCCGTGGGGGTCGGTCTGGCTGGATCGGGAAAACGTTCTGTTTGGCGACTCGACGCTGGCGCTACGCCAGTGGATGCGTGAAAACAGCATACAGTTTATCGTCAGGCAAAACGAGCCGGAAGATCACTTCGGCTCCCTGCTGCTGATGGCCGCCTGGCTGGCAGAAAACGGTCGCCACGGCGAGTGCCAGCAGCTGCTGGCATGGCATCTGCTGCCGTGGTCCTCCCGCTTTCTGGAGGTGTTCATTGAGCACGCCGGACACCCTTTCTACCAGGCGCTGGGCGAGCTGGCTCGCCACACGCTGGCCGGCTGGCAGTCACAGCTGCTTATCCCGGTAGCCGTGAAGCCGCTGTTTCGCTGAGCGGCATAAAGGCAGGTTTACCCTGCCTTTTTTGCGCCCAACGCGGCCGTTTTGTTACAACGTCACTTCATTATTAACCTTTTAAGATAATTCCTGACCTTCCCCGCGCGCCCTGTACGCCAGCAGGGGCCACTCCCGCGGCGTCAGCGAAGCGCACGCCATAAATTCATGCGCTTCGCTGGAAACCTTTCCACCCTGTTGCTATAGCTCAAATCACCCTGCCGGAACATGGCATAACAACACGCAGCCCACTTATCCGCTGCCATAACACATGCAAACAGGGAGCACATCGCAATGTACACCTCCAACGCTAAACGCGCGTCTGGCTTCGCCGTCGCGATCGTTATCGTGCTGGCGCTGTTAGTCTGGGGTATAGGTCTGGATACGCTGAAGGCGCGTCAGACCGACCTGCTCTATCTCGGGCAACAACATCTGTTCTTAGTCTTCACCTCGCTGTTTTTTGCCCTGCTGGTCGGCGTTCCGAGCGGAATTTTACTGAGCCGCCCCGCGGCCAGGGGATTCGCTGAATACATCATGCAAATCTTTAACATCGGCAATACGCTGCCGCCGCTGGCGGTACTGGCGCTGGCGATGGTGATCATCGGTATTGGCGATATTCCGGCTATCGTCGCGCTGTTCCTGGCCTCGCTGCTGCCCATCGTGCGCAATACCTGGGCCGGTCTTAGCTCAGTGCCGACGTCGCTGCTGGAAGCCGCCGACGGTATCGGCATGACCCGCTGGCAGCGCCTGCGCCAGGTGGAGTTACCCAACGCCTGGCCGGTGATGCTCTCCGGTATCCGCATCGCCACGGCCATTAACGTTGGCACCGCGCCGCTGGCGTTTCTGATTGGTGCCAGCAGCTACGGTGAGCTGATTTTCCCCGGCATTTATCTGAACGACTTCCCGACGCTAATCCTCGGAGCCACCGCCACGGCGCTGTTTGCGCTGATCCTCGACAGCCTGCTTGCCTGGCTCGGACGTGCGTTAAGTCCGCACGCTGCCTGATGACAATAATAACAAGGAGCAAAGATGAATCTTAAGAAATGCCTGAAGGGATGGCTTGTCGGAGCGCTGCTGCTGGCCGGGCCGCTTCACGCCGCCCCCATCGTGCTGGCTACCAAAGGCTTTACCGAACAGCACATTCTTTCCGCCATGACCGTACAGTACCTGCAAAAAAAAGGCTTTCAGGTGGAGCCGCGCACCAATATCGCCGCGGTGATCTCCCGTAATGCCATGGTTAACGGGCAGATCGACGTGACCTGGGAGTATACCGGCACCTCGCTGATCATTTTTAACCGTATCAATAAGCGCATGAGTCCGCAGGAGTCATACGCCACAGTTAAGCGGCTGGATGAGAAGCTGGGGCTGGTGTGGCTGAATCCCGCCGATATGAATAATACCTACGCTTTCGCCATGCAGCGCAAGCGTGCCGAGGCAGAGCACATCACCACCATCTCGCAGATGGTGGCGAAGATTGAGCACCTTCGCCAGACCGATCCGGATCACAACTGGCGGCTGGGGCTGGACCTGGAGTTCGTCGGGCGCAGCGACGGCATGAAGCCGCTGCAGCAGACTTATCGTATGACCCTCGATCGCCCGCAGATACGCCAGATGGAGCCAGGGCTGGTCTATAACGCAGTGCGCGACGGCTTTGTCGACGCCGGTCTGGTCTATACCACCGACGGCCGGGTTAAGGGCTTCGATCTGCAGGTGCTGGAGGATGATAAAGGCTTCTTCCCCGGTTACGCTGTCACGCCGGTGGTGCGCAAAGCGGTACTGGAGACACATCCCGGCCTCGACGAGGCGCTAAATACGCTCTCCGGCCTGCTGAATAACGACATTATCCGCACCCTGAATGCAAGGGTCGATATCGATCATCAGTCACCCCAGCAGGTCGCGCGCGACTTTCTGCGTCAGAAAAAGCTGCTGTAAGGAGCGCCCATGGACACCCTTCACTATATGATTGACAACGCGGGCTATCTCGCCACGCTGACCTTTCAGCATCTGTGGCTGGTGGCGCTGGCCGTCGGCCTGGCTATCGTTATTGGCGTACCGCTGGGCGTGCTTATCGTGCGCCATAAATGGCTGGCGACGCCGGTTCTCAGCGTCGCCACCCTGCTGCTGACCGTCCCCTCCATCGCCCTGTTCGGGCTGATGATCCCGCTGTTTTCGCTGATCGGTCAGGGTATCGGTGCCCTGCCCGCCGTTACCGCCGTGTTCCTCTATTCGCTGTTGCCGATTGTGCGCAATACCCATACCGCCCTCGACAGCCTGCCGCCGGGTCTGCGTGAAGCCGGTCGCGGCATCGGCATGACCTTCTGGCAGCGCCTGCGCTGGGTGGAGATCCCGATGGCGCTGCCGGTGATTTTCGGCGGCATCCGCACCGCCGTGGTAATGAACATTGGCGTTATGGCGATCGCCGCGGTGATCGGCGCGGGCGGCCTCGGGCTGCTGCTGCTCAACGGCATCGGCGGCAGCGACATCCGGATGCTGATTGCCGGAGCGCTGATGATTTGTCTGCTGGCGATTGTGCTCGACTGGCTGCTGCACCGTCTGCAGATTGTACTGACACCCAGGGGGATTCGATAATGATAAAGCTGGAAAACCTGACCCGGCAGTTCGCTCAGAAAAACGGCCAGCCGCTGAAGGCCGTCGATAACGTTAATCTGCACGTCCCGGAGGGCGAAATGTGCGTGCTGCTGGGACCGTCGGGCTGCGGAAAAACCACCACGCTGAAGATGATCAACCGTCTGATTGCCCCCAGCAGCGGCAACATATTGATTAACGGTGAAAATACCAACGACATGGATACCGTTACCCTGCGCCGCAACATCGGCTATGTGATTCAGCAAATCGGCCTGTTCCCCAATATGACCATTGAGGAGAACATCACCGTTGTGCCGCGTATGCTGGGCTGGGATAAGGCGCGCTGCAAAAGCCGCGCGGCGGAGCTGATGGAGATGGTGGCGCTGGATGCGAAGAAGTACCTCCACCGCTATCCGAAAGAGATGTCCGGCGGCCAGCAGCAGCGCATCGGGGTGATCCGCGCCCTGGCCGCCGATCCGCCGGTGCTGCTGATGGATGAGCCGTTTGGTGCCGTAGACCCGATTAACCGCGAGGTGATTCAGAACCAGTTTCTTGAGATGCAGCGGGCGCTGAAAAAAACGGTCATGCTGGTCAGCCATGATATTGATGAGGCGCTGAAGCTCGGCGATCGCATCGCCGTCTTCCGCAAGGGACATATTGTGCAATGCGCCAGCCCGGACGAGCTGCTGGCAAAGCCCGCCAACGAGTTTGTCGGCTCCTTTGTCGGCCAGGATCGCACCCTCAAGCGGCTGCTGCTGGTCTCTGCCGGCGACGTTACCGACCAGCAGCCAACGCTGACCGCGCGACCTGGCACTCCTCTTCGCGACGCCTTCGGCATTATGGATGATAACGACATCCGCGCTATCGCCGTGGTGGACGGCGACGGCAGGCCGCTGGGGTACGTCAAACGTCGGGAAGCGCGCGGGGCCAGCGGCACCTGCGCCGATTTGCTTCACCCCTTCCGGGTGACCGGAAAGGCAGAAGATAACCTGCGCATCGTGCTGTCAAAACTCTATGAGAGCAACACCAGCTGGATGCCTATCGTCGATGAGGAGGGACGCTATAACGGCGAGATCTCCCAGGATTATATCGCCGATTACCTCAGCTCGGGCCGCACCCGCCGGGCGCTGAATATTTACCCGGACAGTTGACCTCGCGGCACGGGTGCCGCGCGCGGCTGGCTGACGCCCCGGACAGGGGACGTTAATAACAGAATATGAATTCACAGAAAAAATGACTTAAGCATGGGGCCAGGGAAAGCGCCCCGGACTTCGATCGTCGGGCACCGGCGCTGCCCGCGGGCGGCTACGCCAGGATACGATCCGCCGACAGTACGCTGCCGAGCATTGACAGGCGAATATAGTGCCCCAGCTCGCGCTGCTCGGCCCGGGGTAGATAGGGAAGCTCGCCGATGAGCGGTGCCGGCAGTTTTTTACTCAGCACGCCGATGATTTCAGCGTAGTGAGCCAGCCCGGGGTTAATGCGGTTAGCCACCCAGCCGATCAGCGGCAGGCCATCGTTGGCAACGGCCTGAGCGGTCAGCAGCGCGTGGTTGATACAGCCCTCCTGGATACCGACCACCATCAGTACCGGCAGCTGTTCCTGTACCACCCACTCCGACAGCGGACGCAGATCGTTCATCAGGCTGCGCCAGCCGCCGGTGCCTTCGACCACCACATGATCCACTTTTTCACTGAGGTTTGCGAGACCGTTGGACAGAAGGGTGTAATTAATCTGGCAGCTGTGCGCCACGCTGCTTTCTTCTTCGCTGAGGGCAATGGGATTGATCGCTTCGTACGGCAGCCCGACGGACGAAACGCTCTGCAGCACCAGCCCGTCTTTATTACGCACGCCGTCGACCGTAGCGATGCTTCCCTTGGCGACCGGCTTATAGCCCGCCACGCTTTTACCAGCGGACGCTAATGCCTGCAGCAATGCACGGGAAACCACCGTCTTCCCGACAGAAGTGTCCGTACCTGTAATAAAGAAACGCTTCAGCATTACTAACTCCACCGTTATGCGTCAAAAAAAGTAAACCAGTAAAATAATATAGTGCAGAAAGTTTAAAGTATGCCGGGAAGATACTGCTTGAGTTAGCGCAAATTTTGGTACGTCAGTTAAAAAATGTTAACCCTGTAATAGACGGATTAACAAAGAGCCGCTATACATCGCGTCTTTGACCAGCGCGGCCCCCGCCATCGTCCCTTCATTGGAAAACTGGGTTCTCTCTACCGTGATATGCCTGCTGTAGGCCGGCAGCGCCTGCTGGCGTATGCTGTCAGCCACCGCCGGAAACAGAATCTCCTCCGCCCCGTTCAGGGGAGAGCCAATCAGGATCTTTTGTGGGTTAAACAAATTCACCATGATCGCCAGGATACGCCCAACGTGAGCGCCAACGCCGCTGATAACATCCCTGGCCAGCAGATCGCCCTGCAGCGCCGCCCGGCAGAGCGAATCCACCGTAAGCGGCTGCCCGTGCAGCGTTGAGGTCATGGACTGGCCAAGCCGCCGCTGCGCCAGTTCAAGGATACTCTCCACGCTGGCGATGGTCTCCAGGCAGCCGTGGTTGCCGCAGTAACAGCGCTTGCCGTAGGGATCGACCTGGGTGTGACCAATCTCCACCAGGCTGCTGCTACCGGCGTGGAGCAGTCGCCCGTCGGTGATTACGCCCGAGCCGACGTTATGGTCAATCACCACCTGAATCACGTCCCGCGCCCCGCGCGAGGCACCGAACAGCGCTTCGGCCATCGTCCAGGCGCTGATGTCGTGCTGAATATAGACCGGCACCCCGGTATGCTGCGCCAGCGCCCTGCCCAGCGGCATCTCCTTAACGTCCTCATAAAACGGCATGCTGTGCACAATGCCGTTTACGGTATCAATAATGCCCGGCAGGGTGATCGCCATGGAGGTCAGCCGCTCAAGTTTCTGCTGATGACGGGTGAAAAATTCATCAACCATCACGATGATACGTTCCAACAGCGGCGTTTCGGCATAAAGCGGCAGCGCCAGGCACTCCTTTACCACCTCTTTGCCGCTGAGATCGCGCAGGGCGATAAATATCTCCCCGCGGCTGATGCGCAAAGAGAGATAGTGCCAGGCTTCCGTCTCCACGATCAAACCGACCGCCGGACGTCCCCGACTGCCGCCCTCTTTGATCTCCAGCTCCTGCACCAGATGGGCTTCAAGCATTTCGCGAACGATTTTCGTAATGCTGGCGGGAGCCAGCTGCGCCAGGCGAGAAAGATCGATGCGCGACACCGGGCCCAACTGGTCAATCAGCCGGTACACCACGCCCGCATTGGTTTGTTTAATCTGATCGATATGCCCCGGCTGACTCTCAGCGACCACCGCTTACTCCCTTTATTTTCGCGCTCCGAAATAATCTACAGTCTATGGTGAAACACTTCCCCGACTGGCGTCAAATTTTTACTTATTGATGTGATTTAACGCACGTTTTATACCCTATGCCCGGCCGCAGCGTTCAACAGCTGGCAAAAGCGGCGGGCAGCATGGCTCTGCTCACGGTGCGCGGGCCAGACCAGCCACATTTCCGAAACCGCGTCTTCTTCGGCAAGGGGCACCCAGCACATTCCCGCCAGCTGCACCTGGCGAAAGGATGCCGGCAGAATCGACACCCCCAGCCCGGCAGCGACGAGGCCGATAATGGTCATCGCCTCGCCGACCTCCTGAGCAATCGTCGGCTTCAGGCCGCGCCGATGCATCAGGCCCAGAATATCGTCATACAGCCCGGTGCCGATGTGCGGGTCAAAAAAAACCAGCGGCTCCTTTACCAGCTCCGTCAGCGTTACCACCGGCTTGTGGGCCAGAAAATGCTCCCGGGGGATCATCGCCATCAGCGGTTCACGCAGGATCACCTCGTGCTTTAGCGTCTCCGGAAGCCGGGTGTTGCGCAGTAGCCCCACGTCAAGCTCTCCCTCATTTAACGGCGCGATCTGCTCATGGGTGTTCATCTCCCGCGTCTGCAGATGCACGCCAGGCCAGGCCCGGCGAAACTGCGACAGCGTATCGGAAACGGCGTTAATAAACGGGGCCGATGAGGTGAAGCCAATCCGCAGCTCCCCCGCCTCGCCCTGATGCAGCCGTCCGGCGCGGGCGGCGGCGTCGTTCACCAGCCCTAAAATTTGTCGACTGTCGATCAGAAACTGACGCCCTGCGGCGGTCAGGGCCACGCTGCGGTTGGTACGGGCCAGCAGGCGCGCGCCAATCTGCTGCTCCAGGCTCTGGATCTGCTGGCTGAGGGGCGGCTGAGAGATGTTGAGACGGGCGGCGGCGCGGCCGAAGTGTAACTCTTCAGCGACCGCAATAAAGTAGCGCAAATGACGCAGCTCGATATTCATATTTTAAAAGTATTATTTAAGATTATTAATATATTAGACAGAATATTGTGATTTTCCTACCCTTATAGAGGTGGTCGTACCCGTCGCCCTGAAGACGGGAGTGTTAACCAAGGAT
Organism: Intestinirhabdus alba; assembly: GCF_009711095.1. Classification (GTDB taxonomy): domain Bacteria; phylum Pseudomonadota; class Gammaproteobacteria; order Enterobacterales; family Enterobacteriaceae; genus Intestinirhabdus; species Intestinirhabdus alba. The sequence continues at coordinate 166,342 of NZ_WMJZ01000007.1, forward strand.
CTCCTGTGAGACGTACATCTGTCGTCAATGACGCCACGACGAGTGGCGTTGACTCGTCGCCTGCCTCCCAACCCGCTCAGTACATAACGCGCGGCACCGCCCGCTTTATGCGCGCGACCCTGGCACTGTTTTCCGCCGGGCTGGCGACCTTCGCCCTGCTTTACTGCGTACAACCAATTCTGCCGGTGCTCTCTCATGAATTCGGTATCTCTCCCGCCGGCAGCAGTATTTCACTTTCGATATCAACGGGGATGCTGGCGACAGGCCTGCTGTTTACCGGCCCGCTTTCCGACGCCGTCGGACGCAAGCCGGTAATGGTCACCGCGCTGCTGCTGGCCTCCTGCTGCACGTTGCTCTCTACGATGATGACCAGCTGGCACGGCATCCTTATTATGCGCGCGCTGACCGGTCTCTCCCTGAGCGGCGTCGCCGCAGTGGGAATGACCTGGCTGAGCGAGGAGATCCACCCCAGTTTCGTTCCTTTTTCGATGGGATTATATATTAGCGGCAATTCGATCGGCGGCATGAGCGGCCGCCTGCTTAGCGGGGTGATCACCGACTTCTTTAGCTGGCGCATGGCGCTGGCGGCGATCGGCTGTTTCGCCCTCGCCTCGGCGCTGATGTTCTGGAAGATCCTTCCGGAATCGCGCCATTTCCGCCCGACGTCGCTACGGCCTAAGGTGCTGGTCATTAATTTCCGCCTGCACTGGCGTGACAGAGGGCTGCCGCTGCTGTTTGCCGAGGGCTTCCTGCTGATGGGCGCATTTGTCACGCTGTTTAACTATATCGGCTATCGCCTGATGCTCTCCCCGTGGCACCTCAGCCAGGCGCTGGTGGGACTCCTCTCGGTTGCTTACCTGACCGGCACATGGAGTTCACCCAGGGCGGGGACAATGTCCGTTCGCTACGGCCGTGGGCCGGTTATGCTTTTTTCCATCGCCGTGATGCTGGCTGGCCTGCTGATTACTTTGTTTAGCCCGCTGTGGGTTATTTTCGCCGGAATGCTGCTCTTTTCTGCGGGCTTCTTTGCCGCCCACTCGGTGGCAAGCAGCTGGATCGGCCCGCGCGCCCACCGGGCGAAGGGACAGGCCTCCTCGCTGTATCTTTTCAGCTATTACCTCGGATCCAGCATTGCCGGTACGCTGGGCGGCGTATTCTGGCACCGCTACGGCTGGAACGGCGTAGGCGGATTTATTGCGCTGATGCTGGTGCTGGCACTGCTGGTGGGTGGGTGCCTGCACCGCCGCCTGCGCGGAGGATAAGCGCCGTCCGGGGCCGGGCTGGACAGCCCGACGCCCGTACATTTCGTTACACGCCGATACCAATGCTTCACGGAAGCCCCCTGCGTCCCACGTTATAGTGCTTTCGACACCCCCGCCGTGGGGTGAAATGAAAAATCAAATCGAGGGTATCGGAATGAAAAAAGTATTTGCTCTGGCTGTTATTGCTGCTATGGGCCTCTCTTCAGCCGCATTTGCCGCCGACGCGCAGGCCACCAGGGTGACGACGGAAAAAACCGTTCATCATCAAAAACATCATAAGGCCGCCAAAAAATCCCAGACCGAGAAAAAGCGCGTTAAAAAGCCTGGCCAGGAGAAAACCGGGCAGCCCGCCGCCTGAGTTTTTATTACCAGCCGTATGGCTTCCTGGTTTCGTCATTCATTCACGGCGGCAGGCTTTCCGGCCCGTCGCCCTATTTTTCGGAGGGGTATTCACGCAACATCGGCGTTTTAAGGTCATTCTGATTGCACTTTTTATTGTAAGATCTGACCGATGCTCGCTTTTCCCTTTTCAGCTTCCCATCGACTGATTTTACTCCCGATTTTTCGGCGTCCCGTCTATAGTATTTGCTAAGGGTTTGCTTTTAATAATCATAATTACCCATCAGAGCGTGATATGCGAAAAACCGTTACGGTACTACTGGGAACTCTCTATTTTTCTTGCGGCCTCGCGTATGCAGATAAACCTGATAGCACTTCCGCGAAAAGCAGCGAAGCCAGCACGCTGTTTTTTGGCTATGACGATCGTACGCCGGTAGCCGATCCGACGCAGCCGCCCTGGGATGCCATCGGCCAGCTGGAGACCGCCAGCGGCAATCTGTGTACCGCCACGCTGATCTCCCCTCGCCTGGCATTAACCGCCGGCCACTGTCTGCTGGCTCCCCCGCAGGGTAAAGCGGATAAAGCCATCGCCCTGCGCTTTGTTTCGCAACAGGGGCTATGGCGCTATGAAATTCACGATATCGAAGGCCGGGTTGAACCATCGCTGGGCAAGCGCCTGAAGGCGGACGGCGAAGGCTGGATTGTGCCTCCTGCCGCCGCCTCCCGCGACTTTGGGCTGATCGTATTGCGCAATCCGCCATCGGGCATTACCCCACTGCCGCTGTTTAGCGGAGACAAAACCGCGCTGACGGCGGCGCTGAAGAGCGCCAGCCGCAGGGTTACCCAGGCCGGCTATCCGGAAGATCATCTGGACAAGCTCTGGACGCATCAGAGCTGTCTGGTCACCGGCTGGGCGCAAAACGACGTCCTTTCTCATCAGTGCGATACGCTGCCCGGCGACAGCGGTTCGCCGCTGATGCTGCGCAGCGCCGCAGGCTGGGAGCTGATCGGCGTACAAAGCTCCGCTCCGGCGGCGAAAGATCGCTGGCGGGCGGATAATCGCGCAATCTCCGTAACCGGTTTTCGCGACCGGCTGGAAGCGCTGGCCCGTCAGTAGGCGTCGCCCGCGTCAGGCCAGCTTAATCATGACCATCCCCACCAGCAGCAGGAGCAGCCCGGCCCAGCCTCGCGGATTCAGCCGCTGGCCGAAAAGCACCCAGCCCGCCGCCAGCGTGGCGGCAATACCAAACCCGCCCCACAGGGCGTAAGCGACCGAGAGATCGATGCCCTTTACCGCCTGCGACAGCGCGCTGAAAGCGGCCAGCACGGCGGCCAGCGACAGAATGCCGTAAAGTTTGCGGCGGAAGCCATCGGAAAACTTAAGAAAGACGTTAGCGAGGATCTCCAGCACGATGGCGAGCGCCAGCCAGGCGGCGTGAACCCATTCAAACGGCTGCATGGGTAACCTCCCGGGCCGCTTTTTTCGGCTTACGGGTGCCGGATTTAATCAGCACGATCCCCAGCACCAGCACGCTCAGACCGGTAATTTTCAGCACCGACAGGCTTTCATCAAATAACAACACGCTGAACAGCGTAATAAATAAAATACCGATACCTTCCCACAGCGCATAGGCAACGCCGAGGGCGATTTTTTTTATGGCGAAAGAGAGAAAAATATAAGACAGCGTAATCATCACCAGCATTAAAATAAAACCGCTGCTGCTATTGCCGGTGCTGGCCCATTTCATCGACAGCGTGCCGATTATTTCAGATACAATAGCCAGACTTAATAAGATCCAGTAATACATAACCCTTCTCCTGCTTGAGAATATAATCCTTTGCGGTTGCCGGAGACGGCAAACCGGAACGTAAATCGATCGGCGCGGTGCGGGCACCAGCCGTGGGCAGAAGAAGGTGGCTAAAGCGCGGTGCGCCAGTGCTGCTCTCCGCTGGGCAGGAAGGAAGTGAATGGCTGAAAAGAAAAAAGAGTGGAAAAAAACGTTCTGAACAGATTGTCCATAAAATTACAATTATCCGCAGTGTTGCTTCTCGTCATCGCGGATGATAATTGTCCTCGGTAGTTAAACACGCCTGATTATGTACCATAAGCGCCGGGTTTACTCAAAATATTTTCACTTCTTTACCCGTCGCCGCGTTTTTTGCGCCGGAAGCTGACGGAAATCACATTATTTCAGCCGCTGCTCTTACACTTTTACCGGCAGAGATTATTAAATTGCGGATAAAAAAGCGACCTCCGCAGAGGCCGCCGCACCGATGTTGACTTAAAGCGCTTTCAGAATCGCATCGACGCTGGCTTTGGCGTCGCCAAACAGCATCTGGGTATTCTCCTTGAAGAACAGCGGATTCTGCACGCCCGCATAGCCGGTATTCATCGAACGCTTGAAGACAATAACGTTCTGCGCTTTCCATACTTCCAGCACCGGCATACCGGCGATCGGGCTGGCCGGATCGTCCTGCGCCGCCGGGTTGACCGTGTCGTTGGCACCAATAACCAGCACCGTATCGGTATCGGGAAAATCGTCATTGATTTCATCCATTTCCAGCACGATATCGTACGGTACCTTCGCTTCCGCCAGCAGCACGTTCATATGGCCAGGCAGACGGCCGGCAACCGGGTGAATACCAAAACGTACCTTAACGCCGCGCGCCCGCAGCTTCTCGGTGATTTCGGCCACCGGATACTGCGCCTGCGCCACCGCCATACCGTAGCCGGGAGTGATAATCACCGACTGAGAGTTTTTCAGCATCTCCGCCGTCTCTTCCGCGCTGATTTCACGATGCTCGCCCGTCTGCTGGTCGTCGCCCGCCGGAGCGCCGTCGGTGCCAAAGCCCCCCGCGATAACGCTGATAAAGGAGCGGTTCATCGCCTTACACATAATGTAAGAAAGAATGGCCCCGGATGACCCCACCAGCGCGCCGGTGACGATCAGCAGGTCGTTGCTGAGCATAAAGCCCGCCGCCGCCGCCGCCCAGCCGGAGTACGAATTAAGCATCGACACCACCACCGGCATATCCGCCCCGCCAATAGAAGCGACCAGATGCCAGCCGAAGGCCAGCGCGATGAGAGTCATCACCAGCAGCGCCAGAATCTGCAGGCCCACGCTGTCGGTTCGTACAAAGACCAGCAGCAGCAGGAAGGAGACCACCAGCGCCGCCAGGTTCATCTTATGGCGGTTTGGCAGCATCAGCGGCGTCGACGAAATTTTGCCGCACAGCTTGCCGAAAGCCACGATGGAGCCGGTAAAGGTCACCGCGCCGATAAAAATGCCGAGAAAGACTTCGGTAAGATGGATATTGACCAGAACCGGAGCCAGGCCCGCGTCGTGGTGCAGATAGCTGTTAAAGCCAACCAGCACCGCCGCCAGGCCGACGAAGCTGTGCAGAATCGCCACCAGCTCCGGCATTTCGGTCATTTCAACCTTTTTCGCGAGGCGGATACCGATGGCACCACCGATAATCATCGCGATCAGGATCCAGCCGACGTTGCCGGCATCCGGACCAAAAATCGTCGCCAGCAGCGCGATCGCCATCCCGGCAATGCCGAAATAATTCCCCTGCTGTGAGGTTTCATGCTTTGAAAGCCCCGCAAGACTGAAGATAAACAGGATCGCGGCAACAATGTATGCAGCTGTAACTAATCCTCCAGACATATGCTACCCCTTAATTTTTGCGGAACATTTTCAGCATGCGCTGAGTGACGGTGAAGCCACCGAAAATATTAATGCTGGCAATCAGCACCGCGACAAAGCTCAGGAAGGTAACCCATCCTCCGTGACCAATCTGCAGCAGTGCGCCAACCACGATAATCCCTGAAATGGCGTTCGTTACCGACATCAGCGGCGTGTGCAGCGCATGCGACACGTTCCATACCACGTAGTAACCCACCACGCAGGAGAGCGCGAAAACGGTAAAATGGCCGAGGAACTCTTTCGGCGCTACGCTGGCCAGCCAGCCAAACAGAATAATCGCCAGCGCCATCAGCGCATATTTACGCCACGGAGAGGCCGGCGTTTCTGGCGCTATCTGCGGCGGAGCGGCTTTCGGTGCCGCCTGCGGCTGCGCCGATACCTGAATTGGCGGCGCGGGCCAGGTGATCTCGCCTTCGCGCACCACGGTCACGCCGCGCACCACTACGTCGTCGAAATCAACGACGATATTGCCATCCTTCTCCTTGCACAGCAGCTTGAGCAGGTTGACCAGGTTGGTGCCGTAAAGCTGGGAGGACTGGGTCGGCAGACGGCCCGGCAGATCGGTATAGCCGATAATCTTCACGCCGTTATCGGTGGTCACCACCTGACCGGCAACGGTGTACTCGCAGTTGCCGCCGTTCTGCGCGGCCAGATCGACGATCACGCTGCCCGACTTCATGGCGTCAACCATTTCGCGGGTAATCAGCGTCGGGGCCGGTTTGCCGGGGATCAGCGCGGTGGTCACGATAATATCCACCTCTTTCGCCTGGCTGGCGAAGAGTGCCATTTCGGCCTTGATAAACGCCTCGGACATCACTTTGGCATAGCCGTCGCCGCTGCCCGCTTCCTCTTTAAAATCCAGCTCGAGGAACTCAGCGCCCATGCTCTGGACCTGCTCTTTTACCTCCGGGCGGGTATCAAATGCGCGCACAATCGCGCCAAGGCTGTTGGCCGCGCCGATGGCGGCAAGGCCCGCCACTCCGGCCCCGATCACCATCACTTTCGCCGGTGGCACTTTCCCCGCCGCGGTGATCTGTCCGGTAAAGAAGCGACCAAATTCGTGCGCGGCCTCCACGATGGCGCGATAGCCTGCGATATTGGCCATGGAGCTAAGCGCATCCAGCGACTGAGCGCGGGAAATACGCGGGACGGAGTCCATCGCCATCACCGTAACATTACGTTCGGCAAGCTTTTGCATCAGCTCCGGATTCTGGGCGGGCCAGATAAAGCTGACCACGGTGGTGCCCGGATTCAACAGCGGGATTTCTTTCTCATCCGGCGCGTTGACCTTCAGAATGATATCTGACTGCCAGACGGCGCTGTCGTCGACGATTTCCGCACCCGCCTGCGTAAACGCCCTGTCGTCAAAACTTGCCAGTTGACCCGCGCCGCTCTCTACCGCGACGGTGAAACCCAGCTTCAGCAGTTGTTCAACCGTTTTTGGCGTTGCGGCAACGCGGGTTTCATTGGTAAACCGTTCTCTTGGTATGCCAATTCGCATAATGTTCCCTTCCATCGTTATTTTTGATGATGGTATGTCAGTGAGCGTGAGCTGCTCCGGCAATCTCATGTGGAGACCAATAAAATAGAACGCTAACAGCGCCACGCTGCACAAACTCGTTCAGAGCGCCTCCTGGCCCAGGGCAATAAACCTCCGGACGCGAGGTTTGCAAGGCGACCGGGGATTCAGTGCGTCGCGCCAGGAAAGAGGTAGCCTGAAGAATGACGCGTATATAACCTAATGAAAATAGTGACCGTAATCCAGCGCACCAGAACAGTATTTATAACAAAATTGCCAGAATATGAACGATTCAGGCCACAGATCGGGATAATGACCTTTGATTATTCACCTGAGGCCGATAATTCGCTCAGACGAAGCGGCAAAACGTGATTTAGCGCCATAGCGATCCGTTAGTTAACATTAAATTAACTTATATATTTCACACACTTCCCGCCGCGGTCGCGCTGACGGTAGACTTCGTCTATTAACGCGAACGTTATTGTTTTATACCCGTCATACTTCAGGCTGCATGTGTATTGGCTTCTGGTTACTCATCTCATCCATGAGACTCGCCCTGACGGGCCGCCGCTGCGCGGCGTTCAAATCTGTTTCCGACAGATTTGTCACTCGCTATGGCGCATCGGGAGAAAAATGACGCAGACAGTCACCGGGTTTAAATGCCATAATCAGCCACGTTTTCAGTCAATAACAATACCAGTACCTGGTTTGCGCAAGGCGAAGGATTATTTTTATGAAGCTTAAGAACACTCTGCTGGCGTCCGCTCTGCTCTCCGCAACGGCGTTTTCCGTCAATGCGGCTACGGAACTTACTCCGGCTCAGGCGGCAGCGCTGAAGCCTTCAGAACGCATCGTTATTACCGGCCGGTTTAACGCCATTGGCGATGCGGTAACGGCGGTATCCCGTCGGGCGGACAAAGCGGGTGCCGCCTCTTTTTATGTCGTTGATACCTCTGACTTCGGCAACAGCGGCAACTGGCGCGTCGTCGCCGACCTCTATCCGGCCGATGCCGAAAAGGCCGAAGCCAACCATAACCGGGTAATTAACGGCGTGGTAGAGCTACCGAAAAGAGAGGCCGTGCTGATTGAACCGTTCGACACCGTCACCGTTCAGGGCTTCTACCGCAGCCAGCCGGATGTTAACGACGCCATCACCAAGGCCGCAAGGCAAAAAGGCGCGTATGCGTTCTATATTGTCCGGCAGATAGATGCCAACCAGGGCGGCAACCAGCGTATTACCGCCTTTATCTATAAAAAGGATGCTAAAAAGCGCGTCGTACAAAGCCCGGACGTTATTCCGGCCGACTCTGAGGCAGGTCGCGCGGCGCTGGCCGCCGGCGGGGAAGCGGCGAAGAAGGTAGAGATCCCAGGCGTCGCGACGACCGCCTCGCCGAGCTCAGAGGTGGGACGCTTCTTTGAAACGCAGTCGTCAAAAGGCGGCCGTTACACCGTCACTCTTCCGGACGGAACAAAAGTGGAAGAATTGAACAAGGCGACCGCCGCCATGATGGTGCCGTTCGACAGCGTTAAGTTTACCGGCAACTACGGCAACATGACGGAAATCTCCTATCAGGTGGCCAAGCGGGCGGCGAAGAAAGGTGCCAAATATTACCATATCACCCGCCAGTGGCAGGAGCGCGGTAATAACGTCACCATCAGCGCCGATCTCTATAAGTAAACCGTACGCGGCGGGCGGCCTGCATCGCGCCCGCCCCATCGTTTAGCAATAAATTTCACCTCTGGCGTTGCATGCGCCCTCCTCCCTCCGTAAAATCGCGCGCTTCGAGTTGTTTCCGCCATTTTTATGCGCTTTGTCATAATAATTATTCTTCGACATTCGTTTTGCTAACGGGATCGCCATGGAAAAGAAACTGGGACTGAGCGCGCTCACCGCGCTGGTGTTAAGCTCAATGCTTGGCGCAGGGGTCTTTAGCCTGCCGCAAAATATGGCTGCCGTGGCCAGCCCGGCGGCGCTGCTGATCGGCTGGGCCATCACCGGCGTCGGGATCGTGCTGCTGGCCTTCACCCTGCTGATCCTGTCCCGCATCCGCCCCGATCTCGACGGCGGCATTTTCACCTATGCCCGTGAAGGATTCGGCGAGCTGATCGGCTTCTGCTCCGCCTGGGGCTACTGGCTATGTGCGGTTATCGCCAACGTCTCCTATCTGGTCATCGTTTTTTCCGCCCTGAGCTTTTTTACCGACACGCCCTCCCTGCGCCTGTTCGGCGACGGCAATACCTGGCAGGCGATCCTCGGTGCATCGCTGCTGCTGTGGCTGTTCCATTTTCTGATACTGCGTGGGGTACAGACCGCGGCCAGCATTAACCTGGCGGCCACCCTGGCAAAGCTGCTGCCGCTCGGCCTGTTCATCGCCCTGGCCGCGGTAATGTTTAAATCGGATACCTTCAGCCTGGACTTTACCGGCCGGGCGCTGGGCGCGCCGCTCGCTGAACAGGTGAAAAACACCATGCTCATCACCCTGTGGGTGTTTATCGGCGTTGAGGGCGCGGTGGTGGTATCGGCGCGCGCCAGAAACAAGCGCGACGTTGGACGCGCCACCCTACTGGCGGTGCTTGCCGCTCTCGGGGTCTATCTGCTGGTGACCCTGCTTTCCCTCGGCGTCCTCTCCCGCCCGGAGCTGGCGGCGCTGCGCAATCCGTCTATGGCCGGGCTGATGGTTAATATGATGGGGCCATGGGGAGAAGTTGTTATCGCCGCAGGGCTGATTGTTTCCGTCTGCGGTGCCTGGCTGAGCTGGACCATTATGGCGGCGGAGGTGCCGCTGCTGGCGGCGAAATACGGCGCGTTTCCGCGGGCTCTTGCCCATCAGAACGCCCGCAGCGCGCCGTCGGCCTCCCTGTGGTTGACCAACATCTGCGTCCAGGCCGGCCTGGTGCTGATCTGGCTCACCGGTGCCGACTACGGTACGCTGCTGACCATTGCCTCCGGCATGGTGCTGGTGCCCTACCTGCTGGTGGGCGCTTTTCTGCTGAAGATCGCCAGACGGCCTCTCCACCGGGCGGTAGGTATCGGAGCAGCCGTTTATGGCTTATGGTTACTGTATGCGTCTGGTCCCCTGCAGCTGCTGCTTTCCGTGGTGCTCTACGCGCCGGGACTACTGGTGTTCCTTTACGCGCGCCGGACGCGCGCGGGCCACGCCGCGCTGAATCGCCTGGAGCGGGTATTGATTGGTCTGCTGCTGATCGCCGTCTTCCCGGCGACGTGGATCCTGATGGGGTAAGAATGCCCCCATCGCCTGCTGCCAAAGGAGATTACGATGAGCAAACAACGCCCACGACCGCTGCTGATCACCGGCGGAGGCCGCCGCATCGGCCTTGCCCTCGCCTGGCACTTTATCCATCTTAAACAACCGGTTATCGTCAGCTATCGGACGCCTTATCCGGCCATTGATGGCCTGGCGCAGGCCGGGGCGCTGTGCCTGCAGGCCGACTTTTCTACCGATGAGGGCGTACTGGCCTTTGCTGACAAGGTGAAAGAGAGCTGCGACGGGCTGCGCGCCATTGTACACAACGCCAGCGCGTGGATAGCCGAAGAATCCGGCACGCCGCTATCCGGAGTGCTCTCCGCCATGATGCAAATCCACGTTCATGCTCCCTATCTGCTCAACCATGCCCTGGAGCCTTTGCTGCGTGGCCACGACCATGCGGCCAGTGATATTATCCATTTCACTGACTACGTGGCGGAGCGCGGCAGCGATAAACATATCGCCTACGCCGCCAGCAAAGCGGCGCTGGACAATATGACCCGCTCGTTCGCCCGCAAGCTGGCACCGGAGGTAAAGGTCAACGCCATCGCCCCTTCGCTGATTTTGTTTAACGAAGATGACGACGCGGCCTACCGACGGCGGGCGCTGGACAAATCGCTGATGAAGAGCGCGCCGGGCGAAAAAGAGGTTATCGATCTTGTTGATTACCTGCTCACCAGCTGCTTCGTCACCGGACGCAGCTTCGCGGTGGACGGCGGCCGTCATCTGCGTCAGTGAAACCGGAGCCAGCCGATAATCAGCAGCCAGGCGCACAGCCCCCAGCAAACCACCGCGCCGCCGAGCGCCACCGGTAGCCGCAAAAAGCCGATGAAATACCACAGCGAGGCGAGATAGATAAAGTACGGCACGATGGACCACATGCTGAAAACAAGGGTCGTGCGTAACGCTTCCACCCCGCGCTCGCTGGCCACAATATAGTGGGCAATAAGGGCAAAGGTGGGAAACAGCGGGATCAGCCCGGCAATATAATAATTTTTCGTCTTCGCCAGCAGCGTAATCAGCACGACCACCAGCGCCCCCAGCGTGGCTTTTACCACCAGTCCCATTGTTGCTCCTCAGAGCCTGGCCCACCAGGCGTTATTGGCCGGCCAGTCTGGACACGGACAGCGCGCAGAAACCGGGGCGTACACGCAGCACGTGAGGATTCCTGGCGCTGCCAGGCTCCAGAATGCCGGGTGAAATAGACCTGATGGGCCAGGCACTTAACCTATTGCTAATGCAGAAGCTGTAGCATAACGGAAACGAGTTCGTTTAAAAAAGGTTAATTGAAGGGACGATGGCGGCGGTGTATGTTGGCGTTTTAGCTCCGTTTAAAAATATGAACACTATCGTTTTTGTTGAAGACGACCCGGAAGTTGGCTCGCTGATCGCCGCCTGGCTGGCGAAGCACGATATGGAGGTTCTGGTGGAACCATGCGGCGATCTGGCAGAGGCGATGATTCTTCGCACCCGCCCGCAGCTGGTTCTGCTGGATATTATGCTGCCCGGCAAGGATGGCATGACCCTTTGCCGGGACTTGCGCGAAAAATGGTCCGGCCCCATCGTTTTGCTGACCTCCCTCGACAGCGACATGAACCATATCCTCGCCCTGGAGCTGGGTGCCTGCGACTACATTCTGAAAACCACCCCGCCCGCCGTACTGCTTGCCCGCCTTCGCCTGCACCTGCGCCAGGGCGAGCAGGCCGGCCAGAGTCAGGAACTTTGCCGCGCCCGGATCGCCCCGCATAAAGCGCTGAGCTTTGGCACCCTGACCGTCGATCCGGTCAACCGGGTGGTCACTCTTGCCGGCGAAGAGATCGCGCTGTCCGGTGCCGACTTTGCGCTGCTGTGGGAGCTGGCTACCCACGCCGGACAAATTATGCATCGCGACGCGCTGCTGAAAAACTTACGCGGCATCAGCTATGACGGGCTGGATCGCAGCGTGGACGTCGCGGTTTCACGATTGCGTAAAAAACTACAGGACAACGCCTTCGAGCCGTATCGCATCAAAACCGTGCGTAATAAAGGCTACCTGTTTGCACCGCACGCATGGGGTGACGAACCGACCGGCTTCCGTCGCGCAATCTGTCACAACCAGTGAAGCGGGATTTTAATGAAAAAGATGTTCGTGCAGTTTTATCTCCTGCTGTTTCTCTGCTTTCTGGTGATGACCCTGCTGGTCGGGCTGGTGTACAAATTCACCGCCGAGCGCACCGGCAGGCAGTCGCTTGACGATTTGATGAAAAGCTCACTCTACCTGATGCGCAGCGAGCTGCGCGCCGTTCCTCCCCGCGACTGGGGCAAAACGATTAAAGAGAGAGAACTGGATCTCTCCTTTGAACTGCAGGTCGAACCGCTCAGCAAGTACCGGCTGAACCCGGTCGCCACCCGGCATCTGATGGCGGGCGAGATTGTCGCCCTTGATGAAAGCTATACCTTTATACAGCGTATCCCGCGCAGCCATTACGTGCTGGCGGCCGGCCCGATCCCCTGGCTCTATTTTCTCCATCAGATGCGGCTGCTGGACGTGGCGCTGATCGCGTTTATCGCCATTTCACTGGCCTTTCCGGTGTTTATCTGGCTCCGGCCCCACTGGCAGGAGATGCTGCGACTGGAGGCCGCCGCCCAGCGCTTCGGCGATGGCCACTTCAGCGAACGGCTGCACTTTGACAGCGGTTCCGGCCTGCAGCGGCTGGGCGTGGCGTTTAACCAGATGGCGGACAATATCAACGCCCTGATCGCCAGTAAAAAGCGGTTGATTGACGGCATCGCCCACGAGCTGCGCACCCCGCTGGTGCGCCTGCGCTACCGGCTGGAGATGAGCGACACCCTGAGCGACGGGGAGTCGCAGGCGTTTAATCGCGACATCAGCCAACTGGAGGCGTTGATTGACGAGCTGCTCACCTACGCCCGGCTCGACCGGCCGCAAAATGAACTCCTCCTGAGCGAGCCGGACCTCCCGGCCTGGCTGGTAAACCATCTCTGCGAAGTACAGAGCGTCAACCCGACGCGGGCAGTAGTGCTGCGCCAGCTGATACCGGGGAGCTACGGCGCGCTGGATATGCGCCTGACGGCGCGGCTACTGGATAACCTGTTGAACAACGCGCTGCGCTACTGCAACAGCGTCGTTCAGGTCAGCCTGCTGCACGACGCCGATACCGCCACCCTCGTCGTGGAGGATGACGGGCCGGGCGTTGGCATCGACGACCGGGAGCGGATCTTTGAGCCCTTTGTGCGTCTCGATCCGAGCCGGGACCGCGCCACCGGCGGCTGCGGCCTTGGGCTGGCTATCGTCCGCTCCGCGGCGCTGGCGATGGACGGCACGGTCGTTTGCGAAGAGAGCGACACGGGCGGCGCGCGCTTCAGCTTTCGCTGGCCCCTGCGATTGCCGCCGGCGAACATTTCGCCTGCCTGACCTCGTGGCACACTGGTCACGCCTGATATTTCTATGCTATAACCATAGTATGTTGTAACTAACAACCTTTCGCCACAGCAGGAAAAGTAACCATGGCCCGCTATGATATTGTCGATCGCCTGAACGGCACCTTCCGCCAGATAGAGCAGTCGCTGGCGACCCTCACGGAAACCCTTGAGCGGCAGCACCTGCTCATCGGCCGGGTCTTTTCCCTGCCGGAAATCAGCAAACAGGCGGAGCACGATCCGCTGGCCACCATTGAGGTAACGCAGCATCTGGGGAAAGAGGCGCAGACGCTGGCCCTGAGCCACTATCGTCATCTGTTTATTCAACAGCAGTCGGAGAACCGCAGCAGCAAGGCGGCGGTTCGCCTGCCCGGCGTGCTGTGCTATCAGGCCGACGCCGCCGCCCGGAGCGAGCTGGAAAAGCAGGTGCAGCATATCAACCGGTTAAAAACCACCTTTGAGCACATTATCACCGTCGAATCCGGCCTGCCGTCGGCGGCGCGTTTTGAATGGGTACACCGTCATCTGCCGGGGCTTATCACCCTCAGCGCTTACCGCACCCTGACGCTGCTTAACGATCCGGCCACCCTGCGCTTCGGCTGGGCCAACAAACATATTATTAAAAACTTCAGCCGCGATGAGATCCTGGCGCAGCTGAAAAAGAGCCTTGCGTCGCCGCGCAGCGTGCATCCCTGGAGCCGGGAGGCGTGGCAGGAGAAGCTGGAGCGCGAGTATCAGGACATAGCCGCCCTGCCGCAGCAGGCGAAACTGAAGATTAAGCGGCCGGTGAAGGTGCAGCCCATCGCCCGCGTCTGGTACAAGGGGCAGCAAAAGCAGGTACAGTACGCCTGTCCGACGCCGATCGTCGCGCTGATTAACCGCGACGACGGCGTGGGCGTGCCGGATATCGGGGAGTTGCTTAACTATGATGCCGATAACGTGCAGCACCGCTTTAAGCCCCAGCCACAGCCCCTGCGGCTGATTATCCCCAGGCTACACCTGTACGTGGCCGATTAGCGCCGGGGCGCTGCGCTGCCGACCATCAGCTCCGGGCGCACCCAGCGGTCAAACTCCTCCTCGCTGAGATAGCCCAGCGCCAGGGCGGCGGCTTTTAAGGTCAGCCCCTCTTTGTGCGCCTTTTTAGCGATCCCGGCGGCCTTGTCGTAGCCGATATGGGTGTTCAGGGCGGTAACCAGCATCAGGGACTCGTTCAGCAGCTTGTCAATTCGCTCGCGGTTGGGTTCGATTCCCACCGCGCAGTGGCTGTTAAAGCTCGCCATCCCGTCCGCCAGCAGCCGCACCGACTGCAGGAAGTTATGGATCACCATCGGGCGATAGACGTTAAGCTCAAAGTTGCCGGAGGCCCCGCCCATATTGATCGCCACGTCGTTGCCCATCACCTGGCAACAGAGCATGGTCAGGGCTTCGCACTGGGTCGGGTTCACCTTGCCCGGCATAATCGAGCTGCCCGGCTCGTTCTCCGGGATGGCGATTTCACCAATGCCGCAGCGCGGGCCGGAGGCCAGCCAGCGCACGTCGTTGGCGATCTTCATCAGCGACGCCGCCAGCCCTTTTAGCGCTCCGTGGGCGTGTACCAGCGCATCGCAGGTCGCCAGCGCTTCAAACTTATTCGGCGCGGTGACGAACGGCACGCAGGCGATCACCGCCAGCTCGTCGGCCACCCGACGAGCATACTCCGGATGGGTGTTCAGGCCGGTGCCCACCGCGGTGCCTCCCAGCGCCAGCTCCGCCACGTGCGGCAGGCTGTTCTCAATATGCCGGAGGTTATGTTCCAGCATCGCCACCCAGCCGGAGATCTCCTGCCCCAGGGTCAGCGGCGTGGCGTCCTGCAGGTGGGTCCGGCCAATTTTAACGATATCGGCAAAGGCGCGTGATTTTTCACCCAGGGTGGCGGTAAGCGCTTTCAGCTGTGGAATCAGCTGTTTACGCAGGGCCAGCAGCGCCGCGACGTGCATCGCCGTTGGAAAAACGTCGTTCGAGCTCTGGCTTTTGTTGACGTCGTCGTTGGGATGCACCTTGCGATCCATCCCGCGCCCGCCGCCCAGCAGCTCGCTGGCGCGGTTAGCCAGCACCTCGTTCATATTCATGTTGGTCTGGGTGCCCGATCCGGTCTGCCAGATGGCCAGCGGAAACTCTTCGGCGTGTTTATCCGCCAGCACCTCGTCCGCCGCCTGGCGGATGGCGAGCGCTTTCTCCGCCGACAGCAGGCCAAGATCTTCATTAACCTTTGCCGCCGCGCGTTTGGTCAGCGCCAGCGCATGGATCAGCGAGACGGGCATTTTCTCAGTGGAAATGCGGAAGTGCTCCAGCGATCGCTGAGTCTGCGCCCCCCACAGCCTCTCCGCAGGAACATCAATTGTGCCCATCGTATCTTTCTCGCTACGCATAATTGTCATTACTTTCTCCTTGATAACCAAAAAGTTAAGAACGTCGCTCACAGTCCCGTCAGGATTAAGTATTGTTGGCTTCAGAGATTGTGCATGTCGCTTTGTGCGCTATAAAAACGGCCGGGACAGTCCCGACCGGAAACCTTACTTTACGCAGCGATCGCACTGCTGGCTGAGGATCTGCTGGAAGAAGTCGTTGCCCTTATCGTCCACCAGAATAAAGGCCGGGAAATTTTCCACCTCGATTTTCCAGATCGCCTCCATTCCCAGCTCCG
>NZ_WMJZ01000070.1 GCF_009711095.1 Intestinirhabdus alba
AAAAAAAAAGGGGATTTAAATGAGTGACGTAGAAAATCAAATAGTAGAACTTAAAAAGACAGTGGCCTATGATAGCAAGGATTACACGATTGAGTTACTGGTAGGTAAATATAAAAATGGATTGGATGATGATGAGAATGAAATTTATGTCCCAGATTATCAGCGGGATTTTGTGTGGGATGACGCAAGACAGTCAAAGTTAATTGAGTCGATAGTCCTAGGGTTGCCTGTTCCACCGATATTTGTTGCGGAAAATAAAAGTGGGCGCCTTGAAATAGTCGATGGTTCACAAAGGATCAGAACGCTAAACGCATTCATTGACGGAACTCTTGAACTAACTAATTTAGATAAGGTGACGAAATTAAACGGAATGCATTTCGCTGATTTTGATATTTCTAGAAGAAGGAAATTCAACAACACTACAATTTCTGTATTTGTTCTTTCCGAAGCTGCTAACGAAGAAGTGAAAAATGACCTTTTTGAAAGAATAAATAAAGGGAGCGACATTTTAAGGAATATGGAAACCAGGAAGGGGGTGTATAGAGGCGTATTCACAGACTTTATATACAATGAATGTGCTAAAAATGTTAAGTTCAAAAATATAGTTCACCTCTCTAAAAATGTAGAAAAAAGGCAGGAGCATGAAGAGTTAATACTTAGGTTTTTTGCTCTAGTTGATCATTATCCTAAGTTCAATACGTTTTCGCGGAGTGTCAGCAAGGCTCTTGATAACTACATGGGAGATAAGCGTGATTCATTCACTGAACAGGAAAAGAACGATAAAAGAGAAAAATTTGAAAGAATGGTCAATTTCGTAAGCGATAACTTCAAATATGGGTTTTCTAAGAAACAGGGGCAAGATGTATCGAGAATACTTTTTGAAGCCATTTCGGTAGGGACTCATCTGGCACTGGAAGAAAACCCATCACTTGTATTGAAAAAGAAAATAGAGGTTCAATACTTTTTCACTGATAGAGATTTTAGCCGTGCAGCCACTGGGCAGTATAGGACTCATTCAACAGAGAACCTCAACAAAAGAATCGATTTTGTTAAAAACAGAATCATAGAGCTTTCAAAATGAGAAGCGTGACTGCAGATTTCCGAGAAAGGAGTGAGTCGGTAGATTTTTTGTTGTCTCACATTGAGTCCGTATCTTCCGTTAACGGAAGTGTAGACATAACCGTGATCCTAAAATCCTGTTTTTATGTTGCACTGTACAATAACATTGAAGCTACGATTTACTCTATTCTTGAAAGGGTTCATGAAGAATGTAGTAAGAGAAAGTTTGTTGAACTTTCTCCAAAGATAAAAGACAAATTCTTACACTATCATTTTGGAAATGGTGAGTTAAATATAAAAAGAAAGAGGAAGCTAGCTGATGATTTTGCCTCTTCCAATCTTTCTTTCCCATATCTAAGTGAATACCAAAAGGTAAAGACTGTCTTTTCCGGTAATTTGGATTGCTATAAGATAAGAGAGGTTTTCAATAGTTATGGCATCAGTGTGGGTAGTGTTAAAGGTAATTCTGAGCATCTTCTATTAGTGAAGAATAAAAGAAACAAAATTGCGCATGGTGAACAGTCCATATCAGAGGCTGGCTTACAAGTCACAAACAAAAAACTGAGAGAAGTGCAAAATTCGGTGAATGAAGCTTTGCTTGATTTCATCTCCTTTGCCGATGTTTTTTTGCAACAGCGTAAGTTCCTTGCTCAAATCTAGCGTGAGACTAAACAACCTATATCAGATAACAGCCCTCTCCAGAGAGGGCTGTTTTTTTGCAGCTAGCACAAAATCTGACATACTGCACTTTACTTCAAGCCAGTACACACAGCGTCCCCTCTAACGAGGTGCCACCGTGACTGGTTCAGGGGGCTCGCCGCCCCCCGAAACCCCTGGCATCCACTGCGAAAAATTCTCACGGTGGTGCGAATTCTTTCTCAGCGGAGCCTATGGAAAAGCGAACGAAAGAGATCAAAATCCGGCTCACCGAAACCGAGCATCAGCGACTGCTTGATCGCTGCGACCGGACTCACCTTGCGGAGTGGCTGCGTCAGCTCGGTTTGGGTGAACACACCTCCCGCAAGCGCCGTGTGCCTGAGGTGGCGCCCGAACTGCTGCGCCAGGTCAGCGGGATTGGCAATAACCTGAACCAGATCGCCCGTCGCCTGAACCAGGCTGATTCCCTGACGCCTTCTGAACGTGCCTCGCTGCTCGTCGTACTGACCAGCCTTGACCGGCAGCTTGGCGACTTGCTGGAGCAGAACCGTGATCGTTAAAATTCACTCACGAGGTGCGGGTTCCGGCAGTGGGCCGGTGGATTACCTGCTGGGTAAAGACCGGCAGCGTGAACAGGCCAGCGTGCTGCGCGGCAACCCTGAACATGTGCGCGAGCTGATCGACGGCTGCGACTTTGCACGCGCTTATACTTCCGGCGTGCTGTCATTTCAGGAGCCGGACATTGCAGACGCTGAGAAATCGCGCCTGATGGACGAATGGGAGCACACGCTGCTGACCGGCCTTGATCGCGACCAGTACGCCTGCCTGTGGGTGGAGCACCGTGACAAGGGACGGCTTGAGCTGAATTTTGTCATCCCGAACATCGAATTGCAGAGTGGAAAACGCCTGCAACCCTACTTTGACCGCGCCGACCGTCCCCGCGTCAACGCCTGGCAGACCCTGACCAACGACCGACTGGGGCTGCGCGACCCGAATGACCCAACCTACCGCCGTCCGCTGACGCAGGCCAGCGATTTGCCCCGCGACAAACAGCAGGCGGCAGAGAAAATCACCGCCGGCCTGATGAACCTGATGCAGCAGGGGGTGATCCGCAGCCGGCAGGACGTGGTGACGCAGCTGGAAAGCTACGGCCTGACCGTGGCGCGGGAAACGAAAAGCAGCATCAGCATTGCCGACCCGGACGGCGGCCGAAATATCCGGCTGAAAGGAATGATATATGAGCGAGATTTTAAATTTGGCGAAGGGCTTCGAGGAGAAATCGAAGCAGCAGGCGCAGGATACCGAGCAGAGCGTGAAGCGCGAGTTCGCGAGGCTGGAGACGTCTATCAGCGCGGAACTGCAATCAAGCTCGCAGAGCATCAGCAACGCTATCCGCGAGCAGAACGGCAGGCTGACGGGCATGCTCAGGAAGTCAGTCTCAACAGCAATGGCGTGGATATTCATCTGCTTCGCCCTGCTGATCGGCATAATGGGCGGGATAATCTGGTTTCAGGGCACGATCATCACT
Organism: Intestinirhabdus alba; assembly: GCF_009711095.1. GTDB lineage: Bacteria > Pseudomonadota > Gammaproteobacteria > Enterobacterales > Enterobacteriaceae > Intestinirhabdus > Intestinirhabdus alba. The sequence goes on from NZ_WMJZ01000070.1 coordinate 3,245, forward strand.
TCGCGCCTGAGCGAGATGGACAGCTACAGCCAGCAGCTGGCGAACCTGAAAGCGAAAAGCGGCGCGGGCGTGACGATTTACAGCGACGACACGCGCCGGAACACCTACCTGGTGGTGCTGCCGAAGCAGGCGCACGGCGTGGAAACCTACACGTCGACGACCGACAACACCGTGGTGAAATACACGGCGAAATAACCCCTCCAGAGCGCTCTGAAACGGCACAGCGCGTTTTTAACACTGAGGACGACCAAAACCATGACCGAGATGGAAAAACAGCTTCTGAGCGCCTTAGAGAGCTTACAGACAGGCTACGAGCAACAGCAGCAGGCGTGGCAGGACAGCTACAGCAGTTTGCAGCACATGTTCGAGGCTACCTCACAGGCGCTGGCGCACAGCGACAGGGTGTGTCAGCACTTGAGCAGTCAGGTGGACAGCTTGCGCGCGCAGGTCGAGAGCTTGAGCAGGAGCGTCAGCCGCTTGATGCGCTGATCAGGCAGCACGACCGCGCCTACGCCGAGAAGCTGCGTGAGCAGCAGCCAGAGCCGCAGAAAAAACCGACCCGCTACTATGGTCCCTCTATGTGACGGCTTTGTGACGGCTTTTCCGGAATCAGAATTAAGTGTACTATGTACGCCATTGAAAACAGGAGACAGCCGTGAGTCACGCGATTGAGTTTATCGAGACCCCGATGTTTACCCGTCAGATAAAACAGATCGCCACGGATGAAGAACTCAGGGAGCTGCAAAAGACGCTGATTGAGTCGCCGGACAAAGGCGATCTCATTCAGAAAACCGGCGGGCTGCGCAAAATCAGGATGGCGACGGGCAACCAGGGAAAAAGCGGCAGCGTGAGGGTGATTTACTTTCTGGCCACCGCCGAGGTGATCTATCTGGTGATGGCCTACCCGAAAAGCACCAAAGACAGCCTGACGGACGCGGAAAAAGCCGCGCTGAAGACGCTGACCCAACAACTGAAAGACGAGGTGTGACATGAGTTTTTTTGACGAGCTGAAAGCATCGCTGGAAGAAGCCATTGAAATCAAAAACGGCGTCAGAGAGCCTGCCCGCGTCACCCGTTACGAGCTGGCAGACGTGAAAGCCATCAGGGCACAGCTGAACGTATCTCAGAGCGAGATGGCGAAAGTGCTGGGAACCAGCCTCGACACCATCAAGAGCTGGGAAACCGGACGCCGTAACCCGACCGGACTGGCGGCGAAGGTACTGGCAACCATCCAGGCGAACCCGAAATTCTTCCAGGAACTGGCGGCGCACTAAGCCGTTGTGACAGAAGGATTCGACAGGCGAGGCCGTTCGCGTGTAATTTAACGGCAACAGAAAAAACAAAGCCCCGGAAATCATGTCATATCTTGGCGGATCGCATGATAACCAGGGCCAGGTCGAAACCTTGAAAGGATATTAGCACATGAAACGTGCCAGACAACAGCCCGCCATAAGCGCAGGGCGAATTGAATAACGCAGTACTCGAACTTTTCAACGACCGCTTACCGCACAAGCCGTACTTTTCGGACGATCTGCACTTTGGTGTACGCATTGCCGGTAAGGAACGCGCCATTCTGGCGAAATACATCCAGTTCAATCAGCCTCACGCCATGTTCTGGCTGGGATTCGACGTCGATCGCGCCGGTGCCGCTATTGACTGGAGCGACCGCAATGCCCCCGCGCCGACACTGACGATCACCAACCCCGACAACGGACACGCGCACCTGCTGTACGCGCTGAAAACCTCTGTACGTACCGCGCCGGACGGAAAAATGAAGCCGCTGCGCTACGCCGCCGCCGTGGAGAACGCGCTGCGTAAAAAATTAGAGGCTGACGCGGGGTATTCGGGACTAATCTGTAAAAATCCGAACCACGGGCACTGGAAAATTGCCGTGTGGCAGCCGGAACTTTACACGCTGGACTGGCTGGCTGATTTTCTCGACCTGAACGCTGCGAATGATAGAGAAATCGTCGCTGACTACGGCTTAGGCCGTAACTGCACCCTGTTCGATAAAACCCGCAGGTGGGCATACCGCGCTATCCGTCAGGGCTGGCCTGAGTATGAGCAGTGGTTGCAGGCTTGTTGTGAACGCGCATGCGCCTATAATCTTCAGTTTTCTATTCCTCTTGACGATAAGGAAGTTCAAGGGATCTCACAAAGCATTGCTAAATGGACAATCAATAAATTTACCACCGAAACATTTCATGATTATGTTCAAAAGACGCATACATCGGAAATACAGTCTTTAAGAGGAAAACGAAGTAAGGGAGGAGGTAGGCCATCACTGAATAAACCATGGGTTTCATTAGGAATAAGTCGTGCAACTTACTTTAGAAAAAAAAA
>NZ_WMJZ01000071.1 GCF_009711095.1 Intestinirhabdus alba
GAGTGAACACGTAATTCATTACGAAGTTTAATTCATTGAGCATCAAACTTTTAAATTGAAGAGTTTGATCATGGCTCAGATTGAACGCTGGCGGCAGGCCTAACACATGCAAGTCGAACGGTAACAGAGAGAAGCTTGCTTCTCTGCTGACGAGTGGCGGACGGGTGAGTAATGTCTGGGAAACTGCCCGATGGAGGGGGATAACTACTGGAAACGGTAGCTAATACCGCATAACGTCGCAAGACCAAAGAGGGGGACCTTCGGGCCTCTTGCCATCGGATGTGCCCAGATGGGATTAGCTTGTTGGTGGGGTAACGGCTCACCAAGGCGACGATCCCTAGCTGGTCTGAGAGGATGACCAGCCACACTGGAACTGAGACACGGTCCAGACTCCTACGGGAGGCAGCAGTGGGGAATATTGCACAATGGGCGCAAGCCTGATGCAGCCATGCCGCGTGTATGAAGAAGGCCTTCGGGTTGTAAAGTACTTTCAGCGGGGAGGAAGGTGATAAAGCGAATACCTTTATCAATTGACGTTACCCGCAGAAGAAGCACCGGCTAACTCCGTGCCAGCAGCCGCGGTAATACGGAGGGTGCAAGCGTTAATCGGAATTACTGGGCGTAAAGCGCACGCAGGCGGTCTGTTAAGTCAGATGTGAAATCCCCGGGCTCAACCCGGGAACTGCATCTGATACTGGCAGGCTTGAGTCTCGTAGAGGGGGGTAGAATTCCAGGTGTAGCGGTGAAATGCGTAGAGATCTGGAGGAATACCGGTGGCGAAGGCGGCCCCCTGGACGAAGACTGACGCTCAGGTGCGAAAGCGTGGGGAGCAAACAGGATTAGATACCCTGGTAGTCCACGCCGTAAACGATGTCGACTTGGAGGTTGTGCCCTTGAGGCGTGGCTTCCGGAGCTAACGCGTTAAGTCGACCGCCTGGGGAGTACGGCCGCAAGGTTAAAACTCAAATGAATTGACGGGGGCCCGCACAAGCGGTGGAGCATGTGGTTTAATTCGATGCAACGCGAAGAACCTTACCTGGTCTTGACATCCACAGAAGTTTTCAGAGATGAGAACGTGCCTTCGGGAACTGTGAGACAGGTGCTGCATGGCTGTCGTCAGCTCGTGTTGTGAAATGTTGGGTTAAGTCCCGCAACGAGCGCAACCCTTATCCTTTGTTGCCAGCGGTCCGGCCGGGAACTCAAAGGAGACTGCCAGTGATAAACTGGAGGAAGGTGGGGATGACGTCAAGTCATCATGGCCCTTACGACCAGGGCTACACACGTGCTACAATGGCGCATACAAAGAGAAGCGACCTCGCGAGAGCAAGCGGACCTCATAAAGTGCGTCGTAGTCCGGATCGGAGTCTGCAACTCGACTCCGTGAAGTCGGAATCGCTAGTAATCGTGGATCAGAATGCCACGGTGAATACGTTCCCGGGCCTTGTACACACCGCCCGTCACACCATGGGAGTGGGTTGCAAAAGAAGTAGGTAGCTTAACCTTCGGGAGGGCGCTTACCACTTTGTGATTCATGACTGGGGTGAAGTCGTAACAAGGTAACCGTAGGGGAACCTGCGGTTGGATCACCTCCTTACCTTAAAGAACCTGGCTTTGCAGTGCTCACACAGATTGTCTGATGAAAAACGAGCAGTAAAACCTCTACAGGCTTGTAGCTCAGGTGGTTAGAGCGCACCCCTGATAAGGGTGAGGTCGGTGGTTCAAGTCCACTCAGGCCTACCAGATTTTCCCCGATACTGCGTTGTGAAATAACTCGCATACTGATGTATGCTTCGTCATTCCACGCCTTGTCTCAGGAAAAATCCTCGGTAAGAGGTTCTGACTACACGAATGGGGCTATAGCTCAGCTGGGAGAGCGCCTGCTTTGCACGCAGGAGGTCTGCGGTTCGATCCCGCATAGCTCCACCATCACGTAGAATAGTGATAAAAAACACTTCAGAGCACACTGTTACAGTGTGCTGCGAAGTTTTGCTCTTTAAAAATCTGGATCAAGCTGAAAATTGAAACGANGTAAAAAGCAAGGCGTCTTGCCGAAGCAGACATCAGTGTCCCCTTCGTCTAGAGGCCCAGGACACCGCCCTTTCACGGCGGTAACAGGGGTTCGAATCCCCTAGGGGACGCCACTTGCGCGGTAATGTGTGAAAGGCGTTGCCATCGGTATCTCAAAACTGGCTTACGAGTCATGTTTGAGATATTTGCTCTTTAAAAATCTGGATCAAGCTGAAAATTGAAACGACACACGTTATGTGTGTTCGGGTCTCTCAAATTTATCGCAATCAGAAGATATCCCTGTAAAAGGTGATGTGAGCGACGTGAAGACAAGGCGTACCGCACGCAGCGAGCGGAGTGGACTCAGTGTCCATGAGCATCGCGAGTACGGAACAACGCAGTATTCACGGCGCGCAACAAGCCGGACAGATGAAACATCTTCGGGTTGTGAGGTTAAGCGACCAAGCGTACACGGTGGATGCCCTGGCAGTCAGAGGCGATGAAGGACGTGCTAATCTGCGAAAAGCGTCGGTAAGGTGATATGAACCGTTATAACCGGCGATGTCCGAATGGGGAAACCCAGTGTGATTTATCACACTATCGTTAAGTGAATCCATAGCTTAACGAGGCGAACCGGGGGAACTGAAACATCTAAGTACCCCGAGGAAAAGAAATCAACCGAGATTCCCCCAGTAGCGGCGAGCGAACGGGGAGGAGCCCAGAGTCTGAATCAGCGTGTGTGTTAGTGGAAGCGTCTGGAAAGTCGCGCGATACAGGGTGAAAGCCCCGTACACAAAAGCACACAGGCTGTGAGCTCGATGAGTAGGGCGGGACACGTGGTATCCTGTCTGAATATGGGGGGACCATCCTCCAAGGCTAAATACTCCTGACTGACCGATAGTGAACCAGTACCGTGAGGGAAAGGCGAAAAGAACCCCGGCGAGGGGAGTGAAACAGAACCTGAAACCGTGTACGTACAAGCAGTGGGAGCCCCACCACCAAAGTATTCCGAAGGCATAAGCTGTAAGTTACGGCTGGCGTCGCGTGTTTTGCGACGCCCGACAGACAAAACAAGCAGTGGGTGTCGCAGGATTATGGGGTGGCTTTGCGAAGCAAAGGCAGCCCGGAGTACGGAGTACTTCGGGGTGGGGTGACTGCGTACCTTTTGTATAATGGGTCAGCGACTTATATTNACCCTTCGGGGTGTGACTGCGTACCTTTTGTATAATGGGTCAGCGACTTATATTCTGTAGCAAGGTTAACCGAATAGGGGAGCCGAAGGGAAACCGAGTCTTAATTGGGCGCTAAGTTGCAGGGTATAGACCCGAAACCCGGTGATCTAGCCATGGGCAGGTTGAAGGTTGGGTAACACTAACTGGAGGACCGAACCGACTAATGTTGAAAAATTAGCGGATGACCTGTGGCTGGGGGTGAAAGGCCAATCAAACCGGGAGATAGCTGGTTCTCCCCGAAAGCTATTTAGGTAGCGCCTCGTGAATTCATCTCCGGGGGTAGAGCACTGTTTCGGCCAGGGGGTCATCCCGACTTACCAACCCGATGCAAACTGCGAATACCGGAGAATGTTATCACGGGAGACACACGGCGGGTGCTAACGTCCGTCGTGAAGAGGGAAACAACCCAGACCGCCAGCTAAGGTCCCAAAGTCATGGTTAAGTGGGAAACGATGTGGGAAGGCCCAGACAGCCAGGATGTTGGCTTAGAAGCAGCCATCATTTAAAGAAAGCGTAATAGCTCACTGGTCGAGTCGGCCTGCGCGGAAGATGTAACGGGGCTAAACCATGCACCGAAGCTGCGGCAGCGAACGTGAGTTCGTTGGGTAGGGGAGCGTTCTGTAAGCCGTTGAAGGTGGNATCACCCAAGACAACTTTGCGGAGTTGACGACTGACGGAGCGAAGCGACGTCAATGCGTTTTACAAAGTCGAGTTGGCTTAGGGATACGTTCGTTGGGTAGGGGAGCGTTCTGTAAGCCGTTGAAGGTGGCCTGTGAGGGCTGCTGGAGGTATCAGAAGTGCGAATGCTGACATAAGTAACGATAAAGCGGGTGAAAAGCCCGCTCGCCGGAAGACCAAGGGTTCCTGTCCAACGTTAATCGGGGCAGGGTGAGTCGACCCCTAAGGCGAGGCCGAAAGGCGTAGTCGATGGGAAACGGGTTAATATTCCCGTACTTGGTGTTACTGCGAAGGGGGGACGGAGAAGGCTATGTTGGCCGGGCGACGGTTGTCCCGGTTTAAGCGTGTAGGCTGACTTTCCAGGCAAATCCGGAAGGTCAAGGCTGAGGCGTGACGACGAGGCACCACGGTGCTGAAGCAACAAATGCCCTGCTTCCAGGAAAAGCCTCTAAGCATCAGGTAACACGAAATCGTACCCCAAACCGACACAGGTGGTCAGGTAGAGAATACCAAGGCGCTTGAGAGAACCCGGGTGAAGGAACTAGGCAAAATGGTGCCGTAACTTCGGGAGAAGGCACGCTGGTGCGTAGGTGAAGCGGTTTACCCGTGGAGCTGAAGCCAGTCGAAGATACCAGCTGGCTGCAACTGTTTATTAAAAACACAGCACTGTGCAAACACGAAAGTGGACGTATACGGTGTGACGCCTGCCCGGTGCCGGAAGGTTAATTGATGGGGTTATCCGTAAGGAGAAGCTCTTGATCGAAGCCCCGGTAAACGGCGGCCGTAACTATAACGGTCCTAAGGTAGCGAAATTCCTTGTCGGGTAAGTTCCGACCTGCACGAATGGCGTAATGATGGCCAGGCTGTCTCCACCCGGGACTCAGTGAAATTGAACTCGCTGTGAAGATGCAGTGTACCCGCGGCAAGACGGAAAGACCCCGTGAACCTTTACTATAGCTTGACACTGAACACTGGTCCTTGATGTGCAGGATAGGTGGGAGGCTTTGAAGTGTGGACGCCAGTCTGCATGGAGCCATCCTTGAAATACCACCCTTTAATGGCTGGTGTTCTAACGTGGGCCCGTAATCCGGGTTGCGGACAGTGTCTGGTGGGTAGTTTGACTGGGGCGGTCTCCTCCTAAAGAGTAACGGAGGAGCACGAAGGTCAGCTAATCCTGGTCGGACATCAGGAGGTTAGTGCAATGGCATAAGCTGGCTTGACTGCGAGCGTGACGGCGCGAGCAGGTGCGAAAGCAGGTCATAGTGATCCGGTGGTTCTGAATGGAAGGGCCATCGCTCAACGGATAAAAGGTACTCCGGGGATAACAGGCTGATACCGCCCAAGAGTTCATATCGACGGCGGTGTTTGGCACCTCGATGTCGGCTCATCACATCCTGGGGCTGAAGTAGGTCCCAAGGGTATGGCTGTTCGCCATTTAAAGTGGTACGCGAGCTGGGTTTAGAACGTCGTGAGACAGTTCGGTCCCTATCTGCCGTGGGCGCTGGAGAACTGAGGGGGGCTGCTCCTAGTACGAGAGGACCGGAGTGGACGCATCACTGGTGTTCGGGTTGTCATGCCAATGGCACTGCCCGGTAGCTAAATGCGGAAGAGATAAGTGCTGAAAGCATCTAAGCACGAAACTTGCCCCGAGATGAGTTCTCCCTGAG
>NZ_WMJZ01000072.1 GCF_009711095.1 Intestinirhabdus alba
TCAAGCTGAGCACCGAGTACGGGGGCAAGACGCAGCTGAACTTGGGGCATAACGTTGATGATGACCGGCTGATTCGGGGTAAAGGCGCGGAACTCAGAACCGATGACTGGATAAGTATTCGTGGAGGGAAAGGGGTATTTATCTCGGCCGATACGCAGCAAGGCGCTCAGGGGCGCATGTTGGATATGGAAGACGCTATCCAGCAGCTTAATCAGGCGCTGTCTTTAGCAAAAAGTCTTAGTAGGAGAGCACAAACGGCAAAGGCCACGAGCGGGGATAATGCTGCTCATGGCGAACTTAATCGTGCACTGGAAGATCTGGAACAGGCTGGCGTGCTGGGACATGCTCCGCAAGGAATTGGCTTTGTCAGCCCCAAATCTGTACGGCTGGCATCTGGTGGTTCGAGTATTGGGCTGATGTCAGGGCACAATACGGATATCAGCGCCGGCAGGTCGATCACGCTGGCGGCCAACGATACGGTAAGCCTGTTTGCGCAGGGGGAAGGAATGCAGCTGTTTGCCGGAGCAGGAAAGGTTGATATCCAGGCCCAAAAAGGCGAGCTTAACGCTGAGGCGCAACAGGATATTACGCTAAGCAGCGCTGAAGGCAAGGTAATCGTCAAGGCGGACCAGGAACTGATACTCACCTGCGGAGGGGCGTATATCAAACTCAGCGGTGGAAATATCGAACTGGGCGCACCGGGAAATATCTTATTGAATAGTATGAACGTGCAGAAGCTGGGGCCGTTATCATTACAAACACCGCCTCGTATTTTTCCCAAAGGTTATAGCGAAGGCTTTACGTTGAAAGATCCTGAAAGTAAAACCATTCAGCCGTTTACTGCTTTCAAAATTACCACCGGGGAAGGTGAGGTCTATGAGGGTGTCTCTGATGAGCACGGCAGGACGATGCCGATATATACGGCAATGCCATCATCTCTGAGCATTGAGTTCCCTGATGAAAAGAGAGTGACGTCCCTGTTCTGGACGTATGGCGAAGATCAAATACCGGTTTCTGACAGCTCCAGACATTTTTCTGATTTAAATTTGCATGCACAAACCGAGAATTATCAACAAGGTGACACCGTTGATATTGATATTGAAATGGGGGAGGGTATCATTAAAAGTTACCAGGCAACGGTCAGAGAGGATGGCGTTGCGGTTATCAAAAATATATTTAAAGATAGCCCGGTTAATTTTAATGACGAGGAATAATTAATGGCTGTTATTACTGCGCGTTCTGGTAATAGTTCTTCATCTTTGAATGTGAAAAGACCCTCATGGTCCAGCGTTTATGCCGGATATCCGAAAACGAATGCAGGTACAGACTATGAAGACGATCTTCGCGCAACTGAGGTATTTACCAGTATATTTGGCTATGGATACGACACTACTATCTATACAAATGCTTGTGGAACGCGAGTTTCACTGGCTTTACTCTCCGCAGGGATGAACCGAGTGGGTAGCCGAAAGATCATGATCTCAGAAGTAACGCATCCGCACTATGGCAAGTTTATAGAGCCGGGAGCGGCCCGCCTGAAGGAATTTTTGGTCGCTAAATGGGGAAACCCGGAAAAGTCGATCGCTTCTCCGGCAGACATTGAGAGCGTTGCCAGAGTGTTAGATGGGAAGAAGGGTATTTATATTATGATTCCTAAATTGCCTGGCGTTTTTGGCGCGTCCGGCCACGCTACATTGTGGACAGGAAAGCGGGTTATGGGCGATCATCATTACATCAGTGATAATACACATGCAGTCTATTTTTGGGAGTTGAAGTGATGAGGTATATTATTCTGTTGATTAGCATGGCATTTTTTTCATGGAACGCTATTGCCGATGAAAACAATAAGGGCGATCTCAACAAGATCGTAGATGAATACAGGATCTACTCTCTTACTCGCTGTGTTCATGATAACTATAAAAAAATGGGGATCGACTTTAGTAAATCGTCACTTAAAGATGGTACATTAGCTTTTATTGATATCGATAATGGTCTGGCCTTTAGTGCCGAAAAAGATAATGAACTGGACAATTTTATAAAAATCAAGACGGGCGATTTTTACCAGCCCAGGCAGAAAAAGGGCGATCTGGCATCAGTGAATATGGTGATGTATGACTGTATGGCCTTTTATCATTCGAAAGAGCTGGCGGTATTTCTTAAACAATTAATCCGGAAAGCTGAAGCTGATTTATAAACACTCGCTGTATGGATAATATCCAGAATAATGGATGATTACTGGTAGTGGATAAGGAATAGTCATAATGAGTACAACAAATACCTCCCTGAAGTGCCAATATCCGGAAGCTTATACCGGACAGCAAAAAAAATATTGGGTTGAATTCCAGCTCCTGGACGAGTTAGAAAACCCGGTAGCCAACATGCCGTATGTGGCAGAAAATGCTGCAACCCGCAGTCAATGTGCCTCTTATAAAGGTAAAAGCGATGCCAGCGGTATTATTCGAATCGAAGGTCTCCATCCCCTTGAATTGATCCTGCATATTGAGGCAAAGCCTCTTATAGAAGAAATGGAAAAAAGAGCGTTGCGGCCCGGACGCAATGAAGAAGATTCTACGATAAAGGCAAAAGCCCTCGACAGAGGCTACGAGTATCGCTATGTCAAAATTGGACAACTGTGCGACAGCTTTCCGGAAATAGAGCCTGAATGGCACGATAAAAAACATCCGCCGGCCTGTCATTTTCCCGATCCACGCTTCTCCGGCCAGGTGGTGAAAAAACTAAACTGTCGCTATGTTTTTGAAATCTGTCCCTTCAGGGCATGGTCATTAATGCTGCATCCTCAAAAAGATTATTCATTGGTAAACGCCTATAACTTAGGGATTATGGCGGATCTTGCCTATGCCCCTGAGCAAGCAATAACCGAATATTTTGTAGAAAAGTGTCTTGATCTTTCTTCAGCGCCAAAGCTAAGTACTGCCCATGATTACTATGCCGTGGTCAAAGATGTGCCTTTTAGCCAGCGCTATATTAATTGTGGTTTTGTAACAACTAACGGTAATATTATTCGTCATGATACGCAGTTTTTTTACGTTTCTAACGGCGAGCACGTTATTGTAGCCTGGCGTGGAACCCAGGAGGTAAGGGACTGGGTGACGGATATTACCTTTAGTCCGCAGGTGTGTCCCTCTTACCTTGCACCGGTAGGGAAGATTCATAAAGGTTTTTTAGATGCGTTTGAATGTGCTAAAGAAAAAGCGGAACAGAATTTTAATGAGATAACGAATCTTATTTCTAGAGACGGTAAAGTACCTTTCTTATGCGGACATAGTTTAGGTGGTGCCTTAGCTTTAATCCATGCTGCAGAATTAAGGTCTGTCAAGCCATTACTTTATACCTATGGTATGCCAAGGGTATTTACCGCCGATGCCGTAATGGAGCTAAACGATGTTACCCATTACCGGCACGTTAATGATGCGGATACCGTTACCGGCGTTCCTCCCGACGTTAACTTGTATAACTGGTTTTATGAGATATATGGTCCCATAGGAACGGTATTAGGCGCTACGTGGTCTGTCGTAGAGCTGCTTTCACAAAAAATTACCGGCGTGAAGGTCGGGGATTGCTTCTGGCATCACGGCGACATCGCTCTGTTTTATTATACTGCACAGACCGTGGAAGCTTCGCTGTGTGAAGGCTCTATGAGCGCTCCCAAATGCCGTAAGATAAAATACTGGCTTCCGAAGAAAACCAAATACTATTTGATTCCTTCACTGGCAGAAGATAAAAGTATCATGGCAAAAAATCAGGATATGCGGTTCATTCAGTCACTGACGCCAGAAGGTATGAAGAAATTTTTTCCCAAAAATGCTAATCCTGACTTAGACTCGGTGGTTACCAATCCGAAGAAGCACTCTATGTCTTCAGCTTATATGCCATATATCAACGATCAACTGGTGGAACTGGTTGCTCCTGAAAAAGCGGAAAGACGTATCAAAAGTAAAGCCGCATTTGAAAAACAGATGGGCGAAGCGGGTATCCCGGACAGCGAATTAAAGAGAAATCAGATGTTTGCCGCTTTACAGCACATGGTGGGAGATACTCTGAAGATGACGAGCGAAACGCCGGAGGGTGCGGCGGCGCTAGAGCGATATAAGAAAACGAGCGAGGAGTATAGTTCATGAAAATAGCTGGTATCACTATCCTGCTACCGTTATTGACACTGACCGGCTGCGCGGTGAGCCAGAAGCTGTCGCCACCGCAGGATGGAAAGCGCGTCAAGGTGGCGGTCGTTAAGCCCGCCGATGTTGATATCCTGCCAATGAATGTGATCTATCGTTCAGAAAGATGCCGGGATAAAATTCTGACCTCCACGGGGGCGATAAGCTCCAGGGATGGTTATCATCTGCTTACCGTTCCTTTTAAGCCCGAAGCTGGCAGCAATGTTGTCAGCAACGCTGTGGCGTTTGATGGCGGCGGCCAGTGCGGGTGGAAGCTCAGTAATATCCGATTCCAGTTTCAATTTCATGATATGACAGCTTTTGGTCAGGATATTAAAAAGAATATTCCTAATGATATCGTCTTTGTATTTGATGAACATGCTCCCCCTCGTGGTGATGGACATTATGAGGTCAGGAGCGGGGCTGTCATCATACAGTCAGAGTATTATCCGGTGATCATGAATGAACGGTTGATTCAACATGCAAAAGTTCTTTCTATCGAAGGAAAGAGAATGCTGACCTACAAATTGCATAATACAGATAGTATAATATTTAGTCCCAAAGTCTATTCTGAGAAGGCTGTGAGAGTTTTAGGTCCGGAAGTCTTTGGCGGAGAGGCCATTATTACCTATCCGGACGGGACAAAAATATCCAGTATTAAAGGGCAACATCCAATAGATTTCGAAAAACTAAAGCTTATGAAGTAGTGGCTCCTGTTAATGTTGGTCGGGATCTGTTTTTATAATTATTCCCGATAAATAAATATTCAATTTTATGTGGAAAGTCATGAAGTGAAAATAGTTAAGGCAATTAATCTGTTATCGTTGCTTTTACTGACCGGCTGCGCGGTGAGCCAGAAGCTGTCGCCCCCGCAGGATGGAAAGCGCGTCAAGGTGGCGGTCGTTAAGCCCGCCGATGTTGATATCCTGCCAATGAAGGTGATCTATCGTTCAGAAAGATGCCGGGATAAAATTCTGACCTCAACGGGGGCGATAAGCTCCAGGGATGGCTATCATCTGCTTACCGTTCCTTTTAAGCCCGAAGCCGGCAGCAATGTTGTCAGCAACGCTGTGGCGTTTGATGGCGGCGGCCAGTGCGGGTGGAAGCTCAGTAATATCCGATTCCAGTTTCAATTTCATGATATGACAGCATTTGGTCAGGATATTAAAAAAAATATTCCTAATGATATCGTCTTTGTATTTGATGAACATGCTCCCCCTCGTGGTGATGGACATTATGAGGTCAGGAGCGGGGCTGTCATCATACAGTCAGAGTATTATCCGGTGATCATGAATGAACGGTTGATTCAACATGCAAAAGTTCTTTCTATCAGAGGTAAAAGACGATTGACCTACAAGTTGCATGATACAGATAGTATAATATTTAGTCCCAAAGTCTATTCTGAG
>NZ_WMJZ01000073.1 GCF_009711095.1 Intestinirhabdus alba
CGGCCGCTGAAATGCTCCACGTCCAGGGCTGAAGCGCAGGAAGGAATATCCAGCCGGTAGCGGTTCAGGCTGGCGTTAAATAACTCTTTGACGGGGTCCATCAGACTCACAATAATCACTCCTTAATTACAGTCATTGCGCCTGTTTCTCACCTTGCGGGCGCATCTTTGCCTGCTCATCAGACTACGGCGCAGGGCAAATCGGGTTTCGTCACAGTAACGACGCTTACCGGGTTATTTCCTTGTTTGTCAGCGGAACAGCATAAACCCGGCCATTTGAAAGGCCGACTCCCGCAACAAAGGTTCGTGCCGGTTTATTCGTAGCGGAAGAATGCAAAATAGTTTCAACAATAAAGGGAACGGATGAACTGTCGGGGAACGGATAAAAAGACGGAGGTATACATAGCCATCCGTTATCCACGCGCAGGGGCGGATATTGGGTAAATGTTTGCTCGCCAGGCGGCCTCCCTCGCGGATTAATCGCAATATAGACCGGCTGATAATCTTCCGCCTCAGGGATCGTAAAACAGATCTTTTCGCCTTTTTTACTGACATAAGCGGTCTCATCCGGCCGCAAATAGTCACCGCTTCCCGTTCCCGGACATCCCGTTAGCAGCGGCAGACAGAATAAAAGCGGAAGGCTGGCTCCCTTACTAAAGCACTGCGGTTTTACCATGGAAACCCTCGTAATGCGTTGCGATACAGTTGCCGTATTACCGGTTCCGACGCCTCCCCCCTGTACGTTACTTCCGGTTGATGTTTCATCCGCAGGCGCTCCCACTCTTTATATCCCAGCTTCTGCAGTACAAAATTATCCGCAATGATTTGTGCCTGCTGCTCCATGGGATATTCACTTAACAGCCGCCCATCCAGTGTATAACTATAGCTTACGGCCCAGCTTACTAAGCCTCTGCCAATAATGTTAACGCCCTTTTCTCGTTGCCAGACGTGGCCCATTTCATGAATAAACAGATGCTGGAGATCGACGGTCTCCTGAGAAAAATCATCCCGATACCAGTAGCGAAAATAGAGTTCGCCATTCGGCGTCATCACCGCATATTCGTTCTGCAGATTAAGCGGTAAATAACTTCCTTTATGGATCCAGACCTTATGGTACGCAATCGTGGAGATAAAAACAGACTGCGCCAGCTGTATCTCACCGGCGGTTAATCGCCTGAGACCACCGTCCTTTAATTTGTCGTCCCTCTTCTCAGTCATAATCAAACCTCATGGAGATAGTTTTTACCCCGGTCGGACAGCCGGCCGCCGGCTTCGCTCGTTAAAATGACAGATTGCCCGGCGTCCATCGCCGCAGCGTAATAGCTCTACCGGTCCTTCCGCGCCGGTAGAATACAACGCATATACGCCGCGATCGGCCTATGCGGGCACGCTACCGCCCATCGCCTTTCCTTATGCAGCAGGGGCCAGGGCGCACTGGGCCGATCTCAGGTTGTGAATGCGTTGCTGAGCGCCCCCTCCGGCAGACGCTCAGCAACGTTCTGCGAACAGATAAAGCCGTCCGCCCGGAACCATTACCCTGAAGTATTTGTGGTGAAAGATTTCACCTGTCCGGATACTGCCTGGCCTCTGGCCGGTCCGCCTGATATAAGCCGGACCGGCCATCGGGGCTACTCCACTAAGTTTTCACCCTGCAGTGGCGCAGAGGGCTGCTCCGGTAACCGACAGGCTCCCGCCTGCGGCACCAGGCTGATTTCGACCCGGCGGTTGAGCGCGCGCCCCTCCGCCGTGTCATTGGTGGCGACTGGGCGGCTTTCGCCGTAGCCCTGCACCGCNATTGGTGGCGACTGGGCGGCTTTCGCCGTAGCCCTGCACCGCAAAGCAGCTCTCCGGCACGTCGCCGGTGTCGCGCATCCAGTCGCGCACCGCGCCGGCGCGCTTCAGGGAGAGCGCCTGGTTGGCCCGCTCGTCGCCCGTGCTGTCGGTATGGCCGGCCACGACAATCAGCCAGCCCGGCTTCGCCCGGATCCCTACCAGCGCGTTAACCAGCACCTTTGTTGAACCGGGCTTCAGCCGCCACTGCCCGGAGTCGAAGAGCGACATGCTGTCCAGCTGTATCGTCTGTGGCCCCTGCACAACCGTTGTAATTACCGGTCGCGGCGGCGGCGACCAGCTGTTGATAGCCGCTTCCAGCGGAGGGATTAAGCGCATCCCCTGATACAACCCAAGGCCATAGCGCAACGGCTCGCCGCGACGCAGCCACTCATCCAGGCGGCGGCTGTCGGCGCGCAAACGCTCCTGCGCCTGCAGCTTCGGTGCCACCGGCGTGCCGCTGAGACGATGATAGAGCGCCAGATGATCGCCGACGCTGCGGATCAAACGCTGGTTATTAATAAAGGAGGCGGCCATCGCCAGCGAAAGGAAGACAAAAACAAGGGCGCCGACCAGACGGATATCCTGCATCCGACGGCTGACGCCGTGGCGACGCGGCAGAAAAGGCAGCAGAACGTCCGGCAGCGGCAGCGGCGTTGCGGTGGCGCTGTAGCCGGGAGCGAGCGTGGTGACGTCGGCAATCTGCCTCTGCCAGAGGTTATCCGCACTGCCGGCGACCGTCGCCAGGCAGACCCCGGTAGCGCAGAAAGTCAGCGGAGGAAGCTCGCCCTGGCGAGCGTTAAATAACCGACCAATCCGCTGTTCAAGAAAAGCCAGCGCGCCGTCCAGCCACAGGGCGGTATAAAACCGGGATGCGTCAGCCCCAACCTCCTGCTGCCAGCTGGCGACAGGCTGCGCAACCTGCCCCTCCGGACGCACCCGTACGCCGGGCAGTTCCGGCGTCACGGTAAACCACTGGGCCGCCGCTTCACGGCGACTATCCGGCGGCGATATCCAGGTCACGCTCCAGACGGGCGGCAGGCCGTTCAGCCACGTCCGGCACTGCACGATGCTTCGGTGCCAGCCGCGCAGGCTCTGCGCCAGACGCTCTTCGGAAGTTTGCTGTTCCGGCAGGACGGCCAGCAGCACGGAAATCTGCGACACCAGCGCCGGGCGCGCCGCGGCGAGATGCTGCGCCAGCAGCGGCAGCTGCCCGGCATTTTCCACATGCAGATACCAGCCCTGGCGGGATTCGCGGTAAGGCATACCCGGCATAAACAGAGCAGCGGTATCGCCGCAGACCAGCACCACCGCCCCCTGATAATCCTCCGGCGGCAGATGATTCTCCGCTAGCTGCGCGCTGACGGCGCGACGCCGCCGCGCCTGCCGCCATCCGCGCCACAGCAGCGCTCCCCCGATCAATAAAATAGACAGGCTGAGCACCACCCGATTCCAGTTCGAAAGCGGCCAGAAGCCCCACACCAGCCACAGCGCCAAAAGCGAGGCAAGGAGGGTCAGCAGCGTACGGGAAAAGTCGCGCATTCGTTATCCCCGCTCCGCTATTTGCGACACCATCTGCGACAGTAGCGAGGAGAAGGTGAACCACATCGCCGCCAGCACCGCCGCTCCGGCAAACCAGCCCAGCCAGTACAGGCGACGACCGCTGCGCAGCCGTGACGCCCTTACCACCACCGGTGCCTCCTGCGTCAGCGGGAACGGCGGCACGCGCTCGGCGAGCGCGCGTACTATGTCCTCCCGCTGTTCATCATTCTGCGCCCGATACTGTCCGACGAAGCCCAACTGCAGCGTGCGGTACAGGCAGGTTAATACCGCGACGTCCGGCGCTGGCTCCCGCAGGATCGTGCGGATACGCTCCCACAGCTCCTCACCGGCGTTCAGCGTGCTGAAAAAGTGCGCCTGCAGCGGATCCCGACGCCATTTACGATAGCCGTCGTCCTGCCTGTCGCGGTTGAGGACGCTCTCATCCAGCAGAGCACACCAGGCGTAGAGCATCCTCTCGCGGCTCTGCTCGCTAAAGCCGGCTTCCGTCAGCGACGCCCGCGCGGTGGTTACCCACTCGCAGGCCCGACGATAAAGCGCATCGCCGTCGCTGATTTCCTGACCGCTGCGGAGCTGGCTGACCATCAGCCAGCCGGGATAAAAGGTTTTATTAATTATTTCCATCCTGATGTCGTTCATGAGCGCAGCACCGCAAACAGTTCAAGTTTCACTTCGCCAAGGGATTCCGGGGTATAGAAGGTGCAGTTCCCCGCATCCAGCATGGCGCGGGCCGCCGCCGTGGTCAGATCCAGCGCAAAATACTGGTTTTCCAGCCGCAGCGGGATGGCCGCCGGGACGTGGCTGAGCGGCTTAATCACCATGCCGCTCAGCGCAATATTGACGACCTCTGAGACATCATCGTGGCTGCCGGCCTTGCACAGCTGTGGAAAGCGCGTCTGCAGCTCGTGATTCGGCAGCGCAGAGCGTACCGAGAGATAGAAATCCGCGCCTTCGCGCAGCCGTGCGTCATGCAGTTTTCCATGCCAGATCTCGCGATCCTTGCTCTGCTCCAGCTCGATAGCGATAACCCGCGATGGCAGGCTGGCCTCAAGTAAAGCGTCCAGCAGGGTAAACAGCGGCGGAAAAACCTTTTCCGGCGCGTCATGCTGGTAAAGCGGAATGTCATCGGCGTTATGCTCAAGGGAAAAGGTCAGCAGGCTGCCTGCAAGCCGTGCCAGCTCACGGTAGAGCAGCTCCGGGTGGCGGGACGGCGTCTGATGCAGCTCCGTCAGCACCGGTTCGGCGCTGTTCAGGGCGTTCAGCAGCCAGAACAGGGAGACGTCCGCCACGGCAAAGTCCGCCATCCGCTCGTTGCTTTCCCGACGCATCGCCATCAGCCGCTTGCGGCGGGCCTGCAGGCGGTGCAGCAGCTCTTTCAAATCACCGACCAGCGCCGGGCTTGCCGACAGCGACAGTAAGGGGGGAATAAAACGCCGATCCTGGACCCACTGCCCCTGGGCGTTATGCATCAGCCTTGCCACCGGACAGGTCAGCCAGGCGCTGTTTTCCTGAGTAGACAGGCGAAGGGTCAGCGCATGACGCAGCACCGCCAGCTCGCTGCGCTCATGCCCCGCCAGCTCCTGAACGATTACCCGCTCCGACTGCCAGCGTCGCGGTCGGGCGCTGTCGCGCCCGTCATCGAGGTTGCCGCCGTTGGCGTTAAGCAGCGGCAGGCACAGCAGCACCTCAACGCTCTCCTGCCCTACGGCCGACAAATCACAGGCCGGCGGCAGATTGTCGGCCAGATCGGTATCAACCAGCGTCCCGTCCGCGAAGCGTACCGCCAGACGGGTGGCGTTCAGACGGGAAAGTGAGAGCGCGCCGTCATCAAACTCGGCGTACAGGACGCCCCACGGATGGGCCAGCGCCATCCGGGAAACGATATCGGCAACGTGCGCATCCCAGCGTGCCTGCTGTTGAAACTGCTGCGGAGCCAGAAAAGCCCCGTCATCCCATAGCGGGCGGTATATTTTCATCGCACCTCCTGTGCCTTATGCTTTGGCCTTCGG
>NZ_WMJZ01000074.1 GCF_009711095.1 Intestinirhabdus alba
CGAAAGCCCTGCGCGAGAAGTTCAGCGCTAACGGCCATACCTGGACGCCGGAACATTACCGCCAGTTAACGGCGCAGTACCCGGACGGCGTACCGGAAGCCGCGCTGGATGAGGTCATGGCCACCCTGACCACTCCGGCCCGCAACAGCGTTATCAGCATCGTTAACGGTAACTGAGGAGGAAGGCATGCTGGTACTGAAGCAACAACTGAAAGAGGCCCGCATCCCGCAGGCGGTGGTGGCAAGAGCCGTTGCCGTTTCCGAGGCCACGCTGGCCCAGATTGTGAACCATAACGAGTGGCCACGCACCAGCCCCGAAGATGTACGCCAGCGTCTGGCGTTATATCTGGAAAGTCAGGGGATTGATGCGGCGAAAAGTTTTGATGCTGCACAGGGCGCTGTCACGCCCCGTACAGCGGGTACTACCGATAAAACCAACCTCAGTGAGGAAGAGAACATGTTACTCAAAAAGCAGGTGTTATTTCCAGCAACCAAAAAAGCGTTTGGCCTTTTCCGTGACCCGTTCGCCGATGAAGCCATGCAGGGCGCGGACGATGTGTTCACCACGCCGGATATCCGCTACGTGCGTGAGGCGCTGTTCCAGACCGCCCGCCACGGTGGCTTTCTGGCGGTTATCGGCGAGTCCGGTGCGGGTAAATCCACGCTGCGCCGCGACCTGATTGAACGCGTCAACCGCGAGAACGCGCCGGTGATTGTTATCGAGCCATACATCATCGCCATGGAAGACAACGACGTGAAGGGCAAAACCCTGAAGGCGGCAGCTATCGCCGAGGCCATCATCAGCACCATCGCGCCGCTGGAGAGTATCAAACGCAGCCAGGACGCCCGTTTCCGCCAGTTGCACCGCGTCCTGAAGGACAGCAGCCAGGCGGGTTTCAGCCACGTTCTGGTGATTGAGGAGGCCCACAGTCTGCCCATCCCGACGCTGAAACACCTCAAACGCTTCTTCGAACTGGAGTCCGGCTTCAAAAAGCTGCTGTCCATCGTGCTGATTGGCCAGCCTGAGCTGGCGGACAAACTGTCCGAACGCAACATGGAAGTCCGTGAGGTCGTCCAGCGCTGCGAGGTGGTTGAACTGCTGCCGCTGGACAACAGCCTCGAAGAGTTTCTGACGTTCAAACTGCAACGTGCCGGTAAGCAGCTGGCCGACATCATGGACGCCAGTGCAGTGGAAGCCATCCGTGCCCGCCTGAGCAATCTGGGTAGCAACCGTAAAAGCATGGTCAGCCTGCTGTATCCGCTGGCCGTCAGTAACCTGGTGATAGCCGCCATGAATCTGGCTGCTGAAATCGGGGTTCCGCAGGTCAACGCCGACGTCGTCAAAGGGGTTTAATCATGAAATCCATCGCCGATATCAACCAGCAGATGAACAAGGTGCAGTCCGCCATTATGGCGCTCAACGCCATGAACACTACCGTGCAGAGCGTCATGATTGCTGGCAGTAAGCCGGTTATCCGTATCGCCCGCAACGGCCACTGTGCCCGCCTGCTGGAGCAGGGCAAAGCGAGTTATACCCATGTTGGTCATGACGGCTCAGGGCGCTTCCGTCAGGGCGTCTTTGAACTGCATGGCTGCCGTATTACCTGGTCAGAGTCGTTACATTAACCACAAGGTGAACAGAGATGAGCGAAGTAAATAAAGAAGACTACATGAAAGACCGTAAGGGGCGTCTGGTGCCGGTTGACCAGGTGTCTGACTATGACCTTGCGATGGATTCTTTCGTTAAAGAACAGGTTGCCGCCGCGAAGGTTAAACGCGATGAACTCAGCGACTTCAAGCGTCGTGCCTTTGACGAGTGCTATGCCTGGCTTGACCTTGTGGCCGAGAAGTACGGCAGAACACGCGGCGGTGCCAAAGGCAACGTGACCTTCAGCAGCTTCGACGGTGCTCAGCAGATCACCATCCGCGTGCAGGAAACCCTGACCTTCGGGCCAGAGCTGCAGATTGCCAAAGACCTGATAGACGAGTGCGTCACCGAGTGGTCGGAAGGCGCGAACGCCAACCTGCGGGCCATCATCAGCGATGCTTTTCAGGTGGACAAAGAGGGCCAGCTTAATACCGGACGTATTCTTTCCCTGCGCCGCGTCAAGATTCAGGACGAGCGCTGGAACCGGGCAATGGAGGCTATATCGGAATCACTGCAAGTGGCAATGTCCAAAACCTATATTAATTTCCGGGAGAAAGATAAACACGGGAAGCTAATTAATATCCCGTTAGATATCGCTGCCATTTAATTTTAATTCAATTTCTTTTTATTTCGGCGTCAGCGCTGTGGGTTTCTGCACGCCGAAAACAGCATTAAGGAATAAAACATGTCCATCAAATGTACCAACTGCCAGAAAGGTATCACCACCCTGAAGTTCAGCGACGCCAGCGTCATTACCTCCGGTAAGTACCGTGTGCCAGCCGTCCTCATCACGCTGGTATGCCCTCACTGCAGCCAGCATTACTACACCGAAGTTCCGGCCATGGAGTTCATCCCCTGCGAGGCAAAAAAATGAAAGGCATGAAATTATATAACCGCTCCACTATATACAATCTGGCCCTGAAAACCTTTGGCCCTGAAGCACAGGCGCTGAAGCTGATGGAAGAAGCCGCCGAGCTGGCCGCTGCTGCCGCCCGCAACATGAACGGACTGGGCAGTGAAGTTGATCTGGCTGGCGAACTGGCTGACGTTGAAATCATGATTGAACAGTTCCGCCTCAACGGGATGGGCCTGATGATTGATTTTCATAAGCAGAAAAAGCTGGAACGCCTTGCCGAACGCCTGGAGGTGACTTATGCCGCAGAATAATGAAAAGCTGCTGGAGAAGTTAAAAAAGCTGCTGGCGCTGGCTAAATCTGACAACCCCCATGAAGCTGCACTGGCCCTACAACGCGCCCAGAAGCTGATGCAGGCCTATAACATCACCCAGGCTGACCTCGCACTCAGCGATATTGATGAAAGCGTCAGTAACTACTGGGCTGCAGGTAGCGTTAATCCGCCGCGTTACATGCTGGGTCTGCTGGACATTATCCAGGTGGCATTTGGCGTTAAGTCTATTATTCACTCCGGCTATAAACCCAGCGTTGGCTTTTACGGTAATAAAGACCGGGTTGAACTGGCCTCATATACATGGGAGGTACTGGCCAGACAATTAATCATGGCCCGTAAAAACTATATTCGACAGCAGAATAAAAGGATCAAAAACACGACCAAGACCAGCCGTGGTGACAAGTTTGCCGAAGGCTGGGTTCTGGCCGTGCGCAGCGAGGTTCATTTATTTGCTATGTCCCGCGAAGAACGGGAGCTGGCAAGCCTCTGGCTTGAACAAAAATACCCTGACTCAGGCACAACTACGGGCCGTGGGGCCGGGAAGTCACGTGACGCAGACATGTCCCGCCACATCGGTTACAGAGAAGGGGAAAACGTCCGCCTGCATCAGCCCGTTGGCGGGCAGGAGCAGCATAAACTGAAGGCTGAAAGATGATGTTATCGCGTAAGAAGAAAGCACCGAACCCTTGTCGTACAGCTGCTAAATATCTTTTTGCTCGCGCTTTTTTTAAGAACGTAAGGCCCGGCATTCAAATTGGCGTTATTGCTGGACGAGAGCAGGTTAAAAATTACATGTCAGGTGCATGGTGGAATAACGATCCGGTTACTACAGCCCGTAACATTCATATTAACTGGGGTGGGATTCATTATGATGGCTGAATCAATTGTATGTGCCCTGTTCTGGTATGGTTTCGTGGGGTGGTGTACTGCTGAACTGCACCGCCGTTCAGGGTTTTACTCACGTTACAGCGGCGCCGGACACTGGATCAGTTGGGCCGTTATGTTCCTGTGCTGGCCTGTCGCGCTTCCTTTATATGTCGACTATATCGGTGGCGCAGGTAAAAGGAGTGGCGATGATGACTAAGCAGCGTCTTATTCAACTCATTCATATTGCCCGCAGCGACCTCCAGATGGATGAGGACACCTACCGCCAGATGCTACAGGGTCTGACCGGTATAGCCTCAACCAAAGGGATGGATACCCCACAGCTAAACCGCGTGCTGGAATCCATGAAAAAGAAAGGCTTTCGAATTAAGCCTGCCGGGAAAGCCAGGTCCGGTTTACCGCTGGATAGCCATCCGCAGTCAAAGAAAATCCGTGCGCTATGGCTTGAAATGGCTGCGGCAGGTGTCATCCGTGACAGTTCAGAGCAGGCGCTGACGCTTTGGGTTAAACGGGAAACGGGCATCAGCGCGTTACGCTGGCTCAGCAATGAGCAGGCAAGTAGCGTAATTGAGAAACTGAAGAAGTGGCAGCGCAGGGCTGCGGGGGTGAAGCAATGAGCGACGACCTGAATCAGTTTCGTAGTAAAGGGCCGGAACTGTTGGTGGAACTGGCACAGCACACTTCTGAGACCGTCCGCGAGATTATTGAAATCGAACCCGTAGTTGCCGACCAGATTGGTCAGGCTGTCGCAAACCGCATGATGCAGGTCTGGGGCGGGCAAAACGTCTATTTTCCGATGGGCATGGTCTGGAAGGTGAGCAAGCGCGATCGGGAAATCTTCCAGGAGTTCGACGGGCGCAACCATCATGAACTGGCCCGCAAATTTGGTGTTTCACTACAGTGGGTTTACAGCGTGGTGAAGCGGGTCAAAAAAGAAGAATTGGATCGGATGCAGGGCAAACTGTTTGATGGTGACTCTGATTCAGAGAAGGTGGAAAATAGCTAAGCTATTTATAGGAGGACAGATGGCCAGACCAAGCAATATTGATAAACTGCCAGAGGATGTTCGTGCCGAGCTTCATAGCGAATTATCGCGCACAAACTTCACCGGTTATGAATGGCTCTCGCTCTGGTTAGCCGATAAAGGTTACAGCGTATCGAAGTCAGCCATTCAGCGTTATGCTGTCGCGAATAAAAATGAAATTCTGGGCCTACAGCAAGAGAGTCGATTCCATCAGGCACAGCTTCGACTTAATGCGCTTGGTGTAGCGGCAACAATTTCACCAGGAAAAGACCTTGGAAGTTTGAAGAATGATGCAGATGCACTACTAAAATGGGCGTTGTTTGGTTACTGAATGAGTGGGGGGCATCGTCCCCCTTAATTTTCATATACTGTAAATGAATTACATAACCTTTTGTTTGTCTCTTCCCATCACGTACCATAAAGTCCCATTTATCTTACGGTACCCCCTATATTTATCTCACGTCTAATCA
>NZ_WMJZ01000075.1 GCF_009711095.1 Intestinirhabdus alba
AGATGTTTTGGCGGATTTGAGAGAAGATTTTCAGCTTAGATTCAGAGTTGAGTACGCAATAATTTGCGCAGCAGCAAGGCGACAAGCGAAGGAAAGGAAGGAGCATACTGAAGTATGTGACTGACTTTACGAGCGCAGGCAACGCGGCTGATGCGATAAAGAATTGCGAACTGAGTCCGAAGGATTTTGCGCTGAGACAAGGCGGCAAATGAAGGAAAGGAAGGAGCATACTGGAGTATGTGACTGACTTTACGAATGCAGCCAACGCAGTATGAGCGCAAAAGACACAGGACAGAGCACAAAGAATTTGCCTGGCGGCCGTAGCGCGGTGGTCCCACCTGACCCCATGCCGAACTCAGAAGTGAAACGCCGTAGCGCCGATGGNCGCAGGCTGCGCCGGATAAAAGCTCTGCCCGGCGGCGCTTCGCTCTGTTGGGAAGTCTTGTTGCGGCCGATCGCTTCACTTTTTCAACTTATCTTAATACTGCCCCCGAGGGTTGGCCCGTAATTCCTCCTTTATATTACCTGCCGTAACACAAGCCATATGGCTGCAGATACGTTAAACTACGCCTGATTTTGCATCAGGAAACCGTCTATGAGTCACTCCCTTAAACCATGGAATACCTTCGGGATCGAGCAATCTGCCCATAACATCGTCTGTGCTGAAACTGAACAACAGTTATTAGAAGCCTGGCAATCGGCAAATGCACTACGCCAACCAGTACTGATTCTGGGTGAAGGGAGTAACGTCCTGTTTCTTGAATCTTATAATGGAACGGTCATTGCTAACCGCATTAAAGGCATCCAGGTAACCGAAAAGACGGAAGCATGGCTCCTGCACGTCGGGGCTGGGGAAAATTGGCATCAGTTTGTGGAGTACACTCTCAGACACAATATGCCCGGGCTGGAGAACCTGGCCATGATCCCCGGCTGTGTTGGCTCATCGCCTATCCAGAACATCGGCGCTTATGGGGTTGAATTACAGCGCGTTTGCGATTATGTGGATTGCCTCGAGCTGGCCACGGGTAAACGTCAGCGTCTGACAGCAGAAGAGTGCCGTTTCGGCTACCGCGATAGCATCTTTAAGCATCAATATCAGGATCGTTTTGCCATTGTTGCCGTCGGTTTTTGCCTGCCAAAACGATGGCAGCCGGTACTGAGCTATGGCGATCTGGCCCGGCTAAATCCCGTAACGGTCACGCCGCAGCAGGTTTTTGACGCGGTCTGTCATATGCGTACGACAAAACTGCCCGATCCGAAAATAAACGGTAACGCCGGCAGCTTCTTTAAAAACCCGGTTGTTACCGCAGAGAAATTGCACTCATTGCTTGCCCGTTTCCCGAACGTGCCGCATTACCCCCAGGCCGATGGCTCAGTTAAGCT
The DNA here is from genome assembly GCF_009711095.1 of Intestinirhabdus alba. Classification (GTDB taxonomy): domain Bacteria; phylum Pseudomonadota; class Gammaproteobacteria; order Enterobacterales; family Enterobacteriaceae; genus Intestinirhabdus; species Intestinirhabdus alba. Next base: position 1,384 of record NZ_WMJZ01000075.1, read on the forward strand.
GGCGGCTGGCTGGCTTATCGATCAATGTCAGTTGAAGGGGGCAATAATTGGCGGTGCGGCGGTACATCTTCATCAGGCGCTGGTGCTCATTAACGTCAGTAACGCAACCAGCAAAGACGTAGTGCAGCTTGCGCGCCATGTGCGTCAGAAAGTGGGTAAAAAATTTAATGTCTGGCTGGAGCCCGAAGTCCGCTTTATCGGCCAGACGGGAGAAGTCGATGGCGTGGAGATTGTGGCATGAAGGATAATACCGTTCCCCTTACGCTTATGTCATTACTGGCCGACGGCGATTTTCACTCCGGGGAGCAATTAGGGGAACGGCTGGGTATGAGCCGGGCTGCGATCAATAAGCATATACAAACGCTGCGGGAGTGGGGCGTTGACGTATTTACCGTTCCTGGAAAAGGCTATAGCCTGCCTGAGCCTGTTCAACTGCTGGACGCCTCGCGTATTCTGGAGCAGCTGGGAGGAGAGGGTGTTACCGTCCTGTCTGTTATTGATTCCACAAACCAGTATCTGTTGGATCGGATTGGCCAGCTGAAGTCCGGTGACGCCTGTGTAGCTGAGTATCAGCAGGCGGGACGCGGTCGACGCGGCCGAAAATGGTTCTCCCCCTTTGGTGCCAATCTGTATCTTTCGATGTTCTGGCGTCTGGAGCAGGGGCCGGCGGCGGCGATGGGGTTAAGCCTGGTGATTGGTATCGTCATGGCTGAGGTGCTGCGTGAGCTGGGTGCCGATCGGGTGCGGGTGAAATGGCCTAACGATCTCTACTTACAGGATAAAAAGCTGGCGGGGATCCTTGTCGAACTGACGGGAAAAACGGGCGATGCGGCGCAAATCGTGATTGGCGCAGGAATTAACATGGCGATGCGCCGTGTAGAAGAGGATATGGTGACTCAGGGATGGATTAACCTGCAGGAAGCCGGCGTTTTTCTCGATCGTAATACCCTGGCGGCAAAGCTTATTCACGAGCTGCGCGCGGCGCTTCAGCTATTTGAGCAGGAGGGACTGGCACCCTGGCTCTCGCGCTGGGAAAAATTGGATAACTTTATTCATCGACCGGTAAAGCTGATCGTTGGGGATAAAGAAATAACTGGTATTTCCCGAGGCATTGATGCGCAGGGCGCGCTGCTGCTGGAGCAGGACGGCGTGGTTAAGCCATGGCTGGGCGGGGAAATATCGCTGCGGGGCGCAGAATAAACTAAAAGGGGCCAAGGCCCCTCGTTTTGCTTATTTCCGCAGTCGAACCTGCTCAACCTCATGATTCGCACTCTTGGTCATAATCAGGCTGGCGCGCTCACGAGTGGGTAAAATATTTTGCTTTAAGTTCAGCCAGTTAATTTCTTTCCATAATGTGGTGGCCGTACTAATAGCTTCTTCTTTCGACAACCTGGCATAATTATGGAAATAAGAATCAGGATTGGTAAAAGCGCCTTCGCGGAATTTTAAAAAGCGATTGATATACCAGGTCTGAAGTAAATCCTCTGGCGCATCGACATAGATAGAAAAATCCACAAAGTCCGATACAAATACGTGATGCGGATCGTGAGGATAATCCATCCCGCTCTGCAGGACGTTCAGGCCCTCCAGGATCAGTATATCCGGCTGGACAACGGTCTTATCACCGTCCGGAATAACATCATAAATAAGGTGGGAATAAACCGGCGCTGTAACGTTCGATACGCCTGATTTAAGATCTGCGACAAATTTTACCAGCCGATGCATATCATAGGATTCGGGAAATCCTTTTTTCTTCATCAGGCCGCGATCTTTAAGCACCTGGTTAGGATGGAGGAAACCGTCGGTGGTAATCAGCTCGACGCGGCGATGCTCCGGCCAGCGGCTCAACAGCGCCTGAAGCACGCGCGCGGTGGTGCTTTTACCTACCGCAACGCTGCCAGCGATGCTGATAATATAAGGAATGCGTTGGCCGTTGGTGCCGAGAAATTGTTCAAGCACGGCCTGGCGGCGTAAATTAGAGCTGATATAGAAGTTAAGCAAACGCGACAAAGGCAAATAGATCTCTGCAACTTCTTCTAACGACAGATCTTCATTAATACCCTTGAGTTGTGCGATCTCTTCCTCGCTCAAAGTCATCGGCACTGAATCACGAAGCGCAGCCCACTGGTTGCGGTCAAACTGTAGGTAAGGCGTCATTAACGTCTGCTCTTTTATACTCATAAGCATGTTTCTGCCTGCCATTACGGCTTCAGGTAACGATAAAAAACGGGTCATCCCCGGCACGCAATGGCACGTCACATTTCTGTTAATCCGGACAATGGGCAGGAGGGTAACACCAGTTGGAAAGGAATAATAAGAAAAAATCGCTTTCGGACGGCTTTCCCTGAAAAGCAAGGTGACGAATAACCCTATAAACGGGGGCGAAGGCTGTTGCCGAACGCCCTGAATGGACCGAATCAGCGTGACGTATTACGTTAAAATTTTGTGCTAAGCTGACTGAAATTACATCATTTTTTGAATCTATAGCTCAAAATGTGAGCAATAAAACATTTTATGCAATTTTTTAGTTGCATGAGTTGGCTGCTCTCCATAGAATGCGCGCTACTTGATGCCGACTTAGCTCAGTAGGTAGAGCAACTGACTTGTAATCAGTAGGTCACCAGTTCGATTCCGGTAGTCGGCACCATCAAGCCTGGTGGGGTTCCCGAGCGGCCAAAGGGAGCAGACTGTAAATCTGCCGTCACAGACTTCGAAGGTTCGAATCCTTCCCCCACCACCAACTTTATTACAGCGACGCTGTAATCCCTGGCTACCTTTGTGAAAGAACGCGGCAGCCGGGGAAGGGTAAGAACCTTCGAGAAAGGTTCGGCTCGAGCGAAAGCGAGAGAGCGTTGCCACAGGCAACGACCCGAAGGGTGAGGAGCGAAGCGACGAATAATCCTTCCCCCACCACCAATTTCGGCCATGCAACGGCGTGGCCCGAGACGCTAAGTTCGCTTAGCGGCTCGAATAAAGAGAGCTTCTCTCGATATTCAGTGCAGAATGAAAATCAGGTAGCCGAGTTCCAGGATGCGGGCATCGTATAATGGCTATTACCTCAGCCTTCCAAGCTGATGATGCGGGTTCGATTCCCGCTGCCCGCTCCAAGATGTGCTGATATAGCTCAGTTGGTAGAGCGCACCCTTGGTAAGGGTGAGGTCGGCAGTTCGAATCTGCCTATCAGCACCACCTCTTTTCTCCTCCCTGTTTTTCTCTTCTGTTATTAGCATTCAACAAGTCGGGCATGTTGCCTGGTTGATGTGGTGATATCACCGATTTATCCGTGTCTTAGAGGGACAATCGATGTCTAAAGAAAAGTTTGAACGTACAAAACCGCACGTTAACGTCGGTACTATCGG
>NZ_WMJZ01000076.1 GCF_009711095.1 Intestinirhabdus alba
CCGGTCGCGCTGAACGTTGTCCCGCTCAGGGTCTCCACGCTGCTGGTTAAGCCAATGCTCCCCCCGGCGTTCACCACTCCGTTGCCCCAGCGGTCCTTCAGCGTCACCGTCGCCGTCACGCTCTCTCCCGCCGTTATCGTTTCCGGGCTCACCCTCAGCGACAGCGTCTCCACATACGCTTCCCCGCTCAGCGGCGTCACCGTCACCCGCGCCTCTCCGCTCTGCCCGTTCACCGTCGCCGTCAGGTCATGCGCACCCGCCACCGTCAGACGCAGCCCCGCGCGGTACTCCCCGTTCGCTCCTTCCTCCCATGAGGAGAGCGCACTGTTTCCGTCCGTCACAGAGTCTGACAGGGCAATATCTGCCGTCGCCACCCCCGTCACACCGTTGCCGTTCGCGTCCGTCAGCCTCAGCGTCAGCTGCGTCTCTTCGCCCGCGTTCATCGTCGCCGGTATCGCCTCCAGCCTCACTCCGGCCACGCTCTCCGCTCCGCTCTGCGCCAGGAACGTCACCTTCACCGCCGGCAGACTGACCCCGCCCACCGTCTGGCTGAACGTCGCTTCGCCCACCGTGGTTCCCTTCACCGTCGAACGGTACTTCCCGGTCTCCGTCCGGCTCCAGGCTCCGGTACTCACCCCCGTCACCCCGTCAAGCTGCCGCAGCGTGCTCCCCGCCGCCGGCGCGCCCGCGTCCGTCAGGTTGCCGTAACCGTCCTTCAGCTCCAGCGTCACCGTCGCTTCCGCCACACCGTCCGCCTTCACGCTCTGCGCCGCCGGACTCAGGGTCGACGCCGCGGCCACCGCCGCTCCGGCGTTCACCGTCACCCCCCGCTCCGCCGACAGGCCGTTGCCCAGCCGCGCGCTCAGGGTGTGCTCCCCCACCTGCGTCAGCGTCACCGTCCCCCGGTAGCGACCCGGCGATACCTCCGTGAAGCTCACCGTTCCCGGGTTCTCTTTATCATCTCCCAGCGTGATGGCCGCTCCCAGACCCGTCACCGGGTTGCCCCAGCCGTCCGTCAGCGTCACCGTCACCCCCAGGCTATCCCCGGCGCGCACGCTCTCCGCCGCCTCCAGCGTCAGGTACCTCACCGCACTCTCCGCCGTCGCCGCCGTCACCTCCACCGTCCGCGTCCCCGTCCGGCTGCTCCCGGACACCGTCGCCGTCAGCAGGTGTGAACCCACCTTCGTCATCAGCAGGGACGACGTGTAGCTCCCCGCCGTCGCGGCGCTCTCCTCCCACGCCGTCGCCGGTGCCTGGTCGCTCACCTGGCTGCTCACCCGGATGTCTCCCGCCGCCCCGGTCACCGGGTTGCCGTTCACATCCTTCAGCGTCACCGTCAGCCGGCTCTCCTCCCCGGCCGTCACCGGCGACGTCGCGTCCAGCGTCACGCTGCCGTCCGCTCCCACCGCATCGCCGCCGCTCAGGCTCGTCAGACGCACCTCCACCGGGCCCACCGTCTCACCGTCCGCCTGCGCCGTCACCACCGCGGTGCCCACCCGTTTACCCTTCAGGGTCGCCGTGTACAGCCCCGCCTCCGCCTGCTCATAGTTCACCGCGCTCAGCGTGTGGTCCGCCGCCGCCAGTCCGCTCACGCTGAAGGTTATCCCCCCGTGACGCCCGGTCACCGGGTTGCCCTGCGCGTCCTGCAGCGCCAGCGTCAGCTGCGACGTCTCCGTGTTGTCCACCGCGATGCTCGCCGGCGTCGCCGTCAGCACCGACGTCTGTCCGCTCACCGCCCCGGCGATGAAGCGCACCGTCACCTCACGGCTGCCGCCGTTTATCGTCGCCGTCACCCGGCTCTCACCGGCCCGGACGCTGGTCAGCGGCAGGCTCAGCTCCCCGTCCTCGCCGGTCATCCCCGACGGCGCGATAACCGCCCCGTTGCCGGCGCTGAAGGTCACCATCGCCCCCGGCACCACGTTATTATTCGCGTCCGTCACCCGCGCCCGTACCCGGTTGGCCGACCGGCCGTCCGCCACCGCGCCGTCTTCCTCCACGCTCAGCGCCCCTTCGGCTATCTGCGCCGTCCGGCTGTCGGCAACGAAGCGTACCGTCACCTGCCGGCTGACCCCGTTTATCCCCGCGTTCACCTCCACCGGACCGGCCAGCGTGCTGCTCAGCTCCGCCGTCGCCTCTCCGCGCTCATCCGTCTGCACCGCGCCGCTTATCTGCGCCCCGCCTCCGGCGGCGAACGTCACCGTCTGGCCGCTTACCGGGTTGCCAAAGCTGTCCGTCACCGTCGCCTTCACCCGGTTCACCGCGCTGCCGTCCGCCGGCGCGTTATCCGTCACNGCTGCCGTCCGCCGGCGCGTTATCCGTCACCACCGTCAGGCTCCCCTCCGTCAGCGTCGCCGACGCCGCGTCCGCCTCGAAGACGATGTCCGTCTCCGCCCGGCTCCCGGTCGCCAGCGTTGCCCTCAGGGTGTACTTCCCGCTCTTCGTGTGGCTCAGCGTCAGCGCATGCCGCCCGCCCGCGTCAAGCACGCTCTCATACCCGTCGCACTGCGCCTGGCCGTTAAGCTCACACCCCGCCGCCGACGGCGTCAGCGCCAGCGTCAGCCCCAGCCCGGTCACCGCCTGCCCGCTGCTGTCCGTCACCGTCAGCCGCCCCGGCACCTCCCGGCCCACCGGGCTGCGCGCCGCGTCCAGCTCCAGCTTAATGATGTGCGTCGCCTCATCCACCACGATGTTCATCGTCGCCGGCTCCGTCCGGTTGCCCTCCACGTCGGTCATTACCGCCGTCAGACGATACTGGTTGCGCTTCCCGCTGTCCGGCGCGTTCCACGCCGGCAGCACGATACGGATATCCGTCGGCGAGGCAGTGGTCTCTATCCGGCCCCCCGCGCTGACCAGCTCCGGTGCCTGCCAGACGATATCCCGGATACCGTACTTCGCCTTCGCCGTGGCGCTGACCGCTATCCGGCTCAGCGCCTCGCCCCGGGCTTCCGCCGGCAGCGTCAGCGCCACCAGCTGCTGTTTGCGGTACTGCATCACGATGTTGTAGTTGCGGTCCACCAGGTCATAGCGGCTGCCCTTCAGGCTGCGCATTATCGCCACGCTCTGCCCGTCCAGCTGCTCCGCCAGCGACAGCCCGAAGCGCCAGTTAAAGTCCAGCTGCGCCGTGGTTTCCGACACGTCGCCCGACGTGTGCCCCAGGCTCACCGTCAGCAGCGGGAAGGGCGTGTAGCTCACCGCCGCCGTCAGCGCGTGCGGCGAGTTCTTCAGCGAATCCGGCGAGGCGGAGTTGAGTAAATCCACCCCTTTGCCGAAGTATTTCTCATACGTCAGCTCGCCGCCCAGTTGCGGATACGACGGCAGCCAGTACTTCGCCCGCAGGTCGTAACCGTTCGCCGGCCGCTCGTCGTAGTCGCGCATGTTACGCAGCGGCGACTGATGCCAGTCAGTGAGACGGAAATAGCGGTTGGCCGACAGGCTCAGCCAGTCGGTCCGCGCCTCCAGACCCACCCCCCAGCGCGCGTTGCGCCCGGTCTGGTCGTAGTCGTAGAAGACGTTGCTGCCCAGCATCCAGTCGTCGCCGATGTAATGCCGCCCGCCGATGCCCCCGTTCCAGAGGGTCCGGTCCTGGTTACGCCGCACCCCCGCCTGGCTGAACAGCAGGTCGCTCCCGGTGTCCCACAGCGGCACCAGCACGTCCGCGCTGCCTTCACCCTGCGTGGTGAACTGGATACGCGCGTTCCCCTTCTGCTTCAGCCAGTCGCGCACCGCGCTCTCCGCCATCTGGTTCGCCATCCCGGAGATGTAGTTCTCCGCCATGCCGCGCACCGCGTCCGTCCGCGACTCCTGGCCCAGCACGCCCCACAGGGTCTGCAGATGTCCCGGCACCGGGTCGTCTGCCTCCGCCGGCTCGCCGCCGCCGGCGTCCGGCGTCTCCGGACTGCCCAGCAGCGGCAGCGTCGTCCCGTCGGGGGACGGGGTCCGGGCAGCGTCGGGCTGCGGGGTCAGGTTGCCGGCGATAAAGTAGTCAGAGAGCGACCCGGCGGGTCCGCCCGGCGGGGCCGCTGACGGCGCGCCGGCGTTGCCGGACGGCTCCGCGTCCGGGGTCATCAGCTGATGCATCTCGGCCAGGCCGGCGGCGCGGGCCAGCGGCGCCCATACCGGCAGGATAACGGAGGTGAATAACCACCAGAGCAGCAGCCCCAGGGAGAGCCGCCGGTGAAAAGGGGAGTCTTTATACATGTTGTTAATCCACTCGCTATGGACAGATCCCGCAGACGCATCGCGGCGTCCGCGGACACACCCTGCGCGGTCACGCCGGAGAAGGGGCCTTCACGCCGCGTTCACCGGTGACGGGGCAGAACGTCGGTTCAGATTTTTGAAATCGTGACCATCCGGTTACGGATCTCGGTAAAGGTCTGGCTCTTAACCCGATCGCAGATGAGGTTGAGCTTGTCGTTGAGGGTCAGGGTCATGATCTCCCGCGGATCTTTTTCCAGCAGCGCCTGGTTCTCGTGGTAATAGCTGTAAGAGGCGTTGATGGCGTCAAACTGGGAGCGATACAGGGTGAATGCCGTGGGGTTGAGCCGTTTAAGAAGGTCAAAGTTATCGGTGCACTGACGGCTTTCGGTTTTGGCGACCGCGACGCGCTGCGCGGCGACGGGCGGCGCTTTTTTAGCGGCAGTTTTTTTCCCGGCGGAGGCCGTGCAGCCGGCAGCGGAAATCACCGCGGCAATAAGAA
>NZ_WMJZ01000077.1 GCF_009711095.1 Intestinirhabdus alba
TGAACGGTAAAGCGCGGGGCGGGTGGCAACACCCGCCCCGTCAGGTTGATGGCAAAGAGGGAAAAAACGTGGTTTTTCCCTCTTTGTGGTCAGCAGCCGAAAATCAATGAATTGATTTTCCCTGTTTATTTTTGTGGTGATTATGGCCGAACGAGTTCGGCCTGGGGTTTGTCATCAGTCTCAAACCCGGCCATCGGCCGGGCTTGCTGTTGCTTATCAACGCGCGCCCGNAGGCTTTCCGGGCGCAGGACCACGGGGCGCTAACCTTTCTTCAGGCATCGCTCTGCCGTAATGCCCCTCCCCTCAGAAACGACAGGCAATACCGACCATGCCGCTATAGTCCGTTTTAAAATAACCGCCAAAGCTGGTTTTTATCTTTACATTCATCGACAGGTTCTGGCCCAGCTTACCCTCAATACCGGTATGAAAGCGGTAGCGGTTATCAGACCAGGCGGCATATTCCCGCCGGGAGTGGCTGTCTGACAGCACCAGCCCGGAGCCGGCCTTGCCCGGGGCATACTGATATTCCAGACCCGCGCTCGCCGTAACATCGGGTTTACTGCCCCATAAGATCCGCTTTTTCAGCTCGATGCCGCCGGTCATGGCCCAGGGCGTCGCGGAGCTGAGAGCAATCTGAGAGGCTTCCCCGTTGACCCCATAGCCAGAGAGATAACCGCCGCTGAAGCCGACATAAGGCGTAACGGAGAAGGTGCCGCCATCGGCCTTCACTTCATAACCGCTTTTCACGCTGGCGGCCACGATGTCCGAATGGGGTTCGGCCCCCCTGATGCCCAGCTGCGGATCGAAGTTGATCGTCTGCGCAAGGTACATATAGCTGCCGGCGGCGTCTATAAACCAGCCCGCAGGGGATGACCAGGAATAGTTGATGCCGACGCCGGATAAGCGGTGCGTCGCCCGGCCGTTCCCTTTGGTTTTTCCCTGAGTATGGCTGGCGTAGAGGCCAAACATCTGCTGGCCAACAACGGTGTCCCAGCCGATACTCAGGGTTTGCTGGGTAACATTAAGCCCCTCCCAGCTGCCCCGGCCCTGCTCCAGGGAGGCCCATTCACCGTGCTTATCCGGCGAGCTGCGCAACAGCGATGCACGCCCGTTCATCGCCCCGAGCGCTTCGCTGAAAATATACTGGCGGGAGGCCATCAGAGCGCGAGTCCTGCGGATGAGCGGCTTATTATCGCTGATGGTAAACCAGGTATCCGGATTAAAGCCTCCCTCTTCAGCCGCCCCCGGAGAGGCGTCTGGGTTTCCTCCCGTTGCTGGCGCACTATCTCCATCTTTTGAAGACGAGTCGGCAACCGGCGCGGAGCTATCGTTGTCATCAGCGGGAGTGGGCGCTGGCGTGGTGCTGCCGCTGCTGTCTGCGGGATCGGCAACCGGCGCGGAGCTATCGTTGTCATCGGCGGGAGCGGGCGCTGGCGTGGTGCTGCCGCTGCTATCGTCGGGATCGGCAACCGGTGCGGAGTTATCGTTGTCATCGGCGGGCGCGGGCGTGGTGTTACTATTCGACGAATCAGCGTCGTCAGCAGAGGCTGCTGCATTACGCTGAAGCACCCATAACACCCGGTCGTTGCTGTCTATTACCGCATAGTCAGGCCTGTAGAGAGTGAATCCGCGGGCAATATTCGGCATAGTGAAATAGTCATGCGCAGTACCAACGGGCGCATCAATCATCACCACATCCTGCTGCAGGGAAACAGGCTTAGCGGTGTTAAGCATCAGCGAAACGTCCAGAATATTGCTGCCGCCCGTTGCCGAATCCTTAACGATCAGCTTATCGCTTTCCGCCGTTTCGGGTTTTACCCCCAGACTGAGCCTCATTCCCGTGGCGTTCAGCGTATCCACCTCCAGCTGTTTGGCTGACCAGGTGCCCGACGGGAGCATGGACAGGTGAGCGCCGCGCAGTGCGTTCAGGGTGGTAGTATTACTCTTTCCCGTCAGGGTCCAGCGGGCCGAAGAATCCATAGTTATCAGGGAATTATCCGCTGATGTGACGTTGCCCTGAAACATAACCCGGCCCAGATACAGAGTGGCATCCCTGGCCAGCGAAACATCGCCGGTTACCGCGCTGTAAGCCAGCGCTGACTGCGCTTTCTCGCTGTGCACCGGTTGGCTACAGTTAACGGTATCGCTGTAGAACGCAGCATAACAGCGCCAGATGCGCTCTTTTTCTGCGGCGCTGTTGTTGTAGCCAAACATAACACGGGAAGATTCGCCGGCGACCACATCGGCGGTGACCTCGGCGAATTCACCGACCTGGAAAGTGGCGTCATGGCCCACTGCGATCTGTTTCGCTTTGAAATAGGATGTCCACCACTCATCCATCGTCACCATCCCGCCAGCATGGGCAACGGGCTGACCGGAGAGGAGCACCAGTCCCTGATGTACATTCAGAGCGCCGTTCAGGTTCATGCCGCCGGTCAGGGCCATTTTGGCTCCGCTGCCAGCGATATCAATATCAACGTTCAGCTCGCCGTTGTTCTTGTTGCCGTCGATTTCACCGATAAAGCCGCGGAATACCTGCTGGTTAATTTTTGACAGAGCCAGATCGACCGCGACAGCGCGATCGGTGCCCAGATATCTCCAGATATGGGTGCTGGTTTGATTGGTGGGGTAACCCCCATACTTGCTGGTCAATAATTCAAAATATTCGGTTTTCTTTGAATAGGGATTGCCATATCTATAGATGCTTCCGACGGTGCCGCGACCGGAAGATGACCAGGTGTTGAACGTGACATCCTTATCACCATACGCCGTCAACGTCAGATTCGCGCCCGCCTTGCTGTTATTATTAACGAGGATCGCGCCGTTATCGGTATGCTTTATTTTTTTGAAAGAGATATCGTTACCATTCAGATCCAACGTGCCGCCGCGATAGCCAAAATAGAGCTTATCGGTGCCGACCTGCGCCGCATCAGCCAGCACGACCGTCGGGCGTCCGCTGACCAGCGTCACGGAGGAAAAAGCCTGCTTCTGTCCGGAGGCATCGGCCTGCTGATCGAGGATGATTTTACCCGCCCCGACGTTCAGACTGCCTTCATTGATTCCGGTCGCGTTGATATGCAGAGTACCGTCGCCGATTTTATGGAGCGCATCCCCGCTCAGTCCATTAACCTGCCACAGCACTTTTTTATTTGCATCGACTTCCACACCGCCGCCAGCCCAGGTGGCATTAGCGCCAGCCGCTGAGGTGAGCGTATAGTTGTCAGAAAAACGTAGTTTTCCTGCCCCCAGATTGACCGCGTCGGTTAGCACGATCTCGCCACCGTCGCCGTTGAAACGTAAGTCTTTGGTGGCATCGAGTTCATCGTTGGTCGCGTTTGACGGCGCAGCGCGCTTATATTCTTCAGCCAGCCCCGCCCAGTGCCAGACGTTATTGCCCTGGGTAATGGCGGTATCGCTCCAGTAAATGGTGCCATCTCCGCTGCTGTCGGTGACATCAGGAGAGGTGTTGGCCGCCTGGACGGACGCAATAAAATCGCCAGGAATATAACCCGCAGCGGCACGTTTACGGTAGATGCCGGCATCCTGATCGTAACCTACGTGAATCGCAACCAGCTTCCATTGCTGGTCGAGGTCATCCCAGGCAAATACCGGGCTACCGCTGTCGCCTCCTTCCGCGCCAATGGAGAGTAACGTGGTATCGCTATCGGCCGGGCCGAGATTGTAGTAACGCAAATAACTTTTTGAGGAAATATTGTCCACGTTTGCCTTGCTGATCGTTCCGCCCGTTTTCCATTGATAGGCACCGGCAAGCGTTATACGTTCGGTCTCCTCTTCATTAACCTGAGTTTGTTTACCCGCACCCACGCGGGTATACCACATGTAGCGGGTTTTATAATTGGCCAGAAAATCTGAGTTCGACACATAGCTAACCGGAGCCGCATCCGTCACCACCTTATTCAGCCGGGGAACGTGAAAATCCTGGGTACTATGGTTATTACGGTTTATCAAGGTATAGGTTGCGGCATACTGCGCGCCATTACCAAATGTCACCGTCTTATAACCTTTATTATGCTTCACGCTCGTAATCAGGGAGGGCGATATTAGCGTGGCATACCCCTTCGTCGATACCGCGCCAAAGTCGGGCATCGTAAAATCCAGATAACCTGAAAGGGAACCCTCATTCTTATAAACCGGTATCATGTTTGCTCCCGTGCGGTATCGCCCCAGGTTCTCGGCAAAGTCGCGATATTCCTGCACCGAAATATCGGGGAGCAGTATTCCAGCGGTGGAAGTCATACATATAAAAGAAGAACAGCAGCAGGCCACACGTCTTACATTCAACACATCTATCCTTTATTTATCATTAATTTTTATTGTGAATAATAGTCTTTATCTGAAGCGTAAGTTGCCGGATAGAACAGGAAGCAGAGGAGGATAACTGGATTGATAAATACTAATTTACGCCTCCCTGAACCTGGATAAATCTCCGCACAATGAAATAATTACGCCACATAATTATTTTGCGGCATCAGACTAATCTAATCCATATAGCTTTTCAAGGGGGGGTTATTATCAGAGCATGATGAAAACAGGTGCTGAATATATCGCGGCAGAGCAAAGCCTGATGAAAAACAATGGCTCCGGCGCGCTGCCCGTGGTCCTGCGCCCGGACAGCCCGTCTTTATCCGCCGGGGCGCGCCCACAGAATAACGGGGCGG
>NZ_WMJZ01000078.1 GCF_009711095.1 Intestinirhabdus alba
GCGGTTAAAGCGCAAGGGCGCGCCGCGGGGTTCGAATAAAATAATTCTGAACCAGAAAACGACAAAGGATAATGATAAAATAAATTCTGCTATCCCAATAAACACATTAAAAATAATGGATGGAATCAAAAGAAAATAGCAATAACCAAAAAAACAAAAAAGCAAAACAATATTGATAAACCATAATCCAGACCACCCATGATTTACATAACGTGGGATCTCCATCCAGATATCATTTATCTCATTCACATAAAGCAGCTGCGGCGGCGTTCTTAACTCATCCGCTGAATCCGGTAAGTCCTCATCCCAGCCTTTGACCGGCGGAATTAACCGGGGGCGAACCGGCTGGCGGAGATGCTGAAGACGCCTTTTAATTTTTCCCATAAGGCTTCACTCCTGTTCCGCGCCGGACGCCGCGCCCGGTTGACAATCCGGCGCCGTGCGTGATTCCCGGTCAATCTCTTCCGGCCAGCGGACGGTGTTAAACGGCGTCCAGCTGCGGGGACGCTCCGTCCACAGCGGATTTATGGGTACGGGTTTGCCCTCCATATAGTGACAGCAGTGACTCCACAGGCCGTAAGCCTGAAAAATACTCCCCACCGTCCAGGTCAGAATAAACCGGTCCACCACTTCAAACGTTCCCGGCTTACAGACCGCGCAGTATATACGGTGCCCCCAGTCGGCGTGGCCCGCCATCAGCACCCGTTCTGCATGAATATCCGCCCAGTCAAACACCTTGACCTTCACCGGCCAGCGCTTCCAGGGCCAGATACCGCGCTGATATTCATAGGCGTAGACTTTCTGGCGCTTGCGGTTAAAGCGTATGGGCGCGCCACGGGGTTCGAATAAAATAATCCTGAACCAGAAAAGAACGAAGGAAAATAATATAAAAAACTCCAACACCCCAACAAACCCATTAAAAATAATGGATGGAATTAAAAGAAAAAAACAATACCACAAAAGACAAAATAATAAAATAATACTAATAAACCATAATCCTGACCATCCATGATTTACATAGCGCGGTATTTCCATCCAGATATCGTTTATTTCGTTCACATAAAGCAGCTGCGGCGGCGTTCTTAACTCATCCGCAGAATCCGGCAGGTCCTCAGCCCAGCCTTTGACCGGCGGAATTAACCGGGGGCGAACCGGCTGGCGGAGATGCTGAAGACGCCTTTTTATTTTTCCCATAAGGCTTCACTCCTGTTCCGCGCCGGACGCCGCACCCGGTTGACAATCCGGTGCCGTGCGCGATTCCCGGTCAATCTCTTCCGGCCAGCGGACGGTATTAAACGGCGTCCAGCTGCGGGGACGCTCCGTCCACAACGGATTTCTGGGAACGGGTTTGCCTTCCATATAGTGGCAGCAGTGACTCCATAATCCGTAAGCCTGAAATATACTCCCCACCGTCCACGTCAGAATAAACCGGTCCACCACTTCAAACGTCCCCGGTTTACAGACCGCGCAGTATATACGGTGCCCCCAGTCGGCGTGGCCCGCCATCTGTACCCGTTCTGCATGAATATCCGCCCAGTCAAACACCTTGACCTTCACCGGCCAGCGCTTCCAGGGCCAGATACCGCGCTGATATTCATAGGCGTAGACTTTCTGGCGCTTGCGGTTAAAGCGCAAGGGCGCGCCGCGGGGTTCGAATAAAACCATTCTGAACCAGAAAAGAACGAATAAAAAAAATAAGAAGAAAAGGGCGAAATAAAAAATGAACCCCGAAACTCCAGAAAGCATATCAGAAACGACATAGGGGGAAAAAATAAAATAGCAAAAGCAAAATAATGTAACGATGCTAACAAACCATAATCCAGACCATCCATGATTTACATAGCGTGGAATTTCCATCCAGATATCATTTATCTCATTCACATAAAGCAGCTGCGGCGGCGTTCTTAGCTCGTCCGCTGAATCCGGTAAGTCCTCATCCCAGCCTTTGNGCTCGTCCGCTGAATCCGGTAAGTCCTCATCCCAGCCTTTGACCGGCGGGATTAGCCGGGGGCGAACCGGCCGGCGGAGATGCTGAAGACGCCTTTTAATTTTGCCCATAATGCTTCAGTCCTGTTTCGCGTTAATCGTCAGACCCAGCTTATATTCCGGCTCCGCTTTATCCGGCCAGTATTCTGCCACCAGCGTAACCTCCGGCGTTCCGTTTTTCACCACCCAGACGCTGACCATAATACTCAGGGTTTGTGGCCCTTCAGCATTCTCATCCGCACCTGCCTCACCATCCACGCGCAGCTGGTATTTATAATATCCCTCCGGGCCGGTTAGCTGATAATGGTCATCGAGTCCGGGGGCGCTGTCTGACTGAGAGAACAGTTGTCTGTTATTACCCGTCAGAGTCAGTGACCAGCCGCCGCTGCCTTTCACCCAGCCCGGCATGCTGACCCGGAAGTCCACCCGGCAATAATCCTCTGACTGCACGGTCGGGTTGCCGGTAAAAATGTCCAGGGCTGAGGCAAAGGCCACGTCCGCCACCATACCGCTGCGGATAGCCCGGTACTCCACCACCGCCTCGGCCAGGTCATCCAGGCTGTCGGCGTTCCAGACCACACCGGTAAAATTGTGGTCGCGGAGACCAAAACAGGTGCGACGCAGCCACTTTTCAAACGCCGTCGTTCGCAGCTCGCTGGCCCTGTAAGCCAGCATAATACCGGCGATAATCAGTACCGCCGCCCATCCAACAGGTCCCAGAAAACGCGCGCTGGTAAAGGCAAAATTGCCTGCAAACCCATAGCCAGCCCCGATTCCTCCACCGACAAGAGCAGCCAAAGCTGATGCCGTATAATATCCACCGGCAGCGTAGTCTCCAGCGTTAAAGGATTTTAAAGCATGTATCCAGTTCCTGAACCCATCCACTATCGCCGCAATCCCTCCCAGCACCGCCCCAAATCTCACCGGTCCCGGCACCTGCTGCGCCTTACTCAGCACCACCCAGTTCTGTTTTATCATCAGTTTCCATGCAAACCCCGACAGCTCCGAAAATCCTTCAATAAACAACAGATTGCTGATGGAGATATCCGCAATCACATCCAGGTCGGTTCCCACCGAGGTGTGCAGGCGGTCGATAAGATCCGTCCAGTTCGCCATCTGCAGGGCCATTAACCCGGCCCCCATAATCAGACCCGCGCTGTCGCCGCTAATCAGACGCATTCCCCGTTCATTCCACGCCGCCAGCTGCGCATAGCTCGCCCTCACCACGGGTCCGGTCGTTCCTTTCCCTTGTAACGACAAATCGGAGATAAACAGCTCCTCAATATCGCCCAGCATTGCCGGGTTATTAAAGGGCGCTTTCGTCACATTGATACCGGGGAGCTTCGCCCGTATCTCCTCCAGCGTACCGGGGAGGCTTTGTTCTATTATAACGGGGGTGTCCAGCGCCTTACCCCGGATCCCCATCAGTTCATCCACCACCACCGCACTGCCGCCTCTGAGCCCCTCGATTCCGCTCTTCTCAAAGGTGATATTATTTTTCGCCAGCGCCTGGCGGAGCGCGGCGTCATATTTCAGCTTTCGTTTTAACTTCCTCAGCGTGGTCTGATACCGCACCATCACGATGGACTCCCCTGCCGTCAGCATCGCCGCCTGCGTCATGGCCAGATAGCCTTTCCGGGTTGCCGCATCCACCGCCCGCCCCAGGCGACTGACTGACGCTGACACCGCCAGTATTCTGGCAGCCCAGCCCTGTCTGAGGGCCTTTCCTTTCAGATACATGCCGAATTCATCAATGGTCGCCGCCGTTTTGAGGTTGCCAAAGACATTCGCGCCGCTGAATACGGCTCCCAGAAGGGAAGTGTTCATCCCGGTAAAACCCAGATACGCGGGAGAGTCCGGCTTTTTCAGCCATACAAGCCAGACATCTTCTGTTGCCTTACTCATTGCGCCGCCCTGAACGCACCCGGCAATAGTTTTCATCTGCGCATCCCAGCCCACCGCGCTGCTGTCCGGCGCATAATCATATGTGATTGTTTTCAGCCAGGACTCCGCCTGATACCAGGCCGCGAGGTCTTTATCTATGGTCTCAATTCGTTCCTGTGAGCTGGCTAATCTGTACTCAAACTGTTTCGCAAAAGCGGCCCTGGCCGGTTCGTCATAGCTTTTCAGCAGGCGCGCATACTGTTTCGCGAACGTCTCTGCCGCCGCTTCCTCTTTCGACATCGGCTTTGGCCCCTTCCCTCCAATAGCCGGGCCGTTGAACCCGACGCGGGGCTGGCTGACCGCCGCAATATCGGCCTTAATTTTATCGAGATACTGGATAACAGACTCTGAAATGATATGCCTGTGGAAAATAGCGGGTTGTTCAATATATAGCCGGGTGGCTTCCACAATCTGCAGCCGGCCGTTGTTCAGCTCCTGCACCACGCCCACTTCATCGTTTAACGCCAGCGCCGTTATCGGGCATCGATACTGTACGCCCAGTTGAGAAACCTTCAGCCCCAGGGCACTGGCACTTTCCTGTCGCGGAT
>NZ_WMJZ01000079.1 GCF_009711095.1 Intestinirhabdus alba
CCGGGGGCGTCCCTGAGCTGGATAAGCACGGAGGCCGGGACGCGGCAGTACGCGGAGATGAGCGGAGCCTGGGGGCTGATAAGGCTGCTTGATAAGGCGTCGGTGGAGGCGTGGGCGGGAACGGGGAGCAGCTGGCGGGTGAGCTGGAAAGCGCAGGACGGGCGGCAGCTGAACTACACGCTGCGCACGGAGGCGGGAGAAGGACCGCTGGCGCTGCTGGCGCTGAGAAACTTCCGGCTGCCGGAGACGATCTTCATCATCACGGGAAAGGGGGAGGTCGCACCGCAGACAGAGGGGGAGTAGCCGGGTCGGGAGGTTTAACCTCCCCGATGGGAACAGAGTATGCGGCCAGCGAAATGAACGTCCCGGAAGAGGATATTCACCGGTGGCCTCCGTTTATTTACCAGACTGATAATCAGAAAGAAATACACTATGGATGATTTAACCCTGCGTTATTTTGACGCTGAAATGCGCTATCTGCGCGAGGCGGCGAAGGAGTTCTCCCGGACACATCCGGACCGGGCGGCGATGCTGGATCTGGATAAAGCCGGAACGCCGGACCCGTACGTTGAGCGTCTGTTTGAAGGCTTCGCGTTTTCCGTTGGCCGCCTGCGCGAAAAAATCGATGACGATCTGCCGGAGCTGACCGAAGGGCTGGTCAGTATGCTGTGGCCGCACTACCTGCGCACCATTCCCTCGCTGTCGATCGTGTCGCTGACCCCGGATCTTCCGGCGATGAAAATGGCGGAAACGGTGCCCGCCGGGCTGGAAATTTACTCCCGCCCGGTGGGGCCAAAAAATACCGTCTGCCATTACCGCACCACCCGCGCGGTAACCCTCAACCCGCTGGCGGTTTCAGCCGTCACCATGACCACCGAACCGGACGGGCGCTCGGCGCTGCGCATTCGTTTTGCCTGCAGCAGGCAGGCCGACTGGTCGCAGGCGGATCTCCGTCGGCTGTGCTTATACCTGGGCGAGGAGAGCGTGGTGGGCAGCGCCCTGCATCTCTGGCTGACCAGGCGGCAGGCCGATCTCTGGCTGCGCCTGCCGGAGCAGACGGATCGCATCAGGCTTGACGGCTACTTCTCGCCGGGCGGCTTTGGCGAAGAGGACGGCCTGTGGCCGAAGGGGGAAAGCGGCTTCAGCGGCTATCAGCTGCTGCTGGAGTATTTTACCTTCCGGGAAAAATTTATGTTCGTACACCTGAACGGGCTGGAGAACGTCACGCTACCGCCGGGCACGGCATTCTTTGATATTGAGGTGGTCTTCAGCCACGCCTGGCAAAGCGATCTGCCGGTCACCGACAGCACTCTGCGGCTGCACTGCGTGCCGGTCATCAACCTGTTTACGCTGGAAGCCGATCCGCTGACCATCAGCGGGCTGGAGAGCGAATATCTGCTGCGTCCGAAGCGTCTGCAGGACGGGCATACCGAGATCTACTCCGTCGACAGCGTCACCGGCTCCGGAAAAACCGGCGACGCCCGCTATGTACCGTTTACCAGCTTTCGCCACCAGGGGGCAATGATGCGCCGTCACGCGCCGGAGCGCTATTACCATACCCGCGTGAGGCGCGGTGTGACCGGGATGCATGACACCTGGCTGATTCTGGGGGGCCAGAAATGGGATGCCGAGCGGCGGCTGGAGAGCGAAGCGGTGTCGCTGCGTATTACCGGCACCAACGGCCAGCTGCCCCGCCGGGCGCTGCAGAGCACGCTGCTGGACCGCTGCGAGCAGGTGACGGAAACCGCGCTGACCGTCCGTAACCTGTGCAAGCCGACGCTGCCGGTCTATCCGCCCGCGGAGGATCGCTTTCACTGGCGGGTGATGAGCCATCTGGGCACCCGCTTTCTCAATATGATGAGCTGCGCGGAGGTGCTGCGCGGCACGCTCTCCCTCTATAACTGGTGCGAGGATGAGCTGAACAACCGGCGTCTGGAGGCGATTCAGGCGGTGCGGCACCACCGCATTCAGCGCTTTGAAGAGGGCTTCCTGCTGCGCGGCCTGGATATTGAAGTCACCCTCGACAGCAACGGTTTTATCGGCGAGGGCGACATCCATCTTTTCGGCGAGATGCTCAACCGCTTTTTTGCGCTCTACGCCGATATGAATCAGTTTAACCAGCTCACGCTGATCGTTCAGCCAGAAGGAAAATGTATCCGGTGGAAAGAGAATCACAGTCCGCGCCTGCCCGGCTGATGGCGCAGCTGCGGCCACAGCTGCCGCATATTAATTTTTATCGCTTTTGCCAGCTTCTGGAGCAGAGCCAGCCCGATGCTCCGGTGGCGGGCAGCAGCTGGCAGGTTCGCCATGAGCCGGTACGCTTCCGTCCCCATCCGGGGATGGGATTCCCTGCCAGCGAAATCAAAGGGATGTACGATCCCGACCCGGAGTCTCCGCATCTGCCGCCGACGATCCGGGTGACCTTTATGGGGCTGTACGGCGTGGAGTCGCCCCTGCCGACGCACTATATCGACGATATTACCCGGCGTCGGGAAGGGCATGAGGTGGTGCAGGATTTTCTCGATATCTTCAATCACCGGCTGATTGCCCAGTATTACCGTATCTGGCGCAAATATTCCTGGCCCGCCTCCTTTCAGGCGGGGGGGCGCGACAACACCTCGCAGTACCTGCTGGGGCTGGCGGGGCTGGGTATTCCGGGATGTGCGGAAACGGTGGCCACGCCGCTGTCGCGTTTCCTGGCGCTGCTGCCGGTTATGCTGCTGCCGGGACGCACGGCGGAAGGGCTGGATGCGCTGGTGCAGCTGCTGGCACCGGACACCCGGGCCAGGGTATATCACCACGATCGCTGCCGTATTCCGCTGAAGCAGCCGCTGACGATGAGCGTCGGGCAGCCGGTCAGCCTCCGCTTCCGCCCGGTAATGGGCACCCATGCGGTTGACGTAAACGGCCAGATCCTGCTGCGTTTATCGACCGATAATCCGGCAGAGGCGAGAGGCTGGCTGCCCGGCGGCGATCTGCACGGCGACCTGATGGCGCTGCTGCACGTTTATCTGGGAACACACCTCGATGTGCGTCTGCAGCTCTGTATTGCCCGTCATCTGCTGCCCGACGCGCAGCTGCGCTGTCAGCAGGACGCCGCCGTCCAGCTCGGTCGGACGGCGGCGCTGCGGCCGCTGGCGGCGGGCGCAAATAAGAATGAAACAATAACCATTCAGCTGGGCCGCTATCAGCGCGTTCAGGAAAATATTCACCGAAGGGAGAACTATGAAGATGGCGATTATCACTGGTAAAGCCACCGCCGCGCTGCTGACGCTGGCGCTGATGGGGACGCTTTGCGGCTGCGGGCTGACGCAAAGCGTAAAGGACAGCACCGTTTCGGCGGCAAAGTCCATTTTTTATAAACAGGTCAAGACGCTGCACCTCGATTTTCAGGCCCGTGAGGGCGTTAATAACAACGCAAACGGCGCGGCGCTGGCGACAGTGGTGCGGGTTTATCAGCTGAAAGCGCGCAAAGCCTTTGATGATACCGATTATCCCTCGCTGTTCGCCTTTGACAGCCAGGCGATAAAGGCGGATCTGCTGGCGGAAAGAGATCTCCGGCTGCGGCCCGGCGAGTCGCTGGCCCTGGATATGCCGATGGAAGCGGAGGCGGAGTACGTGGCGGTAGCCGCGATGTTTATCGATCCTGACCAGAATAATAATACCTGGCGGCTGGTGTTATCCCGCGACGATCTTGACCCTGATAAAGCCCGCGTTATCGAAGCTGGAAATAACCGCCTGACTCTCAGGCCGCTGAAGTAGCTATTTCACCTGATGTGACCGCTGCAAAAAAGACATGCAACGTTATCGCCTTTTCCGGAGCAACGTTGAAATACGATTCTCATCAGCCAGCGAAGAAGGAAGAGGGATAACGCATGGAGAATGGAGAAAGAATGATGAGTCTGATGGACCCCGTAAAAGCGTTAGTTAACGCCAGTCTGAACCGCTACCGGCTGGATATTCCGTCCTGCGCTTCAGCCATGGACGTGGAGCATTTCAGCGGCCGGGAGGCCCTGAGCGAACCCTACCGTTACGACATCGTGTTCACCAGCCCCGACCGGGATATCGAGGCCCGGCAGATGCTGAACCAGCCCGCCACCCTGACCCTGGGCAGCGGCCCGCTGCAGCGCCTGTTTGCCGGCCGGCGGGTGCACGGCGTGGTGACCCGTTTTCAGCGCATTGGCAGTTCGGCCGACCAGTCGGTGTACCAAATCGTCCTTGAGCCGTTTCTCTCCCTGCTGGACAGGCAGTTCCGCAGCCACCGCTTTTTTGTGAACAGGTCGGTGCCGGAGGTGGTGACTCAGGTGCTGCAGGAGCACGGCCTGAAGTGCTGGGAGTACGAGTTTGTGCTGAAAGCGGACTACCCGAAGCGTGAACAGATAAACCAGTATCAGGAAAGCGACCTGACGTTTATCCGCCGGCT
>NZ_WMJZ01000008.1 GCF_009711095.1 Intestinirhabdus alba
GCGCTACGTGATGGCTTACTGCTCCACCCATTTGCACTGGAGCACCCGCCGCGCGCCGTTTGGCGTCGCCGCGCTGCTGGATCGGGACGTGGAGATAGACTTCAGCTCGCAGACCACGCCCAATGACGTGGTCACGACGATCGCCACGCAGCCGCTGACGGGCAACGAAAGCTGGCAAAAATTATGCCGGGCGAATGGCGCTTATTTTGCCTCTGGGAGCGAATAGTTTGACGCCAGCTGCGGCTGAACCACCTCGTGACTCAGCGGCTTGCTGATGACGTAGCGACCATCGATCACCGATACGATCGGCGGCCTGCGGGTTTGCTCAAAGTAGTCGTACCCAGGCTTTAGCTGCGCCCAAAAGTCTTTATAGTACGAATTCTTGTGGCGCTGCATATTGGCGTCGGTCATGCGGAAAGGGTAGATGCTGACCTGAACGCTCGGCTGGCCGAAGACCAGCGCGGCGGTGACGAACTGGAAAATCTCGTCAATGCCGCTGTCGGTCATGGCGTAGCAGCCGACGGAGACACAGGCACCGTGGATCATCAGGTATTTCCCGCTATAGCCATGGGCCTGGTCGTAGGCGTTCGGGAAACCGATATTAATGGCCTTGTAGAAACGGCTGTCCGGCTTGAGCTGGTTACGCTGAACGCTGTAGAACCCTTCCGGGCTTTTATAGTCGCCCTGTCGCTGTTTCGGCCCCAGTCCACCGGAATAGCTACAGATTTTGTAGCTGTCGAGCAGCTCATAGCGTTCGCCCATCCTGACGTAGAGATCAAGCATACGCTCTTCTTTGAAGATCTGGATATAGACCGGAGAGCCCATAAACTGCTGCTTATTCTCTTTATTCACCGTCGTCTCGGCGAACATGCTGCTCAGCATATTGGCAAACGAGACGCACGGGATCAAAAGCATCGCAATAAGTAATGCGACTTTACGCATACTGCTTGTTCCTTGCTAAAACGGTTATACGCGCCAGAACGGCGAAAAAAGATCCTCGATCAGATTAATCTGGTCAAGGAGCGCTCACATTATCACCACGGCAATTTTTCGCAAGCGCCGCGTGCGGCGTTTACATTTTATACCCTAAATCATTCGGGTTGCAGGGTGAAACGCAGCGTGTTTTGAACAGCCCCGGCGCTGGCCCCGAAGGGGGAGCCATAAAGCCAACGCACATGCGGCCTGTAGTATGGCAGGTATAACCCTGGCGATACGGTCGCTTATCTTCGCACTCCTTTTTTAGCCCGTTGCAATCGAAGGCGTAACACTCTAATAAATGAGAATTTCGCCTGGGGGAGTCAACCACGCTTTCTGCGGCGCGGGCGCTTGCTTTTCATTCTCTTTTTATACTGTATACTTAGCCAGTATTGTGGGAGGGGAGCGATGCGTAAAATCATACATGTCGACATGGACTGCTTTTTCGCGGCGGTGGAGATGCGCGATAATCCGGCCCTGCGCGACATCCCCATCGCCATCGGCGGCGGCCGCGAGCGGCGGGGGGTTATCAGCACAGCCAACTATCCCGCCCGCAGGTTCGGCGTGCGCAGCGCAATGCCTGGCGGAATGGCGCTGAAGCTCTGCCCGCACCTCACTCTGCTGCCCGGTCGCTACGAGGCCTATAAAGAGGCGTCGCGGCAGATTCAGGCGATCTTCTCGCGCTATACCTCACTCATTGAACCGCTGTCGCTGGACGAGGCCTATCTCGACGTCACCGACAGCGTTCACTGCCACGGCTCGGCCACGCTCATTGCCAGGGAGATTCGCCAGACCATCTTTAACGAACTGCAGCTTACCGCCTCGGCGGGCGTAGCGCCGGTTAAGTTTCTGGCTAAAATCGCCTCCGATCTGAACAAGCCGAACGGCCAGTATGTGATTGCCCCTGCGGATGTCCCCGATTTTCTGCAAACCTTGCCGCTGGCTAAGATCCCCGGCGTCGGAAAGGTTTCCGCCGCAAAGCTGGAGTCCCTTGGGCTGCGCACCTGCGGAGACGTTCAGCGCTGCGACCTTTCGATGCTGCTCAGGCGCTTTGGCAAATTCGGCCGGGTGCTCTGGGAGCGTAGCCAGGGGATCGACGAGCGTAATGTGAACAGCGAAAGGCTGCGTAAATCGGTAGGCGTGGAACGTACGCTGGAGGAAGATATTTACCACTGGTCCGAATGTGAGGCGCTCGTTGAGCGGCTCTATCCTGAGCTGGAGCGCAGGCTGGCCAGCGTCAAGCCGGATCTGCTCATCGCCCGTCAGGGCATCAAACTGAAGTTTACTGACTTTCAGCTGACCACCCAGGAGCACGTCTGGCCACGGCTGAATAAAGCAGATCTTATCGCTACGGCGCGCAACGCCTGGGACGAGCGCCGAAAAGGGCGGGGCGTACGGCTGGTGGGCTTACACGTTACGCTGCTCGATCCGCAGCTGGAACGGCAGCTGCTGCTGGGGTTATAGGGCCAATGGAAATCAGAAAATATAAAGAAAGCGATTTTTCTGCCCTCTGCGACATATTTCTGCGGTCGGTAAAAGAGACGGCCAGCCGGGATTATTCCCCGGCGCAGATCGCCGCCTGGGCGCAGATCGATACCGTCCGCTGGCGGAATAAGCTGGCACATTCTCAGACATGGGTCGCCGTTATTAACGGGCAACCGGTCGGGTTTATTACGCTGATTGATGGCGGCTATACCCAAAATAATTCGAGTTGCAGGACAAAACGCAGCGCGTTTTGAACAGCCCCAGGGCTGGCCCCGAAGGGGTGAGGCCGACAGGCCGAATCACGCGGCGACGCAGTGACAAATTCGTCAGGAACGAATTTGAACAGCCGCAGGCTGCCTCTGGTGAGAGACAGGGATGTCTCTCATTAGTCCCCGGGAGCTTACTGGAGTAAGTGACTGGGGTGAGCGAGGACAAATCAGCTTAGCTGATTTGAACGCCGCTGGCGGCGGCCCTTCAGGGTGAGGCCCCCGGGCCGAATAAAGCCAACGCACATGCAACTTGAAGTATGACGGGTATATATCGATCTGCTGTTTGTCGCCCCGGAATATGGCCGCCGCGGCGTGGCGGCGGCGTTGCTTAATCAGCTGGACAGCGGCGGGGCGTTGACGGTGGACGCCAGCATTACCGCCAAACCTTTTTTTGAGCGCCGCGGGTTCCGGGTTGTTCAGCAGCAAAGCGTGGTGCTTCGCGGCCAGCATTTTATTAATTTTCATCTGCGACGGGCAGGCGCAAAATAAAATTTTCTTGCGCCGCCAGCCGCTGCCTATTAATCTACGCGCACTTTTTATCCATTTATCCACGATTAACTGCAAAGGAGGCCCACCATGATGGAATATTCTGAAAACTTACTTTGCAGACCTTTCCAGGAATAACACGTCCTTAGCGCCTGCCCGTCAGGGCTAATTTGTACCTGAACCGCCATCGACAAAACAGGTTAATGTTTTGCACGCCGAGACGGTGAGCGTAGTGAATTAACTGTTATCTGCTACGTGCCGTCCGGTTTCTGCGCGCTGTCCATGTCCGGTATTTTTGCGCCAGGTACGCCTGATGGATTTGCCCTGGTCACGTCTGCCATCTCCTTATTAACTTTTTCAGGAATGGTATATGGGCAATAACGTTCATTATCTCTCTGAGTCGATCTCCTGGATCGCCTCGGACGATCTGTGGATCGAAGGTTCAGCGATCCAACAGTTACACGCTACGGCAAACCTGCCCGGCATGCGCCGCGTAGTGGGGATGCCGGATCTGCATCCCGGCCGCGGCTACCCGGTCGGCGCGGCCTTTTTCTCCGTCGGGCGTCTGTTTCCGGCGCTGGTGGGTAATGATATTGGCTGCGGCATGGGGCTGTGGCAAACGGATATCGTGCGCCGCAAATACAACGCGGATAAAGCGGAAAAACGGTTGATGGTGCTGGAAAATATTGCCGATCCGCCGTGGCTGGAGGCGCATCTGCCGGAGAGCCTGGCGCAGCATCCGTGGCGCGGATCGCTTGGCTCCATCGGCGGCGGCAATCATTTCGCCGAGCTGCAGCAGGTGGAGTGCGTTTTCGATGAGGTCCGCTTTCGCGCGGCGGGGCTGGATGCTCAGCATCTGCTGCTGCTGACGCACAGCGGCTCCCGCGGGCTGGGACAGGCGATCCTGCGGCAGCATATCGCCACCTTTTCTCATGACGGGCTGGAGGAGAGCAGCGAACCTGCGCGCCGCTATCTTGCCGAACATAACGACGCTCTGGCGTTTGCCCGACTCAACCGCCAGCTTATCGCAGCCCGCCTCCTGCAGCAACTGCGGGCCACGGGGCAGCGGGTGCTGGACGTGACGCATAACTTCGTCGAAGCGTGCGCCATTGGCGGCGAACAGGGCTGGCTGCACCGCAAGGGGGCCACGCCGGACGGCTGCGGGCCGGTGGTGATTCCCGGCTCCCGCGGCGACTACAGCTGGCTGGTTCAGCCGGTGGTGAGCGAAACGGGGCTACATTCGTTGGCCCACGGTGCCGGCCGCAAATGGATGCGCGGCGAGTGCAAGGGGCGAATGTCCGGCAAATATAGCCCGGCGCAGCTGGCCCGCACGGGGCTGGGCAGCCGGGTGATCTGCCGCGACAGGCAGCTTATTTATGAAGAGGCACCGCAGGCCTATAAATCAGTGGCAAGCGTGGTTGACTCGTTGTTCCAGGCCGGCCTGGCCGTGCCGGTCGCGCGTCTGCGACCGCTGCTGACTCTGAAAACCAGCGGAGGGTCCGGAGCATGATGTTGCTGCAACTCTCCTCCGCCCAGGGGCCGGACGAATGCTGTCTGGCGGTGAAAAAGGCGCTGGACCGGCTGATAGCTGAAGCCAACCTGCTAAGGGTCAGGCTGACGCTTGTGGAGACGGAGCCGGGCGGGCGGCCCGGCACCCTGCGATCGGCACTGGTCTCGCTGGACGGCGACGGCGCGCAGGCGCTGAGTGACCGCTGGTGCGGCACCGTGCTCTGGATCTGTCAAAGCCCGTACCGGCCGAACCACCGGCGGAAAAACTGGTACATGGGCGTCGGACGCTTTGTCGCCGACGCGCGGGAGGACGCCGATACGATCCGCTTTGAAACCCTGCGCGCCTCCGGGCCCGGCGGACAACATGCCAGGCTGTGTCCCTTAACCGTTCGTGAGCGTCGACGCCACGCCCGGTTAAGGGACACAGCCTAATAAAACTGATTCGGCTGTGCGGGCAACCCATCTGGCGAGCGGAATTAGCGTTAAGGTGCAGTCGGAGCGCAGCCAGCACGCCAACAGGCGGCTGGCGCGGCTGCTGATCGCCTGGCAGCTGGAGCAGCGGTGCGAGGAAGAGCGCGCGGCGCTGAAGTCGCAGCGGCGGCTGTTTCATCATCAGATTGCGCGAGGTAACCCGCAGCGGACGTTTCAGGGCATGGCGTTCAGGCCGCGGTAAGCAGGCGGCGCGAAGGAGAGAAAGACTAAGAGAAAAACGGCCGGAGAGCACGGATCATGCTCTCCGGCACGGGGAGAGAGCCGCGCTTACCGGGCCGGGATGGCCTTCAGCAGCTCGGTCAGCAGCGTCCAGTAATGGCCGACGCTTTCGATATGAACCTGCTCATCCGGCGAGTGTGGGCCGGTGATGGTTGGTCCGATAGAAACCATATCCATATTCGGGTACGGCTTCCTGAACAGGCCGCACTCCAGGCCGGCGTGGATAATCTGGATGTTCGGCGTCTTGTTGAACAGGCGCTGATAGGTTTCCCGCACCAGATGCATCACCGGCGAGCTGGCGTCCGGCTGCCAGCCGGGGTAGCCGCCAATCGCTTTGGTCTTCGCCCCCGCCAGCTTGCCCAGCGAATCCAGCATACTAACCACGTACTCTTTACCGCTGTCGATCAGCGAGCGGATCAGGCAGTGAATTTCCACGTTATCGTCGGTCATGGTCACCACGCCGACGTTCAGGGAGGTTTCCACCACCCCTTTCGCCACGTCGGAGTTACGGATCACGCCGTTCGGCGTGGCGTTCAGCAGGCGGATAAAGGCGTCGCGGGAGCCGGCGGTCAGCGCCGGGCGTTCATCGCTGGCCGCTTCCAGCTCAACCCGCAGGTTTTTCTCTTTTTCCGCCAGCTCGTTTTTCAGCATCGCCTGCCAGGCGCTAACCTGCGCCTTCAGCGCGTCGACGCTCTCTGCGGCAACGGCAACGGTGGCGAAGGCTTCGCGCGGAATAGCGTTGCGCAGGGTGCCGCCGTTAAAGTCAATC
Source organism: Intestinirhabdus alba (assembly GCF_009711095.1). GTDB lineage: Bacteria > Pseudomonadota > Gammaproteobacteria > Enterobacterales > Enterobacteriaceae > Intestinirhabdus > Intestinirhabdus alba. Next base: position 6,205 of record NZ_WMJZ01000008.1, read on the forward strand.
AGGCGCAGATCCAGCGCTTCCGCGTGGCCTGCCAACAGCCGCGCCAGCAGCTTGTTGGCATTGCCGAGGCCGAGGTGGATATCGCCGCCGGAGTGGCCGCCCTTCAGCCCTTTCAGCGTCAGCGTAAAGCGCTGGAAACCGGCGGGCACGGCTTCGCGGGTCAGGGCCAGGTTAGAGGTAAAGTCGATGCCCCCGGCGCAGCCCATATAGATCTCACCCTCTTCCTCAGAGTCGGTGTTGATCAGTATTTCCCCCTGCAGCCAGTTCGGCTGCAGGCCGAAAGCGCCGTCCATACCCGTCTCTTCGGTCATGGTGAGCAGCACTTCCAGCGGGCCGTGCGCCACGCCGTCATCCACCAGTACCGCCAGCGCAGAGGCCATGCCGATGCCGTTGTCGGCCCCCAGGGTCGTGCCGCGCGCCTTCACCCACTCGCCGTCGATATAAGGCCGGATAGGATCTTTGGTGAAGTCGTGCACGGTATCGTTATTTTTCTGCGGCACCATGTCCAGATGCGCCTGCAGAACCACCGGCTGGCGATCTTCCATCCCCGCGGTCGCGGGTTTACGAATCAGGATATTCCCCACCTGGTCGCGTTCAACGTGAAAACCTTTCTCCGTCGCCCAGCCGACGATGTGCAGAGCGAGCTGCTCCTCATGCTTTGACGGATGCGGGATAGAACAGATTTTGGCAAAAATATCCCACAGCGGCTGTGGAGAGAGTTGAGACAGTTCAGACACCATAAGTCTCCTTGTCGTGATCCTGCAAACGAGCCGCAGGCCACGGGGTTAGCGGAATAATAAACTCTTGCGAGATGCGGATGAGAATACCACTTTCTCCGGCCTCGGGTAGTGGAAAGCGCGTAAAAAGCGGCGCGAATTCCGTTAAACGCTGGTTTTTGCCGCCTTCGATCTCTATAATCTCGCGCAACCTATTTCCCCCTCGAACACTTTTTAAGCCATAGATAAACAGGCCGGGACACTTCACATGAGCGAAAAATACGTCGTCACCTGGGATATGCTGCAGATCCATGCACGCAAGCTGGCAAGCCGCCTGATGCCTTCTGAACAGTGGAAAGGCATTATTGCCGTCAGCCGCGGCGGCCTGGTGCCGGGCGCGCTGCTGGCGCGTGAGCTGGGTATTCGTCATGTCGATACCGTTTGCATCTCCAGTTACGATCACAACAGCCAGCGCGAGCTAAAAGTGCTGAAACGCGCGGAAGGCGACGGCGAAGGCTTTATTGTTATCGACGACCTGGTGGACACCGGCGGCACCGCGGTGGCGATCCGCGAAATGTATCCGAAAGCGCATTTTGTCACCATCTTCGCGAAGCCGGCCGGCCGGCCGCTGGTGGATGACTACGTGATTGATATTCCGCAGAATACCTGGATTGAACAGCCGTGGGATATGGGCGTGGTGTTTGTGCCGCCTATCTCCGGTCGCTAATTCCGCCATTTGCAGCGCCTGCTTTCGTCGGGCGTTGCGCTTTTAACGCCCTCCGTCGTCCGCAGTCCGCGCTTTCCCGATGAAAGCGGCCGAAGGTCGCCCTTTCCATGCCTTCCGCAGGGTTTTATGTATACAATAGCTTCCGGTAAGTATCCTATGGAGGCTGCAAGCATGACCCAGGCTAACCTCAGCGAGACCCTGTTCAAACCTCGTTTTAAACATCCCGAAACCTCCACGCTGGTCCGTCGTTTCAACCTTGGGGCCTCGTTCCCCGTGCAGTCTGCCCTGGACGGGAAGAACGAGCCCCACTGGTATCGTATGCTCAACCGGCTGATGTGGATCTGGCGCGGCGTCGACCCGCGTGAAATCCTCGACGTGCAGGCGCGGATCGTCATGAGCGACGCCGAGCGCACCCATGACGATCTGTACGACACGGTGATCGGCTATCGTGGCGGCAACTGGATCTACGAGTGGTCGAAGCAGGCGATGGCGTGGCAGCAGAAGGCCAGCCAGGAGGAGGATGCCGTACGCAGCGGACGCTACTGGCTTCGCGCTTCGACGCTGTACAACATTGCCGCCTATCCGCACCTGAAGGGGGACGCGCTGGCAGAGCAGGCCCAGGCGCTGGCCAATCGCGCTTATGAAGAGGCGGCGCAGCGTCTGCCCGGCTCCCTGAAAGAGATGACCTTTGCCATCCCCGACGGCGCGCCGGTAACCGGATTCCTGCATATGCCGAAGGGCAACGGCCCGTTCCCGACGGTGCTGATGTGCGGCGGCCTGGACGCCGTGCAGACCGACTATTACACCCTCTTTGAGCGCTACTTTGCCCCGCGCGGCATCGCTATGCTAACGCTGGATATGCCGTCGGTCGGATTTTCCGCGAAGTGGAAGCTGACCCAGGACTCCAGCATGTTGCATCAGCACGTGCTGAGGGCGCTGCCCGACGTGCCGTGGGTGGACCACACCAGGGTGGCGGCGTTTGGCTTTCGCTTCGGTGCTAACGTCGCGGTGCGCCTGGCGTATCTGGAGGCGTCGCGGCTGAAGGCGGTGGCCTGTCTTGGCCCGGTGGTGCACGCGCTGTTAAGCGATCCGCAGCGCCAGGGCGCGGTGCCGGAAATGTATCTCGACGTGCTGGCGAGCCGGCTGGGAATGCATGACGCCTCGGATGAAGCGCTGCGGGTGGAGCTGAACCGCTATTCACTGAAGGTGCAAGGGCTGCTCGGCAGGCGCAGCCCGACGCCAATGCTGTCGGGCTTCTGGAACAACGATCCCTTCAGCCCGGAGGAGGAGTCGCGTTTAATCGTCTCGTCATCTGCCGACGGTAAGCTGCTGAACATCCCTCTTAATCCCGTGTACCGCAGTTTTAATCAGGGATTGCAGGAAATTAGCGACTGGCTCAACAGGAGATTGTGTTAATATTTTGCTAAATATTAATATTTAGCAAAACAGTGGCTTCACAACAGGAGATCGTAATGACGTTACCGAGTGGACATCCGAAAAGCAGGTTAATCAAAAAATTTACCGCGCTGGGTCCCTACATCCGCGAAGGCAAGTGCGAGGATAATCGCTTCTTTTTTGATTGCCTGGCCGTTTGCGTAAACGTGAAGCCCGCGCCTGAGATGCGCGAATTCTGGGGCTGGTGGATGGAGCTGGAAGCGGAAGAAAAACGGTTTACCTACAGCTATAAGTTTGGCCTGTTTGATAAGGCGGGCGACTGGAACGAGGTGCCGATTAAGGATGCTGAAGTGATGGAGCGGCTGGAGCAGACCCTGCGCGGATTTCACGAGCGGCTGCGGGAATTGCTCAGTTCGCTCAATTTAGCGCTGGAGCCGGCCGATAATTTCCCCGACGAGCCGGTTAAGCTCACGGCCTGATCCATCCGGCCCGCAGCGCCGGGCCGGATACCTCTCCCCTGGCAACCTCGTCCTTCAGGGCGGGGATCCGTCAATTCCCATTCTGTTAAATTACGTGCCAGATCGTTGCCGAAACTGGCCCGGCGAAAAACAGCATGATTTTTCGCGTTTCGCGACGAAAAATATATGACAAAGTGAATATCTTTTTAAAAAACAATAAGGTTAATCACGATAATCAAAACGTCAAAAATTGCCGCTACGTTCGCCAATCCCGTGCAACAAAATGCCCTGCTTTATGCGCTGGCGGTTGGCAACCGGAGCCACTCCTGTTAAAACGTATTGTTTACTATCCTTTCCCCTTTTCTAAACGGCAGAGAATCATGAGTGACAGCCAGACGCTGGTGGTAAAACTCGGCACCAGCGTGCTAACGGGCGGATCGCGCCGCCTGAACCGTGCCCATATCGTAGAGCTGGTGCGCCAGTGCGCGCAGCTACACGCCGCCGGGCACCGTATTGTTATCGTGACGTCGGGCGCTATTGCCGCCGGGCGTGAGCACCTTGGCTATCCGGAGCTTCCGGCGACCATTGCCACGAAGCAGCTGCTGGCGGCGGTAGGGCAGAGCCGTCTGATTCAACTGTGGGAACAGCTGTTCTCGATTTACGGTATTCACATCGGCCAGATGCTGCTGACCCGCGCGGATATGGAGGATCGGGAACGCTTTCTTAACGCCCGGGATACCCTGCGCGCGCTGCTGGACAACAACATTGTGCCGGTGATTAATGAGAACGACGCCGTCGCCACCGCCGAAATTAAAGTGGGCGATAACGATAACCTCTCGGCGCTGGCGGCGATCCTTGCCGGTGCCGATAAGCTGCTGCTGCTCACCGACCAGCAGGGGCTGTTTACCGCCGACCCGCGTACCAACCCGCAGGCGGAGCTGATCGCGGACGTCCGCGGGATTGACGACGCCCTGCGCGCTATCGCCGGGGACAGCGTTTCCGGGCTGGGGACGGGCGGCATGGGCACTAAGCTGCAGGCCGCCGACGTCGCCTGCCGCGCCGGTATCGACACCATCATCGCCGCAGGCAGCAGGCCGGGCGTGATTGGTGACGTCGTAGAGGGCATCTCCGTCGGTACCCGCTTCCACGCCCAGGCCTCGCCGCTGGAGAACCGCAAGCGCTGGATCTTTGGCGCGCCGCCCGCCGGAGAAATTACCGTTGATGCGGGGGCTACCGCCGCCATGCTGGAGCGCGGCAGCTCGCTGCTGCCGAAGGGCATTAAGAGCGTGATGGGCGACTTCTCCCGTGGCGAGGTGATCCGGATATGCGATCTGCAGGGGCGCGATATCGCTCACGGCGTCAGCCGCTATAACAGCGACGCGCTGCGGCGTATTGCCGGCCACCACTCGCAGCAGATTGACGCGATTCTCGGCTATGAATATGGCCCGGTCGCCGTCCATCGTGATGACATGATTACCCGTTAAGGAGCTTCCTGTGCTGGAACAAATGGGCATAGCCGCCAGAGCGGCATCCTACAGGCTGGCGCTGCTCTCCAGCCGCGAGAAAAACCGCGTGCTGGAGAGCATTGCCGACGCGCTGGAGGCGCAACATGAAGCCATCCTCCGCGCTAACGCTGATGATTTGGCCGACGCCCGCGCCGCCGGGCTGAGCGAGGCGATGCTGGACCGCCTGGCGTTAACGCCGGCGCGCCTGAAGGCTATCGCCGACGACGTGCGCCAGGTCTGCGGTCTGGCCGATCCGGTAGGGCAGGTGATTGACGGCGGCCTGCTGGACAGCGGTCTGCGTCTGGAGCGTCGCCGCGTGCCGCTGGGGGTGATTGGCGTGATTTATGAGGCGCGGCCCAACGTGACCGTGGACGTCGCCGCCCTGTGTCTGAAGACGGGCAACGCGGCGATTCTGCGCGGCGGTAAAGAGACGCATCGTACCAACGCCGCCATTGTGCGTGTTATTCAACAGGCGCTGGCGGACGGCGGCCTGCCGGCAGCCGCGGTTCAGGCCATTGAGAACCCGGATCGCGCGCTGGTGAGCGAGATGCTGCGAATGGATAAATATATCGACATGCTGATCCCGCGCGGCGGCGCAGGCCTGCACAAGCTGTGCCGCGAGCAGTCCACGATCCCGGTGATTACCGGCGGCATCGGCGTGTGTCATATTTTTGTAGATGAGAGCGCGGATATCATCCCGGCGCTGGAGGTGATTGTGAACGCCAAAACCCAGCGTCCGAGCACCTGCAACACCGTTGAGACACTGCTGGTGCATCAGGGGATTGCCGGGCGTTTCCTGCCGGCGCTGAGCCAGCAGATGGCGCAGAGTGGGGTGACGCTGCACGCCGACGAGGTGGCGCTGGAACTGCTGCAGGCGGGGCCGGCAAAGGCGGTGGCGGTAAAAGCGGAGGAGTATGACGACGAGTTTTTGTCATTGGATCTGAACGTGAAAATGGTCGCCGATCTGGACGAAGCCATCGCGCACATTCGCGAACACGGCACCCGGCACTCAGATGCGATCCTGACTCGCGAAATGCGCAATGCCGACCGTTTCGTTAACGAGGTGGACGCCTCCGCCGTGTACGTGAACGCCTCCACCCGCTTTACCGACGGCGGGCAGTTTGGCCTCGGCGCGGAGGTGGCGGTAAGCACGCAGAAGCTGCACGCCCGTGGCCCAATGGGGCTGGAGGCGCTGACCACCTACAAGTGGATCGGCTTTGGCGACAACACCATACGGGCATAAGCGCCACGGGTGATGCAAAAACAGGCAGTTGATTCACAAGTCTATTGACGCATCGCCCGGTTAGTTTTAACCTTCCCCCCGTGTTCGCTCAGGTGAACACGTCCTTTCAGGGCCGATATAGCTCAGTTGGTAGAGCAGCGCATTCGTAATGCGAAGGTCGTAGGTTCGACTCCTATTATCGGCACCACCTTAACGTTTTTCCTTGTCTACTAACATTAAAAATCTGTGTAACAATAATTTGAAGCCGGGACGTGATCTTTGCTTATTTTTGCCTCTGCGCGAGAAAGAGCAACGCTCTTCTGACTACAAAGTAATACCTTAACGTGATTCAGTGAACCAACAAAGCCAGCCCCGCGGCAAAGAGAATAGAAAGTAGTACCGATACCAGGCCCGGCAGTAGAAAAGGATGATCGACAATATGTCTGCCCAGTTTGGTGGAGCCTGTATCATCCAATTCTACCGCTGCCAGCAGCGTCGGATAGTTTGGCAAAATAAACAGAGAAGCCGTTGCCGGGAAGCAGGCCACTAAAATACCGGGGGCAACGCCCATGCTCAGTGCGGCAGGGAACAGTATTTTCGTTGACGCTGCCTGAGAATACAAGAAACATGATGCCATCATAATAATAAAGGCTAATACAACAGGCGAATCCAGTAAGTGCGAAGAGACTGTGCTTTGCAGCCATTGTTGATTGCTGTCCATAAAAGTTGAGCCCAGCCAGGCGACGCCGAGAATACAAATACAGGAGGTCATTCCGGTTTTAAACACCGAGCCAGTTGGGATCTTTTGGACATTAACCCGGCAGCAAATCAGAATCAGCAGCGCAACGCTCATCATAACTCCCACCCGGGCCTGTCCGCTGTTCATGATGGGGTGGGCAATCAGCCCTAATTTGGGGCTGGTAACAATCGCATATGCAAGAACCGCAACCAGCCCAACAATAAAGATCAGCACCGAACGCCCGGCATAGGGAGGGATCGTTCGGACCGTCTCAGCCCTGACCTGAACCAGATAGTCATATAAACGATCCTGCTGCCGGATTCTGTCCCAGAACAGATAAAAAAGAGACGTAACGAGTAGCGCAAGAAAGGTGGACGGTATCGATATCGCAATGAGTTCAATATAACCCCAGCCATGATGTCCCTTTTCCAGAATGCCCGAGAAGAAAATCACCGCCGCGGAAATGGGCGAAGCAACGATCCCCAATAAAGACGCGCTAACGGAAATAGCAAGAGAGCGGCCCGGTTTTATATTATTCTCTTTCGCAACGCCGATAATCACCGGCATACAGGCAAATGAGACTTGCCCGGTACTGGCCATCATGGTTAATAACCATGTGGAAAGCGGCGCGGTTATCACTAATAATCGCGGATAGCGGCGCAGCAGGCGTTCTGTAAGATTAACGAGATATTCAATACCACCGGCCTCCTGCATTGCCGATATCGCCACTATCACTACCATAATAAATACGATAACCAGCATTGGCATGTCGCCTGGCGTAGCGCCGAGGGCGCTGAGGACGATCACGCCGGCTCCACCGGCAAAACCAACGCCGATGCCGCCCACCCGCATGCCGATATAAAGAAACAGCAGTACCACAAGAAACTGAACCAATACCATAATCGCCTCCACGGCTCTCTGTCCGGTATTAACCCATTAGATGATTAAATGGCCTGTAAGTCCTGGCCGCCGGGCACACTCTCTTAATGTTAATTGACTGAATAACAACCTGTTATTTTCCAATGGCATCGCTACATACGGGGTTAACCAGGCATCCGATTCGCTCAATCTCTACTTCAACAATATCGCCAGGGCGCATAAAAAGCGGCGGTGTGCGTTTTTTTCCGATACCGCCGGGCGTGCCGGTCAGGATGACATCCCCTGGAGAGAGCGCAGTAAACGTGCTGATATAGGCAATTAATTCTGCGACGGAGTACACCATACTGCTCGTATTATCCTGCTGTACCGTTTGGCCGTTGAGCCGGGTAGTAATATTTAGCTTTTGCGGATCGGATATTTCATCCGCAGTTACCAGCCAGGGGCCAAAGCCACCGGTCGCTGGCCAGTTTTTCCCGGCCGTAAACCAGCTATGCTGCCAGTCGCGTACGGAGCTATCCATGTAGCAGCTATAGCCAGCAATATGACTCAACGCTTCCTGCTGAGGTATATTGCGCCCCCCACGGCCAATCACCAGCGCCATTTCACCTTCATAGTCGAACTCATTGCTGCGTTCCGGCTTGAGTAACGGAGTCAGATGCCCGGTCTGTGAATCAGCAAAACGGATAAATAGCACTGGAGCGGAGGGCTTCTCGTAACACGTAATCTTTTTATCGCCATAATTGATGCCAGCGCAGATAATTTTTTTCGGATTGGTAATAACCGGCAGAAAGACGATCTCTTCAAAAGTATAATTCGCTTTTTTAGCGGACGGCGGCAGCTTATCAAGAAGATGAATACAGGGAATAAAATCAAGCAGGCTACCATATTGTGGGAATAGCGCCTGCAGGTCAATGATGCCGCCGGTGGTCACCAGACCATATTTATTTTGATCATTAACAGTAAAACTTAAGAGTTTCATAAATCACCCTGGAAATATACATAGGTGAAAGCCCCGATATTATAATGTAGAGTCCTGAAAACATACCGGGGCGAAATAATAGACTATCCGCAATACAGTAAGGCCTGTTTCTGCATTGCGGACTAACGGCTGAATCAGAATAAATTAACGGACGGGGCCTAACTCAGCGGCGCGCATTGCGTCATGGATCTCTTTTTCCGCGCCATTCTCCAGCGGCAGCAGAGGAGAGCGAACGGTGGCGTGTTCAAGGATGCCTCGCGCAACCAGCGCATGTTTAAGGGCAACGGTGCCTTCCATGTGAGATCCGCGATGATACACGCTTTTGGTGACCGGCAGCAGGCGATCGTGCAGTTGACGAGCTTTAACGTAATCGCCAGCTTTACCCGCTTTAATCATTTCAATTAGCGGTTCAGGCGCGATAGTACCGTAGCCAACCAGGAAGCCATCAACGTCAAAGGCGGTATGCAGCAGATATTCATCGTGGCAGCTTAAGATTTGCAGATCCGGACGCTCGCGACGAATAACCGGAATTTCAGTATCCCAGCGGCGCATATTACGCACGCCATTCTTCATGGCGAATACGCCTGGCTGAGCGGAGATTTCCAGCAGCGTTTTCAGATTGTAGGTGGCTTTAGTGACGTCCGGATACTGGAAGAGAATCAGCGGTAAACCGCTCTCTTCATAAACAGTGCGGTAGCGATCCTGAGGTGCCCCATCCTGATAGCCAAAACGCAGCCAGCCGTGAGAAGGGTAGAGCAATCCTGCGGATGCGCCGGCGGCAACGGCGCGCTTAGCCTCCAGCGCGGCCACTTCCGTCCCTTCACCGGTAATACCGGCAATAACTGGAAGCTTACCATCAACGGACTTAACAAATGCGCGGATCACATTCGCCTGCTCTTCCTGGGTAAGAAACGTCCCTTCACCTGCGTGTCCCAGAACCACCAGGCCTTTTACACCGTCAATGCTGCCCAGCCAGCTGCCGAGGCGCTGAATGGCTTCATAGTCTACGCGACCATCGCGAGTGAAGGGTGTAACCGGAGCCGGAGTTAAACCTCTCAGATCGATGTTAATCATAAGTATCCCCTTGATGAATAAGAATAAGTTTGCGGTTAGGCGATCGTTTGAAACGTGAGTGAAATCGTTTCTGCAATCGTTTTCACTTGGTTGACAATGAACCTCAAAAAATAAACCGTCAACGCCGCTTTGGTTAAAAATGTAACGCGGTTCACAAACTAAACCGCAATCTCTGTCCGGGATGAGATCTGTTAATCAAAATTCAGCCCTCACTCGCAGCCTGGGAGAAAGCCAGCGAGGGGGCAGATTGGGTTATTTGCGCGGGGAGGAGGTAGACTTACGAGGAATAAGGGAAGGTGTGGTAATCCGCATATTATTATTTATCTCAGGATTCAATAACATATCAACTGCGTTGCTGGCGATATGCTCCAGCGGCGTTCTGACTGAGGTCAGCGCCACGGGCAGTCTGCTGACCAGTGGAATGTCATTATATCCCACCAGGGAGAGATCTTCTCCAATCACCAGGCCCTGCTGGTGGGCCGCCGCCAGAACGCCAATCGCCAGCTCGTCATTGACGGCAAACAGCGCGCTGGGGCGATGACCCTGGCTGAGAATTTTCATTCCCTGCTGCTCTCCCGATGCGATATTAAAATCAGAATGACAGCACCATTCCGTTTCGATCCTGAGTCCGGCTTCCTGCATTGCCCGCTCAAAGCCCTTACGCCGGTTGCGCGAGTTAGAGGCAAAATCAGGACCGCCAATCAGGCCAATATCACGGTGGCCTAAATCAATCAGGTGGCGGGTTGCCAGATAGCCGCCAAGCTCGTCGTCCCCGACCGATGAGGGGCTAAAACCATCGGTACGCAGCGCCAGCACATGGGGAACATCCCGTTCGCGCAGGGTTTGCGGCAAAGGATCGTCCAGTCGGCAGGTGGACATAATCACCCCGTCCACCCGGCGATCCAGCAGCGATTCAACGGACTTTTTCTCCTGCTCCTGGCTATCGCCGCAGGTCGCCACAATCGCGAAATACCCTCTCCTGGCCGCAGCTCTGGCTATCTCTTCAAAAAGCATAGCGGTAACGGCATCGGTCAGTCTCGGCACTAATACGCCAAGCGTCCCGGTATCGCCACGCCGCAGGCTGGAAGCAACATAGTCCCGACGGTAGCCCAGCTCTCTGGCAACCTGGCGAATTTTATCTGCCGAGGCGCTGCGCGAGGTGGGTAATCTTTCGTCGAGCACCCGCGAAACAGTCGAGACGCTAACGCCCGCAGCGCGAGCGACGTCCCGCATTGTCGCCAGTTTTTTTTCCGGAAAACCGTTCAATTCACTTTCTTGATCCATCTGCTGCTCCAACCCATTAAAGCGGGTAAAAATCCGTGTTGCCCGTGTAGCGGATACCATCGTACGAACCGGGAGTGAGAGGATCTTACGTTAAACCTCACCTGGACAAAAGAAGAGGTGCTTCACTTTGCCCCGCGTTCATAGCATAGCTTTTTACCGGGTCGTTTTTTCAGAGTGTGAACTGCCCGACAATTATACAACTGGCGTAATTGACTTAACCACAAATCCGGCAAAGGATGAACCGGAAGTGAAATCGATTGCAGTAACGTTATCACAAGCAGATTCAGACAGCATTCTATGCAGCACGTCTTTGAATAAGGGCTTGTTTCCTTTTGTTATTCAGTAGATTACGTGTATGCCCCAGACAACATTTAACAGGGTAATACTATGTCAACACAGGTTATTGCTTCAGATTACGCCGCCGCCGGAGGAGCGGTGTCAACGCCAGACGCGCTGCTGGCAAGGCTGGAACGTCTTCCCATAACCCGACGGCTAAAGGCGATCCGCGTTATCGTCGGCTTATCGACTTTCTTCGATGCTTATACCATTATTGCTATCGCATTTGCTCTCCCTCAGCTCACCCAGGAGTGGGGGCTTACGCCGACATTTGTCGGTCTTATCATCGCAGCCAGCTATGTCGGGCAGCTGTGCGGCGCGCTATTTTTTGGCTCTCTGGCGGAAAAAATAGGCCGTATCGGCGTATTGCGTATCACCATCGTTCTGTTTGTCCTGATGGATGCCGCCTGCCTTTTTGCATGGAGCGGCTGGTCAATTCTTATTATTCGTTTTTTGCAGGGCGTGGGGATCGGTGCAGAGGTTCCGGTGGCCAGCGCCTATATCAATGAATTTGTGGGAGCCAAAAAGCGCGGGCGTTTCTTTTTGTTGTATGAGGTGATTTTCCCAATCGGAATGATGTTTGCAGGCCTGGTGGGGTATTTTCTTGTGCCTGTCTATGGATGGAAGGTCATGTTTTTAATTGGCCTGGTTCCCTCCGCGCTGACCGTCCCCCTGCGTTGGATCATGCCAGAATCACCGCGCTGGCTGGCTTCAAAAGGCAGACTGAAGGAGGCGGAAAGCGTCGTATCAACGCTGGAAGCTGAGGCTATCAGCCGTGGGATGACGTTACCCGAACCTGAAATTAAAGCCCCCGTGATTCTGAAATCGGCTCCGGAAGGGGCAAAAGCCCTCTTCGGTGGTATCTACAGGTCCCGAACTTTTATGCTGTGGGGACTGTGGCTGACGGTTTATAGCGTCAACAACGGAATGATTACCTGGTTCCCGACCCTTTACAAAACCTGGTTTAATCTCTCTCTCGATACCAGCCTGGCCTATGGCTGGATCACCTCTTCCTGCGGCGTTGTGGCATCGGTAATCTGTGCCTTAACGATCGACCGTATCGGGCGCAAGCGCTGGTACACATGGGCTTTTTCACTGGCCATCGTGCCGCTGATTACGCTTTCTGTTCTGGGTGCGACATCCGCCGTTGAAATTCTGGTTCTGGGAAGTCTGACCTACGCCACTCTCCAGACCATCGCCTTCTCGCTTTATCTGTATGCGGCTGAGCTGTATCCCACCCGTCTGCGCGCCATTGGCACCGCCTGGTCCAGCGCATGGCTGCGCGTGGGTTCATCCATTGGTCCTTTGATGGTTGGTTTTATTGTAAGCGGCTTCGGGATCCGCTTTGTGTTTGTCACTTTTGCGGTTATCGCGCTGATTGGCTGCTTAATTACCTGGCTTTTCGCCATTGAAACCAAAGGTAAATCCTTAGAAGAGCTGTCGCCTTAGACGGCCCGTGGTGCCGGGAAGAGCGGCGCTACATCTGACGATTTACCGGGAATTCCCCGTTGCTCCGTATGAACCACGGGCCGGGAAAACATGAACACACCCATAAAAGCGACGCCCCACCCCGGTATCACGACTCATTTACAGTGGCCGGGCAGGCGGTCGCTGCATTGGTCAATAAATCGTTGGTTCTCGATGGGCTGCCTTTTCAATTGCCAGGCCAGCCCGCATCAATACGCGCTCCTGCCGACGAACAAAAAAATTTTGTGGGTAAACAGAATCCGTCAACGAAACCTAAACAAACCCTCATCCAACGCTTTTTTAACCTTTACGCCATTCATCGGCTGACTATAATGAGCGTAAATTCATACAGGAGTAATAGGTTGGACAGTCACCCTTATTTAACGAACAAGGCAAGCTGACGCATTTATTCCTGCGCTGCTTGCCGGAACGGCGGGCAGCAATCTCCTCTCCAGATGATTGCCTTCCCTTGATGTTATAACCGCGCGGTGTCGCAAAGGCAGTTATTATGTTTATGTTTAAAAATTCTTTATTCCCTCCACCTTCAGTACGCTAATGAACGCCCCTTTGGGCGAATCTTCTTCGTGCGCAAAATAAGGCCTGTGCGTAATTCTTCCGGCAATGGCGGAGGTGCGTATGTGGGTATTTCCTTATCTCTCAAAGCCATTTTTGGGGAGCGCCCAACGGTGCCAAAAGCGCCGGGCCTTATTTTGTCCTGAGCTGGCGGTAAAATAATAATCGCACCGGCGAGTTAACCTTTATCGATGTCAACAGGCTGCGAAACGTCGCATCTACCCTAAATAATTCGAGTTGCAGGAAGCCAACGCACATGCAACTTGAAGTATGACGAGTATAAGGAGGGAATGATGGATATTCCCATACGCATAAGATCATAACGACTCAGCAGAGCGAAAAATAAATTATGCATAGATATTTCTGTGCAGGGGTAACGACGTCTTAATAGTGAGGATTAATCATGACTGACATGAAAATAGAAAACCGGAAAGCCAACCGGTTTACGTCAGAAAATGATCGGCAGCATAAAAAAACCTTTCCGATAGAAACAGAGGCTTTCCACAGCCCGGAGCAGACCCTGGCGCGCCTGAACAGCAGCCGTCAGGGGTTAACAGCAGAGGAGGCCCTTGAACGGCTGGCCGGGTATGGCCGCAACGAGGTGGCGCATGATCAGGCTCCGGCGGCGCTGATTCAGCTCCTGCAGGCCTTCAATAACCCGTTTATTTTTGTCCTGATAGCGCTGGCCGCGGTCAGTTTTTTCACCGACTACTGGCTCCCGCTGCGTAACGGCGAAGAGGGCGATCTGACCGGAATTATCATCATTCTGACGATGATCGCTCTGAGCGGGCTGCTGCGTTTCTGGCAGGAGTTTCGCACTAACAAAGCGGCACATGCCCTCAGATCAATGGTGAGCAGCACGGCGACGGTGCTGCGTCGCGGAGCGGACGGGGAGGAGCCGGTCCAGAAAGTGATTCCGGTTGCGGAGTTAGTCCCGGGCGACATCATCCTTCTGGCCGCGGGCGATCGGGTTCCGGCGGACGTCCGCCTGCTGGCCTCCCGCGATCTGTTCGTCAGTCAGTCTATTCTGAGCGGGGAATCGCTGCCGGTTGAGAAATACGACGTGATGGCCAGCGTATCCGGTAAAGGCAGCGAGCGGTTGCCAGCGCCGAACCAGGGTAACAGCCTGCTGGAGATGGGAAACATCTGCCTGATGGGAACCAACGTGACCAGCGGCAGGGCGCAGGCGGTGGTCGTTGCCACGGGTCGCCGCACCTGGTTTGGCTCGCTGGCGAAATCCCTCGTGGGTGCCCGCCCCCGGACCGCCTTCGATCGCGGCGTGAACAGCGTCAGCTGGCTGCTGATCCGCTTTATGCTGGTGATGGTGCCCGTTGTACTGCTTATCAACGGTTTCAGCAAAGGCGACTGGGTGCAGGCCATGCTGTTTGCGCTGGCCGTCGCGGTAGGGCTGACGCCGGAGATGCTGCCGATGATCGTCAGCTCCAACCTGGCGAAAGGTGCCATTGCCATGTCGCGGCGCAACGTTATCGTCAAGCGGCTGAACGCCATTCAGAACCTTGGCGCGATGGATGTGCTGTGCACGGATAAAACCGGCACGCTGACCGAGGACAACATCATCCTTGAACAACATCTTGACGTGAACGGCGCGCAGAGCGAGCGGGTGCTGACGCTCGCCTGGTTAAACAGCCGTAGCCAGAGCGGGGCGCGTAACCCGATAGACCAGGCGGTACTGCGTTTCGGTGAAGGCACCGTTGCGTCTGCGGCGAAAGCGCGCTTCGTGCAGCTCGATGAGCTACCCTTCGACTTTGTGCGCCGCCGCGTGTCGGTCTCAGTGGCGGATGAGCAACATGGCGACAGGCTCCTGATCTGCAAAGGCGCGGTGGAGGAGATGCTAACGGCGGCGACCCATCTGCGTGAAGGCGACGGGACGGTTGCCCTGGATGGCGACCGTCGTAAGCGGCTGCTGGCAAGAACGGAAGCCTACAACGCCCAGGGCTTCCGGGTGCTGCTGGTGGCGACCCGCAGGCTGGATGATTCGGCCCTGACGAGGCCGCTAAGGGCTGCCGATGAGCAGGGGCTGACGGTTGAAGGTATGCTGACGTT
Organism: Intestinirhabdus alba; assembly: GCF_009711095.1. Classification (GTDB taxonomy): domain Bacteria; phylum Pseudomonadota; class Gammaproteobacteria; order Enterobacterales; family Enterobacteriaceae; genus Intestinirhabdus; species Intestinirhabdus alba. The sequence goes on from NZ_WMJZ01000008.1 coordinate 21,623, forward strand.
CCTCGATCCGCCGAAAGCGAGCGCCGGCAGGGCGATAGCGGCCCTGCGTGATTACGGCGTGGCGATAAAGGTGCTCACCGGGGATAACCCGGCGGTGACCGGGCGTATCTGTCTGGAGGTAGGGATTGATGCCCGGGAGATCCTGACGGGGGCGCAGATTGAGGCGATGTCGGACAGCGAGCTGGCGCGCGAAGTGGAAACATGCACCGCCTTCGCCAGGCTGACGCCCCAGCACAAGTCCCGGATCTTAAAGATGCTGCAGAAAAATGGTCATACCGTTGGCTTTCTGGGGGACGGCATCAACGATGCGCCCGCCCTGCGCGATGCGGACGTGGGTATTTCGGTCGACGGCGCGGCGGATATCGCCAAAGCCTCCTCCGATATTATCCTGCTGGAAAAAGATTTGATGGTGCTCGAAGAGGGGGTGATTAAGGGGCGCGAGACCTTTGGTAATATCATCAAATACCTGAATATGACCGCCAGCTCGAACTTTGGCAACGTCCTGTCGGTTCTGGTGGCGAGCGCGTTCCTCCCGTTTCTGCCGATGCTGGCGATTCACCTGCTGATCCAGAATCTGCTGTACGACTTTGCCCAGCTCTCCCTGCCCTGGGACAAAATGGACCGCGCGTTTTTGCGCCAGCCGCGCAAATGGGACGCGAAAAACATCGGGCGTTTTATGCTGTGGATTGGGCCAACCTCTTCCCTTTTCGACATCACGACGTTTGCCCTGATGTGGTACGTCTTCGCGGCGAATCATGTTGAAGCGCAGGCGCTGTTCCAGTCGGGCTGGTTTATTGAAGGGCTGCTGTCGCAGACGCTGGTGGTGCATATGCTGAGAACGCAGAAGATCCCCTTTATCCAGAGCCGCGCCTCGCTGCCCGTGCTGTTGAGCACGGCGCTGGTTACGGCGATCGGCATCGCGATTCCGTTCTCGCCGCTCGGCGCGATGGTCAATCTGGAACCGCTGCCGATAAGCTACTTCCCCTGGCTGGCGGCGATATTACTGAGCTACTGCCTGGTGGCGCAGGGAATGAAGCGCTTCTACATCAGGCGCTTTGGTCAGTGGTTCTGATAAGGCGCGGAGAAGGTCGGGATGAAGCGCGCATTCGGGCGCGTTATCGCGCCGATCGACCTGCCGGCCAACCAACCATTATCTGATGAGGTGACGTATGCGAAGACCAGGACTGGATAAGGTCTTTTTACAGGCGGTGATAATCGTGACGATCGTGATTCTGCTGACCATTCTGATAAGGTAGCAGAGTGCCAAAAAGGCGGTCGCCGCCTGTTTTCATTCCTGCCGGGGAAAACGTTATCGCCGCTCCCGGCCCCCTTGCCCCGTTCACGGTTATGCAACGGTGAGCGGAGCAAGGCGGCAATGCCCCGGGGGCCGGCAGACTGATTATGCCGTCGCCAGTTCCAGGGCACTATTATGTAATCTCACGATTAATTTGCCGAAAGATTCATCGGCGTGGTACTCCGTATGGCCGATATGGGTTTTGATGTTTTTAACGTTGGCTAAATCTGAATCGACCAGCCCGACGGGAAGCTTTTTGACGTTAAGTTCCCCAATTCGGTAAAGCCACTTTAGGATCCTGTCATTATCGCTAAAAATGTTGGTATGGATAATGTCGCGGGCGGATTTTATTTGTGAAATTCGCTCATCGTACTGTTCTTTATTAATGGCTCCGGCAATGGAAATAGAGGTGAGCACATTATCAGAATTGAGCGTGCGCATCGCTTCTGTTATCACCCTTACGCCGAGAGAGTGGCCGATAAAAATAGCCTTGTCGTCATCATCCCAGATGTCATTAAGCACTTTTGCCAGGTCTTTACCGGCCAGCGTCGCCTCTTTAGCCGCGCTGCTCCAGGCTGAAAACATAGCGGCCCCAAAGTATGCCATGCGTAATGCGTTAAGGCCCGGCAGCAGCGCGGTCGACAGCATTGCGGCGCGGGGGAGAGAGGAAGGGGTCAGCAGCGTTGACAGCGCGCTTACGGAGAGCTTTAAAACAGAAGAAGAACGCCACTTGACATAAATTAAGGGAGCATTAATGCGTTCCGCAATGTAATTAAGCCAGTCATCCTGTCTTTCGGTGAGAAAACCCGGGGCGATAACGACGGGTATTCCGTCAAGATGCTCATTCAGGGTGATGATTTCAGTCGCACAGTCGCGGCTTTTACCCAACGCAGAGGTATAAACATGCTTAAAAATTTTCATAGGGCGTCCTTTTTTGCGGATATTATAAAAAGACGCGCTATAAAAATGAATTAATTTATTAATTAACATGAGGTTAACGGGGGCGGTCGTTAACTATCCTGCCCCCTGCGGGTGGCCGCCCTGTTCGCTTTATCCCGCTGCGATGGTCGCTATGGATGCGCTGTTCAGCGACAGGGAGCGCGTCTGCCGGGGAGCGCGGCGTTGATCTGGCGCGGCCGTTCAGGCAGCCCCGGACGCCGACGGGTTAATAAAGCGACTCGAGGCCAGGAACTGGGTTATCTCGCGATAAAAATCATCGGGTTGATAGTTTCTGACGCAGGCGTACGTTTTATTGTTGGGACACCAGACGTCAAAATTCATCCCTGAGCCGAGGGTGAAGCTTTTGGCGCAGTGGCGGTACTGGCAGGTTTGATTCACCGCCAGAGCGTTCCAGCCGGGAACCCCGTGCCGGTAGGGCAGGCGGTACTCTCCGGGCACCACCGAATAGAGCGCGCAAATCGCGATATCGGTCGCCGCCGCCAGCGCGACGGGGCCGGAATCGCTGGCCACCAGCAGGGTTGTCCTGGTCATCAGATACACCGTTTCGCTCATGGTGAATTTATCGATGGCGTTAAACACCCGGCTATTGTTAATTTCGACGGTTTTTTTATGCGAATAAAAGTTGTTGTTGCTGCCAATCAGCACCACCGACCAGCCGTCGTCCAGGAATCGCTCAATCAGCGCTTCCCACGCCGCCGCGGGCCAGGTGCGGTTGGCAACGCCGCTATTGGGATGGATAAGCACCACCCTGCCGGTCAGGTTATTCTCTTTAAGAAAGGCATCGACTTTTGTCTTATCCACCTGGTCCAGAGAGAGCACGATCTCTTTACGGGCAGGGCTGGCTTTCCGCTGGCCCGTAAACTCGACGAAAGAGTCAATCTGGTGTTTTTCGTCAACGATATGTCTGACGGCGCTCGGCAGGTGGAAATTTCCCAGCTGTCGGGCAATATAAATTTCCTCATGCTGCTCTTTGCTGACGCTCTCAGACGGCCAGATCTCATCAACCCACGGGCATAAAGAGAGCAACCCATGATAAATTTGCGGAACAATACAGATAAACGGGCCGGGAAGCGTCTCTCTCAGCGCGTTCAGCGCGCCCGCGGCAAAAAGGACGTCTCCCATCGAATCGGCGAGCAAAAAGATTTGGCCGGGAGTATAGCCCTGCTCTAACCGCCGCTGGGTTTCATTAATAAACAGGCGCGGAATATCGCCATAGCGGTTTGCGTCAAGATACTGGCAGAGCTTTTTGTTGCTCTCCTGCCCGCAATCCTCATGAAAAAAGAGCGCCTTAATATTCTCTTTTTTCGCCGCGAAGATCGCCTGCGAGCACAGGCCATACACCTCTCCGGGCGTTATTCCGGCAAGGGTTAATACTTCCAGGGTCATGGCTTCGGGCAGGCGAAGAATATTAACGCCGCTGGGGCACAGGTTTTCCACCGCGCCTTTATAGTTCAGTAAAAAGACGAACTCAAAGCCCTTATTCTGAATCTCCCTGGCCAGACAGGCGTCTTTACCGGACTCTCCTAACGGATGATCGGTGCCGTCATCGACAAAAAACAGCGTTTTTTTCTGTTCACAAACCTCCCGGAGGGTGTCAATCATGCTGACGCCCGCCCCCAGCAGAGAGAGAAGACGGTTCACCGCTTCCCGGTCGAGCGTATGGTGAAAGTCGCTCAGATAGCGATAATGCGACGCTGAGGAGAATTCAGGATTATCGTTTTTATAAAAGTCATAAAAATAGTACTGGGTGGGAACCAGCTGGTTAAACAGGTAATTATAGACCTCATCCCACTCGCCGCTGTCGGTAAGCAGCTTTTGCTGAAAATTTTTGCCATACGCCCGCCACGGCAGACCCTCATTAAGCAGGGCGTTATACTGCTGGCGGCTAATAATATCGTTGAAGCTGCTTTCAAACAGGCAGAGCGACAGCGACAGGCCGTTGAGCCTGTCCTGGCGGAAAGCGGCGATCAGCGGGAAGTTAATGGTTTCCCCATACTGGACGGCGGAAAATATCCGCACGGAAGCGGCATTTATTTTTCGCGCAAAATGATAAACGGTAGCAAGCCACTCCGCCGTAATAGTTTCAGGGAAGTCGAAAATCATCACGTTTTCACGGTGCGGCAGGTTGAGCTGCTTATTTTTTATAAAAAAGAGCGACACGTCATTTTCCCTGCGGTTTATCAGGGCATCCGCGAAATGGTAAATATTGTAAGAACTTTCTCCGTTGATATAGATAGTTAAGTTATACATGAAATGCCTTTGTTAGCTGCTTCTTTACTCTGCTTGCCGGGCGGGAAACGGCGGCTTTCCGCGCTGAAACGCCACCGGGGCGGTGGCGCATCGTTGAAGCGAAATCCGTTATGCGGCCCGAATCGTGCAGGGAGTGCTCGTTGACGTGGTTAGCCGACCTTTTTAATCACGATCTCAATGCCGCTTTCGGCATAGGGCGTTCTCGTCTGGTCAACGCGAGAGACGTTGGTTAAATAGCTCTGGTTCAACAGCTCAATCTTCTGTATTTCAAAGGCACCGTCGATCTTCCGGAGCAGCTCAAGAACGTTGATGGATACCGGAGACCAGCTCTCTCTTTTGAAAATAGTGAAGGTGTGCTTATGGTCATAATTGAAGGTGGATGGCCAGACGCCCTGCTCGTACATATCTTCATCCGGGATCGTCAGGATCATATAGCCATTCTTTTTCAGCACCCGGAACCAGCTGTTCAGCGCCACCTCAGGATCCACCATATGCTCAAGGCAGTGCGCGGAATAGACAAAATCAAAGGCGTTATCGGGGACGTTATACAGATACTGCGCGTCGCCCTGGGGCAGATCGTAAAGCGTAACGGCTTTGATCAGCGGGAAGAGAGACTGATAAATACCGATGCTGTCATTGCCACCGCCAATATCAAGGCCGTATCCGGTTAACCAGCGGCTGGTGAAGCGGGCGTCCTGCAGGCGGCGATTGATGGACATGGAGGTTGTGCCCGTTACGCCGGCGCTAAGTTTGAATTTGGCCGTCGGATCGCCGGGCAGAATGTACGGCACCAGAACGTTATCTCCCCAGCGCTTTGGCCAGAGAACCGCGTAGCCGGTATCGTGAGGCAGCAGATAGACATCGTGCGTGGCGTTAAAACCCTGCAGAAGTTCGATAAATTTCTGCTTGTTGGCAAAATCGTTTTCCGCGATCTCGCCCATCGGCCCGTCATAGACCTCCAGTTCATCAAGATAGATACGGCAATCGTCAATAATGACGACGCTGTTATCGCATCTCCCCTGCAGCAGGGCCAGCTCTTCAAGAAGCGGTAGCTTTATCTCTTTATCCCATTTGCTGCTTTTATAGTCTTCATAGTGAAAATCGGCACCTGGATAGTGCGCATCGAGGAAAATCAGGCAGCGTTTCTCCGCCAGGGTAGAGGTAATCTCGGCGGAATTGAGGAAATCAATGCTGTCGGATAACGCGACGCTGATTTTATCGTTTTGCAACGCCTTCTGATGCAGGGCAGGATATATTTCACACGACAGTGCTTTGGTAAAACCATAAGCGACAGCGGCCTTACAGGAGACCCCTTTACCGTAACCGGTTTCGATAAAATGCGTCACGCCATAATCACTGACTAATACATTTATCGGAAAGCGTACCACATTCCCCATTTATATTTCCTTCGATATTTAATACTGCGTTAAAATTAATGTTATCACAGCTGTAAAGCGGTAGCTATAAGTTTCCAGACGACGACGGCGCAGAATGATTTTGCGCAAAGTGCTCAATTGTTAATGACTTAAGCTTTTGAAAAACATAGCTTTTATTTTTAAGGACCCAGCGTTGTGTGAATTAATAATATTTAAATAACAGCCTTTGTTAGCTTTTTGCAATAATAATATTAACGGCGGCGGGCCAGCGTCAATCATTGTTGGTAAGGAGTGTGCGAGGCGAATAAAAAATAATTTTTTTATCCCCGGCGTTTAAGTTTGGCGGCTAAGATGTCGCTTTTTATTTTTTTATATACCCTAAATAATTCGAGTTGCAGGACAAAACGCAGCGCGTTTTGAACAGCCCCGGGGCTGGCCCCGAAGGGGTGAGGCCATCAGGCCGAATCACGCGGCGACGCAGTGACAAATTCGTCAGGAACGAATTTGAACAGCCGCAGGCTGCCTCTGGTGAGAGACAGGGATGTCTCTCATTAATCCCCAGGAGCTTACTGGAGTAAGTGACTGGGGTGAGCGAGGACAAATCGGCTTAGCCGATTTGAACGCCGCTGGCGGCGGCCCTTCAGGGTGAGGCCCCAGGGCCGAATAAAGCCAACGCACATGCAACTTGAAGTATGACGGGTATAATTGCATTTTAGCGTACTGAATAATTTCAGCCGGCCAGGCCAACAAAACGTCAGAAATGCGCCGACGGGCCGTCGGCGCTTGCAGAATAGCGGTGCGGGTTACTGCACCAGCGCCGCTACCGTCTGTGGGGAAACCGGGTGGCCATACTTTCTGTATAGATAAAAACGGGGTTCAACGTAGATATCCATAATGTTCTGCGGCACGTCCGCGAACAGCCCGGCGGCCTCCTCTTTAACAAAGAAGGCGTTGGAGCCGGTCTGGGCGTTGCAGCACACCAGCCGGTAGCCGAATTCCTTGAAAAGCTCGACAAAGGCGGTTAACGAGGCCCCGTAATAATCGCTGCCGTCCCACTGATGCGTGGCGTTATAGGGCATGACAAAGCGGGTCGGAGGAATAAATTTCGCGTTGTACTCCACGATAAAGAGCGAGGGCAGCACGGACTCCCGCAGCAGCGCCTCAACGAAGTGGTAGTCATTGCCGTCGAGGTCGAGCGAGACAACGTCCGGGGTGGCGACCTGAAGGTACTGCAGGCCCTGAAGCGTCAGATGATAGAGGTTTTCGAGGGTGATCCAGTCGCGAAGGTAGCGCAGTCTCCGGGCCTGACTCACGTCAAACGCTAAGCTTTCGCCGCCGACCCAGAACCCTTTCCAGCCCAGGCTGGCTAAGATAAGGGTGTTATTTTCCAGCCCGTTGCCCACGCCATACTCTGCGTAAGTGCCCTGCGTCAGGCCCAGGCGACGGAGGATCTCAAGGGTAATGCCATCCTCGTCGTTTTGTGAGAACGCCTTCTGGCCGTAGCGGGCCAGCGGATTGGCGGACGCTTTGCGTCGGCTAATGGCGGCCTGTTCAAGCAACAGATCGTGAGCTTCGCTTAGGGACTGGGCGTTGGCCCAGGTAAGATTGCGTACAATTTCGAGGTCGGATTGCAGGGCATGGGTGTTGGCGGTATCGGTCATCTTTTTTCTCTGAAATAGTCGGTCTTGCGGGCCGGCATGGTAGGGACAGGGTTCCTGACGGCTAAAGCGACACCGCGAGAGAATAACTTAAATAAAATTTTATCCGCTGGCGTAAGGTGGCCATGTCGGGGCCGGGATAAGCCTCAGGCCGCTCCCGCCGGGCTAATCCCCTCCGGGAAAATCTCTCTCCGGCGCGTCGACTTCAGGCGGCTGTCCCGCTCCTGCGGCCGCATCGGGTTTTGAACGTCCGTCAGGACAACCTCGTTTACGCTCCGGTCGCCGTGTGCCACTGTTTATAAAATAAGTAAATTCTTATGTTCCATTGCAAAAAAATCAGAATTTAGACAAAATAAGCCCCTGTATTGGTTAATGATTATTCATCATGATGGGTCGCCTGATTAACTGTCTGATACTACTTGTATCACTGTTCGCTACCAGCGCCTGGGCGGTTAACTGCCAGCGCGCCTCTATGCCTTTAGAGAATACCATCTGCAATAATGACAATCTCCACTGGCTGGACAGCACCATGACGGTGATCTATCACGCCATGCTGACCGACAATCCCACCCCCCAGCTCGCCAAAAAATATCACGAATGGGAACAATCCCTGCGGCGCTGTACCTCCGACAGCTGTATCGAGCTGGCCTATTACCAGGGCATCAGCGCCATTTCCGACGTCGCGCCCGACTTTGACTGGGAGGGGCTGTGGTGGAACACCAGCGTGGCCAACCTCAGCGGCGGAACCATCCAGTTTAGCCGCAGCGCGGAGTGGTCGGTGACCACGGATATGCGTATCTGGTCGGGGCTGAACAGAGATGAATTTACCGCCGAGGCGCGCAAGCTGTACGGCATGGCGCTGGTCGAACGCATTGTCGATACCAGCAACTGCAAGCTGTTATTCATCCCGCGTAAAGACGGGGCGATTCAGGTTTACAGCAACGCCGACTGGGGGTGTCGCCTCTCCATGCCCACCGGGGCGTTTATCGACGGGCGCTACGTCCGTTCTGAACACGATCCCCGCCCGAAGCCGACGCTGCACTCGCTGGGGATCTTCGCCGATCCCGGCATGGACGCGCGTTTTCGCGCGCTGGTAGGGGGGGACTACCAGAAGTTTGTCGATACCGCTAATGTTTACATCTATCGGGACGACCTCGACAATATCGGCGCGACGGTGGTCTCGATGTGGGTGCGCGGCGCTGCCAACCGCCACACGGCGATTATTATGTATACCCCCAGCGATATCTGGGCGGCGAGGGTAGAGACCGACGTCGCCGGAAAGCCGCATTTGTACTACTTCAGCACGCGCGGCAACGACGTCAGGAAAATGCCGCGAACGCTTGCCAGCTGGAAGCTCTCTTATCTGGATAAATAACCCGCCGCGCCTTTCCCTCATCAGGCCAGCGTCCCGACAATGTTCAGGTCCGCGTCGTCCGGCACTTCGTTATAAGAGAGAATATGCAGCCCGCTGGCGAACAGTCGGCCATAGCGGGCAATCACCGGACGCAGCTGCGGGGTGACCAGCAGCAGCGGCGGCAGCCCCTTCGCCTTCATCTGCTCGTAGATCACCGGCATGGTGGTCTGCAGCTGGGTCAAAATATTCGGGTCGACGGGGAAGCTGTCCAGCGCCACCTTTCCGGCCTGCTGCGCCTGGTTGAGCGCCCCCAGCAGCATATTCTCCAGCTGGCTGTCGATGGTGTAAGCCGCCAGCTGTTTACGATCGCCGTTGATGGCGTGGACGATGGCGCGGCGCAGGGCATAGCGCACGTCGGAGGCCAGCAGGATGGGATCTTTCGTCACCGCGACGCTCTCCAGCAGGGTCGAGGCGATGGTCACGATATCCTTCAGCGAAACCTGCTCCAGCAGCAGCTGGCGGTACACGCGCAGCAGCAGGGTATAGCTAAAGGCGGCGTTGAGATCCTCCGCCAGCTTTGGAGCCTGCTGCGCCAGCCGGGCGTGCAGATGGGTGATATCGTCGTAATTGAACAGCTCCGGCAGGCAGGCGCGGGCGACCTTATTGACGTGGGTCGCCACCACGCTGGCGCAGTCCACCACCTGATAGCCGAGATTCAGCGCCTTCGCCTTCTGCTCCGGATCGATCCAGACGATGGCCATGCCGTAGGCGGGGTCCGTATCCAGAATGCCGTTGATTTCGCCGTACAGCTCGGTGCCGGGGATCGCCATCAGCTTATCGGCCTGCACCTCGCCGAGCGCGGTACGGATCCCGTTGATATGAATCGCGTATTGCGCCGGCTTCAGGCGGAAGTTCTCCCGGATGCGGATCTCCGGTAGCAGCACCCCGCACAGCTCGGAGATCACCTGCCGGACGCCGCGAATACGCTGCGACAGCGGGCTGCCCTTCGCCTCATCCACCAGGGTGACCAGCTTATAGCCGAGGTTCAGGCCGATAGGCTCCACCAGCGGAATGCTGTCCCAGGAGATGGCGGGCGTCGCTTCCGGGGTCAGGGCCTCGCTGAGGGCCTCCATATCCGTCTCGTCCTTGGCCGGCTGCACCGCCTTGCTCTGACGCCAGGCCGCGAACAGCAGCAGGGCGGTGAAGCTGAGAAAGGCGATGTGCGGCATTCCCGGCACGACGGCGAGAATAAACATCACGAAGGCGGCGGTATAGAGCACCTTCGGCCGGGAGAGCAGCTGGGTCTTAATCTCATCGCTGACGTCGTTGCCTTCGCTGACGCGGGTGACGATGATCGCCGCGGCGGTGGCCAGCAGCAGCGAAGGGATCTGGGCGACCAGGCCGTCGCCGATGGTCAGCAGCACGTACTGGCGGAAGGCGTGGCCGGCGTCGAGATCGTACTTAAAGATACCGATACAGATACCGCCGATCACGTTGATGATCAGCACCATGATCCCGGCGATGGCGTCGCCGCGGACAAACTTCGAGGCCCCGTCCATCGCGCCGTAGAAGTCCGCCTCCTTTGACACCTCCTGACGACGCCTGCGCGCCTGCTGCTGGTTAATCAGCCCGGCGTTCAGGTCCGCGTCGATGGCCATCTGCTTACCCGGCAGGGCGTCCAGGGTAAAGCGCGCGGAGACCTCCGAAATACGCTCCGCCCCCTTGGTGACCACCACGAAGTTAATGATCATCAGGATCACAAACACCACGAAGCCGACGACGAAGTCGCCGCCAATCACCACCTGGCCAAAGGCTTCAATAACCTTACCCGCCGCGCCTTCGCCCTCATGGCCGTTCAGCAGCACCACGCGGGTGGAGGCGACGTTCAGCGTCAGACGCATCAGCGTGGTGATCAACAGCAGGGTCGGGAAAATGGCAAAGTCCAGCGGACGCTGCATATTGACCGAGACCAGCAGTACGATGACCGCCAGCACGATGTTAAAGGTAAACAGAATATCCAGCATCAGCGGCGACAGCGGCAGAATAACCATTGCCAGCACGCAGAGAAGCAGAATAGGCACGCCGATCTGCCCCTGTCGGAGCACGGCCAGCGCGTTGCGTAATTTACTGTTCGCCATTGGCCTTCAGTACCTCTTGAGGAATGTTGATCTGCCTGTTCAGGCGGGGTTGGTGTTGGACATTGCCTTCGCGCCAGGATTTGAGCTGCACGACGTAGGTCAGCACGTGGGCGATAGCGCGAAAAAGCTTTGCCGGGATCTGCTGATTGACGCGGGTGGTGTAGTAGACCGCCCGCGCCAGGGGCGGAAACTCCACCACTTCAACGCTGTGTCTGGCACCCACTTCGCGGATCCAGAGCGCCACGTCGTCGACCCCTTTGGCCACGATATAAGGCGCTTCGGCGCGCTGGGGATCGTATTTCAGCGCCACGGCGTAGTGGGTCGGGTTAGTGATGATCACGTCCGCCGTCGGCACGGTGCGGGCGATCTGCCCCATAGCCATCTGCCGCTGCAGCTGGCGGATGCGCCCCTTAATCTGCGGGTTGCCATCGTTGTTCTTATGCTCCTCTTTGACCTCCTGTTTGGTCATGCGCATCTTTTTGGTAAACAGGAACTTGCTCAGGGGCACGTCCAGCAGGGCGAAAATCACGATCACGCTGATAAAGTAGATGAAGACGTGGCGAAAAATGGCGAACCCCTGGACGATGGCCTGGCGCAGATGCATCTGCTGCAGGTGCAGCAGGTCGTGCATCGCATCCTGTACCAGCATATACAGCGCGGCGAGAATAATGCCGCACTTGAGCAGCATCTTGCCCACCTCCGTATAGTGGCTGGCGGAGAACATCCGCTTGACGCCGCTGATGGGGCTGAGTTTTTTAAAATCCGGCTTCAGCTTAACCGGCGCGAAAATCCAGCCGCCCGGCACCAGGCTGGCGACAACGCAGCACAGCGGTACCGGCACCAGGGTGGCGATAAAGCGCAGCAGCACCCAGAGATTCAGCAGCATAAACTGGCTCAGGGCGGTGGGATCGTCGGGGCGGCCGGCAAACTCGCCGACCGCGGCAAACGACTCGCGGATCAGCTGCTGATAATAGGGCAGGAAGGTGCCGAGGGTGAAAAAGGAGGCCACCAGCCCCGCCGCCATGGTCAGATCCTTCGAGCGCGGGATGTCGCCTTTTTCCTGCGCCTTGCGCAGTTTGCCGGGGGTGGGTTTTTCGCTTTTATCGCCGCTGGAGGACATCAGCGCACCCTTATGGCGTCAAGTTTCGCCAGCACGTCATTGGTCAGGTTGAGATAGTGATCCGGAATATTGGTCATCATCATCGAGATACAGAGCAGGCCAAACAGCATACTGATGGGAAAGCCCAGCGAAAACAGGTTCAGCGTTGGCGATACGCGGTTCAGCAGCCCGAAGCCGCCCTGCACGATCAGCATCACAAAGGTGGTGGGCAGGGCGATAAGCGTGGCGGAAGCCATGATCCAGCCCAGCCCCTGCACGATCAGCAGCAGCGTCGGATGGTTGATCGCCTGGCCGATGGGCCAGTAGCTGAAGCCCTTATAGAGAATGGTGACCAGCAGCAGGTGGCCGTCCATAATGAAGAACAGCAGGGCGCAGAACACATAGATAATCTGCGCGATCACCGTCGTGGAGCTGCCGTTAACCGGATCGTTCATCATCGCCATCCCCAGCCCCATGTTCATCGACAGGATGTGCCCGGCGGTTTGCAGGGTCACGAACACCAGCTGCAGCGCCATGCCGAAGAGAAATCCCCACAGCAGCTGCTCGCCGATCAGCAGAATGGTGCGCATGGAAAGTAGCCCTTCCGGCGTCACGTCGTTGGGCAGCATCGGGGTAATGATCACCGCCAGGGCCAGCGCGACGGCCACCTTGATGCGCCGGGAAAAGGCCCGGTTGTCGAGCACCGGCGCAAAGTGCAAAAAGGCGAGGATGCGAAAGAAGGGCAGCATCAGGGCCAGCAGCGGCGTGAACAGCGTCTGAACGTCGATTCCCATCGTGGTTTACCCTACCAGCGCCGCCGCCTGGTGAAAGATCTGGATGGTAAAATCCACCAGCTGCGTCAACATCCACTTGCCGGCGAAGATCAGCACGCCGAGGGTGACCACCAGGCGCGGCAGAAAGCTCAGCGTCTGTTCGTTAATCTGGGTGGTGGCCTGAAAAATACTGACGCACAGCCCGACGATCAGGCTGGGAACGATGGCAACGGCGGAGATCAGCAGCACCAGATGGATGCCGGTCGCCATAATGTCGCCCGCGGTGTCCATGTTCATCATCGCTACAGGCCCTGAACGCTGGAGGTGAGCGTACCGACGATCAGCGTCCAGCCGTCGCACAGCACGAACAGCATCAGCTTAAAGGGCAGCGAGACGATCAGCGGCGACAGCATCATCATCCCCATCGCCATCAGGATACTGGCGACGATCAGGTCAATGACCAGGAAGGGAATGTAGATCATAAAGCCGATCTGGAAGGCGGTTTTCAGCTCGCTCAACAGATAGGCCGGGGTGATAATGGTCAGATCCTGCTCGCGCGCGTCGCCTTTGATGCCGGCGATGCTCATCATCTGCGCCATCGCCTTATTGTTGGTCTGGGCCAGCATATATTTTTTCAGCGGCACTTCCGCCTTCGCCAGCGCCTGCTTCAGGGTGATCTCATCCCGCTGAAACGGCTCGACGGCGTCGGCGTAGATGGTGGTCCACACCGGGCGCATCACCAGCAGCGTCAGCGCCAGGGCGATCCCGGTGAGGATTTTATTGGGCGGGCTTTGCTGCAGGCCCAGGGCCTGGCGCAGAATAGCCAGCACGATAATAAAGCGGGTGAAGCAGGTCATCATCAGCACCATGATCGGCAGCAGGCCGAGCAGGGTCATCAGGATCAGGATTTCAATCTTAACGTTGTAGTCCTGGCCCGCGCCGTTGGCGGCGGTGCTGAACAGCGTGACGTCGCCGCCTGCGGCCAGCGCCGGCGACGCAAGGGCCAGCCCCAGCAGCAGCAGGGCGATGCCGCCCCGATTAAACCCGCGCTTCATCGCGTCAGCTCACCCAGCTCTTTGGCGTTGAACTCAATGATGCGCAGGCCGTACTTATCGTTAAGCACCACCACTTCCGCTTTGCCGAACTGAATGCCGTTGACCTTAATATCCAGCGGCTCGCCCGCCATCTTGTCCAGTTCAATCACCGAATCGCCGTTGACCGACATCAGTTCGGCCAGAGAGATATTCACCGAGGCGACCTCAAGGGTCAGGGTCACCGGAATGCGGCTGAACAGCGCCATTTTGCGCAGGTCGGTCAGCGCGGCGTTCGCGGTTTCCGGCTGTAAATCGAGGCGAATATTGCCTTCAACGGTCTCCTCCTGCGGCATGTCGCTCAGGTTCAGGTCGTCAAGGTCAAGGGTCTGGCTCAGCTCGTGTTGCAAATCACTCATATTGCTTCTCGGTTGTCTTATCATGGATATCGCACAAAAACAGTTTGCTACGATCTTCGACGATAGCAGCCTCAAAAATCTGTTCTTTGCCGATAAATACCGGTAAAGGTTCGTTAATTCCGATAGGGATAATATCGCCAGGCTTAATGTCGGCGATCTGGGCGACGGTCAGGTTCAGGCTGGCCAGACGCCCGGTCAGCTTTAGCGGCAGACTTTCAAACAGTCGTTCTATCTGCACAGGGCTTAGCTGCGCGCTTTTGGCGACGCGGTTGCCGGAGCCGTCCGGCGAGCGGAGAATCGCCAGCATCCGATCGACGTGATGATGGTCAAGCAGAATCGTAAAGGAGCCGTGGTCGTACCCGGCGAGGGTAAAGGTAATGCACCAGGACCAGTGGCTAATTACCGCAGAGTAGTCGACCTTAATTTCCAGGTTCTCGCCAAAGGTTTCTTTGCAAATCACCAGCTGGGTCAGCTCCTGCCCCAGTTTACTCTTCAGACGCTCTTCTGTTTTGGTCACGCGCAGAGATTCATCCGGCGCAACGTGGTTGCTGTCTTTACTTAAGCCGTAAAAATCATGGAGGATGTTGAGTAATAAAATACGGTCGATAACAAACGCGACATTACCATAGGGCGTCGAAAACACCTGCGCATTCTTATATTGTTGGTCGATGGCGAAGGTCATCGACTTCAGCGCGGCGTTAACGCGAAGTTTTTTCAGAAAATAAATGCTCAGACGCGCATCAAGAATGTCAAAACTGTCATTCATCAACTTTGGTAACTTGTGCCACGGACGACCGAGTTTACGGGTGTCGAGCTTTACCAGAGAAGATAAATCCTTTCGCTGATGAATTCTTGCTCGCTGTGATGCAGGGTTCATGATTATTCCGGGTTACCAAAAGATCAGGTGAAAAATAACGCCACTTTCTGGTGGTGTGCAGATTGAACCGTAAAAAAATCCCTGGAGGTATTTGAGTTTTAAAAACGTTGTGTCGCTCTTACCTGTCATGGGAGAGGTTTCACTGGCGAACTTCCCACCGGTTCCATCAGGGGGTAGATTAGACAATCTTAAGTATGCTATTGCAAGTATTGATGGGTTATTAATCCATTATTTATCCAGGATTTTTCTTATTCCTGTGTTTGTTAATTCATTGATTTATATGGATTAATATTTTAATACCCATTAAAAACAAGACAATTCTTAATCCCTGCGTATACTGCCCGAACTTCAGGGAATTTACCTTAGTCAAAAGTTAAAAAAACTCCCCGTTTTTATTAACATCTGCCGGGTATTTATTAACAAAAAGGATTTGCGTACTTTCTTAAGGGTGCTCTTGATAATTATTGAAAAGCATATTTCTTAATTTGTCTTTTTCTGTTGGTATACCTAAATGAGTATTATCATTGAATGCGAAGATCGTAATGAGAACGGCTTTGTCGCCGTTTCTCCAGCCAGCGTTAGCGTCATGTCGCTGGCGCGTCGCGTTGCTAAGTATAATGTATCGGTACTGATTACAGGCGAAACGGGAACAGGTAAAGAATGTATTGCTAAATACATTCATGAGAATGCCAGCGGCAGCGATGCGCCCTACGTTGGGGTTAACTGCGCCGCTATTCCGGAAAGTATGCTGGAAGCTATTTTATTCGGCTATGAAAAAGGTGCCTTTACCGGCGCGGTAGCGGGCGTGGCGGGTAAATTTGAACAGGCCAACGGCGGAACGCTGCTGCTGGATGAAATTGGCGATATGCCGCTGGCGCTGCAGGCGAAACTACTGCGGGTATTACAGGAGCAGGAAGTTGAGCGCCTCGGCAGCCATAAGCGTATTCCGCTGGATATTCGCCTGATCGCCTCAACCAATAAAGACCTGCAGCAGGAAATTGCCGAAGGGCGTTTTCGTCAGGATCTCTACTACCGTATTTCGGTGGTGCCTATTCATATCACGCCGCTGCGCGAGCGTCGACAGGATATCCTGCCGCTGGCCCAGCGCTTTATCGCTAAATACCGCGCCTTTCACAAGGGCGAGCTGCGCCTGAGCGACGACGCGCGCGCGGCGCTGCTCAGATACGACTGGCCGGGCAACGTCCGGGAGCTGGAGAACGTGATCCAGCGCGGGATGATTTTATGCAACGGCGAAGTGATTGACGCCGCCGACTTTGGCCTTGGCCAGCGCGCGGCCCAGCCGGAGGCACAGGTTATCGACATGATGCCCGCCTACCGCGAGCAGGCGGCGGACAGCCGCTCGATCCGCGACGTCAAGCTGCACGGCCGCCTGGCGGAGTACCAGTACATCATGGAGCTGCTTAAGCGCCATAAAGGGAATAAGTCCAAAACAGCGGCGTTCCTCGGCATCACGCCGCGCGCCCTGCGCTATCGTCTCGCCTCCATGCGCGACGAAGGCATTGATATTGAATGTTATTCCTGAGGCCATGAGGAAGTGAAGAATGGATAAAATTACCGCCGCAGGCATTAACGTTACGCGCCACGAGCTGCTGGGAAGAATGCAGCAGACCGCCGCGCTGGCTTCGGCCGGATCGGTTGAGGCCGCCCCCACCATCGCGCCCGCCAACGATCTGTTCGGCATCAGCGAACCGGTTTCCTTTTCCGGCGTGCTGAACGAGGCCATTAATCACGTCGACGCCGTTCAGCACAGCGCCAGCGCCCGGCAGCAGGCCATCGATATGGGCCTGAGCGACGATTTAACCGGTGCGATGATCGAAAGCCAAAAGGCCAGCGTGGCTTTTTCGGCCATGATGCAGGTGCGCAACAAGCTCACCACGGCGCTGGACGAAGTCATGAATATTCCGCTCTAAGGTTTTTTCTGTGCTAACTAAGATTAAAAGTCGTTTCCCCTCCCTGTCAGTACCGTCTGCCCTGAACAAGCCTAAAATCCTGGTTATCGCGGGCGGCGTCGCGCTGGCGGCGGCGATCGTTCTGTCGCTGTGGTATCGCAACCAGGGCTATGTCGCGCTCTACGGCTCCCGGGAGCATCTGCCGGTCGCCCAGGTGGTCGAGGTGCTGGGGGCGGAAAATATCGCCTACCGCATTAACCCGGAGAACGGGCAGATTCTGGTGAGCGAAACCACGCTGCCCAGGGCGCGAATGGCGCTGGCGGCGAAAGGTATCAGCGCCCTCACGCCGGACGGCTACGAGCTGATGGATAAAGACGAGCTGCTGGGCAGCAGCCAGTTTATCCAGAATGTCCGCTATAAGCGCAGCATGGAAGGGGAGCTGGCGAAAAGCATTATGGCGCTGGACCCGGTGGAAAACGCGCGCGTGCACCTGGGGCTAAATGAGTCCAGCTCCTTTGTGCTGACCAACAAACCCTCCAGCAGCGCGTCGGTGATGGTGCAGCTGCGCTACGGCAAAAAGCTGGACGAGCAGCAGGTGGCCTCCATCGTACAGCTGGTGGCGGGAAGCGTGCCGGGGATGCAGCCTGAGTCGGTGCGGGTGGTCGATCAGAGCGGCAACCTGCTGTCGGAAGGCGTCACCGGCCCTGACGGCGGCACGGCGGGCAAGCGCATGGGCGAAGAGGTCATGCAGCGCATTCGCGAAGACACCCGGCAGAATATCGCCACCCTGCTGACCTCGCTGGTCGGGGCGGGCAACTTTCGTATCAGCGTCGCCCCGACCGTGGATCTCAGCCGCGTGGAGGAGACTCAGGAGCGGCTGGGCAAAGAGCCGCGGGTCAGCGACGAGCAGTTGAGCGAAGAGAACACCACCAACGAGATGGCGTTCGGCATTCCCGGCTCCCTGAGCAACCGCCCGGTCAACCAGGCCCCGCAGGCCGCGGCGGACCAGGCGGCGGGCAACCCGCCCGCGGCAAACGCCGCCAACGACACCAACCCGCGCTCGCTCTCCAGCCGCAGCCAGCAGCAGCGCAAATATGCGTTCGATCGCGATATCCGCCATATCCGCCATCCGGGCTATAAGCTGGAAAAAATGAGCGTGGCGGTGGTGCTCAACCAGGCCGCTCCGGCGCTGGAAAAGGTTACGCCGGAACAGCTGGCCACCATCACCCGGCTGGTGGAGAGCGCGGCGGGCATTGAGAAAAACCGCGGCGACGCCCTGACCCTGGACGTGCTGACCTTCACCGCCCCGGAAAGCGAGGTGATACCGGAGCTGAAGTGGTGGCAGGACCCCGCCATCCAGTACTGGGGACAGAACGGCGGCATCGGGCTGCTGGCCCTGCTGGCGCTGCTGTTCGGCCTGCGTCCGCTGGCGCAGCGCTTTAGTCGCCGGGAGCCGGTCACCCCCGACGGCGAAACCGCGAAGAAAGCGCTGGAGGAACCGGACAACGACCAGAAGGTGAGCGATGAAGAGTTTGTCGGGCTGTCGAAAGCGGCGTTCAACAATAATGAAGAGCTGCTGCCGCCGCAAAGCTCCGGCCTGGAGACCAAAGTCGAGTTTCTCCAGCTGCTGGCCAAAAGCGAAACCGAACGTGTGGCAGAGGTACTGAAACAATGGATCAACAGCAATGACCGAAGCAACAGCAAACAGGAATGATCAACAACAATCCTCCTCCGGGCGCAGCCGTCTGGAACAGGCGGCGATCCTGTTGATGAGCGTTGGCGAGGAGGCCGCCGCGCAGGTGATGCAGAAGCTGAACCGCGAAGAGGTGGTGTTGTTGAGTGAGACGATGGCGCGGCTTCACGATGTGAAGGTGCATCAGGCGCGCCAGGCGATGAATAATTTTTTCTCCGATTACCGCGAGCAGAGCGGGATCAACGGGGCCTCGCGCACCTACCTGCGCAGCATCCTGGAAAAGGCGCTGGGCAGCGAGATCGCCCGCAGCGTGATCAACGGGATCTACGGTGAGGAGATCCGCTACCGCATGGCGCGCCTGCAGTGGGTGGATACCCCGCAGCTGGCGGCGCTGATCGAGCAGGAACACCTTCAGCTGCAGGCGGTGTTTCTCGCCTTCCTGCCGCCGGATATCGCCGCCAGCGTGCTCAGCGTTCTGCCCCAGGAGCGGCAGGATGAAATTATCTATCGCGTGGCGCGGTTGGACGATATCAACCGCGACGTGATCGACGAGCTGGACCGGCTGATCGATCGCGGCGTGGCGGTGCTCTCTGAACACGGCTCGAAGGTGGTCGGCCTGAAGCACGCGGCCAACATCGTCAACCGCATTCCCGGCAACCAGCAGCAGCTGCTGGATCAGCTGCGCGAGCGCGATGCGAAGGTGGTTGAGGATCTGAAGGATGAGATGTACGAATTCTTCATTCTCAGCCGCCAGACCCCGGCGACGCTGCAGCGCCTGATGGAGGAGATCCCGATCGAAGAGTGGGCGGTGGCCCTGAAGGGGACGGAGCCGGTGCTGCGCCAGGCCATCTTTAACGTGATGCCCAAGCGTCAGGTCACGCTGCTGCAAAGTACCACCAACCGCCTGGGACCGGTGCCGCTCCGGCGCATTGAGCAGGTGCGGAAAGAGATTATGCAGGTGGTGCGCCAGCTGGCCGAAGAGGGCGAGATCCAGGTGCAGCTGTTTGCCGAGCAGACGGTGGAGTAAAGCATGTTCAAAAAACGCAGCGTCCCGCTGGAGGCGCTGACCAGCAGTCGTCAGGCGGTGGTCAGGCCGCGCCTGTACCGCTTCCCGCCGTTGCGCAACCGGCAGGCCGGCGGCGCGCAGGCCGACGGCGAGGCCGCGCCCGCCGCCCTGGAGCCTGCCGACTACCAGCTGCAGGTCAAAGAGGGCTTTCAGGAGGGGATGAACCGCGGGTTCGCCCAGGGCATGGAGGACGGCCGGGAAGAGGGCTATCAGGAGGGCGTCCGGCTCGGGTTTGATGAGGGCGTGCGCAAAGGGCTGGCCGAGGGCAAACAGCAGGCCCGCCAGCAGTTTCTCGACGCCGCCGCCCCGTTTGAGCGTCTGACCGCAGAGGTGCAGCGCTACCTGGAGAGCTACGAGCAGCGCCGCCGCGAGGAGCTGCTGCAGCTGGTGGAAAAAGTGACCCGCCAGGTGATCCGCTGCGAGCTGGCGCTGCATCCGACGCAGCTGCTGGCGCTGGTCGAAGAGGCGCTGACCAGCCTGCCGCACCCGCCGGAGCAGGTGCGGGTGCACCTTAACGGCGAAGAGTTTATGCGCATCAGCGAGGCGGAGCCGGAGAAAGCGCGCGAGTGGGGGCTGGTGGCCGATCCCGCCCTGGAGCCGGGAGAGTGCCGGGTGGTTACCGACACCGCCGAAATGGACGTCGGCTGTCAGCACCGCCTCGACCAGTGCGTGGAGGTACTGAAAAACAGCCTGCTGCCGGAAGCGACCCATGAGCAGCCTTGATTTTGAGGAGGCGCTGCGCTCCATTGAGCAGATCGATCTGGCGCGGGTCGCCGGACGTCTGGTCAGGGTCAACGGCATTCTGCTGGAGTGCGTCGGCTGTCGGCTGGCGGTGGGGCAGATGTGCCATATCGAGAACGCCGACGGGGCGCTGATGGACGCGCAGGTGGTCGGCTTCGATCGCGACGTCACCTGGCTGATGCCCTTTAAGCACCCCTCCGGGCTGATTGCCGGGGCGCGGGTATTTCCCGCCGGCAAAGCCGAAGGCATCGCCATCGGCGATCGCTGGCTGGGGCGGGTGGTGAACGGCCTCGGCGAACCCCTTGACGATAAGGGCAAGCTCGGGGGCGAGACCCTGCTGTCGCCGCAGCTGCCGCAGGTACATCCGCTGAAGCGGCGGCCGGTTCACGCGCCGCTGGACGTTGGCGTCCGCGCCATCAACGGCCTGCTGACCATCGGCAAGGGGCAGCGCGTCGGGCTGATGGCGGGCAGCGGCGTCGGCAAAAGCGTGCTGCTCGGCATGATCACCCGCTACACCCAGGCGGAAGTGGTGGTGGTGGGGCTGATTGGCGAGCGCGGCCGGGAAGTAAAAGAGTTTATTGATAATGCCCTGCAGGCCGAAGGGCTGGCCAAGTCGGTTATCGTCGCCGCGCCGGCCGATGAGTCGCCGCTGATGCGCATTAAAGCCACCGAGCTGTGCCACTCCATCGCCAGCTACTATCGTGACAAGGGCAAAGACGTGCTGCTGCTGGTGGACTCCCTGACGCGCTATGCCATGGCGCAGCGCGAGATCGCGCTGTCTCTGGGCGAGCCGCCGGCCACCAAGGGCTACCCGCCCTCGGCCTTTGGCATGATCCCGCGGCTGGTGGAGAGCGCCGGCAACAGCGAAAGCGAAGGATCGATGACCGCCATTTATACGGTGCTGGCGGAAGGGGACGATCAGCAGGACCCGATCGTCGACTGCGCCCGCGCGGTGCTCGACGGCCATATCGTGCTCTCGCGCCAGCTGGCCGAAGCCGGGCACTACCCGGCCATTGATATCGGCCAGTCCATCAGCCGCTGTATGAGCCAGGTGACCGGCCGCGAGCATCAGCTGGCCGCCCGCGCCCTGAAGCAGCTCTACGCCGAATACCAGAGCATTAAGCCGCTGATCCCGCTGGGAGGCTACGTCGCCGGTGCCGATCCGCTGGCGGATAAAGCGGTGCGCCTCTCGCCGGCCATCAACCAGTTCTTACAACAGGAAGTCCAGGACGCCGCGCCGCTGGAGCCAACCATCGGCGATTTGTGCGTGCTGGCGCAGGCAGGGTAACGCACGATGAGCAAATTAATCTCCACCCTTGAGCAACTGCACCTGCTGCGCGCCCGCGCGGTAGACGATCTGAGCAGCCAGCTGGCCTCGCAAAACCAGCGGTGCCAGCGCTTTGAAAAGAATATCGACGCGCTGTCGGCCCTTGCCGCAGGCCTGGGCTCCCAGAGCGGCAGCAGCGCGGCGATGATGATCAACCAGTCGAAATATAAACATAACATCCAGCGCATCATCGACTGGCAGAAGCAGGAGCAGGCGCTGGCCAACCTGGAGGCGCAGAAGCTGCAGGGGAACCTGCTGGCCGAGGCAAAGCGGGAAAAAAGCCTTGAGCTGGTGCTCGACGCCAGACGCGCCGACCGGCAGGCGGACCTTAGCCGCCGGGAACAGAAGCTCACCGATGCCGTTTCCGCCCAGTGCTGGCTGCGGCAACAACGTCAGGCCCGTCAACGATAAAGGCTATGAAGAAGAAAACAACCTCCTCCAAAGGCTCTCTGATGGAGACGCTGCTCCAGCGTCAGCAGGGAGCACGGCCCCGGCCCGTGCCGTTTGTCAGCGTGATCTGCCCCACCTGGAACCGCCGGGAGTTTCTGCCCTATCTGCTCTATATCTGGCAGTATCAGGACTACCCGGCCGACAGGCGCGAGCTGATTATTCTGGACGACTCCGCCAGCAGCAGCGCCGATCTGATCGCCATGATGACGGACCCGGCGCAGCCCAACGTGCGCTACGTCCACAGCGAAACCCGGCTGGCCCTCGGCAAAAAACGCAATATGCTCAACGCCATGGCGCAGGGGGAGTATATCCTCTGTTTCGACGATGATGACTACTATCCGCCGGATAAAATCTCCTGGCAGGTGGCGCAGATGCAGGACAACAGGGCGCTGTTTTCCGGCAGCGACCAGATTTATATCTGGTACAGCCATCTGGATAAGATCTATATCACCCACCCCTTCGGGCCGCGGCACGCCCTGAACGGCACCTTTGGCTATCACCGCAATCTGCTGAAAAAGCACCGCTATGACGACGCGGCGACGCAGGGGGAGGAGACGGCGTTCCTTAACGGCTTCACCACCCCGGTGCAGCAGATCGATCCGCGGCGCGCCATCCTGTGCATTTCCCACAGCAGCAACACTTACGACAAAGATTTTGTGATGGGCAGCAGTACGCCGGTGGATCTGACGCTGGAGGATTTTGTTAAGGATGCCAACCTGCTGGCGCACTACCGGCGGCTTTGCCGCGCGCCGTTGAACGTACAGGTGAACTGGCAGGCCTTTGGCAAGGTGGCGCTGCTCTACGATCCGGCGGACGAGGCGGGGCTGGCCGACCGCCGCCAGGCGCTGCTGGACTTTGGCATCGCTGCCGACCAGCTCTGGCCGGTGGCGAAAGTTTCCGGCGAGTCGGCGGCGCGGGCCGAGCTGGAAACCCACGCCAGGGTGCTGGAGCAGGCGATCGGCGCGGGCTGGAAAAACGTGCTGCTGCTGGATGCCGACGTGCGTTTTGTGAAAAAAGAGAACACGGTTAACGACATTAACAAGCTGCTGGGGGGCCTGGATCGGCTGGAGTGGCAGATGCTGCTGCTCGGCGGGCGCTATGAGAATTTTACCTTGACCCGCTCGCTGAAGGGGGTGGCGCGGATCTTTAACGCGGGCTGCGGCTGCGCCTACGCGGTTAACGCCGGCTACTACGACCTCCTGCTGGACGCCTACCGTCAGGCCATCGAATGCCAGGTCAGCCTCGACCGCTGCTGGGCGGCACTGATGAATAGAGGCCATCTGTGGCTGGGCTTCAGCCCCAGCTTTGCCTTCCTGCAACACCACCCGGACCCGGAAAGCGGTGAAATCATTGACTGCACGCACTGGTTCTTCCGCAAACATCGGCCAGAAAACGTCTGAAGAGAGTAAAAATGGAACTGATAGAACACTACCAACCTGAATTTGTCGTACGTTTTGCTGCGCTTGCCGCGCCGTGCCAGTGCCCGGCCTGTCAGAACGGCGAGCAGGGCTGGCCGCGCATCAGCGTGAAGATGAAAAACCAGCAGCGCGAAAGCCTGGATATGCGCTGCGAAACGGCGGCCAGGGAGATGCTGCTGAATCCCCAGGCCTTTATCCTGCACACCACCGAGGGAGAGGCCCAGAGCGAAGAGATGCTGTCTGAATGGAGCGAAACCCTGAGCCAGCACTGTATTAACCTGGCGATCCACCCGGCGCTGACCCCGCAGCTCAGCCTGTACGCCATCGGCGTGCTGCTCAGCAAGGCGCAGCAGTATCAGGACGGCGGCGAGTGCGATCCGGCGCTCATCGCCGCGATGGGCGAACAGCTGGCGACGCTGGCGGAGCAGGGGGTTCTGGCGGAGCAGTTTACGCTGCTGCCGCCGGTGGTGGAGAACCGCCTTGCCGCGCTGAAAGCGATGGGGCAGATGCGCCTGAATCTGAACCTGCCGCTGGCGGAAAAAATGGGCATCGCGCTGAAGCTGAGCGAGCTGGCGATTGTGCAGCCGACGCGGCTGGCGGAGCGGCTGACGGAGCTGGAGGCCATCGCGGCCAACCTTCCCCTGTTTGCTGAACAGCCGCATATCCTGCGCAATGCGCTGATCTATCAGCTTTACAACGACGTCTTCCCCGGCATCCGCTGCGCCAACTACGGCGAGGCGCTGCTGGCCCTGGCCGAGCGCTTCTTCCGTATCAACATGCTGTGCGCGATCCGCAGCGAGCAGGGCGCGCTGACGGCGGACGACGTGGTGCTGCTGCTCTCCGCCCTGGCGGGCTGGCAGCAGCAGAATCCGTTTGTCGGCAGGGCGGAGCATACGCCCGATCACAGCCTGCTGTGTGGCCTGTCGCTGCTGTAGCCTGACGCCGGACGGACGCCCTTCAGTCAAACCGCGTCCTCAGGGTGCGGAACGAGGGTCAGGTCTGTGGAGAACGCCGCCCGGTAAAGGCGGCTTTGCTTAACGCAAGGGGGCGGAGCGGTAACACCCGATTCGCCTCGCTACAGCGCGATGTCCGCAAGCTTATCGTTGATATTGCGGGTGGTTCCCCACATTTGATACGCAAAGCGGTGGCCGCGGCCGAGGTAATTCTGGCCGGTAAAATGCGTCGGTAAAAAGTAATGGCTTGGCCAGCAGGTGAGGTTGGCGTATTTCAGCCTGTGTACGGTTTCGGTCAGGTATTTGGGACCGGTGACGATCCAGGGCAGATCGTCGAGCACGCTCTCTTTTTTCGTCAGCCCCAGAATCAGCTCGGCCATCAGCGCCGACCGCGGCTCCGACGCCACATAACAGTTGGCGATAAGTCCGGGACGCGCGATCTCGCTTTCCATACTGGCGCACACCTGGCTGTCGAAAAGCCACTCCTCAAGGGGGCGGATACAGACGCTGTCCGCGTCAACCGCGAAGCCGCCGTGATGAAACAGGATCTCATAGCGCATAATGTCCGCCGCCCCGCACATCCTGCCCGCGCTTATCATCGCGTCAATATGCCGCTGGTTAATCCACGCGGTTTTTTGCAGCTCGGCGTTACCCCACACCACTACCTTCCAGGAGGGGTTCTGCTGCTTCCAGGTGTCAATCATTTGATGGGGCGTTTTGGTCTCGTCGCCAATCCAGACGATGTGGATCGTTTTCGGGATTCTCATAGCGCTATCTCCGCCAGATCCGGATAGAAGTCGTGAGGCTCTCCCGCCGCCGGGTGGCCGGCCACGGGATAGAGGCCGAGCCAGGTGTGTTGCTGCATCAGCGGCAGCCAGGCCATATCTATGGCGTATTCGTCGCCGTCTCCCCCTTTACGCAGATTGTCCACGGCGTTTTTGAAGCACTGATGGAGCATGGCCAGGTAGTCGGCGTGTACGGCGTAGGCGCAGGGGCGGCGGGCATCCAGCGGCCTGACGATCGCGTCAGCGGCGCTGAGCTGGGCGACCGAGCGATACTGCGCGCTCAGCAGCGCGCCGCCCCAGCTGATGCTTTTCAGCACTTCGATAAAGTGGCCCAGGCGTTCTGTCGCGCCCGGTTCGCTGTTGAACACCATCCCCTCATCCAGGATCAGCACCGTGCCCCAGCCCTGGGCGATAGCCGTTTCGAGGGCGGCCAGATGGGTTTGGGCCTCGCCAATGTGCGCAAGCAGATGGTGTACGGCGTCAAGCCGGTAAATGTTTTGCGCGGGAACCCCAAGGCGCTGCAGTGTCTCTTCGCTACGGCTTCTGTCGCCCCGGCGCTCGGGCCTCTGGATGCAGATAACCTTATCGAAGATGCGCCAGTCGATATCTGTCATGTCTCTTCTCCGGATAAAAAAGCGGCCCTGAGCGCGCGCTTCCGCCCCGGAGAAATCGCGGTTCGGGCGGGCGCGGCGTCGGGCCAGAAATCTGTCGTCAGGGCGCGGGGTATCGTCACTACAGTTCAAACCTGGCGGGCGACAGGGAAAATAGCGACCGGTTCCTACCCCTGCTGATAGAGCCAGTTTTCCGGTTCGCTGGCGTTCAGCAGGTTGGTCAGGATCTCCTGCTGCATATTCATCAGCACGGCGTTGCGCTCATTGGCGGCGTGGCACCGTTCGGCCTGCTGCTGCAGGCTTTGCCAGAGCGCGGCAACGGTCTTTTGGTGGCTGGCGGGCAGGCGGGCGATGAGCCTTTGTATTCCTTCGGCGCTGGCGCTGATGCCCAGCTGGTTGAGCAGGCGATAGCGGCGCTGGCTGTGCTGCGACAGCGTCTGGTAACACCCCATGATCTGCTCGTTGAGCGCGGTAAGCTCCGCGGTGCGGCGGGCGATAATGTACTCGCGCTGGCGGAGCAGTAGCTCATTGAGGGCCAGGTAGTGGCGGCGATCTTCGGCCATATCCTGAATCAGGGTCTTAACGCGCTGGGCGGCGTGAGTCATTATTACCTCTGGAAATACTTCTGCATCGCGTTGGTCAGCGAGTCGAGGTTAACCGCGATTTTTCCGCTGCTGATGGCCTCTTTCATTTCGGCTACCCGCGCCATATCCACTTCCGGCAGCGCGGACAGCTGCGTTTGCGCATCGCCGAGCACCGGATCGACGGCGGCGCTGCGCTCTACTTTGCTGCCTTCCCGGGCGACGGCGCGGGTCTGTTCCGCTGCGCTGCTCTTGCCGATCGCGGCGGCCAGGTTAAATGGGGTCGCTGTTACTTTCATCGCTTCGTTCTCTTTATCTCGTTATGGTTGCGGATGAATCCTGCCCTGCGGAAGGAGGACTTCCGTTGCCCTCACAGCTAAAAAGCGGCGCGCCGCCGGATAAACTTAAGCCGCCGGCGAATATTTTTAGCCCCGGCGCTAAGGGCCTGGTTCACCCGACCCTTAGCGGCCGCCAGCGTAGATCATCCTCACCACGCCTGGCTCCGCGACCACCGCGCTGACCACCCGTTCGCTGCTCTCGTTTTTAACCTTCACGATCTCCCCCTTGCGCCCCTTTTTCATGGCCTCGCCGGTGGTGCGGGCCTCGACGCCGCCCTGTTCGGCGATCATCAGCACGCGCTGGCCGCGCTCCACCAGCACCGGGGACTCCAGCTGGCTCAGGGCGATGGGCTGCAGCTCGCGAATGCGGCGCTTCACGGTCAGGCCGATGGCCTCGTCCGGGTTGGTCAGGAAGTTGCCGCGCAGGCTGCTGACGTTGAGCTTTTTAAGCGACACGTCGCTGGCGGTAATGACCTGGCCGCGATCCAGCGTGTTTTTGGCGATGGTCACCGGCAGATAAATATCCGGTTTGACCACCACCGCCACGTCCCAGCCCTGCGGTCCTTCGCAGCGGACGTCGAAGCGCAGGCGGTTGAGATCGAGGCGTTCGCCGCCGGGCAGCGACACGCTCAGCGGCGTTGGGCAGGGGGCGTAGCGGGAGACGTCCGACGGTACGAACAGGTTCATTTTCGCCTGATAGTCTACCCACCGGAGGCGCTTTGCCTGCTGGCGAATGGCCTGGGCGGCGTGCTCCTGAACGGCGGCGGTGACCTGCTTACGGGCGCTCTGGCCTTTCCCCGTCGCGGCGAACAGCGGCAGCGCCGTAAAAAGCAGCAGCAGGAAAAACGACCTTCCGGGGCGGAAGTTCTGCTTCACCCGGCGCGCGAATGAAGGAGTGAAAATATTATAAATCATGGACTTAAAACCTTGGCACGAATATTGCTTTACAAGAGGGCAGATCGTTGCAGGTTTAGCATCACGAGGTATGAATTGTGAGTATTACTTTTGATAAAGCATTGGGCGTTCATCCGCAGGCCGTAGCGCTTCGACTTTCCCGAGCAGAGCTGCTGTCGGCCAATCTGGCAAACGTCGATACCCCCAATTTCCAGGCTAAAGATATTGATTTTGCCGCTGAGATGCAACGTTCATCGCGGAGTTTTTCGCAGCCGTCGGCACCGCAGGTGATGTACCGCGTGCCTTATCAGCCCTCCTCCGACGGCAACACCGTCGCGCTGAACGTTGAGCAGGCTGAGTTTGCGAAAAATACCCAGGATTTTCAGATGAGCCTGGCATTTTTAAACATGAAGTTCACGGGCCTGAAAAAGGCCATTGAAGGTAAGTAATCCTACGCAGGTGATAACGGAATATGGCTTTTACCGATATTTATCGCGTTTCGGGGTCGGCAATGACGGCGCAGACCGTTCGTCTGAATACCATCGCCAGTAACCTCGCCAATGCGGAAACCGCCGCGGCCACCGAAGAGGGCGTCTATAAGGCGCGCCGTCCGGTGTTTGCCGCGGTTTATCAAAATGACGAACTCATGAACCGCCGGGCGCTGACCGGTGCCCGGGTCCAGGTGATGGACGTCGTGGAAACCGGCAGCGCCATCCAGCGCTATGAGCCGCACAGCCCGCTGGCCAACGCCGAGGGCTACGTCTACTACCCGGACGTAAACGTGGTGGAGGAGATGGCGGACATGATGTCGGCGTCGCGCGGTTTTGAAACCAACGTCGACGTCCTGAACAGCGTGAAAAGTATGCAGCAAAGCCTGCTGCGGCTTGGAGAGGTATAAGAATGAATGTAGACGGTACGTCCAGCAGAAGCCAGAGCGCGGCGTCTGACGGCAGCATAGCCGCTAACACCGACAGCGCCGCCGGGATGAATACCCTGTTCATGCAGCTGCTGGTGGCGCAGATCCAGAACCAGGACCCGCTGAACCCCACCGACGGCACCGAGTACGTCAGCCAGCTGGCGCAGCTGACGCAGGTGCAGTCGATGGAGACCATGTCGCAGCTGATGGCCAACAACTCCGTGCTGATGGACAACCTGCAGACGCTGTCCACCGGCAACCTGGTCGGGCAGAACGTGATGGTGCAAACCAGCACCATCAACTCCGACGGGGAAACGGCGATTACCGGGCGGCTGACCCAGGAGCACGCCTCCGGCGTCACGACGGTCATCGTCAAGGATGCGGCCGGCGTTGAACACAAGATCGAGCTTGGCAAGCAGGAGGCCGGGCAGGTGGACTTTACCATCGATCCGGAGGAGCTGGGCCTCAGCGAAGGCAAATACACCCTTAGCGTGGTCACCGACACCGGGGAAGAGAATATCCCCATCGAGGTGGGCGGCGTCGTCAACAACGTGCGTATTCCGCTCGACGGCAGCCCCACCCAACTGAATATCACCGGGATCGGTGAAATGGCTTATACCACTATTACCCAGTTTGGCAGCGGCTCGCAGAAGCGCGCATAAGCCGGGTTAAGCATTTAAGTTAACAGGAATTTAACATGAGTTTTAGTATTGCGACCTCAGGTCTGAATGCGATTACCGAGCAGTTGAACGCGATTTCCAACAACATTGCCAACTCCGGCACCGTAGGGTTTAAATCCGGCCGCGCGGAGTTTTCCGCCCTGTATGCCGAAAGCCAGCCGCTGGGCGTCGGCGTTTCCGGCATTACCCAGAGCATTAGCAAAAGGGGAAGTATTACTTCCGCCGACCGGGCCTTAGACCTGGCCATTAACGGCGCTAACGGCTTTTTCGTCGTCCGCGACAGCGCGGGCACCACCGCCTATACGCGCGCGGGCTATTTTGATACCGACAGCAGCGGCAACCTGGTCAACAACCTGGGGATGTATCTGCAGGGCTATCCGGTGAACGCCAACGGCGAGCTGCAGGTGGGCACCATCGGCAACCTGACCATCAGCAGCGGATCGATTCCGGCGAAGGCGAGCGACAGCCTCGACTTTACCGCCAACCTGGACGCCCGCGCCAAAAAGCCGGAAACCAGCCCTTTTACTCCGAAGGACAGCACCTCTTATAACAACTCCTACACCACCCAGATCTATGACTCGCTGGGCCGCGAGCACTCGCTGAACCAGTATTTTGTCAAAACCGATGAAAACAGCTGGGAAGTGCACTACTACCTGGACGACGCGGAGATCCCCGGCAGCAGCCAGACCATCGAGTTTACCGAGCAGGGGGTGCTGAAAAGCCCCACCGGCGCGACTGAGCTGCAGATGCCGGTCTCCGGCGCGGCGGATCTGACGATCGATCTGAGCTACAACGGCACCAGCCAGTACGGCTCTGACTTCTCCGTCAGCAAAAACAAAAGCAGCGGCTACGCCTCCGGCGAGCGCACCGGGCAGGCTATTGATGAAGACGGCAGCGTTTACGCCACCTTCTCTAACGGCGAGCGGATGCTGCAGGGGCAGCTGGTGCTGGCGAGCTTCGCCAACCCCAACGGCCTGGCCTCTCAGGACGGCACCACCTGGGCGCAGACCGCCAGCTCCGGCGCGCCGCTGACCGGCACCCCCGGCTCCGGCCTGCTTGGCTCCGTGAAGTCCGGCGCGCTGGAGTCTTCCAACGTCGATCTGACCTCCGAGCTGGTTGGCCTGATGACCGCCCAGCGCAACTACCAGGCCAACACCAAGGTCATCAGCACTAACGACAACATGATGAGCGCGCTCTTCCAGGCGGTGTAATGGATCGGTTGATATTTACCGCCGTGAGCGGCGCATCGCGCAGTTTGTCGCAGCAGCAGATCCACGCCAACAACCTGGCGAACGTCAATACCCAGGGCTTTCGCAGCGATCTGGATAACGCCCTCTCGCAGCAGGTTAGCGGCGAAGGGTACGCCTCGCGCTTTATGGCCCAGCCCACCCAGGGCGGGGTCGATATGACCCCCGGGGCGGTGCGTGAGACGGGGCGTAACCTCGATATCGCCGTAAAGGGCGACGGGCTGATTGCGTTGGTGCAGGGCAACCGCGAGGTTTACACCCGCAACGGGCAGATCGAAGTGGGGCCGGAGGGCGACTTATCCATCGACGGCCTGCCGGTCTCCGGCGACAACGGTCCGATCGTCCTGCCGCCGTTCTCCTCCGTCAGCATCAGTGAGGACGGGGTGATCACCATCGTCCCGGACGACGGCGACATCGCCGCGCCCATCGACGTTGACCGCATCAAGCTGGTGAACGTGCCGCCGGGAGAGCTGCGTAAAAATGAGAACGGCTTTCTGGTGAGCAACGCGGCGATAAACCCGCGCGACGAAGAGGTGCTGGTGGCCTCCGGCCATCTGGAGTCCGCCAACGTCTCGGCCATCTCTGAAATGGTGTCCAGTATCGCCCTGAACCGCCAGTTTGAGGCGCAGATCAAGATGATGAAGGCCGCCGAAGATCTCGCTAACGCAGGCAACCGCCTGATTCGCGGCACCTGACAGTAATAAGAAGGAATAACCATGAATCCCGCATTATGGATCAGTAAAACCGGCCTGGCGGCGCAGGACGCCAAAATGACCGCCATCTCCAACAACCTGGCCAACGTTAACACCACCGGGTTTAAGCGCGACCGCGCGATGTTCGCCGATCTGTTCTATCAGAATCAGCGCGCGCCGGGCGGCCAGCTCGACCAGAACAACATCGCCCCGACCGGCATCCAGTACGGCACCGGGGTGAAGGTGGTGGGCACCCAGAAAGAGTTCACCGTCGGCAACATCCAGAACACCGGGCAATCTTTTGACGTGGCGATTACCGGCCAGGGCTTCTTCCAGGTGGAGACCGCCGACGGCGACATCGCCTATACCCGCGCCGGCAACTTCCAGAGGACCCCGGACGGCGTGCTGACCAACGCCCAGGGCCTGCCGCTGGTTCCGCAGATTGAACTGCCGGACAACGTGAAGGATCTGAAGATTGGCAAGGACGGCACCATCACCGCCACGGTGGCGGGCGAGGCCGATCCGGTGGAGCTGGGGCAGCTGACGCTGGTGAATTTCGTCAATCCGGCCGGCCTGGAGGCGCTGGGGGGCAACCTGTACCGCGAAACGGCGGCCAGCGGCGAAGCGGTGGAGGGGGTGCCCGGCGAAGAGGCGTTCGGCCAGCTGGAGCAAGGCTCCCTCGAAGGTTCCAACGTCCAGGTGGTTGAAGAGATGGTGGATATGATCACCGTTCAGCGCGCCTACGAGATGAACGCCAAAATGGTCTCTGCCGCCGATGACATGCTGAAGTTTGTCACCCAGTCGATGTAAAGCGCGGCTTTAAAGTGAACGAGAAATGAAAAAGCAGTTAGTTATCAGTCTGCTGGCGCTGTTTTTGTCGGGCTGCGAAAGCCCGACGCTGCTGGTAAAGAAAGACGATGCGGCCTTTGCGCCGCCGGAGGTGGTGGTGCTGCCGGAAAGCAACGTGCGCGGCGGCGGGCTTTATAACGGCAACTACAACTGGTCATTAACCCAGGACCGTCGGGCCTACCGTGTGGGCGATATCCTGACCGTCAAGCTGGATGAATCGACCCAGGCCAGCAAGCAGGCGCGCACCAACTTTGGTAAGAAAAACGATGTCTCGCTGGGCGTTCCGCAAGCCTTTGGCCACACCATCGACAAGCTCTCCGGCTCCATCGACGGCAGCCGCAACTTCAACGGCAACGCCACCTCGCAGCAGCAGAACAGCCTGCGCGGGGCCATCTCCGTTGCGGTTTACAAGGTGTTGCCCAACGGCGTGCTGGCGATCCGCGGCGAGAAATGGCTGACCCTCAACCAGGGGGACGAATATATGCGGGTGACGGGGCTGGTGCGGGCGGAGGACATTGAGCGCGACAACTCCATCTCTTCCCAGCGCATCGCCAACGCCCGCATCTCCTACGCCGGGCGCGGTGCTCTCAGCGATGCGAATGCGGCCGGCTGGCTGACCCGCTTCTTTAACCATCCGCTGTTCCCGATCTGATGGAGACCGTGATGCGTAAACTGGCACTTTTTTTCCTGCTGATCGCCAGCATGAGCGCGGCGGCCCAGCGCCTTGGCGATGTGGTCGATATTCAGGGCGTGCGCGGCAACCAGCTGGTGGGCTACAGCCTGGTGGTGGGGCTTGACGGCACCGGCGATAAAAACCAGGTCAAGTTCACCAACCAGTCCATTACCAACATGCTGCGGCAGTTCGGCGTCCAGCTGCCGGCGAAGATTGACCCGAAGGTCAAGAACGTGGCGGCGGTGGCGGTGAGCGCCACCCTGCCGCCGGGCTACGCCCGCGGGCAGAACATTGACGTCACCGTCTCGTCCATTGGCGACGCGAAGAGCCTGCGCGGCGGCACGCTGCTGCTGACCCAGCTGCGCGGCGCGGACGGCGAAGTGTACGCCCTGGCGCAGGGGAACGTGGTGGTCGGCGGGGTGAAGGCCGAGGGCAACAGCGGCTCCAGCGTCACCGTCAATACCGCCACCGTCGGCCGGGTGCCGAACGGCGGCTCGGTGGAGCGCGAAGTGCCCAGCGACTTCCAGCAGGAGCCGGTGGTAATGCTCAACCTGAAGCGGCCCAGCTTTAAAACCGCCAACAGCGTCGCGGTGGCGCTGAACGCCGCCTTTGGCAGCGGTACGGCCACCGCGCAAAGCGCCACCAACGTCGCGGTGCGCGCGCCGATGGGGGCGGGGGACCGGGTGGCTTTTATGTCCACCCTGGAGGACGTACAGATTAACGCCGGCCGACAGCCGCCCCGGGTGGTGTTCAACGCCCGCACCGGCACGGTGGTGATTGGCGACGGCGTGGTGGTACACGCGGCGGCAGTCTCCCATGGCAATCTGACCGTCACCATTCGCGAATCGGCGAACGTCAGCCAGCCGGGGGCCTTCAGCCGGGGCCGGACGGCGGTCACCCCGGAGAGCGATGTTAATGTCAACCGCGGCCGCGGCCAGATGGTGACCATCGCGGCGGGCACCAGCCTGCGCAGCATCGTCAACACCATTAACAGCCTTGGCGCGGCCCCGGACGACACGATGGCCATCCTGCAGGCGCTGCACGAGGCCGGCGCGCTGGACGCCGAGCTGGTGGTGATTTAAGGAGATCCTATGTTGAACGCCGTTAACCGACAAACCACCATTCTGCCCGGCGATCTCTCCGGGCAGGTCAAGCCGCAAAACCTTGAACAGGCCGCCGAGCAGTTTGAGGCGATGATGCTGCGCTCGATGCTGACGCAGATGCGTAAAGCCGCCGACGTGCTGGGGGAGGACAACCCCTTCAACAGCAAGCAGCAGCGGATGATGCGCGACTTTTATGACGATCGGCTGGCCTCCGAGCTGGCGTCCCAGCGCAGCACCGGCATCGCCTGGATGATTGTTAATCAGCTTTCGCCGCAGGGTGCCGCCCCGCTTAAGAACGGGGCCGAAACGGCCGCTTTACATAAGCAACCGCAAGAACTTAACACGCCTGTGATTCCAGTAATGGGCGGGCAGGAGTAAGCCATGAGTATGATTAATATCGCCTACAGCGGACTGCAGGCGGCCCAGTTCGGGATGAACGTTACCTCAATGAACGTGGCCAATATCTACACCGAGGGCTACAGCCGCCAGGGGATCGTCCAGAGCGCCATCGGCCCGATGGGCGCGGGAATGAGCCCCGGCAGCGGGGTTCAGGTTGACAGCATTCGTCGCATCTCCAGCCAGTATCTGGTCAACCAGCTCTGGCAAACCACCAGCAAAGCCAACTACTTTGACACCGGGGATCAGTACATCAGCGCGCTGGAGCAGGTGATCGGCACCGACTCCACCAGCCTTGGCAACGGGCTGGACGATATGTTCAGCGCCCTGAGCGCCCTGACCCAGACCCCGGAGTCGCCGGCCCTGCGCCAGCAGCTGATCAACCAGGCCGGCGCGCTGGCGACCCGCTTTAATAACGTTAACAACTTCATTTCCAGCCAGAAAGAGTCGGTTGACACCCAGCGCAACGCGATGGTCGAGCAGATCAACACCCTGAGCGCCAGTATCGCCGACTACAACAAAAAAATTACCGATACGGAGTCCACCGGCGGCAACAGCAACGTGCTGCGCGATCAGCGCGACGAGCTGGTGAAGCAGCTCAGCACGCTGGCGGAAGTGAAGGTAACCGAGGATGGCAGCGGCGGCTACACCGTCTCGCTCTCCAACGGCCAGCCGCTGGTCAGCGGTAAAACCGCCGGGCAGCTCAGCGCCGGGAAGGACAACAACGGTAATTCCACGTTGACGCTAAAGTTCTCCACCAGCGAATTTTCCATCAACCCGTCGGCGGGCGGCCAGCTTGGTGCGCTGTACGATTACGAAACCGGCACCCTGGCGCAGATGAAAGATTCCGTGCAGGGGATGGCGCAATCCATCGCCACCCTGTTCAACGGCCAGCTGGCGCAGGGCTTCGACCTGAACGGCAACCAGGGCAAGCCGCTGTTTACCTTCGATCCGAGCGATCCCGCCGGGATGCTGCGGGTCACGGATCTGAAGCCCGAGGAGCTGGCGCTCTCCGGTGCCCAGGCGGCGGACGGTTCGGGCGTACCGGGCAATGGCGATAACCTGAAGCTGCTGATCGAGCTGAAAAATCAGAAAACGGACATTCCGGGCCTGGGCAATATGAGCCTCAACGAGGGGGCGGCGGCCATTATCTCCACCATCGGTATCGCCAGTAAGAAGGGCAAAACGGAGGCGGAGGCGGCGGTGGCGGTGCTGAAGGACGCGCAGGATCAGCGCGATAACCTGAGCGCGGTGAATAAAGATCGGGAGGCCCTTAACCTGCAGAGCTATATGCAGGCCTACCAGGCCAATATGAAGGTTATCTCCACCGGCAATCAGATTTTCAGCGACCTGCTGGGGATGTTCTAACGTCATCAGGAATATAAATTTATGCGTATTAGTAGCCTGTACAACACCAACGCCATGCTGGCGCAGTTAAACATTAACGGCACGCGCTACAGTAAGCTGTCGGAACAGCTGATGACGCTGAAGCGAATTAACGTGCCGTCTGACGATCCCGTCTCCGCCAGCCGCCTGGTGCAGTTGAACCGCGAGCAGTCGGCGATTAAGCAGTATCAGAGCAATATCACCAGCCTGAGCGGGGCGCTGTCGATTCAGGAGTCAAACATCAGCGCGCTCAGCAACCAGATGCTGGCGGTGGGCGATAAGCTGAAGCTGGCCAATAACAGCACCCTCAGCCAGAAGGATATGGCGGGCTATGGCATGGAGCTTTCCTCCATGGTGGACTCGCTGGTGGCGACCCTGAACGCCAAAAATGAAAACGGCAGCTACCTGTTCTCCGGCACGCAGACCGACAGCCAGACGGTGACCTGGGATGAACAGAAAAAGGCCTACGTTTACGGCGGCAACGACAGCACCCGTGAAACCATTGTGGCCAACGGCGTTTCCATCACGGAGAACACCAACGTCACCCACGCCTTTTCCGGCTCCGGCAACGACCTTGAGATGCTCAACAAGCTGAAGGCGCTCAGCGACAAAATGCAGGACCCGAACGCCAGCTATGCCGACTATCAGGACGAGATGGATCAGATGATCGGCATGGCGCAAAACACCAGCGACAGCCTCGCCGGGCTGTTTACCGACCTCGGCGGCCGCCAGAACCGTCTGACCCTGCTGAACGACGCCCACAGCGACGTCAGCCTGGCCAACGATGACGTGGTGAAGGAGCTTTCCGCCACGGACTATCCCACCGCCTTCACCAACCTGCAGATGTATACGCAGTCGGTGCAGATCACCTATAAGGCTTACACCATGGTGAGCCAGCTCGATCTATTTAGTCTGATGTAAACATGATGCAGGTAGGTTTAAAAACAACGTCCCTCACCACCTCCACGCCCGCCGCCGGGCGCGGAGGGATTGATGCGCCGCAAACCATCGGCCGCCCGGCCGCGCCGGAGGTCATTACCCCCCGCAGCGCCTTCCCCGAATCGGCGCTGCTCTCCCGTCGGCCGATGCGCTACAACGTGCAGCTGAATCAGCAGCTCACGGCGGTGCAGCAGGCCGACAGCTATCTGGCGCAGACCGAAACTCAGCTCCTGCAGCTGCGTCAGTCGTCGCTGCGCGGCGACGCAGCGCCCCAGGCGAACGCGCTGCAAAAGCACCTTCAGCGCCGGTCGCAGCTCTCCGGCGGCACCATCGATCGCCATCTCACCGCGACGCTGGAGCAAAAGAGTACGGTTAACTTTACGCTGCCCGGCAGCGAGAAGCTGCTCAGTCAGCCGGACGGCGAAACGCTGGTGTTTTGCCTCGGCGGGCGGCAGCGGGAAATGACCGCCGTTTCCCTGCCGGAGGAGGCCACCCCGCGCCAGACGCTGACCCGGCTGAACGTCGGGCTGGGGCGGCTGGGGATCCACGCGCGGCAGACGGCGGGCGGGCAGCTGATGTTCAGCGTCGACGAAAGCCGCTGGGAGCGGGTCAGCCAGCAGCTGACCGTGCGCGGGGAGGGACGGCACTATCCGGGGGACGCCTTTACCCTGCTGGCCCCGCAGGCGGAGGCCGCCAGCAGCGACGAGGTGGTGGCGCTGGCGACGCGCCGGGAGCGTGAAAGCCAGCTGAAGCTACAAACCACCCTCGAGCATATCACCGGCCAGCGCAGCAGGCTGCGCCAGCAGCAGGACCGGGTGGCGTCGCGCATTAACGATATGGCGACGGTTTACAGTCCGGCCCAGGCCCAGGAGATTTCGCGCGGGCTGGGGGCGGCGCTGGCCAACAGCGGCAACAGCTACGGCGATCTCTCCCGGGCGCTGGGGGCGCAGGCGAACGTCAGGCTGGCGACGGTGAAAAATCTGCTGGGCTGAGGCGCGCGGCGGGCTGGCCTGTTCCGGCGTCCGAAAGGGGTAAAGGGAGAAGAGGAGAGGGGCGTTGGCCGAGCCGTCCGGAGCGCTAACGCCTTTCTGCAGGCGGGGCCGTCGGCCCCGCCCGAACGGGCCGCATCGCGGCCCGGATAACGATCAGCAGTCTTCGATGATTAAGTACGAGGCGTTGACCGGACCGTGAACGCCCACCACTTTGATCAGCTCAATATCCGCCGTGGAGCTGGGACCGGCAATGATGTTAATGCAGGAGGGCATTCTCGTCCCCTGTTCGGCCATCTGGTGCAGCTTTGTCGCCAGCTGCGCCACCCGCGGCAGGATCGTGCTTTTGCGTACCACGAAGATGGACGATTCGGGAAGCAGGCTAACGGAACGGCCCCGCTCAGGCGCGGAAAACAGTACGATGCCGCCGGACTCGGTCAGGCCGTACTCGGCGTAAACCACCCCCACTTTGGCCTGTTCCGCCAGGGCGATATTTTCGTTGCCCTGCGCCGGGTCCCACACCGTCGCCGCGCAGGCTTCCTGCAGGCGCGGGGTGATGCCCAGCGCCGCCAGACGCGCGTCGCCGCTGACGATCGCCGGCTGCTTGCCATATTTTTCGCACAGGCGCAGCGCGGCTTCCGGAGCCTGCTCCTCGCTGGTCAGCTCGCAGTGCACCATCATCACCGAAGAGGCAAATTCCACGAAGGCGTCGCAGAGCTGCTGCTGGCTGCGATCGGTCAGCCGCGTTTGCGCATAGTTTTTGGCCGGAGTCGGGCGCGGCTGCGGGATCGTCTGCGGCTCGCGGCCCAGCGCCTGGGCGATATTGGCTAAAAACTCAGTTCTGTTATCCATTATTTTTTTCCTGCGCTTTATGTTTCTTAAACCAGCTACGGAAGCTCTCGCCGTCCGCATCGGGTAAATCCCTCGCCTGGGTCCACTCGGCGATAGCCCCGACGTTTATCATCGGCTTACCGCCCTTAATGAACCATTTCGCCGCGCGAGCGCCGGCGACCATCCCAACCTTCCACATACCCGGATGGCTGTTGGCCCAGGTGAACATTTTGATCATCCGCTGCTCTGACTTTTGCGTCATGTTCTGTTCAGCAATCACCCGGCGGTGGCGCAGAATCAGCTTTGACAGCGGGATTTCCACCGGACAAACGGTGTCGCAGGCGGTACAGATCGAACAGGCGTAGGGCAGATCTTTAAAGTCCTTATAGCCGCCGATCAGCGGAGAGATCACGGCACCGATGGGGCCGGGATAGATGGAGCCATAGCCGTGGCCGCCGATGTGGCGATAGGCCGGGCAGGTGTTCATGCACGCCCCGCAGCGGATGCAGCGCAGCACATCTTTAAATTCGGAACCGAGCACGGCGGAGCGGCCGTTGTCGACGATAACCAGGTGGAACTCCTCCGGGCCGTCGACGTTATCCGCCTCGCGCGGGCCGGTAAGCCAGGTGTTGTAGCCGGTCAGCCGTGCGCCGACGGCGCTGCGCGCCAGCATGGTGATCAGCACGTCGACCTCTTCGAAGGTCGGCACGATGCGCTCCATGCCCATCACCGCGATATGGGTTTTCGGCAGGGTGGTGCACATACGCGCGTTGCCTTCGTTGGTCACCAGGCACACCGAGCCGGTTTCGGCGACGGCGAAGTTACAGCCGGTCACGCCGATTTCGGCGCTCAGAAAGTCCTGGCGGATCTTCTGGCGGATAAACAGCGTCATCGCTTCCGGCGTTTCCGGGCCGTCATAGCCCAGCTGCTCGTTGAGCACCCGGCGGATCTGATGGCGATCTTTATGGATCGCCGGCACCACCACGTGGGAAGGCGGGTCCTGATCCAGCTGCAGAATATATTCACCCAGGTCGGTTTCAATCACCTGTACCCCGGCCTGCTGCAGCGCATGGTTCATGCCGATCTCTTCGGTCACCATGGACTTGGCCTTTACCACCTTGCGGGCGTTTTTGGCCTTCGCCACCTGCAGAATGTAGTTGGTGGCGTCCTCTTTGGTTTTGGCAAAATAGACCGTCCCGCCGTTCCGGGTGACCTTCTCCGACAGCTGGTACAGATAGGCGTCGAGATTCTGCAGCACGTGGTCGCGGATCTCGCTGGCGTGCTCGCGCCAGAACTCCCAGTGCCCCAGCTCGTCAACCATCTTCTGACGGTTAGCGCCGATTCGCTCCTGGGCATTGGCCACCGCTTTGCGCATGATTGGGTTCTCAACCTGCTGGCGGACGCGCGTTTTAAAATCTACTTCACTGGTTTTTAAATACATGGTCTTTTCCTCAGCGGCTCATGAGAACTTCGGCAATGTGCATGACCTTCACCGGTCTGCCCTCGCGCTGCAGGCGACCGCCGATGTTCAGCAGGCAGCTGACGTCGGCCCCGATCAGGTACTCCGGCTGTGCTTCCATCAGATGCTCAACCTTCTCTTTAACGATCTCGCCGGAAATTTCGGCCATTTTAACCGAGAACGTGCCGCCGAAGCCGCAGCAGGTTTCCGGATTCTGGAACGGCAGCAGCTCCAGGCCCTGCACGTTCTTCAGCAGGGTCAGCGGTTCTTCCTTCACGCCCAGCTTGCGGAACAGGCTGCAGGAGGGGTGATACACCGCCTTGCCCGGCAGGCGCGCGCCGACGTCGACCACGCCCAGCGTGTTAACGATAAACGAGGTGAGGTCGTGCATCCGCGCGGCGACTTTCTCAGCGCGGCGCGCCCACTCCGGCTCGTCGGCCAGATAGCCGGGGTAGCTTTTGATGGCGTAGGTGCAGGAGCCGGCGGGAGAGACGATCGGATCGTCGTTCTCCTCCAGCGCGGAGATGATGTTTTTCATCCCCGGAATGGCTTCCTTGATGTAGCCGCTGTTGATGGCCGGCTGGCCGCAGCATCCCTGCCGTTCAGGAAAATTCACTTTACAGCCCAGCTGCTCCAGCAGCAGCACCGAGTCACGGGCCATGCGTGATTTGAGAGCGTCACCGATGCAGGTAACGTAAAAATTTATGTTCACTAAAAACTCCATTGCTCATTGTTATTTATTGCAGCGCGTAATCGCAGGCTGTGTCCCTTACCGTTGATGTGTGTCCCTGAAGGTCGTTCAGATGCGGGTAAGAGACGCAGCCCGGTACGTCATGCCATAAACCAGTAATAGAAAAGACCAATCTTCAGTCCAAGAATAACGATATAGGCGACGCAGTATTTCATTGTGCCAGCCATGATCTGGCTGCCCTGACCCTCCATGCGGGTAGCGGAAACCGCGATGGCGATGCTCTGGGGAGAGATCATCTTACCCCCGGTGGCACCGGAGGTGTTAGCTGCCGCCAGCCAATTGGGATCTATATTCAGTTTTTGCGCCGCCATGGTCTGCAGCTTGCCGAACAGCACGTTGGAGTTGGTATCGCTGCCGGTAACGAAGGTGCCCAGGGCACCGATAACGGGCGCAATAAAGACGTAGGAGCCGCCGGTGATGTCGACCAACGTCTGGGCAAGGGTGCCGATCAGGCCGCTGACGTCCATGACCGTCGCCAGGGCCACGATGGCCATAATGGCGATAATGGAGTTTTTCAGCTGCAGGATGGTTTTAACGAAAATATGCAGCATTCCGCCTGCGGACGCGCCCTGAATAAAGCCGCCAATGATTGTTGCCAGAATAATCAGTACGCCCGGCGTGGCGATCCATTCGATGCGCAGCGACAGGGTCTGTCCGTTAGCCAGCGTGAAGTGCAGCACCGAGGCGATGGACGACACGGCCGCCTTAATGCCGGGGAACAGCGGAGAGCAGAGCAGAATGAAGACGAAAATAAGGATATAGATAGAGCAGGTCTTCAGCAGTACCGCGGGCGAACGTGGGGGCGCGTCGCTTTTCTTATCGGCGTTGATAAGCCATGCCGGATCGGTCTTCCCGTTGCGCAGGCGACCGGCGACGGCAACGGCGATAAGGCTGACGAGGCTACCGGCGAAGGCGGGCAGCTCAGCGCCTAAATGGATCGCCACAAAATACTGCGGCACCAGCGTGGTAATACCGCACAGCAGGGTAATACCGAACACGCCGCGGATCGCCTTCAGGCCGCCGCCGATAATGCTGATGATGACGAAGGGCAAAATGATATTGAACAGCGCCAGCTGCAGGATAATGGTGCCGCCGAGGATGTTCACCGGCAGGTTAACCTGCTCCGCGAGGATCGATACCGGAATACCCACGGCACCGAAGGCGGTGGGAACGGTATTGGCGACCAGCGAAGCGATGGCCGCTTTCAGCGGGTTGAACCCCAGCGCGATCAGAATACCGATGGGAATCGCCACCGCGGTGCCGTAGCCCGCTGCCGCTTCAAGGAAGCCGCCGAAGCACCAGGAGATTAGCAGTACCTGGATACGCTTATCGTCGCTGATGCTGGTCAGCACCTCCCGGAGGATATCCAGCGCGCGGGTGGCCTGCATCAGGTTGTAGCTGTAAATCGCGCCTAAAATGACGATGATTATTGGCCACAGACCCTTTATCGCGCCGTAGATAATGGCGGATTCCAGCGTTTTAAGCGGGGTATGCCAGAAGAAAAAGGTTAATACACAGGTCAGCGCCAGCGTAATCAAAACGGAATAGTGGATAGGCATTTTAATTTTTAAAATTAAAAAAACCATCAATAAAAGCGGGGCGACGCCCAGAGAAAACAGCAGATACTCGTGCATTATGTATTCCTGTTGTATTTTTGTATTCCAGAACGGCGGAGTTTATACCTGAATAAGCCGGATAAAACGTTCTGCTGGATCGCTTCACTAAAAAAATAAAACTTATGAGAGGGATGAAAGATAATATTCTGTTTAGCTAATGTTAATTTATCTTTAAATAAAGCTACCTCTTAAGTATTAATCACGAAAAAAGGGAGTAGATCATGGGGCCGATAATCTATTTATTTGACTACGGATCAAAAATAGCTCCACTGTCTGTTTTTTGCGCATGTTTCGCCGTGGCGCGGTAAGCGGATTATCCGTAGCGCATAAATTTAAATCTGCTGGCAGTTAATAAAAGCAAAAATTATGCAAAAAAATAAGTTGATTTATCCCGAAGGTTATTTTTCTCGGCTGGCGAAATAACCCTTTTCTGGTTATGCTGCCCTGTGAAATCAAATTAATATACCCGTCATACTTCAAGTTGCATGTGCGTTGGCTTTATTCGGCCCAGAGGCCTCACCCTGAAGGACCGCCGCCAGCGGCGTTCAAATCGGCTAAGCCGGTTTGTCCTCGCTCACCCCAGTCACTCTGTCCGGAACAGAAATGAACGCCACGCGGTGGCCCGTCAGGACGAGCCGTCATGGATGAGACAAGTAACCAAAGGCCAACGCGCAGGTAGCCTGAAGTATGACGGGGATATACTCGAATCCTTCGGGGTATGATGGACGCAGCGCGTTTCGCACAGCCGTAAGGACAGCCTCCCAGGGCTGTCACCTACCGGGTATACGCTCCGGTTGCTGCGCGCTGTCCGGGGGCAAACCGCTCGGGCCAATGGGGCAGGCTTAGGGCCATAAAGGCCGGCAGGGGGAGCCGCTTACATCCGTTAAGCCGGAGCTTTCTGCCGCCCGGCGGCGGGCTAGGGCTGAAGCGGGTAGAGAACAATCATCCCGCTCTGCCCGACCACCAGCCGCTGGCCGTCAAGCGTCAGCGGTGCCATCCAGAAATTGGCGTGCATCAGCATATCAACCAGCCCGTCTATCATCAGCCCCTCGTGGGTGGTGGTGTGGTAAATCGGCATCAGGTTGAAGTAGAGCCTGCCCTTTTTTTCCGCCGTGGGGGTGAATTTCTCCTTCAGAACGAAGCGGTTATCATCCGGGTTGGTAAGGGTGGCCAGAATGGACCCCTTCGTCGCCTTCATTTGGGCGTTATAAATTTCTTTCGTCTGGGACATCAGATCATAGAAGCCCAACTGAAACGTGCCCTCCATATCCGCCAGGGGCAGAGAGGCGCTTCTCGCCCCGCCGGAGAGCGAACCTTTGCCAAACGCCACGGCGACAGTAAGAAGAATGCATAGAAAAATCAAAGCATTAATTTTCTTTACAGGTTGCCATTTCATTAAGCTTTCTCCGGGTTTCACGTATAATCAGGTTGTTCAGCCGCGCCGGAACAATCCGCCAGTGATAAATGGTCATCGCCAGCTGCTTTTTGTCACACTGGCCGGTGAGCGAAAAGGTGTAGTTCAGCGAGGAATGCGTGATGTGGAAGTAAACGTTCATCCGCACGGACTGCATTTTGATCTGCTGATTAATGGTATAAAAGGTGTCCTTCAGCTTGTCATAAACGTTGTTGGCTTCGAGTGTGGATACTCCCGTCGCCTCAAGCGAGTACAGATGAATATTGCTGTAGACGTTGGGCTGTATCTCGCGCGCGGCCAGCCGCTCGTCGTGGTTCTGCTGCATATACCAGCCGGCGGCGATCCCGCCGACGAGGGTCGCCAGCACCAGCAGCAGCAGCGTCGTCCAGTGGAGTGATTTTTTTACCGCCGGTGGCGCGACGGCGGGTATCTCAACGGGCTGCGGCTCCGCTTCGCTCTCTCTCGCCCCGCCGTCTCCGGGGAATTCGTCGAAAAGGGCAACCGGCTCCGGCGGCAGCGTCTCTTCTTCAGGATCGCGAACCTCGCTCTCCTCTTTTTCAATAAAGCTGCAGTAGTCCGGCTCCAGCAGATACCCCTTTCTGGGGATGGTCTTGATGATTTTCTGCTTTTTACCGTCGTCTTCCAGCGCCGCGCGCAGCGCGTGAATGGCGTTGGGCAGGCTGTTGTTGCCGATAACGCGGTGTTCCCACACCAGCTGGGTCAGCTCTTCGCGGGTAAAGATTTTCCCTGCGCCCTGGATCAGCGTTTCCAACAGTTTTAGCTGATACTCGCCCAGACGTTTAC
Organism: Intestinirhabdus alba; assembly: GCF_009711095.1. GTDB lineage: Bacteria > Pseudomonadota > Gammaproteobacteria > Enterobacterales > Enterobacteriaceae > Intestinirhabdus > Intestinirhabdus alba. The sequence goes on from NZ_WMJZ01000008.1 coordinate 66,364, forward strand.
GTTCCCCGGTTGTTAAATGGAGAATCGAGCCTGAAGGAATATCAACCAGCCAGTTATTTATGGAGTAATAGCGTTTATTCATTTATTCATTTATTCATTGATGGTTACACCATCCTGGTAAATGCAATGGCTAAGAGCCTGTCCCGTCATGGCTATTTCACTTGCCTGGACAGCGCCAGGTAAAATAGATGAGCCCTGAAGGGGGAGCGTAGCGAATCAATCCTCAGGTACTCTGCTTACGCTTCGGTATCTGCACGCGTGCGCTGTCCGCGTTTAAAATATCTGCGCCAGCTACGTCTGGCGAACCAGCCGTCAAAGGTCGCAAAAGATAGCCCGAACATAACGTTGGCTATCTGTTAATTCCATTTAAGTAATATGGTGTATTGCCGCTTGCCTGCGAGGAGTGAGGAAATGAAAAGCGCGTTTCTGGCGTCTGAACCCGCCGCCAGCCCGCATGACGGACAGTAGCAAGAACCGCCGTTGCGGAGTTATCTTTTCCTGGCGCTCTTTTTACGCGATAAAAATGTGATGTGCAACCTCATTTGCAGTGGAAGATTCGCTTTATTATTAATAAACCCGATTAAAAGTTAAGCGAAATAGTTAAAAGATACTGATGTGAAAATGGGTTTTAAAAATGTAAAACAATTGTTTCTTCACGCACAGGTGCTGCGGTTGTGGTTAAGTTTCAGACAAATTAAGCCATTAAAGTGAAAAAAGAGAGGTGCGGGCTTAACGAAGCGATGAAGTGTGTCGCTATGCTGTTTTAATTATGGGCGAGAAAAAAAATAGATCGCAGCGTCAGGCTCTCTTGCAAGAATAAACGTAAATGCCGCTAATAAAAGGCTTTTGCTTTAGCCAACGGCGGGCAACAAAACGTTAAAGAAATTTTCGTTAGATGAATTTAATTTTGCTTTGGCGCGGTCGCTTTAACTGAATACATCCCATGAACGATCTGAATGTATTAAGGAATACTGATGGCACTTTCTATTTTTACCAGCGCATCCTCTATGGCATCCACCAATGCCCTGAATAAGTCCAACAATCTGCTCTCCACGGCGATGGAGCGTCTGGGCACCGGCAAACGTATCAACTCCGCGGCGGACGACGCGGCGGGCCTGCAGATCGCCACCCGTCTTCAGGGTCAGACCAACGGCATGACCGTGGCGAAGCGCAACATCTCTGACGCCACCGCGCTGCTGCAGACTGCGGAAGGGGCGTTCGACGAGGTGAGCAACATCATGTACCGCATGAAGGACCTCGCCACCCAGGCGGCGAACGACACCAACACCGAGAAAGACCGTACCGCCATCAACGCCGAAATGAACGATCTGAACGCCGAACTGAAAAACATCATGGACAACACCTCCTATGCGGGTGACAAGCTGTTCGGCGCATCCGGTAAGTTCGCCAGCGCCATGAACTTCCAGATCGGCTCCTCCTCCGGCGAAACCATGAAGGTTGACCTGAGCGCAGAGCTGAAGGGCGGCACGGCGGGCACCCTGTTTACCGCTTCCGGCTTCGCCGGTATCGGCGACTGGAGCTCCGCTTCCGGTATTAACATCTCCGGTGCCGACGGCGCGAAGACGATGATGCAGTCGCTGGAAACGGCGCTGAACAGCGTCGGCGCGGTCCGCTCCAAAATGGGTGCGAGCATCAACCGTCTGGGCCACACCGCGGCCAACCTGGCCAACATGAAGGACAACACCGACCTGGCCCTGAGCAACATCCAGGACGCGGACTTCGCCAACGAGGCCTCCTCCATGACCCGTAACCAGATGCTGGCCCAGACCAGCATGTCGATGCTGAAGCAGTCCAACAGCATGTCGAGCATGGTGATGTCCCTGCTGGGCTAATTCTGCGTCCTCGCCCGCGGCGGCGGGCGCGATCGTCTACTCAGGCCGGCTCCCGCAAGGGGCCGGCTTTTTGTTGCCTCCTGCCGATAAATGCGGATGGATTGCTTAAAAAGTGGTCATTTGAACGCCGATGGATTTAATTTCCACCGTCAGGGTGTCGTTTTTAGAAAGTACAACCAATGAATGACCTGAAGAAAAGGAATCACTATGGCACTTTCTATTTTTACCAGCGCATCCTCTATGGCATCCACCAATGCCCTGAATAAGTCCAACAACCTGCTCTCCACGGCGATGGAGCGTCTGGGCACCGGCAAGCGCATTAACTCCGCGGCGGACGACGCGGCGGGCCTGCAGATCGCCACCCGTCTTCAGGGTCAGACCAACGGCATGACCGTGGCGAAGCGCAACATCTCTGACGCCACCGCGCTGCTGCAGACCGCGGAAGGGGCGTTCGACGAGGTGAGCAACATCATGTACCGCATGAAGGACCTCGCCACCCAGGCGGCGAACGACACCAACACCGAGAAAGACCGTACCGCCATCAACGCCGAAATGAACGACCTGAACGCCGAACTGAAAAACATCATGGACAACACCTCCTATGCGGGTGACAAGCTGTTCGGCGCATCCGGTAAGTTTGGCGAGGCCCTGAACTTCCAGATCGGCTCCTCCTCCGGCGAAACCATGACCGTTAATCTGAAGACGGAGCTGGGCGGCACGGGCCTGTTTACCGCTTCCGGCTTCAAGAATATCGGCGACTGGGGCTCCGCTTCCGGTATTAATATTGCCGACGCTTCCGGCGCGAAGACGATGATGCAGTCGCTGGAAACGGCGCTGAACGACGTCGGCGCGGTCCGCTCCAAAATGGGTGCGAGCATCAACCGTCTGGGCCACACCGCGGCCAACCTGGCCAACATGAAGGACAACACCGACCTGGCCCTGAGCAACATCCAGGACGCGGACTTCGCCAACGAGGCCTCCTCGATGACCCGTAACCAGATGCTGGCCCAGACCAGCATGTCGATGCTGAAGCAGTCCAACAGCATGTCGAGCATGGTGATGTCCCTGCTGGGCTAATACCTCACCGCGCACCGCTTGTTAAAACACCGCTGTATGGCGGTGTTTTTGTATACGGAAAGGCCTTTCCTTCCGCCGGAAGCGGCGGAAGGAAAGATTCCGCTTATCACTTAATCTCTTGATAACTCTCAATTAAATAATTGGCACGAAATTTGCTAAATTCGTTACAGGAAGAAAGCGGCGGACGTGCCCGGAGGAAATTATTATGGCTAATTTTGAACCAGATACATGGGCCACGCAGCTGGCGGGCCTCGACATCTACGCGCTGCAAAACTCGCTCTCTTCCCAGAGAACCTCGCTGGATGCCCAGAAAAAAGCGCTCTCCTCCCTGCGCAGCGCCCTGACGGATTTCCGTAGCACCATCACCGGGCTGAACTCGACCAGCGCCAGCGTGCTGAAAAACAGTGCCACTATGAACCAGGAAGGGATTGCGACGATTAACGCCAGCGCGTCCGCCCGTAAAGGCACCTACAGCCTGAGCGTCACCCAGTTGGCCTCCGCCCAGCAGAAGGGATTTGACGGACTGGACGACGCGGCGATTAAAAACGCCACCGGCACGCTGAAGATCGAGCTTAACGGCGAAAGCCTTGAGATTGATATGGACGATCTGAACAGCCTTGCGGACTTCGCCGACGCTATTAATAGCGCGGAGTTTCCGAGCGCCTCTGATTCCTCCACCTCCGCCGACGGCCAGAACGGCGTTACCGCGTCGCTGATGCGCATCGACGGCAAGGTAACGCTGATGATGAGCAGCGATCAGAGCGGCGAGAAGTACAATATTGAGCTGGACACCAGCGGCATGACCAGCGGTCAGACCATTTTTAGCGCTGAGAAGATCATCACCCAGGGCAAAGACGCCAAATTTACCATCGGCGACTCCGACACCGTTTACTCCAGCAGCTCCAACACCCTGGACAAGCTGGTGGACGGCGTCTCCATCACCCTGACCGGCACCACCGAGGCCAATAAGCCGCTGGTGATCTCCATCGATACCGACACGTCGGGCACCAAAGAGCAGATTCAGGCCTTTATCGACGCCTACAACACGCTGCAGGACACCATTTCCGGGCTGACAAAGACCGGCACCGATGCCGATTCACGCGGTGCGTTTGCCGGTGACGCCAGCATCTCCTCGCTGACCAGCGAGCTGAGCGGCCTGCTGCGCGGTACCTTCGGCGGGCAGAACATGACGAAGTTCGGCATCACCGCCGACAAAGACGGCAAGCTCTCCATTGACAGCGATCGGCTAAACGATCAGCTGAAGGCGGACCCGCAGGCGGTGGCCAAATTCTTCAACGGCAGCGACGGCCTGATTAAATCCATGGATAAGTCGCTGGATAAATACCTGAACAGCAGCACCGGCTTATTAAAAGGCCGTCAGGAGACCCTCGACAGGCAGGAGCGTGAATATGAGACCAACAAAGAAAAAATGGACGCCCGTTACACCTCCTCCTACAACCGCTACCTGAAGCAGTTTTCACAGCTGCAGGCGGTGATGACCCAGATGAGTAACACCATGAGTATGTTTAGCTAATTGTTAAGGGAATGGATCCTTCAATGTACGGTAACGAGCAGGAAGGCTATGGCCTTTACCATCAATCCGATCTGGCGATTCAGGCCGCGGCGGCGAACCCGCACCAGCTGGTGCTGATGCTGTTCAACGGCCTGATGGATGAGCTGATACGCGCCAAAAGCCATATTACGGGGCGTCGCTACGAGCGTAAGGCCCAGAGCATCAACAAATGCATCGATATCCTGAATGCGCTGACCAGCGCGCTGGATTTTGAAAAAGGCGGCGAGCTGGCCCTAAGCCTGGCGAATCTGTATGACTATTGCGTTTACCGCCTGTATGACGCCAGCAACAAGCTTTCGGTAGACATTATCGAAGAGGTGGAAGGCATCCTCGGCAATATCCAGGAAGGCTGGGAAAAAATGGATCAGGGCAAATGAGCGATGCGTTAACGATGGGGACGCTGAGGCAGGCGCTACGCCAGGCCGCGGCCGATCACAACTGGCCGGCCGTGGTGAACGTCGATCGGCAGATTGCCGAACTGCTTACCGCCATCCGGGGGAAAACCCTCAACGCGGAGGAGCGCCAGGCGCTGCAGGCGCTGCGGGACATTCACCGCCAGGTTTTCGAGTATTGCCAGGGCCAGAGCGGCATCATCGCCGACAAAATGGCGCTAACCATGCGCAATCGTGAAGGCGCAGCGGCCTATGCCGCGTTTATGGACGAAGGGGATTTATAGGGTAAATGGATATGCTCACACTTATGCAGAATGCGGGGCCGGCATCCGGCCTGTCGACGCAGGCGGAGCCGATCGCCGGACAGGGCGGCGAGGCGCTGCCGTCCGGTCAGCCCCAGGCGGGGTTCAGCGACGCACTGCTGAACGTGGTCAGTACGCTGATGGCCGCACAGGGAAAAATCGCCCCCGGCATCGGCGGGCGGGCGGTCGACCCGCAGGATGAGGAGACGGCGGAGAAGCCCCAGGCGGACGCTTCGCCGCTGAAGGAAGATGCGCAGCAGCAGCTGTTGCAGGCGCTGCTGATGACCGGCCAGATGCCGGCCAGCCCCGTCAACGACGCGGCGACCGAAACCCCCGGAAGCGAGACGCTGAGGCTGCAGATGCGGGCGTCGCCGCTGGCGGAGCCGCAGCCGTTCAACGGCGTGGCGGAGCGAATAGCGCCCCGGCCGCTGACGGCGGGCATCGTCGCCCCGGCGATGGTGACGACAGAGACGCTGCCGACGGCGAGCGTTGCGCCATCAGCCGTTGCGCCGCACCTGATGACGGCACTGAGCGCCGTCGCCCCCACGCTGAGCGCCCAGGCCGCGCCGGCGACGGCCGCGCCGACCTCCGGTCCGGAGGCCCCCGCTTCCGCCCCTGCGTCGACGCTCAGGCTGGACAGCGAGAACAGCCGCTGGACGCAGCAGCTGCAAAGCGCGCTGGGGGAGCGCCTGCAGCTGCAGGTGAAGAACCAGATCCAGCACGCCACCATTCGTCTCGATCCGCCCGAGATGGGCAAGATCGATATCGCCCTGCAGCTCGATAACGGACGGGTGCAGGTGCAGATTAGCGCCAGCCACGCGGAGGTTTATCGCGCGCTTCAGCAAACGAGCGGCGATCTGCGCCAGAGCCTGACCGAGCAGAACTTCGTTCAGGTTAACGTGCAGGTCTCCTCCCAGTCGGGGCAGCAGCAGGGCAAAGAACAGCCGTTTGCACAACAACACGCCATCCTTCGTGCAGGAGATGATATTGCGGCAGGGATGCCGGAATCAGACGCTTCCCGACGTGAGGATGATTCGGTACTACTGACCGTTTAATAAAAAGAACTCTATGAACGCAAAAACAATCATCTTTGGGCTGGCGATCGCGCTGATCACCGCCGTCCTGACGGCGGGGCTAACCGTCGTCGGCACCCATGTACTACGCGCGGACGGGAAGGGTGAAAACCTGCTAACCAACCTCTTTAAATCCTCCGCGCCCCAGCACGTGGAGTTTGTGGAAATTAAAAATTTGCTGATCACCCTGAAGGGCAAAGGCAGCGCGGAGCGCTATCTGCTGCTGGAGCTGAACCTGGTGGCGCTGAGCGCGGATAACGCGAAGACGGCCCAGACAATGGTGCCGGCGATTCGCGGGGCGACCGTCAGGCTGCTTTCCGGCATGGACTACGAGGCGGTGCGGGCGCTCAGCGTCAACGAACTGCACGACCGGCTCATGGCGGCCTATGCCGAGAAATTCGCCAGCCTGAAGATGGACGTTCCGTTTAACGACGTCATCATCAGCAAAATGGTTTTCCAGTGATTGATGTGCCGTAGTGGAAATGATGGATTTTATCGCAAGTGAAACGCTGACCCCGGCGGATGAAGCGCGCTATGTCAGACAGTATCTGCCGCTGGTTCACAAGGTGGTGAAGCAGCTCGCTTATCAGACCAGCAGCGTCATCGATCGGGATGATATGGAGCAGATCGCGCTGATGGGGCTGTTGACCTCCCTGCGGCGCTACGGGCATCCGGACGAGCAGTTCGCCGCCTACGCCATCCAGCGGGTGCGCGGGGCGGTGCTCGACGAGCTGCGGCTGCTGGACTGGCGTCCGCGCCGCCTGCGGCAGAAGACCCACAAGCTCAACGACGCGATCCGCGAAATCGCGCACCGGCTGGGTCGGACGCCCAGCTTTGAGGATATCAGCCATCAGCTTTCTATTACGGCCGAGGAGTACCAGGAGTACCTTCTGCTCGACTGCGCCAAAACCCTCGAGAGTCTTGACGATCTGCTGAGCAATGACGGCTGTGCGGGGGCGCTGGACAGCCGCCCGCTGGAGGACGAGGTGGTCGTCAGCAGAACGCTGCGCAGCGCGTTAGCCACTCTTAATGAGCGCGAGCAGCTTATTCTCTCGCTCTATTATCAGCATGAGATGAGCCTTAAGGAGATTGCGCTGGTGCTCGATTTAACCGAGGCCAGGGTATGTCAACTCAATAAAATCATCGCGCAAAAAATTCAGTCTTTTTTCCGGAAGTGAAAGGGTTATGCAGAAATTTATAGGTATTCTCATCATTATGGGGTGTGTGGTCGGCGGCTTTCTGATGTCAGGTGGGAAGCTTTCGTCGTTCTGGCAGCCGGGGGAGATCATTATTATTCTCGGTGCCGGCCTGGGGGCGATGGTGCTGGCGAACCCGAAGGCGGTGCTGAGTGAAATGTACCGTCAGTTTCGCGGCATTATGCGTAAAGATGAATATACCAACGAGTACCAGCGCCAGCTGCTGATGCTGCTGTATGAGCTGCTTGAGCTGGTGCAGGACGGCGGCCTGAAGGTGCTGGACGAACATATCGAAGCGCCGGAAAACAGCGCGCTGTTCCAGAAATATCCCCTGATGCTGCGCGACAACGCGCTGGTGATGTTTATCTCCGATAACTTCCGCCTGATGGCGATGGGGAAAATCAACGAGCACGAGCTGGAGGGGATACTGGAGCAGGAGCTGGTGGCGGTGGAAGAGAACCTGCTGCAGCCTTCGCGCTCCCTGCAGCGTACCGCGGAAGCGATGCCGGGCTTCGGCATCTGCGCGGCGGTGCTGGGCATCATTATTACGATGCAGTCCATCGACGGCTCCATCGCGGTGATCGGCGTGAAGGTCGCCGCCGCCCTGGTGGGCACCTTCCTTGGCGTATTCTTCTGCTACTGCCTGATGGACCCGGTGGCGAACGCCATGGAGCAGCGCACGAAAAAGCAGATCTCGGTGCTGGAGTGCGTGCGTACCGTGCTGGTTAACCACGTTGCCGGCAAGCCGACGCTGCTGGCGGTCGACGCCGGACGCAAAATGCTGCCGATGGATACCAAACCGACATTTGCGACGCTCGACGGCTGGGTTAACGAAATGACGGGTGAGGCCTGATGCGTAACCGCGGCAATGAACACCACACTACGATCATTAAGCGTTCGGCGCGTAAAAATCATGGTGAAGTGCACGGCGGAGCCTGGAAGGTGGCCTTCGCCGACTTTACGCTGGCGATGATGGCGCTGTTTATGGTGCTGTGGATCATGGGATCCGTAACCGAAGAGGAGCGGAAAGAGATCGTCTCCATGCTGCACGGCGAGTCGATTTTTGACGGCAACACCCTGACGCCGATTTCGCAAAAAAATGGTCAGGGCGGGCAACTGGCGCTGATAGGCGGCGGCCGGCCGACGCTATCGTCGACATCGCAGCGGTCGGCGGCGGGAAGTAAGTCTTCCGGGGACGTGTCGACCAGCGCTGAGGAGAGCGAAGGTTCTGAGGGGGCCGGTGACGCGCGGCTTGGGCTGACGACGGACGCAGAGAGCCTGGACGAGGTGAACGCCCGCTCGCACAGCGAGATTGACGATCTGGCGCGCATCATTATGAAGATTACCTCGACCTACGACGCGCAGGCCAACCTGAAGATGGAGATCGTTCCTCAGGGGCTGCGCATTCTGGTTTCGGACGATCAAAAACGCGAAATGTTTCAGCGCAGCAGCGCCATTCTGACTCCGTTCTTCCGGCGTCTGCTGACCGAGTTCGCGCCGGAGCTGAATAAGATCGACAACAAGATCATTATTACCGGCCATACCGACGCCACCCACTACCGCGATCAGGAGCGGTATAACAACTGGAACCTGTCCGGCGAACGCGCCATGCAGGCGCGGGCGGTGCTGACCAAAGGGGGGCTGGCCCCGGAAAAAATTCTGCAGGTGAGCGGCATGGCGGATCAGATGCTGCTCGATCCGCAGCGGCCGCTCAGCTCGGCGAACCGGCGCATTGAAATTATGGTGCTGACGCGCACCGCCAGCGATTCGCTCTACCAGTTCTTTGGTCAGCACGGCGAAAAAGTCATTAAGCCGCTGGCCGATAAGCTGAACAACAGCCGTTAATCAGATAAGTACCGCAGTGAAACGCTTTCTCCGCTCTGTCCGTTGTGCCTTCGTTCGGCCCACTATCTGCCGCCGGGCGCTTTTTCTTGTTCTCATGCTGCTGCCGTCGGGCTATGCCGGCGCGCAGCCAGCCCCTGTTGAACGGGAAATAACGCAGCAGGAGAGGGCGTTACAGCTTCGCCAGCAGAACCGCGAGCGGCTGATGGCGAAGGTGAAAAAGCGCGCCGCCGTCGTGCCGCTGACGCCGCAGCAGAAGCAGCGGGAGGCGGAGCAAAAGCGGGCGGAACGCGCCAGAAACCGCGAAATGCTGGCCATGCATAGCCGCTGGCAGCCCGGCACCCTGGGAGGCTCCGACGCGCTATGGCGGCGGTCCCAGAGCGCAAAGGCGAAAAAGGAGCGCGTCAGCCCGCAGCTGGCGTCCCGGCTGCGTACCGTGATGGAGCGTCTGAAGGCGCAGCTGGGCAAACCCTACGTCTGGGGTGGCCATCACCCGCTGGAGGGCTTCGACTGCAGCGGGCTGGTGTTTTACGCCTTTAACCACGTTCTGGAGCGCAAGCTGCCCCGCACGGCCAACGGCATGTATCAGGACCCGCACCTGAAGCCCGTTCGCGCCGACCGGCTTCGTCGGGGCGATCTGGTGTTCTTTAACATCAACCAGCGGCCCGGCGCTGACCACGTCGGCGTCTACCTCGGCAACGGCGAGTTTATTGAGGCTCCGCGCCGCGGCCTCACTATTCGCATCAGCCAGCTGACGGACAATTTCTGGCAATCGCACTATCTCGGCGCTCGCCGCATTCTGACGGACGAGGCGACGCTGTAAGAATGACCCTTAGATTGAGTTAAAACCCATGACCGCAACTCGTATGAAATTCGCCATCGATGATGGTTCCACCAACGTTAAAATTAGCTGGATTGAGAACGGTACGCTGAAGACCGTGGTATCGCCGAACTCCTTCCGCAAGGACTGGAAAAGCGCGGCGCTGCTGCGCGGCCAGGCGGTGTATAACTACACCATCGGCACCACCAAATATACCTATGACGCCACCTCGGACAAGGCGCTGTCCACCACGCACATTGAGTACCAGTATGACGATCTCAATCTGCTGGCGGTGCACCACGCGCTGCTGCAAACGGGCCTGACGCCGCGCGACGTGGAGGTGATCGTCACCCTGCCGATCACTCAGTTCTACCGGCCGGACGACTGCCAGCGCAACGATGAGCGGATCGAGGCCAAGCGCCGTAACCTGATGCGCGACATCACCCTCAATAAAGGCGAACTGTTCCGCATCGTCGACGTCCACGTGATGCCGGAGAGCCTGCCCGCGGCGCTGTCGCATCTGCTCAATTCCAACGTCAATGAGTTCACCAAGTCGCTGGTGATCGACTGCGGCGGCACCACCCTGGATATGGGGGTAATCGTCGGCGAATTTGACGATGTCTCCGCGATCTACGGCAACAACGAAATCGGCGTGGCGATGGTGACCGACGCCACCCGCAAGCTGCTGGCGGCGGCGGACAGCGACTCCAGCTACCTGGTGGCGAACGAGCTGATCAAGCGCCGCCACGATGCGGATTTCGTCAGAAGCGTGATTAACGATGAGTCGCAGATTGAGGAGATCCTCAGAAAGATCGAGATCAAAATTCAGGAGCTGGGGGATCAGGTGGCCTACGAGGCGAAGAAATTCGCCAAAAACCCCAACCGGGTGTACCTGGTGGGCGGCGGCGCGCATCTGATTGAGGCGGCGCTGCGCCAGGCCTACGCCACCCTCGGCGATCGCGTGGTCACCCTCGATAACCCGCAAAGCGCGCTCTCCCGCGAAATCTGCCTCTACCACGCCGAAACGGAGGTGGAGCAGGTGGCTTCGCCGCAGATGGTTGAGGTAGGCGACGATGAGTAACAGGCAGATCCGCCGTGTTAACCTCTCATTGCACCTGTCGCCAGAGCAGTCGCGCGCGGATCTGCGCGCTATGCTACAGCTTAAAAAGTGGTACGGCTCGGTGCAGCGGGACGGAAGCGACGTCAATGACGCCAACATGGAGATCCGCCTGTTTCATCGCAATATCTATCTGTCCGGCCTGCAGCTGCACCTTCTCAGCCCGCAGCTGTGCAGCTATATCGCCGAGTCCCTCAGCCGCGAGGAGCTGAGCCTCGACGCCCTGTGCGCCGAGCTGCAGCAGAGCAAGCTGCTGCCCGTAGAGCTGCGCGCCGGCGGCGACGCCGTCGGGGCGAACGACTTCAGCGAGGGACAGCTGGCGCAGATGCGGGCGCTGATGGCGCAGGCGCTGGAGTCAGCGCCCCAGGCCGCCGCCCCGGTGGACGAGGCGCAGCGGGAAGAGACAGCGCGGCTGCGCGAAGATATCGCCCGGCTGGCGCAGCTGCTGGAATCAGCGCCCCAGGCCGCCGCCCCGGCGGAGGGGGCGCAGCGGGAAGAGACGGCCCGGCTGCGCGAGGATATCGCCCGGCTGGCGCAGCTGCTGGAGTCAGCGCCCCAGGCCGCCGCCCCGGCGGACGACGCCCGGCGTGAGGAAACCGCGCAGCTGCGGGAAGAGGTTGCCCAGTTGAAGGTGCTGCTGCAACAGCAAAACCTGCTGCTCCAGCAACTGCGGGTGGCGGGCCGTACGACGGCGGAGCCGGCCCGGTCGACGAATACGGAAGAGGTCGACCTCAGCGCTGTGGACGCGCCGACCCAGAAGATGAACAAAGTGCGCCAGAAAGGGATCTTTTAAACCCTGGCGCAGCGCGTCGCCCGGACGAAAAAAGGAGCCTTTCTCCACGACGCCCTCTTGCTTTATACACCGACGCAGACGGTTTGCTCTTCTGTCGGCGTGCGGGAAAGTCAATACGTTCTACCTCTTATCCGGCGAAAAATATTCGGAACAGGATGTTTGTCAAATTTCCATCCTGAAGTTTCCCGCTTTTCACCAGACAATACCCTGTTCTGGTTATTATGGAGTTAAATAAGATCGAGCTGAATGTAAAAGAGCGGCCTTTATGTTCTGCCATATTCAGGCCGTATGGCGCGTTACTCAGCGCGTATGTAGCCTGCGGTATGGCGGGCAAAGACCGTAAAAAAGCAGAGCGCTGTATCACCGGATAACGCCAGCATCTGACGTATGCGGAAAATAAACAGGGCCGCCGCGCGCTTCAGCATTACACAACACAATGTCATACCTTTTGGGAGAATTTATTATTTATGCATTCCTCTGTTAAAAAAGAGAGCCGAACGTTTTTCGGCCATCCGTATCCGCTGGGATCGCTGTTTTTCACCGAGATGTGGGAGCGCTTCTCGTTTTACGGTATCCGGCCGCTGCTGATCCTGTTTATGGCGGCGACCGTCTATGACGGCGGCATGGGGCTGGCGCGCGAAAATGCGTCGGCGATCGTCGGTATTTTTGCCGGCAGCATGTATCTTGCGGCGCTGCCGGGAGGCTGGCTGGCGGATAACTGGCTTGGCCAGCAGAGGGCGGTGTGGTACGGCTCGATCCTGATTGCCCTTGGGCACCTGGCGATTGCCCTCTCGGCGATGATGGGCGACAGCCTGTTTTTTATCGGCCTGGTGTTTATCGTGCTGGGTTCCGGCCTGTTTAAAACCTGTATCTCGGTGATGGTGGGCACCCTGTATAAAAAGGGCGACGCCCGCCGCGACGGCGGCTTCTCGCTATTTTATATGGGGATCAATCTCGGCTCCTTTATTGCGCCGCTGATCTCCGGCTGGCTGATTAAAACCCACGGCTGGCACTGGGGCTTCGGCATCGGCGGCATCGGGATGCTGGTGGCGCTGGTCATCTTCCGCCTGTTTGCCGTTCCGGCGATGCATCGCTATGACCGCGAGGTGGGGCTGGACTCCACCTGGAACAGCCCGGTCAGGAAACGAGACGGCGTGGGCCGCTGGCTGCTGGCTATCGCCATCGCCGGGGCGGCGGTGATTCTGCTGGTGGCCCAGGGGATCGTCGTGATTAACCCGGTGGCGGTCGCCAGCGTGCTGGTCTACGTGATTGCCGCCTCGGTGGTGCTCTACTTTATCTGGCTGTTCGCCTTTGCCGGCCTGAACCGCAAAGAGCGCGCCCGGCTGCTGGTGTGCTTTATTTTGCTGGTCTCCGCCGCGTTCTTCTGGTCGGCGTTTGAGCAGAAGCCCACCTCCTTTAACCTGTTTGCCAACGACTACACCGACCGTATGCTGGGGGATTTTGAAATTCCCGCGGTGTGGTTCCAGTCTATTAACGCGCTGTTTATTATCCTGCTGGCTCCGATCTTCAGCTGGCTGTGGCCGATGCTGGCGCAAAAAAATGTGCGTCCGGGCAGTATTACCAAGTTTGTGATTGGCATTCTGTTCGCCGCGGCGGGCTTTGGCCTGATGATGCTGGCGGCACAGAACGTGCCCGGCAACGGCGGGGCGGGGGTATCGCCGCTGTGGCTGGTGGGCAGCATTCTGATGCTGACCCTTGGCGAACTGTGCCTCAGCCCGATCGGCCTGGCGACCATGACTCTGCTGGCCCCGGAGAGAATGCGCGGGCAGATGATGGGGCTGTGGTTCTGCGCCAGCGCGCTGGGCAACCTGGCGGCGGGGCTGATCGGCGGCCAGGTGAAGGCCGACAGGCTTGACGTGCTGCCCGATCTGTTCGCCCGCTGTTCGGTTGCGCTGCTGATCTGCGCGGCGGTGCTGGTGCTGCTGATCGTGCCGGTGCGGCGGATGCTGGAAAACGCTCAGGCTAACGCCACGACAAAGCCGGCCACCAGCGCCTGACGGCCCTTCCGCCGTCGCAGGATTAAGCTGTGTCTTTTATTCTGCCGGGGTATAATCGGTGACGAGAGGGCGCGCCCGGAAGGATATGGGCGCTTATTACGCGCGGGAGGCGTCAGGATGTTACATAAAAACGGCGGGCTGTTGCTCTTTTTGACTGGACTGTGCTGGCTGCCGCAAAGCCAGGCTGGGGAAGCCGGAGGCCGGGTTACCGATCCGGCGATGGCCTCCGCGCTGGCAGACCGGCATGTCAGCGCGGTCTACGACGAAGAGACGGCCCGCAGGCAGCGGCCCTGGCAGATTAAAGATAACGGCGACGCCTGGATTTTAATCGGCAGGCCGCCTGAGGCCCTGGGCGGTAATATTACTATCGAAATCGCCAAACGGGACGGTGCGGTCATTCAGTTATCGCATTCTAAATAAAAAGCCGGTTCTCAATAAGCCGCCGACCCTCGCACTCTATCTCCCCGCCCTGCGCGGCGCAGCCCTGTCATAACGGGCGAACGCCCCGGCTTTCCCGGACAAAATAATCGTTATGCCGCCGCTTCGCTATTTTCGCCTGCTTGAAGGTTGGGGGGTTACGTCTACGCTTAATAAGCCGCCGCGCGCTCAGCGTTAAATAAACCGCGCCTCCGGCGGCACTATTTCACACCGCCATCCGGCTGTTATTGCTGAATAATCTCCGGCGCGGCCTGGAAGGGGCGAAAATAACCGAAGGGGTAAGCTATGCGATATCTGAATAACCGTTTCGCTGTCGAAAAAGACGATCCGTCCGAAGCACCGGAATCCGGCGATAAGCCGGACAGCACGCCGCAGAAAAAATCCTGACCGTCCTGATCCTTCTCCCGGCAGCGCCGGGGGAGGTTTTTCGCCGGGCCTGCGCGGGCGCGGCGGGCGTGGTTATTTCTATCGGGAGAAAATATGGACGTTGATGCTTTTTTTCTGGCGAGGCTCCAGTTTGCCTTTACCGTTTCGTTTCACATCATCTTTCCCGCCATTACCATCGGTCTCGCCAGCTATCTGGCGGTGCTGGAGGGGCTGTGGCTGAAAACCCATAATCCCGTCTGGCGCGCCCTCTACCAGTTCTGGCTGAAGGTGTTCGCCGTTAACTTCGGTATGGGCGTGGTCTCCGGGCTGGTGATGGCCTATCAGTTTGGCACCAACTGGAGCGGCTTTTCCCAGTTCGCCGGCAGCATCACCGGGCCTCTGCTTACCTACGAGGTGTTAACCGCCTTCTTCCTCGAGGCCGGTTTTCTGGGGGTGATGCTGTTCGGTTGGAACAAGGTCGGGCCGGGGCTGCACTTCTTCGCCACCTGCATGGTGGCGCTGGGCACGCTGCTCTCCACCTTCTGGATCCTCGCCTCCAACAGCTGGATGCACACCCCGCAGGGCTTTGAAATCCACAACGGCCAGGTGGTGCCGGTGGACTGGCTGGCGGTGATCTTTAACCCCTCATTCTCTTACCGCCTGCTGCATATGTCGGTGGCGGCCTTTGTGAACAGCGCGATGTTTGTCGGCGCTTCCGCCGCCTGGCATCTGCTCAGGGGGAACTCAGCCCGGTTTATGCGATCTGATCAATCGCTGAATATCCCAAATCACCAGCCGGCCTGAGCAATGCCGATCATAGTACCCATACCCAGAACCGAACGATGCCTGATGCAGAAAACTTTCCATAAAACAAAGAACCAAAACCACGACCCGCGGCTCACCGCCATGCTGATGCTGCATAGTGGTGACACCGTCAGTCATGTTGCCAGAACGCTCTGCTGCGCCTGCTCATCGATTGGTTCACGCTGTCTGGTCCTGAAGGCCTGAAGTCATTACCGTCAGGACGTGGGAGACGCTGGCCGTTCGAACATATTTGCGCATTGCTGCGTGAGCTTGTTAAGCATTCTCCCGGCGATTTCGGTTATCAGCGTTCCCGCTGGAGTACCGAACTGCTGGCGATAAAAATCCGTGATGTCACCGGTTGTCCGCTACATGCTTCAACCATCCGGCGATGGTTACCTGCCGCCGGGAATGATTGACCCTCACCGAAGATGGCTGTTCAAAACGCGCTGCGTTTTGTCCTGCAACCCGAATTATTTAGGATATAAATTAATTGCCCGTAATCCAAAACAGAAATATCTTATTTAAATGATTTTTTATTTCATTATTTAACGGCAATTGTGTAATAATGGAACTGATATTTTTATTATTTGTGAAATCTAAATTTAATACTCAATAAGAAAACTCCCAATCAAGTGATTGCAAAAAACATATTTTTAACATTAATTCGTTTTTCTGATATCTGTCAGTTTTTTATATAATAACAAGAGTTTTCTGCTTTATTCGCTTACTCTCGTAAAACAGCCTGTTACAGATGGCCGGCAGCAGAATATACTCTGTGTTTTCATTATGGTGAAGTTATTTGCTCTGTTTATAGCGCGAAGTGTAAATCGAGTTATTCACTTGATAATGGGATCGTTATGACTTATTATACTTAATTATGAGATTGAGTAGTGCATTATTCTGCTGTTTTCAGAAAATTAACATTATTCATTCACTGACTATAGATATTGAATTATTTTTTTTAGCCTTTTATATTACATCCTATACGACCCCAGTTTTAATTAGGCCTTCCCTGAAGAGGCCGGATATGAAGCCGTTGGATGTGCCTGAGCTAAATGACCGGAGATATTAATGGATAAAAACAAACATCTTTATGGATTTATCATTAATGGGGATACCCATTTTGACATAGCCCACAAAAGATTGTTTCGGATATCAATTTTACCGGCTGAGCAATCTATATATTTTGGTACGGTTTCATTAAACGATAACATGGTTCGGCTTCTAATTCTTCTCTTTGAGAATCATATGAATTTTAATGAGGCCGCCACCAAGGATGAAATCTTTAAAAAAGTATGGGAGGTACATAATAAGACCGCATCAAGCCAGAGACTCTGGCATACCATAAAAGAGCTGAGAGCTAAACTATCATCTATCGGACTGCCGCAGGATCTTATCGTCAATGATCGCGGTTCGGGATACTATGTAGGCAAATATCAAGTAACGCCGCTGTTCTATTGAATGCCGGGTGACTGGTAGTTTCCGATATTTGCTTTTGTTCGTGAGTATGACAAATCAAGGATGAAGTCAATGTTAAGCCTTAATTGAAGATATTTGTTTCTTTGAAAGTAAATAGCGATAACTGCATTCTGGTATTGCTCAGGAATGTATATGCTACTGCTTTAGTATCGAATAATAATTAAAATATTTACTACCGAGGTTATCATGAACTTAATATATAAAGTGAAATGGAACAGGAATTTACGGCGTTACGATGTGGTTTCAGAGCTGGGTAACAGAAATAGTAAAATTACCGGTGGGATAAATAAGTTACGCGACGCGCTGCCGGCTATAAAAATTAGCGTGCTGGCCACGGTTATTTCAGTGTCTCTGCTGCAAGCGGTGCAGGCGCAGGATTTCACCGTTGCTGCAACAGCACCTGATAATATAGCAATGCAGGTCATGGCGGCTGGTAATAATACGTTGACGGGATCTTTTTCAGCTGTTCAGAGTGGTAATCCCGGCTTTCAGTGGCTCAATCTGGGTGAGGCGAGGGATAAGGGTTATATCAGTGCGGATTCTCTAAAGTGGCTTGATTATAATATAATACGGATTGGCTCACAGACTAAATCCATTGATATCAAAGATCCCATTACCGGGGCTAATACGACGATGTCGGTCTTTGATAATGCCGATTTTGAGCAAGAGCCCGCGGTCGATTTTAATGTTGCTGTCTCAATCCCTGCCGGCGTTAATGGCCAATATGTTGATAAAAATTTCTATTCGGTGGGGGCAGGGGCCCGGCTGGATGTCAATGTCGGCAGAACCGATAGCGCCTGGGTAACGGATCCCGATAACTCTTTTTATGGCATTCTGAAAAGTAGCGTTAGCGACCGCAACCTCGCCTCTGTATTCCATGTTACTGCCAGCGGCAGTAGCCCGGCAGAGCTAAACTATCTTTCTAAAACCGTTGTCAATCTCGGCAATAATAATAATAACATGAGCGATGCTGGCAACCCGCTGGCCTGGATGACGGTCGATAGTTTTGTTGGTGAGTTTGACAGCGTATTAGGTACTCAGACGGTTAATAACCTTGACGATTTTAAAAAATACAACAGTGCGTTAATTAACGCCCTCCAGGCTGGAACCATCCAGCTTACTGCGGCGCAGTATAACGCCGAGTTGAAAAAAGCCTGGGATAATACGCTGCACCCGATCATCGCCGATCTGAATATTGCAACTGATGATGCGGTGCGGGCCTGGGCTAATGCCACCGCTGTCTCATATATTCACGCTGATGGTGAGGGGGCGAATGTTATTATTGGCGATGATGCGAATATCCAGCTGGTAAACTCTACAGCGACGCTGGTCAATCTGGAAAATGGTGCCGCATTAATAAATAACGGCACCCTGGGCACGGCCGGCACCCCAGCTAAGTATAGTTATATTATTACCGCGCATCATGACTCTACAGTGGAAAATAACGGCGTGGTGGATGCCGGGACGAATCCGGAGATGGCGGTCTGGTTCCAGAACCAAAATCTGACGGCAACCGTTTCAAGCGGAAAACATACGGCGATTAGAGCTGATGGTTACGCCGGAGTTAAGAATAATGCAACTGGCGTGATTAACGTTGCGGCCAGGGGGGATTATCAGGGAAATACCGGACTGATACTGCTTGACAATGCTACGTTTATCAATGATGGCGCGTTGAATATCGCCGCTTCTCAGGAGGTGAATAATATTCTTGGCACCCAAAGTAATATTGGTGTGGAGGCTCAGAATAGCGCTCAGGTGACCAATAACGGGCAGATTTATATTGGTCGTGAGGCCCAGCGTTCTCCTGCTGACGGTACGGTAGATATTGCGATCAAACAGCCATCTATTGGTATCCATATCTATGGCAATGCCGTATTTAATGCTACCCAGGGATCGTCTATTACGCTCGGCAGCCTTGTTGAAAATGCAACCGCGATTGATATTGGCGGCTCCGCTACGCTGAACCACGCCGGAACCATTAATATTAACGGGAATGTGGTGCCGTCAGATGAAAAATCGACAGCGCGTAATACGGGGATACTGGTGCGCAGCGACGCAACCCGTGCGGAGCGGGTGGTAAATAGCGGGACCATTAACCTGAATGGTCTGAACGCCATCGGGATTGATGTGATGGCAGGAGGACAGGCCACGCATAGCGGAACGATCAATATTAATCATGGTTTTGATTCGGCCAGCGGCTATCCAAACTATGGTGTTGTCGCTGAAGGCACGGGCGCTCTGGCGATTATCTCCGGCGAAATCAATCTTAATGGCGATCGTGGCGTGGGCGTTTACGTCAAAGACGGAGGCGTCATCAATGTCAATAATCAGGGAGCCATCAACTTTATTAGCGGACAGAACCAGACGGGTTATCTGATCTACGGTGCCAACTCTACCGTCAATAATACCGCTACCGGCTCGCAGCGCGTTTCCACTGCGGGTTCTACGTTATACCGTATTGATATGGGGGCGGCTTTTGCGGGGGACTCGGCGGGCACTTCTGTGCTGGGCGCTGACGGAAAAAATTCCACGATTATCCGCGCGACGGGAGAGGGAAGTACGCTTAATACAGGTGGCCTGGTGCTGAGCGTTAATGCTGAAGGGGCGACGGGCGTACGTGTAGAGGGGGGAGCGAAAGGTGTCATTGACGCCGCTACCAATATCACTATTTCAGGTACGGGCGCAACGGCAGGTATCGTTGACGGGCGCTATTTTAGCTATAGGGATGGGGCAGAAGATGAGAGTCAGAAAGGCGACTCAATTCTGACCAGCTATGCTTCACTGTCAGCAGATAATACGGCTTCGGGGGCGCTGGGCTATAAAGTGCTTAGCGGGGGGACGCTGGAGCATAAAGGCAGTATTGATTTTACCCGCGCCGCTAACGGCACGGGAGTGCAGGTCAATGGTGGTACGCTGGCAAACAGTAGCACTATCGTCGTTAATGGCGTCGCTGTTGATATTGAGGGACCGGCTTCGTCTGTCACCAATACCGGGACGGTGACAGCAACGGATGGCACGGCAGCTTATCGTGTCGGTAGCGGAGCCGCTTTGAGCCTGAACGGCACAGGGACGACGGTCGCAGGGGGAAGCGCGCACGGCGTTCTGCTGGATACCGGCGCGAAGGGACTGAAAGTGGCAGATGCCAGAATCCGTATGGACGCTGCGGGGACGGGCAATGCTATCGAAAATACGGCGGAAATAGCAGGCATTACGCTGACCAACACCGCTATTGACGTCGGGAAAGGTGCCGGAATTCGTACTGCGGCTACCTTAGCCGCGCAAAACAGCGGGACAATCACCGTTAACGGTAGTGGTACAGGTATCCTGTTCCGTAATAAAGATGGCAGCACCACCGAGGGGGCTTTCGATCTCTCTGACTCCCAGGCGCTGGTGATTAACGTCAACTCTGCGCAAGGCAAAGGGCTGGTTACCGATACCCGGGGGGCGGTAAAAAGTGGCGTCAGCGTTAATATCAATCACGAACAGGGTGGGTCGGCGCTGGAGATTGGCGGCACAACCAGCCGAATCGAACAGAGCGGCATCCTGACCTCCTCTTCGCTGGTGACTGCCGTTGTGGATCTTCAAAGTACCGGGCTTGACAGTATGCTCAACAGCGGCTCGATTCTGGCCAGCACTGCGGCCCAGGTTGCCGTACAGGCGGCAGCCGACTCTTCCGGCATTGACTTTACTAACGCGGCCGGCGGCGTCGTGCGCGGTAAGATCAAACTGGAGGGCGGGGAGAACCACGTTAATCTTGAACACGGTAGCCAGGCAACCGACGTCTACACCCTTGAGGGTAACGACCGCTATCGTCTGAAAAATATTGATAGCACCGATACAGCGCTTTTTACCTCGCTGAATGCCGGTACGGGCAGCGATACGCTGCAGCTGGACGGATCGTCCTATTCGCTTAACGCCAATGGCGTACTGAATGGCTTTGAAAACATCAACCTTATTAACCGCTCCCTGTTTACGCTGAATAATGTGGCGCTGGCGCTGGGTGATAATAAAGATGATGCTACGGCGACCGGCTACCGCATTGAATCCGGTAGCGCGCTGCGCATCATTGCGGATAAAGATGTTGCTTTCGCCAGCCATCTGAGCGGTTCCGGTCTGGTGCAGGTTAACCTTGGAAACTCAGATAACGCCTTTACGTTCACCTCCGGTAACGCGGGAGACGCTTTTTCCGGCACCGTAGAGCTGGCCGCCAGCCGTTTCCTGTTGGAGGGCGATAATACAACCGCGCTCTCCAGTGCCACGCTGAAGCTCAGCGATGACAGCATCACTACCGTCGCTAAAGGCGTTCAGACAATTGGCGGTTTAACCTTTAACGGCGGTACAGCGCGTTTTGATACCGACACTCTCGGCAAGGCTGAGGCCGAATCCCTGATTGAAGTTTCAGGTCAGCTAGATATTAGCGGCAGAGGGCAGGTGCAGGTAATGCTTAATCCGGTGCTGAATGCCCCGGTGCTGCCGGATAATACGTTAAGTTTGCTGGAACAGGACGATGCTCAAACCGGCCTGAAGCTGGCAGGGGCGACGGGCGCGGTGGTGGGAAGTGGAGGTAACCTGAAACTTATCGATCTTAATGGCAATGCCATCAGCGATGCGGTAACCACCACCGTTGAGCAAAATGAGATAACCGTGGCAAAGGCGACCTATGACTATCGTCTTACTGGCGGTGATGGTCTCTGGATCAACTATGGGCTGACGTCGTTGGCGCTGCTGACGACGGGAGAGGATGCGCTGTCGCTGAGTGCAGCCGATCGCCAGGGGGCCGCCGCTGACCTCAGCGCCCGGGTGACCGGTGAGGGGGATCTGGCCGTAGATACCGGTGCCGGGAATACGCTGTCACTCTCTAACAGCGATAACAGCTATAGCGGCGTAACGGATATCCGCAGCGGTACGCTGCTGATGGCCAATGACAACGTTCTGGGGCAAACCGTAGCGCTGCGTCAGGCCGCAGACACCGTTCTGGATATGGCGGGATATAGTCAGCGCATCGGTCTGCTGAATACGGAAGCCGGAGCGGCGACGATGCTGAACGGCGGATCGCTAACCGTTACTGACGGAGGGGCCGTGAATGGCGCTTTGTCGGGGGCCGGTAATCTGACGCTGAACGGCGGCGTACTGGACATTAACGGTGCCAACAGCGAACTGACCGCGGCCATCCGCATTGACGCAGGCGCTCAGGCTGCGCTGAATCACGTCGCAGGATTAGGCGGCGGCAGCGTACAGGTTGATGGCGTAATGACGTTGAAACAGTCGACGGGCACGCTGAACAATGCCCTGAGCGGGAGCGGCCTGGTGGCGACAGAGCAGCACAGCGACGTCATCCTTGCGGGTAATAACGGCGCTTTTAGCGGTGGTTTTGCTATCTCTGCGGACAGCCGGCTTACCGCGACCTCTCAGCGCAGTCTGGGCACGGGGACCGTCATTGACGAAGGTGTCCTGACGCTGGACAGTGCCGGCAGTTGGCAGGTGGTAAACGCCATCAGCGGTAGCGGCGATGTGCGCAAAACGGGAAGCGGAAGCGTTGTTCTGCACCAGGCCGCGGCGCGGTATACCGGGCTAACGGATGTTGTGGCAGGCACCCTCACGTTGGGCAACCCGGACGGCGATGTTACCTTGGCCTCCTCTTCCGTGAATGTGAATAGCGGAGCCATTTTCGGCGGCTACGGTGGAACTGCGGGCAGCATTACTAACACCGGAACCGTTGTGGTTGGCAATCCTGTCTCGCCGCAGGTGCGCGCTATGGCGTATGGCGGAGCAGGTGCCCTCTTTACCGTCGGAGGAGACCTGACGAATGCGGGGAGTGTTATTGTTGGTCGCGCAGGCGTCGGAACGATCGGTAATGTTCTGCGCGTTAACGGCGACTATATCGGTAATGGCGGTACGATTACCTTTAATACCGTGCTGGGTAATGATGACTCTCTGACCGACAGAATGATCGTTGATGGCTCAACCAGCGGTACAACTGCGGTTAGGGTTACTAACGCTGGCGGCAGCGGAGCTCAGACTCTGAACGGCATTGAGCTTATCCGCGTTGGTGGTAGTTCTGCCGGTGAATTCACCCAGACGGGGCGTATCGTGGCTGGAGCTTATGATTACCAGCTGGTACGCGGCTCAGGCAATCATGCCAGCAATTGGTATCTGGTCAGCGGTACTCAACCGCAGCCAGCGCCTGAACCGACCCCATCGCCTGCACCGTCCCCGGAGCCAACGCCAGATCCAGCGCCCTGGGTTCGTCCTGAAGCGGGGATCTATACGGCGAATATTGCAGCGGCTAACACGGTATTCCTGAATCGTCTGCACGATCGGCTGGGAGAAACCCATTATGTGGATGCCCTGACGGGGGAAGAGCGGGTAACCAGTATGTGGTTACGTAATACCGGCGGCCATAATCGCTTTAAGGACAGCAGCGGCCAGCTTAACACCCAGGCAAATCGCTACGTCATGCAGCTGGGCGGTGATATTGCGCAGTGGAGCAGCAATGGTCAGAACCGATTCCACTTAGGGGTTATGGGCGGCTATGCTAACCAGAAAAGCAACAGCCGTAATCATCAAAGTGGTTATCGCGCCAACGGCAGTATCAATGGCTATAGCGTAGGCGCTTACGGCACCTGGCTGCAGGATAATGAGGAAAAAACGGGGGCATATGTGGATACATGGCTCCAGTACGCCTGGTTTAACAACGACGTTAGCGGAGAGTCTCTCGGCAGGGAAAGCTACCGTTCGAAGGGACTGACAGGCTCGTTGGAGGCAGGTTATATCTGGAAGCTGGGGCAGCGTGATGAGCGTACAAGCTCTTATATCCAGCCAAAAGCGCAGATCATATGGATGGGCGTAAAAGCTGACGACTATCACGAGTCAAATGGCACCCGGGTATCCGGCGATGGCGATGGTAACGTACAGACCCGTCTTGGTATGCGTGCCTTTATTAAAGGACACAGCCATATTGATGAGGGTAAGCAGCGTACTTTTGAGCCTTTCGTTGAAGCAAACTGGCTCCACAATACCAGAAGTTTTGGCGTCACAATGGATAACGTCAAAATAAGCCAGGCGGGCGTGAAAAATATCGGCGAGCTTAAAGCTGGCGTTGAGGGACAGCTGAGCCAGAACATTAATGTGTGGGGCAACGTGGCCCAACAGATTGGTGATAAAGGATACAGTGATACCAGCGCAATGTTAGGTTTGAAAATTAATTTCTAAATAATAATATACTCAAAATAATTCGAGTTGCAGGACAAAACGCAGCGCGTTTTGAACAGCCCCCGGGCTGACCCCGAAAGGGTGAGGCCCTCAGGTCGAATCACGCGGCAACGCACATGCAATTTGAAGTATGACGGATATAAATCCTCTCCCGGCCAGGGAGAGGCCTCTTAACAGACAAAGGATGTTTCAATGCGAAAACGTTTCACTGCGTTATATGCTACCGTATTATTTTTACTGTTTTTAATTTCTGGATGCGATACAAAAAGCAAAATAGCCACCGTTGATATTAATGGTTTGTTAGCTAATTCGCCTCTTGCACAGCAGGAGCAAAAAAGGCTGGAGGAGGTGAAAAAAATTTTATTACAAGCCAATCTGCAGGCCCAGGAAAAGTATAAGGATGTTACCGACCGCCGCCGAACACAGGAGGCGCAACAGGCGGATACCAAAACGATTAATATGCTTTGGACGATGCAACAAAAAGCAGCAAGAGAAGCGGTGATGGATGAAGTACGAAGTGTAATTAATGAAATTCAACAGAAAGAAGGTTACGCGGTGGTTATTGATAAAACAAACGTTGTGGCGGCTGAAGTAAACGTTGAAATCACTAATAAGGCGCTCGTTTTACTGAAGGATGTAAAAGTTGATTTTGGGCCATTACCTCAAATAACGATTAAGGCTATTCCTCCGCAGGACCCGCGGCCGGTTACGGATAAATCGGGTTCTGGTAAAAAATAGACATGAATCTTGAGAATATAACCCCAAAATGATTCAGGCCGCATGGCGGGTATAGGCGAACCAAATTGCGGCATCAGGCGTATGTCGAATCTTCCAGTCTGTTTTTATGTGGTAGTAAACGCGCGGCTAAATACCTGACCCATCAGGCGTAACTGGCGCAGGCTGTATACGGACAGCGCGGCAACCGGAGCGTACAGGTAGTACGTGAGGAGCATTCGTGAAGCTTCCTCCGGCAGGGAGCCCACCTGACGGACGTTCAAAACGCGATACGTTTTGTGCGGATACCGCCCAGGTTCAAAGTAACAGACATAATAGCCCTAATGGACCAGACTATAAGTGAGGGAACATGAAAATAGCTTTCTTAAGTGACGACCTTTTTTACACTATGGGCGTAAAAGCGTGCTTAACCTTACATGGTGTGGATCTTACTTTTGTCAATGATGAGCGCTTTCTGCAGCGAAGTAATTATGATCTTTATATCATCGCTATTGAGTCGCATCAGCGAAGGAGAACGGTAGAAAATATTCTGGCTTATAAATTTAATGTGATTTATATATTTGATACGCCGGCTGATAATAATAATACTATCCGCATGGGTTATGTCACTAAAAAAGCTACGGCTCTGGAGTTGATTAAGGCAATATGGTCGTTTGATTATCGGGAGATAAAAAGAGAGCGCTTTAGCTACATGGATGTTTTATTTGTCAGTATGTTTATTTATCAATTGAAATCCGTGCAGGACATTTCAAAAATAACAGGGATTAATGTCAAAATTCTCTATGCTGTGAAATTGAGACTTCTCAAGAAGTTTCATCTAACCACCCGGCACCCTAAAATACTCATGTACTGTAGCTCGCTGCCTTTTTTTCGCGACAGTCGTTTAATGTATTTATACCCTAAATAATTCGAGTTGCAGGACAAAACGCTGCGCGTTTTGACCACTTCCGGAGCTGGCCCGGGCCGCCTAAGGGAGAGGGATGCTCCCGGTAATCCTCAAAAGCTTATCGAAGTCAGTGACCGGGGTGAACGAGGACAATCCGGCGAAGCGATATCAACGCCGCTTATTCAGCTCCCTCCACCCGGAAGGTGTAACGGGCCACTGGAATTGCTGAGGTGTGACCGGCGATATCGGATACGGGGGAGCCATGCCGCCGCTTCGCTATTTTCGCCGGCTTGAAGGTTGGGGGGAGACGTCTACGCTTAATAAGCCGCCGCGCGTTCAGCGTTAAATAAACCGCGCCTCCGGCGGCACTATTTCACACCGCCATCCGGCTGTTATTGCTGAATAATCTCCGGCGCGGCCTGGAAGAGGCGAAAATAACCGAAGGCTGGCGGTGGTGGGAATGCTGTTCCGGCTGCTGATGGCCTCCGCGGGCTTTCGCGCCGCCTGAGCCGCCGGGCAAACCGGCATAACGACTGATAATTGTTCTCATCTGAATTGTCGGCGTCTGTGCGCAGTGGTAAGGTGTGCAGCACTCAATACCTCCACTTCCTGTGCAGACGTCGGCATGAATAACATCTCCGTCCCTGGTTTCCCCGCCCCCGCGGCGGGAAAAATCTTCTCCGTCAGTGAATTTATGGACTTTGGCGAGCGCTACGGCATCGACTATCGCTTTCCCGGCCTGACGCCGAAGACGGATCGCCTGCTTAGCCCGGTTCTGCAGGGCGAAATTGAGGAGCTGACGCTGCCCTGCGGCATGTGCGTGACCCATTCGGACGTTCAGGT
Source organism: Intestinirhabdus alba (assembly GCF_009711095.1). GTDB lineage: Bacteria > Pseudomonadota > Gammaproteobacteria > Enterobacterales > Enterobacteriaceae > Intestinirhabdus > Intestinirhabdus alba. The sequence continues at coordinate 93,183 of NZ_WMJZ01000008.1, forward strand.
TTTGCAGCCCTATGAGACCACCTCCCGCCACAGTAGCCCGCTCTATATGCTGGTGGTGCTGGAAGGCGAGGTGGCGCTGACCCTCAACGGAGAAGCGTATCAGCTGCGCGCCGGGATGGCCTTCAGCTCGCGCCTCAGCGAGCAGCAGGTTATGCGCGCCTGCCACCGGGCAGAGCGTCGGCTGCGCACCCTCTCCCTGGGGCTTCATCCGGACGACGGCTGGCGCAACGGCCTGCTGGAGTCGCTGATGCGCGAATGGCAGCGCTGCTCCGCGCCGGCGCTGATTTGGCCGGTGCCGGGCTTCATGCTGAACGGCCTGCAGTACGCCCGCCGGACCGATCTCAGCGAGGTTTCGCGTCAGCTGATGCTGGAAGGGCTGATTCTGCAGCTGTTCGGGCATGGGCTGAGCGTATGCCAGGCGGAGAGCGGCCGGTGTCTGGCGGCGGCCAGCGGCGAGCGGCAGCGGCTGGAGCGGATCAGACGCCTGCTGGAGCAGGAGCCTGAAAAAGAGTACACCCTCAGCGAACTGGCCGGCCGCGCGGCCATGAGCCCCAGCAGCCTGCGCAGCAAGTTCCGCCTCGCCTACGGTCGTTCGGTCTTTGACTACCTGCGCGACTGTCGGCTGGCCCGCGCCCGCGGCTATCTGCTGGAGGGCTACAGCGTCCAGCAGGCGGCGTGGATGTCGGGCTATCAGCACGCCACCAATTTCTCCACCGCCTTTCGCCGCCGCTATGGCTTTCCGCCGGGTGAGGTGCACAAACTGCGCTAAGCCATTTTTTCAGGCTGCGCGACCTCCGGGCGTCGACTGTGGCGTTACGCATAGCTGACCTGGCGTTCAGCATAGCTATCGGCGCGTGCAAAAAGGTAATAATTCTTATTAACAATTAAGTGTGCCTTTGGAGATATTCATGGTTGCGAAAACTCGCCTCGCGCTGCTGGTGGGAGTGGTGATGGGCGGCGCGGCGTTCCCGCTGCTGGCTCAGGAAACGACAAAAAACGATACGCTGGTGGTCACCTCGCAGATGCAGAGCGGGGCCACCAGGCTGGCGACTCCGGATCTGGAAACCCCGCAGTCGGTGTCGATAATCACCCGTCGGCAGTTCGAGGAGCAGGGAGCCACCAGCGTGCGCCAGGCCGTCAGCTATACGCCGGGGGTCTACAGCAACCAGATCGGCGCTTCCAACCGCTTTGACTACATCGTGCTGCGCGGCTTTTCCGACGGCAGCCTCGACAACGTTTACCTTGACGGCCTGAAGCTGATGGGCGACACCAACTCGCACAGCTCGCTGGTGGTCGATCCGTGGTTTTTAGAGAACATTGAGGTGGTGCGCGGCCCGGCCTCGGTGCTCTACGGCCGCTCCTCGCCGGGGGGGATTGTCGCCCTGACTTCGCGCAAACCTGCGTTCGACCCCGGCGGCGAAGTGAAGCTCACCGCGGGCAGCCATCATCAGCGCGGGGCGGCGTTTGACCTCACCGGCCCGCTGGACGATAACGAGCGGGTGGCGGCGCGCCTGAGCGGCATGACGCGCTACGCCGACTCGCAGTTCGACACGCTGAAAGAGGAGCGCTATGCCCTGATGCCGAGCCTGACCTGGCGCATCGGCGAGCGGACGCGCCTCGACCTGATGGCCTACCTGCACCGGGATCCGGAAGGCGGTAGCCACTCCGGCCTGCCCTATGACGGCACCGTCGTTGCGCACGGCGGCGGCAAAATCTCCAATACTTTCTTTGAGGGCGAGGACGATTACGACAAGTACGATCGCCGGGAAAATATGGTCGGCTATAACGTGGAGCATCTGTTCGACGGCGGCTGGACGCTGCGCCAGAAGCTGCGCTATCTGCACACCAAAGTGACGCTGAACCAGGTCTACGCGGCGGGCTGGCTGAATGAGACCGAGCTGAACCGCGGCTATTCCGGCTCTGACGAAAAAATGAACGCCATCACCGTTGATAACCAGCTCGACGGCAGCGTCGACATCGGGGAGGTAAACCACCGCCTGCTGCTGGGCATTGACTACCAGGATCGCAGCAACCACACCGCCAGCTACGCCGGTGCGTTTCCGCCCATTGACGCCTTCAACCCGGTTTACGGCGCGCAGCCCATCGCCATCGCTCAGTACGCCCGGGAGCAGCACAAGCTGCGCCAGACCGGCTACTACCTGCAGGATCAGATCGCCTGGGAGCGCTGGCGTCTGACCCTTGGCGGGCGCTACGACCAGGTCAGCATCTCGAACATTGATAAATTCCACGGTTCGCGCAGCGATCTGGACAAAAATAACCTCAGCACCCGCGCGGCGCTGCTGTACCTGTTTGATAACGGCGTGGCGCCGTACGTCAGTTACTCCACCGCCTTTACCCCCACCAGCTTTACCGATGAGAATGGCAACGTGCTGGAGCCGATGAAGGGCCGCCAGTGGGAAGCCGGGGTGAAGTATGAGCCGGAGGGGCTGAACAGTCAGTTCAGCGCCTCGCTGTTCCGCATCAACCAGACCAATATTGCTACCAAAGAGGAGCCGACCGATCCCTGGCGGGCGATTGGCGAGATCGAATCGAAAGGGGTGGAGCTGGAGGCCATCAGCCAACTGAGCGATGGTTTACGCCTGCAGGCCGCGTATACCTACACCGACATTCGCTACCGGAAAAGTAGCCCCCAGGAGCAGGGGCGACGCGCGGTGTACGCCCCGCGTAACCAGGCCAGCGCCTGGCTGAGTTACGACGTGAAAAGCGGGCCGCTGGCGGGACTGACCCTCGGCTCCGGCGTGCGCTACGTCAACGGCCTCGCCAGCGATCGCCTGAACACCCACACCCTGCCGTCCTACACGCTGGTGGATATGCGGTGGGCTACGATCTGGCGAACGTCGGCCTGAAGGGAATCAGCGCGCAGCTCAACGTTAACAACCTTGCCGACAAGCGCTACGTGGCGGCCTGTAACTCGCTCTCGTACTGCTACTTTGGCGCGGAGCGCAGCGTCGTTGGCAGCCTCTCCTGGGCATTCTGATGGCGAAAACGGCCCGGCCTGACGTCGGGCCGTCGCACTCTCAGGCCGCTTCCCGGCGGCGCAGCAGCGATATCGGCCCCGGCCCGCTGAGGGTGAAGGCGGAGAGCAGCGTAAAGCCCAGCGCAACCAGCCCCAGCACCAGGCAGGCCCCCTGGAAGCCGATGCTCTCATACATATTGCCGGCGAAGATCGACATAAAGATCATCGCCAGCTGTTTGAAGAAGCAGAAGCACACCAGATAGATGGTGGCCGAAAAGCGCACCTCAAACATATGCAGGGTTTTGAGGATCACCACCTCCAGCGCCGGGGTGGCGAACGACGATCCGACGATGCGCACCGACATAATCGCCCCCGCCAGCAGTCCGGCGTAGCCCAGCACAAAGGCACCGGGACACAGGCCAACGATCTGCGCGCCGTTTTGCCGGGCGGTAAGCAGGGCCACGGGCAGCGCCACGGTGGGGTTGCGGATCTGGATGATATTCATGGCGTTTATTCCCTCTCATTCTGAACAGAGAACGTAGCCTAAGACAGTTTGCCGCCGCTGAACCTGGGTAAATGGGCATTAAGCGATGATATCGGGCCAATGGCTGGCGACGGGTGCGCAGCTGCCTGGCGACTCCGGGCCATTTCCCTCTCCCTCCGGGAGAGGGAGCAAGCCCTAAAAAAGGCAGCCGGAGCCGCCTTTTTGCTTTCACCTTGCCCTTATGCTTCTGCCTGGGCTAACGGAAACATACCGTACGGGTGGATCTCAAGATAATAGCGCTCGCCGGCGTTGGGCTGCAGCCGGGTGGCGTTAACCTGCACCAGCAGCGGCTGGCCGTGCCACGTCACCGTCACCTCATACTGCGGCCCCATATAGGCCACGTGCTCAATGACGCAGCGCTGGCTCTCCTCGCCGCGATCGCTCAGCGTAATCGCCTCCGGACGCACGCCGACGGTGCCGGTGCCGTCGACGGCAAAGTGCGCCGGGCGCGGCAGGCGGTAGCCGTGGATGTCGACATACGCCTCGCTAAAGGTGGCCGGCAACAGATTGGCGTCCCCCATAAAGCTCGCCATAAAGCGCGACGCCGGCAGGCGGTAGAGATCCTGCGGCGAGCCGATCTGCATAATATGCCCCTTATTCATCACCAGCACGGTGTCAGAGACCGCGAAGGCCTCGCTCTGATCGTGGGTCACGTACAGCGAGGTGATCGTAAACTGCTTTTGCAGCTCCCGGATCTTATCGCGCATACTGCGCCTGAGGTTGGCGTCGAGGTTGCTCAGCGGCTCATCAAATAACAGCACCTTCGGCTTGAGGATCAGGGCGCGGGCCAGGGCCACGCGCTGCTGCTGGCCGCCGGAGATCTGATCGACATAACGCTCTTCGAATCCCTCCAGATCGACCATCGCCAGCGCCTCTTTCACCCGCGCTTTCACCTCGCCGCGCGGCACCCCGAGCATCTTCAGGCCGTAGCCGACGTTATCGCCCAGCGACATATGCGGAAACAGGGCGTAGGACTGAAACACCATACAGATATCGCGCTGCTGAATAGAACGATGAGTAACATCTTCACCGTCAATAAATATCTGCCCCTCGCTCGGTTTTTCCAGCCCGGCCACCAGCCGCAGGATGGTGGTCTTGCCGCAGCCGGAGGGGCCGAGCAGCGTTACCATCTGCCCCTGGGGAATTGTAAGGTTAATGCCGTCGATAACGGTGTTGCTGGCGAATCGCTTACTGACGTTGCGCAGCTCAACAAAATTTTTCTGACTCATAGTGCGCTCCATTACGCCTGGTTTTTGGCCTTTGAACGGGACGTTCGCGCTTCCCCGATCAGCCAGTCAAAGAGGAAAATAATCGCCAGCATGACCACGATCAGGATCGAGCCGTAGGCGATCGCCACCCCATATTCTCCATCCTCCACCCGGTTGAGGATCCAGGCCGTCGCCACCCGGGTATCCGGCGTTACAAGGAACACGATGGCGCTGACGGTGGTAATGGCGCGGACGAAGCTGTAGATCAGCGCCGACAGAATCGCCGGACGCAGCAGCGGCAGCAGAATATGGGTGATGGTGCGCAGAGAGCCTGCGCGCAGGCTGAGCGAGGCCTCGTCCAGCGATTTATCGATCTGCCCTAAGCCCGCGATCCCGGCGCGAATACCCACCGGCACGTTGCGCATCACCATCGAGATAATCACGATGGCCGCGGTGCCGGTGAGATACACCGGGGCACCGTTAAAGGCGAGAATATAGGAGACGCCCGCCACGGTGCCCGGCACCGCGAAGCACAGCATCGTGGTGAACTCGATGGCCTTTTTGCCGGTAAACTGCTGGCGGACCACTACCCAGGCGATCAGCAGGCCGAAAGCGGCGGTGATCGGCGCGGCGATCCCGGCGTAGAGCAGGGTGTCGAGCAGGGAGGGCCACGCGCCGTCGCTCATCCCCTGGCCGAACAGCTTGATAAAGTTATCCAGCGTCAGGGTGTAGTCCACGCCCCAGTTGACGGTGAAGCTGCCGTAGAAAATGCTGCCGTAGAGCAGGGCGTTGAAGGCGATCCAGATAACCAGCAGGGCGAGCACGCACCACACCAGGGCCACCGGCAGCGGCTGCACGTCGCCCCGGTAGGATTTCCCTGAGACGGTGACGTAGGAGCGTTTGCCGATCCACAGATACTGGATGCAGAACACCAGCAGCGAGAACAGCAGCAGGAAGACGCCGAGGGTGCTGGCGGCCTGATAGTCGAGCTGCGAGCCGGTGATGTAGAAGTAGATCTGCGTCGCCAGCACGTCGAAGCTGCCGCCGAGCACCAGCGGGTTGCTGAAGTCGGCCAGCGACTGTACCACCACGATCAGAAAGGCGTTGGCCAGCGCCGGCTTCAGCAGCGGCACAAACACCCCGTTGAAGGTCTGCCAGCGGCTGGCGCGCAGGGTGTAGGAGGCCTCCTCCAGCGAGGGATGAATGGTTTTAATCGCCCCGTCGAGGATCATAAAGGCCATCGGGGTGAACGCCAGCACCTGCGCCAGCCAGATGCCGGTGAAGCCGTACAGCCAGCTGGTATTGGTCAGCCCGAACCACGTCACCATCAGCTCGGTGAGATAGCCGGAGCGCCCCATCATCAGCGTGACGCCCAGGCCCACGACGAACGGCGGGGTGACGATGGGCAGAATCGAGAAGACGCGGCCGATAACCGCGCCGCGCCGGGCGATGCGGGTGGTATAGATCGCCAGCACCAGCCCGAAGAAGGTGCAGCCGACGCCCACCGCGATCGACAGGGCGATGGAGTTGAGGATCACCTGGATGATATGCGCCTGTGACAGCACCGTCATAAAGGCCAGCGGGGCGAATCCCCCCGCCTCGTCGGTGAACATCGGGATGAAAATGGCGACGCTCGGCCAGACGATAAACACGCCGATCAGCGCCACGATGGCCACCAGCGAGCCGATAACGAAGCGGTCGCCGCCCAGCCAGTCAAGACGGGTCAGGGCGAGGGTCATCACGGCCCCCAGCGCGACAAACTGCACGACCGTGGCGTAGCCTAAGCCGCGGCCCTCCAGCGTCGCGCTGACCACGATAACGGCCATGCACAATAGCGCCCAGCCCGCGTCGAGGTAGTGGCGGCCGCGCCGCTCCCGCCCTTGAGGGCGGCGCGGGCGGATCAGCAGCAGGCCAGGCAGCAGATACCACAGCCAGCTGAGGTTGGGCCTGGACCAGCCGTAGGCGTCGAGGATCTCATCGCCGGTGGACTCCAGCAGGCCGTAGTCGAGGCTCCAGCTCGGCAGCAGGGCGAAGGCCAGCCAGCCGAGAAAAACCCAAAAAAATATCGCATCCCGCTTGTTTACGGGACGCTGTGCGCGCGTCTGTGACATAGGTTTTCCGCTGTGTAATCGTGGCCCGGCGGGCAGCGCCGGGCGTTAAACGTCAAGTGCGGGCTTATTTGCCCATCTTCACTTCGCTGACCCACCTGTTGATCAGCTGCTTGCGAACTTCGGTCGACCCATATTTATCCATGTCGTAATCGATAAGCTTCAGGTCGTCGAGCTTCAGCGAGTTCGGCGAGGTTTCGGCGGTGGTGTTGGTTGGGATCTGGTACGACTTGCCTCTCTTCCAGGCCAGCTCCTGGGCCTCTTTCGACAGCGCCCAGTCGACGAACAGCCTGGCGTTATCAGCATTGCGCGCTCCCTTCAGAATGCTGATCCCGCCGATCTCATAGCCGGTGCCTTCGCAGGGGGCGATCAGCTCCAGCGGTGCGCCCTGCTCCTTTTCCAGCGAGTAGTCGTGCAGAAAGCCGATGCCGATGGCCGTTTCGCCGCGCGCGGCGTTGCGCGCCGGGGCGATGCCGGATTTGGTGTATTGTGAGACGTTGGCGTTGAGCTGTTTCAGGTAGTCAAAAGCCTTTTCGTCGCCCCACAGCTGGGCGAAGGTCGCCAGCGCGGTGTAGGCGGTGCCGGAGCTTTGCGGATCGGCGATCTGGATTTCGCCCTTATAGTCGGCTTTGGTCAGATCCTGCCAGCAGCGGGGAACCGGCAGATTTTTCTCTTTCAGGCGCTGGGTGTTAACGCCAAAGCCCAGAATGCCGACGTAGACGCCGGAGGTCAGGTTGCCCTTCACCCTGGCCGGATCGCGGAATTTTTCCATCACCTGAGCAAGGTTCGGCGACTGATACGGCTGCAGCAGGCCCATTTCTCCGGCCTGGGACTGCGGATCGAGGGTGCCGCCGTACCAGACGTCGGCCTGCGGGTTTTTCTTCTCGGCGTCCACCTTCGCCAGGGTGCTGCCGGAGCCGTTGCGGATAAAGGTGGTTTTCACGGCGTATTTTTCGCCGAAGGCTTTGGTTTCCGCTTCGCACATTTCGTTGGTGGCGCTGCAGTACACCACCAGCCGGCCTTTGGCCTGCGCCGCGCTGGTTAAGGCCGCCAGCGCCAGGGCGGAGGCGAGCAGAGTCGAGGTGAAGGTCATTTTCATTATTTTATCCTTGGTCTGTGAAGAGAGGTGACGCCCGCCATCAGCAGCGGCATCAGCAGTAAAACCATCAGGGCCCCGGCCATCGCCAGCAGGCTGAACATTCCCGACCAGCCGTAGCGTTCAATCACCTGCGACAGCGGCCAGCCCGCCAGCGCGGCCCCCAGGTAGGCGAACAGGCCGAGAAAGCCGGTGATCGAGCCGGCCGCCGCCTTATGCCCGCACTCCACCGCGGCGAGGCCAATCAGCATCTGCGGGCCGAAGACAAAAAAGCCGACGGTGAAGAAGCAGGCCGCCAGCAGCGCATCGTGATGCATCGGTGCCAGCCACAGCGCGGCGACGGAGACCATCAGCCCCAGCGTAAACAGCAAAATCATTGGTGCCCGCTGGCCGCTGAACAGCAGATCGGAACCCCATCCGGCGAACAGCGCCCCGAGCAGGCCGCCCGCTTCAAACAGCATCACCGCGGCGTTGGCGCTGAGCAGGTTGACGCCGCGGCTTTCGGTGAGCCAGAGGTTGCCCCAGTCGTTGAGCGCGATGCGGATCAGATAAACCAGCACATATGAGACGCCCAGCAGCCAGATGGTCGGGTTTTTCAACATCGTGACGCGCAGCATCCGCCACAGCCCCATCGGCGGGCTAAGCTGCTCCTGGCGCAGTTCCAGCGGGTCCTTGCGCCAGTCGCCCACCGAAGGCAGCCCCTCCTCTCTGGGCGTGCCCTTCAGCTGTAGCATCAGCCACGTCCCCGTCGCCATGCCGATGACGCCGGGGAACAGCATCGCCGCCTGCCAGCCCCAGCGCAGGGTGGCAAAGGCGCTGATAAGCGGGATAATTGCCCCGCCGATGTTGATCGACATATTCCAGCAGCCCCACCAGAAGCCGCGCTCGTTGCGCGAATACCAGTGGGTCAGCAGCCGGGCGCAGGGCGGCCATCCCCAGCCCTGAAAAAAGCCGTTCAGCGTCCAGACGATCAGCAGCAGCGTCAGGGATTCGCCGAAGGCGAACGCCACGTTCAGCGCGCCGGTGGCGAACAGGCCAACTCCCATAAAGCCGCGCTGCCCGTGGCCGTCATGCCATAGCCCGGCGGTAAATTTTGACAGGCCGTAGGCCAGGTAAAACAGCGATCCCAGCAGGCCGATAGCGCCCTTATCCAGCCCCAGATCCGTTTGCAGGGCGGGGAGCACGTAGTTAACGCTTTTGCGCGTCAGATAAAAGGCCGCGTAGCCGATGACCATGCACAGCAGCAGCCGCAGGCGCAGCGTCCGGTAGCGTCGATCGATATCTTTTGTTGAGCGTGAGGGCATGGCGGTCTCCGTTTTGCCGACTATAAAAAAGTCAGGCGCAAAGGAGATGAGAGAAAGTCGGCGATGGCTAAGATTTTTTCCTGGTTACTGGCGGGCCTGATGTAAATTTGTGGGCAGGTTAACAGTTACCCGCGTGCCGGAGCGGGCGTCGAGGCGCAGCTCGCCGCCGAGGGCGCTGGCCCGCTCGCGCATCCCCTGGATGCCAAGGCCGGGGCACGTTTCCGGGCCGAACCCCACGCCGTTATCCTCCACCTCAAGACAGAGCACCTCGTCCTGCTGGCGCAGCGAGACCCGCACTTCGCTGGCCCGGGCGTGTTTACAGACGTTATTAAGCAGCTCCTGCAGCAGCCGGTAGAGGGTGAAGCGCAGCGTTTCGCTTTGGGGCGTGGCCGCCAGCCGGTAGTCAAAGCGGCAGCGGATGCCGCGCTCGGCAAAGGCGAACTCGTTAAGCAGATGGTGTAGCGCCTCTTTAAAGGAGAGTTCGTCAAGGGCCGGCGGGCGCAGCTGGCGCAGCAGCTGACGGGTGGAGAGATGAATGCGCCGGGAGAGATCGGCGATCTGCGCGGCGGCGGCCTGCACCTGCTGCGGCTCGTTCACCCGGCTCACCAGCTGGGACTGGATCTGGATGGCGGTGATATTCTGGCCGATTTCGTCGTGCAGCTCGCGCGCCAGGCGTTTGCGGGTATCCTCTTCGCTGTGGATCAGCTTTTCGGCCAGCGCCCGCCGCGCCGCCAGCTCGGTCTCCAGCCGCTGGCGATAGTGGTGCAGGTTGCGCGCCAGGTGCTGCTGGCGGCTGATGGCGATCCCCAGCCCGACGCCGAGCAGCGCCTGGGTGGCGAGAAAAATTTCCAGCTCCACCAGGTTACTGAATCCGATGCCCACCTGGCGAGCGATAGCGATGGTTATGCTGCCGAGCAGGCCGGAGAGCACGCCGCCCTGCCAGCCGAACTTCCACGCCATCACCACGTTGGGCAGAAAGACCACGATCAGCAGCAGGCGCTCGATCTCCGGCGACAGCACCATCTGGGTGGCGATGCCGATGATAAAAAACAGGCTGCACCAGACGATCAGCGAGCTGCGCAGCGGCGGGGCGGGCATATCCAGCCCCAGCAGATGCTCGCGGTGCTGCTGGCGAAGGAAGGCAAAGATCAAATAAACGAACGGGGTCAGCAGCACGCCGCCGGTAAAAGAGGCCAGTCCGGGCAGGATCGTCGGGGCCGCCGTAAAGGGCGACAGCAGGGCGGTATTAAGCAGCGAGGCGGCGGTCACCGCCGCCAGCAGCAGGCTCAGCCGCTGCCAGTAGAGTGGAAAACGGTGCCAGAAGCGCTGGGCGAGGGCGGCGGGAAGCAGGCTAATCAGCGGTGCGGCCAGCGGCGCGTAGTCGTCGAGCAGCCCTTCGCCGTGCAGCCAGAGCAGGATCGCCGTCGGCGTCAGCGCCAGGGCGGGCCAGTAGCGGCGCGGGAGCAGGATCAGCAGCGCCAGACAGACGCCGTGGGGCAGGAACAGCGCCGCCTGCAGACCGCTGTGGGTCAGGTGAAAGCCGAGGGTCCACAGCATCAGCCAGCCGCATCCCCAGGCCAGTACGATAAACAGCGAAACCGCCGCCCGGCGAAGCGTGCCCGACATTAGTGGCTCGCCAACAGCTGATGCTCGAGGGCGAAGTGGACCAGCTCAATGGCGTTGTGGCACTGCAGCTTGTCCAGCACGTTGGCGCGATGCACGTGCACCGTTTTATGGCTGAGATCGAGCCGGAAGGCGATCTCCTTCACGCTCTCTCCTTTAACCAGCAGCGCAAAGACCTCGCGCTCGCGCGGGGTCAGGGCCGCCAGCGCCCTGGGCGGCTGTTCGCCGCCGCGCAGGGCCCGCAGCGCGTCGGCGCACAGATAGTGCCCGCCCATGCCGACGGCGCGCACCGCCCGTACCAGCTCCTCCGGCCCGCAGCGCTTAGTCAGATAGCCGCTGGCCCCGGCGTCGAGGGCGCTTTGCACAAAGCTTGGCGCGTCGTAAATGCTGAGGATAATGGCGCGAAAGCCCGGCTTCTGCGCGCGCAGCCGCTTCAGCAGGCTCAGCCCGTTTTCGTCCGGCATGGCGATATCCATCACCGCGACGTCTATCGCATTGCGCAGCAGGGCGGGCCAGGCCTCCGCCGCGCAGCCGTACTGACCTGCCACCTCCAGCTCCTCCTCAAGGCTCAGCAGCTGCGCAAAACCGGAGCGGACAACCACATGGTCATCGATCAGCGCCACTCGAATCATCTCTACCTCTCCTGCCCAGTAAAATGGCTCTATGATGCCCGGCGGCGGCGCGCTGGCAATCGGCCGCGCCCGAATGTGTAACGAAGGTAACAAAATGGCACGGGCAGCGAAGGCTATATGATAAAAATGGCTACCCTGTGCTTTTTTTTCTAAAAACAGTTGGTTATTAATTAGACGTTTTAATTCCTTTATTAACCCCCGGCACCACGAAATACTGCACCCACAACGAGACAGGGGAGCAGACACAATGGTTAGCACATCGCGCACACTTCTTGCCGCGCTGGCGTTTATCGCCTTTCAGGCGCAGGCGGTTAACGTCACCGTTGCGTATCAAACTTCCGTCGATCCGGCGAAGGTGGCGCAGGCGGATAACACCTTCGCTACCGTGAGCGGGGCGACCGTCGACTGGCGCAAATTCGACAGCGGGGCAAGCATTGTTCGCGCGTTGGCCTCGGGCGATGTGCAGATCGGCAATCTCGGCTCCAGCCCGCTGGCGGTGGCCGCCGGTCAGCAGGTGCCCATTGAGGTTTTTCTGCTCGCCGCAAAGCTCGGCAGTTCCGAAGCGCTGATAGTCAAAAAAAACCTCGGCCGGCCGGAGGATCTGATTGGTAAGCGCATCGCGGTGCCGTTTACCTCCACTACCCATTACAGCCTGCTGGCGGCGCTGAAGCACTGGGGCATCAAGCCCGGCCAACTGGAAATTGTCAATCTCCAGCCGCCGGAGATTATCGCCGCCTGGCAGCGCGGGGATATTGACGGTGCCTACGTCTGGGCACCGGCGGTGAACGAGCTGGAAAAGGAGGGCCGGGTGCTGACCGACTCCAGGCAGGTAGGCGAATGGGGAGCGCCCACCCTGGACGTCTGGGTGGTGCGCAAAGATTTTGCTGAAAAATATCCGCAGGTGGTGAAAGCCTTCGCCAAAAGCGCCATCGCGGCCCAGCAGGCCTATATTGCCAGCCCCGACGCCTGGCTGAAGCAGCCGCAGAACCTCAGTAAGCTGTCGCGCTTAAGCGGCGTGCCGGAAGCGGACGTGCCGGCGCTGCTTAAAGGTAACGTCTGGCTGACGCAGCGGCAGCAGGTCACCGAGCTGGAGGGGGCGGTGAATAAAGTTATTATCGATACCGTACGCTTCCTTAAGGCGCAGGGCAAAGTGCCTGCCGCGGCCGCCGACTACAGCCAGTACGTCACCAGCCGCTTTGTGCAATAAGGAGGCGCAGATGTTGCAAATCTCTCATCTTTCCGCCAGCTATTCGGGGAAACCGGTGCTGGAGGATATCACGCTGTCGCTGGATCTCGACGAGCTGCTGGTGGTGCTGGGTCCCTCCGGCTGCGGTAAAACCACCCTGCTGAATCTGATTGCTGGCTTTGTGCCGTATCAGCACGGCAGCATCCGGCTGGCGGGGCGACGGGTGAATGGACCGGGTGCCGATCGCGGCGTGGTGTTCCAGCATGAGGGGCTGCTCCCCTGGCGCAGCGTAGAGGATAACGTGGCCTTTGGCCTACAGCTGGCCGGTATAGCGAAGGCGCGACGGCGGAAAATCGCCGCGGAGATGCTGAAAAAGGTTGGGCTGGAGGGGGCGGGGCGGCGCTTTATCTGGCAGCTCTCCGGCGGTCAGCGCCAGCGCGTCGGTATTGCCCGCGCCCTTGCGGCGAACCCGCAGCTTCTGCTGCTGGACGAGCCTTTCGGCGCGCTGGATGCCTTTACCCGCGAGCAGATGCAAACCCTGCTATTGACGCTCTGGTATGAGACCGGCAGGCAGGTGCTGCTGATTACCCACGATATTGAAGAAGCGGTGTTTATGGCCACCGGACTGGTACTGCTCTCTCCTGGGCCGGGGAGGATAGTGGAACATTTGCCGCTCGACTTCTCCCGTCGCTTTGTGGCCGGAGAGCCGGTACGCAGCATTAAGTCCGATCCGCAGTTTATCGAGATGCGCGAGTATGTTTTAAGCCGCGTTTTTGCACAGCGGGAGGCCTTCTCATGAATGAGGTTGCCAACGACAAGCCGCGGCGGAGTATGCAGTGGCGCTGGCCGTTTTCCCGGCGGATAACGCTCAGCATGAGCACTCTGGCGGTTGTTGCGGCGACATGGTGGGCGGTGACGGGGCTGCAGCTGATTAGCCCGCTGTTTCTGCCGCCGCCGGGGCTGGTGCTGCAAAAACTGATCGTCATTGCCGGGCCGCAGGGGTTTATGGACGCCACGCTGTGGCAGCATCTGGCGGCCAGCCTGACGCGCATTGTGCTGGCACTGTTGGCGGCGCTGGTGCTGGGGGTGCCGGTGGGGATTGCTATGGGGTTGAGCCAGACGGTGCGCGGCATACTCGATCCGATTATTGAGCTTTATCGCCCGGTGCCGCCGCTGGCCTATCTGCCGCTGATGGTGATCTGGTTCGGGATTGGTGAAACCTCGAAGATCCTGCTGATCTATCTGGCCATTTTTGCCCCCGTCGCCATGTCGGCCCTGGCGGGGGTGACGAGCGCGCGCCAGGTGCGCATTCGCGCCGCCCGTTCGCTGGGAGCCAGCCGGATGCAGGTGCTGCGGTTGGTGATCCTGCCCGGCGCGCTGCCGGAGATCCTCACCGGCCTGCGCATCGGGCTGGGGGTCGGTTGGTCGACGCTGGTGGCGGCGGAGCTGATTGCGGCGACGCGCGGCTTAGGCTTTATGGTGCAGTCGGCCGGCGAATTTCTCGCCACCGACGTGGTGCTGGCGGGCATCGCGGTGATTGCGGCGATTGCCTTTATTTTAGAACTTGGGCTGCGTGCGCTTCAGCGCTGTCTGACGCCCTGGCATGGAGAAGGACAATGAGCGAACGTTTACAGATTACCCCGCTGGGAGTGCACATCGGCGCGCTGGTCTCCGGGGTCGATCTGACCCGCCCGCTGAGCGATAACCAGTTTGAGCAGCTGTACCATGCGGTGCTGCGTCATCAGGTGGTGTTTCTGCGCGAACAGGCCGTGACCCCGCAGCAGCAGCGCGCGCTGGCCCAGCGCTTCGGCGAACTACATATTCATCCGGTCTATCCGCACACCGAAGGGGTTGAGGAGATTATCGTGCTGGACACCCACAACGATAACCCGCCGGATAATGATAACTGGCACACCGATGTCACCTTTATTGCAACGCCCCCCGCCGCGGCGATTCTGGCGGCGAAAACGCTGCCGGCGGCCGGCGGCGATACCCTGTGGTCCAGCGGCATCGCCGCCTTTGAGGCCCTCTCCGCGCCGCTGCGTCGCCTGTTGAGCGGCCTGCGGGCGGAGCATGACTTTCGCAAGTCGTTTCCGGAGCATAAGCACCGCAGAAGCGATGAGGAGCACCGTCGCTGGCGGGAGGTGGCCGCCGCGCATCCGCCGCTGCTGCACCCGGTGGTGCGCACCCATCCCCTGAGCGGCAGGCAGGCGCTGTTCGTTAATGAAGGTTTTACCACGCGGATTGTCGATGTGACGGAAAGAGAGAGCGAAGCGCTGCTGGCCTTTCTGTTCGCCCACGTGACCCGACCGGAGTTTCAGGTGCGCTGGCGCTGGCAGCCTGACGATCTGGCTATCTGGGATAATCGCGTTACCCAGCATTACGCCAACGCCGACTATCTGCCCCAGCGGCGGATCATGCACCGGGCGACCGTTCTCGGGGATCGGCCCTTCTGGCGGGCGGGGTGAGCATTTACAGACAGGCGCTGCCGGAGGGGCCGGCAGCGTCCGGGGAGGCATTAACGCAGGATTTTTTTCTCGGCCAGATCCAGCGCAAAGTAGCTGAAGATTAGATCCGCGCCCGCGCGTTTGATTGCGCCCAGGCTCTCCAGCGCCACTTTTTCTTCATCAATAGCACCCGCCATCGCGGCGAATTTGATCATCGCATACTCGCCGCTGACCTGGTACGCCCCCAGCGGCAGCTCGGTGCGCTCGCGGATCTCGCGCAGCACGTCGAGGTAGGCCCCCGCCGGTTTCACCATCAGGCAGTCCGCGCCCTGGGCTTCGTCGAGCAGCGATTCGCGGATCGCTTCCCGACGGTTCATCGGGTTCATCTGGTAGGTTTTACGATCGCCCTTCAGCGCCGTGCCCGCCGCCTCGCGGAACGGGCCGTAGAACGAGGAGGCGAACTTAGTGGAGTAGGACATGATGGCGGTATCGGTAAAACCTGCGGCGTCCAGCGCCTGGCGGATCGCCTGCACCTGGCCGTCCATCGCCGCGGAAGGCGCGATAAAATCGGCTCCCGCTGCGGCGGCAACGACGGCCTGTCTGCCCAGGTTCACCAGGGTGGCGTCGTTATCCACGCCGTGCTCGCCCAGCACGCCGCAGTGGCCGTGAGAGGTGTATTCACAAAAGCAGGTGTCGGACATGACGATCATCTCCGGCACCGTCTGCTTGCAGATGCGCGACATTCTCGCCACCAGCCCCTCTTCCCGCCAGGCGTCGCTGCCGGTGTCGTCGGTGTGGTGGGAAATGCCGAAGGTCATGACCGAGCGGATGCCGGCGTTGGCGATGCGCTCGATTTCACGTGCCAGATGCTTTTCCGGGATACGCATGACGCCGGGCATGGCCTCGATGGCCTTGTACTCGTCAAGCTCTTCTTCAACAAAAATCGGCAACACCAGGTCGTTCAGGCTGAGTGTTGTCTCTTCAAACATAGCGCGCAGCGCAGCAGATTTGCGCAGGCGGCGGGGGCGATGGATTAAGTCTTTCATGGGATGCCTGATGTTTGTGGAACCAAAGCCGCTAGTATACCCGAAGCGGGCCTGGGGTGTTTTATGAATGTGGCCCATTAGCGGCTGGCCGGGCCTGGCCTGTACGCTGCGGTTTCGGCGGGGTGCCCGATGGGCCAGGCGCTAAGGGTAAAATACCGAATTGGCTACGCCGCGGCGAAGCGGAAGCTAAACGCAATTTTCCGCGAGAAGCGTGGTGTTAAATAAAATCTTATCGACCAGGTTAAAATTCTTATATTTGTTACTGGAATCAAATATTGATTTTTTATTTTTAAAAGCGATGGATGAGCGCGTTTTAAGAATAATTTAAATAGGATTTTTGCCGTCATTTTATCCTGGATTTGTTGCGCCACTCTGCTATTTTTACTCTGTTTTATATGCAATTTTAAACTTATTTTTCCGGGGGTTGTGGACGCGCGTGGTGATGGGCGTCGGCAGAGAGGTAATTTATATATTCGTCCGGTTCCGGACTTAGAGAAAACAGTAATTGAACCTTTCATCTATGACATCGCATAATCGTTTGGCGAAACATTACAATGTTTTTTATGCATTAATAATTGATGGATCAACGATATTAAATCCCTGAGGAGGGATGACAAATGCACTCCTGGAAAAAGAAACTTGTAGTATCACAATTAGCATTGGCTTGCACGCTGGCAATCACTTCTCAGGCAAATGCTTCTACGGATGTCTCCGGTACGACTTACGAAACCTTTTATCACCTTCACGATACGTCGGATCATGGTGTTAAATATAGAGGCTATGTGGGCTGGAATAATTTCGGCACCGATAGCGTTTACAACGGCAACATCTATCCGGTTATTAATAAGTCAACCGTTAACGGCGTTATCTCCACCTACTATCTGGATAATGGTCTCTCTACCAACAGCAATCCGAACAGCCTGACCATTAAAAACAGCACCATCCACGGTATGATTACTTCAAAGTGCCTGACGACGGATTGTGTTGACCGTGACGCCGACTATATCTATAACCGTCTGGCGCTGACCGTTGATAACACAACGATTGACGACAACTACGAGCACTATGTCTATAACGGCACCTATAACGACGCCCCGGACTCTCACGCTGTTGATACCTATAACTTAGGCACCGCGATTACGCTGGATCAGGAAGTTGATCTGGTTATTAAAAATAACTCCCACGTTGCGGGCATCAGCCTGACGCAGGGCTATCAGTGGCTTGATACTGACGACAACACCGTCAGCACCGGCGTTGACAGCAAAGAAATTTTTAACAACACCATCAACGTGTCGAACTCTACCGTGACCTCCGGCTCATGGTCTGACGAAGGCACCTCCGGCTGGTTCGGCAATACCAGCAACGCCAGCGACTACAACGGCGTTGATATTTATGACGCCGACGATCATGCGATTTCCGCTATCGCTAATCCGAACGCTGACAACGCCATGCAGACGGTGGTCAACCTCAGCAACTCCACCCTGATGGGCGACGTTTTCTTCTCCAGCAACTTTGACCATAACTTCTTCCCGCAGGGCGCAGACAGCTATCGCGACAGCGACTCCCTGCCGGACACCAACGGCTGGGACGGCACCGACCGTATGGACGTGACGCTGGACAACGGCAGCAAGTGGGTGGGCGCGGCGATCTCCGTGCATCAGGTTGATAGCGATGGCGACGGCGTTTACGACAGCTTTAAGCCTGGAACCGACGCGACGGCGACTCTGTACGACATTGAAGCGAACAGCCTGTGGCATGGTTCAGTCTTCGGGATCGACAACAGCGACACCGTCTACGATGAAAGCGGACACGTTGTCGGTAACAAGGTTTACCAGAGCGGCCTGTTCAACGTAACGCTGAAAAACGGCTCCCAGTGGGATACCACCAAAACTTCGCTCATCGACAGCCTGAAAATCACCAGCGGCTCCCGCGTGAACGTGGCGGACTCCTGGCTGATTTCCGACACCGTTGAGCTGACCGACGGTTCTGCCCTGAACATCAAAGAAGATGGTCACGTGGCGACCGATGCGCTGACCATCAACAACAGTACCGTTACGCTGTCCGAAGACGTGTCGGCTGGCTGGGGCACCGATAGCGCGGCGCTCTACGCCAACACCATCAATATCACCAATAACGGTCTGCTGAACGTTAAGAGCGATGCGGCCTATGCCCTGCAGGCTGATGTGCTGAACCTGACCAGCTACACCGACGCAAACGGCCACGTGAACGCCGGCGTGTTCGACATCAACAGCAACCGCTTTGTGCTGAGCGCCGACCTGGTGAACGATCGTACCAACGACACCACTAAGTCTAACTACGGCTACGGCCTGATCGCCATGAACTCTGACGGTCACCTGACCATTAACGGCAACGGCGATGCTAACGATGCCGTTCTGGAAGAGGTGGATAACGCGGGCGATAACGTGGCTGCCGCGGTTGGTAACTACAAGGTGCGCGTTGATAATGCAACGGGCGAAGGCTCCGTCGCTGATTACAAAGGCAAAGAGCTGATCTACGTGAATGACCAGCACAGCACCGCTACATTCTTTGCTGCTAACAAAGCCGATCTGGGTGCTTATACCTACCAGGCAAGGCAGGAAGGCAACACCGTTGTTCTGCAGCAGATGGGCCTGACCGACTACGCTAACATGGCGCTGAGCATTCCGTCGGCCAACACCAATATCTGGAACCTGGAGCAGGATACCCTCGGTAACCGTCTGACCAACGCGCGTCATGGCCTGGCGGACAACGGCGGCGTATGGGTCTCCTACTTCGGCGGTAGCTTCGATGGCGACAACGGCACCATCCGCTACGACCAGGACGTTCACGGTATTATGGTTGGTGTTGATACCAAAGTTGACGGCAACTACGCTAAGTGGATCGTCGGTGCGGCGGCCGGTTTTGCTAAGGGTGACATGAGCCACCACAGCGGCCAGGTCGATCAGGATAGCCAGTCTGCGTACATCTACTCGTCCGCTCGCTTCGCCAATGATATCTTTGTTGATGGCTCTCTGAGCTACTCTCACTTCAACAGTGATTTAACGGCTAACATGAGCAACGGCCAGTACGTCAGCGGCGACACCTCCTCCGACGCATGGGGCTTTGGCCTGAAGCTGGGCTACGACTGGAAACTGGGCGAAGCGGGCTACGTTACGCCTTACGGCAGCGTATCCGGTCTGTTCCAGTCTGGTGATGACTATCGTCTGAGCAACAACATGAAGGTTGACGGGCAGTCTTATGACAGCATCCGTTATGAACTGGGTGTTGATGCGGGCTACACTTTCACTTACAGTGATGACCAGGCGCTGACGCCGTACTTCAAACTGGCCTACGTTTATGACGACGCCAGCAACGATGGCGACGTAAACCGTGATTCCATCGACAACGGCGTTAAAGGCTCTGCGGTTCGCGTGGGTCTGGGTACGCAGTTCAGCTTTACCAAAAACTTCAGCGCGTACACCGATGTTAACTATCTGGGTGGTGGCGATGTAGACCAGGATTGGTCTGCTAACCTGGGCGTGAAGTACACCTGGTAATCAATTCCCTTTAAGGGAGTAAAGTTATTTACTAAAAAATGCCCGTCATGGATATGACGGGCATTAATGCAAGGGAAGTATGCATGCTATCACTAAGTAAACCTTTACGGGAGTTTGGGAAGCTTGATAAATGTTTGTCTGCATACGGCACACGTTTTGAGATCGCCGATGAAAAACAACCTCTATATTCTACCGATTTAAATAAAGACAACACATTTTTTATTACAGAGGGCGTTTTTTCCCTGCGTAGGGGAGAAAATGTACTGATCGGCATTGACCAGGCACCGTTTATTATGGGGTTAGCTGATGGCGTAATAAAAAATGAGGTTGATTATAAATTAATAACTGAAAGTAACTGTACCGGCTATTATCTCCCCGCATCTAAAATGATAAAAATTATTGAAGAAAAACAGCTGTGGCGGGAGGCGTTTTGTTGGCTGGCATGGCAAAATCGTACGCTGGAACTACGCGATGTTCAGTTAATAGGCAACAACTCTTATGAACAAATTCGCGCCACCCTGCTGTCAATGATAAAGTGGGATGAGCAGTTGCGTAGTCGAATTGGCGTAATGAATTATATTCATCAAAAAACCCGTATTTCTCGCTCGGTCGTGGCGGAGATCCTTGCGGCCCTGCGCAAGGGCGGCTACATCGAAATGAAAAAAGGCAAACTGGTCAATATTACCCGCCTGCCTTTTGAATATTAATCAGGTGGCAGGAACACTCTGCACCTTACTTCTGCTCAACTCGCTCACCAGATCGTTGATCCCATCGCTCATATTACTAAATCGGGTGAGTGGAGAACGGGTTACCACGACAAAAGCGCCGATATTTTGCTGCGGAATCATTGCCATATAGGTGATAAATCCGCCGCCGCCGCCGGTTTTCTGTATGATGCCCGGGTGGCCGTTCTTCGGTGCCATATACACCCAGCCGAGACCGAGCGCATCCGCCTTTCCGGGCACATCCATCCCTATGACTTTAGTCAGCTGCGAGCGCTGATAGATCGGCGTTTGCATACGATCGGCCTGACTGCTGCGGTGATAAAAATCTGAAGAAAGATACTGCTGCATCCAGCGCATCATATCTCCCGGCGTGGAATAGACGCCGCCGCTGCCCACCGCCGCCAGCGTATTATTGCAGGGGCTGGCTCCTTTTTCGGCAATCATCAGCCGTCTGCACTGATCCGGAGACGGCGTGAAGGTGGTGTCCTTCATCCCCAGCGGGCGGGTAATCTGCTCTTCAAAAAGCTGGGGATAGGGCTTGCCCGCGGCGGTTTCCAGCGCGTCGGCCAGCAGGTCGAATGCCAGGTTAGAATAGGCGGCCTGCGAGCCAGGGGCGCTCTTCAGCGTGGCCGTCGACAGCCAGCGCCAGCGCTGCTGGTGCGTCGGCCAGACGAAGACCGGGCGTTTCGCCGCGCCGCCGGGCTGTTCGCGCGGCAGGGCGCTGGTGTGGGTCGCCAGGTTCACCAGCCGGATGGGGGTTCCCTGCCACGTCGGCACGCGGGTGCCGGGTGGGGCATATTTGCTTAGCGGATCGTCCAGCTTCACCGTGCCCCGATCGCGTAATTTTACCAGCAGCTCGCTGGTCATCAGCTTGGTGAGAGAGGCGATGCGGATCACCGAGTCCAGCTGCGGGCGGACGTTATTGCCCGGACGGGTTTCGCCAAGGCTATGAAAAACGCGCTGGTTGCCGTCGATCACCACCAGCGCCATCCCCGTAGCGCCGCTGCCGTAAAAAATATGATCGGCATAGCGTTCGACGATATCGGAGGCGAATTCCGGGGCGGTAAGAGGCTGTGCTGCCTGGGTGGGGGTCAATGATGCCGCGTACAGCACGGCAGAAAAGAGCAGGCTACGTTTCAACGGTCGTGTCCATAAGTTAAAAGAAAAAACAGCCGCGCGTCGTTCCGGATACGCCGGAAATGTGAATTGCCCGACGAGGCGTAACGCGGCGATGAACCGGCTTACGGGGCGGCGGCGCAGGCGTGTTTATACTACCTGACGGCGCATTGCAAAGCGCTAATGAGAGTAAGAATAGTGTTAAAAACGTAACGGTGGGCAAAAGCGGCGTTTTACCGGCGACGAATCTCCGCTTTTGCGATCCCGCACCTGTGGTAACCTCTCTTTTTTCGCTACGGCGCAAGCCACGATCGGAAAACGGAGGGCGCGGGCAGGCACAGGCGCTGCGTTACCCGGCCGGTTATCCGCGCCAGCGTGGACGCCGCGCGGAAAAACGGCGGCAGCCAGGGAATATCGATCGCTATCGTGGCGAAGGTCGCCCGCGCTGCCGCCCCGGCGAAAGCCCTGGTTATTCACGCATCGCCTGGGTAAACACCTCGTTCAGGACAATCCCAGGGGGATGAAATCCAGCGAAACAATTCTTCCGACGCGGAGGGAAAACTAAGCGCCGTTTTTCTGATCACAATGAGCGGTTTCGTCAGATACGCTTACGGATCTTGCGTAAATACAAACACCGCGGTCACCATAATGATAAAGAAGTCAGCAGGAGAACATGATGTTTAAGTCTTTTTTCCCGAAGCCGAAGGCGTTTTTTCTTTCGGCTTTTATTTGGGCGCTGGTAGCCGTTATTTTGTGGCAGGCGGGAGGAAACGACTGGGCCGCGCGCCTCGTCGGGGCGACGGGCAAGGTGCCGATCGGCGCGGCGCGCTTCTGGTCGCGGGAGTATCTGATTTTTTATGCCTGGTACGCTATCTGCGTTGGCCTGTTTGCCGGCTTCTGGTTTATCTACAGCCCGCACCGCTGGCAGCGCTGGTCGATCCTCGGCACCGCGCTGATTATTTTTGTCACCTGGTTTCAGGTGGAGGTGGGGCTGGCGATCAACGCCTGGTACGCTCCGTTTTACGATTTGATCCAGACGGCGCTCAGCGCCCCGCATAAGGTCGCCATCCAGCAATTTTACGCTGAAATCGGCACGTTTCTGAGCATCGCGCTGATCGCGGTTGTGATTGGGGTACTGAGCAGCTTTTTCGTCAGCCACTATGTCTTCCGCTGGCGTACGGCGATGAACGAATACTATATGGCCCACTGGCAGCGTCTGCGCCACGTTGAAGGGGCCGCCCAGCGCGTGCAGGAAGATACCATGCGCTTTGCCACGACCCTGGAGAATGTGGGCGGCAGCTTTATCAGCGCCATCATGACCCTGTTCGCCTTTTTGCCGGTGCTGGTGCAGCTTTCCCCTCGCGTACCGGAGCTGCCGATCGTCGGTCAGGTTCCTTACGGGCTGGTGTTTGCCGCCATCGTCTGGTCGCTGCTGGGCACCGGGCTGCTCGCCGTGGTGGGGATTAAACTGCCGGGCCTTGAGTTTAAAAACCAGCGCGTGGAGGCGGCCTATCGTAAGGAGCTGGTCTACGGCGAAGATGACGCCAACCGCGCCGCGCCGCCCACCGTGCGCGAGCTGTTTCATGCGGTGCGGCGCAACTATTTCCGCCTCTATTTTCACTATATGTACTTCAACATTGCGCGCATTCTCTATCTGCAGGTCGACAACGTTTTTGGTCTGTTTCTGCTGTTTCCGGCCATCGTCGCCGGGACGATTACCCTCGGCCTGATGCAGCAGATCACCAACGTCTTTGGCCAGGTACGCGGTGCCTTCCAGTATCTGATTGTCTCCTGGCCCACGCTGGTGGAGCTGATGTCTATCTACAAGCGTTTGCGCAGCTTTGAGCACCAGCTGGACGACGCGCCTGTTCAGGAACAGATCCAATCCCTTGGCTGAAAAAAGGAAACATTATGTCGGCGCATTTCCGTCTCTGTTCACTTTCGCTGCTGGCCGCCCTGGCGTTAACGGGCTGCGGCAGCCGCTCCTCTTTGCCGTTAAAAGAGGGGGAAAAGCCCGTCGATGTGGCGAGCGTGGTGCGTCAGAAAATGCCTGCCAGCGTCAGGGATCGGGATGCCTGGGCAGAGGATCTGGCCAAAACGTTTTCCAGCCAGGGGCTGGCACCGACGCTGGAGAACGTCTGCTCGGTGCTGGCGGTGGCGCAGCAGGAGTCTGGCTACCGGGCGGACCCGACGGTGCCGGGGCTGAGTAAAATCGCCTGGCGGGAGATTGACCGCCGGGCGCAGCGGATGCATATTCCGCTTTTTCTGGTGCATACCGCGCTGAAAATCACCTCGCCGAACGGGAAAAGCTACAGCGATCGGCTGGATGCGGTTAAAACCGAAAGGCAGCTCAGCGCTATTTTTGATGACTTTATCAATATTGTGCCGATGGGGCAGACCCTGTTTGGCTCACTCAACCCGGTCCACACCGGCGGCCCGATGCAGGTCAGCATCGCCTTTGCCGAGCGTCATGCCAAAGGCTATCCGTGGAAAATGGCGGGAACGGTGCGTCAGGAGGTGTTCAGTCGCCGGGGCGGGCTGTGGTTCGGCACCCTGCATCTGCTGAACTATCCGGCCAACTACAGTGCGCCACTCTTCCGCTTTGCCGATTTCAACGCCGGCTGGTACGCCAGCCGCAACGCCGCCTTTCAGAACGCGGTGAGCAGGGCCAGCGGCGTCAGGCTGGCCCTCGACGGCGATCTGATCCGCTACGACAGCAACGAGGCGGGTAAAACGGAGCTGGCGGTGCGCCGGCTGGCCGACAGGCTGAAGATGAGCAACGAGGCTATCCGTCGGCAGCTGGAAAAGGGCGATACGCTGGCGTTTGAAAAGACCGACCTCTATGCCAGGGTCTATCAGCTGGCGGAAAAAAAGGCGGGCAAGGCGCTGCCGCGCGAGCTGTTGCCGGGCATTCAGCTGGAAAGCCCGAAAATCACCCGCAACCTCACCACCGCCTGGTTTGCAAAGCGGGTGGATGAGCGACGGGCGAAGTGTATGGCGAATACGGCCGGGTAATCCCTTCCCGGCCGGTTTACGTCAGGCGTAGCGGCGACGCCAGTGGGCAATCACGGCCAGCGCGCCGAAGAAGAGACAGCCGATGAGAAACGACGCCAGGCCAAAAACGGTGCCGACGCCCAGGCCAATTTCAACGTGGGGACGTCCGGCCTGCTGGATCTGCATCAGGCGTTCATAAACGCCCGGCGCGTGAACCAGCAGGTTAAGGATCTGCGCGCCTGCCCAAAAGCAAAACAGGACGAACAGAGCATAGGCTATGTTGCCGGTTATAGAGGAGGCGTCCCGATGTTTCCCGCTGAACCAGGACCTGGAGAGAGTAAAATCAGCCATAAAGACCTCCGGGAAATGCTGCTGCCCTGGCCTTTTGCCAGCGGCTGTCGTGAAGTTTGCCAGTTCAATGTGTTTGTCAATATCAGAATTTTGATAAATAGATTGTGGGAATCTTCCTGGTATGAGGAACTCTGGCGGGCATCACAGATTCATTGCGCTGCGCCCTGAAGCGCGCGCAGCGGGACATGCCACCGGTCAATTCGCCGTTTACTCATAGCAGCCTTCACCCCGGCCGGGGGGCCAGGGTGAAGCGGTCATTCCCGGCGGGGTGGGCGACGCAAGGCGCACCGGATCAATTGCCGGGGCGGCCGGGGGGGCTCAGAGGCTGGTTTTCAGCGCCTTATCCGCGGCGTGTCGCTCCAGCGCCAGCTCAATCAGCCGGGTGATTAAATCGGTGTAGCTCAGGCCGCTCGCCTGCCACAGCTTCGGATACATGCTGATGTTGGTAAAGCCCGGCAGGGTGTTGATTTCATTGATCACCACCTCGTTTTCCGTCGTCAGGAAGACGTCCACCCGTGCCATACCGGCGCAGCCCAGCGTTTGCCAGGCCTCAATGGCGATGCGGCGGATCTTGTCGTTTATCGCCGGGGGGATGTCGGCTGGCACCACCACCCGCGCGCCCTTATCGTCGATATACTTGGTGTCATAGGCGTAAAAATCGCCGTTCAGGACAATCTCACCGCAGGTACTGGCCTCCGGGCGCTCGTTGCCCAGCACGGCGCATTCGATTTCGCGCCCCTGGATGCCCTGTTCCACCACCACCTTATGGTCAAAGGCAAAGGCCAGCTCGACGGCCTGCTGATACTGGGCCTCGCTGGTCACTTTACTGACGCCGACGGAGGAGCCCTGGTTGGCGGGCTTCACGAAAAGCGGCAGGCCGAGCCGCGAGGCCACTTCATCAAAGCCGTAGCGCGAGCGGTTGGCGCGGGTGAGGGTGATAAAAGGCGCGACGTTCAGCCCGGCGTCGCGCAGCAGCCGTTTGGTGATATCTTTATCCATGCAGGCCGCCGAGCCGAGCACGTCGGAGCCGACGAAAGGTAAGTTTGCCATCCGCAGCATCCCCTGCAGCGAGCCATCTTCGCCAAGGGTGCCGTGGACGATGGGGAAAATAACGTCCACCGTCGGCAGGGGCTGGCCGCTGTGGGCGTCGATCAGCTGATGCTCATTCCGGCCCGGCACCTGCGCAAGGCTGGCGGCGGAGGGGCACAGGGCGATGCGGGCGGGATCGTCCGCGTTCAGCAGATAGTTGTCGGCGTCGCTGACGTGCCACTGGCCCTGCTTATCAATGCCAAACAGCGCCACCTCAAAGCGGGTTTTGTCGATGGCGTCGACGATATTTTTCGCCGACTGCAATGACACTTCATGTTCCGCTGACTTCCCACCAAATACGATACCTACCCGCAATTTTGCCATCTTCAACTCTACTCTCTACAACGCAAAGCCTATACATTACCACGACAAAACGAGGGATTCGCGGGCTTCTGCCATACTGGTAAGGAGATTTTGCAAGGGGGCTTCGTGAAAGGAAAAGGCTGGCTGACGCTGTTGCTGCTGGGGGCTCTTGGCGCGGTGGGATATCGCTATCTGCCGGCGCACTATAATCCTTTTACCCCGCTGACGCTGTCGGATCCTCCCGGCCGGCTGATGACGTTTAAGCTGCGGCGTTTAACGCCGCCGCAGTGCCGGGCGCTGCTGGCGCAGGCGAACCGGCAGGGGCTGATTACCGCGCGGCCGGTTGCCAACGGCGGCGGCGACTGCCCGCTGACCGATGCGGTGCGGGTCAGCGACTTTGGTCCGGTGAAGCTGAGCAGCAGCTTTCTGGCCTCCTGCCCGCTGGCGCTCAGCTCCGCGCTGTTCGTTACCCGGCAGGCGCGCCCCCTCAGCGAACGGCTGATGGGCGCGCGCCTGACGCAGATCGACCATCTCGGTAGCTACGCCTGTCGCAATATCTATCATCGACCGAACGCGCGCCGCAGCGAACACGCCAGCGCCGACGCGCTGGATATTAGCGGTTTTCGGTTGGCTGACGGAAGACACGTGACGGTGCTGCGCGGCTGGCGGGACACCAGCAGCGCCCCCTGGCTGAGAGAGCTGCTCGACGCCAGCTGTGGTTACTACGGCAACGGGCTGGGACCGGAGTATAACGCCGCCCACGCCAACCACTTTCACCTGGGGATGCGCGGTTACGGCATCTGCCGCTGAAGCATTTCTTCCGGCTTTTCTCGCCGTATTGTGTGATATGTCTCACAAATATGGTGAGCGGGGAGATAAAATGTCGAATTGTCGGCTACCGCACCTCAGGTTCCGCTTTTTTCGTCCTGAATTGTCAGACTACACCTATTTTCCGCTAGTGATATCAACGAGACTTTATGGAATCCTGGAGAGTTAACCTCATTTCCGTCTGGTTCGGCTGCTTTTTCACCGGGTTGGCCATTAGCCAAATCCTGCCCTTTTTGCCGCTTTATGTCTCCCAGCTGGGGGTGACCTCCCACGAGGCCCTTTCGATGTGGTCCGGGTTAACCTTCAGCATTACCTTTCTGATTTCCGCCATCGTGTCGCCGATGTGGGGCAGCCTGGCAGATCGTAAAGGCCGTAAGCTGATGCTGCTGCGCGCTTCCCTCGGTATGGCGATTGCTATTCTGTTGCAGGCCTTTGCCACCAACGTCTGGCAGCTATTTCTGCTGCGCGGCGTGATGGGCTTAACCTCCGGCTATATCCCCAACGCCATGGCCCTCGTGGCCTCCCAGGTGCCGCGGGATCGCAGCGGCTGGGCGCTCAGCACCCTGGCGACCGCGCAGATTAGCGGGGTGATCGGCGGCCCGCTAATGGGCGGCTTCATCGCCGACCACGTCGGGCTACGGCCGGTGTTTTTTATTACCGCCATGCTGCTGATGGTGAGCTTTCTGGTGACGCTGTTTCTGATCAAAGAGGGCGTACGTCCGGCGGCGAAGAAGGGCGAGCGCCTGAGCGGTAAGGCGGTGTTCGCCACCCTGCCATATCCGGCGCTGGTGATTAGCCTGTTTTTCACCACCCTGGTGATCCAGCTGTGCAACGGCTCGGTCGGCCCGATCCTCGCGCTGTTTATCAAATCCATGACGCCGGACAGCAATAATATCGCCTTCCTGAGCGGGCTGATCGCCTCCGTTCCCGGCATTTCGGCGCTGATCTCCGCCCCGCGTCTCGGCAAGCTGGGGGACCGGATCGGCACTGAGAGGATCCTGATGGCGACCCTGATCTGCGCCGTGGCGCTGTTCTTTGCGATGTCCTGGGTGACCACGCCGCTACAGCTGGGAGTGCTGCGCTTTTTGCTGGGCTTCGCCGACGGGGCGATGCTGCCCGCCGTCCAGACGCTGCTGGTGAAATATTCCAGCGATCGTATAACCGGGCGAATTTTTGGCTACAATCAATCCTTCATGTACCTGGGCAACGTGGCCGGTCCGCTGATGGGAGCCTCCGTGTCGGCCATGCTGGGCTTCCGCTGGGTGTTTATTGCCACCGCGTGCATCGTGCTGGTTAATATTTTTCAGCTGAGCCTCGCTCTGCGCCGTCGGAGCAGGGCTGTCCGCGCGGCGGAATGAGCTGCGGGCCGTCGCCCCGCCCTGGTAAATCATAAGCCTCTGGCGAAGGCGATATGTTATGCCCTGAAGTATTCAGGCGGTCTACGGACTATCTATGGATGAAGTGCTGTCGCCGGACAAAAATGGGTTTTACGGCCGGCTGAAAGCTGGAGGTTCGGGGGGATGAATGCCTTATGCTCACCGCCAAAACACTGAAAATACTTTTCACTGCATAAAACAGTTATCGAAGCCTAAGTAGTAGCAAAATCCTCGAATTTAGAGCCTGGTCCATTAGGGCTATTTCACTTGCCATTTTGGTCCTGGGTAGTGCTCGCACAAAACGCATCGCGTTTTGAACGCCCTTCAGGGCGGCCCGGAGGGTGAGCTTCGCGAATCATCCTCACGTACTGCGTATACGCTCCGGTTTCTGTGCGCTGTCCGTGTCCAGAGTGGCTGCGCCAATAACGCCTGGTGGGCCAGGCTCTTATCATCAGATTTCCTCCTGGAGACTTCGACCATTTAGGGCGGGGAGCGGTCAATAAGCGGTCTCCCTTACCGGTCATGAGCGTCGCTGGCGATCGTTCAGATCCGGGGCTGGCGCGAGCCGTAAGGTTTGATTATTGTATGTAACGTGACAACGGAGCTGAATGGCCCAGCCCTGTGGAACGTGAGTCAGAAACGCGGACTCTGTGTTGTCGCGTCTGAACGGCGTTTACTCTGTCCTGCACCCCCCTGGTCGGATAAGGCGTAGCTGTCACTGGTATTTGTCGGGCTGAACACATCACTCCACCACAAACCGCGTTGCCGCAAAGCAGTTCAGTATGCAGTGGACCAGAAATACCATTGTCAGCGTCGCTACCAGCGCCACGGTGACCGAGGTGATCCGGTACAGATCGCTGAACACCAAATCGTTGTCCGGATGCAGGTTCTGACCGAACATAATGCCTATGGTGGTGATACTGGCGAAGCCGACTCCCGCTCCGACCTTTTCCATTACGTGCAGGCGGGCGCTGAAGGCCAGCCCAAGACCAATCAGTGGCATCATCAGTAGCATATGATTGCTGAAGTCATAGACGATCAGCTGTACCAGCAGAATGTACAGACAGGCCAGCACCACGCCCGCCACGCGCCAGATGGAGCTGATTACCGCTCCACGATAGTTCATCGGAAACAGGATCAAAATTCCCGTCATCAGCGCAGACAGGGAGTCGCTCAGATCGCACATCTGAAAAATCACAAAAATCGTTGTCGCCACGCTGCCGGAAAGCAGCGACTCGTGACGGATGCGAGCAGCATCCTTTTCAATGCGCGGTGGCGGCCGCCGCGGCTCTACGTCGGGGATCAGATAGTGCAGCAGCGCGCTCAGGGCCACCGCCAGTATGCAGGCCTCCATGTTGGAGAACATCAGCGTGTGCCAGTCGGTGCTGGGATAACTCATAAAGTTAAGCATCGTGCTCTGGCAGACCACGCCCATTGAGCCCAGCAAAAACAGCGGTCCCTTACTCATAAAGCGAAAGCGCACCACGTAAAGACCAAAAGCCACCAGCGTCATTATTACCGGCCACTGCGAGAGATAGCCGACGATAAGTACCATTTCGACGCAGTTAACCGCTGAACTGAACACAAACTGTCGCGCCACGTGGCGGTTGAATACCGGCACCAGCGACATGAGCATTAGCGGATAGACCACAAAGAAAACGCCATACTGCACGTTGTAGAATGTAGAGATGCTGAGTGCGACCATCCCGGCCACGGCGATCCGCACAGTCTGACGAAAATCATTGGCGGTGTAGACAATGTTGCCGTGCGGGGTAAAAACGTGGGCCAGAGTATTAATAGACATAGTGCAGCCAGCTCACCAGATGGATCTGCGCACCGGCAAAGGTGCGGGCAAACGTGCTTTTGCTATTATAAAGCTGTACCGTGGCGCGGGCACCTGTCGGCAGCGGCTGTTCCAGCGGCGCGTCCAGCACCACGTGAATGCGCATCCGTCGGGCGTCACGCACCCAGCGGGTGGATGGCTCCGGCTGCGAAAGCTGGCCGTTAGCCAGCTCCTGCCCGGCAAAAGTACCGGCGTCGCTGCTGGTTACATGGGCGGGAAACACCTTGCCAGGGATGGCGTCAAACACCACCGCCGCTTCCGTGTTCACCCGGGTATGGCGCAGGCTTTTTTCACGAAAATCGGCAACGATGTCTATCCGGTGGCTGACCAACGCCAGCAGCGGCGTCCCGGCGGTGGCGTACTGCCCTGGGCTAAGCTGCAGATTACTTATCGTTCCATCACTCTCCGCCCGAACCTGCGTCCAGCGCAGGTTCAGCTGCGCCTCTTCTAGCGCGTTGCGATATTTTTGTAGCGTCACGTTGCGGGTATCGTCAGGCTCACCGCGCTGGAGCAGCAGATTTTGAATGTTGGCTTCCAGTGCCGTGGCTGATTGTTCGCTGCCCTGCCAGGCGGTGCGTGCTTTATCCAGCTCCGCCTGTGAAATGTTCTGCGTCGTCCTCAGACGTTGATAGCGCTCAAACGTCAGCTTATCATTGCGGGCGGTATATTGGGCGGCGCGCAGACTGGCGCGCGCAGCGGCAATCTGCGCGTCCAACTGCCGGTTGTTCAGCTTCGCTTGTTCCAGGGCGATCTGCGCGGCTTCAACTTTATTAATAAATGGCGTCGGATCCAGCTCGTACAATAGATCGCCTCTGTTCACCCGGTTGTTGTTGCGCACGTAGACTTGCGAGACGTAGCCCGAAACGCGCGAGGAGACCGGCGTCACCATACGCATAACGGTGGAGTCCGGTGTCAACGGGATCCAAATATCGGCAGCAATAAACCAGGCGAATATTACCAGAAAGCTGGCAATGCTTACTCTTACCCACCGGGCAAACTTTTCTTCGGGAGTCTTCATAATCTTTTAATTCTTATTATCTTCTTCGCGGATTAACCGCAGATTACAGGCAATTTGATTTAACGTGGTGTTGAAGGAGGTAAGCTGTGCTTCAGGTATGCCCTGGGTCACGCGGTGCTGATAAGCTTCCACCACCCGATTTAACGCTTCAAGCCCTGTGCGTCCTTTTGTCGTCAGCGTCAGCAGGCGGATGCGCTTGTCATAGGGTGATACAGAACGCACCAGATAGCCCTGTTTTTCCAGTAGCGTGAGGGTACGCATTAGCGGTGGTAGCTCAATGCCCTGCATTTCCGCCAGCTCGCTGACTGAGACGTTATCACCCAACTGATATAGCTGCATCAGCACTGTCCAGCTTGACTGGGTCAATCCCGTTTCGGTGATGGCGTAGTCAATCACGGTACGCCACTGGCGCGCCACCATTGCCATACGCATTCCCAGCGGGCGGCGGGCAAATAGTTCGTCTTCGGTCATGTTTACCTCCCCTTGCAGCTGATGGATAAATAATACTTATCATGATAAGTATTAAGAAACAAGATGGCAGGAAGTATCGATTGATAATTTTAAGAATATGAAAAGACGGGATTCCAGCATGACCGGCCTTCGAAAAGCGTGTTATAACTGTTCAACTCGAGATTCAGGTTGCCCCAGGTTAGCTCTTTTCCACTTTTGGAAAATGCGTGTACTTCAGCGGTATGTTACCGCTCAATGAAAAACATAATATGACTCCCGATCACGCCAGGTAGGCGGGAATAAGCGACGCTCAGAGTATCAAGAGGCCCGGACAAAAATACTACTTGCCCCCTCTAGGAAGTTGTCAGGCATAGTGTTAACGTCATCCTTCTTTGGATAAGGAATGCGGTTATGAAGAATCTCATTGCTGAGTTATTGCTTAAGCTTGCCCAAAAAGAAGAAGAGTCGAAAGAGCTGGTTGCGCAGATCGAAGCGCTGGAAATTATCGTCACGGCGATGCTGCGCAATATGCCCAGGGACGATCGGACGCGGCTGATTCACCAGGTTGAAGGGGCGCTCGACGAGGTAAAGCCCGATGCCAGCGTTCCGGATAATGATACGGAATTGCTGCGCCAGTATGTGCAAAAATTATTGCATCAGCCTCATAACTAATTTTTCATTATCATTTTTCATAACGCCGCCGCTATTCCCTGTGGCCGCGCTATTTTAACCTGTTATCCCAGCCATACGTCAGGCGGCAGGTACGTTGGCTGCTCCTGGAATTTGGCAGGGGCAGCACCGGTCTGCCGCCTGAATTATTCAGGCTCCGTATGCGGTATAAATAGTGGGGGCGCGTGCTATTACCGTTTTTTCGTTGCTGCGGCCCTGGTCGAAAAAAGGCGCGGACGTGAAATAATACGCGCCGCTAAAAGAAATTTTGCTCTCCGGTGGTTTTTTCGCTTACACCAGCTTAACCCCGCAGCAGCAGCGTATGACCACCTGCAATCAGCAGGCGACGGCGCAGACGCTGCAGGGTGAGGCGCGTAAAAGCTATATGAGCGCCTGCCTGAAGAAAGTCGCCTGACTGACGCACGGGGCGGGCGGGGGAGCGGGGAAACTCTCTCACCCGTCAGCTTGTCCTTATCTCCCGGCCAGCGGGAGTATTTGTTTTCAGAGGTACTGAAAAGAGTGTTGGTGCCCGTTGCCAGATAGCGTGCCGTAGAGGACCCGGCACGCCGGCGGCTCAGGAGTGGCTGAGCTTCTCCGATTTTTCCATACACTTCACCATCGCTTCGATCACCGCCGCGCGGAAGCCCCGCTCCTCCAGCACCCGAACCGCCTCAATGGTGGTTCCGCCGGGAGAGCAGACACCATCCTTCAGCGCGCCGGGATGTTCACCGGTTTCCAGCACCATTTTGGCTGACCCCATTACCGCCTGGGCGGCGAATTTCAGCGCCTGAGCGCGCGGCATACCGCCCAGCACGGCGGCGTCGGCCATCGCCTCAATAAACATAAAGACGTAGGCGGGGGCGGAGCCGCTGACCCCAACGACCGGATGGATCATCGGTTCGGCGATGGCTTCCGCTTCGCCAAAGCAGCGGAAGATATTCAGTACGTCCGCCATATCCTCCGGCGTCACCAGCGCGTTCGGGGTGACCGAGGTCATGCCGGCGTTCACTAGCGAGGGAGTGTTGGGCATGGCGCGAATAATTTTACGATCGTGGCCAAGCGCGCTGGCCAGCCGATCGAGGGTAATGCCCGCCGCGACAGAGACCACCAGCGACTCTTTATTCAGGCTGGAGGCGATTTCTCCCAGCACTTTGATCATGATGCCGGGTTTAACCGCGCCAAATACGATATCCGCGATCTGCGCCACCTCCTGGGCGGACTGCGCGGCGTTGATGCCGTACCGATCGCGCAGCGCGGCGACCTTGTCCGGAGAGGGGGTGTAGACCCAGATTTGTCCCGGGAGAACCTGGCCGCTGGCAATCAGGCCGCCCAGAATGGCTTTGCCCATATTGCCGCAGCCGATAAAACCAATTTTCTTCTCCATGCGTCGTCCCCTATGGCTTTTCTTTATGTGTGCACGATTAAAGCCTGGCTTAACGCGGAATGAAAGTCTCATGAAGGAGAAACAGCGCTTTGCCAGAAGGCCAAAGCACGAGACAATAGCGAATTGCACATCCGGGGGAGTGAATATGACGATATGGGTGGACGCGGATGCGTGTCCGAACGTAATCAAGGAGATCCTGTATCGCGCTGCGGAGCGTATGCGGCAGCCATTAATTCTGGTGGCTAACCAGAGCCTGCGCGTGCCGCCGTCGACCTTTATCCGTACCCTGCGCGTAACCGCCGGGTTCGACGTGGCGGATAATGAAATTGTCCGCCAGTGCGCGGCAGGCGATCTGGTGATCACCGCCGATATTCCGCTGGCCGCAGACGTGCTGGCGAAGGGTGCTGCGGCGCTGAATCCGCGCGGCGAGCGCTACAGCGAGGCCACGATCCGCGAGCGGCTGACGATGCGCGATTTTATGGATACCCTGCGCGCCAGCGGAGTACAGACGGGCGGGCCGGACGCGCTTTCGCCGCGCGACCGCCAGCGTTTTGCCGCCGGGCTGGACGCCTGGTGGCTGGAAGCTCAACGTAAAAAATAATTTATGTAATTTATTTTTTACACTTTTCAGGTGGCCTTTTCTTGTTATAGTGGGAGCGCACTGGATTTTTCAATTCAGTGTAAATTTTTAATTACATTTATTTGCGTACTAGTTTGGTGGTATGATCAGGCCCTTTACGACATCAGCTCCCGCGCACCTGCGCCTCTCCGGGGGGGATTTCCCGTCATGACACAACCGCTTTTCCTTGTTGGCCCTCGCGGCTGCGGTAAGACAACGATCGGCATGCTGCTGGCCGAGGTTATTCGCTGTCGCTTTGTCGATACCGATCGCTGGCTGCAGTCGCAGGTACAGCAGACCGTGGCGCAGCTCGTTGAGCAGGAGGGCTGGGCAGGCTTTCGCGCCAGGGAGACGGCGGCCCTGGAGGCCGTTACCGCGCCCTCCACGGTGGTGGCCACCGGCGGAGGGATTATCCTCACGGAGTACAACCGCCGCTATATGCGCGCTCAGGGAAAGGTCATCTACCTGTGCGCGCCGGTGCCGGTGCTGGTCAACCGTCTGCTGGCGTCTCCGGAGGAGGCGCTGCGCCCCTCGCTGACCGGCAAGCCCCTGAGCGAAGAGGTGCAGGAGGTGCTGAAGCAGCGCGACAGGCTCTATCGCGAGGCGGCGCATGTGGTGGTTGATGCCTCCCGGGAGCCGGATCGGGTTGTTTCTGAAATTAGCGCGGCGCTGGCGCGAACCGCGCGGCGTAAACAGGGTGGCGTCTATACTTAGCGTTTACTCACAGAGAGGGGAAAACCATGCCTGATAAACCGCCTTATCCACGTGAAGCGCGCATTGTGACCGTTGAAAAAGGTACGCCGGGCCAGACGGTGACCTGGTATCAACTGCGGGCCGATCATCCGAAACCCGATGCGCTGATCGGCGAATATCCCAACGCTCAGGAAGCGATGGACGCCAAAAAACGCTATGAGGATCCTGATAAAACCTGACTCCAACCGCCGCCCGGAAGGGACTCTGAGCGCGCCTGCATCACATTTTTACATAATTAAATTTTGTTTCTGAAGATGAACAGCGCTCAATAACAAAATATTACTGGATTTTTTTTGAACTTTTACAAACTGCTTTAAGCAACTTCTGCCAGGCTTTTGACGTTTTACGCGACGGCAGCGGCTGCGTTAAGCATGTGCCCGGGAATGAACGACGAAGTAAAAAGGTGGAAAATAATGAGTGCGTCGTTGGCGATTCTTACAATCGGCGTTGTACCTATGCGTGAAGTCTTACCGCTGTTAACCGAGTTTATTGATGAACAGCACATTACCCACCATAGTCTGCTGGGAAAGATGAGCCGTGAAGAGGTGATGGCAAACTACCCGATAGAGGAGGGCGAAACGCCGCTGCTCACGCTGCTCAGCGACAACCAGCTGGCCCACGTTTCCCGTCAGAAGGTTGAGCGGGATCTGCAGGGGGTGGTTGAGGTGCTTGATAACCAGGGCTACGATGTCATTTTACTCATGAGCACCGCCGCCCTTAACAGCCTTACCGTTCGTAACAGCGTTCTGCTGGAGCCGCTGCGCATTATCCCCCCGCTGGTGGCCTCTATTGTCGACAGCCATCAGGTGGGCGTCATCGTGCCGGTGGAGGAGCTGCTGGCCGAGCAGGCGGTGAAATGGCAGGTTTTACAAAAGCCGCCGGTCTATTCGCTGGCTAACCCGGTGCACGGCAGCAGCCAGGCGCTGATCGACGCCGGCCGCGCGCTGCTGAACAACGGGGCCGACGTCATCATGCTGGACTGCCTGGGGTTTAACCAACGCCATCGCGATTTGCTGCAAAAAGCGCTGAATGTACCGGTACTGCTGTCACATATTTTGATTGCGCGGCTGGCCTCGGAGCTGCTGGCCTGATTTGGCGCGGCGTCCCGGTTCAGGGACACCGCCTGTCTATAATGAACGTTCACTTTATCAACAGGGGAGCGGCCCATGCTGCAAAATAACGAATACTTTTCCGGCAAAGTGAAATCAATTGGCTTTTCCAGCAGCGACACCGGGCGCGCCAGCGTCGGGGTCATGGTGGCGGGCGAATACCGTTTCACCACCGCAGAGCCGGAGGAGATGACGGTCGTCAGCGGCGCGCTGAAGGTTCTGCTGCCGGACGCCGTCGAATGGCGGGTGTTTGGCACGGGCGAGACGTTCAGGGTCCCCGGCCACAGCGAGTTTTATATGCAGGCCGCGGAGCCGGCCTCCTGGCTGTGCCGCTATCTGTAGCGGCGCTCTTTTTCTTCGTTCAAAGAGGAGTCTGCCTAAGCCTGAACCGGGCGCTGGGCCTCGCCGCCCAGACCTTCCACCAGGCTTTGGATCAGCGCCGCCAGCTCGCCGGTCATCAGGATAAAATCGGCGTCAAAGCGCTGGGCATAATCTTCGCGATCGATATCCTGGTTCTGGTCGCGCAGTTCGTCGCTGAACTTCAGGCGCTTCAGGGAGCCGTCATCGCAGATCGTAAACTGAACGCGCTGCTGCCAGTCGAGGGCCAGCTTCGTTACCACCTTCCCGGCCTCGATGTGCGCGGCGATCTCGTCGCTGACCAGATCCTGCTTCTTCGCGCGGATCACGCCGCCGTCCTCCAGCATCGCCTTCAGCTCGGCCTCGTCAAGCAGCTGGAAGCTCTGGGCCACGGTGCCGGAGCGCACCCACTCGGTGAGCGTCAGCTCAATCGGATTTTCCAGCGTCAGGGGAACCACCGGCAGCGAGCCGAGGCTTTTGCGCAGCAGCGCCAGCATATCTTCAGCTTTTTTGGCGCTGGCGCAGTCCACGATAATCAGGCCGTTGACGGTGTCGATCCACATCATCGTCTGGCTGAAGCGGCTGAACGCCCGCGGCAGCAGTGAGTGCAGCACCTCATCTTTCAGGGAGTCTTTTTCGGTCTTCTTCAGCTTGCGGGCCTGTTCGGCCTCCAGCCGGGCGATTTTCGCCTCCAGCGCCTGCTTGATCACCGGCGCGGGCAGAATTTTTTCCTCTTTGCGCGCGCAGATAATAATCTGGCCGTTGACGGCGTGGGTCAGCGCGTCGCTGTGCGATCCCATTGGTGATACCCAGCCCATTTTCGCCATATCCTGGCTGCCGCAGGGGGTAAAGGTCATCGAGGCGAGCTGTTTTTCCATCTCCTCGGCGCGCAGCGACACGTCGCGGCTAAGGCGGTAAACCATTAAATTTTTAAACCACAGCATGATAATTTCCACGGCCTTGTCGTT
This sequence comes from Intestinirhabdus alba, assembly GCF_009711095.1. Classification (GTDB taxonomy): domain Bacteria; phylum Pseudomonadota; class Gammaproteobacteria; order Enterobacterales; family Enterobacteriaceae; genus Intestinirhabdus; species Intestinirhabdus alba. The sequence goes on from NZ_WMJZ01000008.1 coordinate 130,842, forward strand.
AAATCCAGCGGGGAACCTTCCCCAACATGTCGGGCCGGGCAGGACGGTAACGCGCCCGCAGCCCGAACGTAGTCGGGTATAATAACCAATTGTCGGCGGGCGCGCATTGCCAATCAGAAGGCCCGCTTTTACCGTGGGAATGTCTTATGCTGAGGAGCGTCGGGTGCGGATAGGTATAGATTTGGGCGGTACGAAAACGGAGGTTATCGCGCTGGGCGAGGCGGGGGAGCAGCTTTATCGCCACCGTTTGCCCACGCCGCGCGAGGACTATCGGCAGACAATTGAAACCATCGCCACGCTGGTGGCGATGGCGGAGCGGGAGACGGGCCTGCGTGGCTCGGTGGGGGTGGGGATCCCCGGATCGATTTCGCCCTTTAGCGGCATGGTGAAGAACGCCAACTCCACCTGGCTTAACGGCCGGCCGTTCGATAAGGATCTCAGCGCGCGGCTGGAGCGCGAGGTACGGCTGGCAAACGACGCCAACTGCCTCGCGGTCTCCGAGGCGGTGGACGGCGCGGCGGCGGGGGCGCAGACCGTATTTGCGGTGATTATCGGCACCGGCTGCGGCGCGGGGGTGGCGCTGAACGGACGGGCGCACGCCGGCGGCAACGGCACCGCGGGCGAGTGGGGGCATAACCCGCTGCCGTGGATGGATGACGATGAGCTGCGCTATCGCCAGGAGGTGCCCTGCTACTGCGGCAGGCAGGGATGCATTGAAATCTTTATTTCCGGCACCGGCTTCGCCACGGACTACCGGCGTCTGAGCGGCGCGGCGCGCGGCGGCGGCGACATCGTCCGGCTGGCGGAGGCGCAGGACCCGGTGGCGGAGCTGGCGTTAAGCCGTTACGAGACGCGGCTGGCGAAAGCGCTGGCGCACGTGGTGAATATCCTCGATCCGGATGTCATCGTGCTGGGCGGCGGAATGAGCAACGTTGACAGGCTGTATCACCGCGTACCGCCGCTGCTTAAGCAGTTCGTTTTTGGCGGTGAGTGTGAAACGCCGCTGCGTAAGGCACTGCACGGCGACTCCAGCGGAGTGCGCGGCGCGGCCTGGCTGTGGCCGCAGGGGTGATCCGCACCGCCCGCCGGGCGTCCGCTCCGGGGACGGCGCTGTTCGCCGGGTGAGGCGGCGGATTCATCGCCATGCGCCCGCCGGCGGCCTCTTTCCACGCTATTTAACGGCGTAGGCAGGATCGAGCCGGCTGTAGCCCAGCCCGTTGATCTTTCTCACCTTAATCTGCACCGGGATGCGCTCTTTCATGGCTTCGACGTGGCTGATAACGCCAATGGTTTTACCGCTGGCGTTCAGGGCGTCCAGGGCGTCCAGGGCGGTATCCAGGGTTTCACTGTCGAGGGTGCCGAAGCCTTCGTCCAGAAACAGCGAGTCGATGCGCGTTTTATGGCTGACCAGGTCCGAGAGGGCCAGCGCCAGCGCGAGGCTGACCAGGAAGCTCTCGCCGCCGGAGAGGGTGCGGGTGTCGCGCACGGCGTCGGCCTGCCAGGTATCCACCACCTCCAGCTCCAGCGCCTCGCTGGCCTTGCGCTGCAGCAGATAGCGTCCGTGCAGGCGGGTCAGCTGGCGATTGGCCAGCCAGACCAGATTATCCAGCGTCAGCCCCTGGGCGTACTTGCGGAACTTGTCGCCCTCTTTCGAACCGATAAGCGCGTTCAGGTAGCCCCAGTCCTCCACCCGCTGCGCGGTCTGCGCAATCTCCTGCATCAACGCCTGCTGGCGGCGGCGATTCTCCTCGTCCTGACGCAGCTGCTGGCGGATCTCCCCCTGTCGGGAGGCGTTATCGCGCAGCTGGCTGCCCAGCTGGTTGACGGCCTGCTCCAGCGCCCCGGCGGTGGTCCGGGTCAGATCCAGCCCGTCGGGGCGCAGCTGCAGATGGTGTTCCAGCGCCTGCGCCGACCGTGAGGCCAGCAACTGGGCCTGCTGCAGCTGGTTTTCCAGCGCCTGCTTCTGCTGCTCCAGCGCGGCCAGGGTCTCATCGTCCAGCAGGGCGGCGAGAAAGGCGTCCCGGTCGGCGAAGACGCTCTCCTGCAGGGCGGCGTCAAACTGCGCCTGCGCTTCGGCGACGCGGCGGTTCTCCTGCTCCGCCTGCTGGCCCAGCGTCTGCAGCTGGCTGTGCAGCGACAGGCACCTGTCGTGCAGCTGACGCCAGTCATCCAGCGGGATCGCCTCCTCGTCCCCGCTGGCCGGGGCGGCGGGCGGCAGCGTTTCCAGCAGCGGCTTCAGCCGGTCGCAGTGCGCCTGCAGCGCCTCAAGCTCCGCCTGCCGCGCCTGCCAGCTTTGGGCTTCCCCGGCGCGCGCCGCCAGCCATGCCGCTTCGTCGCCCTCTGCGGGCGGCGTCAGCCCATAGCGCGCCAGCCCGGCGGCCAGCGTGGCCTGGCACCGGGCGAGCTGCTGCCCGAACAGATCCACCTGCTGGCGGTGGGCGGCGACCTGCCTCTGCAGATCGTGGCGTTGGCGAAGCTGGTACAGCTGCCGCTCGTGCTCATCCTGGGCCGCCAGCCAGGGCTGAATCTCCTCCTGCGGTTGCAGGGCGATGCCCAGGCCGTCGATGGTCGCCTGCCACGCCTGAGTAAGCGTTCGCTCCTCTTCGGCCAGCGCTTTCGCCTCGTCTTCGTCGCGCTGTAGCTGGCGGGTCAGCGCTTCAAGCTGGCCGCGCAGCGCGGCCCCTTCGTCGGCCAGCGCTTTGACCTCCTTATCCAGTTCATCGCGCCGCGCCTGGTTGACGCCCGGCTCCAGCGCCCGCCAGGCCACCGCCGACGGATGGCTGGTTGAGCCGCAGAGGGGACACGGCTCGCCCGGCTGCAGCAGGGCGCGCTGGGCCTCCAGATCCTTAATGCGCGCCTCCTGGTCACAGAGCGTTTTCAGGTCAAGATAGTGCTGATTTTTCTCTTTATAGCGTTGGCGCTTTTCCGCCAGCGCGGACGCCTGTTGCGCCTGCTCCTGTTGGCTCCGGGCGAGGGCGGCCAGCAGCTGCTCCCGCCGCTTCAGCGTCGGGGCCAGCCGGGTATGAAGGGCGGCGAGGCGCTGGCGCAGCGGACGGGTTTCGTCGTGGCGGGAGAGCGCCCCGGCAACCTCTTCTGCCGTCAGTGACAGGGAGAGCGGCGGCAGCGCCTCCAGCCTGCGGGCGTCGTCGGCCAGCTGCTGCTGCCACTTCAGCCGCTGCGCCCGGTCGCTCTCCCGCTGGGCCAGCAGCGCGCGCCAGCCGGCCAGTTCGCCGCTCCACTGGCGGTAGCGGTCATGGTCGGTAAGCCAGTCGGCCAGCGTCCGGGCCTCGGCCTGCAGCGCGGCGGCCTGCCGCTCGGCGCTGCGGCGCAGGCGGTCGCGCTGATCGAGATCGTGCTGTAAGCGAGCGCTTACCTCCTGCACCTGGCGATGGACGGCGGCGGTCGCGGCGCTCTGCTCCTGAATGCGCTCCCAGCGCGGGCGTAGCGTCTTTGCCGGCTGCGCCAGGGTTAGGGCCGCCAGCTGCGGCCGGGCGTTTTCCAGCGCCTGCCGGGCGGCCTGCTGCGCCTGCAGACGCTGATTGCTCTCCGCCTGTAGCTCGTTGGCGCGCGTCAGCCACTGCAGGTGCTGCTGCTGGCGCTGCTGACCGGCCTGCAGCTGTTTTTCTTCGTCAGTGAGCGCCTGCATACTCTCCGTCAGGGCCTGACGCTGCTCCGCCGCCAGCAGGGTGACGCCGCTGGCCTGCGCCTGGAGGGTTTCCAGCTCGCCGCGCGCGGCCTTGTGCTTCTCAAAGACCGTTGCGGAAATCTGCCCGTAGATTTCCGTGCCGGTCAGCTCTTCCAGCAGTTCGGCGCGCTCTTTAGCCCTGGCGTTGAGAAAGGCGGCGAACTGCCCCTGGGAGAGCAGCATCGAGCGGGTGAAGCGCTCGTAGTCCAGGCCGGTGAGGGCGGCGGTCAGCTCCAGTTTATCCTTGATCTTATCGGCGAAAATTTTGCCGTCGACGCAGCGCGCCAGCTCCACCCGCGGTGCCTGCAGGTTGCCGTCGGGCAGGCCGCGGGCGCGGTTCTGGCTCCAGAAGGCGCGCCAGGCTTCTCCTTTTACTTCGAACTCCACCTCCGCCAGGCATTCGGTGGTGTCGCGGGTCATCAGATCGTTCTGCGACTGCGATACGGTGCTCAGGCGCGGCGTCTCGTGGTACAGCGCCAGGCAGATGGCGTCGAGCAGGGTGGTTTTTCCGGCACCGGTCGGGCCGGTAATAGCGAACAGCCCGTTGCTGGCAAACGGCTCGGCGGTAAAATCGACCTTCCACTCCCCCTTCAGGGAGTTCAGGTTCTTCAGGCGCAGGCTAAGGATCTTCACGCTTCTTCCTCCCCGCCAAGGGCCTGGACGGCGGCGGTGAACAGCTGGTTGAGGCGCGCGCGCTGCGGTTCATCCAGCGTTTCCAGGGCCAGGCGGCGATGAAACACCTCCTCCACGCTCAGCTCGCTCAGGGTTTCCCGCCGTTCGGTGTGCATCATCTGCTCGCGCAGCTCCCGGCTGCGCCGCACCAGCAGCACCTCCACCGGCAGCGATTCGGTCAGGGCCTGAATTTTGCGCCGGGCGTCGTGCAGATATGCGTCGGTGGTGATTTCGATATCCAGCCACACCGGCGACGGCGGCTGTAGGTCCCGCCACTGGGCCAGTTGGGCGGCCACGGCGGCCAGATCGCCCTTCAGCACCGCCAGGGGCTGGGTTACCGGCACGCTAAGGCTCTCTACGCTCTGCAGCCTGCCTCCGGCAAAGCTCACCAGATGAACGGATTTACTTTTTCCGCACTCGTCAAAGCTCAGCGCGATGGGCGAGCCGCTGTAGCGGATATGCTCCGTGCCGCCCACCGCCTGGGGCCGGTGAATATGCCCCAGCGCAATGTAGTCGGCGGGGGGAAAGTGTTGCGCCGGAAAGGCGTCCAGCGTGCCGATATAGATGTCGCGCACCGCGTCGCTTTTACTGGCACCGACGGTGGACAGATGGCCGGTGGCGATCACCGGCAGCGGGCGATCGCCGCGCAGGGCGCAGGCCTCTTCATACTGTCGCTGGTAATAGTCGGTGATGGCCGCCAGCAGGCGCTGCTGCTTTTCACTGCCCGACAGCCCCGCCTGGCTGGAGGTGATGTCGCGCGGGCGCAGGAAGGGGATTGGACACAGTATCGCGCCCGGCGTGCCGTCCCGGCGCTTCAGCTCCAGCGGCGCGCGCCCGGCGCTGGCGACGACCGTGGTGTTGAGGAACGCCAGAATCTCACGCGATTCGTTAAGGGTAGCCACCGAGTCGTGATTCCCGGCCAGCACCACCAGATGGCAGCCCGTCCGCTGGAGGTTGACGACGAAACGGTTGTACAGCTCGCGGGCGTAGCTTGGCGGCGAACCGGTATCGAAAATATCGCCCGCCACGATAATGGCATCCACCGCGTGGGATTGCGCCACGTCCAGCAGCCAGTCGAGGAAGGCCTGATGCTCGGCGGCGCGGCTTTTACTGTAAAAATTTTGTCCCAGGTGCCAGTCGGAGGTGTGGAGGATGCGCATACTCTGTCCATGGTAAAAAAGCCTGGGCGGGATTATACACCCGTCACCCTTCAGGCTGCATATGCGTTGGCCTGTCTCCTTGCGAGCCGGATATCGCCCGGCGGTCAACGGCCTGCGCCTCGTCTCTGGCGCATTTTTCATAAATCTGTCATAAATCTGACGCATAATAACGCCGCATTCATAATCGGTAATTACTCTGTAACAGGGCAAATCATGGCGAGACGTATACTGGTCGTAGAAGATGAAACTGCCATTCGTGAGATGGTTTGCTTTGTGCTTGAGCAAAATGGCTTTCAGCCGGTCGGGGCCGAAGATTATGACAGCGGGTTGACCCAGCTTAACGAACCCTGGCCGGATCTGATCCTCCTTGACTGGATGCTGCCCGGCGGCTCCGGCCTGCAGTTTATCAGGCACCTGAAGCGCGAGGCCCTGACCCGTAATATCCCGGTGGTGATGCTGACCGCCAGAGGCGAAGAAGAGGATCGCGTCCGCGGGCTGGAGACCGGTGCCGACGACTACATTACCAAGCCCTTTTCCCCGAAGGAGCTGGTGGCGCGTATCAGGGCGGTGATGCGCCGCATTTCGCCGATGGCGGTGGAAGAGACTATCGAAATGCAGGGGCTGAGCCTCGATCCTGTCTCCCATCGCGTGATGAGCGGCGAAAATCCGCTCGATATGGGGCCGACCGAATTCAAACTGCTGCACTTCTTTATGACCCATCCGGAGCGCGTCTACAGTCGCGAGCAGCTGCTTAACCACGTCTGGGGCACCAACGTTTACGTTGAAGACCGGACGGTTGATGTGCATATCCGCCGCCTGCGTAGGGCGCTGGAAACCAGCGGGCACGATCGGATGGTGCAGACGGTGCGCGGCACCGGATACCGTTTTTCGTCCCGTTTCTGACCGCCAGGGTGAACGCCCGGCTCTGTAGGGAGTTTTCGTGTGCTGGAACGATTATCATGGAAAAGGCTCGTCCAGGAGCTGATGCTCTGCTGCCTGCCGGCCCTCGCTCTCAGCGCCTTTTTCGGCTATCTGCCGTGGTTTTTGCTGGCCTCGGTGACGGGGCTGCTGATCTGGCATTTCTGGAACTTACTGCGCCTCTCCTGGTGGCTGTGGGTTGACAGAAGTATGACGCCGCCGCCGGGGCGTGGCAGCTGGGAGCCGCTGCTGTACGGTCTGCACCAGATGCAGCTGCGCAACAAAAAGCGTCGCCGCGAGCTGGGTCGCCTGATTAAACGTTTTCGCAGCGGAGCGGAGTCGCTTCCCGACGCGGTGGTGCTGACCACCGAAGAGGGGAGCATTTTCTGGTGCAACGGCCTGGCGCAGCAGGTGCTGGGGCTGCGCTGGCCTGACGACAGCGGACAGAATATTCTCAATCTGCTGCGCTATCCGGAGTTTACCCACTACCTGAAGTCGCGGGACTTTACCGGGCCGCTGAATCTGGTATTGAACAGCGGGCGGCATCTGGAGATCCGCATGATGCCCTATACCGACAGACAACTGCTGATGGTGGCCCGCGACATGACCCAGATGCATCAGCTGGAGGGGATGCGCCGCACCTTTTTTGCCAACGTCAGCCATGAGCTGCGTACCCCGCTGACGGTGCTGCAGGGCTATCTGGAGATGCTGCACGACCGGTCGCTGGAGGGCGCGGCGCGGGATAAAGCGCTGCAGACCATGCGCGAGCAGACCTCACGCATGGAGGGGCTGGTTAAACAGCTGTTGACCCTGTCAAAAATCGAAGCAGCGCCGGCGCTGTCGTTGAATGAAAGGGTGGACGTGCCGGGGCTGCTGCACGGCCTGGAGCGGCAGGCGCATACCCTCAGCCAGCATCGGCACCTTTTCAGCTTCGAGGTGGATAACCGGCTGCAGGCGTTGGGTAATGAGGAGCAGTTGTACAGCGCGATGACCAATCTGGTCTATAACGCGGTCAATCATACCCCGACGGGCACCCACATAACGGTACGCTGGCGGCGGCTGCCGCACGGCGCGGAGTTCAGCGTGGCGGATGATGGGCCGGGCATTGCGGCGGAGCATCTTCCGCGTCTGACCGAGCGCTTTTACCGCGTGGACAGGGCGCGCTCCCGGCAAACCGGCGGCAGCGGCCTGGGGCTGGCGATTGTGAAACATGCGCTGAACCACCACGACAGCCGGCTTGAAATCGTCAGCGAGCCGGGAAAGGGATCGAGCTTTAGCTTTGTGCTGCCGGAGCGATTGATTGCCGAAAAATGTCCTTAAGGGCTGTCCGTCAGGTTCAGGCGGCGTAATTCAGCACAAGCTGGCTATTTTTTACCGGTGGTCAAGCTGGCTATGCTGAATTTAAGGTCGATTGCTGATTTTTTGTTCGAATTATCGGCCGTACTTTTTTTGATGATATGGTTATTTATGCCAGATGAAATATTTATAATGGCATATTATTCTGGTTTATAGATCCTACCTTGCTTTAAAACGTTATAAGCGTTTAAATTGCGCCCCATGCGCACTCATACAGACTGCGTTTTAGCGGCAAATTGAAAAACTATTCTTCGCCGCGCCGGACGGGGAGTTTATCCCGCTGGTTTTGACTAAAAATTCCACCGTATTACCCTTCGGGGCGCTATACGCAAGGCCATTCAGGCGGCTTCACGGCGGTGGTTGGGTGAGTTCCCGGTGCGGACCCGGGGCAGCAAATCTGTCGCGACAGGTTTGGAAGTAACAGCACGTCGGCAGGGCATATGCGTAGCCGGTTAACTCAACAGCCAACGAAAAGGCAGGCCGAAGGTCGATGTGTATGGATATTTTCAACACCACATCCACAGGCAGTAAGACGTTATGACCCATCAATTAAAATCGCGCGATATTATCGCCCTTGGCTTTATGACCTTTGCGCTGTTTGTTGGCGCAGGTAATATTATTTTTCCGCCGATGGTTGGCCTGCAGGCGGGCGAGCAGGTCTGGAGCGCCGCCTTTGGCTTTCTGCTAACCGCCGTTGGCCTGCCCGTGCTTACCGTGGTGGCGCTGGCGAAGGTGGGCGGCGGTGTGGACAGCCTGAGTGCCCCCATCGGTAAAGTGGCGGGGGTGCTGCTGGCAACCGTCTGCTATCTGGCCGTTGGTCCGCTGTTCGCCACCCCGCGTACCGCAACGGTCTCTTTTGAGGTGGGGATCGCCCCGCTGGTCGGCGATTCCGCCATGCCGCTGCTGATCTATAGCCTGGTCTACTTCGCCATCGTGATCCTGGTGTCTCTCTATCCCGGCAAACTGCTGGATACGGTGGGTAATTTCCTCGCGCCTTTAAAGATTGTCGCCCTGATCGTGCTCTCCATCGCGGCGGTGATTTGGCCCGCCGGTCCGATCAGCCATGCGGTTGAGGCCTATCAGCACGCCGCCTTTTCTAATGGTTTTGTTAACGGCTATTTGACCATGGATACGCTGGGCGCGCTGGTTTTCGGCATCGTTATCGTCAACGCGGCGCGCTCGCGTGGGGTGACCGAAGCGCGGCTGCTGACCCGCTATACCGTCTGGGCGGGCCTGATGGCCGGTATCGGCCTGACGCTGCTCTACCTGGCGCTGTTCCGCCTGGGAGCGGACAGCGCCTCGCTGGTTGAGCGCTCCGCCAACGGCGCGGCGATCCTCCATGCCTACGTGCAGTATACCTTTGGCGGCGCGGGAAGCCTCCTGCTGGCCGCGCTGATCTTTATCGCCTGCCTGGTCACGGCGGTGGGGCTGACCTGCGCCTGCGCCGAGTTCTTTGCCCAGTATCTGCCGTTCTCTTATCGCCTGCTGGTGTTTATCCTCGGCGGTTTTTCGATGGTGATCTCTAACCTTGGCCTTAGCCACCTGATCCATATCTCCGTTCCGGTGCTGACGGCCATTTATCCGCCGTGTATTGTTCTGGTGGTCTTAAGCTTTACCCGTTCCAGGTGGCATAATTCCTCTCGCGTTATTGCGCCGGCGATGTTTATCAGCCTGCTTTTTGGTATCCTTGACGCGATTAAAGCCGCGAATTTTGGCGAGTGGCTTCCGGCTTGGACGCTGCGCCTGCCGCTGGCGGAGCAGGGGCTGGCGTGGCTGATGCCGACGATAATAATGGCGATTCTGACCATTATCTGGGATCGGCTGGCGGGTCCTGAGACGCTTCGCGAGCAATAAGCAGCGCTAAGGTGATATCTGGCCTGGGAGCTGAGCGGTTCGGCGGAGCGCGCCCTGTGAAATGAAGGCTGCGTCGCCAGATAAGGGCAAGGCTCATGGATGAACTGAATAGCTCAACGGTCGGCAAAGGGGCCTGAAAAAGGCGAAATTCACCACGGAGCTACCGCAGGCTCCGTGGTTTTTTATTGTATTGATGGGTCAGGAATTGATGGAAAGTAATAACAAGCTAAAGCGCGGGCTAAGCACCCGGCATATTCGCTTTATGGCGCTCGGCTCCGCAATCGGTACGGGTCTGTTTTACGGATCGGCGGACGCCATCAAAATGGCCGGCCCCAGCGTGCTGCTGGCCTATATTATCGGCGGGGTGGCGGCCTACATTATTATGCGCGCGCTGGGCGAGATGTCCGTGCACAATCCCGCCGCCAGCTCGTTTTCCCGCTATGCGCAGGAGAACCTTGGCCCGCTCGCGGGCTATATCACCGGCTGGACCTACTGTTTCGAGATCCTGATAGTCGCTATCGCGGACGTCACCGCCTTCGGCATCTATATGGGCGTCTGGTTCCCCACGGTGCCGCACTGGATCTGGGTGCTTAGCGTGGTGCTGCTCATCTGCGCCATTAACCTGATGAGCGTGAAGGTGTTCGGCGAGCTGGAGTTCTGGTTCTCGTTCTTTAAGGTTGCCACCATTATCGTCATGATTGTCGCCGGCTTCGGCATCATTATCTGGGGGATCGGCAACGGCGGACAGCCCACCGGCATCCACAACCTGTGGAGCAACGGCGGCTTCTTCAGCAACGGCTGGCTGGGGATGGTGATGTCCCTGCAGATGGTGATGTTCGCCTATGGCGGAATTGAAATTATCGGTATTACCGCCGGTGAGGCGAAAGATCCGCAGAAATCTATTCCGCGCGCCATCAACTCTGTGCCGATGCGTATTCTGGTGTTTTATGTCGGGACGCTGTTTGTGATCATGTCCATCTATCCGTGGAATCAGGTGGGGACTAACGGCAGCCCGTTTGTGCTCACCTTCCAGCATCTGGGCATTACGTTTGCCGCCAGCATTCTCAATTTCGTGGTACTGACCGCCTCTCTGTCGGCCATTAACTCCGACGTCTTTGGCGTAGGCCGTATGCTGCACGGTATGGCTGAACAGGGCAGCGCGCCGAAGATGTTCGCCAAAACCTCCCGCCGCGGCATCCCGTGGGTGACGGTGATGGTGATGACCATTGCGCTGCTGCTGGCGGTGTTCCTTAACTACATCATGCCGGAAAACGTATTTCTGGTGATTGCGTCGTTGGCCACCTTCGCCACGGTGTGGGTGTGGATCATGATCCTGATGTCGCAGATTGCCTTCCGCCGTCGCCTGCCGCCGGAAGAGGTCAGGGCGCTGAAGTTTAAGGTGCCGGGCGGCGTCGCGACCACGGTGGCGGGGCTGATCTTCCTCGTCTTTATTATCGGCCTTATCGGCTACCATCCGGAGACGCGGATTTCCCTCTACGTGGGCTGCGCGTGGATTGTGCTGCTGCTGGTGGGCTGGCTGTTCAAGCGCAGCCACAATCGCCAGCCTGGCTAACTCTATTGCCGGACGGCCTGGGGTGAGTGCCCCTGGCCGCGCCGGACGATGCGCTTTCCGGCGCGCTCTTGTTGTGCAGTGTTCTTCCCTGCGCGGTTCTGATGGCGGAAAGCGAACGGACCGCGCGTTTTCTCCGCCTGCGATGCCCCTCTGTTTCCCCGCCAGCGCCCTTTGGGCATCCCGTTTAACGTTACGCTTTTGGCGAAAATTAATTCAACGGGGATAGCGTTAATGCCATGGTTTGTGTCAATCTGTGCCCTTCAACGGACGGTGAGGGTGAGTACATGGACGGTCTTTTATTCCTTGGCTGCGTTCTTTTATTCTTTATTCTGGTGGTGGTGCCGGTTATTGCCATCGCGGCCTACAACCGTAGTAAGACGGCGTATAAAGAGATCGCCTTGCTGCATCGCCGCGTAGAGACCCTGGAGCAGCGTGTTCAGGCCCTCACCCCGGCGGCAGCGCTCGCGGAACGGACCGCTGTACCGGAGCAGGCTGCTGTACCGGAGACGGTCACTGTACCGACACAGACCGCTGCGCCGGAGCCTGAACCTGAACGGACGTCGGAGCCGCCGGTCAACCCCTGGGGCCAGAAGCACGATGCCGCTCCCGCCGCATCCCGCCCCCGGGAGATCAAACCTGCCGCCGCTGCGCAACCTTCCGCCTTCGACGGGGCGATCGCCTCCCTGCTGCGCTGGTGTATGCAGGGGAATCCGCTGGCCAAGCTTGGCATCCTGCTGCTGTTTCTCGGTCTCTCTTTTCTGCTGCGCTACACGGTCGAATATTCGCTGTTTCCGCTTGAGCTGCGCCTTGTTGCCGCCGCGCTGTTCGCTATCGCCCTGCTGGCGGTCGGCTGGCGGCTGCGGCGCAGGCAGCCGGTGTATGCGTTAATTCTGCAGGGTGGCGCGTCGGGGGTGCTCTATCTGACGGTGTTCGGTGCCTTTCGTCTGTGGCAGATGCTGCCGGTAACGCTGGCGTTCGCCCTGCTGGCGCTGATTTGCGCGGCCAGCGTCGGGCTGGCGATTTTACAGCGATCGCTTAGCCTGGCGATGCTGGCCAGCCTGGGGGGCTATCTGGCACCGCTGCTGCTCTCCACCGGCGGCGGCAGCCACGTCGGGCTGTTTTCCTTCTATCTATTGCTGTCGGCGGGCATCCTCGCCATTAGCGCCCGGCAGCACTGGCGCGAGCTTAACCTGCTGGGCCTGTTCTTTACCTTCGGCGTTGGTAGCCTTTGGGGGCTGAACGGCTATCGTCCCGAATTCTATCTGAGCTGCCAGCTGTTTATTGTTGCCAATATCCTCCTCTTTGGCGTCCTGAGCGTGGCGCTGTCGCTGCGGGCCCAGGAGCGAGGGAAGCATATTATCGACGGGGTGCTGCTGTTTGCGCCGCCGCTGATAGGGTTTGGTATGCAGTACGGCATCACCCGACACATGGCGTATGGCCCGGCGCTCAGCGCGCTGGGCTACGGCGGCGTCTACCTGGCGCTGGCGTGGCTGCTGCTTCGCCGTCGCCTGACGCTGAGCAGGCCGCTGACCCTGGCGGCGCTGGCGCCCGGCGGCGCGTTCGCCACCCTCGCCATTCCGCTGGCGCTTTCGGCCCGCTGGACCGCGATGGCGTGGGCGCTGGAGGGGTTGGGTATTCTCTGGCTGGGGGTGCGGCAGCGGCAGCGGGGGATGAGCAGCAGCGGCACCGGGCTGCTGCTGCTGGGCTTCGGCAGCGCGCTGTGGTCGCTGGCTGACGGCGTGACGCCGCTCTCCCTGCTGGTTATCTTCGCGGTGCTGAGTCTCTGCTGGCTGGCGGCGGCTTGGCTGTGGCGCGGGCTGAATCTGCAGGGCAGCCGCGGGCTGCTGGCGGGAGGCATCCTCTTCTGGCTGACGGCGCTCGTCGGGGCCTCGCAGCTGGCGCTGACGCCGGATCGGGTCAGCTTCGGGGTACTGGCGCTGCTTTCGGCCTCGGTATGGGGCTGGCGTTTTGCGGGCCAGCGGCTGGGGTGGCGCGAGCTGGAAGCGTGCCGCTGGCTGCTGTGGCCCGGGATGCTGCTGATGCTGCTCGTCCAGCTGGCACAGCAGCAGAGCCTGCTGGCGGACTGGCCGAATCTGGCGTGGTGTCTTGCCCTGCCCACGGCGGTGGCGCTGCTTTACCGCGACGCAGAGGCGCAGCCGCCGCGGATCTCCCGGCTGTTGCACCTGTCGCTGTTCTGGATGGTTCAGCTGGCGCTGATGGTGGAGCTTTACTGGTTTATCCGGGATCTGCCGTGGGGGATGGCGGCCTGGGGCTACGGGCTGGCGATGGCGGCCGGCGGATTGTCGATCTCGCTGGTGGCGCTGGCCGTCCGCCGTCGCTGCTGGCCGTTCCGGGTCTGGCCCGCGCTGTACGCCTGTCAGGCGATGCTGCCGCTGGCCGCCGTTCTGGTCTGCCTGCTGGCGCTGGCGAACCTGCAGGATGGCGTGGTTTTCGGACAGCGTTATCTGCCGCTGATAAACCCGCTGGAGGAGGGGGCCGCCTTTGCGCTGCTGGGGCTGACGATAATCTATCGCCTCTCGCGACGCTATTTCCCGGTGCCGCTGTCGACTGTTCGCCCCTGGCCCCTCGTCGCCCTGATGGCCTTCGGCTACGGGTGGTTGAACGGTATGCTGCTGCGCGCCCTGGCGTGGTACGGCGGGATCGTCTGGAGCAGCCAGGGGCTGTGGCATTCGCGGCTGGTTCAGACCAGTTTCGCCCTGTTCTGGACCCTGAGCGCGCTGGTGATGATGCTGTTCGCGACGCGGCGCGGCTCCCGACGAATATGGCTGTACGGCGCGGCGCTTTTAGGCGTGGTTGTTGCTAAGCTGATGCTGGTGGATATCGCCGGCGGCGGCGGGCTGGCGCGCGCGGTGGCTTTTATTGGCGTGGCGATGCTGGTGCTGATCGTCGGCTACTTTTCCCCGTTACCGCCAAAAGAAGGAGATAAAAAATGAAATGGATTAACGCGGTAGTGTGCAGCCTGCTTCTCGGCGCGGTCGGGATGGCGTACGGCGACGATGCGCCAGTGGAAACGCCGCAGGACTATGGGTATGGGCGCGTACTAAAAACCTACGGGGACGCCCGGTGGTATCGCCTGCCGCTGCCGCCGGAGGTCTATCTCCAGACCGCCCACGCGGATCTGCGGGACGTCCGGGTGTTTAACCGGGAGGGGGAGACGGTGCCTTTCACCCTGCAAAAGCAGCAGGAGCAGGCCGCCGATTCCCGGAGCGTGTCGCTCAGTTTTTTCCCGTTTGAGGCCTCCCCCGCGCTTCGGCCGTCGGAAAAAAGCGGCGACCGCGCCACGCTCCTGCTGCGTGGGCCGAACGGCACTGAGATCCATTTTGAGAGTGAAAACGCACAGGCCGTTGGCCAGAGCTATCTGCTGACGCTGCCGAAGGGGGTCACTAAAACGCCGCGGCTCTCTCAGCTGCGGCTGGAGTGGGAGACGCCAACGGAAAACTGGCAGGGAAAGGCTTCGCTCTATCTCAGCCGCAATCTTAAACACTGGACTCTGCTTGAGCGCAATACCCCGCTGATGTCGCTGACCCACGGCGGTGAACGGCTGAAAATGGACACCCTTGGCGTTGATAACGTCTCTCTCTCCGACGACGGCGTGCGCTGGCTGCTGCTGATTCTGGATTCGCAAAGTCCACCGCTGTCCCTGAAGGGCGTCAGCGGAATTCCCCAACGGGAGCCTTCGCTAACGCGCCCGGTGCCCATGGTGGCGGAAGGCCAGCGGGTATCACCGGGGGAGGCGATCTGGCGCTGGCCGCGGCCGCAGCCGCTCACCGCTCTGAACATCACGCTGCCCGGCGAGGGCGTACTGCCCGTCGAGCTTGAGTGGCGCGGCGAAGAAAAGGGGCCGTGGCGTCCGCTGGCCCGCACTATGCTCTACAATCTGCAGAGCCAGTATTCACCGGCGATTTCGCTCTCCGGCGAGCGCGTTGAGGCCATCCGCATGACGACGGTTAGCGCCCGGCTACCCGAGCAGCTGCCCACCGTCAGCGGCGAGCGCGACGGCTATCAGCTGATTTTTAATGCTCAGGGAAAAGGGCCTTATCTCGTGACCTGGGGCAACGGCGCGGCCGGAGCCGCCAGCGTCAGCCTGGATATGCTGATCCCGCCGGCGCTGCGTAACACGGTAGACGTTGACGCCCTCTCTCTGGCCCTGGTAACGGAGCCGGTGGCGCTGGGCGGTGAGGCGCGCCTGAGCGCCACCTCCGCGGCCGAGCAGCGGAGCCGGTGGAAAACGCAGCTCGTCTGGGCGGTATTGGTCTTTGGCGTGCTGCTGCTGGCCGGCATGGCGTACCGGCTATGGCAGGATGTCAACCGGCAGGGCGGCGGCGAATAGCCCCCCGCTGGCAGCGTATGCCGCCGCCCTCCGCGCCGCTCTGGCAGACGCTTGCCGTCGGAGAGGCGTAAACCTTGCGCAAAGTAGATGGCGCTGAGGCGCGACATAAAAAAATGGCTTCCCGTCAGGGAAGCCGTTTTCGCGTTGTAGGCCAGGGCGCGCCCGGCCGATGTTTAACCCATCGGCACCGCGTGGGGCGGACCTTTTCTCAACGGGGAGCCGGTTACAGGCTGGAGACGTTTTCGGTCAGGTATTTCGCCACGCCGTCCGGAGAGGCGTTCATCCCCTCTTTGCCTTTTTCCCACTGGGCCGGGCACACTTCGCCGTGCTCTTCGTGGAACTGCAGGGCGTCAACCATGCGCAGCATTTCGTCGATATTACGTCCCAGCGGCAGGTCGTTAACCACCTGGTGACGCACGATGCCGTTGGCGTCGATCAGGAAGGAGCCGCGCAGCGCAACGCCCGCTTCCGGATGCTCGATGCCCCAGGCTTTCTGAATTTCACGCTTCACGTCCGCAACCATCGCGTATTTCACCGGGCCGATACCGCCTTTGTCGACCGGGGTGTTACGCCATGCGTTGTGAACAAACTCGGAGTCAAAGGAGACGCCAACCACCTCAACGCCGCGCTTCTGAAACTCTTCGTAGCGCTTATCGAAGGCGATCAGCTCGGAGGGGCAAACGAAGGTGAAGTCCATCGGCCAGAAGAACAGAACGGTTGTCTTACCGTTGGTGTGCTGCCTGAAGTTGAAATTTTCAACGATCTCACCGCTGCCCAGTACCGCGGCGGCTGTAAAGTCCGGAGCCTGACGAGTAACCAGTACCATATAATTCTCCTGCAAAGTTAAGGGTTTTTGGAACGCAACGCGGGCCAGTATAGGGAGGCTATATTCGCAACTCAACGCGGCCCTGACAATCAATAAGACAGGTTTTACCTATTGGTTTTGCACTTGATTCGCCACGGAAGAGAGGATTTGTGACCCAGCGCAATCTTTGTCCGTGCGTCGGGCCGATAACCGGAAGCGGCTACAGCGCCTTCCGGCGCGCCTGGGTCATCATGTGCGGATAGAAACGCCAGAAGCGCGCCTCCAGCGCATCGTAATGGCGATCCAGGTCATGCCAGGAGTCGCGCAGGGCGTCGAGGCGCGGGCGGCGGCTGGCCATGCCGCTCAGTACCTCCTGGATAAAGCCCATTTCGCGGTAGCGCTCCAGCCATCTCTCCGACCACAGGTAGCGGTTAAGGTTAACAAAGCGCGGCGGTGAATCGGGCAGGATCGCGGCGACCTGGGTACGGGCATAGCCGGTGAACGCCCGCAGCGGGAAGTCGGGGGAGAGGGTTTCCCAGTGGCGCGACAGAAAGTGATCCCACATAACATCCAGGGTAATGGGGGCCACGCGCCGGGTTTCGCTGCGAAACCATCCCCTGGCCTCGCGGACCTCCGGCAGGTTGTCGGTCAGCGCGTCAATGCGGCGGTGCATAAAGATGCCCGCCACCACCTCCGGGGGATAATGCGCCTCCGGGGTGCCGCGCACGAAGTCGGCCAGCAGGTTGCCGGAGAGCGAACTGTCGGCGAGATGGGCCAGGTGCAGATGGGCCAGAAAATTCATAGTGATGTTATCCTTCAGGCGATCCCGTTGTTGGCTGATGCGCGACTCGTCTCACTCCGGCTGTTTCCGCGACCGTCGCCCTGACAGCGCGCGGATGATGGGCGCTGCGTTCAGGTTATTTATCCTGATGCCGCCCTGCTGCGCCGTAGAGCGTATGGCAATCGCCGGGAGGGGTAAAGGTTGCAGGGAGCGCGCCCCGGCACTAGACTACCCGCCTCCTATTTTAGTCAGAGCCAGCGTCATGCGCGTTACCGATTTCACTTTTGAACTACCTGAAACCCTGATTGCTCACTATCCAATGCCCGACCGCAGCAGCTGCCGTTTGCTGTCGCTGGACGGCCCGAGCGGAGCGCTGACGCACGGTACGTTTACCGATCTGCTCGATAAACTCAACCCCGGCGATCTGCTGGTGTTCAATAATACCCGGGTGATCCCGGCGCGCCTGTTCGGCCGTAAGGCCAGCGGCGGCAAAATAGAGGTGCTGGTCGAGCGGATGCTCGACGATCGGCGCGTTCTGGCGCATATCCGCGCCTCTAAAGCGCCAAAGCCGGGCACGGCGCTGCTGCTTGGCGATGACGAAAGCATCAATGCTACCATGACCGCCCGCCACGGCGCGCTGTTTGAGGTTGAATTTAACGACGCGCGCCCGGTGCTGGAAATTCTGAACGCCATCGGCCATATGCCGCTGCCTCCCTACATCGACCGGCCGGACGAAGAGGCTGACCGCGAGCTGTATCAGACGGTCTACAGCGAAAAGCCGGGGGCCGTCGCCGCGCCCACCGCCGGGCTGCACTTCGACGAGCCGCTGCTGGCCGCGCTGCGCGAGAAAGGGGTGGAGATGGCGTTCGTGACGCTGCACGTCGGGGCGGGCACCTTCCAGCCGGTGCGCGTGGAGAGCATTGAAGAGCACACCATGCACGCGGAGTATGCGGAAGTGCCCCGGCAGGTGGTGGATGCGGTGCTGGCGACCAAAGCGCGCGGCAACCGGGTTATCGCGGTGGGCACCACCTCCGTGCGCTCCCTGGAGAGCGCGGCGTTAGCGGCTAAAGCGGCTCCCATTGAGCCATTCTTCGGCGACACGCAGATATTTATTTATCCTGGCTATCAGTACAAGGTGATTGATGCACTGGTGACCAACTTCCATTTGCCGGAATCGACGCTGATTATGCTGGTTTCGGCATTTGCCGGTTATAAACACACCATGCACGCCTATCGTGAGGCGGTAAAAGCGGAATATCGATTTTTTAGCTACGGGGATGCCATGTTTATCACGTACAATCCGCAGGCGATTTTCGAGCGGCCCCAGGCTGGCTATACCTCTGCCCGTTAACGCCGGGCTGGGGCACTGCGCGTGCGTTCCGGCGGCCGCGCCGTTGTCCTCTTTGCGTGAGTTAACGCGATGGCGTGATGCCATGGCGAATAGTTAAACGTTGGACTGTTTTTCCGACGTAGTGGAGAAAAAATGAAATTTGAACTGGATACCACCGACGGACGCGCCCGCCGCGGTCGCCTGGTGTTTGAGCGCGGCGTGGTGGAGACGCCGGCCTTTATGCCGGTGGGCACCTACGGCACCGTTAAGGGCATGACGCCGGAAGAGGTTGCGGCCACCGGCGCGCAGATTATCCTCGGCAACACCTTCCACCTGTGGCTGCGGCCGGGCCAGGAGATCATGAAGCTGCACGGCGATCTGCACGACTTTATGCAGTGGAAGGGGCCGATCCTCACCGACTCCGGCGGTTTTCAGGTCTTCAGCCTTGGCGATATCCGCAAGATCACCGAAGCGGGCGTGCACTTCCGTAACCCGATTAACGGCGATCCGATTTTCCTCGATCCGGAAAAGTCGATGGAGATTCAGTTCGATCTCGGTTCCGATATTGTGATGATTTTTGACGAGTGCACGCCGTATCCGGCGGATCGCGACTACGCGAAGCGCTCGATGGAGATGTCCCTGCGCTGGGCGAAGCGCAGCCGCGAGCGTTTTGACGCGCTGGGCAATAAAAATGCGCTTTTTGGCATCATCCAGGGCAGCGTTTACGAAGATTTACGCGATATATCCGTTAAAGGTCTGGTAGAGATTGGCTTTGATGGCTACGCTGTCGGCGGCCTGGCGGTGGGGGAACCCAAAGAGGAGATGCACCGGATTCTGGAGCACGTCTGCCCGCAGATCCCGGCGGATAAACCGCGCTACCTGATGGGCGTCGGCAAGCCGGAAGATCTGGTTGAAGGCGTGCGGCGCGGAATCGATATGTTTGACTGCGTTATGCCGACGCGAAATGCCCGTAATGGCCACCTGTTTGTGACCGACGGCGTGGTGAAAATCCGCAATGCGAAGTATAAAAGCGACACCGGCCCGCTCGACGCCGGGTGTGATTGTTACACCTGTCGCCATTATTCGCGCGCTTACCTGCATCATCTCGATCGATGCAACGAAATCCTCGGCGCGCGGCTGAATACCATTCATAACCTTCGCTACTACCAGCGGCTGATGGCGGGTTTACGCAAGGCTATTGAAGAGGGTAAATTAGAGAGCTTCGTGGCCGATTTTTACCAACGTCAGGGTCGTCCTGTTCCACCTTTGAACGTTGATTAATTTACATAGTGAGGGAATTTTAATGAGCTTTTTTATTTCTGATGCGGCAGCGGCAGCGGGTGCACCGGCGCAGAACAGCCCGATGTCTTTGATTCTGATGCTGGTGGTGTTTGGTCTGATCTTCTACTTTATGATCCTGCGCCCGCAGCAGAAGCGCACCAAAGAGCATAAAAACCTGATGAGCTCCATCGCCAAGGGCGATGAGGTGCTGACTAACGGTGGCCTGGTGGGGCGCGTGACCAAAGTAGCGGAAACCGGCTACATCGCCATCGCGTTGAACGACACCACTGAAGTGGTGATCAAACGTGATTTCGTCGCTGCCGTGCTGCCGAAAGGCACCATGAAGGCGCTGTAACAGAAACTCTTTCGTAAGGGACTGCCGTGTTAAACCGTTATCCTTTGTGGAAGTATGTGATGCTGATCGTCGTGGTTATCGTCGGTCTGCTGTATGCGCTTCCCAACCTGTATGGTGAGGATCCGGCCGTTCAAATCACTGGCGCGCGCGGCGTCGCCGCCAGTGAGCAAACGCTGATCCAGGTCCAGAATACGTTACAAAAAGAAAAAATTACCGCTAAGTCTGTGGCTCTGGAAGAGGGTGCCATTCTTGCGCGCTTCGGTTCCACCGACGCCCAACTGCGCGCCCGTGAAGCGCTACTGGAGCTGTTGGGCGACAAGTACGTCGTGGCGCTGAACCTGGCCCCGGCCACTCCGCGCTGGCTAGCGGCCATTAAAGCTGAGCCGATGAAGCTCGGTCTTGACCTGCGCGGCGGGGTTCACTTCCTGATGGAAGTCGATATGGACACCGCGCTGGGTAAACTGCAGGAACAGAATATCGACAGCCTGCGCAGCGATCTGCGTGAAAAGCGCATTCCGTACACGACCGTGCGTAAAGAAGACAAGTACGGTCTGTCCATCACCTTCCGCGATGCTGACGCGCGCAGCGAGGCGGTCTCTTATCTGAGCCGTCGCCATCCCGATCTGGTGATCTCCAGCCAGGGCAGCACCCAGCTGCGCGCGGTGATGTCCGACGCGCGCCTGAGCGAAGCGCGCGAGTACGCCGTCCAGCAGAACATCAACATTCTGCGCAACCGCGTTAACCAGCTGGGCGTCGCCGAGCCGGTGGTGCAGCGTCAGGGGGCAGACCGCATTGTGGTTGAGCTGCCAGGCATTCAGGACACCGCCCGGGCGAAAGAGATTCTGGGCGCTACCGCGACCCTGGAGTTCCGCCTGGTTAACACGAATGTCGACGCCTCCGCAGCCGCAGCCGGCCGGGTGCCGGGCGACTCCGAGGTGAAGAAGACCCGTGACGGCGCGCCGGTAGTGCTGTACAAGCGCGTGATTCTGACCGGCGATCACATCACCGACTCCACCTCCAGCATGAGCGAGTACAACCAGCCGCAGGTTAATATCTCCCTCGACAGCGCGGGCGGCAACGTGATGTCTGACTTCACCAGGGACAACATCAGGAAGCCGATGGCCACCCTGTTTGTGGAGTATAAAGACAGCGGCAAAAAAGACGCCAACGGTCGCGCGGTGCTGGTGAAGCAGGAGGAGGTGATCAATATCGCCACCATCCAGACTCGCCTTGGCAACAGCTTCCGTATCACCGGCATCAACAACCCGAGCGAGGCCCGCCAGCTTTCGCTGCTGCTGCGCGCGGGCGCGCTGATTGCGCCGATTCAGATCGTTGAAGAACGCACCATCGGCCCGACCCTCGGCATGCAGAACATCAGGCAGGGCCTGGAAGCCTGTCTGGCTGGCCTGGCGGTGTCGATCCTGTTTATGATCTTCTTCTATAAGAAGTTTGGCCTGATCGCCACCAGCGCGCTGATCGCAAACCTGGTGCTGATTGTTGGCATTATGTCGCTGCTGCCGGGGGCAACCCTGAGTATGCCGGGGATTGCGGGGATCGTCTTAACCCTTGCGGTTGCAGTAGACGCCAACGTGCTGATCAACGAACGTATTAAAGAAGAGTTGAGCAACGGACGTAGCGTTCAGCAGGCCATCGATGAGGGTTACCGGGGGGCGTTCAGTTCCATCTTTGATGCGAACATTACCACCCTGATTAAGGTCATCATTCTCTACGCGGTCGGCACCGGGGCAATCAAAGGGTTCGCGATCACCACCGGTATCGGCGTGGCGACCTCGATGTTTACCGCAATCGTCGGCACACGTGCCATCGTAAACCTGTTGTATGGCGGCAAACGCATCAACAAGCTGTCAATCTGAGGAGTGCGACGTGGCACAGGAATATACTGTTGAACAATTGAACCACGGCCGTAAAGTTTATGACTTTATGCGCTGGGACTACTGGGCTTTCGGCATCTCCGGCTTTCTGCTGATTGCGGCCATCGTGGTGATGGGCGTACGCGGCTTTAACTGGGGGCTGGATTTTACCGGCGGTACGGTTATCGAAATCACGCTGGAAAAACCGGCGGAAATCGACGTGATGCGCGATGCGCTGGAAAAAGCAGGCTTCGCCGAGCCACTGCTGCAGAACTTTGGCAGCAGCCACGACATTATGGTGCGTATGCCGCCGACCGAAGGGGAAAACGGCGGGCAGGTGCTGGGCAGCAAGGTGCTGAGCGTCATCAACCAGGCCACCAGCCAGAACGCCGCCGTGAAGCGCATTGAGTTCGTCGGGCCGAGCGTGGGGGCCGACCTGGCGCAGACCGGCGCGATGGCGCTGATCGTGGCGCTGATCTCCATCCTGGTGTACGTCGGCTTCCGCTTCGAATGGCGGCTGGCGGCCGGGGTGGTTATCGCTCTGGCGCACGACGTGGTGATTACCTTAGGGATCCTCTCACTGTTCCATATTGAGATTGACCTGACGATCGTCGCCTCGCTGATGTCGGTTATCGGCTACTCGCTCAATGACAGCATCGTGGTCTCTGACCGTATTCGTGAAAACTTCCGCAAGATTCGCCGCGGAACGCCCTACGAGATCTTTAACGTGTCGCTCACCCAGACGCTGCATCGTACCCTGATCACCTCCGGCACGACGCTGGTGGTCATCCTGATGCTGTACCTGTTTGGCGGCCCGGTGCTGGAAGGCTTCTCGCTGACCATGCTGATCGGCGTTTCTATTGGTACGGCGTCGTCTATCTACGTGGCGTCGGCGCTGGCGCTGAAGCTGGGCATGAGGCGTGAGCACATGCTGCAGCAGAAGGTCGAGAAGGAAGGGGCGGATCGGCCGACCATTCTGCCGTAAGCCTGCTTCCGTGGGCCGCAGCCTGCGGCCTGCGACAAAGCGCTGCTCCTCAATCCCGGCCCCGTGGCCGGGATTTTTTCTTTTTCCTGAACGCTCCTGACAGTATGCTGTCAGGAGTGCTGTTTTATAGTCCTCCTGAACTTAGCGCCTGGCCCATCGGAATTATTTTGCCCGCCGTTTCGTACACGGACAGTATTCCGTTGCCCGCGCGTCGCGAGCCGGCGTCATCGCTGCGTCAGCGACGGCTGGTGGACCAGGTTTTTACCCGGACAGGAGGTTATATGAAAAACATTATTAACTGGTTTGAAATTCCCGTAGTGGAAATGGAACGTGCTATCACCTTTTATGAGGCGGTTTTTCAGGTATCGCTGCGTCGCGAAAAAATGGAGTGCGCCGACCTGGCGATTTTTCCCTACGAGGAGCCGGCACCCGGCGGGGCGCTGGCGAAGTTTGACGGCATTGTCCCGTCGTCGCAGGGCGTGATTATCTATCTGCATACCGACGATATCGCCGCCGCCCTGAAGCGGGTGGCGGCGGCCGGGGGCGAGTGCGTCTTCGGGCCGCAGGTGCTGGGCGATGATATTGGCACCATCGCGCTGTTTACCGACTGCGAAGGCAACCGCATCGGTTTGCACCAACCCGCGTAGAAAACGCTGACCGGCGGCTATACGAGTCCATGATCGCGTAGCACGCCGCGCTTTTCCCCAGGCCCCGGCACCGCTTACGAACGATGAAGGAACACCGCTCAGATGACCCGCCGCGCAGACCGTTTATTTCAGATAGTGCAGATCCTGCGCGGCAGGCGGCTGACCACGGCGGCGCAGCTGGCGGAGCGGCTGGCGGTGTCGGAGCGCACCATCTATCGTGATATTCGCGATCTTTCGTTGTCCGGCGTTCCCGTGGAGGGCGAGGCGGGCTGCGGCTACCGCTTAATGGCGGGCTTTGAACTGCCGCCGCTGATGCTCACCCACCGCGAGTCTGAGGCGCTGATTGGGGCGATCCGCCTGCTGAAAACCTGGGGCGGGGAGGCGCTCTCCCGGGAGCTGGAGTCGGCGCAGGAGAAAGTACTGGCGATTCTGCCCCCTGAGCATCGACGAAAAGCGGAGCAAACCCGGATTTTTGCCCCGGATTTCGGCGAGCGTCCCCATTCCCGCGATGCGTTTGATGTGATTCATCGCGCGGTATCCGCGCAGCAGGTGCTGGCGCTGCACTATCGCGATGAGGCCGGACAACTCTCCTGGCGCGACGTTCAGCCGCTGGGCATGTTCTTCTGGGGGGAATTCTGGATGCTGGTGGCCTGGTGCGAACGGCGGGCCGACTACCGCTGTTTTCGCCTCGATCGCTGCCTGCAAATCGCTCCCCTCGACAGGCGGTTCAGCGAGCGGGCGGATCGTTCCCTCAGCGACTTCCTGCGCAAGGTGCGCGGCCAGCAGAAACCGTAAAAAAGCCAGCCCGCGGGCTAATGCTGGTCACTTAAGAGTTCCATCAGCTGATCCAGCTTTCGGGTCTGATGTTTCCCAACATGCTCAGACTGCCAGGAAAAAGAAACCAGCAGCGGAGATCCCGGAACCCAGGAAGCGAAGCTCCTTTTATAAAT
>NZ_WMJZ01000080.1 GCF_009711095.1 Intestinirhabdus alba
GGCTACCATCATCACTGCCGTTCCCTTCATCATCACCGCTCCCTTTCCGTTTTTTTATGCTTTAACGCCCGCGTTACGCTTCACCCACCCGACGCCACCATACCGCCTGCTCTTTCCGCTGGTGTATGTCGCTCAGCGGCCAGGGGCGCGGGCGGAATATCTCCACCGTCTCCGTCGGCATTGTCTCTCCCTCCCGGAAGTAACGGATGGCGTTCCCGCTCAGCCCTTCACGGGGCCACCAGGCCATCTGCCAGTAGCCGCTCTTCGGACACGCCTCCCCGCTGTGACACAGCAGCCGGGAGGTGCTGTCCGGCTCAAAATCCGCCGACTGCGGCAGCGGCCTGCCCGTGGCCGGATTCAGCTGCCTCGCCTCCGCCAGCTCCGCGATCAGCGCTTCGGTCGGCTTCTCCGGCGGCACGTTGGCCCTGCGCGCCTCCACCCACTTCAGCTTGCCGTCCCACTCCGGCAGCGGTGCCGGCGGCAGCGGAACGATATCGTTGATTTCCGGAACCGCCGGACCGGCGTAGGAGTAGCCGCTGAGCAATTTCCCTATCGCCTTGTAGCGCCTGGCGCGCTCCGCATCCGGCTGCTGACCCAGGTAATAGAGTCCGTCTGTCGGCTCAGGGCCATCAAAACCATTTCCCAGAAATCTGGCCGAACTTGCGTTACCAGCAGCCACTCCCAACTGGAATGCTTCAACGGCCTCCCGGTAGAGTCCTCTTCCCTGCAAATTGACGCCTAAATTTGATGCTGCCTCACCCTGCCCCTGTTCAGCCGCACAGCGTCGCATCTGCTCCGCAATGTCATAGGCGGTGCCGGCCATAAACAGTTTTTCAGCTACATACGCCTGGGCCAGCGCGCTCCCCTCATCCGCCGCCTTACGGTAGTAGCGCAGGGCCATCTCCGGGTCCTGCTGCAGCCCCGCCACGCCGTGGCCCAGGTAGATGGCCACAAAGTAGTAGCCCGTCGCCACCCCGGCATCAATCAGCCGCTGGCTCAGCCGCAGCCGCTCTCCGGCGCTCAGGGAGAACTCCTTTCGCAGCGCCCCGTTCTGCAGGTTGATGCTGGCCTTATAGTGCCCGTTCTCCGCCGCGATGCGGTACAGCCGCCCAACCTCAGCATCCACGGCCTTATCCTGCTTCAGCAGGTTATTCTTCTGCAGCCAGCGGGCGTATTTAAACAGCACGTCCGCCTTTGCCGGGGCTTCGGGAAGGGCTTCATGTTTGCAGCTGAACGCCAGCCGGGCGTTCACATCGGTCAGGGGCGGCATCGCGGGTTCCTTATTCTCAGCGTTTACGGACAGCGGAACGCCGCCCTGGTCACAGCCCGCCAGCAGCAGGCAGGCAAGTAATAGCAGTCGGCGCATCAGTCCATATCCTTCAGGGTGGGTTTGTCATAGTAGAACCTAATCAGCGGGGCTTCCGGCGCTTTTCTCTCACCCCCATACTGATTATCGTGGTTTCGTTTGAGAATATCCTCCCAGGCATCAAACGCCTCTGCTGGATTATCCTGCACGCCCATCCCGTTGGTGTGCAGCTTCCATAGCCGCTGCCGCAGCGCCTTCGTCACGCTGGCATATTCATGGGCAATATTCATTTCACTGTCCACCTGCATACTGCGGGTATTAATATTGGCCGAGCCGTGGGTGGTAAAAACATCGTCAATAATCATTAACTTGGAGTGGATATAGACCGGCATCCAGTTTTCAGCCGGCGAATCCTGCGCCACCAGAGAGCAGATATGGACTTTGAGGCCG
This sequence comes from Intestinirhabdus alba, assembly GCF_009711095.1. Lineage (GTDB taxonomy): Bacteria > Pseudomonadota > Gammaproteobacteria > Enterobacterales > Enterobacteriaceae > Intestinirhabdus > Intestinirhabdus alba. The sequence goes on from NZ_WMJZ01000080.1 coordinate 1,757, forward strand.
GGGATTTCCCGGTTAAATGTGGAATAATCTTTCTCTTCCGTTGCCATAATTTCGTCAATTTCCTTCTGATAATTGTCCAGCTTCCGCTTAATTTCCGCCCCCCTTTCCTTTACTTTTTCTATCGCCGCCGGATCCCACGGATTCAGAGCGATACAGGGTTCGTTGAGGAGCGCCGCATCTCTCTCACGCTCCAGCTCTTCCTGAAGCTGCTTAACCCGCCGCAGCTTATGGATTTCCGGAATGGCCCCACCCTGTCCGAGGGCATCAAGCATTCGCTGCGTATTTACCGTGCCCGCCCCTATGCCGTCATCCGTGACGTTGGTGGTGACAAATAAGTATAGCGAGCCGTCCCTTTCCGGCGTGCGGCCGTTTTTCATCTGCGCCAGCGCCGCCTTTTTAATCGCCTCCGCCAGCGGCGGCCAGCGAAAATACTGGTTTTCAATATAGATAAACCGTGTGGCATTGTTGACCGACTGCAGGTAGAGCTTTTCGATATCCCGCTTTTCCTCCTGTGCCTGAGTGCGCAGCAGCTGGGCCATCAGCGGCTTGCCGTATCCCTCCTGCAGTTTAAGCTTTTTAGCGTTCTCTTTCGCATTGCGTAACAGAAACAGATTCTGTCGGGTCTCTCTTAGCCAGGAGAGGGCAAAATTGTGGTGCAGATGCTCCAGAATCGGCCCCGTCACCTGACAGGAGATATCCTGCCGGGGCAGGAAGCCGCGTGCGCCTTTGTTGGGGGCCGGGGCGCTGTCGGCCCGGCGATTCTGCGCCGAGTGCGCATCGGTATCCCAGTACTCATCAATCATATTGTGCCCCATCACGAAACCGACCGCGTGCTCCGGCAGTTCATAATCGACCAGCACGGTCTTCTGATGGTGCGTGGCGGAGAATGTCATTGTGCTTATCGCCGCGCCGCTGATCTCCTGATCCGTTGCCTCTCTCGCCAGCCGGTAAGCTATTTCGGCCCGTTCGTACTGATTAAAGCCGCGGCTGACAAACAGCGGTGAGGAGGCCCGCAGCTTCGTATTGCGCATATAGTTCTGCGCGGCCTCCCCGACGATCGAGATATTCCCTAAAATCATGTCAGCCGGCTCTCCGGTGTAGGCGTATTTCCTGAACCACTTTTTATCAAAGGCATACTGCTCCTCAGACGCGCTCTGCCCGGCCCGATCCCGGAAACGAATAGCCCCTTTACCCGGCAGGTTGGCTTCACCCGCAAATCCAGCCGTATTGAACGGCATCTCCCAGCCCAGAATGCGCACCTGCACACCTTTCTCCGCGATCTGACAAAGTAGTTCACCGATACAGGGCGATTTACCGTCGCGAATAAAATACATGGAGGGCTGAAATCCCCAGCAGATAATATCAACCGATTTTTTCGCCTGGGCGATGGCATGATGAACCGCCGCAAACGCCTCCTCTCCGTTTACCAGCGGCCTGTAGGAGGCCAGCGCCGGCGGATATTCCGAATCCTCAACGAACCAGGGGGTAGTGAGCCTGACTTCACAGGTTTCCGTTAATACAATGGGGGCAACAATATCCTTCTGAAACATTAGCTTTTTTCCTTGTCAAGGTGTCCATCAAGCAGGTCAGCATAAGCATTACGATGCGCGGTATGTGAGGAAGGGGCATTAATATCAGCCGCAGGCTGAGCGACATGATGATGAAGACCGCGATTAGCAAGTTTACCCTGTTCAGGGTTGCTGTATGCCTCCACAACCGGGATCTGATAGCTGACGCCGTTAGCCATCTCCAGCCGGTAGTTTTGCGTTACCACCTGATGATCGATCTGTATCGTTCCGCTCTCATCAAGCACCCCCTTCGTGACCTCCGCGCCATCGGCATAGAGGGTATAGGGCATTCCGGCCCAACGACTTTCCGGGGCATTAGGAGCCTGAGCAATTTTCAGACGCAGCGTCTGCGGCCCCTTACCCGGCTGGCTGTCGTTCTGCCGGCCCTGACGCTGAAGCAGCGGGTAATCGGGATGAGCGGCCTTCATGCTGGCCGGCCCACTATAGGCGAAATCTGCCGCCTTAACCTCAAAATCACCCCGGGTGCCAAACTCAATCCGGCAGGGATCGAGCGTGAGATAGCTTCCCCCGGCGTTAATGATGATTTTCTTTTTCGCAACAATGTGGATTTCATCGTCGGTACTGACGATCTCCAGCCCCTTGCGGGCCAGCAGCTGCATTTCGTCATTCTGAGCCTGAACCGTAACCGCTCCCTGGTTGGCGATAAATTTAATCCCCAGCTTACGCACGAACAGGCTTAACCCTTCGCCAATGCCGATAAAAAAACGCTTCATCACGCTCATATCCGCATCGGCCCCGGCGCTGAAGATCAGATTGCGAAGCGCGGCCAGCTGCAGATGACCGCCGCTGCTTATCGCGACGCCTTTCGGGGCGCTAAGCACCGCCACGGCCTCTTTGAGCTGCTCAATTTGTTCGCGCATAAAGGCCAGCTGTTCTTCTGTCTGCGCCGGTTCGGCCTGTGCAGACCCGGCGTCGCGGGACACCTCATCCATTTGATCGGCCGCCTGCTGAAGCCGTTCCATCGTCTCCTGCATGGCCAGTACCTCACCCTTTGCTCCCGGCTGACCGTCGGCGCTGATAAATATCCCTTTCCCTGCGCGTATCGCTCCCCACTCATCCGTTCGCA
>NZ_WMJZ01000081.1 GCF_009711095.1 Intestinirhabdus alba
CGTCCTTTTTTACCCGCCCATTACTGGGGATCCCTCAGCGCTTCGGCGAGGTTTTTTTGTTTCTGGCCTTTTTTGCGCTAAAACGTGATCGTTAACACATTTTTATCGGGAGCAATAATTTTCCGTTGTCTCGCTCCGCAAGCTGTGCTTGTATGAAACCTGTTAATTGCTAAACAGACAAGGCCCCTAATGACCCACTCCATGTTAACTGCGACCCTACTAAAAACTGCGCAATCTGCCGCAGCGGTCGTCGTGCGTGTGGTGGTGGTCGTCGGCAATGCGCCGTAGGGTCCGGAACACACGATTCCAAAACCCCGCCGGCGCAAACCGGGCGGGGTTTTTCGTTTACGAGACCTGTCCGGCAAGTCGGCCCAGAATAAAAGGACTGGAGCATGGCAAGTTCGGATACCACACCTCATCGTCAGCGTTTTACGGGCGCAGAATTTATCGTCCATTTTCTGGAGCGCCAGGGTATAAAAATTGTTACCGGCATTCCGGGCGGTTCGATTCTTCCCGTTTACGACGCATTAAGCCAAAGTACGCAAATTCGCCATATTCTGGCGCGCCATGAGCAGGGCGCGGGGTTTATCGCTCAGGGAATGGCGCGTACCGACGGTAAGCCCGCGGTTTGCATGGCCTGCAGCGGGCCAGGCGCGACCAATCTGGTGACCGCCATCGCCGACGCGCGGCTGGATTCCATTCCGCTGGTCTGCATTACCGGCCAGGTGCCCGCCTCGATGATTGGCACCGACGCCTTTCAGGAAGTGGACACCTACGGTATTTCAATTCCCATCACCAAACACAACTATCTGGTCAGAGATATCAACGAATTGCCGCAGGTCATGCATGATGCGTTTCGTCTTGCGCAGTCGGGACGCCCCGGCCCGGTGTGGATAGATATTCCCAAGGACGTGCAGACGGCGGTTTTTGAGGTTGAAACGCTGCCGCCGCTGGCGCAGAAAACGGCGACCCCGGCGTTCAGCACCCAGAGCGTACGTGACGCGGCGGCGATGATTAACGCGGCGCAGCGCCCGGTACTCTATCTTGGCGGCGGGGCGATCGATGCCTCACAGCGCGTGCGCGAGCTGGCGGAAAAAGCGCAGCTGCCGGTGACCATGACCTTAATGGCGCTGGGCGTTCTGCCGAAGGCGCATCCGCTGTCGTTAGGGATGCTGGGAATGCACGGCGCGCGCAGCACTAACCATATTCTGCAGCAGGCGGATCTGCTGGTGGTGTTGGGGGCGCGTTTTGATGACCGGGCGATTGGCAGGAGCGAGCAGTTTTGTCCGGAGGCGAAAATCGTTCACGTGGATATCGACCGCGCGGAGCTGGGAAAAATCCGTCAGCCGCACGTGGCGATTCAGGCCGATGTCGATGACGTACTGGCGCAGTTGATCCCGCTGATTGAGGCAACGCCGCGCGAGGCGTGGGGACGCCAGGTGGCGGAGCTGCAGCGGGAATTTCCCTGCGCCATTCCCCAGCAAAGCAATCCGCTCAGCCATTACGGGCTGATTAACGCGGTTGCCACCTGCGTAGACGACAGCGCGATTATCACTACCGACGTGGGGCAGCATCAGATGTGGGCGGCGCAGGCCTACCCGCTGAATCGTCCGCGCCAGTGGCTCACCTCCGGCGGGCTGGGAACGATGGGCTTTGGTCTGCCAGCGGCGATTGGCGCGGCGCTGGCCAATCCGCAGCGTAAGGTGCTGTGCTTCTCCGGCGATGGCAGCCTGATGATGAATATTCAGGAGCTGGCCACCGCCTGCGAAAACCGGCTGGATGTGAAAATTATCCTGATGAATAACGAAGCGCTGGGGCTGGTGCATCAGCAGCAGAGCCTGTTCTATAAGCAGGGCGTATTTGCCGCCACGTATCCCCACAGAATCGACTTTACCCGGATTGCCGCCGGATTCGGACTGGAAACCTGCGATCTGAACGACGAGGCCGATCCGCAGGCTGCCCTGCGGGCGATGATTCAACGTCCGGGACCGGCACTGATCCACGTGCGTATTGATGCTGAAGAAAAAGTGTATCCGATGGTGCCGCCGGGTGCGGCAAATATTGAGATGGTGGGGGAATAAGCCATGCAGAAAAAAAATTATGAGAACGTTATTCTGGAACTCACCGTGCGTAACCATCCCGGGGTGATGACCCACGTTTGCGGGCTGTTTGCCCGCCGCGCCTTCAACGTGGAGGGCATTCTATGCCTGCCGATCCCTGACAGCGACAAAAGCCGTATCTGGCTGCTGGTGAATGACGATCGGCGGCTGGAACAGATGCTAAGTCAGATCGATAAGCTGGAGGACGTTGAGAAAGTGGTGCGTAACCAGTCAGATCCCGGCATGTTCAACAAAATTGCCGTCTTTTTTGAGTGAGATTTGCTCGTAACAGCAGATGAAGGCGTGACGAAACCCACCTTCCGGATATGCCGGTTAAAGAAGAGGCGACGGGCGGCAATTCCGCCCGCCGTTTTGCCAAGAGGCAGAGTTATTCAGATAACCGCCATACTTCAGGCCGTATGCGCATCGGCTTTCTGATTATTTGTCTCCTCCCTGAGACGGGCCTCCTCCGCGCAGGTTTTTAAAATGCTTTGCCGGATTATTTAGGGGGAAGCGGGTGCTGGTGTTCAGCCGCCGCTGGTTTTTCCTCGCGCTTTGGCTGGATGAACTTCTCCTTATTCGTTGGTAATTTAACCGTAACGTCGGGAATATCGTCCATATGAAATTTTACATCCGCCATTAGCCTGATAATGTCCGCGGTAATATCCGCCTGATAGCCATTTGCCATGACGCTCTGGCTGGTTATTACCACAGCTTCCGGCTTGTTCTTTAACCATTGATCTGTTTTATCGTGGATAGCGTTGTAGACTTCGCGAGAGGATTTCTGGCGTTCCTCATCGAAGTATTTATTTAACGTATTAATACTGCTGCTGTAGGTTAGCGCCGAGGGCGCTGTGCCTTTTTCACCATACAGCTTGTCTACAACGTCGGCGCTATGCTGTAGCTTTTGTCTTAATTCCTCAATGTGTGCTTTTACCTGCTTAACCGGCGGCGATTCTTTAAAAATTCGCTCGACGTTAATCACATAAATGTTACTTTCTGTTTTTTGCTGCTGCGGCTTTGACTCATCGCATCCGGAAAAAAACGGGCTGAGTAATATTATTGTTGCCGGAAACAGCATTTTTTTAGCAAATGTCATAATACCTCTGTATATATTATTAGGGATTTTTCCGGCGGCAAAAGCCGCCGGGGCAGAAGGTTATTTTTTTACCATTCCATCAAAATACCGACGTTATAGGTTGTGCCGCGGAAATCCCCGGCGTTGGTAGCAATACCGGATTTAACGGCTACATTTTCGTTAAATCTGTATCCCGTGCCGACGGCAATGGCCTGTTCTGACTCATAGCCGCCAACCGCTGCGGTAAAGCTAAACTTGCCCACGCCGTATGGTTGCATCAGGCCATTTAACGCCGCCTGTGAGGCCAGGCCTTTATTGACCTTGTCATCCAGCTCACGGATCGCCTTCCTGTTTTGCCCGACCGCGTTGCGCAGTTCGCCAAGCTTATTATCAATCCTCGCGGATTGTGTCCTGAGTTGCTGAACGTTGACGGCATCGGTATCTTTAGTTCCCGCCGCAACGTGAGTTATCTGGCGATTGTTGTTTTCCGCGCCGACGGAGAACGAATTATCTCTCCCGGCGACGGAGTTATTGCCGACAGCGACCGAATTTTTTCCGGAGGCTCTGGCATTTGTACCGATGGCGGTAGAATTTTCTGCGGTTGCGTTGCTGTTTGAACCGACCGCCAGCGCGTTTTTACCCGTAACCGAAGGCTCTTTATAATCTCCGTTAAAACGGGTTATCCCCTTTTGACCACTTGATAATTTACTGTATTCATCTGTCGTAGCGCCCTTGATGGAATTAAATTTGTCGTCGGTATAGTTTTTGGACTCCTTAACGGCTTCAGATTTTGCCTCACTAATCTTTGAATTCAGCGCAGTGGCAACGTCGCCGCCTTTGGTGCTTTTCAGTTCGCGAACGAAGGTTTCAGTAGTCAATACCTTGTGGTTGTCTACGGTGATTTCATTACGATCGATCTTAACTTTTCCTACCTTAATGCCGTCATCGCCGCTGATGCTTACGCCCTCGCCGCCGTTCCGATCCTTTATAGTCATGCCTTTCGTCGGATCCAGAGTGATAGCTCCGGCTTTTCCGGAACTGCCGACCACGATACGGTCAAAGCGCGGGGCTCTGGCGATACCCACCGAGACGGCACCGTCGCCGTTGATGTAGGTGGCGACGTTCTCGCCGCTGAA
>NZ_WMJZ01000082.1 GCF_009711095.1 Intestinirhabdus alba
CGTGGTGTGGGGAAGCCGGGTGCTGCCCAATATCCGGCCGGGTCGGGAGCGCTATATTAACGCTTATATCCTGCGCACTCACAACGATCCGCAGGCTTTTAATATTGGTCATGCGATGAAGAACTACCGCCGGGGTATCAGCGAATTCTGGGACGGCTGGATGACCGATGAGGAGCAGATGCGTATCGCCATGGCGGAATACAGGGCTGATGAGCTCGATCAGCGACTCTCTGTAACCGTCAGCGGTCTGTGGCAGGAGGGAAAACTCACCTACCTTGGGCCAAACGGCTTGTACAGCCTGGCGGATCTGCCGGGGCGTATCCCGCGCTATGCGCTGGACAGCAGCGTCAGGATTGAGCCGGGCGAACAGCCCGTAATCGCCGGGATCTACCTGCCGGACGTTGAGTTTGCCGCGGCCCAGCTGCTGTATCCGGATGCTGAAAATCCGGGGGCTGCAGAAGTATTACAAGGTATAAAGCGTAAAGATTGGGTTAACCCGAGGACAGGGAAGCGAACTTATAGCTGGCAAGAAGATGACTGGGTGGAAACCGGCTGGACGCTGATCCGCCGGGTGGAGGGGGAGTATATTGAGGTGCCGGCGGGCGGATTCTTCCCCAACGGCACGCCGGAGGAGCTGTACAGCTGGCCGGAGCGGGAGGCGAAATTTATCAGCCGGGAAGGGAAGCCGATCAGCGGCTGGTCGGGAGAGGCGGCGGCGCACGCGGGTGACTGGTCGGTGTTTACCGGCCGGGAGATGCAGCACGTTACGCTGGAAAAAGGGGAGCCGCTGCCGTGGCTCACTGACGAGAACCATTCCCCGGAACGGGCCTGCTGGACGCTGGTCAGACGAAGAGACGGCGGCCCGGTATCGGTGGCTGAATAGCATGGCGATACTTCATTTGTGTATGGAATGCTTCGGGGCCAGCCTTGGGGCTGTTCATAACGCGCTGCGTTTTGTCCTGCAACTCGAATTATTTAGGGTATAGTCGTTAAAATAAAAGAAAAAGAAGGTGCAAGATGAGACGTGATTTTGTGTTTTTCTTGTTTTTTTGTGTTTATCAGCCGATGCAAATGAAGTTTTATTAAAAGAATGGCGAGATGAGACTGGGACGCATACTCTGACTATTAAGAAAAAGATGCTCGCCGATAATAATCATGAAGTTATTGGTGAGCAATTATTAATAAAACAGACAACAGGAACAACGACAGACTGGTTTTTGAAGGACGACGTTAAGTTTTGTGATGACGATATTAGCTTGGGAATTATAGATACCTCCGTTGAGATCCAAAACTTTCCCTTTGGGAATGGGTATATAGTATTATTTGCTTATAAGACAGGCTGTGTAGGTGGGATAGAGCCTGTTTCTATTAAGTATATTGCCTTTAATAATAATACACAGTATTCACTGGACGGTGAAGAGCACATAATCTTAGGGCAAGATGGCTTTGGCGGAGAACAACCTCCAGTTCCCGATAGTAATTTAAAAAATAATAAGCCACTGTACGATTATATGTTAACAAAGTGGGGCGATGTTTCACTGACTAAATATTAAGCGGCTTAGTTGAGTCCCGGTGACACGCAGGGCAGGAGCACTGACGGAGGACAGGGAACTGAACGCAGATACAAGTATAGTGATGTGTCTATACCCGTCATGCTTCAAGTTGCATGTGCGTTGGCTTTATTCGGCCCGAGGGCCTCACCCTAAAGGGCCGCCGCCAGCGGCGTTCAAATCAGCTAAACTGATTTGTCCTCGCTCACCCCAGTCACTTACTGCAGTAAGCTCCCGGGGATTCTCTGCGTCGCCGCGTGATTCGGCCTGTCGGCCTCACCCCTTCGGGGCCAGCCCGGGGGCTGTTCAAAACGCACTGCGTTTTGTTCTGCAACTCGAATTATTTAGGGTATAAAACCTACTTTGGGCGAGCTGGCTTTTAATTCGATGAAATAATTATGATCATGAGACTCTTGCTGCTTTTTTCAGTGTTGGTTATCGCGTCATGCCACACCGCTAAACTTGATTTTAAACCCTCAGAGGACAGTCTACCGGATGCTAAGGTTGCCATGTACTATGAGCAGGAGATCGTTATAGGGGAGAAAATTGAGGCTAATCCAGCTTTTTTGAATAAAGATAATACGTCGGTAACCGTTTCTCCTGATAATTCTGGTTTACAGGTTTTACCGAAAAATAAAAGTCAGCGGGACGGTTCGCCTGTATACAATGCTCTTGTTGTTAAGGGTACGCCATTAACAACAGGTGAAGTGCATATTACTATCTCCGGCTATACTTATGGCACTATGTATACCAGGTCCCGGAAGTTTAACAAAACCTATACTTTGCGAATAAAATAGTTTGCTTTGAAGTAATTTGGAGAGGGGGTGTTCAGGTGTCGGTCTTAATGGCTGGAAATGAAAATTAAGCCTGATGTCTGAGACGTTATGGCGCTTTCCTCTTGTAATATTCTGCGCGCCAGATAGTTAGTGGTGAAAATAATCCTGTCTTGATTTATGTTTTAACAGAGAGTGATAAATGCGCTATTCGCTTAAAAATCTTCCACCTTGCCATCCGAGACCAGAGGCACCGAAAACAGCCCGCTGGCTGCTTGTTCTGGCGGCAATGGTAGCCATTAGCATGACTCTTTTGCGTATTCTGAGTAAATACACAGAATACTCATTTTCCTGGGGCGTGGCTGCTGGTATCCTGGCTGTTTTCTGGACCACTATTTACCTGGGACGTTTGTCCGTCTGGCTGTTTCAGCATAGTTGGGCAAACGCCTATGACCGTAAAAGAGAAGCCTGGATCTTACAACAAACACGTAAAGCAAGACGGGCCTTGCAGATATTGAATTTCACCTTTGTAACGGCTCATGAGCAAAAGAGACAGGCTGACGTGCTACAGGAAATAATTTCAGGCCGACAGATACTTAAGGCGCAGCAGGACAGAGAGGGTAACGTGGGGTATCGGCTTAGCAGGCTACGGCCGGATAGTGAGTTATTAACGACCGAAGAAGAGATTCATTTGCTATTCTCGAGGATCGTTGATGAACTGCCTCTCGATCGATTTCCGCAAAGTCAGTCGCTGGTTATCGCTTTTGATATCTCCTCATCGCTTGATGTACAGATAATTAAAAATATATGGTTTAAGGTCTGGCGAGAAAAAGGGAGGCCGAATCCGGTTGAATATCAGGCGGGAGAGGGACTTAATTTAATTGAGCGCTGGTTAAACCAAAATATACAGAGTGAGTCGCTGCTGTTGATGGTTGCCTTACAAATTTCCCCCGTACCGGTAAATCAAACCACAGAGGCGGCGGTGGGACTACTCCTCGGGAATCGGTTAACGCAGCATCTACTTACCCCAAAGGCTTTATTACATAGACCGGATGCCTCAGCGTCGGGCGAGCTTGAAGCCGGTATAAACATGGCGGCATATAACGTGCCGGTTGCTGAAGGGATTGACGGTAATCTCTGGCTGGGAAACCTTTCTGATAAACAATATACAGAAGTTATTATGAATCAAAATAAACGACCATTGCACTCAGTTCCGGAGGATCGACTGATCCATATCGATAGCTTAATTGGCAACGCTGGTGCCGCAGCGCCCTGGCTCTCATTAGCCTGTGCGGCGCAAACCGCCCATGCCGCTCAAAAATCGCAAATGGTGATCTGTGGAGAGCGTGGGCGGGATGTGTTATGGAGCACGGTTATTACCCCTGGAACTTTCCGGCAGGAGACGGATTCATGAGATTCACCGCACTGTTACCCAAATCGGCCGAAGGTCGGATATTAAGTATCGCGTTCATTTTTATGGTGCTTGTTGGCGGCTTTGCCTGGACTATCTGGTTACATCCGCAGAGGGTCGGGGTCACTGAAGAGAGCGAGTTACAAAAAATTCTGCAGGTTGCCAGCCTTATTGTTCTGGCCGGTATTTTTCTCACCACGCTTCTTTTATTACTGATTGTGTACAGTTCTGCCGGAAAATTATTCGACAAGCAGGTCGCCACGACCACGGGCGATGACGATATTATAAAAAAAGAGGTGCGGCCCTCTGAGTCATCCTCCGCCGCGCTCTGTCCTGCGATAAAGCGCCATTTACGCTCCCGCTATGGCCTGTTCTGGCACGGCCGGGTGCGCATCCTCTGGGTGGCGGGAGAGCCGGCGGATATTGATCTGCTCGTTCCCGCGCTGCAGAAAAACCGCTGGCTGGAGGGCAACCGCACCGTGCTGATTTACGGCGGTAGCCTGACCGCGGAAACCGATCCTGAACTGCTCGCCGCGCT
>NZ_WMJZ01000083.1 GCF_009711095.1 Intestinirhabdus alba
ACCCTGACGGTGGTCGGCCATTTCACCCACGGATTCCAGGCCTTACGGTGGTGCTCAAAGATATAAATCTTCTGCCGTTTGCGATTAAACCGGATGGGCTGATCCCGGGGGACAAACAAAGCCATCCTCAGATTCAATAAAATCATTGAAAATGAAAACAAAAAAAACAAAAAAAATAAAAGATACATTTTAAACTCAAAACCTAAGTGATATAAGTCCACTATCATCCATATAACTATAACCGTTGGGATTATCGTTGAAATAACACCCAGCCATGCCCCCCCCCCACATAATATTTTCATAACGAGGAACCTCCATCCAGGTATCATTAATCTCTGTGACCTGCATTAACCTGCCGGGAACAACTTGCTTTTCACCGTTTCCCGGCAAATCCTCTTCCCAGTTTTTGAGCCGGGGGGTCAGCAGAGGCTTGCGGGAAAAATAGTTGTCTATTGCGGCTTTGATCTCTTCTGGCGTGGCCTGGCGCAATATCTCTTTTGCGCGTTGCTTTTTTTTACTCATCCTTGTATATCCTGAATGCCGACATTCCGGGTTATCAGACTTTATGGGGCCATCTGATTTGGTCCTGACGATCTTATTCCGGCGCGGTTCTGGACTCGATATCCAGCGCTTCCGGCCAGCGCACCTTTCTTCGGGGGCTTCCGTCATCATGGTGATTGGGATAGAGCGGGTCCATCACCACCGGCTGGTGCTGCATATACCGGCACCAGTGGCTCCACAGCTGACGCTGGTGCTCTATATAAAATACCGCCCGGTTCAGAATAAAACGTTCGCTGACCTCACTGGTTCCTGGTTTACATACGGCACCGTACAGACGGAAGCCCTGATCGTAGCGATCGGTCTCGCGGCTGATTTCGCCGTGAACATCCGCCCAGTCATACACCCTGACGGTGGTCGGCCATTTCACCCACGGATTCCAGGCTTTACGATGGTGCTCAAAGATATAAATCTTCTGACGCTTGCGATTAAACCGGATGGGTTGATCCCGCGGGACAAACAAAGCCATCCTCAGATTCAACAAAATCATTGAAAATGAAAAAAACAAAAACAATAATAACATCAGCAAATTATCAAACTTAAAACTCAAGGGGTATAAATCCACCGCTCCCCATATAAATAAAAAAGTTGGGATTATCATTGCAATAATACCCACCCATGCCCCTCCCCACATAATATTTTCATAACGAGGAACCTCCATCCAGGTATCATTAATTTCAGTCACCTGCATTAACCTGCCGGGAACAACTTGTTTTTCACTGTTACCCGGCAGATCCTCTTCCCAGTTTTTGAGCCGGGGGGTCAGCAGAGGCTTGCGTGAAAAATAGTTGTCTATTGCGGCTTTGATCTCTTCTGGCGTGGCCTGGCGCAATATCTCTTTTGCGCGTTGCTTTTTTTTACTCATCCTTGCTTATCCTAATCAATGACTTTCAGGGTCAGGGTCAACAGACTTTGTGGATCGGTTTTATACGGCCAGTAATCGACACTGAGCACCACCTGACCGTAACGTTTGCTGTTGACCCATGCCAGCCCCTCCAGCACCAGGGCAGTGGCATCCCAGCGTTGCGTCAGCCTGTTATTCAGCGGCAGGCCCGGATGGCGGGGATGACGCAAAATATGGGAACCATCCTCTTTTATTGCAGAAGCCGTATCCATTATGTCTTGCAGACCATACTGACTCACCAGCAATGGCTTAGTCCCGCCATCACCCAGGGCCACGAGCTTAAGATCCCACGCCGATTCCGTGCTGTTACAATCCGGTAACCTGACCCGCATTTTGACAGCATCCTCAGCATTATCCCGCTCCCCCAGCAGATCCTGATAGTCCACCTCGGCCGTCATGCCGCTGACAATAACGCTATACGCCATCAGCGCATCGTATAAGTCTTCGGGGTTATGGGGATCCCATACCGGATCGTTGTCACCTCGCTTATCTGTCACGCCAAAACAGCCGTCGCAGAGCCATACTTCAAAGGGGCTTCTGATGGCATTTTCGGCCTGAACAGCCATCGCGGCCCCGGCGATTACCAGAAGCGCAGCCAGCCCTGCGGGACCCAACAGAGCGAACTGGCAGGCAAAAGCAGAATAGATGAAGAGACCACCGCCAACGGCGGTAACAACGCTGGCTTTCCAATACCAACCCGCAGCTTCAGACTCTCCAGACTTTGTTGCTTCACAATATTTAACCCACATCCCAATCCCATCAATAATCGACGACACCCCTGCGATTGCCCCACCCAGCCGCAGCAGGGGATGAACATACATCGGCACCCCCTTCACGATAACATTCGGGGGCAGGTTCCACGGGTTTGCCCGCACCAGCATATGGATAAAGCCGCTGGTTTCCACTGCCGAACTCATCATCATTGCCATATTTGACGCTAACGTTAACCGGGCATTAACCCCATTTACCGCCGTTTCCACGGCCCTGACGTTGTCCGCCAGCGCCGATACCTGCAGAAAGAGCATGCCTCCACCCAGCATTCCGCCCAGCGCATTACTACTGATTAATCGTCGCGACAGCTGGACCTGCCCTTTAAGCACAGAATTAAGCTGGCTTTGAGACAGCTTTACAGGCGCGCGACTCACCGTGTTATCCAGCGATACGTCCGCAATACGCAATTCGGATAACGCATTAAGTCTTGTCATATCGGTGAGTTTGCCGTCAGTCAGCGAGGCCATGAACCCGGCCGGCGCAGCGTCCGCGACCATTGTCAGGGTCACTCTTTGCCTCAACACGACCGGATCGTTGACCTGGGGAAGTCTGTTTGCGGATACCTTACGCAAGGCCCGCTTGCCGTTTCGCAATTCGCCGCCATATTCAACCGGTTTTCCAGACATGGAAAGCTGGACCCGGGCAATATCACGATGCAGCTGCTGATATTCCCGGACGGTCATCGTCACATTGAACACGGTAACCTGTCTGCCTGTCATCAGACAGGTATTCCCCTGAACAATCCGGCTGTAGCCATCAAGCGCCGCCTGCTCCAGCTTTGTATTCAACCGGCTAACTGCGCCGCTCAGGGCCAGCATTCGCAGGGCAACGGCCTTTTGCACGCCTTCGGAATCAATCCAGTCGCCGAGCTCTTTCCCATTCAACAACGCTTTCAGATTGGTATAGCCGGCTGTTCCGGCATAAACCGCTGCCAGCAAAGACTTCTGATTGCCCAGCATCCCTTCAAAGGCCGGGCTGTCGGAGCCCCTGAGCCATTTTAACCAGACCTTTTCCGTCGCCTCGTCGGTACTTCCTCCCTGAATACAGGCGGCAATGGTTGATAACTGGGCTGCCCAGCCGGCAGGGCAGGTTTCTGGTGAGTAATCATCAATAATTGCCGACAGCCAGCGTTTTGCCTCGTACCAGGCGGCAAGGTCTTTTCCGACAGCATCTATGCGCCTTTGATAGCCCTGTAATGTCCGTTGATACTGTGCGGCGAACTCAGCGCGTTTCGGTTCATGATAATATTTCTGCAAACGCGCACATCTGGCGGCATACGTTTCCCTCGCGACCTGTTCTTTCGGAATGGTTCGCCCTGCCGCGGGATATCCGCCAGGCATTGCTTCATGGCGGGGTTTGCTGCTTTCATCGATTGCTGCTTTCAACGAGGCCAGATATTGTTCAATCGCATCAGAAATCATGTGCTTACAGCGTATTTCCGGCAGCTCATTATAAACCTGACGCGCCTCCACAATCTGCAGCCGGCCGTTGTTCAGCTCCTGCACCACGCCCACTTCATCGTTTAACGCCAGCGCCGTTATCGGGCATCGATACTGTACGCCCAGTTGAGCAACCTTCAGCCCCAGGGCACTGGCACTTTCCTGTCGCGGAT
>NZ_WMJZ01000084.1 GCF_009711095.1 Intestinirhabdus alba
ACGGAAGCGTTACCGCTGGATGTGCTTTACCGCTCAGAGACATGCCGACGAAAAGTTTATGATCCGACCACTGAGTCGCATGTGAGTACGGAAAGGGGGCTGAATCCCAGACAAATGGATCTCAGTCCAGCCGATAGTAACGGTGTTCGCAAAGCCCGCATCGCCCTTGACGGCGGAACAAAGTGTAGCTGGACGCTTAGTGGTATCAGGGTCGGAATACAGCTAGCTAAATCTTCAGCGCTGGTTCAAGGAAAAGACGATATTGCTGCAAATTATGTCTTTGATTTTGATGATGAGGGCTACAGTAATGCGTTTGGGAAGGGGAAGCCAAGAGAGATTAGCGGTAATTTGCATTTAGCTACAGATTTCTTTCCTGTCATTACCCATCACCTGGATGGAAAGATCTCTATTAAATTGTTTGGCGGAGATATTCGCTATGAGCAGTGGAATCGGTATTATCGTGTTTCCAACGTCAACAAAATACATATAAATCCGGTTGTTCACTTAAATAAAATTGTGACTATAACCCCCCCTAATCCCCCTCCTGGAGATCTTAACGTAACCTATCCAGATGGTAGTACTGGAAAGGCCCCCTATATATATCCAGATTATAAAAAATTGCTTTTGATGAGGTAGGTTTGTAGGCGATAGTTATATTCGCACAAGGATCTCAAGGAGATCCTTTTTACAACGTCGGCCTCCGAATTCGCTAGTTATATAAAATGCCACATTTTTCAGCCTCACCTCCACTGGGGTTATATTGAATGAGCGCTCGACGCTCTCAGGCGTCGAGCAGCTGCTGCCGTATTTGTCGCCGTTAGGCTGGGAACACATCAATTTGACTGACGATTATACAGGAATGCAACCGGATACCGGTAAACTTCGACGGCTGAAGCCAGCTAACGACAACAGGATCAGGAAACAGCCATAGGGTACGATAATTTTTATTACTCAAACTGCCCCCTGATACGACTTCTGGTTTCCGGCAATACAGCCAGCTACCCGCCAGGCGGCCGTTTATGACAGCCAGAGCATCGCCAGCCACGTCAGCCACAGCGCCGCCGTCGCGTACATCGTGCGCCGCAGTTGCCTTAACGCCCCCTGCTGTCGCTGCGTCAGGCTCAGCGACGCCAGCTGCTCACGCTGCCAGATCTCCGCCAGCGCCTCGCCCGCCCGCCGGTTGTTCTGTTCATCGATCAGCGCGAAGTAGCGCGCATCAAGCCACAGCCGCCAGCAGCCGAATCCAGCCGCGCCGCACCAGAGCGCGATAAGCGCACGCGCCGGGCCTGGCGCTACGGTCAGCAGGGTCCAGGCCATCGGCGGTGCAATAAAGAGCAGGATAAAGCGCCAGCTGGCCAGGGTCTGTCGCAGCAGGCGCAGCGGCAAATCATCGCTTTCAGTTACGTTGTCACTTCTGTTTTCCATTGTTGAAGCAGCTCCAGATGTTCTGCGGTAAAGACCGCCTGAGAACGCGCCCTGCACACCTGCGCCACCGCCTCCTGAACGTTCAGCTGCGGATTACGCCGCAGCAGCCAGGCGGCGGCCACCAGCGCGCTGCGCGAAAGCCCCAGCGCACAGTGGATCAGCACGCTGCCGTACTCGCGCCGCAGCCGTTCAACGCTCTCCACCGCCTGCTTCAGCTGCGCCATTTCCGGAACCACAAGATCCAGCATCGGGACGCCGCACCAGGCGGCGCGGCGCGTCGCTCTGGCCCGGGGAAACTCGCTGGTCAGATCCACCACCGCGCGCTGTTCGGGTGGACGCAGCGGGTAGCTTCCCAGAGAGACGCCTTCGGCCAGCGGGCTGACGACGGGCAGCCGTCGGGTATAGAGGCGCATAGACAGGGACATACCCAGACGCCAGGGCAGCAGCAGCCAGCGGACGGCGGGCGACAGCCGCCCGCTGACATCCTTTTGCAGCGCCCCGACGCCGCGCACTCCATAGGCCAGCGCGACCATCATCAGCGCCAGAGCGGGCCACGCCAGCCACGGCCAGCACAGCGCCGCCGCAGTGCAAACCAGCCCACCGCACAGGTAGCGCCCGGCCAGCGCCCGACGCCTGGCGTCGGCCCGTAGCGGTCGCGGCTCCTTCTCCATCGGTATCAGCCAGTCAATAAACATTCCGGCGGCCAGCCCGGTAATCACGTCGATGACGTGGTGCTGCCAGGTGGTCAGCACCGAGAGCGCGATCAGCAGAAACCAGCCGCCGTTCAGCCTGCGCCAGACGCCGGTCAGATGCTGGCTGAAATGACGCCACAGCAGCCAGCAGAGGATGATATGCAGCGAGGGCGACTGGTTATAAGGCAGATCAAACTGTTCAAGCTGCGCGAAAAGCCAGCCCGCAGCGCCGTGAACCTCCGGCCTGACGAAGGAAAAACGCAGCGGAAACAGCAGAAAACCGGCGCAGGCTACAAGCGAAGCCAGTACCAGACGGCATACCAGCCGCCGCTGTTCGCCACGGGTAGTGCAGACCAACAGCGACAGGCCGTACAGCAAATCCAGGCTCCAGTAGGGAAGGATCGTCAGCGGCAGAAACGGGATATACCGCTCCCAGCCAAACACCACGCTGCCTGTCCCTTCCCGCCCGGCGGTAAACTGGTTAACCTGGCCGTAGGTAAGGAAAAAAAAGGGGGCGAGCAGCAGCAGCCAGCCGACGCCCTGTAAAAACAGCGTGCGACGCTCGCTCATGAGGCGCGACGCACCGCCAGGGAGACGGTGAAAATTCCCCACTCGTCAATCAGCTGGGCACACTTATCAAACCCGGCCTCGCGGACCAGCGCGTCCATTTCCCCCTGGGTGCGCACGCGCATCACCCACGCCTTGCCGTCCTTATGGCTGGTCAGCGACCAGGCGATGGTTTTCAGCTGCGGGTGCCAGGGCTGCCCGGTATAGATCAGTACGCCGCCCGGTGCGATGGCCTCCGCCAGTCCGGCCAGCGAGTCACGCACCGGTCCGTTGTCAGGAAACAGTTCATACAGCCCGGAGACGATCCCCAGCGTTGGGTTCGGCGTCAGCGATGCCAGCTCGCCGCGGTTAAACGCATCTCCCCGCTCGAAGCGCGCCCGGTCCGCCATGCCGCGACTGGCGATCATCTCCTGACCTTTCGTCACGTTCAGCTCGCTGTAGTCGCGCAGCAAAATCGTCTCCACCGCTGCGTCCCCTTCCAGCGCATCCAGCACATAGCGACCATGTCCGGCGGCAATATCCACAACCCGCACCGGCGTACCCTGTTGCGTAAGCCGGACGACGGCCTGCTGGATCAGCGTCTGCAGATGAACCTTACGCTGGCGAATCCCCTTCCAGCCGACGCTGTTAAGATAGTTTTTGTCAATCAACCGTCCGAGCGCGCTGCTGCCCTGGGGCTGGTTGCGGTAAACATAATCCAGTGTACTGCCGGAGTCGAAGCCGGTTTCAAACCCCAGCCGCACGCCCGTCGACTGAGTTCCCAGCGCTTTCATGCCGTAGCGCAGGGCGCGATACCCAAGGTCATCGAGGGAAAACGGTGCCGGGCCGCCGTTCAGCAGCCGCCAGCTATCCGCTCCCGGACTCCAGCGATCCTCATGGGCGTAGTCAAAGCGCCGGGGCGGCTGGCCGTACAGGGTGTCGATAAAGCCGCGCATCTTATCAAACGCCAGCTGCCGCTCCTTTTCCCCCAGGGTGTCGTGGTAAAAGCCCGGCAGCACGTGCAGCTCCTTAAGCGGGCTGCGCAGCCGCTGATAGAACTCAAGCTGCGGCTGGCGATGCACCACGTAGTCTTCCCCGGACACCAGCAGCTGGGTGGGCAGCGTGATAGCACCGGCGTCGTGATGCGCCGCGCGATAAATGCGCCCATTTCCGTGAGATAA
>NZ_WMJZ01000085.1 GCF_009711095.1 Intestinirhabdus alba
CCCTCCGCCGTGTCGTTGGTGGCGACAGGGCGGCTCTCGCCGTAGCCCTGCACCGCAAAACAGCTCTCCGGCACGTCGCCGGTGTCGCGCATCCAGTCGCGCACCGCGCCGGCGCGCTTCAGGGAGAGCGCCTGGTTGGCCCGCTCGTCACCGGTGCTGTCGGTATGGCCGGCCACGATAATCAGCCAGCCCGGCTTCGCCCGGATCCCCACCAGCGCGTTAACCAGCACCTTCGTCGAACCGGGCTTNGCGGCGGCGAAGGCGGCACGTACGAGCGAATCGCATCCAGCACCGGCATACGCAGGCGCTCGCCCTGATATAGCCCAAGCCCCATTCCGGGAGGCTCGCCATTGCGCGCCCAGTCGTCCAGCTGCGCCGCATCTTCACGCAGAATACCGACGGCGGTGGCTTTGGCGGCCGCCTCCTCCGGCGAAATCTGCTGATAGTGATGTATGTCAAAGCTCAGCCGCTGCAGCAGCTGGCGGTTGTTCCAGCCGCTGCTGCACAGCGCGGCAACAGCGGCAGCGGTGAATAAGGCCAGCCCGCTGCGCCATGTCCGCTGCCTCGGCGTCAGCCCCTGGCCTTCCGGCAGCAGCGGCAGCACAAAATCTGGCAGCAGCGAGTTTGCGGTGGTTATCGACTCATTGGGACGCCAGCCCGCAACGTCGGCCATCGCGGTATGCCGCTGCAGCCACTCCGTCCAGACGGAGGATGGGAGGCATCCCGACAGCGCCGGCCCGCAGCCCCATAGCACCGCTGCCGGCACAACGCGCGGTATATCCGGGTTTTCGTCGATAAACACGGCCTGCACGTGTTGTTGAAACCACGCCATCAGGCAGTTGATCAGCACCTGCTGCTGCATCACCACTGCGCCGCCGGTCGTAACCCACGAAGCAACGGATCGCGGGGCTGCGCTCTCCCGCCAGACGCTGAGGCCCTCGCCGGGAATGGCCGCCTGCCAGAGCAGCTCGCGCATAATCACGCTGCCCGCAACGCCGCTCAGGATCAGCGGAATGCTGTAGCCGGTATCCCGACGCAGCCTGCCGATCTGCCAGCGTACCGCCAGCAGCCGGCTGGCCAGCGCTTCCGTATCACGATGGCGCTGCGGACAGACAACTATCATTATTGACAGCTGACGCCCCCAGTCAGGCCGTAGCCACAGCAGCTGTCGCGCCACCAGCTCCGGGTCCTGATGTTCTTCTACACGGATCCAGCAGCCCTGAGCCACCGTCAGCACCGCCGTTTCCTCGGGCCACGCCTGGGGCATATCGCCGCACACCAGCACAACCGGATGGCGATAGGCGGCGTCCGGTAAATTAGCGAAATCCGGCGCGGCCTGATGCGTCACCCGCCGGCGATTCAGATACCAGACGGAAGCGATAATCCCCCACAGCGCCACCATGACCAGCGCGGCCGCCGGCCGGGATAGCGGCAGAAAGGCCAGGCAAACAACGCCCGCCAGCAGCGCAGCCCACAGCGCCAGTACGCATCGTTGCGCAGCGCTCATTTCACTACTCCGGGCAACAGGGTCGTCAGCATCCTGTCGAGCCAGCTGTCCAGCCCCCACCACAGCGCGGCCAGCAGCGCCAGGCTGAACGCGATGCGTACCGGCCACGACGCCAGCAGGCCGCCCAGGGCATATCCGCCTCTGGCGTCGACCAGTACCGGGTGGTCGGAAGGAAAGCTGAAGGGCGGCACCCGCTCGCCAAGCGCTTTCACCAGCTTTTCACGCTCCGGATCGTTGAGCGACCGATAGCTGCCGAGAAATCCCAGCATCATGACCCGGTGAAAGCAGATCAGCACGGCCGGCACCGGAGCCGGATCGCGCAGCACGTCGCGCATGCGATCGCACAGCGAATCCCCGGCCTCGATGGTGCCAAGAAAGTGCCCCTGCAGCGGAATGTCGTACCACCGCACGCAGGCGTCATCCTGAACGCCGCGGCTTTTCACCGCTTCATCCAGCAGCGCGCACTGGGCAATAAGGATGTGCCGGCAGTCCTCTTCCGCCATTCCGGCCTCTTTCAGGGACTGCTGTACGCGCACAACGTCCTCAGCGCAGCGCTCCCACAGTATGCGGCCTTCCCCGTCATCAAAGGTCGGCCCATGCTGCAGGCTGACAACCTGCAGCCACGTGTCCTGCAGCAGTGCATCAATGTCAAAGCGTTTGTTGTCACTCATGTTCTCAGTACCGCATAGAGTTCCAGTTCAGGCTCGCCCAGCGTTCCCGGGGTGTAGAACATACATTTGCCACACTCCAGCATTTCCTGCGCCGCCGGATGGGAGAGATCGAGAGAGAAATACTGATTCTCCAGGCGCAGCGGGATCGCGGCGGGCACGTGGCGCAGCGGCTTAAGCGGGATCCCCTGTCGGGAGGCGTTGACCAGGCTAGTGACATAATCCGGGCTGCCGACCTTGCACTGCCGCGGAAACTGCTCCTGCAGCTGCGCAACGGGAAGGTGCGAACGCACGGAGAGATAATAATCGGCCCCTTCGCGCAGCCGCGGATCTTCCAGCCGCGCCAGCCACTGCCGCAGCCGCTTATCGTGTAGCAGCTCCAGCGCCAGCACCCGCGACGGCAAGCTGGCCTCCAGCAGTACGTTCAGCAACTCGAACAGCGGCGGGAACACCGCGTTCGGCCGCTCGTGCTGATAGACCGGAATAGCGCTGACCTGATGCGCCAGCGAAAAGGTCAACAGACTGCCCGCCAGCCGCGCCAGCTCCACATACAGACGCTCGGGGGCGCTCTGCGGGAAGCGATGAAACTGAGCCAGCACCGGTTCGGCGCTGTTCAGGGCGTTCAGCAGCCAGAACAGGGAGACGTCCGCCACGGCAAAGTCCGCCATCCGCTCGTTGCTTTCGCGCCGCATCCCCATCAGCCGGGTCAGGCGGGCGCGAAGCTGTGACATCAGTTGCTCCAGCTGCTGCGCCAGCCATCGGCTGCTGCCGACGGTCAGGGCGGGCGGCAAGAACGTATCGTCGAGCATCCAGTTACCCTGCCGGTCCCGCAGCAAGCGGGCGACCGGGCAGGTAAGATAATCGCTGTTGTCCTGGTGCGCGTACCGCAGGACGATCTCCGGCTGCATTACCGCTATTTGCCGGTTATCATCCCCGTACTGGTTGCGCACGTCCCGCCAGCGCTGACGGTAGCGTACCGGACGCTCGGCGACTTCGTCAGGTGCCAGACAGTTACCGCCGTTGGCACGCAGCAGCGGCAGTGCAAGCACAACCTCCGTCTCATGCGTATCCCCTTCCAGCATCAGCACCGGAGGAAGTGCATCGGCATTATCCGTATCGACCAGCGTTCCGTCCTGAAAGCGGACGTGCAGACGACGTGCCTGCAGACGCCCGAGCTTCAGTGCTTCGGGTTCGAATGAGGCTTCAATAACACCCCACGGGTGGTTAAGCCCCATCTGAGCTATGCATTCAACGGACCAGGCCGCATAGGCAACCTGCTGCTGAAAGTGCTGGGGCGAGATCAT
This sequence comes from Intestinirhabdus alba, assembly GCF_009711095.1. Taxonomy (GTDB): domain Bacteria; phylum Pseudomonadota; class Gammaproteobacteria; order Enterobacterales; family Enterobacteriaceae; genus Intestinirhabdus; species Intestinirhabdus alba. Next base: position 3,480 of record NZ_WMJZ01000085.1, read on the forward strand.
AATTCCCCGACCCCATAACGGTTGTTCTGTCTTCACAGCGCACCTGCCTTATGCTTTGGCCTTCGGCATCTGGCTGACCAGCGAC
>NZ_WMJZ01000086.1 GCF_009711095.1 Intestinirhabdus alba
CCCTCCGCCGTGTCGTTGGTGGCGACAGGGCGGCTCTCGCCATAGCCCTGCACCGCAAAACAGCTCTCCGGCACGTCGCCGTTATTAAGCATCCAGTCGCGCACCGCGCCGGCGCGCTTCAGGGAGAGCGCCTGGTTGGCCCGCTCGTCGCCGGTGCTGTCGGTATGGCCGGCCACGATAATCAGCCAGCCCGGCTTCGCCCGGATCCCCACCAGCGCGTTAACCAGCACCTTCGTCGAACCGGGCTTCAGCCGCCACTGCCNTAGGCGGCACGTACGCATCAATCGCCTTTTGCAGCGCCAGCCACAGGCGCTGACCGGGGTAGTAGCCCAGGGCGTACCTGAGCGGCTCCCCCTGCCGCTGCCAGCGCTCAAGCAGCAGCGCGTCGCGTTTGAGCACCGCCAGCGCCTGAGCCTTCGGCTGATGATGGCTCATCGGAATAGCGTACCAGCGCTGCAGCCCGGCCCCGACCTGACGAATAAGCGCCCCGTTGTTCGCCGCGGAAAAGGCCAGCGCGGCCAGCGCGCAGCCCCATAAAACGAACACCAGTCGACGGGTATGACGGCCCCCCTGGACAGGCGCGCACCAGGGCGTCAGCAGAGGCAACACGGCATCCGGGAAACGCGCCGCCTCAGCCCGGCCCGCCAGATAAGGAAAGCGGAGGCCGCCGCGCCGCTGCAGCCAGTCGCCCCACAGGGAACGCCCGTCGCCGGCAACCGCGCCGCATCTCAGCGCCGCGGCAAACGGGTAAACCGCCGGGCAGAGCCGATCGGCTTTTTGCAGCTCCTCCAGCAGCACGGTCTGCATAAACGCCCAGGCCTCGCGCAGCACCGGCATCAGCGCAAGGTTGCCGGTCGTTTTCTGCCACTCCTCCACCGCCTGCGGGGCTTCGTCTGCGGGAAAGAGCGCGGGCCGGTCGCCGCGTACCACGGTCCAGGGCGTCTCCGGCCCGGAAAACTCACCGAGCAAAACGAGGGGAACGCGAAACCCAACCCGCTCGCTGAGCCGGTGAATATGCTGGCGCAGCGCTTTCGCGGCGGCCCGCAGCACGGCCTCATCCTGATGGCGATCCGCCTGGCAAACGTACATCACGGCCAGTTGCCCCACCTGACGCGGCTGCTCATCCTGAATGACGCAGACCACGTCGTGAAGGGTGCTGATGTCATCCACCCGCAGCCAGTAGCCCTGCGCGGTTTTGCGCAGCGGCTGCCCGGCGAAGAGGCGCTCAGGATCGTCCCCGCAGACGAGAACAACCGGCTCACGGGTATCCAGCAGGGGAATCTCTGGCCGGGCCTCTTCCTGACGGCCTGCGACGACGCTGCGGCGGCCGTTTCTTATCATCAGCCAGCACGCCAGCACCGCGATGCCCAGCGTCAGCCCCCCTTTGCCCGCGCCCCCCAGCGGGATGAAATACCACAGCAGCCAGAGCAGCGCCGACGCACCGGCCAGAATATGTACTATTGCGGAGACCACGCCCGTTTTACGCATCACCGGGGCAGCTCCGCCAGCTGCGAGGCGAGCAGCGCCTGAAGCCAGAGATGTCCGCCCCACCAGATGCCGCCGGTGACGATCAGCGCCACAGCGATCCAAAACCAGGCCGAACGCAGCAGGCCGTAGCGCCGTTTTCTGCTGCGGTGCACCAGCAGCGACAGGCCGGCGTCAAGGGGCGCAACGCGCCCGGCCAGCTCCGCGATCACCGCCTCGCGCTGCGCCTGGCTGACGGAACTCACGCTGTACAGCCCCTGGAACCCCAGCGCGATGACCCGATGAAAACAGGTAATGACGGCGGCGTTGGGCGCGGGCTGACGCAGCACCTCGGCAATACGATCCCAGAGCGCCTCCCCGGCGAACAGCGAACCAAAATAGCGCGCCTGCAGCGGCGCTTTCCGCCAGGCCGCCTGGCCGGCATCCGCTCCCTCTTCGCTCCCCTCCGCGCTTTTTCTGCTCATCACGGCTTCATCCAGCAGCGCGCACTGGGCATAGGAAATATGCTCAATGCTGCTCTCATCGTAGCCGACGCGCTCCAGCACCTCGCGCACGCTCTCCACCTGCCGACAGCACTTTTGGTACAGCCCCACGCCGTCCGGCGTGACGCCGCCGTGCTTCAGCAGGGTGACCGTCAGCCAGGTTTCCGCCATCAGCTCATCTACGTTGATTTCTTGTCTCATGACCGCAGCACCGCAAACAGTTCAAGCTCCAGCGCGCCAAGCAGCGCCGGCACATAGAACAGGCAGACCCCCTGCTCCAGCATGTCGCGGGCGGCGGCGCTCTCCATACCCAGCGCAAAATACTGATTTTCCAGCCGCACCGGCAGCGCCGCCGGCACGCGGCTCACCGGAATAAGCGGGATCCCCTTCAGCGCCACCGAGGAGATCGCGCTGACCTCATCCGGCGATCCCGCCTTACACAGCGCCGGGAATCGCTCTGCGATCTGCCAGGCCGGAACGTCGGAACGGACGGAAAGATAGAGATCGGCCTCTTCACGCAGACGAACGTCGTGCAGCGACGCTTTCCAGGTTTGATCGTCCGGACGAGACATCTCCAGCGCAATCACACGGGAAGGCAGGCTGGCCTCCAGCAGGCCGGCGATCAGCTCGAACAGCGGCGGAAAGGTATTTTCTGGCGTTTCGTGGTCATAGCCCGGAATGGCGTCCGGATCGCTGTCCAGTGAGAAGGTGAGCATACTGCCCGCCAGCCGCGCCAGCTCGGCCCATATCTGCTCCGGATGCCGCGCCGGGAAACGCTCAAACTCCGTCAGCACGCGGGCATGAGAATTCAGCGCGTTCAGCAGCCAGAACAGAGAGACGTCCGCCACGGCGAAATCCGCCAGCCGCTCGTTGCTTTCCCGACGCATCGCCATCAGGCGCTGGCGGCGCGAGCGAAGCTGCCGGTTAAGCAGCACCAGCCGCTCGCAGAGGGCCGGACTGGCGGAGAACAGCGCCAGCGGCGGAATAAACGTCGGATCCAGCCGCCACCCCCCGTGCCCGTCCCGGATAAGGCGCGCCGCCGGGCAGCACTGCCAAGACTCGTTATTTTCATGGGCGAAGCGCAGGGCAATATTGAACCGGGCCACGGCGACCGACTCTTCTTCACTGCCAAACGCATCCTGTACGTCAACCCACTCTTCCCGATAGCGCAGCGGCCTGTCGGGGGTCTGCGCCGCCTGCTGAACGTTGCTCATTCCAGGCTGCATTAGCGGCAGGGCAATCAGCACCGTCAGTGAATCCCTGGCGGCCAGCTGGGGGGAGAGAAGCTCGCGCGGCTCCGGCGGCAGATCGCTGATCCCGGTGTCAATCAGGGTGCCATCCGCCAGCCACAGCCGCAGACGGGAAGCCTGAACCAGCCCGGAAGCCAGCAGATTTTCGTCAAATTCCGCCTTTTCAATCCCCCAGGGAAACGGGGAAGAGAGCGCGGAGAGGCCCGCGCTGCGAAACGCCTCCCACGCGGCCTGCTGCTGAAACTGCTGGGGGGATAACAGCGCCCCTTCGTTCCACAGTGGACGATAGATTTTCATCGCACCTCCTGTGCCTTATGCTTTGGCCTTCGG
>NZ_WMJZ01000087.1 GCF_009711095.1 Intestinirhabdus alba
TTCCAGATGCTGTTATTCATGGTGACGTTCAGCAGGCCGCCTTTCACGTTATCGCTGTAGGCGCTTCCCGTCCACATCGAGCCGGCGGCCATATCCAGAGTAATAATCCCACCTTCAGCACGCGCTCCGCCGAGGATCTGCATTTTTCCCGCCGCGCTGATGCGGCTGTCCGGGTGGGGAAGCTGAACATAGCTGTTATGCTCAGTACGAATAGCCGCATAAGCCCCATCAGTCGTTCTGATGGCGAGATCGCCCGTCAGATCGATCCGGCCGCCGTTCACAGCGTAAACGCCCCGATCGGTAAGGGTCAGATTTTCACCGGTCACTGTACTATTTGTTCCTGAGTATACTGCCGCACCGAAGATATCGGTATTTTTCAAATTAATAACACCGCCGAAAGACGCCATGACGCTGTATTGGCGCGGATTCTTAGTGATTATCGTATTCCGCTTATCCGCCGTGCCAAAATAGTTAATGATAGTGGTCTTATTTCTGGCGCTCAGTGACGAACCGTTTTCTGTATTAATATAGCTGCCTGCGCCAATATTAGCAGTCCCCCCAGTCATATTTAAGCCTTCATGCGCTCCAGGCCCCGTGACAAACATTGTTAAGGTTTTTACGCTAATATTCCCCTTCCTGTTATAGATCCCCCCACTACCTTCTCTGTCGCTTGCATTATAGATTGTTAAGGAATTCGCCGTAATTTCACCGCCATCATTATAGATACCTATTGCCCCCTTTCCGCTGCTTTTAATCAGGGTGTCGCCACCTAAATCAACGATAGCGTTAGCCTGCATATCTATACCACGAGCGGCGTCGCCCTGCGTATCGATCGTTAAATCAGTGGCGGTAACACGCGGGCCATTTTCCACACTATCCTGATTATCAGGATCATATGTTGCGATACCTTTACTTAAATCTCCCTTCGTATTAATTACACTATCGTTGCCAAGATCAATAATAGCGTTACCCTGTACGCTTATACCTTTAGAGGAATAGCCCTGCGCATCGATAGTTAAACCGGTGGCGGTAAAACGCGGGCTGTATTCGACACTATCGCTGTCATCAGCGTTATATATTGCAACGGCGGTTCTGTAACTCCCCCTCGAGTTAATTATGCTGCCGCTGCCGAGATCAACGACAGCGTTACGCTCTATCCTTATCACATCTTTAACAGTAAAAGCCGAAGTATCGTTGCCACTTTCAACGGTAAGACCGGTGGCGGTAAAACTGGCCGGACTACGGTAGGCGATGCCATCGCTGTCGATACCTTTGACGATAAGACCTGTAGAGTCTTCGTCCACTCTGATTGTGCTGCCGCTGCCTAAATCGGCGCTGCCGTTAATACACAAAGCGCACTCTGACTTATCAGACATTTCAACGATAAGCCTGTCGGCTACCAGCGTGGAGGTGTCACCGACAATAATGCCCTTATCAGAGGTTGCACTAATCTGGCTCCCGGTTCCCAGGTCGGCGTACACATTTTTACCGGTCAGCGCAATACCCGTTTCACTTTTTCCTGTAATTTCAACGATCAGGCCGTTCGCCGTTAACACGCTGCCGTCGGCTTCAATGCCGATACCGTTAGCACGATGAATAGATGATTTGCCATGCGCGATAATTGAAACGTTATTGCCAAGGTCGACGGTTCCCTTCTCTCCTGCCGGCACGATAACGCCGTAGATCCCCTTATCCGGGACGGATTTGTCGGCAACGATCCTGGTCCCGTCATTAACTTTGATATGTGCACCAGCCTGCGTACCAATTTCAATCGCCTGCGCCTGTGGCAGAAAAACCCCGCCGCTCAGGCCGAGTAACCCCGCCTGCGCCAGCCGGCGCTGAAGTACAGCACCGGCGAACGTAAAGGCCAACGCTTTCCGTAATTCCCTGTTCAGTAGATTTAAGTCCATAATCCCTTTTCCATGACTGACGTATCGTTAAAGCCTGTGATTTATATGCCTGCCTTTTCGTCTGCTAAAGAGCGGGCTTCAATACGGGCTTCTTCAGAATACTTTCTGGTGTCACCAGAAAGTATTAACGGGCTATAGTTTCAGAAAGAAAGCAGCGCCGTTCTGCCGCTTATCCGGGTCGCCAGGCTTCCGGCCTCTCCTTACCGATGGCATTCTGCGGATATGCAAAGACGTTGCTGACAACGCTATTATTTTCCTGCTGTTTGTATACAAACCTAATTATTCAGGGTATATACCCGTCATACTTCAAGTTGCATATGCGTTGGCTTTATTCGGCCCGGGGGCCTCACCCTGAAGGGCCGCCGCCAGCGGCGTTCAAATCAGCTAAACTGATTTGCCCTCGCTCACCCCGGACACTTACTCCAGTAAGCTCCTGGGGATTAATGAGAGACAGCCTGCGGCTGTTCAAATTCGCTTCTGACGAATCTGTCTCTGCGTCGCCGCGTGATTCGGCCTGAAGACCTCACCCCTTCGGGGCCAGCCCCGGGGCTGTTCAAAACGCGCTGCGTTTTGTCCTGCTACTCGAATTATTTAGGATATATAATCAATGATGTCCGAAACAGGACTGCAGGCCGCAAAGACAGGGGCCTGCCTGACGGATCCTGTATTTACGCCTCTGATTTTACAGACCTATATATTATCAATGCCGCACACCGGCATTAATCAGGAGATTAGCGTAATTTATTGGCAGTCTCGCAAATTATCTAAAATGCTTCAACCAGTTTTTCTCCGGGTTGGTTTCTCAGTGCTCCGGACAGTTTCACTTAACAGAATTATCCTATTCATATAACGCCGGGCGGGGAAGCTATGTTTATTCGGAACAATTATTTTATCAATATATACCCGTCATACTTCAAGTTGCATGTGCGTTGGCTTTATTCGGCCCGGGGGCCTCACCCCTTCGGGGCCAGCCCTGGGCTGTTCAAAACACGCTGCGTTTTGTCCTGCAACTCGAATTATTTAGGGTATATAATTTAAACGATAAACATTTTAATTTTCAGAATATTCCACCGTAACGCTATTTTTTATAAGCGCCACACCCTCCTGCGGACAAATAAAAAAGGGACGAAGCCGAAGCCCGTCCCTGTGGTCGGGGT
>NZ_WMJZ01000088.1 GCF_009711095.1 Intestinirhabdus alba
CTGGCCTGAATAATTCAGGGTAATCACCTGATGCGGACGGGGTCGCCTGTCCGCAGTTTTACTGAGCGTCCGCCGGGGCGGGCGCTCAGTAAAGCAAACCACAAACTGCCTGCCTGACCCAGTGCGCTCCGGGTTCCTGTCCAGCGGGAAACAGCGACGGGCGGTAGCGTGTCCGGAACTGATAAAGAGAGAATCTCATGGAAAATCCAGCCATCCTGTTACGCCGACTTAACCCTTACTGCGCCCGCGCGATGGAAGGCGCGGCCTCCCTGTGCCAGACCCGCGCCCATGCGTCCATCCTGCCAGAGCACTGGCTGCTGAAGCTGCTGGAGCAGGGAGAGGGCGACCTGACGGTACTGGCCCGCCGCTACGAGTGGGACATGGACGCGATATGGCAGGCGCTGCTGGGCTTTATGGACCGGCTGCCGCGTTCGGTACGCGAGCGGCCGCAGCTGTCGGAGCCGCTGCAGGCGCTGCTGCAGGCGGCCTGGCTGCGGGCCTCGCTGGCGGGTGAGACGCATATCCGCAGCGTACATCTGCTGATGGCGCTGGCGGAAAGCCCGAAGCTGGTGCGCTGTGACGGCCTGTGGCCGCTGCTGACCCTGGGGCTGAGCCAGCTGGAGCGGCTGCGCCCGCTGCTGGACGCGCAGTCGGACGAGCGCCCGGAGGTGCAGCAGGAGGCGGAGCTGGCGCAGGGCGACGGCGGAGAGACGGCAAACGAAGGTACTGCGGTGACGGAGGGCGGACTGGCACCCGGCCTGCAGGGCGCGCTGGACCGGTTCACGCTGGATGTTACCGCCCGGGCGCGGGAGGGGAAAATCGACCCGGTCTTCGGCCGGGATAACGAAATCCGCCAGATGGTGGACATCCTCTCCCGGCGGCGCAAGAACAACCCGATACTGGTAGGGGAGCCGGGGGTCGGTAAGACCGCGCTGGTGGAGGGGCTGGCGCTGCGCATTCAGGAGGGCAACGTGCCGGACAGCCTGAAGCCGGTGTCGGTGCGGACTCTGGATCTCGGCCTGCTGCAGGCGGGCGCGGGAGTGAAGGGCGAGTTTGAACAGCGGCTGAAGAATATCATCGAGGCGGTACAACAGTCGCCGTCGCCGGTGCTGCTGTTTATTGATGAGGCGCATACCATCATCGGGGCGGGGAACCAGGCGGGAGGCGCGGACGCGGCCAACCTGCTGAAGCCGGCGCTGGCGCGCGGTGAGCTGCGCACCATCGCCGCTACCACCTGGAGCGAATACAAGCAGTACTTTGAGCGCGACGCCGCGCTGGAGCGCCGTTTTCAGATGGTAAAGGTTGATGAGCCGGACGACGACACCGCCTGCCTGATGCTGCGGGGGCTGAAGTCGCGCTACGCGCAGCACCACGGAGTGCACATCAGCGATGAGGCGGTGCGGGCGGCGGTGACCCTGTCGCGGCGCTACCTGACGGGGCGGCAACTGCCGGACAAGGCGGTGGACCTGCTGGACACGGCGTCGGCGCGGGTGCGGATGAGCCTTGACACGGTGCCGGAGGCGCTGACCCGCACGGCGGCGGCGCTGACGGCGCTGGAGATGGAGAAGCAGGCGCTGCAGGAGGATATGGCGCTGGGCGGACCGTCGCAGACGGCGCGGCTGGCGGAGATGGCCCAGGAGGAGGCGCGGCTGACGGAGGCGAGGGGGGCGCTGGAGGCGCGCCACGAAGAGGAGCAGGCGCTGGCCCGGGCGCTGCTGGCGAGCCGGGCGGACGCCACCCGGCGGGAAGAGAGCGCGGCGCTGCAGGCGCAGCTGGAGGCGGTGCAGCAGGGCAGCCCGCTGCTGACGCCGGACGTTGACGCGCGGACCGTTGCCACGGTTATCGCCGACTGGACCGGAGTACCGCTCTCCTCGCTGATGAAGGACGAACAGACGGAGCTGCTGGCGCTGGAGCACAGCCTGGGTCGGCGGGTAGTGGGCCAGGGGGCGTCGCTGACGGCCATCGCGCAGCGGCTGCGGGCGTCGAAGACGGGGCTGTCGCCGGAGAGCGGGCCGCAGGGGGTGTTCCTGCTGGTAGGTCCGAGCGGGACGGGGAAGACCGAAACGGCGCTGGCGCTGGCGGACGAGCTGTACGGCGGAGAGAAAGCGCTTATCACCATCAACCTGTCTGAATATCAGGAGCCGCACACGGTATCGCAGCTGAAGGGCTCCCCGCCGGGCTACGTGGGTTACGGACAGGGGGGGATCCTGACGGAGGCGGTGCGCAGGCGGCCGTACAGCGTGGTGCTGCTTGACGAGGTGGAGAAGGCGCACCGGGACGTGATGAATCTGTTTTATCAGGTCTTTGACCGGGGCTTTATGCGGGACGGCGAGGGGCGGGAAATAGACTTCCGCAACACGGTGATCCTGATGACCTCGAACCTGGGAAGCGACCTGCTGATGGCGCACCTTGAGGAGGAGCCGGAGGCAACGGAGTCGACGCTGCAGGAGCTGCTGCGTCCGGTGCTGCGCGATCACTTCCAGCCGGCGCTGCTGGCGCGTTTCCAGACGGTCATTTACCGTCCGCTGGGCCGGGAGGCGATGCGTGAGATCGTGGCGATGAAGCTGTCGCAGGTGAGCGGGCGGCTGTCGCGGCACTACGGGATGGAGACGGAGATAAGCGAGGCGCTGTACGGCGCGCTGACGGATGCGTGCCTGCTGCCCGATACGGGGGCGCGTAACGTTGACAGCCTGCTGAACCAGCAGATCCTGCCGGTGCTGAGCGGTCAACTGCTGGAATCAATGGCGGCGGGGCGGAGGCCGCGGCGTCTGCAGCTTGACTGGGATGAAGAGACGGGGATCGGGATGAGTTTTGACGAATTAACCAGAGAAGAAGCATGTCCGTAGCGCCATTTCCCATACGGTACAGCCACAGCCACCACCTGCTGGCGGTCAGGGGCTGCGACGCCGCCCTTGACGTGCTGGCCTTTGAAGGAGAGG
>NZ_WMJZ01000089.1 GCF_009711095.1 Intestinirhabdus alba
ATATTCAGGCCCTCCGCCGGGAAGAAGGAGTGAGGCGGGGGTTAAAACAGAGCGTTGAAGTGCACTATCGTACTAAAAATTAGCACTTATTGCTTAAAGCATTATCGGTTGGCTGTTTAAAATTTATCTTCGGTAAATTAAAGCGTTCATTATGTAATTCGTTTAAATTATATCTACATACCTAAATAATTTGAGTTGCAGAACAAAACGCAGCGCGTTTTGAACAGCCCCAGAGTTGGCCCCGAAGGGGGGAGGCTCCTGGTCCGAATAAAGCCAACGCACATGCAGCTTGAAGTATGACGGGTACAAACAGTTAATGATGACAATCATGTCTTGCCTTATTAGATAAATATCTATTAACCCTGGCTGTAATAAAGTAGTTCTGAAATAAACATCATTTCTTTATATGTGTTAATTGTATAATTAAGGATGGTTAATAAATGAAAGGAATTGTACGCATCGGCGATAAGACAACGCATGGCGGAATGGTTCTGGCTGGTTCAGGTACAATGATTTTTCATGGCATTGGCGTTGCTCGTTTAAATGATCCGGTGAGCTGCCCAATTCCGGGGCACAATCCTTCATTTATATCCGAAGGGCATCCAACGCTGAGAGATAACGGAGTGCCAGTGGCTTTTCATGGCTATAGATGTACCTGTGGCTGTACGTTAATCTCTTCCCTTAATAATGCAACAACGAGTAAGTGATGCCGGTTAATCTTTCTGCTATTCCGGAAATCGCCAGGCGTAGACAACCGCCACTATTAAAAAGATGGCTGGTAGCATTGTGCATTTTTATCGCCTGCAGCGGTCTTTTCACGTATTGGCTATGCTCAGTACAATCAGTTGATCAGGATATTATTTTTTGGCATCTCTTTCTTACGCTGCCGCTGATGAGTTGGTCCCTATTGTTTTCCTTTCGCTGGCTTTTTTATCTGGCTTCTGAATCCGTTGCTGATGGTTGGGATCGGGAGCGTGAGCGGGATATACAAGCGCAAATCCGGCGCGGTCAGCGTTATCTGTTACTGAAGGGCGTAAGCGTCAGGCTACCGCACATTGTGACATCTGCATCACTCAGCCGGCAGTTTATATTGCCGCAGGGCATAGCGCTGCCGGCTGTAGCGGATGAGCACGCCCGTTCTGTTAGCTATCAGGCCAGTTTTCCCGATCCGGAGGGGACATTTTCTGAACGAGTTATAAAGATGCTGATTACGCTTTTGGAAGATCGTGCACTTAAGGCCGTTTTAGCACAACATTCTACCAGTGAGCCTTTAACGGTAGTAATACAGGCGGGAAGTGATGATGCCTTAAGGTGTATTGAGCACAAAAATATTCAGTTAGCTATTTCTTCATATCTGCCTGTTTCCTCCCGTATTGAGATTTCGCCCGATTTTAATTTTAGTCATATCGATCGATGGTTGGACGACCCTGGCGCTATGAGTGCCTTGCTTATTCTTTCCGTTAACTTACATACTAAAATATCAAATGGCGAGGGTGAAGCAGCCGTTGCGTTACTTTTTTATCGTGGATCCGCTGCGGAACATGCAAGTGCTTCAATTGCGCGACTCCACAGACCCGAGCAGTCTAAAGATAGCGCTTCGTTTAATACATCGGCAAATCAGGCGTTGCAATGGGGGAAAACTCATGCAGAAGAGATAACATCGTTATGGGTTGCAGGAATGGGAATGGAGCATAAAGCCAGGATGTTGCTTACGCAAAATAATTTAATATTTCCGGGAATTAATGAAAATTCACAGTTTATTGATATTGACATAAAAACTGGCAGAACGGGGGCGACTTCCCCCTGGCTTGCCGTCGCGCTTGCATCAGATAATGCTAAACAGACTTCTTCTCCGCAGTTGATTGTCAGTCAGGCAGAAAAGGATCTTGCTAACTGGTGGGTAATAGTACAGCCAGTACCTGATGCTTAATCGCTGTTTTAGATAAATAACAAAGTTGCCGCTTAAAATTACTATGTGTTTAATTTTCTTTATGCTCTAAATAATTCGAGTTGCAGGACAAAACGCAGCGCGTTTTGAACAGCCCCAGGGCTGGCCCCGAAGGGGTGAGGCCCTCAGGCCGAATCACGCGGCGACCCAGTGACAAATTCGTCAGGAANAACCTCTGGTGAGCGACAAATCTGTCTGGAGCAGATTTGAACGCTGCGCAGCGGCGGCCCGTAAGGGCGAGTCTCATGGATGAGACGAGTAACCAGAAGCCAACGCACATGCAACTTGAAGTATGACGAGTATATATCAGGAATCGGGGAAATATGATGCACATATCGCATGGATTAAGAAGAAACACATTTTATCTATGGCTGATTCTGCTCTTCTTTTTTATTATTGGCGTTATTGTTTGTCTGATAATAAAAGTTAATCCCTCGCTACTGGGTATCTATCCCGGCTCCATCTGGCAAGAGAGTCTTTTTTATCTGTCGATAATTATGACGGGTAGCTGGCTTCTGCTAATTATCATCTTCTCTATTTCGGTAAAATTTTTTGGAAAGTCAGCCTATCAGAATATCAGAACGTTTTCTGACGAGAGAGAAGTAACAACCTCCCCCTTAAAGAAAACGACGTTTTCTCAGGCAAACGATGAGATTACGTTGCTTAAAGAACGGTTACGCTCCCGCTATGGCCTGTTCTGGCACGGCCGGGTGCGCATCCTCTGGGTGGCGGGAGAGCCGGCGGATATTGATCTGCTCGTTCCCGCGCTGCAGAAAAACCGCTGGCTGGAGGGCAACCGCACCGTGCTGATTTACGGCGGCAGCCTGACCGCGGAAACCGATCCTGAACTGCTCGCCGCGCT
>NZ_WMJZ01000009.1 GCF_009711095.1 Intestinirhabdus alba
TGCTTAAGCGTTTCAGACCCCGTAAGCTATATGAGGTTCCGACAGAACAGGGGTTTTGTCTGCCCTACGGCTTTATTGCGGGCGATTCCGGCAATGAGCCGCGCAATATGGGGGTGACCTACCGGCTAAAAAACCATCCGGATGTGACTCTGTTTTTCCAGGATTTTGGCCCCACGCCGGGGCCAGGAGAAAAACGGCCTGATGCTAAGATGAAGGCTGAAGATTACGTGACGTATTTTATTAACAGGCGCTATGGACATTCCTTTCGCGATATAAAATTAGTCGGCAACAAGTTCAGCTATCCTGAGATAGATAATCGCAAGGCTGTTGCCGCCTTTGCAAAATTCACCCGGTTTAGTAAAGAAGTTGATTATGGTTATGTTGCTTTTGTTAAAGGTCATAATTCTGACGAACCCGATTTGTTATTTTATGTTATGCGTGACAGCCGGCAGGCGAAAGACAACCCGCCAATGGACAAGGATGAACTGGAAAAAATGGCTGAGCGCATAGTCAGTTCGATTAAAAAACGATAACGGTTATCAATAATTTTCTCTCTTTTCTCCAACGGAAGATAATGGATAAAGTTAAAATCGTTACGACGATACCATGGAGCAGAACTCATGCTAAAGTCACGCCGAAGCTGGATAATATCATTAGCTCTGATTATTATCCCATTGGTCATTGGAGCAAGTTATATGCATCAGGAAAATTACCGGATGGCCGTCATCATCACGCCTGATAGTGAAGACGATCCCGAGTGGCCGGGTAAACATAAATGGTTTGATGCCAGTGAGTGGCTCAGAATGCCCCAGTACGTGAAGATTAATGACTACTATTTATTAAATACTCAATATGCTCCTGTTGATAACGTGCATGATATTGGCATAACGCGGCGTATCCAGGACGCGGTGAAAAGATCGATCCATTCTGAACCTGAGTTGAGACCTTTGGGTGAGATGGAACCCGGCGAATTTTCCAGATTAGTGAGAAATAGCCTCTCCTGTGAATATTTACGAACGTCGTTTAATCATGAGACGCTCAGGCCGACGGAAGATTTCTTTCTGTTTTCCTTTACTTATAATAATCAAACCTATGAGGTAGAGCTGTTGAGAGAAAAATATAAAGGAGGATTTATCTTTATGAACTATGGCCGCCCGGTTCACAAAGCCGGTTACTGGCACGGCGTCTCGCCGGCAGGCTATTCCTGGCGGGATCGTCTGGCCGGTAAAGCGCCGGACGACGCAGCAGGCGGAGTTCGGTAGCTTATAAATAACGACAATATCGCTAATCACAGCGCTATACCCTGAACTCTTCGCTCGCCTGAGGACGCGCCATATATTTCGAAAATCTGCTGTCGCCGATGCGGAAGGCGTAAACAGAGGGCGCTTTCTGGAGGTCGACAGAGCTGGCAGGCAGAATAAATTCAGATTGCTGATAATTGCCGTGGAAATAATTTACCGGAAAGCTGACAATAAAACATGTCAACCCAATGGAGCGGAAGATGACAAGAATAAAATGGTTTGTCTTAATATTTTCTTTGGCTGTTTGTAGCTGTGGCGGATATTATATGTGGCAACAGCAGTATCAGATGTACGTTCTTGTCACGCCAGATAGTGAGGACGATCCTGAGTGGCCGAGCAAGAAAAAATGGTTTGATGCCAGCGAATGGCTTAAAACCTCGCAATATATAAAAATTGATGATGCGCATCTTATCAATAAAGAGTATGCGCCTGTCGATAACCTTAATGATTTTAGTATTATGCTGAAGGTTCAGGAAGTAATTAAAGATTCGGTCAGGCAGGAGCCGAATTTAATTAATCTGGCGAGAATAGACGAACAGGATTTTTTTCATTTGATGAAAGATGGATTTACCTACGAGTATTTGCGAACAAGGTTTGATCAGAGAACATTAAAACCCATAGTTGACTATTTTCTGATTCTTTTTAGCTATAATGGCGTCGATTACGAAGTCGAGTTGTTAAGAACGCCCTATAAAGAGGGGTATTCATTTTCCTGTGCCGGTGTGGTTCACAAAGCCGGCTACTGGCACGGCGTCTCACCGGCAGGCTATTCCTGGCGGGAGTATCTGGCAGGTCAATCGTCGGGAGACGTAACGGGCGAAGAGCGGTAGTCAGGTGGCAAGGAGCTGCTGTATGTTGCGCTCACGGCGCGCTCCCTGCATCCGGAACGCCTTGCCTGTCGCGGGCTGCCTACGCTGAGGAACCGGAAAGTTTGCCTGCCCTGGCTGATTTTCGCGCCGCCCACGGACGTCGGAGAGCCTTTTCAGGGAGGCGGGGCTGGCCGCAGCGGCCCCGGGCGGGGCAGGGCCGCTGCGCCGGGTCAATCTGGGCGGCGCGTCAGGATAATATCCCGCTGCGGATCGTCACCGAGCTGAAAGATATGCTCGCCCACCTCCCGGAATCCCTCCCTGGCGTAAAAGGCGATGGCCCTGGGATTGCGCTCCCAGACGCCGAGCCATACGACCTCCACGCCCTTGCGGCGGAACGCATCCAGACAGGCGACCATCAGCCGGTGCGCCAGCCCACGGCCGTGCCAGGCTTTATCAAGATAAAAACAGAGGATCTCGCCGGCGCTGTCACTCCCCACGCAGGGGGGAAACTCCTCCTGGCGCAGCTGGGCATAGCCGACCAGCTCGCCGCTCTCCTCGCAGACCAGCGTGGTCCAGCCAGGGTTGTCGATCTCCTTGCGCTGTCGCGCCGGGGAGTAGCTTAAGCGGCAGTGGAGCGCCATATCCTCTGGCCTGTTATCGCCGCCGAAGGTATCAATAAACGTGCGCATAGCCAGCGCCGAAAGCCGTTCTGCATCGGCCGGGCGGGCGTGACGGATGAGCATGGTACAACCTCTTACTTTCATGCCGTTGGTGAACGTGAACCATGATGACGGCGTTAATGCCCGGCTGCCGTTTTTTTGCAGTTCTCCAGCCATCCGGCCGTATCAATCTTGCCGTTTTGCAGGTACGCCTGCTGATTTTGCCAGTGTGCGGCCAGAAACGGCTTAAGTCCAGTGAGCCGCTTGTTGAGCGAAAGCATTTTATCGAACACCCCGACCTCCTGCTTAAGGCTCTCCTCGCCGTACAGGGCCGCAGAGTCAACCAGGCTGCTGGCGTAATAGCCGGTGAGCTGCTGAAGCCTGTCCGCTTGTTCGCCCAGCCTGGCCTTGCGGGTGGCGCAGTGGGTATCGCCCGCCTCTTTGTCCTGACACAGCAGCGTATAGTTGTGGTTTAAAAAGTCGAGGAAGCGGCCGTCGTCCTGTAGCTTGGTGCACAGAAAGGAGCCGAGGTTCAGGCTGGCGCGAATGGACTGGGCGCGCTCCTCCTGCTGCTTCTGATTGCTGGCGCGCAGCTGGTTTTCCAGTGCCTTCAGCTTTTGCTTGAGGGCCGCGTCGTCGACGCCGGAGGCCAGGCTGCCCAGCGTCTTCGCCGTGTCCCGGTTCTCTCCCGCGCCGGGAGCGCTGTTCCCGCTTTCCGCCCCCAGATTCTCCCAGCTTTTTTCGAGCTGCTTGACCTTATCCGTCGAGGTAATCGCCGGGGCAACCAGCACCAGGCGCAGGCCCGTCTCCCTGCTGGTGAACGGCGCGGTGTCGGCGTAGTAGCTCACCTCTTTGCGGGCCGCGCTGCGGATTTCCGCCTGGCCGGTCCGGAAGCTGCCGCCGCGTACAACAAAGCCGCCGGCCTGGCCGTGCAGACGGTTCAGCTTGTTGAGATAGAAGGGGGTGAACATCATCTCCGAAACGTTGCCGAGCATGTCGTACAGACCCAGCGGATTCGGCTGGAGCCTGCCGATCAGCTGCACTTTGCCGTTAGAAGACTGCGCGCCGGAAAACCATTCATAGTTTTTCATATCATCCATCGGATAGTGGATGTCCCGAAATTCGGCGCTGTTGACCTTCAGGCCGCCCCGGGCGGCAAACTCCCACTCCACCTCGGTCGGCAGCCGTAAAAAACCGGGCTTACCGTCTTCCGCCGGCAGCCGGTCGGCGGCGTGGGCGCGCAGCCATTGATTGTATTTATTCGCCGCATTGACCGCATCAAACCAGCTCATGCCGGTTGCCGGTACGCTGAGCCGGCGGGAAGGGGTGGGGCAGGTGTCGTCCATTAAGGCCTGGTACTGCAGGGCGGTCAGCTCATATTTGGCCATCAGATAGTAGCGGCCCTGGTCCTTTTTAGCGTCGGTAAAGCTACCGGCGATAAAGGCCGGATAGCTGTGCTCGACGACGCCCCAGTCGCCGCCGTCCTGGCCCAGCGTAATGGGGAGATCGTCAAGCGGGCCTGTCGTTGGGATCGCTACCCGGCGAAACGCCATCGAGCCTTCGCACGGCATCGGCAGGACGATATCATCGGCGTCCGGCCTGGGGTTCCAGAGGTTGCCAGCCCAGGGTTCCGCCAGCGCGGGCGAGACGCCGACGAGCAGGCCGAGGGCGAGCCAGGAGGGCAATGAGAAAGGGTTAAAAGTCATGCACGGTCTCCGCTAAGCACAAATTAAATAAACAACGGGGAGGATCACACCTCGCGCAGGCTCTGCGCGGGTTCGATACGGATGGCCCGGTACGCGCCGATGCTGGCCACCAGCAGCGCCACGATGAGCGTCAGGGCCAGGGCGAAAGCGCTGTGGCCCGGCGTTATCTGGCAAAGCAGCCGATCCGTGGCCTGGCTGCCGGCCAGCGACTGGTTAAAAATCCGGCTGGCACCAAGGTAAATCCCGTAGCCGCCGACGTACGCCAGCAGGCTAAGCAGGCAGCCCTGCACGATAACGTACAGCCCGACCGCCGGGCCGGTGAAGCCGAGCAGGCGCAGTACAGCAATATCCTTACGTTTACGGTCAACGCCGGCGATAAAGGAGCCAACCAGCGAGGCGATGCAGCCGATCAGCGCCGTGGCGGCGATGGTGTTAAAAATAACGCCGAGCACGCGGTTGATGCTTTTGACGTTTTCGATATCCGCCAGCCGGCTTGCGGTTTCGATGCGCTGAGCGCGCAGATCGCGCTCCAGCCCGGCAACCCGATCGATATCGCTGGCGTACAGCCGGACGCGGGCATAGCGCGGCGGCCTGTCGTTAAGGGGCGCGCCGCTGCTGATGCCAAGTTCAGGAACCGCATAGCCATCCCTGAAATGTTCCATCCTCAGCAGCAGCTCCGGGCGGGTGAAGAGGGCCGGGCGGTTAAAGTAGGTGGCCGGTAAAATACCGGCTACGGTCAGGGTGGCGCGCCCCCACTCCCGGCGGCCTTCAAACTGACGGCTTACCCGCAGGGCCACAGGCTCCCCGACCTTCACCGCCAGCCTGCGCGCCGCTTCCTGGGTTAAAATCACCTCCGCTGGCCGATGCAGCGTAAGCCTGCCCAGCAGCGGATCGCCGTCGCCGGTCGGGATCACCTCGGCGTTTTCGATAAAGTGGCTGCCGTCGGTTTGCAGATCGGCGAGGGTGTTCAGGGAGCGGGTCTGCCCGATGACAAACCCCACGTCGGCGCGCTGGCGCAGTTGCCCGACCCAGCGCGGCTCGTAGCTGCCGCTGCTCAGCATACGGATCTCAAGGTTGCGCGGATCGTTAGCCAGATCCTGCTGGAGCTGGCTGACAATGCCGAAGCGCAGGCCGAACAGTAGCAGCAGCGGGGCGATAACGGCAACCAGCGAAGAGATGGTACAAAAAGAGATAATGCGGTCGTGCCACAGATCCTGGAGCGCCAGGCGACCCAGCAGCAGAAGACGGTTAAAAGACAAAATGGGTTCCCCTCTGCGCCTGCGCCGGGAGGCTCTCCCGATCCGCCGCATCGTGGTCCGGGCGGGCCATCAGGCAGGCCAGTTCAAAATGCTGCACCAGCGGCCGGTCGTGGCATACGACCAGCGCCATCATCCCCTCCTGGCGGACCAGATCGATAAACAGGCTAAACAGCCGCCGGGCATTAACAGGATCGAGCGCGGCGGTCGGCTCATCGGCCAGCACCAGCTCGGGTCGATGCGCGATGGCGCGGGCGAAGGCGGTTCTCTGCCGCTCGCCAAAGGAGAGCTGGGACGGGTATTTCGCCAGCAGCGGCTCCAGCTTCAGGGCGGTGATAACCCGCGCCAGCAGGGCCTGGTCCGGGGTGGCCCCCAGCAGCTGGCCGGGCAGGCGTATGTTATCCCGCACCGTCAGGTAGGGCAGCAGACCGCCGTTCTGCAGAACAAAGCCGAGCCGCCTGGCCCGCACGTCGGCCAGCCCGGCCTGGCGGTCGGCGTTCAGCAGCGCGGCGATGTCCACCCGCCGCGCCGCGTCGCCCAGCTCGAAGCGGGCAACGCCCTCGGGGCGCAGCAGCAGGCCGATGGCCTCCAGCAGCGTGCTTTTACCGCAGCCGCTTTCGCCGGTGACCGCCACCACCTGGCCCGACCGCAGCCTAAGCTGCGGCAGATATACCCGGTGCGCGTGAGCGCCCTTACCGCGTACGACGGCTAATTCGTCAATACGCAGCATCAGGGCATCATCTCCAGCGGCACGGGGTAGACGCGCTCGCGCGGATCGCTGCCTTTGGTCAGCTCCACCCAGCGGTCAACGTCGGCGTTGTATTTCTGATAGTGGCGCAGCTTAACCGACAGGGTGCGGATAAACTTCTCCTGGGAGAGGCCGTCCCAGCTTTTCCATGTCTCCTCATCCAGGTTCAGGACGTCGCTGCGGTAGGGCAGATCGGCAAGATATTCCCCCATCACGCCCAGCTCGTTAATCCGCGCGTTATCCTGCTGCCTGAGCTGGTTCGGATCGGCACCCATGGTGGCGGCAACGGCCCGCAGCCGCTCAAACATTTTGCCCGGGGAGATCATGCCTTCGTTGGCGGCCTGCAGGATCTGCGTCACCACGTCGCTCAGGTCGCTCAACTGGCCTTTCGTCAGCAGTACGCGCACGTCGGTGGTGGGGATATTCTGCTTAATCAGATCGCGATCGCTGATCCAGGCCTTAAACACCAGCGGTGCCTGGGTGTCATTCTTTTTGCCCAGCCACGCCAGCTGCATGGCGTGGCCAATCAGCGCCGTATCCTCCAGCAGCTTCTGCTCCGCTGTCCGCCGGTCAGCCTCATCTTTGGCGTAGAGCGCGCTGCCGATGGCCGGATCGCCCATATAGGCCGCCTTGACCTGCCCGGCGATGGCCGCGGCCAGGGCGTCAATCTGCTGACCAAAGATGTGCAGATCGCCCGCGTCCACCGCCTGATAAAGGTTGGACTGGGTGCTGTCAAAGTTGGAGAGATCCCGGTACTGGCTTTCAGCCCTGGCATGGTTTTTTTTGCCGCCGGGGGTCTTCAGGTGCAGAGTATAGATGGCGATGCCGCGGTTGCCCGCCTCCAGCCGCAGCTGGCGGGCGTCGAGGCCGGTTCCCGACAGGGCGTTGCTGCCGTCGATGGCACCGGCGTCGGTGATCAGCACCACATAGCGCGCCCCGAAGGCGTTCCAGTTGATATTATCAATGGCGGACATGACCCCGGCGTAGGCGTCTTCGTCATACAGGGAGCTGGAGACCTTTGCCTCCTTCAGCCCGGCGACCTTCCGCAAAAAATCATCGCCGTCCTGCACCTGGTTCGGGTCGGCGTAGATTTTCGTCCGGTATTCGAGGCCGGGAACCGCGTCGGTATTTGAGCGGTACGAAATCAGGCCAAACTTCACCTGGTCCTGCAGATGCTCCTGTTGGATCTTGTCATAGATTTTACGCACCGCCGTTTTGGTCCGTTCGATATAGGGACCCATGGAGATGGTGGAATCAATGACGAAGACCACGGAGGCCTTGAACCCCTTCAACTGGTTGACGTCCTCTTTCCGGTCGCGGGCCGCTTCCGCCTTGCTGACGGAGGCGACGTTGAGCAGGCGGGTGTAGAAGCCGTCTTCGGTCATCACCTCTTCGCCGCTCAGGATCGGCAGCAGATAAAACTGCTTTTGCAGGTCAACGAAATATTCCGGCTCCTGGGCAAGCACCCCCTCCGCGTGGCCCTCGCGCTTCAGGCGGGCGCGCAGCGGGGCCACCAGCGAGACCGGGTCGGGGGCCGAGAGGATCTTATCCAGGCTTTGCCGCTGCTTAAAGAACAGCAGGCGATCGCGGTTGGCCGGGTTAGTGAAGGCCAGGGTCAACTGCATTTTCCAGTCAACGGTGCAGGCGTGGGGCAGCCAGCCGCTAATCGTGCCGTAGCTGTCCGGACCTACCTCGATCCAGCGCTCGCCGTTCACCTCGGCCGTCTGGTAAACGTACAGGCTGCTGAAGGCGGGCTGTAGCACGCCCCGATCGTCGCCGGCGGTTTTTCCCAGCCGGCAGCCGGGCGTGGTCAGCACGCGCTGGTATAAGGTTTTTTTCCCTTCCTGCAATAGCGGCCTGTCGCCGTCCGCGGCAAGGGCGTGGCCGCCGAGCAGCAGGCCACATAATGTCAGAGCCAGTCGAAGAGGCCGCGTTATCATTTTCCTAACTCCTCCAGGCGGCGTTTGGCCAGCGGGTTGTCCGGATCGGTCTGCAGCGCCGTCTCATACCAGTAGGCGGCGGTGTCAGGATCGGGATCTTTGAAACACTCGCTGGAGTGATGGAATTCCGGGTCATATTCACCGGCGTAGGCGATTGCCACCTTGCTGTCGCCTCCCTGGGCGCGGTTGGCGTAAAGGCGCTGGGCCACGCCGCATTTCTTCGCCTCCTTCGCCGCCTGAATTACCGCCAGCAGCCCGTCGCTGTCCAGCTGTTGACCGGTGCAATTCTGGACAAACTCCAGCTCGTCCAGGCGGGCCAGGTTCTCTGCTGAACAGGCGTCGGCCGTCAGCTGGTCCGCCGTCTCCGGCGCGGCCGGTGCGGCTGGTTCGGCTGGTTCGGCGGGAGCCGGGGCTGCCGGTTCGGCGGTCCGGGGCGGCGTCGGGGCGTCCGGCGTCGAACTGCGGTCTGTGAACCACAGCAGGGCAACGATAAGGATAATCAGCCCGATCGCGGCGGCGATAATCCACGGCAGGCGGGACGGGCCGCGTTTGGCCTTATCCGCGCCGGACGAGGCGGTTGGCGCGGTCGATGCCACCGGTTCAGCTACCGGTTCAGCCACCGACTCAACGGCCGGTTCAATCACCGACTCAGCGGCCGGTTCAACCACCGCCTCGGCAACGGGGGCCGCCGGCGCTTCAGCGATCGGGGCCGGCTCCGGGGCAGCCAGCACGCTGCTGCCGCCGTAGCTGTCGGTATGGCCGCGAGCGTTGGAGGAGAGCAGCTCGTCGCGCACCAGCTGCAGCGTGGTGCTGCGCATTTCGCCGGAGTTCAGCCTGAGCTGGATCTGCACCTGGCTGGCGTTCTCCAGCAGCGGATCGAGCAGGGAAGGGCCAATATGAAAACCGGAGCCGTTGGTCAGCGGGTAGCCGCCGTCGATGGTAAACCAGTGCGGTGCCGGGCTCCAGCCTCCGTCAGGCTGCAGATAGTAGTGCTCATTATTACAAAGCGTGAAGGTCAGGTTGCTCAGCACCGACCGCTCGCCGCGCAGGCGAACCATCAGTTGTGCTGTGCCCGGCACTGCCGGCTGGCTGGCAATCATTTTAGCTAGCATGAGGTGTTCTCTTGTTTCAGGTTACCGATGATTTGACCAAGCTGTCGGTTATGTTCGAAGGAGATATCGCGCGTGGCGGTGTGCCCCGCGTTGTCCAGAATGACGCTCATCAGCGCCGACAGCCAGTCGCCGATCCAGGCGAGGCCGGGCTGAGAGGCGAGGGGAGGCAGCTGCGGCAGCTCGTCGTTGATAAGCGGTGCCGGATGCGCAAAAACTTTGCCCTTGTTGCCCACGTAGCTGTTGGGAACCTGTTCCTGGGGCAGAGAGAGATAGCCAAACCAGGCGATAAAGTCGCGGATGGCCAGCTGGGCGCGCAGAACCTGGCGCGCCATCAGCTGCTCGCGGCGGGTGTTGGCCTGCTCCTGGCCCGCCAGCGCGCGCCTGAGCGTGCCCGGCAGATCCAGCCGGGTGGCCGCCGTAATCAGCTCCTCGCAGAGGAGGTTGATCAGCTCGCCGTTCAGGCCCGCCTGATGCCAGGATGCGGTCTGCAGCGGCAGCTCCCGCAGGTGGGAGACCCACGCCTTGAAGGCCTGTTGGGCGAACTCGTCGTCCTGGCCTGTCCGTTCCGGCACGGGGGCGGGCTGCGTGGCGGTAGGCGGCGCGTCGACGTCCGGGGTGGCAAAGGGGGCATCGCCAAAGGGATTCGCGCCAAACGGGTTGTCACCGAAGGGGTTAGCGGCCAGCGTCGGTTCGGGGGCGGCATCCCCGACGGTCGGCGTTTCCTCGGTCTGTTCGCGAATGCTCAGATAGATGTTGTTCAGCTCGCGGGTCGGCAGATCCAGACGATTGAGCAGCTCCCCCATGCCCCGCGCACCGCTGGATAAGCCCTGCCACAGCGCCTGGGCGATGGCCTGCTTTTTGGCTTTCTGACCATCACCGTCCTGCTCGTACCAGCGGCCGAGAAGCTCGTCGCCCGTCTTCTGGCGGCACTGCTGCAATTGTTCGCGCAGGCGCTGCAGCTTAAAGTCCAGATGAGCGACCCCGCGCAGGGCGTCGGTCAGGCGGGAGATGCCGCCGTCGTTCAGCGCCAGCATCGCCCGCCAGGCGGCCTCCGGTTCGGCAACGTGGCGGAGGACGTTCTTCCCGCTGATAAAGGTGCGGCCCATCACCTCAAGCACCTCGCGATAGCGTTCGGCAAAGGCCACTTCGTTGAGCTTCTCCTCGCCGGGCACGTTTTCCAGGGTGAGGAAGGGGTTATCCAGGCCGGGCTTACGCACCAGGAAGCAGTTCCTGAACGGCTGCTCCGGTGCCCACTGCTGCAGCCAGTCGTAGTGGGCGAAACGTTCAAGCAGCGTCATATGTAGCATCCCTTCCCAGCCCTCTTTCAGCTGGCTTTCGCTGTGCTTCAGGCTGTTGTTGATGCGCATGTCGCACATGGTGATCGCCCAGAACAGCCCCGGACGGCTGGTTTCGCGCTCTGTTGCCGTTCTGCCCTGGGTCTTTTCCACCCAGCGGTTGAGCACCGGGCCGACGTCGGCGACATCGCTCTGTTTCACCGAGCTGGCGCACACCACCAGGGCGTTCATCTCCTGATTGTCGGTGTAGCGCTCGAAAAGACAGGCGACCTTGCCGCGCAGGAGCAGCTGCGAAATCGGGTTCAGCCCGTCCCGTCCGGCCTCCTCAAGGGCGGTGATTTTCAGGCGGCCGCGATAGCCGGGGAAGTCGAGCAGATCGACCTGCTCCATTACGCTACCGTCGGGGATCTCCGCCAGCGGGAAAATCAGTTCGGTCGTCAGCGCGGCCAGTTCGGCCTGGGTCAGGGTGGCGCTGCCGCACTGCTGCGCCTCCTTCCAGTAGCGGACTTCGACGCCGCGATCCTGGCCTGAGCCAAGCCGGTTAATGCTGTCGACATTCATAATGCTGCCGCCGCTGTGATCGATGAGCGCCTCCAGCGGCGCAAAGACCAGCCGGGCGTGGTCGAGCCTCGTCAGCACGTTTGCCAGCGAGCGATAAAGCTCCGTCAGCGCGGGCTGTTCGCCCCACAGCAGTGAGAAAAGTTCGGCCCGTTCGTTCGGGGTGAGCGTCGGCGCGAGCCTGAGCACCTGCGGCCAGTAGGCGTGCTCCAGCTTCTCCACGGACTTTCTGAACGAGGCGTTGAGATATTCCCACAGCGCCACCACGTCCTCGCTGCTGACGCCGTTATTCGCTTTTGGCCGCGCCGTCTGCTGCAGAAAAGGGCGCAGCCGTTCTTCAATGCGCGGCTCGTCCAACTGATAGCTCATCTGCTCGTGGTTAAAGTCGTTAAACCATGAGTTGGCAAGGATCTTCGCCAGATCGATTTCGCTGAACAGGCGCAGGGGAACCGGAAAGCCTGCGGGCGCGTCGGGAGCCTGGCGGGTGAAGCGGGTGACCAGGCCGGTGGCCTCTTTTCCGCCCCCGACCGGGTTGACCTCCTTGATAAAGTCCACCCGCTGGCTGCCGTAGTTGGCTTCCAGCGCGCCGTTGCTGCCCGCCGCCAGCGCCGAGATTAGATACGACTTACCCGCCTGGGAGATGCCGAAAAAGCCGACGGTCATCGGCGTGGTGGCCACCTGCGCGAGGCTGGTGGCCAGATTGCGGGTACGCAGCAGGTTTAAGTTAAGTTTATCCGCTTCGTTATCGAGACGACGGGAGCCGGTGCGGACGGTATCGACCCAGTCAAGCGCCTCCAGGCAGCCCTGGGCGACGGCCGCCCATCCCTGAGAGAGAGACTTTTGTTCGTTATTCATTACTTTTTAACACTCCCGCTGTCGAGCCAGTGCCGGCTGTCAATCAGTCCTGTATCAGGCATGGTATTGAGTTCCAGTTCCACATCGCGTTTGCTGAACGACTTGTCGGTGTTGCTGCTCACCTCGGCAATGGTCAGGCGATCGCTAATCAGCCCCAGCCGGTGGGCGCGTTTGCCTTTATCAATCGTCAGCCTGACCCTGAGGTAGGGCGATCCGCCGTCGGTGGGGGTGGACGCAGAGAATTTCTTGCGCCCCTCTTCGCTGAAGCGCAGGGTATACAGCGGCGCGGCGGACCAGCGCTCCGCGTCCAGCTGGCGATAGCCCAGCCGCAGATCGCCGCGCATCACGATGCTGCGGGTCGTTTTCTCTCCCGCTTCGTCCTCAATAACCGGCAGTGAAATCTGGCCGTTCTCCGATTTGATATGGCGATAAACCACGTCGGCATCGCGGATCAGGTTGTCCATGTCGATGATGCCGATATGGCGAATGGTCGAGTAGGGTTTGAGCGCCGGGGTGCGGAAGTGGAAGTTGGGAATGCTGTGGTTGGCGCACAGCAGGGTCAGCATTGCGCCGACCGAGGCGGTACTTTTTGGATCGTCAATATGGCCGTTTTTATGGAACGGATACCAGGCTCCGGTCTGGTAGCCGTGCAGCGCTAAAATACGCCCCGGCGGCAGCGGCAGGTTGCGGCGAATAATCGCCTGAATGCCGGGCAGCTGCGACGGCCGGCCGGTGAGCAGCAGCAGGTCGCACTGATAGCAGGCCAGCACTTCGCACAGGGCGGTGAGTGGTTTGTCGATATTGAACTTGCCCGCGCACAGATCGCCATGCAGCTTCGCCAGCGGCAGGGTAAGCGTCACGTCCGCCAGCCTGAAGTCGGCGGGGCCGCCCGCTTTCTGCACCTCCCGGCGCACAAAGCTTTCCACCTCCTCGCGGAGGCTGCCGTCGGGCAGCAGCTCGCTGACCCGCTGGTTAACGATCGGGTGGGTTTGTTCATCCAGGGGATCGAACTGCTCGTAGCGGCCAAGAATCGTCAGGGCCAGCGGCACGAAAAGCTGCAGGCTAAGCTGCTGGCGCAGGACCGCCTCGGCGGCGCTGATATTCTGCGAGCCGCACAGCCGGGACATCAGGGTTTCAACCGCGTTGACTCCCGCCTCGCGCAGCGCCTGCTCCAGGGCGGGTAAGATATAGGACTGAATCACGTCGAGCAGGACGTCATCGCCCGCAATCTTCACGCTGTCCCGGAAGCGCTGACGGGGAATGATATGCGCATTGGTGCCACCGCCGGTGTGGCCGTTGCGATCCAGCCGGTAGTCGGTGATCACCAGATCGGTGGTGCCACCGCCGATGTCAATTGACGCAATAGAGAGGGTTTCCCGATCCTGGCGATCGGGGCGGCCCAGGGCGGCAAAAAAGGACTCCGGGTGGCCGGCGAAATTCTGGTTGATCTCGGTATACAGATAGACCAACTGGGCGCAGGAGGCTTCATCCCACTCCACGCGAATTTCGGGCAGCGGGATTTTGACCCTGTCCCTGGTGGATGCCTCCTGCTGGTCCAGGTAAGGATCGTTTTCGCCGCTGTGCCAGCGCAGGGATTTCCACACCAGCCCCACCGCCTGCCGCATTCTGTCGTCAAGTATACAGCGCTCCGCCATCGGCATACCGGGCGGAACGGTAAGAATAATATTGCGCAGCTGGCGGGGAATTCCGGCATGGCCCTGGCGGACGCGCTGCTCCGGGCTGTTTATCTGGCTGATGGCCTGGGTCAGCGCCTCGGAGAGCATAAAGGTCATCAGCGCGCTGCGCGAATAGCGCGGCGTGAAGACCGGAATGCGGTCCATTTCGTCTTCAATGGTGTGCAGCGCCTCGCCTTTTTCATCGATCAGGTTGGCAAAGGGGGCCGCCGTCGCCAGCGGGTTGCTGTCCTGCACATAGCTGCCGTTAAAGCGCCAGCCCTGCCCGTAATACTTTTCATCCCATAAGTAGCGCTTAGGGCTGGAAAGGCCGGTGGAGCCTTCGCTGCCCCGGCGGCGGGCAGCCAGCCGTCCGGCCTCACCGCCGATGCGGGCGATGGTTGGCCACTGGAAGGCGTCGTGGCGGCCGCTGCGCACCGAACAGTGGTCTTTGCCGAAAAAGGCCTGGGAGAACTCGACCCGGCTTTCGAAAGGCTCGGTGTAAATGTGCTCCGGTGCGCTGAGATCCCGCAGCTTTAGCACGTAGTTGTGCATCAGCCCGGAGCCGGACTGGCCGTGATCTTCAATCAGAATACCGCAGGTGCGCGAGTTGCCGACGTCAAGGATCAGGTCGACCGGTATCGGCCTGATGGCGTTGGTTTCCCGGTTGGCGATCACCCGGAACTGCGGCAGGGCGATCGCAGGCTCCGTCTGGGTCTGCAGGCCTTCCACCGGGATCGCCATCAGCGACAGCAGGTTGAGGTAGTGCGCCAGCGGATACTGCTGCGCAAGCTCCTGTTCGCGCTCGTCGATGTCGCGGCCTTTGCTGGCCTCTTTATAGACTTCGACAAGCCACTCTTTAATCCACTCCTGGGTCAGATACCAGTTCAGCGCGTAGGTGGCGGTGGCCACGGCGAAGGTGGCACCGGCGCTGACGTCCTCCTGGTTCGGGCTGAGATCGGCTGCCGACGGCTGCCTGGGCATAATCCGGGTATCAATCGCCAGGGTCATGCGATGGCTGTGCTCGTCCATATCCGGCTCCGGTAGCTTCACCAGCCGAAAACGCGCCCAGTTCAGCGGCCCCTCCTGGTAGATATTCGGCGGGCTGAAGCGAAACAGGGGAAGCGGCAGCCAGACGCCATCCAGCAGCTTAAGGCTCTGCTCGACGGGGATATCATACTGGCCTTTGGCCTTTTCGATATCGTCAGGCGTCGGCTGATAAAAGTAGTAATCGCGCTGCTCGTTGTACAGCAGGCGGGTGAGTACGCCGTTGGCTAATTTAACAAACTCGCCTGCGGGCCAGCGCCCGGGCGTCAGGCCAAAATCCATAAACTGGATCCCGGAATCGCCAACCAGCGTAACCTGGCGGTCATAAGCAATAATCTCAGGTAACATAACGTCACTCGTTCCTGGTTAGGTATTGGGTTGAAGCATACGGATAGGGAAGCGGCTGCTTCCGTCATTGCTGCCGACGCAGTCGGCGTGACCAGAAGAAGGCGATGTGCACTCAATGGCCGGAACAATAAAATTCGAACCGTCGCTACATTTCATCTGTTCGGGACTGGTAATGCGCAGGGTGCCCTGCTGCATACCGCCGGCGGCTGAACCCGTGCAGACAACGCCGCTGGACTGGCGTACGTTAACGGTGCCGTTGCCCTCTTTAAAGGTGTACTGCAGCTGCAGCGGGCGGCCCGTCAGCGTGTCCTGAATGCCGCCGTTTACCCGCCACTGGCCGTTCAGAAAACGGGCGGGGCCGTCGGGAAGCGTCGGGGGAAAGCTCAGCGGCTCGCCCTGCGCCGGTATCGCCGGCGGCGCGATTGGGGAGAGTGGCTCCCGGGGCTGGCCGTCCGGCACCGCCGGGACGGCGGGAGGGGGCGGTTCGACCGCAGGCGCAGCCGCTTCGCGCTGGTCTGACGGGAGCGGGGGAGCGCCCGGGGCGCTATCGTCGACGAGGGGCGGATGGGCGCTGTGAGCGGCGCTTGCCGCCCGCTCTGCGGCGAGATGCGCTTCCGCTGCCGTGCTGGCCCCGGCGGACGCTCTCAGGTTCGCCTTCGTCACGCTCTGCGCTTCGACGACGCCGCTGCGCTCCCGCGACCCGGAGCGCGTCTCCTCGCTCTGCCGATCCGTAAGGCCCGTCGGGGAAAGGGCAGGGGCGCAGCCGCGCAGCAGCCCCAGCGCCAGCGCCAGCAGCAGCAGTGCGAACAGCGGCCAGAGCAGCCAGCGCCATCGCCATTGCCAGCAGCAGCCACGGCGCTGGGTGAGCGTGATGGCCTCTGCGGCCGACGCGCCGGTCGCTGGCAGGGGCGCGACCGGCGGCACCGACGCTTGTGCGGATACCGGCTGCGGAGCGGGAGCGGCATTCAGCCAATGCATGGGATTGCGCGGTTCGTCGGTGGGGTGGATAAAGCCCCAGAAGGTGATCACCAGCACCCCGTCGACCAGATAGACGAAGTCGTAATCCGGGAAGTGGACGACCGAGGTCAGGAGCCGGGCAAAGACCTGGCGATCGCCGCCGGCGTTATTCTGCTCCGCATTGCGCATTTGCTCGCTCAGGGCCTGGACGGCTATCTGAAACTCACTGAACTGCTGGCGCGCGGAGGCGCGTTCGCTTTCGCTGGCGGCGCTCCACGGGATCACGTCGCCGGGAAAGCTGCTGTACCAGTCGGTGCGATCGCCGCCCTGGTCGTTTTGCGGAACGGCAAGATGACGGGCAAGGTTGCGCCCGGCGTCCAGCCGGTAGATAGCTTCGCGCAGCTGAAACGCCATTCTGAACACCGGATAGCCGGTTTCACCAAGCGCCCTGAACGCCGAGTTTTGCCCGCTACGCAACAGCGGTCCCTGAATCGAATTTCGCATTGTCTGCACCTTCTGAGGCGGTGATTAGTGTATGTGGCCAGGCTGTGTTCCAGAACCGGGCGTGGCGTCGACGCTGAGTCAGAAGCGCGCTCCGCAGGGCCGGGGCCATTCAGCTCCGCTCCCGCGTTACTCGCCGGGCATCCGGAACAACCCACTATTACGGCTCGCGCCTTGTCGGACCTGAACGATCGCCCGCGACGCTCACGAACGGTTAAGGGACAGCCTGGTTTTTACTTGCGCCGGGCGACCATTCAAAGCCCCAGCCATAGTGCTTATCCAGCGCCTCCCGGTTGGGGAAGAAGCGGTTAAGCCGTTCAATTTTGATGTCGCCGTTGACGTTTTTTAATCGGGCGATTGCGGCGACGCCGCTAAGCTCGCTGTCGTCGGAGAGCGTTGTATGTATCGGCGGCTGGCCGGGAACCGTAAGGGTGATGGTGGCCTCTGTTCCCTGCCAGCTGCTGGCACCGCCGTAGATGAAGCTGTAGATCAGCACTTCATCCATCTCCTGCCAGCGGCTGCCGTTGATGACGATCCACTCGCCGTCCTCATCGTCGCCGTCGCGCAGATCTTTCTGTAAGCGCACAAAAGGCGGTTTGTCGTAGCTGCCGGAAAGCTTGCTGAGCGCCTCAACCCCGTGCCTGTCGCCGTTTTTAAAGCGAATAAACGCGGCAATATCCAGATCGATCGGCTCCTGACGGGTGCCCCGCTGCCAGGTGAGGTTAATTGTGATCCGGCCAAAGTCTTTGCGCCCGGCGAGGCTGACGCTGGGGTTCTGCTGGGTCAATTCTGTCTGCGGGGCCGTAGCGGCGCGATGCATAAACCACCAGGCGAGCGCCAGCAGAAGCAGTAACAGCAGCAGGATCGCCAGGAGCCGGGGCAGCAGGCGTTTACGTCCCGCTGCCGGAGCCGGGACGGGGGGGGCCGGGGGCGCTTCCCGGGGGGGCTGCGCCCAGTTGATGAGCACCGGCTCGCCGCCGACGTCGTAGCAGGTCATCTCCTGTGAGCGGGTGAGCAGCATACGCAGCGCCGCGGCCGACGCTCGATCTCCCCTGGCGTCGAGTTGTTCCGTCAGGCCCGCGAGGATCGTCTGGTATTGCTGACATTTGTTCTGCAGCCGGAGCTGCCCGGCATCGTCCAGCGCCGACTGCGGCCGGGCCAGCCCTTCGCGCGGCGTCCACCATTCGAGATTGCCCCCGGCGCTACGGCGGGGTGAGGCGTAAAGCAGCGCCAGCGCGGGAGGAAGATGACGATGGATAATCGCCACCGTCTCCTTCCAGGTGGCAAGAGTGGTTTCATCAATCGGTGCAGCACTTATTAATCGTTGCATGGCCCTGGGGTAGTGTTGCTGGCTTCGGCCGCGCCGGAAGCCCATCGTCAGCGATATCAGGACAGCGACCCGTTGTTTTCAGGCGCTATGCGCGCGGCTCCATAGCGCATCCTGACGAGGCCCGCTCGCGCTGCGAGGCGAAAACTATTGGGTCGATATCCTTCCTTTCCGGCAAAGAGCGGCTGCCGGGGGCCACAGCTCAAAGCAGGGTGTTCGCCCGCTCAAGCGCTTCGACCTTTTCCCTTGCTTCAGCCACCTTCTGCTGAATGGCGGCGATATCCTCATCGCTGTCGGCGCGCAGCGCCTGCTGCTGGAGATCCTGCAGATGTTTAATCTGCTGCCGGGCCTGCTGATTTTTTACTTTGCCGGACTGAAGGCGCTTCAGGGTCTGCGCCAGATCCGCACGCAGGGCCGTCAGGCTGGCCTGCTCGTCCGCCAGCCGCTGGCTGGAGGCCGCCTGCTGGTTTTGCGTATCGGCGAGGGTTTGTCTGGCGTAGTGGTTATCGCGCTGGCTTTGCCGCACCTGTTGCTCCTGCATGTCGACGTTGTGCCTGTAACCGCCGGAGGTCACGCAGCTTAGTCGGGTCAGAAAACCCGGGTCCTGCGCGTGCAGATCGCACTCCTGAGGGGATGTCGCGCAGCCGGTGAGAAGGAGCGCCGCCGTAAGTAGTAGATGTTTTCTCATGAAAAGATCCGTGCCGTGAGGCTGTACAGTAAAACTGGCCGGAGGGGGGCCGATAACCTTACCGGCCCGCGATCGTTAACCCAGAGAAATAGCCTGACGCTGGTCGAAAAGACCGTTCGCTTCATTTTCCAGCGCGGCGATCTGGCGGGTGAGCTGGGCATACTCTTTATTCAGGGTCTTCAGCTGTTTCTTATCGGCTGCGGTGGCCGGTTTCTGTCCCTTAATGGCGACTTTATAGGCGGCCTCTTTATCGTTCATGACCTTGATTTTTTCTTTCATCAGCTTGATGTTGGCATCAACCTGCGCCAGGGTTTTGCTGGCGCTGGCTTTGTCAAATCCGGCATTGTCTTTTTGCAGGCTGATTTTGGTCAGCATCGCCCGGTTATCGCGGATAACCTGCTGCATCGCCCGGGTGGTTTTGGCAAGCGCGGCGGTATCCTTGCTGATATCGTTGTTCATAGCCTGCAGGCGATCGGCGGTGTTGGCATACTCTTTCTGCAGGCTGTCGAGGTAGTAGTTAGCCGTCATGCCGACGACGCAGCCGGCAGCCCCGCCCACGGCGGCACCGACCAGCGCATCTTTGCTGTTGCCGGTCAGCGCGCCCGTCAGCGCGCCGAGGCCCGCCCCGGCCAGCGCGCCTGTTCCGCAGCCCTGCGCGGCCGAAGCGCTGAAGAAGCTTGCCTGTTCGCCGCTGGTCAGCCGGGGATCGGGTTTCGTACCGGATAACAATGAGCTTCCGGTATTGGCGCAGCCGCTCAGCATCAGGGTTGCGGAGACCAACAGACATGCCGTGCTTCGGTTAAAAATATTCACGTGTTTTATCCTCAAATAAGTAATTTACGCCACGGTTAAACCGTTTCTGTGAACCGTTAATCTCATATAAGTAAAAATCCGGGCCTGCCCTATATAAGTTACTGTTGCTTCGCTCACTTTATAATCATCAACCGGCCGACGATAACAGTAATTAACTTTATGGCTCACCGTTGACTATTTTTAAGGCTGTTGAAATGGAGCGGGATTTATATTTTCTCACCGGCGATCGTGAATTTTATTTGTATGCGATTCGTGCCAGACTGCGTCGACGTCAGCGTTATCCGGTTTTCGGGGTGGCAAGCGCCCGGAAGCCGTTCAGGCTCCTTTTGCTCTGTGCTTCGAATGGGCACGTAGAGAATTTGTTCAACGTTCGCATGGGCAATTATATCCCCTGCGGAGCAATATAAAATGGCTTCACAGAAGGTGGTGG
This sequence comes from Intestinirhabdus alba, assembly GCF_009711095.1. GTDB lineage: Bacteria > Pseudomonadota > Gammaproteobacteria > Enterobacterales > Enterobacteriaceae > Intestinirhabdus > Intestinirhabdus alba. The sequence continues at coordinate 20,024 of NZ_WMJZ01000009.1, forward strand.
TATAGTGTTATAAGATTTGTCTTAACTCTACATGATTATTTACAGATAAACGAAAAATATTAGACTGTTATGGTTGATCTATGTCAAAAAACAAATTAATTAAAAATTTAAGTTTGTCGGGAAGAGTTTTAAAGATGTCACCGGCGTGATTTTTTAGCCGCTCAACAATATATCGGTAGTTAAGCAATACTGAAGTTTGAGACGGCGTAAAATAACCACTGCCGGAGGGGCGAAGAGCGGCTGGCTTTAATAACGGGCGATGCCGGATAGCGTTAACAGAGGCAGAGAAATAGCGCGAATATCCCCGTTATACTCGCCATACTTCGAGTTGCAGGACAAAACGCAGCGCGTTTTGAACAGCCCCAGGGCTGGCCCCGTCGGGCCGGCTCGGCGTGTTGTCCTGCCGCTTAAATAAGCCGAATACGCGCCATTTGATGAATATTAGTAATGAATAACGGCTTTATTTTGGGGGAATCCGCACTATCGGGGAGAATTTCCTTTCCCCTGGCGGGGGCGCTTCACCGGACAGCCATTTTTCCGATCTGGCGAATGCAGAAAAAAACGGCACCGCCCGTGCAATCTTCCGATGGAGGAAATCAGCAGCAGACACCCGGTATTTTCTGGCCTCAGGGCATCAACGCGGGAGCTTAATTCGCGCATTGATATAAGATCCGCGTTTTCTCAAACCGTCTCCGCATCCGGCTTTTTGTTTACCCGCAGGGCGATGCTAAACATTATTTTCACCGCCAGATAACTCACTCTTCTCCGGAGAGCTACGACGTTTGATAAATGCGTGTTAAAGGAAAATAAAACTACGGTTATGGGGCCGTCGGCGTTAAAACCGGTGGATTATTTTCCCGCACGTTTTGTTGACTCTGGTCAAGGAAGTCGATCCTTAGGTTAAGGATTTAAAAAATAGTGCCGATTACGTTTACGGGCGAGTAATACTCTTCTGGGGATAGGTCATGCTATCGATATTTGTAGATAAATCTTCTTTAGCGGCGATAAGAAGTTACATTAACAGTCATTCACAGCTAAACCAGGCTATAGAGAGGCTGGGGACCGGTAAGCGTCTTAACAGGGCCTCTGATGATGCCGCCGGCCTGCAGATAGCCTCGCGGCTGGCAAAACAGGTTAGCGGTATGAAGGTGGCGCAGAAAAATATTGCCACCGGCGTCAGCCTGATACAGATTGCCGGGAGCACGCTGGACGAGTATTCGACCATTCTGCTCAGAATGAAAGATTTAGCCGTACAGGCCGCTAACGATACGCACAGTAAACAAGATCTGCGGAGCATCCAGAAGGTATTTTTTGAACTGAAAAAGAGTGCGGTCGCGCTGCTCCACGGAGCGAGCTTTGGCGGTGCGCGGCTTTTTCATCAGCCCGGCGATAATAACGCGCCGAATGAAGAAAAGGGCTTATTGACCCGCAAGCAGGGGCTGACGCTGCAGATAGGCGAATCAACGGCGGCCACGATGAATATTAATGTCAACGAGGCGATGGAGAAGACTGAACAGGCGTTAAGCCGCGCCGGAAAGGCGTTTGGTCTGGACGACCAGGGGCAGACAGACGATATTACCGGAGATCGCGCCCGACAGGCGCTTGCCCTTTTAAATGAGGCGCTTGATGAGGTCAGCCAAATGAGAGGGCTGTTAGGCGCAAAGCAAAACCGGCTGGGTTATGCCGCCAGCAATCTTCAGAATATGCATGACAATCTGGTATCCGGTCTCGGAAATATTAAAGATACTGATTATACGACGGAGCTTTCGCGCATGTCGGGCAGCCGTATATTAGCTCAAAATAGTATCAGTATACTTAAGCAGGCTGACGCCATGCGCTCCATGGTATGGCTGCTGCTTGCGCCAGATTTGCCTGATGACGAAGCCGCCAGCGGCGAGGAGGCGGATTCCGCTACCTGTTTTAGCAGCAATCTGCTTCAGAAAAACGCGCTGCTGCCCGGGGATAAAAATAGCAGAGACAGCGGGCCGCTGTCCGGGGGCTATATTTTACATCCTGGCCCCGACCGGAGCGTCGGGCAGGTGGGATATCGCTTCTTTAGCACTTGTCAAACCTCCGGCTGGCATAGCGGAAACTATGTATCCAGGGACTTTGCACCCTGGACGATCCACAACGATCTTTTTAACAGCAGCGTGAGCATATATACCCGGTGGAGCGGCTTGTATCCACCGTTTGTATATCAGGCGGGCGGCGAGTCAGGATTATTTAGCGGGATCGTTAAGCCAGAGACCAGATAATCGCATCATGATGCTGGCGTTTAACGGGGTAAGTTCTTCCACACCAGGAAGGCCGGGAGTCCATTCAGCGCCCCGGCACGCTGAAAGGCTCTGGCTTCAGGCATCGCCGCTGGCTTGTTTACCACTTCATCTCCCCGGTGTTTACCTTTGCGCTGAATTCGAGTGAACTCTCATCGGCAAGATTTGGATAGGCGGCTTTCATTGTCCCGATCGCGGCTGCCGATCCCTTTTGGCTGGTAAGCGCCTGCTCAAACTTTTGCAGATAGTTGTAGGTAAAAGTGATTGCCTCATCGTTTGTCGGACGCGCGCCCAGATAGTGGCCGGGAATGACCTGCTGCGGTTTTAGTGATTGCATTTCGCTCAGTACTGCTATCCAGCCCTGACGAACCGCCGGAGTTTGTGCATCTGCTGTCCAGACATGAAGTCCGGAAGCAATGCCAGTACCGCCCAGAATGGCTCTGTTCGCGGGGATCCAGACATAGGCGGCGTACTCCCCCGAGTGCTTCAGCTCCACCGGCTCGCCGTCTATGGTAAAACGTGTGGCATTTGTCGCCTGCGGTACGATGATGTTTGTAGGTACGCCATCTTTCATTTTTGGCCCCCAAAATGCCAGCTTGGCGTCCTTGGTGGCCCTGATCCGATCCACCACGGCCTGAGACGCCACCACTTTGGCCTGGGGAAAGGCTTTTACCAGCGGTTCAAGGCCGAAATAGAAGTCCGGGTCACTGGAGGTAATCACAATCGCTTTAAGCGTTTTGCCGCTGGCTTTGATCATCTGCACCAACTTCTCGCCATCTTTGACGCTGAACTGGGCATCAAATAACACCGCCTCTTTCGGTCCGGAGACCAGGGTAGACGATACCGGAAAAATACCTTTTTCCTGTGGATTGTAGACATCAAGATGCAGCGGGGCAGCAAAGGCTGGCATGGTTGCAAGGGACAATACCAGGTAAAGGGGAGTTATGTTCATGGTGATCCTTCTTTATTTATCGGTGTGGGTTGCGGGGAGCGGCGCGAAGAGCGCATTCGGTGGGCATTACCCTTTCCGGGGAGCAGCAGCGCGCCGTGCCTGTTCGTATCATAATCGCCGTTGTTGGGAAGTCGGGGACGTTAACAGTCGTCATTGACTTCGCACTTGCTGAATACTCCCTGAGCTTGATTTTTCCAGGTTAAGCGGAGCTAAACGGCAAGCCGATAGCTTTAATCCGTTGACGACTCACCCCGCAAATAGCCTGCCTGGTAAATTGTGCTGCCGGGGAGGACGTCGGGCGTTAGCCGATCGCTATAATCCCAGCCGCACAGGGGGAAATATTCCAGTAAAATCTGGCCTGAAATGCCATGACGATAGGCTCCGTTTAGCGGGTATACCCGTCATACTTCAAGCTGCATGTGTGTTGGCTACGCTAACTCACCCCGGTCACATAGTTCGCTATGCTCCCGGGGATTCGCTCACTTGCTGCCTTCATGCAACTCGAATTATTTAGGGTATAAACAGCATTCTACGGATTTATGTTTCTGTTAGAATTCCTGAAACAATACATGCTGAGTTTCATAAAACGATCAAATGGAGAGGCGATGGACAGGATCATGGCGGCAATCACTTATAACCACATTTGCGAACTAGGAAGCCTGAGCGCGGCCGCCCGTTCGCTGGGTATTTCTCGTCCCATGGTCAGTCGCTATCTTGATGAGATGGAAAAGTGGGCAGGTTCACGGCTGATCCATCGGTCAACCCGAAGGCTAACCATCACCCCGGCGGGTGAGAAAACGCTGGAGAAAACCCGGCAGCTGGCTCTGTTATCTCAGGGAATCGAAGGGGAGACGACCAGAATCACACCGTCAGGGACGCTACGCATCGCCTGCGCCCATTTTACAGCGACCCATTTGCTTGGAGCGATTATCCCGTCGTTCCTGAACCGTTATCCAGCATTGCGTATTGAGGTCGATATTAATAACCATCCGGTTAGCCTGGTGGGAGCCAGAATAGATCTGGCGATTCGCATAACCAATGAGCCGGAGCCGGGGGCTATTGCACGTTATCTGGGAACCTGTCAGTCAATCGTGTGCGCCTCGCCAGGCTATCTTAAGCGCGTCGGCGTGCCAATGACGCCTGAGGATCTGGTACAGCATAATTGCTTATACTACAGCCATTTCTCCGGGCAATCCTGGCGCTTTCGCGATAAAGAAAAGGGAGATATATCGGTGGCCGTAAGCGGTAACTTCAGCGCCGGAATATCATCCCTGTTATGCGATATGGCCGCAGCGGATGTCGGCCTGGCGATGGTGCCAGAAATTGAGGCGCGAGCCGGGCTGGAAAGCGGCCGCCTGATTCAGGTGTTGCCCCAGCTGGAACCGCAGCCGCTGAGTATTTACGGCCTTTATCAGTCTCGCGATCATCAGCATGCGGCGCTCAGCCTGTTTCTTGACGCAATCAAACAGCATCTTGAGTAAATCTATGAAATTTTCTAAAGAGGTGCTTGTTGTTATGGACTTTTTCTTTCAGGTGAGAGGCAGAAATAATTTCGCATTATTCTTAACGAGGCGAGATACGATGAGATTAACTGGCTACGACAAAGATAAAAAATCCACGCGGGGCGTGGATTTAAAATATATATTCTGCTCGCCGGTACGTTGAGCGATCGCCGGAAAGGGCAGAGTAGAGTCAGACGTTAAACAGGAAGTTCATTACGTCGCCATCCTTCACGATGTAATCTTTGCCTTCCGCACGCATTTTCCCTGCCTCTTTTGCTCCCTGTTCGCCTTTATAGGTAATAAAATCGTCGAAGGCGATGGTCTGGGCGCGAATAAAACCTTTCTCGAAGTCGGTGTGAATTTTACCGGCGGCCTGGGGCGCGGTCGCGCCAACCGGAATGGTCCACGCGCGAACCTCTTTTACGCCTGCGGTGAAGTAGGTCTGCAGGTTCAGCAGACGGTAGCCTGCGCGGATAACGCGGTTCAGGCCCGGCTCTTCCAGCCCCAGCTCCTGCATAAACTCGTCGCGCTCTTCGTCATCCAGCTCCGCGATATCGGCTTCCACCGCGGCGCATACCGGCACCACCACGGAACCCTCTCTGGCGGCGATTTCCCGCACCTGATCCAGGTAAGGGTTATTTTCAAAGCCGTCTTCGTTAACGTTGGCGATATACATGGTTGGCTTCAGGGTCAGGAAGCTCAGATAGCGGATTGCCGCTTTATCTTCATCGCTCAGATCCAGCGAACGCAGCATACCGGCTTCCGCCAGGTGCGGCAGGCACTTTTCCAGCGCCGCCAGTTCGGCCTTCGCGTCTTTATCGCCGCCTTTGGCCTTTTTAGAAATACGGTGAATAGCGCGTTCACAGGTGTCGAGATCCGCCAGCGCCAGCTCGGTGTTAATGACGTCAATATCTTCCGCCGGGTTTACCTTGCCGGAAACGTGAATAATATTGTCGTTCTCAAAGCAGCGTACCACGTGGCCGATCGCTTCGGTTTCACGGATGTTGGTCAGGAACTGGTTACCGAGGCCTTCGCCTTTGGATGCGCCTTTTACCAGGCCTGCGATATCAACAAACTCCATGGTGGTGGGAAGCGTGCGCTGTGGCTTGACAATTTCCGCCAGCTGGTCGAGGCGCGGATCGGGCATCGGCACCACGCCGGTATTCGGTTCGATGGTGCAGAACGGGAAGTTTGCCGCTTCAATACCGGCTTTGGTCAGCGCGTTGAACAGGGTGGATTTCCCGACGTTGGGTAAACCAACGATACCGCATTTGAATCCCATGATGTAAATCACCTTAATATCTTGATAATCAACCTGTTACATAAAACAGATTGTAGAAATGGAAAGAGCTTCGCTCATTATACACGGCGCTCGCTAAAAATGTCGCCTGCGGCCGCTTATTGTGCCTTAAAGGCGTGTAGTCGACTGGTCGCCTTCGCTAAGCCATCCTTAAACCACAGCTCGGTACAGCGCGCCGCTTCGTCAATGGCTTCATCGATCAGCTTCTGCTCGCTGACCGGCGGCTTGCCCAGCACAAAGCCGACAACCTTGTTTTTATCGCCGGGATGGCCGATTCCCAGGCGTAAGCGGTGAAAGTTCGGGTTATTGCCGAGCCGGCTGATGATATCTTTCAGGCCGTTGTGCCCGCCGTGCCCGCCGCCACATTTGAATTTGGCGACGCCGGGGAGGAGGTCCAGCTCGTCGTGCGCCACCAGGATCTCATCGGGCGCGATACGATAAAAAGCCGCCAGCGCGCTGACCGCTTTACCGCTCAGATTCATAAAGGTGGTCGGCACCAGCAGACGGACGTCGTTGCCGGCGATCGACGCTCTTGAGGTGTAGCCATAGAACTTTGGCTCTTCGCGCAGCGGGGCACCCAGCCGCTCCGCCAGCAGGTCAACGTACCACGCTCCGGCATTGTGCCGCGTTGCGGCGTACTCTGCGCCGGGGTTCGCCAGGCCGACAATCAATTTAATCGTCACGTCTTTTTATCCTGAGTATGTCCATAACCGGCGCGTAGTTTACTGTCTGCGGCGGCGATTGACAAAAAAGAGCGACGCCGGACGCCGGGTGAGAAGGTAATTGCCATAGGTAATTATTAAAAATGTAAATGTCTCAGTCGCTTATTTGTAAAGTTTTGTTGAAAAAAGAGTTGTAACTGTGATCGCTGACGCACTCCTGATCCAGGCGACGCCTATACTTCCCTTATAAGGACCAGGGGTTTTCTTTGAAAGAGCCGAAGTGCCGGAGGTGATATATGAAACGCAAAAACGCTTCTTTACTCGGTAACGTGCTGATGGGCGTAGGGCTGGTGGTGATGGTGGGTGGCGTAGGATATTCCATCTTAAACCAGCTGCCGCAGCTTCACCTGCCGCAGTTTTTCGCTCACGGCGCGGTGCTGAGTATTTTCGTTGGGGCCATTCTCTGGCTGGCGGGTGCCCGGGTTGGCGGCCATGAGCAGATCTGCGATCGCTACTGGTGGGTACGCCACTACGATAAGCGCTGCCGCCGCAACGGCGGCCCGCATCACGGCTGAGCCTCTCGACGGTAGCCTGCCGCCGGCCCCGCCGTTTATGGGCGTGAGCGCCGCTTCATCCTGCGTAAAGTCCCAAGCAGCACCAGCATGACGGCCAGATAGCCCATCACGTACGCTCCCTGCCGTTTCCGTGACGTCAGATCCGGGTCGGCCGCCCAGGCCAGAAAGGCGGTGACGTCTCTGGCGTATTGCGCCTCGGTCTGTGCGATGTCCGGCGCTGCCTGCCAGACGATTTCGCCGTCCGTAAACGGCTTCGGCATATTAATCACGCCGCCGGGAAAGTAGCGGTTGGCCTTCATTTCCGGATCGTCGTTTTGATACCCGGTCAGCAGGGCAAAAACATAATCCGCTCCCCGATCGGTATAGGGCAGAAAAGCGTCAAACAGGAACTGCGGAAATCCCCGATCGTAACCGCGGGCGCGGACGATGTAGCTGAGATCGACGGGCAGAGCGCCGTTGTTCAGATACTTCGCCTCCCGATCGTTAAGATAGGGCGAGATAAAGCTGTCGTTCAGCGCGCCTTCCCGCTCGCCGGGCTGTCCATCTTCCTGAAGGTCGGGAAAGACGTAGCCGCTGGCCAGCCGCTTTGCCTCCTCTTCACTCAGCTCCGGGCCGCCGGGTCTGGTCAGGCTCCTGAAGGTGAGATACTTCATGCCGTGGCAGGCCCGGCACTTCTCTTCATACACCTGCAGGCCGCGCCGCAGCTGTGCTTTATCATATCCTCCGCTGATTCCGCTAAAGCTCCACTCCTGTCGCGGCGGCGTGGCCTCTTTGCCGCAGGCTGAACCCAGGGTGCAGAAAGTGAGCAACAGCACGCCATATTTCAGTAAATGTTGTCTCATCATCACTCCTGCTTTTCCAGAAAGCGGCGGCAGGGCAGCACCAGCAAAAACCAGGCGAAGTAGATCAGCGTGGAAAGCTGTGAAGCCGCGCGGATCCAGCCCTCCTCATTGCTGAAGCCGTCCGTCAGATCGGGGCCTACCAGCGCTTTCGACCCCAGCCAGCCCAGGAAGCAGGCGTTAAGCACCCATATCCAGAAACCGCATTTGACCAGCCTGCTGTAGTGGCGAAAGCGGGCGCGCGAAGTATCCAGCCAGGGCAGAAAGTAGAAAACCAGCACCGAGCCGCACATGGCGGTCAGCCCGACAAGCTCGTTGGGAAAGCAGCGCAGGATGGAGAAGAAGGGCAGAAAATACCACTCCGGGGCGACAACGGCTGGCGTAACCGTGGGATCGGCCGGAATAAAGTTGTCGGCGCTGCTCAGGTAGTGCGGGGCGAAAAACAGAAACCAGGCAAACAGCATTAAAAACAGGGTCGTTTTGATAACGTCAAGATCGGTAATCTGGTAATCGAATAACAGCCTTCGGCAGCTCTTCTCGCTGAAGGTTTTTTTCATCGCCTGGGCAAACGCCGACTGCACGGTACGGATATGGAACAGCGTGGCGACCACAATCACGAAGGGAAGGAGAAAGTGGAGCACGTAAAAACGACCGAGCATCGGCGTGCCTGGCGCATAGCCGCCTACCAGAAAGGCGTACAGCGTGTCGCCTGCCCAGGGAATGGCACGGGCGAAGCTGGCGATTACCGTCGCCGCCCAGTAGCTCTTTTGCCCCCATACCAGGCTGTAGCCGAGAAAAGCGACGACCATCAGCAGCACGTACAGCGTGACGCTGATGAACCACATTTTGACGTATGGCCTGCGGTAAACGCTGTAGTACATGCCGCGAAAAATATGCAGATAGCAGGCGAAGAAAAACAGCGAAGCGCCGATAGCGTGCATATTGCGCAGCAGCTCGCCGTGGTTAACCGCGCGCATAATATGAATGATTGAATCAAAGGCCAGCTCCTGCGTCGGCACGTAAAACATCGCCAGGATGATGCCGCTGAGGATCTGTACGCCAAGCATCACCAGCAGGATCGCGCCAATGGCGAAGATCCACAGCCCGGCAACCGAGCGGGGAAAGGGGATGCGCCACCCCAGGGCGCGCGCGCGCTTGGTGCTCATCTCAGGCTTCCTTCGCGCCAATGCGCACGCTCAGGCCGTCGGGATGAAAGGCGTGGTCGGGGATCGCCAGATTGGCGGTCGCCGGCCCGCGCGTGACGCGCCCGGAGGTGTCGAATTCAGAGCCGTGACAGGGGCAGATCCAGCCCTGGCCGCCCGGCCGGGCGTTTGGCACGCAGCCGGCGTGTGGACAATAGCCCTGCACAATCAGCCACTGGGGATATTGTGCGGAAACCCGTTCGCTGTCAGCCTGAGGAGCGATCAGCGCGCTGCCGTCGGCGCGCCGGGCGGCGGCGATCTCCTCCGGCGTGCGATGGTGGATCAGGATCAGTTTGCCCTGCCAGATGCGTCTGATGGTCTGCCCGGCGGCGACCCCCGCCAGCGAAACGTCGAGCGGCGCGCTCTCTCCGACGGTTTTTTCATCCGGGCCAAGGGCGGAAATCAGCGGCCAGGCGGCCGTGGCGACGCCGGCGGCACCGACAAACTTTGTCAGTTTGCACAGGCATTCCCGGCGCTGCTCCTGAATGCGGTCTTTGTTATCCTCCACCGCTGCGTGCTCCTTTATTGTTGATCGATGCGTGAATAGATAGCCTGGAAGCGCTTATTGGCGACTCCCGGTGCCTTAAAGGCGCGATAGCTGTCGGGCAGCGTGGCGTCGCCGACCTTAATCAGCATTACCATCCCCTGGGCATAGTGCGGCGTACACTTGATGCCGTAGAATCCGGCCTTGTCATACTTCACCTCAATCTCTTCATCGATTTTACCGACGAACCCCTGATAGCCCGCGGGCGACAGCTCGGCGATCGAGGCGGCGTTGTGGCTTCTGTGCTTACGGATAAACTTCACCGAATCGCCGGGCTGGATCTCCAGATAATCTGGCTCATAGACCATCGGCCCTGCGCTGCCGCGGTTCTTCATCAGCACCTCGTGAGTCTGGGCAAAAGCGGTGGCGGTGAGGGCGAGCAGGCACAGCGCCTGCAGACTCTGTTTAAGGTATTTCATAGATTCTTCCTTAGGGTTCATCGGGTCTCTGATAACGAATAAAACAGCCCGCGCCGTCCGGCTCGCGCTCGACGATAGCGTCAATGTCGAACCAGGCGCGCAGATTCTCGCGCGTAAACACGGCGTCGGGAGGCCCCTGCATCTCCGTACGTCCAGCTTTCATCACGATAATCCGATCGCAGAACATTGCGGCGTGATTCAGATCGTGCAGGGCGGCCACCACCGTGAGCTTTTCACGCTTCACAAGGCTGAGCAGGCTAATCTGATGCTGAATATCAAGATGGTTGGTTGGCTCATCCATCAGCAGCAGCTGCGGCTGCTGCGCCAGCGCCCTGGCGATGTGCAGGCGCTGCTTCTCACCGCCGGAAAAGGTATGCCAGCAGCGGTGCTGCAGCGGCTGGAGATCGACCTTCTCCAGCATGGACTGGACGATGGCGTCATCCTTTTCTGACCAGGGCGTCAGCAGGCTCAGCCAGGGCGTGCGCCCCAGCGAAACGGCCTGGCGGGCGGTCAGGCGCTCGCTGGTCTCCGCCTGCTGTTCAACCAGCGCCATCCGCTGCGCCAGGTGGCGTCGCGAATAATGATGCAGCGCCTTTTTCTGCAGAATGACGCTGCCGGCGGTGGGTTTCAGCAGCCCGGCCAGCAGAGAAATAAGCGATGTCTTGCCCGAACCGTTGGGGCCAATGATACCAACGAATTCGCCGGGTGCCACGCTGAGCGAGACGTCATTGACGATCGGTTTGCCCTTCACCTGCCAGCACAGGCCCTGAGCCTGAAGAACGGCGGCGTCGGTGGCGGCGGGGGAGCGAGCGGGATTCAGGGTCATTTGGCCTGGTTTCCTCTAATCAGAATAAGCGAAAACGCCGGGGCACCGACCAGCGCGGTGATCACGCCGATTGGCAGAACCTGCCCCGGCAGCAGCGTGCGGGAGATAACGTCGGCGAGGATCAGGAAAATTGCACCGGCCAGCGCGCTAACCGGCAGCAGGCGATGGTGCTGATTGCCCACCAGCATCCGTGCCGCGTGCGGCACAACCAGGCCAACAAAGCCAATTGCGCCAACCACGGAGACCATAATCGCCGTCATACAGGTCACCGCGGCGATAAGCATCGTGCGGGTTCGCCTGACCGGAATGCCCAGTGACGCCGCCGATTCCGCGCCGAAGGAGAAGGCGTCGAGATGGCGGGCGTAGCAGAAGCAGATCGCCACGCCGATCAGAACGGTGGGAACCGCCAGCGCCACGTCGGGCCAGCGTACGCCGCTCAGGTTACCCAGCAGCCAGAACATGATGCCGCGCGCCTGCTCGGCGTTGGCGGAGCGGGTAATAATCAGTGCGGTAAGGGCATTGAACAGCTGGGAGCTGGCGATCCCGGCGAGGATAATCTGGGTGGTGAGGCCGCCGCCCTGGCGTCCTCCCGCCGCCATCGCCAGCAGGACGACCAGCAGAAATGCCGTCAGCGCGCCGATGAACGCGCCGAACGACATGCTGACAATCCCCGCGCCCAGCCCGGTAAGCGCAACCAGCACCGCGCCGGTGGAGGCCCCCGCAGAGATGCCCAGCAGATAGGGTTCCGCCAGGGCGTTGCGCAGCAGCGACTGCAGCACCACCCCCGACACGGCCAGGCAGGCACCGCAGCAGGCGGAGACCAGCGCCCGGGTCAGGCGGTAGTTCCAGACGATCCCGGCGTCGAGGGCATCCACCGGATAGTGGGCGTCAAACAGGCGGTTGGCCAGCGTGTGCAGCACGTGCCGCCAGGGAATGACGGTTTCGCCGATAGCGATCCCCGCCAGCAAAACACAGCCTAACAGCGCGGTAACCCAAAGCGTATGGCCGCCGGTTCTCAGCGCGAGCTGAGCCACGGCGCGCCGCGTCCTGCATAAGTCGCTCATCTTTTACCTGTGTTTATGGGGTGAGTCACGCGCGCCGGGCCGGGAAGGGCCAGACGCGCGGCGAAAATTACTGCGACGCCTGCGGACGGGCCAGGCCATATTCGACCAGCGCGTCGGCGAGCTTTTCCACGCCGTCGATGGTGCGCAGCCCGGCGTTCATCGTCTGCACGTCAACCACCGGCAGGCGGCCCTTCTGCACGGCGGGCAGCAGCCGGGTAACCGGATCCGAGCGCAGATAATCTTTTTTCACCTGCCAGTCGTCGGCCGGGAAGCGGCGGCGGCTCATTTCGCCCAGCACGATAAGCGTCGGGGCGGATTTGGCGATGGTCTCCCAGCCGACCGTCGGCCACTCTTCGGCGGAATCAATGACGTTCCTGATGCCCAGGGTCTGGGCGATCCACGCGGCGGGGCCGAATCTGCCGGCAACGTAGGGATCGAGCTGCAGATCGGCGCTGGAGAACCAGAAGACAGCGGAAACGTTTTTATCCGCCCCGGCAATCTTGTTTCTTGCCGCCGCCTCCCGCGCCTTCAGGCTGGCGATCAGCGCCTCCCCCCGCTCCTGAACATCGAAAATGGCGGCGAGGTCGGCCACCTCCTGGTACACCAGCCCGATATCAAACATGCTCTTACGCACGCCGTCGATGCTGTCTTCGTTATCCTTCGCGCAGTCGGCGGGGGCGGTGTAGACCGGAACGTTAAGTTCCCGGAACTGCTCATAGGTGGCGACGGTGCCGGCGGGGCCGATTTGCCACTCAAACTGGCTGGCGACCAGATCCGGCTTTTTAGCAATAATGCCCTCGAAGCTGGGAATATCCTGGGCAATCAGGGGCACCTTGTCGTTGGCGGCCTTCCAGGCCTTTGCAACCGGGCCGAACCACAGCGAGGTGCCGACCACGCGATCCGCCAGCCCCAGCGCGTAGAGGATTTCGGTGCTGTTTTGCCCCACCGTCGCCACCCGGGCAGGGGGCTGGCTGAAGGTCAACGCGCGGCCGCAGTTGTTAATCGTCAGGGGATAGTGGGTTTTCGCCGCGCCTGAGAAGCCGGAGACCAGCAGCAGCGCGGTGCCCAGCAGCGCGCTTCTGGCGAAAAGAGAGGTAAAGTTAATGTGCATTATCATCGTCCCGTTGATGCCGGAATCGGAGCTTCCGGCCATGCCTTATTGCAGTCCCTGTAGCGGCAGAATCAGGATGTCTGGTGACCCGGCGCGATGAAATTTAGCCCCGGCGGCGGGCATCGCCGTGTGCCGGTCACGTTCACCGGCGCGGGCCATTAGTCAGCCTGCCCGGCACTTTATCGCCTGTGTCAGATAATCACCCCAATGTTCCGCCCGCCCATCTGGTGGAATACAGCCCTGACAGCCAACCTTCCGCCAGAATACTCTCCCCTGCCGTTTTATTGCGGGAAGCGCCATGATCCTGCTTTTAAACGATAAAATAGCGCCTGCGGAAAAGCTGTCGGAGGCGACTGTATCGGCATTTATCCACTAGGTCAACCGGCTGGAATAGCGAAGATGGTGGAGGATGTCTTTGATTTTTTTAGCTACTTATCAAAAACTTATGCCGGTTTTATCGGCCATCTATAGCCAGTTGGCAACGGCGGCAAAAAAGCTAAATGAGAATCAATTGACTTTGATCAACTAATCTCTCCGCTGAAAAAAACGGCGGCGCAAAGCCATTATGCTGCCGGAAACGCCAGCCCCTGGTCCGGTGTTCCCCTGGCAAAACGCGACAGAGCGGCCCGCTATCCTCCGCCTCTGGTCAGGAGTGGGTTAAGCGGGCCGGGAAGGGCGCGGCACGGCAAAAATTACCGCGGCACCGGCGGACGGGCCAGGCCGTATTCGACCAGCGCGTCGGCGAGTTTTTCCACGCCGTCGATGGTGCGCAGCCCGGCGTTCATCGTCTGTGCGTCAATCACCGGCAGGCGATCCTTCTGTACCGCCGGCAGCAGCCGGGTGACCGGATCGGCGCGCAGGTAATCCTTTTTCACCCGCCAGTCGTCGGCCGGGAAGTGGCGGCGGCTCATTTCGCCCAGCACAATAAGCGTCGGGTCGGATTTGGCGATGGTCTCCCAGCCGACCGCCGGCCACTCTTCGGCGGAATCAATGACGTTCCTGATGCCCAGGGTCTGGGCGATCCACGCGGCGGGGCCGAACCTGCCGGCAACGTAGGGAGCGAGCTGTAGATCGGCGCTGGAGAACCAGAAGACGGCGGAGACGTTTTTACCCGCGCTGGCGATCTTGTCTCTTGCCGCCGCCTCCCGCGCCTTCAGGCTGGCGATCAGCGCGTCGCCCCGTTCCTGAACGTCGAAAATGGCGGCAAGGTCGGCCACCTCCTGGTACACCAGCCCGATATCAAACATGCCTTTGCGTACGCCGTCGCCGCCATCCTGATTATCTTTTGCGCAGTCGGCGGGGGCGGTGTAGACCGGGATACCCAGCTCGCTGAACTGTTCATAAGAGGCGACCGCGCCTGCCGGGCCGATGTGCCACTCAAACTGGTTGGCGACCAGATCCGGCTTTTTAGCAATAATGCCCTCAAGGCTGGGAAAGTCCCGGGCAATCAGGGGCACTTTGTCGTTGGCGGCCTTCCAGGCCTTTGCAACCGGGCCGAACCACAGCGAGGTGCCGACCACGCGATCGGCCAGCCCCAGCGCGTAGAGGATCTCGGTGCTGTTTTGCCCCACCGTCGCCACCCGGGCAGGGGGCTGGCTGAAGGTCAACGCGCGACCGCAGTTGTTAATCGTCAGGGGATAGTGGGTTTTCGCCGCGCCTGAGAAGCCGGAGACCAGCAGCAGCGCGGCACCCAGAAGCGTTTTTTTAGCGAATAAAGAGGTAAAGTTAACGTGCATTATCATCGTCCCGTTGCTGCCGGAATCTGAACTTCCGGCCATACCTTATTGCGGTTCCTGTAGCGGAACGGCCATGATGAGCGATGATATTGCATTGTGAAAGTTAACGATGGCCCGCGACAAACAATCTGCATCTCAGATTGCGGATTGGGCAAGGCCCGGTATTTCACTACCGTCTGTGTCAGACATATCATCTCATGGACCCTCCCGCCCATTTAATGGTTTACAGCCTCGACAGCAGGTCTCCTGACTCGCGGTAATCAGATTATTAGCCTTCCCATAAAGCGCTGCTTTACAGTGGCCTGCGGCAAATTTGCCGCACGAGAATAATTCTGTATCCGCCTACAGTTGCGGGGGCAGTTATGGCTTTGGAATTTATCCACACCATATTCCGGATCAATACCTGAAAGAGGTACTGAAATGCTGTCGCCGGGGACTGTAGCGGTATTTATTAATCCGATCAATAAAAGGGTTTAAAAGTATTGACGGCGGATCGATTTTTTATTTATCCCCGCCGCCCCTGGGGACGCGGCCGTTTCCGACGAGATCCGGGAACGCTATTTTGCGGGCAACGACTTTTCCATATGCACCAGCTGCCAGTCGTCGTGCATCTCCATAACGACCTGAAAATCATTATCCAGCCAGAAGCGATAGCCGCCGGGCAGGAAATGGTGGGTATGCAGATAGAGCATGGTATAACCCTGGCGCTGGCAGAACTCCCCGGCAGCCGCCAGCATCCGGCGGCCGATGCCCTGTCGACGATACTCCCTGTCAACGTAGCAGCGGCAAATTTCCGCCGTTGTCGCCGGGGTATAGCGTCCGCGCAGCTCGGTGATGCGGTCATCGTAGCGGCAGGCAGCCAGGGTGGCGACCAGCTCCCGCTCGCCGTTCCAGGCGCAGAGCAGCAGATTCTCCGGCCGCTGGATAAACTGCTGCCGCAGCCGGAAAACGTCCTCGTCGGCGGCAGGGGTAGCTCTCCCGGCCCGGAAGAATGCGTTCAGGTGGCTAACCAGAAATAACTGCACCGCAGGAATATCCTCGCGGGATAGCTCGCGCAGCGTAACGGTGTTCATAGCGTGGTGCTCCTGAGGGAAAGCGAACGGAGAGCATAACAAGCTGGGCAAAGAAAAGCAGCCGCTGCCGGTTATCAGGGCCGGCAGCGGCGGCAGGTCACAGATCCGCGAGCGCCGCCTCGCGGTTGGGGAAGAAGGCCAGGCGTCCCGGAATCGGCTTCACGCCCGCGCGCGCCATCGTGCGCAGCGGCTGGAACTCAAGGTTGCTGACGCGCAGCTCGCAGCCTTCCGGCAGGCGTTTGACAAAGCGCTGGAAGGCGTCGAGGCCGCCGGCGTCCAGCACCGGCACGGCGTCC
This sequence comes from Intestinirhabdus alba, assembly GCF_009711095.1. Classification (GTDB taxonomy): domain Bacteria; phylum Pseudomonadota; class Gammaproteobacteria; order Enterobacterales; family Enterobacteriaceae; genus Intestinirhabdus; species Intestinirhabdus alba. The sequence goes on from NZ_WMJZ01000009.1 coordinate 36,398, forward strand.
CACTTCAGCACCAGGATACGTTTGCCCGCCAGCCGCGTCTCCAGATCGTTAAACAGCCCTTCGGCCGCGGCGAAGAACAGAGGGCCGATGACGCGCAGTACCAGCACGTCGTCCGGAACCTCGACGTTGACCGCCGCCAGGCGGGTCATCCGCGCAATGCGGCGCATAAACAGCAGGGAGGCCAGAACGATCCCGACGCTGATGGCGATCACCATATCAAACAGCACCGTCAGCGACATACATATCAGCATGACGATAATGTCATCCTTCGGCGCCTGGCGCAGCAGGTTGACCACCTTGTGCGCCTCGCTCATATTCCATGCCACCATCAGCAGCAGCGCGGCCATCGCCGACAGCGGCAGCCAGGAGAGCAGCGGCGCGAGAATAAGCAGGGCGAGGATCACCAGCAGCGCATGAATGACCGCCGAAATGGGGGAGGTGGCCCCGGCGCGCACGTTGGCCGCCGAGCGGGCGATGGCGGCGGTGGCGGTAATGCCGCCAAAGAACGGTGCCACGAGGTTGCCTATCCCCTGGCCCACCAGCTCGCTGTTGGCCTTATGTTTGGTGCCGGTCATACCGTCGAGCACCACGGCGCACAGCAGGGATTCAATCGCCCCGAGCATCGCCATCGAAAACGCCGCCGGCAGCAGGGTGCGCAGGGAGCGCCAGCTCAGGGAGAAATCGGAGCCGGGCATATTCCACGGCAGCACCAGCTGCGGCAGGAGCTGCGGAATGCCGTTGCCCCGGGTGCCGTCCGCCAGAATATAGTGGAACTGGGAGCCGATGGTGGCGACGCTGCCGCCCAGCAGGTTGACGATGCCCATCACCGCGCAGCCCGCCAGCAGCGCCGGAAGGTGGCCCGGCAGGCGAATGCCCAGCCGCGGCCAGAAGATCAGCACGCCCAGGGTCACGATGCCGATGGCGGCGTCGCCGGGGTTGACGGTCGGCAGCGCCATAAACAGCGCGCCCACCTTCTGCAGATAATGTTCCGGAACCTGGGCCAGCTGCAGGCCGAGAAAATCCTTGATCTGCATGGTGCCGATGGTAATGCCGATCCCGGAGGTAAAACCCAGGGTGACCGAGACGGGAATGTACTCGATCAGGCGGCCAAAGCGGGCCAGGCCAAAGAGAATCAAAAACACGCCGGACAGCAGGGTGGCGACCAGCAGTCCGGCCAGCCCGAACTGCTGCGAAACCGGATAGAGGATCACCACGAACGCCGCGGTCGGCCCGGAGACGCTAAAGCGCGAGCCGCCGGTCAGGGCGATGACGATCCCGGCGACCGCCGAGGTGTAAAGGCCGTACTGCGGCGCAACGCCGCTGCCAATCGCCAGCGCCATCGCCAGCGGAATGGCGATGATCCCGACGGTGATCCCGGCGATAACGTCACGCATAAAGCGCGAGGCGGTATATTTTTCTTTCCAACAGGCGTCGATGAGGGCGCGGAAAGGCAACACATGTGAGGAAAATAAGTTGTTCACAATAATGTTTTATCCATGAGCGCATCATCTGTCATGTCAATGGCAGGTGAAGGAGGCACCAAATGTATATACCCGGCATACTATAGGCTGCATGTGCGTTGGCTTCGGGTTACTCGTCTTATCCATGAGACTCGCCCTGACGGGCCGCCGCTGCGCGGCGTTCAAATCTGCCCCAGGCAGATTTGTCGTCTTACTGCAGTAAGCTCCCGGGGATTAATGAGAGACATCCCTGTCTCTCACCAGAGGCAGCCAGGGACTGTTCAAAACGCGCTGCGTTTTGTCCTGCAACTCGAATTATTTAGGGTATAAAAGATTACAGATAAAAAAACCCGCCGCGGCGGGTTTCTGGACCGGGTTCGATTAATGTTCGAACATCGCTGAGATTGACTCTTCGTTGCTGATACGACGAATCGCTTCGGCCAGCATACCTGACAGGGTCAGGGTGCGGACGTTCGGCAGCGCTTTGATTTCGTCGGACAGCGGAATGGTGTCGCAAACCACCACCTCGTCAATCACCGAGTTGCGCAGGTTGTTTGCCGCATTGCCTGAGAAGATCGGATGGGTGGCATAGGCGAATACGCGCTTCGCGCCACGCTCTTTCAGCGCTTCCGCCGCTTTGCACAGCGTGCCGCCGGTGTCGATCATATCGTCAACCAGCACGCAGTCGCGGCCCGCCACGTCGCCGATGATGTGCATCACCTGGGAAACGTTAGCGCGCGGACGACGCTTGTCGATGATCGCCATATCGGTGTCGTTCAGCAGTTTGGCGATAGCGCGGGCGCGCACCACGCCGCCGATGTCCGGGGAAACCACGATCGGGTTGTCCAGATTCAGCTGCAGCATATCCTCCAGCAGAATCGGGCTACCGAATACGTTATCAACCGGCACGTCGAAGAAGCCCTGAATCTGTTCAGCGTGCAGGTCAACGGTCAGGACACGGTCAACGCCGACGCTGGAGAGGAAGTCAGCGACAACCTTTGCGGTAATCGGTACGCGGGCGGAGCGCACGCGACGATCCTGGCGCGCATAGCCAAAATAAGGGATAACGGCGGTGATACGACCTGCGGAAGCGCGGCGCAGGGCATCAACCATAACGACCAGCTCCATCAGGTTGTCGTTAGTGGGGGCACAAGTGGACTGGATGATGAAAATATCGCCACCGCGTACATTTTCGTTGATCTGTACGCTGACTTCACCGTCGCTAAAGCGACCTACGGCGGCGTCGCCGAGAGAAGTATACAGGCGGTTGGCAATACGTTGTGCCAGTTCCGGGGTGGCGTTACCAGCAAAAAGCTTCATATCAGGCACGAGAAGAACCTCAGGCATGCGTCCATTAGTGGAAAGAATCTGCCGAAAATTGTGCGGGCCGGGCAGGATTCCTCCAGGCGGTGTATTAACGAGCGCGATGCAACGTCTGGAACAAGGTGACGTTGTCACCGAAACTCAGCTTGCCCGACCGGGTCGCCATCACTCATGCTCCACGCGCGCAGGCGGCGTCTTATCACGCCGGGGGCACCAAAAGGCGGTACGCCCGGCGACTCACAGACTCGCCGACTTCCTGAAGCGTGAATGATTCAGACTAGCGCTCTATGGAGCGGGGAAAGGTTAACGCCTTTCGCCACAAATCCGTTGAGCCAGGCCGGGGCTTGCTCAAGCACCTGACGGGCCTGGGGTTCCGTATCAAATTCAGCAAAGACACAGGCCCCTGTACCGGTCAGGCGCGACGGCGCGTATTCTAACAGCCAGGAAAGCGCGGCATCAACCTCGCGAAAACGTTTTCTTGCGATAACCTCGCAATCATTACTGAATTCCCCCTTTAATAACGCCTCCGGCGACCTGACCGGCGTGCTGCGCGGCAGCTGCGGATCGTTAAAGATAAGCGGGGTGGGGATGCTCACCCCGGGATGCGCCACCAGATACCACTTCTCCGGCGGGCTGGCCGGGGAGAGCCGTTCGCCCACCCCTTCGGCAAAGGCCGCGCGGCCGCGCACGAAAACCGGTACGTCCGCCCCAAGAGTCAGGCCGAGCGTCGCCAGCTCGTCCTCGCTCAGGCCGCAGCCCCAGAGATGGTTGAGGGCCACCAGCACGGTGGCCGCGTTGGAGGAGCCGCCGCCGAGGCCGCCGCCCATCGGCAGGCGCTTCTCGACGCTGATGTCGGCACCGCTGCCGGCGGGCAGGCGACCGCTCCGGGCCGCCGCCGTCATCAGCAGGCGCGCGGCGCGAACGATCAGGTTATCTTCGTTCTCCACGCCCGCAACCGGGGTCAGCAGGCGAATTTCGCCGTCGCTTCGCGGCTCGATGGCCAGCGTGTCGCCATAGTCAAGAAACTGAAACAGCGTCTGCAGCGTGTGATAGCCATCGGCGCGTCGGCCGGTAATATAGAGAAACAGATTCAGCTTTGCCGGAGAGGGCCACCAGGTCTTCATTTCACAATCCAGTTATCCATTTTCAACTTAATGCGCCGCTCGCCGTCGGAAAGCTCCATGCTGGCGGGCATGGCGGGCTGCGTTTTGCTGTCATAAGCGCCGTAAACCACCTTCCAGTTTCTGCCGTTCTGGCCGTAGCGCACCTCGCTCAGGCGATACTGGTCGTCGAGGCGATAGTTGGTGGCGTTGCCCGGCAGGCCTAAAATCCACTGGCGCAGACTGTTCAGCGGAACCGGCATACCGGTCAGTTTGCCGATCATCTCTTCGGCGTCGTCGTCGACGTAGCGCTGGCCCTTATTATCCACCAACTGAACGTTGCCCGGGCGGGCGTTCAGCTCCAGCTCGGTGCTGCCCAGCGGGTTGGTCAGCAGCAGCCGGTAGCGGTCCTGGCCGGTCTGCTGCCAGAAAAAGCGGGCATAGACCTTATGCTCGTCGGAGAGAAAGGCGAAGGAACCGCGCGTCTGGTATTGATTCAGCTGACGCACCTCCTGCTGATGCTGACGCCACTGGGGGGAGTCCGGGCTTTTGCCTGGTCCCTTCGGCGCGTTGAGCGTACAGGCGGTGAGAGCCAGACAGGCCAGGGGGAGCAGGCGGAGCGGGCGTAAATCAGGCACGGTCATAATGAGGTCAAATCCTTGAGATAGGTTGTAGTTAGCTAGCGGTCCGAAAAACAGCCGCCGCCCGGCGAAGCAGGGCTATCGGTTGCTAATGCCACTCTCCCGCAGGGCCGCTGGCGACGCTCACGAACGGTTAAGGGACACAGCCTAATGCTAGCGTTGACGCGAAAGATCGTCTACGTTCTGGTTATCTTAATTTTTCTGCTAAGCCATTACGCCAAAAGGAGTCGCTCTCTTTTATTGGCCACGTGCATCCTGTATGATGCGGGCAGACTAACCATATCAACGCTGGTACTATTCCCGCAGACATGACCCTTTTAGCACTCGGAATCAATCATAAAACCGCCCCTGTGTCGCTGCGAGAGCGCGTAACGTTTTCGCCGGACACCCTCGATCGGGCGCTCGACAGCCTGCTGGCGCAGCCGATGGTGCAGGGCGGAGTGGTGCTGTCGACCTGCAACCGCACGGAGCTGTACCTCAGCGTTGAGGAGCAGGAAGATCTTCGGGAAGCGCTGATTCGCTGGCTGTGCGACTACCACAACCTCAACGAAGAGGAGCTGCGCGAGAGCCTCTACTGGCACCAGGACACCGAGGCCGTCAGCCATCTGATGCGCGTTGCCAGCGGCCTGGATTCCCTGGTGCTGGGCGAGCCGCAGATTCTGGGCCAGGTTAAGAAAGCCTTTGCCGATTCCAGTCGCGGACACCTCCGCGCCAGCGCCCTGGAACGGATGTTTCAGAAATCGTTCTCTGTCGCCAAGCGCGTGCGCACCGAAACCGACATCGGTGCCAGCGCCGTCTCCGTCGCCTTTGCCGCCTGTACCCTTGCCCGACAGATCTTTGAATCTCTCTCCACGGTCACCGTTCTGCTGGTGGGGGCCGGAGAAACCATCGAGCTGGTGGCGCGTCATCTGCGCGAGCATAAAGTACAGAAGATGATCATCGCCAACCGCACCCGGGAGCGCGCCCAGGCGCTGGCCGACGAGGTGGGGGCCGAGGTGATTTCGCTCAGCGATATCGACGCCCGCCTGCAGGACGCGGATATTATTATCAGCTCCACCGCCAGCCCGCTGCCGATTATCGGTAAAGGAATGGTGGAGCGGGCGCTGAAAGGCCGCCGCAATCAGCCGATGCTGCTGGTGGATATCGCCGTGCCGCGCGACGTGGAGCCGGAGGTCGGCAAGCTGGCGAACGCCTATCTTTACAGCGTTGACGATCTGCAGAGCATCATTTCGCACAACCTGGCCCAGCGCAAGGCGGCGGCGGCGGAAGCCGAAACCATTGTCGCGCAGGAGACCAGCGAATTTATGGCCTGGCTACGGGCCCGCAGCGCCAGCGAAACCATTCGCGAATACCGCAGCCAGTCCGGGCAGGTGCGGGATGAGCTGACCGCCAAAGCGCTGGCCTCCCTGCAACAGGGCGGCGACGCGCAGGCCATCCTGCAGGATCTGGCGTGGAAGCTGACCAACCGGCTGATCCACGCGCCAACCAAATCTCTTCAGCAGGCCGCCCGTGACGGGGATGACGAACGCCTGAGCATTCTGCGCGACAGCCTCGGGCTGGAGTAGCAGTCCCCCCTTATTTTTTATACGGTGAATTGACGCCTATGAAGCCCTCTATTGTTGCCAAACTGGAAGCCCTGCATGAACGCCATGAAGAAGTTCAGGCGCTGCTGGGCGATGCGGGAACTATCGCCGATCAGGAGCGTTTTCGCGCGCTGTCGCGGGAGTACGCGCAGTTAAGCGATATCACCCGCTGCTTTACGGAGTGGCGGCAGGTTCAGGACGATATCGACACGGCGCAGCTGATGCTCGACGATCCTGAAATGCGCGAGATGGCGCAGGAAGAACTGCAGGACGCAAAAGCGAAAAGTGAACGACTTGAACAGCAGCTGCAGGTGCTGCTGCTGCCGAAAGATCCCGACGACGAGCGCAATGCGTATCTCGAAGTGCGCGCCGGCACCGGCGGCGACGAGGCCGCGCTGTTTGCCGGCGATCTATTCCGCATGTACAGCCGCTATGCCGAAGCGCGTCGCTGGCGGGTGGAGATCGTGAGCATGAGCGAAGGCGAGCACGGCGGCTATAAAGAGATCATCGCTAAAATCAGCGGCGACGGGGTCTACGGCCGGCTGAAGTTTGAATCCGGCGGCCACCGCGTGCAGCGGGTTCCGGCAACGGAGTCCCAGGGGCGCATCCACACCTCCGCCTGTACCGTGGCAGTGATGCCGGAGCTGCCGGAGGCCGAGCTGCCGGACATCAACCCCGCCGATCTGCGTATTGACACTTTCCGATCTTCGGGAGCGGGTGGACAGCACGTTAATACCACCGACTCGGCCATTCGCATCACCCACCTGCCGACCGGTATCGTGGTGGAGTGCCAGGACGAGCGTTCACAGCACAAGAATAAAGCGAAAGCGCTGTCGGTGCTGGGGGCGCGTATTCACGCCGCCGAAACGGCAAAGCGCCAGCAGGCGGAAGCCTCCACCCGGCGCAACCTGCTGGGCAGCGGCGACCGCAGCGATCGCAATCGCACCTACAACTTTCCCCAGGGAAGGGTGACCGATCACCGTATCAACCTGACGCTCTACCGGCTGGATGAGGCGATGGAGGGGAAACTGGACATGCTTATCGAGCCGATTGTCCAGGAGTACCAGGCCGACCAGCTGGCGGCGCTCTCCGGGCAGGAATAATGGACTATCAGAGCTGGCTGCGCGACGCGGCGGAGCAGCTGCGGGACAGCGAAAGCCCGCGCCGCGACGCCGGGATCCTGCTTGAGTATGTCACCGGCAGGGCGCGCACCTTTATCCTCGCCTTCGGCGAAACGCCGCTGACCGCGGAGGAGCTTACGCGGCTGCAGGTGCTGCTGGCACGCCGTCAGCGGGGCGAGCCGGTGGCGCATCTGACCGGAGTGCGCGAATTCTGGTCGCTGCCGCTGTACGTTTCGCCGGCCACCCTGATCCCGCGCCCGGACACCGAGTGCCTGGTTGAACAGGCGCTGGCGCGTATGCCCGCCGGCCGCTGTCGGGTGCTCGATCTTGGCACAGGCAGCGGGGCGATAGCCCTCGCGCTGGCCAGCGAACGTCCGGACAGCGAAATCACCGCGGTGGACCGGATGCCGGACGCCGTGGCGCTGGCCGTCCGCAATGCCGAACGTCTCGCGATGGGCAACGTCCGCGTATTGCAGAGCGACTGGTTCAGCGCGCTGGCGGGCCAGCGCTTCGACATGATTGTCAGCAATCCGCCCTATATCGACGAAAACGATCCGCACCTGGCGCAGGGCGATGTACGCTTCGAGCCGCGCTCGGCGCTGGTGGCGGACGATGGCGGCATGGCGGATATCGTGCGGATTATCGATCGCTCGCCGCAGGCCCTGACTCCGGGCGGCTTTCTGCTGCTGGAGCACGGCTGGCGGCAGGGGGCGGCGGTAAGAGAGGCGTTTGTACAGGCGGGCTACTGCGACGTGGAAACCTGCCGCGACTACGGCGGCAATGAGCGAATCACGCTGGGGCGCATCGCCTGATGGACGCTTTTTCGCTTCTGCTTAACGTACATGTCGCCAGCGTGACGCTGAGTATCGGCCTGTTTGTGCTGCGCTATTTATGGCAGCTCTGCCGCCCGGCGCAGCCCCCCTCCCGCCTGACGCGCGCGCTGCCGCCGGTTATTGACAGCGTGCTGCTGCTCAGCGGCATCGGGTTAATGGTGAAAACGCACATCCTGCCGCTTACCGCGGAGGGGACATGGCTGACTGAGAAGTTGTTTGGAGTTATCATTTACGTCGTTTTGGGTTTTATTGCGCTCGACTACCGTCAAAAGCGCAGCCCGCAGGCACGCTTTATGGCCTTCCTGCTGGCGCTGGTGGTGCTGTACATCATCATTAAACTCGCCGCCACAAAGTTACCGTTACTGGGGTAAGCCATGAGGTCATTAGCTGATTTCGAATTTAATAAAGCGCCGCTGTGCGACGGAATAATCCTCGCCTCTGAGGCCATTCGCCTCGATTTTCCCGGACAGTTTGTCTGGGATGAACTGGAACGCCTGTTCAGCCTGGCGCAGGAAGAGATTAGCCCGCTGTTGTCGCAGGATGAGCGGCTGGAAAAGCTGCTGGCGCTTTTTTACGGCGAATGGGGCTTTACCGATACCCGCGGCGTTTATCGTCTCTCCGATGCGCTGTGGCTCGATCGGGTGCTGACGCTGCGCCAGGGCAGCGCGGTGTCGCTGGGTGCCATCCTGCTGTGGATCGCCAATCGTCTGGATCTGCCGCTGGTTCCTGTTATTTTTCCGACCCAGCTGATTCTGCGCATCGAGTCGGAGGAGGGGGAGATGTGGCTTATTAACCCCTTTAACGGCGAGACGCTGAACGAGCACACCCTCGAGGTGTGGCTGAAGGGCAACATCAGTCCGGTGGCCGAGCTGTTTAACGAAGATCTCGACGAAGCCGATAACGCCGAGGTGATCCGCAAGCTGCTCGATACGTTAAAGACCTCTCTGATGGAGGAGCAGCAGATGGAGCTGGCCCTGCGCGCCAGCGAAGCGCTGCTGCAGCTGAACCCGGAAGATCCTTATGAAATTCGCGATCGCGGGCTGATTTACGCGCAGCTGCAGTGCGAACACGTGGCGCTGACGGATTTAAGCTATTTCGTGGAGCAGTGCCCGGAAGATCCGATCAGCGAAATGATCCGCGCGCAGATTAACAACATCTCGCACAAGCAGATTGTGCTGCATTAATTAATCGATATTTTACTTACCGTTTAAGGCGATCCTATGAAACAAAAAGTGGTTAGCATTGGCGACATCAACGTGGCGAATGACCTGCCGTTTGTGCTGTTTGGTGGTATGAACGTGCTGGAATCCCGCGATCTGGCGATGCGCATTTGTGAGCACTACGTGACCGTTACCCAAAAGCTGGGTATCCCCTACGTGTTCAAGGCCTCCTTCGATAAAGCCAATCGCTCCTCTATTCACTCTTATCGCGGGCCGGGCCTGGAAGAGGGAATGAAAATTTTCCAGGAGTTGAAGCGCACCTTCGGCGTAAAAATCATTACTGACGTGCACGAGGCCAGCCAGGCGCAGCCGGTGGCCGGGGTGGTGGATGTGATTCAGCTTCCGGCCTTCCTGGCCCGCCAGACCGATCTGGTAGAGGCGATGGCGAAGACCGGCGCGGTAATTAACGTGAAAAAACCGCAGTTTGTCAGCCCGGGCCAGATGGGTAACATCGTGGATAAATTCCGCGAGGGCGGCAATGAAAAGGTTATTCTTTGCGATCGCGGGGCGAATTTTGGCTATGACAACCTGGTTGTCGACATGCTGGGCTTTAGCGTGATGAAAAAAGTTTCCGGCAATTCGCCGGTTATTTTCGACGTTACCCATGCGCTGCAGTGCCGCGACCCGTTCGGGGCTGCCTCCAGCGGTCGTCGCGGTCAGGTGACCGAGCTGGCGCGCGCCGGTATGGCGGTAGGGCTGGCGGGGCTGTTTATTGAAGCGCATCCGGATCCGGCCAACGCGAAGTGCGACGGCCCGTCCGCGCTGCCGCTGGATAAGCTGGAGCCGTTCCTCGTGCAGATGAAGGCGATTGACGATCTGGTGAAAAGCTTTGACGAGCTGAATACTGAAAACTAAGCGGGAGCGTTCAGCCCGCTGCCTCAGCGCCTGGCGGGCCGCTGAAACTTTATGCCGGACGGGGCGCAGGCCGCCGTCCGGCATTTTTTTGTCAGGCAAATATGGTCATCAGATAGGCGGCGAACAGCGCCAGGTGCGCCGCGCCGTTCAGCACGTTGGTGCGCCCGGTTGAGAAGGAGAGCTGACAGAGCATCAGCGAGGCGATCATCACCACCATTTCCGGTGCCTCCAGGGCGAAGATCAGCGTATTACCAGTCGCCCAGGCGATAAGCGTCACCACAGGCACCGTCAGGGAGATGGTGGCCAGCACCGAACCAAAGAAGAGGTTCATGGCGCGCTGTACCTGATTGCTCAGCACCGCCCTTAGCGCACCCAGCCCTTCCGGGGAGAGAATAAGCAGGGCCACGAGGAAGCCGGTAAAGGCCACCGGCGCGTTCAGCTCGCCCAGCAGCATCTCCAGCGGTGCGGCGTTCATCTTGGTCACCGCGATCACCGCAATGAGGTGCACGATCAGCCAGACCGCGTGCCACAGGTTGCTGTGCGCGGAAGGTTTGCCGTGGTGCGGATCGTCATCATCGCCATCGTCTTCATGCTCGTAAACAAACAGGCTCTGATGGGTTTTGGTCTGGATCAGCAGGAACACGCCGTACATGGCGGCGGAAATCAGCGCCACCAGCAGCGCCTGGCCGGTGGTGAAATTCGCGCCTGAGAGCGTCATCGGGAAGACCAGCACGATAATCGCCAGCGGGAACAGGGCGATCAGATACTGCTTGATGCCGAACAGGTTCATATGCTGAGTGGCAAACTTCCGGCCGCCGAGCAGCAGGGAAAAGCCTACCAGCCCGCCGGTGACAATCATAATGATGGAATAGAGGGTGTCGCGCATCAGGGTCGGCGCGGCGTCACCGGTGGCCATCAGTGCGGAAATCAGGCTGACCTCAAGGATCACCACCGAAAGGCTTAAAATTAATGAACCGTAGGGTTCGCCAAGCCGGTGGGCCAGTACATCCGCATGGCGCACCACGCTGAAGGCGCTGCTTAAGATGCCGACCAGAGCGAGAATATTAATGCCGATAACCGCTGGTAACGACGCGCTGTTGCCCCATAAAAACAGCACGACCAGCGCCAGCGCCGGGAAAATAAGGGAGGACTCCTTGTGGCGGGTTTTTACCGCCTCTTGCGTATGCGTCATTATTGTTCTCCATGTCCGCAGGTGTTGTAGACGCTCCCCCGCCTCAAAGCCAGGGCCTGCTCCGGCCTGAAAGAGCCGCAGCGCTGGTGAAAGGGGAGAATGTCATTATAAGTGGGTTAAAGATGGTGAAAAATAGCAGAAACCGCGCGATAACTGGCGTTTTTTTACTTAATTTTACCGGGTTACTGTTTTAACGGCCTGAAAAGCGAGAAAAAGACTTTCTGGGTAAGAGAGTGTTTAATTAACAAAAACTTATACCCGTCATACTTCAAGTTGCATGTGCGTTGGCTTCCTTGCTCACCCCGGTCACTTACTCCAGTAAGCTCCCGGGGACTCACTGCGTTTCCGCCTTCCTGCAACTTGAATTATTTAGGGTATATATTTGCATTAAAACAAAAGTCGCGGCGGGCTTGCGGGGGGAGGGATCGCCGACCACACTGTTTATTTAATCCGCAACAGGAGCCTGTTATGCCTTATTCAGCGAAAAGCGAACTGCCGGAAAATGTCCGTAGCGTGCTGCCTTCCCACGCGCAGGATATTTATAAAGAGGCGTTCAATAGCGCCTGGGACCAGTACAGCGATCCGGCGGACAGGCGTGAGAACGCCGGGCGGGAAGAGACCGCGCACAAGGTCGCCTGGGCGGCGGTAAAAAAGGCGTATCGGAAAGGTGATGATAAGTGGCATAAAAAAAGCTAGCGCCGTCCGGCGCATTGCTTTATCTGACGTTGCCCGCCCCTGCCGTACCCCCGGAAACGGGGCCGGGTCAGGCGGCGACATAGCTGATGGAGTGCTCCAGCGACTGGCTACGGCTGTCGATAACAATGTTCCAGACGCCGGTATAGGGAACCGTCAGCCACGCGCTGTGGCGATCCTGTACGCTCAGGGTATCGCACAGCGTCTCTTTACTCTGCGCCTGGTCGCTCATCAGATGGATGCGGCTGGGTGCAGAGCAGCGCACGATAACCGTATCTCCGCCAAACAGTGTCAGACTTGCTTTTACCAGTGCCATTTTTCCCCCGTTGTCAGGTGATGCGCTCCCTGCGGTAAGTCCTGTGTGTCGTTCAATTTTCACTCAGCGAATAACACCAAAGGGTTAAGCGGGGGATGCTGATTTTGATCAAAAAATGGCATGGCGGGTAAACAATTAAGATAATATTGCACTCGCCGCTGATTCGGACGCAGGAATGGTTGTTAACGCCGCGCCCGACCGCGCTGTTATCGGGTAATAACGGCTGGCAGCAGTGCATTTACCTGCCGGCGTCAGAAGGTCAGAACCTTATCCGCTGCCAGCGTCCACTGTGCCAGCTCGACCAGCGTACCGATTTCCACGCCGTCGATCAGGGGCAGACCGGCGATCCCACGGCCGTCGGCGCAGGTTTTGCATAGCTTCACCGGCACGTTCTGGGCGGTCAGGATCTCCAGCATCTGCTGGATGCTGTAGCCTTCGGCGGGCTTCTGGCCGCGCAGGCCGGCCGTTACGGCGTCAGACATCAGGAACAGCCGCAGATCGAGCTCGCCGTTCTGTTCGCGCAGGGCAATGGCCAGACGCAGGCTGTTAAATAAAGACTCACTACCGTACGCCGCGCCGTTGGCGATGATCACTATTTTTTGCATGTTGACTCCTTTATCCGCAGGGGAAGGAAGATTGTCGGCCGACGGCGGCCGCCGCACCGATCCGGGAGCGCAGGGACCACGGCTGACGCGCCGCAGCCGGAATATCCGCTTCGTCCGGCGTATATGCTACCGCGCAAACGCCCCGCATCCAATCGGCAGCGGGCCGGTGGCGCGTTTTTTATACACCATCGGGAGATATTCCTGAAAGCGTGAGAAAAAGCTGCAAAGCCGCTGAATCGGAGGTAAGGTTTACGCTCAGCGTATTTGATGTAAGAAGCTGCCGACGTTTTGAGCCATTTTGACCGTTACCTTATCTTCTTTTCGCTACTTTTACTGCCCGCCGGTGCGCTGGCAGAGGCGCAGCCTGCGCCCGCCCGCCAGACGACGATTGCCGGGCTGCCCGATCTGGGCGCGCCGTCGGAATCCGCCGATGGCGAAAAGCATCTCGCCGGAATGCTTAAGGCATTTGGCGAAGCGAGCATGAGCGACAGCCCGCTCCCCGCCGGTGAACGCGCCCGCCAGTTTGCGTTTGGCCGGGTGCGCGACGCGCTCAGCAGCCGGCTCAGCCAGCGGCTGGAGAGCTGGCTTTCGCCCTGGGGAAACGCCAGCGTCAGTCTGCAGGTCAATAAAGAAGGGAAATTTAACGGCAGCCGGGGCAGCTGGTTTATTCCGTGGCAGGACAGTCCGCGCCGTCTCACCTGGAGCCAGCTGGGGCTGACCCGCCAGGACGATGGCCTGGTCAGTAATCTGGGCATCGGCCAGCGCTGGGACTATGAGGGCTGGCTTTTGGGCTATAGCACCTTCTACGATAGTCTGCTCGATGAAAATCTGCAGCGCGCCGGGCTGGGGGCGGAGGCATGGGGGGAAAATCTGCGGTTCTCTGCCAACTATTACCAGCCGCTCGACGGCTGGCGCGAACAGACGTCCACCCGCCAGCAGCGAATGGCGCGGGGTTACGATGTAACCGCAGAGATGCGGATGCCGTTTTACCGGCAGATTAATACCAGCGTCAGCGTGGAGCACTACTTTGGCGACCGCGTCGATCTGTTTGACTCCGGCACCGGCTATCACGATCCGCTGGCGGTAAAGCTGGGGCTGAACTATACCCCGGTGCCGCTGGTGACGGTGACCGCCCAGCACAAGCAGGGGGAGAACGGCATCAGCCGCAATAAGGTGGGGTTGAACCTTAGCTACCGCTTTGGGGTGCCGTTAAAAAAACAGCTCTCGTCCGCCGAAGTGGCGGAGAGCAAAGCGCTGCGCGGCAGCCGCTACGACGCGCCGCAGCGCAGCAACCTGCCAACGTTCGAATATCGGCAGCGTAAAACCCTGAGCGTGTTTCTCGCCACCCCGCCGTGGGATCTGCAGCCGGGCGAGACGGTGGCGCTGAAGCTCCAGGTGCATAGCCTGTACGGCGTTCGTCGCCCCATCTGGCAGGGAGACACCCGGGCGCTCAGCCTGACCGCCGGTCGTGATGCCAACGGCATCGACGGCTGGACCATTATCATGCCCGCCTGGGATGGCAGGGAGGGGGCGACGAACCGCTGGCGGCTGTCGGTAATCATTGAGGATAATAAGGGGCAGCGCGTCTCATCCAATGCGATCACGCTGGCGCTGAGCGAACCGCTGATGGCGATGCCGGGTGACGATCCGCGCTGGAGGCTGCTCCCGGAGGAGTAATCAGAAGATGCGTTCCTGATGCACCCATACCGCCGCTTCAACGCGGGACTTGAGCTTCATTTTTTTCAGCATATGTTTGACGTGCACTTTCACGGTGCTTTCGGTGATATCGAGGCGTCGGGCGATCATTTTATTCGGCAGCCCCTGGGCAATCAGCTTCAGGATATCGCGCTCGCGCGGGGTCAGCTGGGTAACGTCGCGATCGGTGGTGGCGCGGTTGGCGCGCAGGCTGGCGGCCAGTACCGGGGTCAGGGCTTCGCTGAGCACCATTTCGCCTGCCGCCGCCTGCTGCAGGGATTTAAGCAGGTCTTCCGGCTCCATGTCCTTCAGCAGATAGCCGTCAGCGCCGCGCTTCAGCGCCGTCACCACGTCCTCCTCATGGTTGGAGACGCTGAATACCACAATGCGCCCGGAGAGGGTCTTCTCGCGCAGCTTGTCCAGCGTCTCCAGGCCGTTCATGCCGGGCATGTTGAGATCCAGCAGGATCAGATCGGGATCGAGGGCCTCCGCCAGTTCGATACCCTGCTCGCCGTTGCTGGCCTCGCCGACTACGCTGATGTCGGGGGCCATGCTGATCAGCTGTTTTACGCCGGTCCGCAGCATGGGATGATCGTCAATGAGCAAGATGGTGGCCGGTTCCTGATTATTCATGGGTATCTCCCTGGTTTTCGCTAAAGTTTGTTTCGGGAATAAATGTGACGACAACCTCTGTACCGCCCGCTTTGCGGCGGCGCACCTGGCAGCTGCCGCGCAGGCTCTGGGCGCGATCGCGCATGATGATCATGCCGTAGTGGTTGCTGCGTTCGGCGTTTTCCGGTACGCCGTGGCCGTTATCCTGTACCGTCAGTTTGATCTGTTTGCCGTTTTGTACCACAGCGACCACCACTTCGTCGGCCTGTGAGTGCTTAAGGGCATTGCTCAGCGCCTCGCGGGCGATCTGCAGCAGGTGAATCGCCTGATGCGTGGGGACCCGCCGCGGCGGCAGCTGGTAGTCCAGCTTCACCGGGAAGCCAAACCGGACGCTGTACTCCTGACAGCTGGCCTCCAGCGCCGGACGCAGGCCCGGCTCCGTCAGCTGTAGCCGGAAGGTGGTTAACAGCTCGCGCAGCTGCACCCAGGAGGTGTTCAGCTCATTGCGGATTTGGCTCAGCAGATCGCGACAGTTTTCCGGCAACTGCCCGCCCTGCATCTGCAGGCAGCTAACCTGCATCTTCATGCAGGAGAGCGATTGTGCAATAGAATCATGCAGTTCGCGCGCAATAGTTGCACGCTCTTCCATTACGATCAACTGCTGCTGGCGTTCCTGATGATGGTCCAGCGCCAGGGTGGCGGTAAGTTGTTCGACGAGGGTGTCCACCAGCTGCTGCTGATCGTGGCTGAGCTGGCGTCCGTAGGGCAGCGTCGCCAGCAGAATGCCGTACTGGGTATGAGCGTCGGTTAAACGCCACTTCAGTGTGGTGCCGCCGTCGATCTTCGGCAGCACGTCCCCCGGGCAGAGGCTGCAACCCTTGTCGTCACAGCTGAGATCGGTCTGGCAGGTAAACTCCTGATGGTTCTCTTCATCGTCAATGTCGTAGACCCGCAGCTCAATGTCGTGCAGCTGGGTTAAATTCTGCAGGCCATTGAGTACCGGGGAGAGCCGTTCGCACATGGGCACCTGGGAATGCAGCCGGCGGTTGGCCTGCCACAGGAAGGAGAGGATCTGATTTTTTTGCTCCAGCCCGGCGGTTTTCTCCCGCACCCGCTGCTCCAGTATCGCATAGCTTTCGGCCAGCTCTGCGGACATATTATTAAACGCCGTCCCCAGCGCCGCCATCTCGTTGCGCCCGCCAATCCGGGCGCGTTGGGTAAAGTCGCGCTGGCTGACGGCCCGGGCCATTGCCAGCAGCTGCTTCCACGGCTTCAGCAGACGCACCCGCAGCCAGACGATGGTAAACACCAGCAGCAGGGCCATAAAAATCGCCATCATCCGGTGCACCATCACCACCCGCGCAATGCGCATTTCGGTAGTGTGATCAAAGGCGGAAACCAGCCGATCCAGCCCCGCCGTGAAGTGGGCGACGTCGGCGGCGACGGCGCTGCGGTCACTGGCCTGCAGCAACCCCGGTGCCAGATGAGTGTGCCAGTAGTCCTGTAGCGTCTTCAGCTGTTGCTGCTGACCGTCGCGATTCGCCGCGCGGATCAGCTCAGGGCTGAAGGCGGTTTGCTCCATCTCCTTCAGCAGCCGGCGGCTGTCGTTATTCAGCGGCACCGCGGCCAGCAGTCGATAGCTCTGCATGCGCAGGGAGCCCGCCTTGTTGATGGCGTGGGCGCTACCCTGCACCCCCAGCACCAGCCAGCCGGAAACGGCCATGCCTGCCAGTCCGATGGCCGTAGAGAGCATGACGATAAGCGCCAGCTGGTTAACCAGCGTAAGCGGGGAGAGACAACGTTTAAACATAGGACGGCTTCCTTCTGGCACCCGGGTTGTGGCAACCTTGATAGCGATGACGATGCCGCCGCCCCTGGCGGCAATGGCGTTATTCTCGTTTATCGTCCGGAGTATACCCATACCTATAGCGAGTTACCTCTTAATTGCCGCCGGTGGCAGGAAAATACAGCCACCGTGAGATGCGGCCAGCAGCGCCGTGAAATACCACGTCTTTTTAGCCTTCAGGAACTACTCATTTGGGAGGATGATAAATTATTGGCATTAATAATGTCGACTTTTCCTTTGATTCATATCAACTTACCGGCGGCGGCAGACCCTAAGGTGGCAGCCATCAAATCAAGTGTCAGAGGTGTCTATGAGTCATTCATCCGCCCCGGAAAGGGCATCCGGGGCTGTTATCACGGAATGGCGGCCGGAAGATCCGGCATTCTGGGAACAGCGCGGTCGGCGTATCGCCAGCCGCAACCTGTGGATCTCCATTCCCTGCCTGCTGCTGGCGTTTTGCGTCTGGATGCTATTCAGCGCGGTGGCGGTTAATCTGCCGAAGGTAGGCTTTAATTTCTCAACCGATCAACTGTTTATGCTGACGGCGCTGCCGTCGGTCTCCGGCGCGCTGCTGCGCGTGCCTTACTCCTTTATGGTGCCGCTGTTCGGCGGACGGCGCTGGACCGCGTTAAGCACCGGCGTTCTGATTATTCCGTGCCTCTGGCTGGGCTTTGCGGTGCAGGATACCTCTACGCCGTTCAGTACCTTTATTATTATCTCCCTGCTGTGCGGTTTCGCCGGGGCGAACTTTGCCTCCAGTATGGCCAACATCAGCTTCTTCTTCCCGAAACAGAAGCAGGGCGGGGCGCTGGGTTTGAACGGCGGCCTCGGTAATATGGGCGTCAGCGTGATGCAGCTGGTTGCGCCGCTGGTGGTGTCGCTGTCTATTTTCGCCGCCTTCGGTAGCCAGGGCGTTGAACAGCCGGACGGCACTCAGCTTTACCTGGCCAACGCGGCGTGGATCTGGGTGCCGTTCCTCGCTATTTTCACCCTCGCGGCCTGGTTTGGCATGAACGAGCTGGCGACGTCAAAGGCCTCGCTCAGGGAGCAGCTGCCGGTGCTTAAGCGCGGGCATCTGTGGATCATGAGCCTGCTTTATCTGGCGACCTTCGGCTCCTTTATCGGCTTTTCCGCCGGCTTTGCGATGCTGTCGAAAACCCAGTTTCCGGACGTGCAGATCCTGCATTACGCCTTCTTCGGTCCGCTGGTCGGCGCGCTGGCGCGCTCGGCGGGCGGGGCGATCTCCGATCGCCTGGGCGGCACGCGGGTCACGTTGATCAACTTCGTGCTGATGGCGATTTTCAGCGGCCTGCTGTTCCTCACCCTGCCGGCGAACGGCGAGGGCGGTAGCTTTATCGCCTTTTTCGCGGTCTTCCTGGCACTGTTTTTGACCTCCGGGCTGGGCAGCGGCTCCACCTTCCAGATGATTTCGGTGATCTTCCGCAAGCTGACGATGGATCGGGTCAAAGCCGAGGGCGGTTCGGAAGAGAAGGCAATGCGTGAAGCGGCCACCGATACCGCGGCGGCGCTGGGCTTTATTTCGGCCATTGGCGCGATTGGCGGCTTCTTTATTCCCAAAGCGTTCGGCACCTCGCTGGCGCTGACCGGTTCGCCGGTGGGGGCCATGAAGGCGTTCCTGGTGTTCTATATTGCCTGCGTGGTAATTACCTGGCTGGTCTACGGACGGAAGATAAAAAAATAAAAATAGTTGTTTATTAACCCTTTTGCGCGGTCGATGGCCGCGCTTTTTTTTATCCCTGATTAGTTACAACATACTTACAGATTATGCGGCGCAGCGGGACGCCGCAGCCGGTGAGTAACCCCGTCAGGCAGGGCGGATACTCCTTAATACCCGTCCGTTGATAATAGAGTATTCACGGCGTGATTAGATGAAAAAATAACTTTATATTTCATAAGATTATATAGATAAAAGTGATTACACTTTGGGGGTAGTTTGAGAGATGTCCCACCTTTTCATCCCGGTTCGTCTTGATCGTTATCAATTCTGACGCCCTTTCAGACGGTTACCTTCGCTGTCAATCAAAGACGACATCCCTGAGCGGTCAGGCAAGAGATGTCGCCCGCAATGTCGACTTATCAGAGAGAGCTTTCAGGCTCCCACAGGAGAACACCGATGAGTAAATTCCTGGACCGGTTTCGCTACTTCAAACAGAAGGGCGAAACCTTTGCAGACGGGCATGGCCAGCTTCTCGAGACCAATCGGGACTGGGAGGATGGATACCGCCAGCGCTGGCAGCATGACAAAATTGTGCGCTCTACCCACGGGGTAAACTGCACCGGCTCCTGCAGCTGGAAAATCTACGTTAAGAATGGCCTGGTCACCTGGGAAACCCAGCAGACCGACTACCCCCGAACCCGCCCGGATATGCCTAACCATGAACCCCGCGGCTGCCCGCGCGGTGCCAGCTACTCCTGGTATCTCTACAGCGCCAACCGCCTGAAATACCCGCTGATGCGTAAACGCCTGATGAAAATGTGGCGTGAAGCGAAAAAGCTGCACAGCGATCCGGTTGACGCCTGGGCCTCCATTATCGAAGACAGCGACAAAGCGAAAAGCTTCAAGCAGGCGCGCGGGCGCGGCGGCTTCGTGCGCTCCTCCTGGCAGGAAGTGAACGAACTGATTGCGGCGTCTAACGTCTATACCGTGAAAACCTACGGCCCGGACCGCGTGGCCGGCTTCTCGCCGATCCCGGCGATGTCGATGGTCTCTTACGCTTCCGGAGCGCGCTATCTTTCGCTGATCGGCGGCACCTGCCTGAGCTTCTACGACTGGTACTGCGACCTGCCGCCCTCTTCCCCACAGACCTGGGGCGAGCAGACCGACGTGCCGGAATCCGCCGACTGGTACAACTCCAGCTATATTCTCGCCTGGGGCTCCAACGTCCCGCAGACCCGAACCCCGGACGCCCACTTCTTTACAGAAGTGCGCTACAAGGGCACCAAGACCGTAGCCATCACCCCGGACTATGCCGAAATCGCCAAGCTGTGCGATCTGTGGCTGGCACCGAAGCAGGGCACCGACGCCGCGATGGCGCTGGCGATGGGCCACGTGATGCTGCGTGAGTTCCACCTCGATAACCCAAGCCAGTATTTCACCGACTACGTGCGCCGCTATACCGACATGCCGATGCTGGTGATGCTCGAAGCGCGCGACGGTTATTACGCCGCCGGCCGTATGCTGCGCGCCGCCGATCTGGTGGACGCTCTGGGTCAGGAAAACAACCCGGAATGGAAAACCGTCGCCGTTAACCGCAACGGCGATCTGGTGGCTCCGAACGGCTCTATCGGCTTCCGCTGGGGCGAGAAGGGCAAGTGGAACCTGGAGCAGCGCGACGGCACCTCCGGCGAAGAGACCGAGCTGCAGCTAAGCCTGATGGGCAGCCAGGACGAAATCGCCGAGGTGGGCTTCCCGTACTTTGGTGGCGAAGGCAGCGAGCACTTTAATAAGGTGGACCTGGAAAACGTCCTGCTGCACAAGCTGCCGGCGAAGCGCCTGCAGCTGGCGGACGGCTCCTCCGCGCTGGTGACCACCGTTTATGACCTGACAATGGCCAACTACGGCCTCGAGCGTGGCCTGAACGATGCTAACTGCGCCACCGGCTACGACGATATTAAAGCTTATACCCCGGCGTGGGCCGAGCAGATCACCGGCGTTCCGCGCGCGCAGATTGTGCGTATCGCCCGCGAATTTGCCGATAACGCCGATAAGACCCACGGTCGTTCGATGATCATCGTCGGCGGCGGTCTGAACCACTGGTATCACCTCGATATGAACTATCGCGGTCTGATTAATATGCTGGTGTTCTGCGGCTGTATCGGTCAGAGCGGCGGCGGCTGGGCGCACTACGTGGGCCAGGAGAAGCTGCGTCCGCAGACCGGCTGGCAGCCGCTGGCCTTTGCCCTTGACTGGCAGCGCCCGCCGCGCCATATGAACAGCACCTCTTACTTCTATAACCACTCCAGCCAGTGGCGCTATGAGACGGTTACCGCCCAGGAGCTGCTGTCGCCGATGGCGGATAAATCCCGCTACAGCGGCCATCTGATTGATTTCAACGTTCGCGCCGAGCGGATGGGCTGGCTGCCGTCGGCACCGCAGCTGGGCACCAACCCGCTGTACATTGCCCGCGACGCGGAGAAGGCCGGGATGAATCCGGTGGATTACACCGTGAAGGCGCTGAAAGAAGGCTCTATCCGCTTTGCGGCAGAGCAGCCGGAAAACGGTAAAAACCACCCGCGTAACCTGTTTATCTGGCGCTCCAACCTGCTCGGCTCCTCCGGTAAGGGCCATGAGTTCATGCTGAAGTATCTGCTCGGCACCGAACACGGCATCCAGGGGAAAGATCTTGGCGAGCAGAGCGGCGTCAAGCCGGAGGAAGTGGAGTGGCTCGACAACGGCCTCGACGGCAAACTGGATCTGGTGGTCACCCTGGACTTCCGCCTCTCCAGCACCTGCCTCTATTCCGACATCGTGCTGCCGACCGCCACCTGGTATGAAAAAGACGACATGAATACCTCGGATATGCATCCGTTTATTCATCCGCTGTCCGCCGCCGTCGATCCGGCCTGGGAGTCTAAAAGCGACTGGGAAATCTATAAAGGCATTGCGAAGCGCTTCTCCGAAGTGTGCGTTGGCCACCTCGGGAAAGAGACCGACGTGGTGACGCTGCCGATTCAGCACGACTCAAGCGCCGAGCTGGCGCAGCCGCTGGGCGTGCTGGACTGGAAAAAAGGCGAATGCGATCTGATTCCGGGGAAAACCGCGCCGCACATTATGACCGTCGAGCGCGACTATCCGGCCACCTGGGAGCGCTTTACCTCCATCGGCCCGCTGATGGAAAAAATCGGCAACGGCGGCAAGGGCATCGCCTGGAACACTCAGAGCGAGATGGACCTGCTGCGCAAGCTTAACTACACCAAGGCGGAAGGCCCGGCGAAAGGCCAGCCAATGCTGAACACCGCCATCGACGCGGCGGAGATGATCCTCACTCTGGCTCCCGAAACCAACGGCCAGGTGGCGGTGAAGGCCTGGGCGGCGCTAAGTGAATTTACCGGCCGCGACCATACGCATCTGGCGCTTAATAAGGAAGATGAGAAGATCCGCTTCCGCGATATCCAGGCCCAGCCGCGCAAAATTATCTCCAGCCCGACCTGGTCCGGCCTTGAGGATGAGCACGTCTCTTATAACGCCGGCTATACCAACGTTCACGAGCTGATCCCGTGGCGCACGCTGTCCGGTCGCCAGTCGCTGTATCAGGATCATCAGTGGATGCGCGATTTCGGCGAAAGCCTGCTGGTGTACCGTCCGCCTATCGACACCCGCTCGGTGAAAGCGGTGATGGGCGAAAGCGCCAACGGCAACCCGGAAAAAGCGCTGAACTTCCTGACGCCGCACCAGAAGTGGGGTATCCACTCCACCTACAGCGACAACCTGCTGATGCTGACCCTGGGGCGCGGCGGGCCGGTCGTGTGGCTGAGCGAGTCCGACGCTAAAGATCTGGGCGTTGAGGATAACGACTGGATCGAAGTCTTCAACACCAACGGTGCGCTGACCGCGCGGGCGGTGGTCAGCCAGCGCGTGCCGGCCGGAATGACCATGATGTATCACGCCCAGGAGCGCATTGTGAATCTGCCGGGTTCAGAAATTACCGGCCAGCGCGGGGGGATCCATAACTCGGTTACCCGTATTACGCCGAAACCGACCCATATGATCGGCGGCTATGCCCAGCTGGCCTACGGCTTTAACTACTACGGAACCGTGGGTTCTAACCGCGATGAGTTTGTTGTTGTGCGTAAGATGAAAAACATTAACTGGTTGGATGGCGAAGGCAATGACCAGGTACAGGAGAGCGTAAAATGAAAATTCGTTCACAGGTCGGCATGGTGCTGAATCTTGATAAATGCATCGGCTGCCACACCTGCTCGGTTACCTGTAAAAACGTCTGGACCAGCCGGGAAGGGGTTGAGTATGCGTGGTTCAACAACGTTGAAACCAAGCCGGGCGTCGGTTTCCCCAACGACTGGGAAAATCAGGAGAAGTGGAAGGGCGGCTGGATCCGTAAAATCAACGGCAAGCTGCAGCCGCGAATGGGCAACCGCGCCATGCTGCTCGGAAAAATCTTCGCCAACCCGCATCTGCCGGGTATGGATGACTATTACGAACCCTTTGACTTTGACTACCAGAACCTGCGTACGGCACCGGAAGGTAAGCATCAGCCGATTGCGCGCCCCCGTTCGCTGATCACCGGCGAGCGGATGGCGAAGATTGAAAAAGGGCCGAACTGGGAAGATGACCTGGGCGGCGAGTTCGAGAAGCTGGCCCGGGATCGCAACTTTGAGAACATGCAGAAGGCGATGTACGGCCAGTTTGAAAACACCTTTATGATGTACCTGCCGCGCCTGTGCGAGCACTGCCTTAACCCGGCGTGCGTGGCGACCTGCCCGAGCGGAGCCATCTATAAGCGTGAAGAAGACGGCATTGTGCTGATCGACCAGGATAAGTGCCGCGGCTGGCGCATGTGCATTACCGGCTGCCCCTACAAGAAGATTTACTTCAACTGGAAGAGCGGCAAGTCTGAGAAATGCATCTTCTGCTACCCGCGTATCGAAGCCGGTCAGCCGACCATCTGCTCTGAGACCTGCGTCGGCCGCATCCGCTATCTCGGCGTGCTGCTGTACGATGCGGACGCCATTGAAAGCGCGGCCAGCACCGAAAACGAGAAAGATCTCTACCAGCGCCAGCTGGACGTCTTCCTCGATCCGCACGATCCGGCGGTTATTGAACAGGCGCTGAAGGACGGCGTACCGCAGAGCGTTATCGACGCGGCGCAGCAGTCGCCGGTGTACAAAATGGCGATGGACTGGAAGCTGGCCCTGCCGCTGCACCCGGAATATCGCACCCTGCCGATGGTCTGGTACGTGCCGCCGCTGTCGCCGATCCAGTCCGCCGCCGACGCGGGCGAGCTTGGCAGCAACGGCATTCTGCCGGACGTGGAGAGCCTGCGCATTCCGGTTCAGTACCTGGCTAACCTGCTGACCGCGGGGGATACCCAGCCGGTGCTGCTGGCGCTCAAAAGAATGCTGGCGATGCGTCACTACAAGCGCGCAGAGAGCGTTGACGGTAAAGTCGACACCCGGGCGCTGGAAGAGGTGGGCTTAAGCGAAGCGCAGGCCCAGGAGATGTACCGCTATCTGGCTATCGCCAACTATGAGGATCGCTTCGTGGTGCCGGGCAGCCATCGCGAGCTGGCCCGCGACGCCTTCCCGGAAAAGAGCGGCTGCGGCTTTACCTTCGGCGACGGCTGCCACGGGTCGGAGAGCAAATTCAACCTGTTCAACAGCCGCCGCATCGACGCCGTTGATGTCACCCGCAAAACGGAGCCGCGCCAATGATTGAATTACTCATTGTTTCGCGCCTGCTGGAGTACCCGGATGCCGCCTTATGGCAGCATCAGCAGGAGTTTTATGATGCGCTGGCCGCCTCAGAAAACCTCAGCAAAGAGGATGCCCACGCCCTGGGCGTCTTCCTGCGCGATTTAACCGCCCAGGAGATGCTGGACGTCCAGGCCAGCTACAGCGAACTGTTCGATCGCGGCCGCGCCACCTCGCTGCTGCTGTTCGAACACGTGCACGGCGAGTCCCGCGATCGCGGTCAGGCGATGGTGGATCTGATGGCTCAGTATGAGCAGCACGGCCTGGTGCTGGACAGCCGCGAGCTGCCGGACCACCTGCCGCTCTATCTGGAGTACCTGGCGCAACTGCCGAAAAATGATGCGCTGAACGGCCTGCAGGATATCGCGCCGATCCTGGCGCTGCTCAGCGCCCGTCTGCAGCAGCGTGAAAGTCGCTATGCCGAGCTGTTCGATCTGCTGCTGAAGCTGGCCGATACCGCCATCGACGGCCGCAAGGTTGCAGAGAAAATCGCCGACGAGGCGCGCGACGATACCCCGCAGGCGCTTGACGCGGTCTGGGAAGAGGAGCAGGTGAAATTCTTTGCTGACCAGGGCTGTGGCGACCCGGAGATCACCGTGCACCAGCGTCGTTTTGCCGGTGCCGTTGCGCCGCAATATCTGAATATTTCCACCGGAGGACAGCAATAATGCACTTCCTGAATATGTTCTTCTTTGACATCTATCCCTATATTGCCGGGGCGGTTTTTCTGATCGGCAGCTGGCTGCGCTATGACTACGGCCAGTACACCTGGCGCGCCGGCTCCAGCCAGATGCTGGATCGCAAAGGGATGAACATGGCGTCGAACCTGTTTCATTTCGGCATTTTAGGTATCTTTGTCGGCCACTTCCTCGGGATGCTGACGCCGCACTGGATGTATGAGTCTTTCCTGCCGCTCGAGGTGAAGCAAAAGATGGCGATGATCGGCGGCGGTGCCAGTGGGGTAATGATGCTGGTCGGCGGCGTGCTGCTGCTGAAACGGCGTCTGCTCAGCCCGCGGGTGCGCGCCACCACCACCGGCGCGGATTTCCTGATCCTCTTCCTGCTGGTGGTTCAGTGCGCGCTGGGACTGCTGACCATTCCGTTCTCCGCTCAGCATATGGACGGCAGCGAGATGATGAAGCTGGTGGGCTGGGCGCAGTCGGTGGTGACCTTCCACGGCGGCGCGTCGGCGAACCTGGACGGCGTGGCGCTTGTTTTCCGCCTGCACCTGGTACTGGGTATGACCCTGTTCCTGCTGTTCCCGTTCTCGCGTCTGGTGCATATCTGGAGCGTGCCGGTTGAGTACCTGACCCGCAAATACCAGATTGTACGCGCCCGTCGCTGAGGCCGGCATCGCGTGAGGCTCTGCGCAGAGTGCAGGGCCGCGCGCTGCAAGAGGGGTTAATCGATCCTTTAACCGTTTATCGATCCGGAAATGTTCTCATTTCCGGATTTTTTTACGCCTGTCTTTCTCCCGGCGGCTCTGCGGCTGCGGTAAATGGCCGGTCCGGGATCTGATTCAAACGCTGTGCCCAACCCGAACTACAGGTATGTCCCGCATCCGTTCACAGGCGTCGCTGGCGGACATTGGATCTACCCAAAATCATTCAGGTTGCATCAAGGCGGCAAGAGAATGAGTCTCCGGGAGCATAGATAGCTATGTGACCGGGGCGAATGACAAATCTGTCGGGAGCAGATTTGAACGCCGTTTAGCGGCGGCCCGTCAGGGCGAGCCTCATGGATGAGACGAGTGACCCGTAGCCAACGCTGAGGCAGCCTGAAGGATGAAGGGTGGGGGAAGGATTACTCGGCGCAAGCGCCTTCGCCCTTCGGGTCGTTGCCTGCGGCAACGCTTTCTCGCTACGCTCGAATCGAACCTTAATCGAAGGTTCTCGTCCTTCCCCCTCAGGAGAAAAACGGGGCGCTGAGCACTGGCCTGACAATGAAGATACAGAGAAGAGTGGTGGTGGGGGAAGGATTACTCGGCGCAAGCGCCTTCGCCCTTCGGGTCGTTGCCTGCGGCAACGCTTTCTCGCTACGCTCGAATCGAACCTTAATCGAAGGTTCTCGTCCTTCCCCCTCAGGAGAAAAACGGAGCGCCGAACATTGAGCTGACGATGAGGATACAGAGAAGAATGGTGGTGGGGGAAGGATTCGAACCTTCGAAGTCTGTGACGGCAGATTTACAGTCTGCTCCCTTTGGCCGCTCGGGAACCCCACCAGGGGAAATATAGTGCCTGAAATTACACAATCATGAGTATTGGGGGAAGGATCATTCGTCGCTCCGCTCCTCACCCTTCGGGCCGTTGCCGTTGGCAACGTTCTCTCGCTTTCGCTCGAGTCGAACCTTAATCGAAGGTTCTCACCCTTCCCGACAGGTGAAAGAATTAACACTGCCTGTCGGTGTGACTACACTGCCGTAGTGAATAATGGTGGTGGGGGAAGGATTCGAACCTTCGAAGTCGATGACGGCAGATTTACAGTCTGCTCCCTTTGGCCGCTCGGGAACCCCACCAGGGGTAAATTCATTTTACTTAACGTATGCTGAGTACCGCCTGCAGCAATGCGTTTATTGACCCGCTTCCTTGTGAGAAGCGGGGCGCATCATATCAAATGACGCGCTGCTGTAAAGATCCCGATTGATAAAAATAAACTGGTTGCCTGATTTTTACACGCCACGGCGCAAAGCTAACCAGTTTAGGCCGTGTCCCTTAACCGGTGGTTAAAGGATAATCGTTCGGTTGCCGTAGACAAATACGCGCTGGGCCAGCACCTGATACAGCGCCCGGCTTAATACGTTCTTTTCTACGTCCCGCCCCGCGCGCATCATGTCCTCGGCCGTATAGGTATGATCGACGTGGATGACGTCCTGCATAATAATCGGCCCTTCATCCAGATTGTCATTGACGTAGTGCGCGGTGGCACCAACGATCTTCACCCCGCGCTCATAGGCCTGGTGGTAGGGCCGCGCGCCGATGAAGGCGGGCAGAAAGGAGTGGTGAATATTAATAATTTTATTCGGGAAGCGGGCAACAAATTCGGGTGTCAGTACGCGCATATATTTCGCCAGCACCACGTAATCCGGCTGATGCGCTTCGATGGCGTCAGCCATTTTGCCGTCATGCTCTTCGCGGGTAAGCCCTTCGTGACCAATAAACTCAAAAGGAATAGCAAAACGCTCCACCAGCGAGCGCAGCGTCTCATGATTGCCGATGACCGCCGCGATTTCGACATCCAGCCCGCCGTAGTTCGCCTTCATTAACAGATCGCCCAGACAGTGGGCCTCTTTGGTCACCAGAATAACAATACGCCGACGCCCTGCGGGATTCAGTTCGCGAACCGAACCGGCGGGCAGGGCACCGTCGAGATCGGCCAGCAGGGTGGCGTCGTTAAAAATCCCCTCCAGCTCAGTACGCATAAAAAAGCGGCCGGTACGGTGATCCACAAATTCATTGTTCTGCACGATGTTCAGCTCGTGCTTGTAGCAAATATTTGTAATACGCGCGATCAGGCCCTTCTGGTCAGGGCAAATGGTGCGCAAAACCTTGCGTTGTAGTGCTTGCATGCGGGATCCTGTTGTGAGTGTTTGCCGTGTTATATCCGCCGTACGTTCAACTGGCCTGAAAACAGGCGTCTCCGTGCCGGAGACGCTGCAGTGGTGAAGCCAGAATGAGTGCGGATGCCGTGCCGTCAGCCGTTACTGGCCGCAGCACTTTTTAAATTTTTTGCCTGACCCGCAGGGGCAGGGGTCGTTCCGTCCCAGCTGAGGGCGCGTGCCGTCGATATAGTACCATCGGCCCTCTTCTTTTAAAAAACGCGAACGTTCCACAATCGCTCCGGTGCGGCCCTTTTCGCGAAAGCGAGCAACAAAGCTGACATAGCCCGTTGTACCATCCTCATCGGTGGACTGTCCGAAAATGGACAAGCCCAGCCATTCGGTGTCGGCGAAACCGGCAATGATGTCATCGCGAAAGCGCGCCGCGCCGCAGGCGGGGTGCCAGCTTCTGATAAGGTGATCTGCGTTTTTCATCACAAAAGCGCTATAGCGAGAGCGCATCAGACGCGACGGATCGGCTGCGGCTTGTTCTCCGGACACAACTGGCCCGCAACATAGGCTATACTCGACAGCGCTGCCGCAGGGACAAAGATGAGGCACGAATTATCTCCCTGAAATAAAAGATAGGGCGTAAAAACGCCGCGGTAGCGCTATGTTAACTGAGCCGTGGCGATGTTGCTACGCCTGCAAGCCAGGGGACGTTTTGGGATACCATGAGAAAGTTTAAAATAGGATTAGCGCTAGGTTCCGGCGCAGCAAGAGGCTGGTCGCATATCGGTGTTATTAAGGCGCTGAAAAAATTGGGCATCAGTATTGATATTGTTGCCGGATGTTCAATTGGCTCGCTGGTTGGTGCCGCCTACGCCTGCAACAGGCTCCCCGCCCTTGAGCAATGGGTCTGTTCATTCAGCTATTGGGACGTGCTGCGCCTGATGGATCTCTCCTGGCGCAGGGGAGGGCTGCTGCGGGGCGAACGGGTGTTTAACCGCTATCGCGCTATTATGCCGGTAGAGGATATCACGCACTGCGGGCGGCGGTTCGGTACCGTAGCGACCAACCTGAGCACCGGGCGCGAGCTGTGGTTTACCGAGGGCGACCTGCATCTGGCGGTCCGCGCCTCGTGCAGCATTCCAGGACTAATGTCTCCCGTCTCACACAATGGCTATTGGCTGGTTGACGGCGCGGTCGTCAATCCGGTGCCGGTCTCCCTGACCCGGGCGATGGGTGCCGATATTGTCATTGCGGTCGATCTCCAGCATGATGCACATCTTATGCAGCAGGATTTGCTGTCACTGAACGTCAGCGGCGACAGCGCTGAAACCGAAGCGGACGCGCGCTCGTGGCGCGCGCGCTTAAAAGAGCGTCTGAGCAACGTTACGGCCCGCCGCGCGGTTAGCGCGCCGACGGCAATGGAGATCATGACAACGTCAATTCAGGTGCTTGAAAATCGTCTGAAACGCAATCGTATGGCGGGCGATCCGCCCGATATTTTGATACAACCGTTCTGTCCGCAAATATCCACACTGGATTTTCATCGCGCTCCGGCGGCGATTGCCGCCGGGCAGTTAGCGGTAGAGAAAAGGATGGATGAACTTTTACCTCTGGTGCGCGCTGGGGATTAACGCATCTTTTTATCTACACTTAAGCAAATTCTGACAGGCACTGGCGACAATAACATGCCACTATTGATTAAAGCCAGTCAGGGGAGAGAACATGACGCAGCCATTGGTCGGGAAACAGATTCTTATTGTTGAAGACGAGGCGGTATTCCGCTCGCTTCTGGACTCATGGTTTTCCTCTTTGGGAGCGACGACGGCACTGGCGAATGACGGGCTGGAAGCTTTGACGTTACTGGAAAGTATTACGGCAGATTTGATTATCTGCGATCTCGCTATGCCAAGAATGAACGGTCTCAAACTGGTAGAACACATACGCAGCCGCGGCGACCAGACGCCAATTCTGGTCATCTCGGCGACCGAAAATATGTCCGATATAGCCAAAGCGCTACGGCTGGGGGTTGAAGACGTTCTGCTCAAGCCGGTTAAAGATCTTAACCGGCTACGGGAGGCCGTTTTTGCCTGCCTCTATCCAAATATGTTTAATTCCCGGGTAGAGGAAGAAGAACGGCTGTTTCGCGACTGGGATGCGATGGTGGAAAATCCCGTCGCTGCCGCAAAGTTACTTCAGGAACTACAGCCGCCGGTTCAGCAAATTATTTCCCACTGTCGGGTTAATTATCGGCAGCTGGTTTCTGCCGATAAGCCCGGCCTGGTGCTGGACATCGCGCCGCTTTCGGAAAACGATCTTGCCTTTTATTGTCTGGACGTCACGCGAGCCGGGGATAATGGAGTGCTGGCGGCGCTGCTGCTGCGGGCGTTATTTAACGGACTGCTGCAGGAACATCTGGCGCACCAGGACCAGCGCCTGCCGGAATTAGGGGCGTTATTGAAACAGGTAAACCATCTGCTTCGCCAGGCCAATTTGCCCGGACAGTTCCCGCTATTTGTGGGGTATTACCACAGCGGCCTGAAAAACCTGATCCTCGTGTCCGCCGGTCTCAACGCCACCTTAAATACCGGCGAGCACAGCGTTGCAATCAGTAATGGAGTTCCGCTAGGGACATTAGGCAATACTTATCTCAATCAAATTAACCAGCGCTGCGAGGCCTGGCAGTGTCAAATTTGGGGAGCGGGCGGCCGTCTTCGTCTGATGTTGTCTGCGGAATGAACAAACGAAAGCGCTGGCGTAAATTGCTTTACCCTGTCGTTGTGCGCGGGTGTTACTATCGCCGCCAGTTTTTATAAGTATTCGTCTTAATTATACCCCTCCCGTCCTTTCCGGACCTGAGACCTGCATCTGCCCTGATATACTTGGATGCAATACAGATTGATGAACACGTTCAATAGATGAACAGTCCAGGAGAAGTTAAATGGCTGCCCTTAATTCGAAAGTCAAAAAGGCCGTTATCCCGGTAGCGGGATTAGGCACCAGGATGCTGCCGGCAACAAAAGCCATCCCGAAAGAGATGCTGCCGCTGGTTGATAAGCCATTAATTCAGTATGTGGTAAATGAATGTATTGTGGCCGGCATTACCGAGATCGTGCTGGTGACTCACTCTTCGAAAAATTCCATTGAGAACCATTTTGACACCAGTTTCGAACTGGAAGCGATGCTTGAAAAACGGGTTAAGCGCCAGCTGCTGGAAGAGGTACAGTCTATTTGTCCACCGCACGTGACCATTATGCAGGTTCGTCAGGGGCTGGCGAAAGGCCTGGGCCACGCGGTTTTGTGCGCGCATCCTGTGGTTGGTGATGAGCCCGTTGCCGTGATTCTGCCGGACGTTATCCTCGATGAATTTGAATCAGATTTGTCTCAGGACAACCTGGCGGAGATGATCCGCCGTTTTGATGAAACCGGCAGCAGCCAGATTATGGTTGAACCAGTGGAAGACGTGACCGCTTACGGCGTGGTGGACTGCAAAGGCGTGACGTTAACGCCGGGCGAGAGCGTGCCGATGGTAGGCGTGGTTGAGAAGCCAAAAGCGGACGTTGCCCCGTCTAACCTGGCCGTCGTCGGCCGCTATGTGCTGAGCGGCGATATCTGGGCGCTGCTGGCGAAGACGCCTCCGGGAGCGGGCGATGAAATTCAGCTGACCGACGCCATCGACATGCTGATCGAAAAAGAAACCGTTGAAGCCTATCATATGAAAGGCAAGAGCCATGACTGCGGTAATAAATTAGGCTATATGCAGGCCTTTGTTGAATACGGTATCCGCCATAATACGCTTGGCGCTGAATTTAAAGCCTGGCTTGAAGATGAGATTGGTCTTAAAAAGTAACAAGTTGTTATAATTGTTATGCGACGGCGCTGGGAACACAGCGCCGTTTTTTATGGCGGCAGGGCCGGGTAGGAGCGGTTACCTGAATAGCGGATAAAAAAAATCCCGCCGCAGGCGGGATTTTTAACCGAACAGAAAATTAATTCTTGATCAGGAAATCGTCGAGCTGTTTGCCTTGCTCTTCCATCGCTTTTTTGATGACGGCTGGCGTACGGCCCTGGCCGGTCCAGGTTTTGGTTTCGCCGTTTTCATCAATGTAGCTATATTTAGCCGGGCGAGCAGCGCGTTTAGCCTTAGTGCCGGATTTAACGGCCGCCATGCTATTCAGCAGTTCATTCGGGTCAATACCGTCAGCAATCAGCATTTCACGATATTGCTGCAGTTTGCGGGTACGTTCTTCTACTTCAGCCGCCGCCGCGCTTTCTTCTTCGCGACGTTCGTTAACCACAACTTCTAATTTTTCCAGCATTTCTTCCAGCGTTTCAAGGGAGCATTCTCTTGCCTGCGCACGAAGAGTACGGATGTTGTTCAGAATTTTAAGTGCTTCGCTCATTGTAGTAATCTCAAACTTATATTGGGGGTGGTTTGTTGAGCTAATAATAGAGCGTTAAATTCAGATGTGCAATAGCCAGGAATGTAAGGAATTCAAAAACGCTCATTATTTTTCGCTGC
Organism: Intestinirhabdus alba; assembly: GCF_009711095.1. GTDB lineage: Bacteria > Pseudomonadota > Gammaproteobacteria > Enterobacterales > Enterobacteriaceae > Intestinirhabdus > Intestinirhabdus alba. The sequence continues at coordinate 69,008 of NZ_WMJZ01000009.1, forward strand.
TAATAAATATCCCAGGTTAAATTTTCCTGGCGCTGGCGTACGAAAAAGAGCTTATTGGCGGGGCGGTTACTCCCCGGATTGCAGTTAGAATTGCCGTTCGGGCATGGTTTCGCCACGGGTAAAATAGGATTGCTTTGCAATGATATCAACCTTTTGTATTAGTTCCCTCAGGCAGACCAGGCTATTACATTACGGGAGCCTGGAACAACAGCAACAATAAATGCAGGGTTTCCTTTTAGGTCGTTGGGGATAAGCCGCCGGTGGAATTTTCTGCGTAAACTTTTCCGACTCAGGGAATAGGCCTGCAAACTTTGTTCACATTTTTATACATTCTCTTGGCAGAACCGCTGGCGAAGAAGAGGAGGCACTTCCCGGCAGCGGAGTATATATACCCTAAATAATTCGAGTTGCATGAAGGCGGCAAGCGAGCGAATCCCCAGGAGCATAGCGAACACTGTGACCGGGGTGAATGAGCGTAGCCAACACACATGCAGCTTGAAGTATGACGGGTATACAAGCTCTGGAAGGGGGGCTAACAACCATTTCCCGGTGTATATGATACACTCCTGGAATTCTATATTTTGCTCAGGTGAGGGCCTGTAGCCGATGGCGCAGCTATATTTTTACTATTCTGCTATGAATGCCGGTAAGTCGACGGCGTTACTACAATCTTCGTACAATTACCAGGAGCGGGGGATGCGTACCGTCGTTTATACGGCGGAAATTGACAATCGCTACGGTGCAGGAAAAGTGAGTTCCCGGATCGGACTTTCTTCACCCGCGAAATTGTTTAACCAGGAATCGTTATTGTTTGAAGAGATTCGCGATGCCCACGCGCAGCAGGCTATCCATTGCGTATTGGTGGATGAATGTCAGTTTTTAACCCGTCAACAGGTCTATGAATTATCTGAAGTTGTCGACAGACTTGATATACCGGTACTCTGCTACGGGCTACGGACCGATTTTCGCGGTGAGCTGTTTACCGGTAGCCAATATCTGCTGGCCTGGTCAGATAAGTTGGTTGAATTAAAAACAATCTGCTTTTGCGGGCGTAAGGCGACCAGAGTATTACGTCTCGACCCGACGGGACGGCCCTATAACGAAGGCGAGCAGGTCGTCATCGGCGGTAATGAACGCTATGTTTCGGTATGCCGCAAACACTATAAGGACGCGCTCAACGGCGGCTCGCTGACGGCGATACAGGGCCGGCATCACTCCGACTGAATGGCCTTTGCCGCGTTGCAGGTTGTGATATATATCCTAAATAATTCGCGTTGCAGGACAAAACGCAGCGCGTTTTGAACAACCCCGGGGCTGGCCCCTTCAGGGTGAGGCCCCTGGGCCGAATAAAGCCAATGCACATGCAACTTGAAGTATGACGGGTATAAAGTTGCTCCTGTATGGACTACGCCCCGACGAGACCTTGCTGCGCATTTTAAAATCCGGCCAGCTCAGGCTGCCTCAAAAGCGCACCGGAGGGAGCGGGGGGATAAAAAAACGGCCCCATATCGGGGCCGCTTCGGCATCAGTCAACGCTCAGCTATTAAGCCGGTTTTTTCGCTTTCTTAACCGGTTTGATCGCCACGGGCATCTCTTTTTGCACTGCCGCTGCGTCCTCCGTGAACTCACGGCCATAGTAGGTATCCAGCAGGATCTGTTTCAGTTCAGAAATCAGCGGATAGCGTGGGTTAGCGCCGGTGCACTGATCGTCGAATGCATCTTCAGAGAGCTTGTCCACGTGCGCCAGGAAATCCGCTTCCTGTACGCCAGCTTCACGGATGGACTTCGGAATACCCAGTTCGGCCTTCAGGCTTTCCAGCCACGCCAGCAGCTTTTCGATCTTCGCCGCGGTACGATCGCCCGGTGCGCTCAGACCAAGATGGTCGGCGATTTCCGCATAGCGACGGCGCGCCTGCGGACGGTCATACTGGCTGAATGCCGTCTGTTTGGTCGGGTTGTCGTTGGCGTTGTAGCGAATCACGTTGGCGATCAGCAGGGCGTTGGCCAGGCCGTGCGGAATGTGGAACTGCGAGCCCAGCTTGTGTGCCATCGAGTGGCAGACGCCCAGGAAGGCGTTGGCAAACGCGATACCGGCGATGGTGGCGGCGCTGTGTACGCGCTCGCGGGCAACCGGATTTTTCGCTCCTTCTTTGTAGGACGCCGGCAGATTTTCTTTCAGCAGTTTCAGCGCCTGCAGCGCCTGGCCGTCAGAGAACTCGGAGGCCAGTACGGAAACGTAGGCTTCCAGGGCGTGGGTTACCGCGTCCAGACCACCAAACGCGCACAGGGACTTCGGCATGTCCATCACGAGGTTGGCGTCGACAATCGCCATATCCGGAGTCAGGGCGTAGTCCGCCAGCGGATATTTCTGCCCGGTCGCATCGTCGGTAACCACCGCAAACGGCGTCACTTCAGAACCGGTGCCGGAGGTGGTGGTAACAGCAACCATTTTTGCCTTCACGCCCATTTTCGGGAACTTATAGATACGCTTACGGATATCCATAAAGCGCAGCGCCAGCTCTTCAAAGTGGGTTTCCGGATGTTCATACATCACCCACATAATTTTCGCCGCATCCATCGGGGAGCCGCCGCCCAGGGCAATGATCACGTCCGGCTTGAAGGAATTGGCCAGCTCGGCACCTTTGCGCACAACCGAGAGGGTCGGATCGGCTTCCACTTCAAAAAACACTTCAGTCTCAACGCCGGCCGCTTTCAGCACGGAGGTGATCTGGTCGGCATAGCCGTTATTAAACAGGAAGCGGTCGGTCACGATCAGCGCGCGCTTGTGACCGTCGGTAATCACTTCATCCAGGGCGATCGGCAGCGAGCCGCGGCGGAAGTAGATCGATTTCGGAAGTTTGTGCCACAACATGTTTTCAGCTCGCTTAGCAACGGTTTTTTTGTTGATCAGGTGCTTCGGACCAACGTTTTCAGAGATGGAGTTACCGCCCCAGGAACCGCAGCCCAGCGTCAGGGATGGTGCGAGCTTAAAGTTATAGAGGTCGCCGATACCGCCCTGGGAAGCCGGGGTGTTGATCAGGATACGCGCGGTTTTCATCATCTGACCGAAGTAAGCGACCCGCTCCGGCTGGTTGTCCTGGTCGGTGTACAGGCAGGAGGTATGGCCGATACCGCCCATCGCCACCAGCTTCTCGGCCTTGCCCACCGCATCTTCGAAATCCTTTGCCCGGTACATCGCCAGGGTAGGGGAGAGTTTTTCGTGAGCGAACGGCTCGCTTTCACCGACTACCGTCACTTCACCAATCAGAATCTTGGTTGTTTCCGGTATGCTGAATCCAGCCAGCTCGGCAATTTTGTGCGCCGGCTGGCCGACGATGGCCGCATTGAGCGCGCCGTTTTTCAGAATGACGTCCTGAACGGCCTTCAGTTCGGCACCCTGCAGCAGATAGCCGCCGTGGCTGGCGAAACGTTCGCGAACGGCGTCATAAACCGCGTCAACCACCACGACCGACTGTTCGGAGGCGCAGATAACGCCGTTATCGAAGGTTTTGGACATGAGCACAGAGGCCACCGCGCGTTTGATGTCGGCGGTTTCATCGATGACCACCGGAGTATTGCCCGCGCCCACGCCGATCGCCGGTTTGCCTGAGCTGTACGCGGCCTTAACCATTCCCGGCCCGCCGGTTGCCAGAATCAGGTTGATGTCCGGATGGTGCATCAGGGCGTTGGACAGCTCAACGGAAGGTTGATCGATCCAGCCGATCAGGTCTTTCGGCGCGCCGGCGGCGATAGCCGCCTGCAGAACAATCTCCGCCGCCCTGTTGGTGGCGTTTTTCGCCCGCGGGTGTGGCGAGAAAATAATGGCGTTTCGGGTCTTCAGGCTGATGAGGGATTTAAAGATGGCGGTAGAGGTTGGGTTAGTCGTCGGCACGATGCCGCAGATGATGCCGATGGGTTCAGCAATGGTAATGGTCCCGAAGGTGTCGTCTTCAGACAGCACGCCGCATGTTTTTTCATCTTTATAAGCGTTGTAGATATACTCAGAAGCAAAGTGGTTTTTAATCACCTTATCTTCAACGATGCCCATTCCGGACTCCTCCACGGCCATTTTAGCCAGCGGGATTCGGGCGTCAGCGGCGGCCAGCGCGGCGGCGCGGAAGATTTTGTCGACCTGCTCTTGAGTAAACGTGGCATATTCACGCTGGGCTTTTTTAACGCGCTCGACGAGTGCGTTAAGTTCAGCGATATTTGTAACAGCCATAATGCTCTCCTGATAATGTTAAACTTTTTTAGTAAATCATCAGCCTGAGATCAGAGTATAGATAGCGGAGGTAAAAACGGTTAAGCTAAGTAAAAACAGCCAGTTACCTTACCTTTGATTTACTAAAAACGCTTTTTGGCTAGCCGGCCTGTGCCGACGCATTTCCTTTAGGTGGCGTCAGCAAGATTACTCACTTCTGAGTAGTAAATGTGTGATCTGGATCAATTTTTTACCAAGCTGACACCTTTCAGCATGGCCTTTTAGTGATTTATCTGAGGGAATGATAAAGCGTGTTAATGAATAAGCAGGACGGTAGCATAATATGTACGAACTGATAACGTGGAGAAAGGCCCGATATTTTGCTACCTGACAGGTGAAAAATTCTGTGAGGAAGGGTATCTTCAGCACGGTTTTTTTAACGTTTTCCATTTTACCCTATTATACCCTAAATAATTTGAGCTGCAGGAAGGCGGCAAGCGAGCGAATCCCCGGGAGCATAGCGAACACTGTGACCGGGGTGAGCAAGCGTAGCCAATACACATGCAGCTTGAAGTATGACGGGTATATCCGGTCGACGCTTCGGAGCTAACCGTGGTCTATACGCTTTTTGATTTCCCTGTTTATTTCAAATTTTTCATTGGATTATTTGCGTTAGTCAACCCGGTCGGGATCATCCCGGTATTCATCAGCATGACCAGCTACCAGACGGCAGCGGCACGCAATAAAACCAATCTGACCGCCAACCTGTCGGTAGCCATTATTTTATGGACCTCGCTTTTTCTGGGGGACGGCATACTGCAGGTTTTTGGGATCTCCATTGACTCTTTCCGCATCGCTGGCGGCATTCTGGTGGTCACTATCGCTATGTCGATGATCAGCGGCAAGCTGGGCGAAGATAAACAAAATAAGCAGGAAAAATCAGAGACGGCGATCCGCGAAAGCGTTGGCGTTGTACCGCTGGCGCTGCCGCTGATGGCGGGGCCTGGTGCTATCAGCTCGACGATAGTCTGGGGGACGCGCTATCACAGCGCAATCTATCTGTTTGGATTCTTTATCGCGATTGCGCTGTTTGCCTTCTGCTGCTGGAGCCTGTTTCGTATCGCGCCCTGGCTGGTACGGGTGCTGGGTCAGACGGGGATCAACGTGATTACCCGCATTATGGGGCTGCTGCTGATGGCGCTGGGAATCGAATTTATCGTTACCGGCATTAAGGGGATCTTCCCCGGACTGCTCAGCTAGCGCCACTTTTGCTATACCACTTATCGATTGCCGGGCCGGAGTGTGCGCAAACGCGCCCGCCGCTGGAGGGCGGCTTCCACCATGCCGTCTCCTGCCTGAAGGTCGATCCGCTTCAGGCGCGGCGGAAAACATGAGCGCCTGAAGCCGCCGGGAGGGTTACTCGCGCCAGAGGATATGGCAGAGCTTATGGTTTTTCTCCCGGCACAGCAGTACCCGGGCAAAAACGTCGTTAATTTCGCCGTCTTCGCTGTCGGCAAGGCCAATCACCACCTCAGCGAAGAAGTCAGGATTCAGGTCGAAGTCGACATGCTCCTGCCACTCCGCGGAGGGATCAAACAGCTCCGCGCCGCCGCGCTCCTCGAACTGCAGATTAAACAGAATGATATCTGCCGGATCGAGATTGTCCGCCGCCAGTTCGAGAAAAATATCGTAAGCCTGCTCAAGGGTTTCATCTTCAGTCAGGCGATTGTTCAGATCCATTTCCATAATGACTACCTGTTGACTCTCGGGTGGGCACGTTTTACAGCAATGGGCTGAAGAAGTAAAACAGCCGTTCGGTGACCTGCTGCCACAGCGGTCGCTTCATCCACAGCCGGGCGTCCAGCAGCCGCGAGCGGGAGATGTAGTCATCCTGCACCGCCGCCAGATCGCCGCCGAAACCGGCGTCGTCGATCGCCAGGGTGATCTCGAAGTTCAGCCACAGGCTGCGCATATCAAGGTTGACGGTGCCGATCAGGCTCAGCTCGCCGTCAACCAGCACGCTCTTGGTATGCAGCAGCCCGCCCTCAAACTGATAAATTTTTACCCCGGCGGCCAGAAGCTCGCTAAAAAAGGCGCGGCTGGCCCAGCCCACCAGCAGGGAATCGTTCTTCCGCGGTAAAATAATGCTGACGTCCACCCCGCGCTGGGCCGCCGTGCAGATGGCGTGCAGCAGGTCGTCGCTGGGGACGAAGTAGGGCGTGGTCATGATTAAATATTCCCGCGCGGCGTAGGTCGCGGTGAGCAGCGCTTGGTGGATAAGATCCTCAGGAAAACCCGGCCCGGAGGCGATGGTATGGATGGTATGACCGCTGGCCTGCTCAAAGGGCATAATATTGTTATCCGGCGGCGGGGGCAGGATACGCTTGCCGGTTTCGATTTCCCAGTCGCAAGAGTAAACGATGCCCATTGAGGTGGCGATCGGCCCCTCCATGCGCGCCATCAGGTCAACCCACTGGCCGACGCCGGCCTCCTGTTTGAAAAAGCGCGGGTCGACCATGTTCATGCTGCCGGTCCAGGCGATGTAGCTGTCGATGATCACCATTTTCCGGTGCTGACGCAGATCCATTCGCCGTAAAAATACGCGCAGCAGGTTGACCTTAAGGGCTTCGACCACCTCAACCCCCGCGTTGCGCATCATCGCCGCCCAGGGGCTGCGGAAAAAGGCCACGCTGCCCGCAGAGTCAAGCAACAGGCGGCAGTGGATGCCGCGCCGCGCGGCCGCCATCAGCGATTCGGCCACCCGATCCGCCATGCCGCCCGGCTGCCAGATATAGAACACCATCTCAATATTGTGCCGCGCCAGCTCTATATCGCGAATCAGCCCCTGCATGACCTCATCGGAATCGGTAAGCAGCTGCAGCTGATTTCCTTTCACGCCGGCGATTCCCTGACGACGCTCGCACAGATGAAACAGCGACGTTGCGACGCTGCTGTTCTCTTCGGCAAAAATGTGTTTGCAGGCCTTCAGATCCTTCAGCCATTTGGCGGTAGAGGGCCACATGGCTCTGGCGCGTTCGGCCCGACGCTTACCCAGATGGAGTTCACCGAGGGAGAGGTAGGCGATGATCCCCACCAGCGGCAGGATATAAATCACCAGCAGCCAGGCCATGGCGGAGGTAACGGCGCGACGCTTCATCAATATGCGCAACGTCACGCCGGCGATGAGCATCCAGTAACCGAAAATGACCAGCCAACTCACTACCGTGTAGAAGGTTGTCATAGTTAAAAAAATCCTTTTGAAAGCGTATTGTTAAGAGTTTACGCGCCAGGATTCATCTGGCAAATAAAAACACCGGAAAACCGCTGGTCTGCTTGTGGTCCAGGGGTATAATGCAGCCTCTTGTACGGTAAGAGTTGTTAACATGAAGCGGAGTAGAACGGAAGTGGGACGCTGGCGTATGCTGCGTCAGGCCAGCCGCCGTAAAGCGCGCTGGCTTGAAGGTCAGTCACGACGCAATATGCGCATCCATTCAATCAGAAAATGTATTCTCAACCATCAGCGTAATTCGTTGCTGTTTGCGATCTACGATATCTGAAATAAAAAGGGCACCGCCTGCGGTGCCCGTGAACCGCGCTCCGTGCGTTCAGGACTGTTCCTCCATCGCGCGTGATGGCGTAATCCGGGCAGGAGCAGGGCAGAGTGAACGCCGTTCGGCAGCCTTAAAATACCTTTTTGTACGGCTTTACCGATACCTGCGCATAAACGCCGGCGGCAACGTAGGGATCGGCGTCTGCCCACGCCTGGGCTTCTTCCAGCGATGCGAACTCAGCGATAACCGCCGAGCCGGTAAATCCGGCCGCGCCGGGATCGTTGCTGTCGACCGCAGGCATCGGGCCTGCCGTCAGCAGCCGCCCTTCGTCGCGCAGAAGCTGCAGGCGGGCCAGGTGCGCAGGGCGAACGGACAGGCGCTTATCGAGAGAGTCGGCAATATCTTGCGCATAGATAATATAAAGCACGGTAAGGCTCCTTGAACGATAAAAATCGTCGCTTACGTTATTTGAAAGAAAGTGTAACTGCAACGCAAAGTTGACGGCTTTGTTAAGGCCGTGCGGTTAGCGCGGTCTTTTTCATCATATAGCGCCTTTAAGGGGCCTCTTATTCTGCTGGCTTATTGAATATGATTGCTATTTGCATTTAAAATCAGGGTCTGGTTTTTTAACTGTAACGATTATGACCTCAATGACCTTTGATCTCCCTCGTCGGCGCTTCCCCTGGCCGGCGCTACTCGCCGTTGGCGTTCATGGCGCTCTTATTGCGGGGATACTCTACTCCTCGGCGCATCAGGTTATTGAACTGCCCGCGCCCGGTCAGCCCATCGTTGTGACGATGGTGGCACCGGCCGATCTGGAGCCGCCTCAGGCGGTGCAGCCGCCCCCGGAGCCGGTAGTCGAGCCGGAACCGGAGCCAGAGCCAGAAGTTATTCCCGAACCGCCGAAAGAGGCCCCGATCGTCATTGAAAAGCCTAAGCCTAAGCCTAAGCCTAAGCCGAAACCAAAGCCTAAGCCGGTGAAAAAGAGGGTTGAAGAGAAGCTGAAGCGTGACGTGAAACCGGCGGAACCGCGCCCGGCCTCGCCGTTTGATAATCCGACCTCTGCGCGTCCGACCAGCAGCACGACGGCCAGCTCCGCCTCCAGCCGTCCGGCGGTCAGCGTGCCCAGTGGCCCCCGCGCCCTGAGCCGCAATCAGCCCACCTATCCGGATCGCGCGCGGGCCTTGCGCATTGAGGGGCGGGTGAAGGTGAAGTTTGACGTTACCGCCGACGGCCGGGTAGCCAACGTGCAGATCCTCTCCGCGCAGCCGGCAAATATGTTTGAACGCGATGTGAAAAACGCGATGCGCAGATGGCGCTATGAGGCGGGCAAGCCGGGGGCCGGGCTGGTGGTGAATATTGTTTTCCGCCTGAACGGCACGTCGCAGATTGAATAAGTAATGGGCCAGTTCCTCAGGCAGGTGAGCGATGACGCCACGCCTGGTTAAGGGGCCGAGGCTGGCGTCGTCCGACGGTGACGCCAGCCTGAGCGAAAGGCTTACTCCGGTGCCGGAAGCGGGCGCGGCTTGCCGTCCCGATCGACCGCCACGTAGATAAACAGCGCCTCCGTTGCCTTATAGCGCTGTCCGATTGGCTCCGACGCCACCTTTTTCACCCATACCTCAATATTAATACTGATGGACGTTGTGCCGCGCTTTACGCAGCGGGCGTAACAGCATACGACGTCGCCGACCGCCACCGGGCGTAAAAAGCTCATTCCCTCCACGCGAACGGTCACCACCCGTCCGTGAGCAATTTCCTTAGCCTGAATCGCGCCGCCAATATCCATCTGCGACATTATCCAGCCGCCGAAAATATCACCGTTGGCGTTGGTGTCGGCGGGCATGGCCAGCGTGCGTAAAACCAGTTCACCTTTGGGAGTTTTATCTGTTGTTATCATTGCAGAACCGATCAAAAAGATAGAGTGCGCGATGCTACTATGATTTTGCCGGAGAGAACAGAAGGAAGCGCCCGTCTGACGGGCGCAGTGGGGATCAGAAGGAGAGGGTTACGCCGGCGTACCAGGCGCGGCCTGGCTCGTTGTAGGTGGACGCGCCGCTGTTTTCACGGTAAATCTGCTTGTCGAACAGGTTGCTGATGCCCGCATTGAACCGCAGGTTTTTTGTCATCTGGTAGTTGGCACCAATGCCGACGACGGCGTAGGAGCCTATCTCTTTATCCGACATATTGCCCGTTTCGTTGCGTATTTCCGCATATTCGCGCGGCTTCTGCCTGCCATACTGGGTCCAGCGGAGGTTTGCTGACAGGGCGCTGCTAATCTGCCAGTCCAGCATCGTGTTGATGGTGTATTTAGGGATCACGGAGAGCGGGTTACCGGTGTCCTTATTTTCCGATTTAATCATCCAGGTGGCGTTGGTGCGCCAGCTCAGGGTCTCCGGCACCAGCGGGATGGTCACGTTACCTTCCAGCCCTTCCACTACCGCTTTGCCGCCGTTTTCCCAGCGCAGGATATTATTGCCGTTGGAGGCGTAGCCAATAATGTCAGTGCCGCTGACGATTTTGTTTTTATAGTCATTACGGAACCAGGTTATGCCTGCGTCCCAGCCCTCATAGTTAAATTCGAGGCCAATTTCTTTGTTAATACTGATTTCCGGATCGAGATCCGGGTTGCCCAGCAGATAGCAGCTGCCGCTGGCGATAGTATTCGGGCAGCCGTTGCCGCGGGTAGAGAGCAGGTAGCCTTTGCTGGACTGATACAGGTTCGGTGCCTTAAACACCCGGGCGATACCGGCCTTTACCTTGAACAGCTCGCCCAGCTCCTGGGAGAGGTTCAGGCTCGGGCTCCAGTTGGTGCCAAAGTCGTTATGATAATCGAAGCGGATGCCCGGAATGACGTCGGTGCCTGGCCGGGCCTGAATATTATCTTCCAGATAAATGCCGGTGAGGGTGGCGCTGTTTTTGGCGCTGCGGCTGCTGGCGTCGCCTGAAATACCGCCGATTTCCACCCCGGAGGCGTCAGTTGAGTGCATTGACGCCGGATCGTCCAGCTCATCGCGGTTCCATTCCGCGCCCAGGGTCAGGGTCTGATCCACCAGCCAGAAGAGGGGAATATTCAGTTCGCCGGTGGAGCGCCAGGACTCCAGGCGGCTGGTGGAGTAATCGGTATTGTTGATCATCCCTTCCACCTTACCGGTAGAGCCTTCCTGCATGCGGGTGTTGTGAGTTTTTTCGTAGTAGAGACCAAACCGGGACTGGCCCCAGTCCCAGACGCCGTTGTGGGTGACGCCCCAATTCTGGCGGTACATGCGATTGGTTTCCTCGCCGTACAGGGTGCTAACCAGCCCGCCGGGGCTGACGTTGGCGTTGCTGTACTGAGTATCGCCCGCGTAGATATTGCCCTGGCGGCTGTAGCCGTAGTCAAAATCGAGGATCTGCTGCGGGGTCAGCTTCCAGGAGAGCAGGGCGTTAATGTCCTTGTTGCGCACCCCTTCGCGCCCGGCCGCATAGGAGCCGTTCTGCTGGGTATTGATGTCCGCCGCGTCGGCGTCGGTCTTATTGATATTACCGTACAGGCGCATGGTCAGCGTATCGCCGGCCAGCGGACCGCTGAGATCGAAGTTGGCGCGCCTGGTCGCCCCCTCTTTATCGTTTTCCGGTTGATTGGTGTACAACGACAGCGAGCCGTGCCAGTCGTTGGTAGGACGTTTGGTGATGATATTGACGACCCCGCCCGCCGCGCCGGAGCCGTAGCGTGCCGCCGCCGGTCCGCGCAGTACCTCAATACGCTCTACCATTTCCACGGGCACCCAGTTGCTGTCGCCGCGGGTGTCACGCTCGCCGCGCCAGCTGTAGCGCACCGAGTTACGGGAGGTTACCGGCACGCCATCGATCAAAATCAGGGTATTTTCCGGCCCCATGCCGCGGATATCAATTTGACGATTGTTGCCCCGGCTGCCGCTGGCGCTGTTGCCGGTCAGGTTAACCCCCGGCATGGTGCGAATAAGATCGGAGAGATCGTTGACCGGCGGAGCTTTTTCGATATCTTTCGCCGTAATGATTGAAACTCCCGGCTGCTGTTTCAGCGCATCTTCGGCGGTGGCATGGACAACCATGGTTTCGCCGTCATTTATTATATCGTCCGCGGCCAGCGCGCTGCCGCTGAGGGCGGCGGCAATCAGCAGTGCCAGGGGGCGCGGGGGGATTTTGATCTTCGTCTTCATCACAGATATCCGTATTAGTAAAAATGCGAGACGAAATATCAATGATAAGTATTCTCATTACAATATTGCGGCGGCAATCTCCATAATATCTTCATGATTCACCCAATTATGCAGTAACAATGAAAACATTGTGCAACAGAGTACCAGGCCCGCAGGCCTGGCAATAAGAAGGGATCAGGAGCGATCGTCCTGGGGGAGATGGCGATAAATATAGACGCCGCTCAGCAGGGTAAAGATTAGCGTCAGGGCGGTCAGGCCGAATACCTTAAAATTTACCCAGATATTTTGCGGCAGCCAGAAGGCAATATAAATATTGGCCAGCCCGCAGAGGATAAAAAAGATGGCCCACGCCAGGTTCAGCTTTGACCAGACCTGCGCGGGCAGCGTCAGCTCCTTGCCGAGCAACCGCTGGATCAGCGGTTTTTTCATTACCCACTGGCTGAACAGCAGCGCGCCGGCGAAGAGGCCGTAAATGACCGTGACCTTCCACTTAATAAACTCATCGTTGTGAAAGAACAGGGTCAGGCCGCCGAATACCGCCACCAGCACAAAGGTAATCAGCGCCATTTTTTCCACTTTACGGAAGCGTACCCAGCTGTAAATCAGGACGATGGCGGTGGCGATAATCAGCGCGGTGGTGGCCACATAGATATCGTAGAGCTTATAAAAGGCAAAAAAGACGACCAGCGGTAAAAAATCGAGAAACTGCTTCATTCTTTCATTCCGTTTCAGATGCGTCGACCGGCGACGCGACAGGGTTATTGGCGAATCAGCATATACAGGCGGAACAGCCAGATGAGCAGAACCGCTGAAATCAGGTTGCTCAACGTATTTGCCAGCACCAGGCCGAGATCCGGGTTTATTGCCGTAAAAGCGGAAGCAAACAGCAGCAGCAGCGTCTTTGCCAGCATCCAGCCGATAACGGCGGGGGCGACCAGCCGCATATTGGACCATCCCAGGCGCAGGCTGTAATTCATCGCGGCGAACACGCCCATTTTTTCCTGCACCAGCATCACCGGTGCCAGGGCCAGCAGGATTGCCAACAGCACGCCCGGCACGATAATCAGCATCACGCCGAGCTGCACCAGCAGCGTGGAGAGGAAAATCAGAATAAACATCCTGGGCAGCAGCGGGGCGCTGGCACCGATAGCGCGCAGGGCGCTGACTCGCTGACCCGCCGAGATGAGCTGAATTATCAGCAGGACGCCGCCTGCCAGGATCGCGTTGCCAATTAGCCCCGAGAAGGTGGAGGCCGCCGAGGCGCGCAGCAGGATCTGCTGTTGCTCCGGCGTCATATTCTGCACCAGCTCAAACAGCCCGACGCTGCCCGCAAGATTATCTCCTTCGCTGAGCCTGGCCAGCTGGGCTGCGCCCGGCGTGAAGGCGTGTCCGATCACCACCGTGATAAGCGCGCATAACAGCGAAATTAGCAGGATGACCATAAATTGATTACGGAAAAAATTCCCCGTGTCACGGTAAACGGACTTCGCCGTGATAGACATGCACTCTCCTTGCGTTCTGCAGGTATTGAATAGCGGGCAATTGTACCCTGGATAACCCGGCAGTGGCAGCATCACGCTCTGTCTGAAAAAGCAGATCTTTGTAAAGCGCAGGTAAATCGTCGCGCTTCCGCGCCTTTTTTAGCTCCCCGCTGGCCTGGGCGGCAAATTGCCGGCGGGTGGAGTGGCAGCGCACCGTCGTTGTTTTCGACTCCAGCAGAAATAAGCATTGCGGGTGCCGCACAAGCGTGCGAGCAGCATTTTCGCTTCGGAGGCTTTCCGCCGCCCCTGAGGCTCAGGGCTGTCCGCACAGATAAGGGGAAGAGGACAGAAAATAACCTTAGAGCAAAACGCCGCATTATTTGATTTATACGGATATAACCAGGATTTTTAATACCATTTCTAAATTAATTCAGATCAATAAACGTGCAATTAGAAAACATAGTGTGATCCAGGTTAGATCACTTATTAATCAAAAGTAGGTATGTTGGACGCGCAGTGATAACCATAACGAAGGAGCGAATATGAAAAAAATAGCGTCTGTGTTTTTAGCGGCAGGTATGCTTTTCTCCGGTGGGGCCGGTGCCCATGAGGCGGGTGAGTTCTTTTTTCGCGCGGGTTCGGCAACGGTCAGGCCAACCGAAGGGTCCGATAATGTTCTCGGATCGCTCGGCAGTTTCAACGTCAGTAATAATACCCAACTGGGGCTGACCTTTACCTGGATGGCAACCGACAATATTGGCGTGGAGCTGCTGGCGGCAACGCCGTTCCGCCATAAGGTGGGCACCGGGCCGACGGGCGATATTGCGACGGTGCGCCATCTGCCACCGACCCTGATGGCACAGTGGTATTTTGGTGATTCCGCCAGCAGGCTGCGTCCCTATATCGGAGCCGGGATCAACTACACCGCCTTTTTTAACAGCGATTTTAACAGCACCGGCAAAGAGGCGGGCTTAACCGATCTGAGCCTGAAAAATTCCTGGGGAGCCGCAGGGCAGGTGGGGATAGATTATCTGATTAACCGCGACTGGCTGCTTAACATGTCCGTCTGGTATATGGATATCGACACCACGGTGAAATTTAAGGCGGGCGGCGAGCCTCAGCATGTCAGTACCCGCCTGGACCCGTGGGTATTTATGTTTTCCACCGGCTATCGTTTCTGAATCCGGGCCGGTTCACTATCCGCAATGCATCATAAAAAAGACCCCGTATTTACGGGGTCAACAGGGACATGACACACACGGTTTTATTTTTTCAGCGATTTATCTTGTTGCTGTGGTTCCCCTTCGCCAAGCTCTGCGCCGGTTAGCGGTTCGGCGGCAGGATCGGACTGGGTTCTTTGCGCCATCGCTTTCAGCAGGGCCTGCTGCTCGCGCGACAGCTTGATGGTAGAACCGCCGTCGCCGCCGTCAACCGCCGGCATCGGCTCCGCGACGTAGTTAAAGTTCTCGTCACTGTTCCAGCTGCCGCGCAGGTCGTCGCCCTGGGACATGTTGTAGTAAACGTTGGCATACTGCTCCACCGGCGGCAGTTTGCCCGGCGGGAAGTTATTGCGAATGGCGTACAGCGCTTTTTCAAAAGAGAGCTGGTGCGCCACTTCGCGGGTCATTAAGAACCCCAGCGCATCTTTTACGCCCGGATCGTCGGTCACGTTAATCAGGCGCTCATAGATAATCTTGGCCCGCGCCTCGGCGGCGATGTTAGAGCGCAGATCGGCGGTAACTTCACCAATAGTGTCGATATAGGCGGCGGTCCAGGGGACGCCGCCCGAGTTGGTCAGTGCCGGGCCGCCGCCATAGAGCAGGGAGGTGACATGGCTATCGTTACCGTTGGCCGTCAGCGAACGATAAAGCTCGGCTTCGCTTTCCGTCCCTTCGGCCAGCGCTCCTTTAGCCCCTTTGTTCAGCATCCCCACGAGGGTGCCGATAATCTCCAGGTGGCTCAGCTCTTCGGTAGCGATATCCATCAGCATCTCTTTGCGTCCGGCGTCGTCATCGCCCAGGCCCTGGGTGAAATAGCGGCAGGCCGCCGCCAGTTCACCCTGCGGGCCGCCAAACTGTTCAAGCAGCAGGTTAGCCAGACCCGGATTAGGCTCGCTGACCCGCACCGTATATTGCAGTTGTTTTACGTGTCGAAACATTCTTCCTCCTGATTCGCTAATTATTTTTTCGCTTCAACGCCGTCGGTTTCGGAGCGCAGCAAGAATTGTTCAGTGGTCTGTGGAATATGGTTAATTAACCACTCGGCCATCGCTTTTTCTTCATTAAGGATGGATTCGATAGCGGGAACAGAGGCGGTGTCGCCGGCATGTTTTGCCGCGGCCAACAGCGAGGTGTAGCAGGCTATTTCAAATTGTTCAAAGACGTAACCGCTAATGGAGCCTTTAATAATTTCATCGGATGGAAACATCCCGCCGATAGACTGACCAAAAGCGGCCATTTTACTCATCGAGTCTTTAATAACGGAGCGGGAAATATTATTGCGATCGAGAATTTCTTCCAGCTTAGCGATTTGTTGTTTGGTTTCACTGACGTGCTGTTCGATACGCGCACGCACGTCCGGATAATTGTCGATACGGCTGACCATGGATTCAAGCATTGATTCCGCCTGTTTTTCCATAGCATGTGCGTCACGTAACCAGTCATGATAATGTTCAATGCGATCCATAGAGATGTCCTCTTGATATATAAGTCAATTAATTCGGGTTTAAACGCCAGGCGTTTATATTTCCTGAACCATTATGATTGCAGGGCAATACGAAAACGCATTTAAACGATAATGACTACGCCTCTGCAGAATAAAAAATACCGACGAAGCGTTTGCGGTCTGAAATATGACACGGATAAATCAGGATTTATTGCCCGCTTTTTTATTGACCGAGCCGAGGGCCAGATCGGTTAATTTAATATCGGTGGCTTTTTCCTCTTCCAGGGTCTCGCTGAGCAGTTTGGCCGCCTGCTTGTAGCCGAGCTGCTGCGCCAGGGTGACCAGCGTACCGTAGCTGGCGATTTCATAATGCTCCACCTTCTGCGCCGCAGCGATAAGCGCCGCATCGCGCACTTCGTTTTTCTCGGTGCTTTCGATGACCTCATTGGCCTCTTCGATTAGCCCTTCCATCGCCGCGCACTTCATGCGTTTAATTTTAATGGCCGCGTCAGATTCGACCACCCGATCAATCCGTTCTATTTGTCCCTGAGTTTCATCCAGATGTGCCTGAAAGGCCTGGACTAATTTTTCATCAGAGGCAGATCTGGCTAATTTAGCAAGGGCGCGGGTTAATTGTTTCTCTGCGCTGTAGGTGTCAGAAAGTAAATGGATAAAAAGTTCTTCAACGGTTTTAATATTCATCTGGTTCTCCCGTGTGGAATACTGCGAGCCAGACGACCCGCAGTCTGCTTCGATTAAATCACGCAATTATTCACGTCAGGGACAGTCAGGACTTGTTGGATTTATTTCCACCATGACTGTTTTGTCCCCCTTTTTTACCCGCTTCAGAAGCGCGCTGCGGATCGTTTTTAAAATTACCGCCGCTATGCTGACCGCCTTTACGACCTGCTTCGGATGCTTTTTCACGATTCTCGGCGAAATTTCCTGAACCACCACGATGTTCGGCCATGTTATTTCTCCTGCTTCGTTGTTAAATGTAAATGTCATTTTGTGATGCGTGTCGACACCCTTCTAAAATTAGCTGTTGGCGTCGATTAGTCAAATGGTGGCAGCGGTCAAAGGATTGCAACAAAATAGCCTCAGTTCCGGCGGAGATATATTTTCTATTGCTAAAGGAATAAACGACTTAGCCCTCTCCTGGCGGAACTGCAGGAAAAAATGAAAAAAATCAATATGTGTGAATGTATTAATAGCCCGGACTGTGTTGACATAAATTTACGTTAAGCCCGACTTCCCTGACCTCTTTTGCCGTTCCCGGCACGCTTAATTGGGAGGATTCCTGGTTATACCCGTCATACTTCAAGCTGCAGGTGCGTTGGCTTCTGGTTACTCGTCTCATCTATGAGACTTACCCTGACCGGCCGCCGCTGTACGGCGTTCAAATCTGCCGGGACGCGATTCGACGTGCGGGATATCCGATAGCGGGTGAGGCGTGGCGGGAGGTGGGGGCGCGCCGGAATGGCTCCGGCACGCCGGAGGGTCAGGTGCGGGTGGCCGCCTTCATAGCAGTAACGAACGTCTTCAGCTCTGTCAGCATCTGCTGCGGCTGGTTAACGTTCTTCTCAATGATTTTGACAATCGCCGAGCCGGAAATCGTTCCGGCGGCCCCGGCCTTAAGGGCGGCGGCAACCTGGTCGGGGGTCGAGATACCGAAGCCCTGCAGCGGCGGGGCGGCGTTGTACTCCCTCAGCCTGTCGACCAGATGCCGGAGCGGCTGAGCCGCCCGATTCTCGGCACCGGTTACCCCGGCCCGCGACAGCAGATAGGTGTAACCGCGCCCGTGAGAGGCCAGCTGGCGCAGCAGATCGTCATCGGCGTTGGGCGGACAGATGAAAATCGGCGCAATATTATGCCGCAGCGCCGCCTGGCGGAACGGGGCCGACTCTTCCAGCGGCACGTCGGCAACCAGCACAGAGTCCACACCCGCCTGCTTACAGCGTTCATAAAATGCGTCGATTCCTTTATTGAAGACCAGGTTGGCGTACATCAGCAGGCCGACGGGCAGCTCCGGATACTTCTGGCGGATCAGCGCCAGCATCTCAAAGCATCGGGAAGGCGTAACCCCGGCGGCGAAGGCGCGCAGGGTGGCGTTCTGGATGGTCGGGCCGTCGGCCAGCGGATCGGAGAAGGGGATACCCAGCTCCAGGGCGTCGGCACCTGCCTCGACCAGCGCGTCGATAATCTTCAGCGACTGCTCCACGGAGGGATCGCCCAGGGTAACAAAGGGAACAAAAGCACCTTCCCGACGTTCGTTCAGCCGGGCGAATAAATTTTCATAGCGTTCCATCAGATTTCCCCTCGCGCTTTCAGAATATCGTGTACGGTAAAAATGTCTTTATCGCCGCGGCCGGAAAGATTAACCACCAGCAGCTGCTCTTTTTGCGGCTCGTCGCGCATCATTTTCAGGGCGTGCGCCAGGGCGTGTGATGACTCCAGAGCCGGAATGATCCCTTCGTGCAGGCAGAGCGTTTTAAAGGCCTCCAGCGCCTCATCGTCGGTAATGGAGACGTAATCCGCGCGCCCGGTGCTGTTCAGGTAGGCGTGCTGCGGCCCGACGGAGGGGAAGTCTAGGCCGGCGGAAACAGAGTAAGACTCCTCAATCTGCCCCTCTTCGGTCTGCATCATTGGTGATTTCATGCCAAAGTAAATCCCCACCCGGCCGTGCTTCAGCGGCGCGCCGTGCTCGCCGGTTTCGATGCCGTGGCCACCTGGCTCCACGCCGATAAGGCCCACGCCCGGCTCATCGATAAAGTCGGCAAACATGCCGATGGCGTTCGAACCGCCGCCCACGCAGGCGAGCACCGCGTCCGGCAGACGCCCCTCTTTTTCAAGGATCTGCGCCTTCGTCTCTTCGCCGATCATGCGCTGAAACTCGCGTACGATGGTGGGATAGGGGTGGGGGCCAGCCGCCGTTCCGAGCATATAGTGCGCGGTTTCATAGCTGCCGGACCAGTCGCGCAGCGCCTCGTTGCAGGCGTCCTTCAGGGTGGCGGAACCGCTGTGTACCGGAATTACCTCCGCGCCCATCAGGCGCATCCGGAAGACGTTCGGCGACTGGCGCTCCGCGTCCTTTGCTCCCATATAGACGCGACACTTCAGACCCAGCAGGGCGCAGGCCAGCGCTGACGCGACCCCGTGCTGCCCGGCACCGGTTTCGGCAATAATTTCGGTCTTGCCCATCCGCTTCGCCAGCAGCGCCTGGCCGAGCACCTGGTTGGTCTTATGCGCTCCGCCGTGCAGCAGATCTTCACGCTTCAGATAGAGCGTGGTGCGGGTGCCGGCGGTGATATTCTGGCATTTGGTCAGGGCGGTGGGGCGACCGGCATAGTTTTTCAGCAGGTCGTTAAACTGAGCCTGAAACTCAGGATCCTTCTGGGCGCTGATGAAGGCCTCTTCCAGCTGGCGCAGGGCCGGCATCAGGATCTGCGGCACGTACATGCCGCCAAATTCGCCAAAGTAGGGGTTGAGTCGTGTTGTCATTTTCTTTTCCTTAATAGGCGCGCAGCGTCTGAAATACCGAGGCCAGCAGACGCGCATCCTTGATGCCCGGCTGTGACTCCACGCC
This sequence comes from Intestinirhabdus alba, assembly GCF_009711095.1. Taxonomy (GTDB): domain Bacteria; phylum Pseudomonadota; class Gammaproteobacteria; order Enterobacterales; family Enterobacteriaceae; genus Intestinirhabdus; species Intestinirhabdus alba. The sequence goes on from NZ_WMJZ01000009.1 coordinate 88,672, forward strand.
AGAGTTAAAATCGAGACCGGCACAGCCGGTCCGGGCTGCTTCGACGCAGTTATCTGCGCCTAATCCACCCGCCAGCAGGACGTTGTCCAGCTTTTGCCCCTGCAGCAGGGACCAGTCAAAGCGCTGACCGCTGCCGCCCGGGCCGTTATCGAGAACGTATCTGTCGACGTGCGGATAGTCGCGGGCGGGCAGGGATTCGCCTACGCTTAGCGCTTTCCAGATCTGCACCTGCTCAGGCAGGGCGGCGCGCAAAGCGCTGACGTACTGTCGATCCTCGCTCCCGTGCAGCTGAACGGCGGCAAGGGAGAGCGCGGCCGCCGTTTCGCACACGTAGCCGATGTCGTCGTCGCGAAAGACGCCGACGTAGCGCAGCGGCGCGGCGGCTATGACCTCGCGCGCCTGCCCGAGAGTGACGACGCGCGGGGAGCCGGGGACAAAAATCAGTCCACCATAGATAGCGCCTGCCGCAAAGGCGGCCTCCGCGTCCTGGGGACGGGTCAAACCGCAGACCTTATTCTCGCCGAGCAGGACGCGGCGTACGGCGGTGTGCAGATCCTCATGGGCCATCAGCGCCGAGCCGATCAGAAATCCATTGGCGAAGTGGCTCAGTTCGCGCACCTGGCTGTAGGTATTTATCCCGGATTCGCTAATAACCGTAATGCCGTGGCCCAGCCTCGGGGCCAGCTCGCGGGTGCGGTTCAGGTCAATCGACAGATCGCGCAGGTCACGGTTGTTAATGCCCACCACCTTCGCCCCCAGGGCGATGGCGCGCGCCAGTTCCGCCTCGTTGCTGACCTCGGTCAGCACGCCCATGCTAAGGCTGTGGGCAACGGCGGCGAGCCGGCGGTACTGGTCGTCGTCAAGCACCGAGAGCATCAGCAGGCAGGCGTCGGCCTGGTAATAGCGCGCCAGGTAAATCTGATAAGGATCGATAATAAAGTCTTTGCACAGCACCGGCTGCGGCGCGGCCTGGCTGACGAGGGGCAGAAAATCAAAGCTCCCCTGGAAATACTTTTCGTCGGTAAGCACTGAGATCGCCGAGGCGTAGTGGCGATACACGCCGGCAATGCGCGCCGGGTCAAAGTCATCGCGAATTGTCCCGCGCGAAGGCGACGCCTTTTTGCACTCCAGAATGAACGCGGTGCGCGCGCCCTGCAGGGCGTCATAAAAATGACGCGAGCTTGGCCTGACCTCATTTTGAAAGCTGGCCAGCGGCTGCCGCTGCCTGCGGGCCTCCAGCCAAATCGCCTTGTCCGCGACGATTTTTGCTAAAACGGTTTCCATTATTTACCCTCTTGCCGCCAGTGCGGTGACTCTTTCATACGCGGCACCGCTGCGCAGTACCTCCAGTACGGTTCGGGCATTCGCCCGCAGATCTTCTTTGCCGTGCAGGCGCATCAGCATCGCCACGTTGGCGGCGACGGCGGCCTCGTGGGCGGCGTCGCCTTTACCTTGTAGCAAGCGTGTCAGAATGTCACGGTTTTCTTCCGGCGTGCCTCCCGCCAGCTGTTCCTGATGATAGGGCGTCAGGCCAAAGTCCTCTGCCGTAAGCTGATAGCTTTTAATTTCGCCGTCGTGCAGCTCCGCCACGATGGTGGGCGCATGCAGGGAGACTTCATCCATGCCGCCGCTGTGAACCACCGCCGCGCGGCGGTAGCCCAGCACGCGCAGGGTCTCGGCAATGGGCAACACCAGCTCAGGACCGTAGACGCCGATCAGCGCCAGCGGCGGGTGCGCCGGGTTGATCAGCGGGCCGAGAACGTTGAACAGCGTGCGGGTTTTCAGCTGCTGACGCACCGGCATCGCGTGGCGGAAGCCGGTATGGTACTTCGGCGCAAACAGGAAGCAGACGCCCAGCTCGTCCAGCGCCCGGCGCGCGCGGTCGGCGTTCATGTCCAGATTAATACCGAAGGCCGCCAGCAGATCCGACGACCCGGACTTGCTGGAGACGCTGCGGTTGCCGTGTTTGGCGACCTTCAGGCCGCAGGCGGCGGCGACAAAGGCGCTGGCGGTAGAGATATTGATGCTGTTGCTGCCGTCGCCGCCGGTGCCGACGATATCGGCAAACGAATAGTCGGGGCGCGGAAACGGGGCGGCGTTTTCCAACAGGGCGGTGGCGGCACCGGCGATCTCCTGGGGATCTTCACCGCGGATCTTCATGCTGACCAGCGCGGCGGCCAGCTGCTCTGGCTTCAGCTCGCCGCGCACGACCGCGGAAAACAGCTGGTGGCTCTCCTGCCGGGTCAGGGTTTGCGCCTGATACAGCTTTTCGAGGATCGGCTGCAGGGTGTTGGCCTGCTCCCGCTTCTGCAGCGCCCAGGCCAGGGTCTGTTCCAGCAGCTGCGCCCCCTGGGTGGTCAGGATCGACTCCGGATGAAACTGAAAGCCGCAGACGCGATCCGCGTCATGACGTACCGCCATCACCATGCCGCCAACGTGAGCGTTAATAGTCAGCCCGGCGGGCACGTTGCTGCCGACCAGCGAGTGATAGCGCGCTACCGGCAGCGGGTTCGCCAGCCCGGCGAACATCGCCTGGCCGTCGTGTTCAATGCTGGAGGCCTTGCCGTGCAGAATTTCGCCGGCCTGACCGACGTAGCCGCCGTAGGCTTCGACAATCGCCTGGTGGCCGAGGCAGATGCCGACGATGGGCAGCTTTCCGCGCAGGCGGGTCAGCAGCTCCGGCATACAGCCCGCCTCGCCCGGCGTGCCGGGGCCAGGGGAAAGCATCAGCACCGGATTTTCCATGGTCGCCAGGCGGTCGATTAAGGTTTGCGCCGGAATATGGTTACGGTAAATCACCACGTTATGGCCGCTGGTGCGCAGCTGATCCGCCAGGTTATAAGTGAATGAGTCGATATTATCGAGCAGCAGAATGTCAGCCATCAGAAGGTCTCCTGTGCGTGATGCGCGGTGGCGATAGCGCGCAGGACCGCGCGCGCCTTATTACGGGTTTCGTCGGCCTCCGACTGCGGTATGGAATCGAGCACGATGCCGGCCCCCGCCTGCACGGTGGCGATACCGTTTTCAACCAGCGCTGAGCGAATAACAATGCAGGTATCCAGATCGCCGTGGGCGGTGAAGTAGCCTACCGCGCCGCCGTAGCTGCCGCGACGGCGTCCTTCGACCTGAGCGATAAGCTGCATGGCGCGCACCTTCGGCGCTCCGCACAGGGTGCCCATGTTCATACAGGCGCGCCAGGCGTGCAGTACGTCCAGATCGCTGCGTAACTCGCCTACCACCCGCGAGACAAGATGCATCACGAAAGAGTAGCGATCCACCTTCATCATATCGGCCACGTAGCGGCTGCCCGGCGTGCAGATGCGCGCCAGATCGTTGCGCGCCAGGTCCACCAGCATCAGATGTTCAGACAGCTCCTTATGGTCGGTGCGCATCTCCAGCTCGATACGGCTGTCGAGGTCGCGATCCAGCGAGCCGTCGGCGCGGCGGCCGCGCGGGCGGGTGCCGGCAATGGGGTAGATCTCAATCTGTCGGCTGGTGGCATCGTATTTCAGGGAGCTTTCCGGCGATGCGCCAAACAGCGTGAAGTCGTTATCCTGCATAAAGAACATGTACGGGCTGGGGTTGCTTTTCTTCAGCACGTAGTAGGCCGCCAGCGGCGAAGGGCAGGGCAGCGAAAAGCGGCGGGATGGCACCACCTGAAAAATCTCTCCCGCACGGATGGCTTTTTGCAGGCTGCGCACCACTTCGCCAAAGGCCTCATCGCTCTGGCTGCACATCTCGCGCATATGCGGCACGGCGGTGACCGGCAGCGGCGGCGCAGGCTCCGTCATCAGCTGGCAGAGCTGCGCCAGCCGCCCGCTCAGGCGCTGCCTCTCCGCGCTGTCGGGCGTGAACAGGCTGGCCTGAATGCGCGTAATTTTCTTCTGGTGGTCGACGATTGCCAGGGTTTCCGCCAGGTAAAAACAGTAGTCGGGGCAGGCGTTGTCGGCCTCAAGCTGCGGTAGATCCTCAAAGCCGGCGACGAGGTCGTAGGCGAACAGACCGCCGAAGAACATGGCCTCGCGCTCATTCTCCGGCACGTTCACCAGCGCTTTAAGCAGACGAAAGGCGTCGAATACCGACAGAGAGCAGAGGCGGGCGTCTTCATCCAACAGCGAACTGACCGGAGGAAAGCGCAGCACCCGGCACGCTGGCTGCCGTTCATTTTCCACTCCGGCCGGCAGGGCGGCGTCAAGCAGCGGCAGCAGGGAGGCTCCATTGTCGGAGAGGGCCCGTATCGTGACGGTGTCACCTATAGCGGTAATGCGCAGGGCGCTGTCCACCAGCAGCAGGCTTTTCAGCGAGTCCTTGCTGTCGATATCGGCAGATTCCAGCAGCAGCGTCGCCGGTCGGTCGGCGCAGATCTGATGAAACAGCGCCGTTGGATTATCATGATAGATGGCGTCGCGGGTGAGCAGTTCGAGCATCGGTTTTTGTGTTTGCATGATTATTCTCGTTAATTTTTCTCAAAAAAAAGCCCGCTCATCTGGCGGGCCGGGTATCTGGCTGCTGTACGCAGGCGTAATACACTGCCCGAAATCAGGAAGTACGCCACCCGCCGTGCAGTGCAAACGTTGTTTTCATGCCTGATACCCTCTTGATGTGAACTTGCGTACTAGTTAACTGGTTCGGGCGGTTATTGTCAACACCTGATTTCAGTAAAATTGCAGAAACGTTATCATGGCGCGGAACGCACTTTATTGAAGACGGGAGCCGCCTTGAGCGACACGAATTACGCAGTGATTTACGATCTCCACAGCCATACGACCGCGTCTGATGGCCGCCTGACGCCGGAGGAACTGGTACACCGCGCGGTTGCTATGCGGGTTGGCACGCTGGCAATCACCGATCATGACACCACCGCCGCGATTCCGGCGGCCAGAGAGGAGATTGTCCGGGCCGGGCTGGGGCTGACGCTGATCGCCGGGGTAGAAATTTCCACCCTCTGGGAAAACCATGAGATTCATATTGTGGGGCTGAATATTGCTATTGAGCATCCGGCCATGCGCGACTTTCTTGCCGGGCAGCATGAGCTTCGCCAGCAGCGCGCCCGGCTTATCGCCCAACGGCTGGAAAAGGCGCATATTCCCGGAGCCTGGGAGGGGGCGCAGCGCCTGGCGGACGGCGGGGCGGTGACCCGGGGCCATTTTGCGCGCTTTCTGGTGGAGAGCGGCAGCGCGGCGTCGATGGCGGATGTATTTAAAAAATATCTGGCGCGCGGGAAAACAGGATACGTTCCGCCCCGGTGGTGTACAATAGAACAAGCTATTGATGTCATTCATCATTCTGGCGGTAAGGCGGTGCTGGCCCATCCGGGGCGCTACGGTCTTAGCGCTAAATGGCTGAAAAGGTTAGTTGCGCACTTTGCCGAAGCTCGCGGCGACGCGATGGAAGTGGCCCAGTGCCAGCAGCCTCCCAATGAGCGCGTCCAGCTGGCGGCGCTTGCGCGCCAGCATCAGCTATGGGCATCCCAGGGCTCTGATTTTCATCAGCCGTGTCCGTGGATTGAGCTGGGCCGTAAGCTCTGGCTGCCTGCGGGTGTCGAAGCTGTCTGGCAGCTCTGGGAACAGCCTGGAATCACAGTGAGGGAAGTATGAGCCAGTTTTTTTATATTCATCCGGAAAACCCGCAGCCGCGCCTGATTAGCCAGGCCGTTGAGATTGTGCGCAAAGGGGGGGTTATCGTCTACCCAACCGACTCCGGCTACGCCCTGGGGTGTAAAATTGAGGACAAAGGGGCGATGGAGCGTATCTGCCGGATCCGTCAGCTGCCGGACGGCCACAACTTTACCCTGATGTGCCGCGATCTCTCCGAGCTGTCGACCTATTCATTTGTCGATAACGTCGCGTTTCGCCTGATCAAAAATAATACGCCGGGTAACTATACCTTTATTCTCAAGGGCACCAAAGAGGTGCCGCGCCGCCTGCTGCAGGAAAAACGTAAGACAATCGGCCTGCGCGTCCCGTCGAACCCCATCGCGCTGACGCTGCTGGAGGCGCTGGGCGAGCCGATGCTCTCCACCTCGCTGATGCTGCCGGGCAGCGAGTTCACCGAGTCCGATCCCGAGGAGATTAAGGATCGCCTGGAGAAGCAGGTGGAGCTGATTATTCACGGGGGCTATCTGGGCCAGCAGCCGACCACGGTTATCGACCTGACCGACGATACGCCGGTGGTGCTACGTGAAGGGGTAGGCGACGTAAGACCTTTTCTTTAAGGAAACACGCTTCCAGGGATGGAGGAAATGGGTGGAGGCAATCTCCTGAAAGTTCGTGTACCATACGCCACCACATCATGCGGTACGCCCCGTTGCATCAGCGATGCGGTATGCCCCGAAGCCTTTAATTTTGAAAATAATGAAGATGTTTTTATCTAATTCATTGTTTTTAAAAGTATATCCAGACGCCTGTGAAGGCGACACCTGAAGGAAGCTCCATGAGCGAGAAGTTACAGAAAGTGCTGGCGCGCGCCGGCCACGGCTCCCGCCGTGAAATCGAATCCATTATTGAAGCGGGTCGCGTCAGCGTTGACGGCAAAATCGCCACGCTCGGCGATCGCGTAGACGTGACGCCGGGGTTGAAAATTCGTATCGACGGCCATCTGGTGTCGGTCAGAGAGTCGGCGGAGCAGATTTGCCGCGTGCTGGCCTATTACAAACCGGAAGGCGAGCTCTGCACCCGCAATGATCCGGAAGGGCGTCCTACCGTGTTCGATCGCTTACCCAGGCTGCGCGGCGCGCGCTGGATTGCGGTCGGTCGCCTGGATGTCAACACCTGCGGCCTGCTGCTGTTTACCACCGACGGCGAGCTGGCTAACCGCCTGATGCATCCGAGCCGCGAAGTTGAGCGCGAATACGCGGTGCGTGTTTTTGGCCAGGTTGACGATGCGAAGCTGCGCGATCTGAGCCGCGGCGTACAGCTGGAGGATGGACCGGCGGCCTTTAAGACCATTAAGTTCAGCGGCGGCGAAGGTATTAACCAGTGGTATAACGTTACCCTGACCGAAGGGCGCAACCGTGAAGTGCGTCGCCTGTGGGAAGCGGTGGGCGTCCAGGTCAGCCGGCTGATCCGCGTGCGCTACGGCGATATCCCGCTGCCGAAGGGCCTGCCGCGCGGCGGCTGGACCGAGCTGGATCTACCGCAGACCAACTATCTGCGCGAACTGGTGGAGCTGCCGCCGGAAACCGCGTCGAAGGTGGCGGTTGAAAAAGATCGCCGCCGCATGAAGGCCAACCAGATCCGTCGCGCGGTGAAACGTCACAGCCAGCCTGGCGGCGGCCGTCGCGCCGGCGGGCGCAACGGCTGACTGCCGGGGCGGGTCGCGTAAGCGAAGAGTGACATATCATGGCTTCACGCCGTGAAGCTACACGGAAGAGGAAAAGCCATGCTTTTCCTCTTTTTTTAGCCGCTCGTTTTAGGCTGTGTCCTTTAACCGGGCGCGTCCCGCAGGGCTGGGGCCATACTTCCAGCGACGCTCAGAACGCTAAGCGACACAGCCTAGTAGTCGATGCCCATCTGGGCCTTCACTCCCGCCTCAAAGGCGTGCTTAATCGGGCGCAGTTCGCTGACCGTGTCCGCCAGCTCAAGGATATCCCGATGGCAGCCGCGGCCGGTGATAATCACCGTCTGATGGTGTGGACGCCCCTTCAGAGCCTCGATCACCTCCTCCAGCGGCAGATAATCGTAGGCCACCATATAGGTCAGCTCGTCGAGCAGCACCATATCCAGCTGTGGATCGGCCAGCATACGCCTGCCGTGCTCCCATACGGCGCGGCAGGCGGCGGTGTCGGTCTCGCGATTCTGCGTCTCCCAGGTAAACCCCGTCGCCATCACCTGAAACTCCACGCCGTGCGGCTCCAGCAGGTTGCGCTCGCCGTTGGGCCAGGTGCCTTTGATAAACTGTACCACGCCCACCCGCCTGCCGTGCCCGACGGCGCGGGCCGCGGTGCCGAAGGCGGCGGTGGTTTTTCCCTTACCGTTGCCGGTAAAGACGATAATAATGCCGCGCTCATCCTGAGCCTGGGCGACGCGGGCGTCGACCCGGGCCTTCACCCGCTGCTGACGCTGCTGATGGCGTTCTTCATTCATTGGGCGATTCCCGGTTTACGGCCCGGCTGGGCGTCAAAGGTCATGCCGGTTTTCCGGCGGCTGTCGTCACCCATCAGCCATAGATAGAGCGGCATAATATCGGCGGGAGTTTTCAGCTTTTGCGGGTCTTCCGTTGGAAAGGCGCTGGCGCGCATGCCGGTCCGCGTGCCTCCCGGATTAATACAGTTAACCCGCAGATGACGATTCTGATATTCGTCCGCCAGCACCTGCATCATGCCTTCGGTGGCAAATTTCGAGACGGAATAGGCACCCCAGCCGGCGCGCCCCTGTCGGCCGACGCTGGAGGAGGTGAAGACCAGCGATCCGGAATCAGACTTCAGTAATAAAGGAAGCAGCGCCTGGGTGAGCATAAACGTGGCGTTGACATTAACCTGCATGACCTGCTGCCAGACCTGCGGATCCTGCTCGCTCATGGGGCGAATATCGCCCAGCAGCCCGGCGTTATGTAGTACACCATCGAGGCGCGGATAGTGCGCGGCAACGTTTTGCGCCAGGCGCTGGCACTCGTCGACGGTACAGGTAAGCAGGTCCAGGGTAAACCACGATGGTGAATAGCCGCGCTCGTTTTCAATCGCGGCGGCGACCTGGCGCAGCTTCTCTTCGCTACGGCCCAGTAAAATGACGGTTGCGCCATAGCGGGCGTATGTCTGCGCCGCTTCGCGGCCGATGCCGTCGCTGGCACCGGTGACCAGAATAATGCGATTTTGCAGAAGATCCTGTTTTGGTTGGTAGTGCACGGCTACTCCTCGGCGACGCTCTGGGCCACCCTGCCTGTGGTTATCATAATGAACTTTCGGGTTTATGCCTGAAACACCGTTTTTTTTCAATCGGCCAACGGACATAACGTTATAAAATGGCGACTTTGTCATCTTTTCCGCCGATCCGCTGCCGCGTTAATGGGGCGAGACGGGTCATTGCGCCTGATGTACACTGAGCCGATATGATGCTGTTTAACCAAGGTGGGATGCGTGAATTTGTTGTTTGAATATGGGTTGTTTTTAGCAAAAATTGTCACCGTCGTGCTGGCGATCGTCGTGATTGTCGTAACGCTCGTTAACGTTGCTCAGCGCAAGCGTCAGCGCGGCGAGCTGCGGGTGACGAATCTTAGCGAACACTATAAAGAGATGAAGGATGAGCTGACGCTGTCGCTGCTTGACGCGCATCAGCAGAAGCTCTGGCACAAGGCCCAAAAAAAGCAGCATAAGCAGGAGGCAAAGGCGGCTAAAGCCAGGGCGAAGCGGGGGGAACCTGAACCCACCGACAAGCCCCGCGTCTGGGTGCTGGATTTCAACGGCAGCATGGACGCCCATCAAACCGGCGCGCTGCGCGAAGAGGTGACGGCGGTGCTGGCGGTGGCCCGTCCGCAGGATCAGGTGGTGCTGCGGCTGGAAAGCCCCGGCGGCGTGGTACATGGCTACGGTCTTGCCGCTTCGCAGCTGCAGCGGCTGCGCGATAAAAACATCCCGCTGACCGTCACGGTGGATAAAGTGGCCGCCAGCGGCGGCTATATGATGGCCTGCGTGGCGGATAAAATCGTCTCCGCGCCCTTTGCGATTATTGGCTCAATTGGCGTGGTGGCGCAGATCCCGAACTTTAACCGTTTTCTGAAGAGCAAGGATATTGATATCGAGCTGCATACCGCCGGCCAGTATAAGCGGACCCTGACGCTGCTTGGGGAGAATACCGAAGAGGGGCGGCAGAAGTTTCGCGAAGATCTGAACGAAACCCACGCGCTGTTTAAAGACTTTGTTCAGCGGATGCGTCCGGGACTGGACGTTGACCAGGTGGCGACCGGCGAGCACTGGTACGGCCAGCAGGCGCTGGAAAAAGGCCTGGTGGACGAAGTTAACACCAGCGATGAGGTGATTCTCGGCCTGATGGAAGGGCGAGAAGTGCTGAACGTACGCTTTATGCAGCGTAAAAAGCTGATGGATCGTTTTACCGGCAGCGCCGCGGAGTCGGCCGATCGTCTGCTGCTGCGCTGGTGGCAGCGCGGGCAGAAGCCGCTGCTGTAACCTGCCGGCGGCGGAGTTAAGCGCCGACAGTCAGCGCCGCAGAGGGCGGCGCCCCGGCAGTAATAAAACGCGAGGCACAGGCCTCGCGTTTTGCGTTAATCGATAAGGTGATATTTTTCAGAAAGCACGTGGGCCAGATGTTTAAACATATTAAACACCGCGGTGCTTTTCGGCGTAGGCAGGCCCTGCTCGTCTAAAAAGTAATCGCCGCTGAAGACCAGCACGCCGTTTCGCTGCGTCACGCCGGTGGCGACAATCCCCGCCATGGTGTCTTCATGCTCACGAATGATTTTATTCGCTTCAGCCAGCAGCGTTTCACGATCGATAGGTTGCGTATTTTTTTGCATTATTTACTCCTTAAACAAGGACATTAGTCTACGCCGGGCGTCGTTAATGGGCAAATATTCCCTGACCGGAAACAGGGGCTTAGCTGGTTGAGTTCACTGGCGCGTTTTGTTTTTGCATGCTAATAAAGTTGCGTAACGAATTTTATCAGGTACAGTGTGACGCTTTCGTCAATCCGGCAACAGAATTGCTTGACATTCAATCGGATTTCCGTCGTGCTATAGCACATGTAGGCTAAAAAGCCTGTTAACTCAGTCACCTGACTATTTCGTGCACAGAGTTTAAACATGGGGTTGATATCCGCAGATGCAGAGACCATATTCGGTGTCTCTTCGCCAATGGAAGGTGAATCAACGCGCGACGTATTCCTGGAAGAATCAAATTAGGTAAAGGTGAATATGGGTAAAGCTCTTGTCATCGTTGAGTCCCCGGCAAAAGCCAAAACGATCAACAAGTATCTGGGTAGCGACTACGTGGTTAAATCCAGCGTCGGTCATATCCGCGATCTGCCGACCAGTGGCTCAACCGCTAAAAAGAGCGCCGACTCTACCTCCACCAAAACGGCTAAAAAGCCTAAAAAGGATGAACGGGGCGCGCTCGTCAATCGTATGGGTGTCGATCCGTGGCATGACTGGGAGGCCCATTATGAGGTGCTGCCCGGCAAAGAGAAGGTCGTCTCTGAATTAAAACAACTGGCTGAAAAAGCCGACCACATCTATCTCGCTACCGACCTTGACCGCGAAGGGGAAGCCATTGCCTGGCACCTGCGGGAAGTGATCGGCGGCGACAGCGAGCGCTATAGCCGCGTGGTATTTAACGAAATTACTAAGAATGCGATTCGCCAGGCGTTTGAAAAGCCGGGCGAGCTGAATATCGACAGGGTGAACGCCCAGCAGGCGCGCCGCTTTATGGACCGCGTTGTGGGCTATATGGTGTCGCCGCTGCTGTGGAAAAAAATCGCCCGCGGCCTCTCCGCAGGGCGCGTGCAGTCCGTGGCCGTCCGTCTGGTGGTGGAGCGCGAGCGCGAAATAAAGGCGTTTGTTCCGGAGGAGTTTTGGGAAATCGACGCCAGCACCAGTACGCCCGCCGGCGAGCCGCTGTCTCTGCAGGTGACGCACCAGAACGATAAGCCCTTCCGGCCGGTTAGCCGTGAGCAGACGCTGGCGGCGGTAAGCCTGCTGGAAAAAGCGCGCTACAGCGTGCTGGATCGCGAAGATAAACCGACCAGTAGTCGCCCCGGTGCGCCGTTTATCACCTCCACGCTGCAGCAGGCGGCGAGCACTCGCCTTGGCTTTGGCGTGAAAAAAACCATGATGATGGCGCAGCGTCTGTACGAGGCGGGTTACATCACCTACATGCGTACCGACTCCACTAACCTGAGCCAGGACGCGGTGAACATGGTGCGCGGCTATATTGGCGATAATTTCGGGCAGAAATATCTGCCGGAAAGTCCGAATCAGTACGCCAGCAAAGAGAACTCTCAGGAAGCGCACGAAGCGATTCGTCCTTCCGATGTCTCCGTTATGGCTGAAGCGCTGAAAGATATGGAAGCCGATGCGCAGAAGCTGTATCAGCTGATCTGGCGTCAGTTCGTCGCCTGTCAGATGATGCCCGCTCTGTATGATTCCACCACGCTGACCGTCGGTGCCGGGGAGTTCCGCCTGAAGGCGCGCGGGCGCATTCTGCGCTTTGACGGCTGGACGAAGGTGATGCCCGCGCTGCGCAAGGGCGATGAAGACCGCACGCTGCCCGCCGTCAATAAAGGCGACGAGCTGACGCTGCTGGAGCTTATTCCTGCGCAGCACTTTACCAAGCCGCCGGCGCGCTTCAGCGAGGCATCGCTGGTCAAAGAGCTTGAGAAGCGCGGTATCGGTCGGCCTTCCACCTATGCGTCGATCATTTCAACGATTCAGGATCGCGGCTATGTGCGCGTGGAAAACCGTCGTTTCTACGCGGAGAAGATGGGCGAAATCGTCACCGATCGGCTGGAAGAAAACTTCCGTGAGCTGATGAACTACGACTTTACCGCGCAGATGGAAAACAGCCTTGACCAGGTGGCGAATCATGAAGCCGAATGGAAAGGCGTGCTTGATAACTTCTTCAGCGACTTTACCGCGCAGCTGGATAAAGCCGAAAAAGATCCGCAAGAGGGCGGAATGCGTCCGAACCAGATGGTGCTGACCAGCATCGACTGCCCGACCTGCGGGCGCAAAATGGGTATTCGCACCGCCAGTACCGGGGTTTTTCTCGGCTGTTCCGGCTATGCGCTGTCGCCTAAAGAGCGCTGCAAAACCACCATTAACCTGGTGCCGGAAAACGAAGTGCTGAACGTGCTGGAGGGCGAAGATGCAGAGACTAACGCCCTGCGTGCAAAACGTCGCTGCCAGAAATGCGGCACGGCAATGGACAGCTATCTGATCGATCCAAAACGCAAGCTGCACGTCTGCGGTAATAACCCAACCTGCGACGGCTACGAGATCGAAGAGGGCGAATTCCGCATCAAGGGCTACGATGGTCCGGTTGTTGAATGTGAGAAATGCGGTTCTGAAATGCACCTGAAAATGGGGCGTTTCGGCAAGTACATGGCCTGCACCAACGACGAGTGCAAGAACACCCGCAAGATCCTGCGCAACGGTGAAGTTGCGCCGCCGAAAGAGGACCCGGTGCCGCTGCCGGAACTGCCGTGCGAGAAGTCAGACGCTTATTTCGTACTGCGCGACGGCGCGGCCGGCGTGTTCCTTGCGGCCAATACTTTCCCGAAATCCCGCGAAACCCGCGCGCCGCTGGTGGAGGAGCTGTACCGCTTCCGCGATCGCCTGCCGGAAAAACTGCGCTATCTGGCCGATGCGCCACAGCAGGACCCGCAGGGTAATAAAACGCTGGTTCGCTTTAGCCGTAAAACTAAGCAGCAGTATGTTTCTGCTGAAAAAGAGGGAAAAGCCACCGGCTGGTCGGCCTTCTTCGTTGACGGCAAATGGGTGGAAGGCAAGAAGTAGCGCTTATCCCCGGAAGGTGCTGAGAGGGTCGCGTATGCGGCCCTTTTTTTACGGCGTCGGCAACCTCCGCAAGCGATGAGGGAGGGCTGCGCCCTTGCCTGAGAGGGACGATGCCTGTACGAAGCGATCAAGGCTCCGGGCTGAACGCCGGAGGAACCGGCTTCAGTCCCGGTTTTTTGTGGCTTTTTCTTCCGCTGCCAGCGACGTTTCCCCGGACGCTTATTATTTTTTTTCTATGGCTATACAGCAAAGCGATAAATGATATAGTGGTTATAGTTGGCTTATTTTTTATTATTAAATCGTATTAGCAACGCCTTCGCAGCGAGGCGCTACCGCAATCATTAATGGCGTGACGCCGGATGGTTTAACATGAAATTACAGCAGCTTCGCTATATTGTTGAGGTGGTTAACCACAACCTTAATGTCTCCTCAACCGCCGAGGGGCTTTATACTTCGCAGCCGGGTATCAGCAAGCAGGTTCGTATGCTGGAAGATGAGCTTGGCGTGCAGATCTTTTCCCGCAGCGGCAAGCACCTGACCCAGGTAACGCCCGCCGGCCAGGAGATTATCCGCATCGCCCGCGAAGTGCTTTCTAAAGTTGACGCCATCAAATCCGTGGCGGGCGAGCATACCTGGCCGGATAAAGGTTCGCTGTATATCGCGACCACCCATACCCAGGCGCGTTATGCGCTGCCAAACGTCATTAAAGGGTTTATTGAGCGCTATCCGCGCGTTTCGCTGCATATGCACCAGGGGTCGCCGACGCAGATAGCGGAGGCCGTGTCGAAAGGCAATGCCGACTTCGCTATTGCCACCGAAGCGCTGCATCTTTATGACGATCTGGTGATGCTGCCGTGTTACCACTGGAACCGCGCAATTGTGGTGACCCCGGATCACCCGCTGGCAGGGCGGTCGTCGGTATCCATTGAAGAACTGGCCCAGTATCCGCTGGTGACCTATACCTTTGGTTTTACGGGGCGCTCAGAGCTGGACACCGCCTTTAATCGCGCCGGCCTGACGCCGCGGATCGTTTTTACCGCGACCGACGCGGACGTTATAAAAACCTATGTACGCCTTGAGCTTGGCGTTGGGGTGATCGCCAGCATGGCGGTCGATCCTGTTGCCGACCCTGACCTGGTGCGGGTGGACGCACACGAGTTGTTCAGCCCCAGCACCACCAAAATCGGTTTTCGCCGCAGCTCGTTCCTGCGCGGCTATATGTATGACTTTATTCAGCGCTTTGCGCCCCATCTGACCCGCGATGTGGTAGACGCCGCCGTAGCGCTGCGTTCGAATGAAGAGATCGAGGAAATGTTTAAAGACATCAAATTACCGGCAAAGTAGCTCCGTCCGCCCGTCGCCCTGAATAAAACCCGCTTCATCGGTTTTTATCTTCAGCGCGGGGCGGAGAGATCTGAAGGTTATAAACCGGCAAAAACGGTATCGAAGCCTGGATGGATTCGGTGGGTTGAAAGAAAAGGATGCTTCAATGTACAGGGCGTGGGCTATTTCTGGCGCAATACTATTATTATGCGCCTGCGACGTGGTTGAAAAACGTTATCAGGCTTTCTCTGATATTCCACAGCAGGACAGTGTAAGAAGCTGGCTGCCGGACTTTTTCCCCGAAACCGCCGTTGACATAACGTTTGTCTCCAACCTGGATATGAATACATTCCATGCCTGTTTCTCGCAGCCTGCTGCCGATAAAAACGATCTTTTAAAAACGGCGTCCAGGGCGACCGCAGAGGGCCTGGCCTGGCTGAACCAACAAAACGTTAATATCGTGCGGGCGGCATGTTTTCGCTCTGAATATAATAAGTGGGGCGAAGCGCGCGTTGGCTATTATATTGTCGGTAAGCTCCTGGCAGATAACCGATATTATATTGGCAGCATGGGGGATGAGCAGGCCGAACGTTACTGCACGTCAGGGGCGGTGCGCCGGACCTCTCCACGATCGTTGACCGACTAAAGCGCTGTCTGAAAATCCGCTGTAATACCCGACCCGCTCCCGCCTGGAAAGGCTGAAGCGCTTAACGGCGCAAATGGCAACCTCTTTCTTACTTCCCTGGACTCGCCCCAAAAAAGAGCCTTATTCATGGCTGACCGGCTACTGCGGGGGAAACACGTGCTTTTTATGCCTCTGACCGGGCGCGTAGTCACCTCAGAACCGCAGGTTTTTCCTCTTTTATCAATTTGGGTTGTTATCAAAACGTTGCATTATCTTTGTGTTATCTTTAATGCTAACCCTGAAGAGATTCCGGGTATCACACCCGTTATGAAGGAGGAGCTATGTCGTCAACCCTACGAGAGTCCAGTAAGGACACGCTGCAGGCCAAAGATAAAACCTGGTATTATTACAGTCTGCCGCGGGCGGCTAAAACCCTGGGCGATATCACCCGTCTTCCCAAGTCGCTGAAAGTCTTACTGGAAAATCTGCTGCGCTGGCAGGATGGCGATTCCGTGACCGAAGACGATATTCAGGCGCTGGCGGACTGGCTGAAAAATGCCCATGCCGATCGTGAGATAGGCTGGCGTCCCGCCCGTGTGCTGATGCAGGATTTTACCGGCGTGCCGGCGGTGGTCGATCTGGCCGCTATGCGCGAGGCGGTAAAACGGCTCGGCGGCGATACGGCAAAAGTTAACCCCCTGTCGCCGGTGGATCTGGTGATTGACCACTCGGTCACCGTCGATCGCTTTGGCGATGATGACGCCTTTGAAGAAAACGTGCGCCTGGAGATGGAGCGCAACCATGAGCGCTACCAGTTTTTGAAATGGGGACAGCAGGCGTTCAGCCGCTTCAGCGTGGTGCCGCCGGGCACCGGGATCTGCCATCAGGTCAACCTTGAATATCTCGGCAAGGCGGTCTGGAGCGAACTGCAGGAGGGCGAATGGCTTGCTTATCCGGATACGCTGGTTGGAACCGATTCTCATACCACCATGATTAACGGCCTGGGAGTGCTTGGCTGGGGCGTGGGGGGAATTGAAGCGGAAGCCGCAATGCTGGGGCAGCCGGTGTCGATGCTGATCCCCGACGTGGTGGGCTTTAAGCTGACCGGCAGACTCAACGAAGGGATCACCGCAACCGACCTGGTGCTGACCGTCACCCAGATGCTGCGTAAGCACGGCGTGGTGGGGAAATTTGTTGAATTCTACGGCGACGGTCTGGATTCGCTGCCGCTGGCGGATCGTGCCACCATCGCCAACATGGCCCCCGAGTATGGTGCTACCTGCGGCTTTTTCCCCATTGATGATATCACCCTCGACTACATGCGCCTGAGCGGGCGCAGCGAAGAGCAGGTGGCGCTGGTGGAAGCCTACGCCAAAGCGCAGGGAATGTGGCGTCAGCCGGGCGATGAGCCGGTGTTTACCAGCACCTTAGCGCTCAACATGGCCGAGGTTGAGGCCAGCGTCGCCGGGCCGAAGCGCCCTCAGGATCGTGTAGCGCTGGGCGATGTGCCAAAAGCTTTCGCCGCCAGCAGCGAGCTGGAGCTGAACACGGCGCAAAAAGATCGTCTGCCCGTCGATTATGTTATGAACGGGCATCAATATCAGCTGCCGGACGGCGCGGTGGTTATCGCCGCGATTACCTCCTGCACTAACACCTCAAATCCCAGCGTGCTGATGGCGGCCGGCCTGCTGGCCAAAAAAGCCGTTACCCTGGGGCTGAAGCGTCAGCCCTGGGTGAAAGCCTCGCTGGCCCCCGGCTCGAAGGTGGTTTCTGACTACCTGGCGCGGGCAAAGCTGACGCCCTATCTCGATGAGCTGGGCTTTAACCTGGTCGGCTATGGCTGCACTACCTGTATTGGCAACTCTGGTCCGCTGCCTGAGCCTGTTGAAACCGCCATCAAAAAGGGTGACCTGACGGTCGGCGCGGTGCTTTCCGGCAACCGTAACTTTGAGGGGCGCATCCATCCCCTGGTAAAAACCAACTGGCTGGCCTCGCCGCCGCTGGTGGTGGCCTATGCGCTGGCGGGCAACATGAATATCAACCTGGCGACCGAGCCGCTGGGACACGATCGTAAGGGCGAGCCGGTCTGGCTGAAGGATATCTGGCCGTCGTCGGAGGAAATTGCCCAGGCCGTTGAGCAGGTCACTACCGCGATGTTCCGTAAAGAGTACGCGGAGGTGTTTGCAGGAACCGGGGAGTGGAAGGCGATAGAGGTTGAGCAGTCCGATACTTACGGCTGGCAGGATGATTCAACCTATATTCGCCTGTCGCCCTTTTTTGACGGTATGCTGGCGCAGCCTTCGCCGGTGGAGGATATTCACGGCGCGCGGGTTCTGGCGATGCTTGGCGATTCCGTTACCACCGACCACATCTCTCCGGCGGGGAGCATCAAGGCCGACAGCCCGGCGGGGCGCTACCTGCAGAGTCACGGCGTGGAGCGTGGAGATTTTAACTCCTATGGTTCAAGGCGCGGCAACCACGAGGTAATGATGCGCGGCACCTTCGCCAACATCCGCATCCGCAATGAGATGGTGCCCGGCGTGGAGGGAGGCATGACGCGCCACCTGCCGGGCGTCGAGGTGATGTCCATCTATGACGCGGCCATGCGCTATGGTCAGGAAAACGTCCCGCTAGCGGTGATTGCCGGTAAAGAGTATGGCTCCGGCTCCAGCCGCGACTGGGCGGCGAAAGGTCCCCGGCTGCTGGGAATTCGCGTGGTGATTGCTGAATCTTTCGAACGTATTCATCGCTCGAACCTGATTGGGATGGGGATTTTGCCGCTGGAGTTTCCGCAGGGGGTGACGCGCAAAACGCTGGGGCTGACGGGAGAGGAGAGAATTGATGTTGCCGGACTGCAGGCCCTGACGCCGGGAGCCGTAGTTCCGGTCAGCCTGACGCGCCCGGACGGCAGTAAAGAAGTGGTAGCGTGCCGCTGCCGCATCGATACCGCGACGGAGTTAACCTACTATCAGAACGACGGCATTTTGCACTATGTAATTCGTAACATGCTTAAATAGCCCCCGCGGCCGGATGAGGCAGCCTCATCCGGCCTGGTCCGGGCTACTCTTTACCTAACAGGTGGCCCATTTTTTCGGCCTTGGTGTCCAGATAATGCGCGTTGTTGGGGTTGCGCCCGACGATCAGCGGCACCCGTTCGACGATATTGATCCCCGCTTCGGTCAGGATCTCTACCTTTTTGGGGTTATTGGTTAACAGACGAACCTCGTTTACCCCCAGCAGCTTAAACATATCCGCGCACAGCGTAAAATCGCGCTCGTCGGCCGCGAAGCCGAGCTGGTGGTTGGCCTCGACCGTATCATAGCCCCGATCCTGCAGCGCATAGGCGCGTATCTTATTAAGCAGGCCGATGTTGCGCCCCTCCTGACGATGATAGAGCAAAATGCCACGGCCTTCTTCCGCTATATGCGTCAGGGCGGCCTCCAGCTGAAAGCCACAGTCGCAGCGCAGGCTGAACAGGGCGTCGCCGGTCAGGCATTCAGAATGGACCCGCGACAGCACCGGCTGCTGGCCAGAAATATCGCCATACACCAGCGCAACGTGATCGTGTCCGGTTGCCAGTTCCTCAAATCCCACCATCAGGAAGTCACCCCAGGGGGTTGGCAGTTTCGCTTCTGCCACACGTTTAAGCTGCATCGAAATCTCCAGATTGGCCTGGCACCCGCGGTGCCTGCGCCAGTTAACTGCTGTATCGGCGTATTTTGCCATAAGGCGGAGAGGTTCGCCTAATCGCCGCCGCGCAATCCATGAGCAAATGGCACAAATCTGTCAATTTTTTGGCAGGCCCGGTTTTCGGTTATGATTGTGGGACTTATCCTGAAAGGAGCAAGCATGTTGTCGATTGTGGTACGAACCGCTGCAGGTGCGGCGCTATTGCTGATTATGCCGTTGATGGTCTGGATTTCCGACTGGCGCTGGCAGCCGGAAGGTAACGCCTGGTGGCTGAAATCCCTGTTCTGGCTAACGGAAACAGTCACCCAGCCCTGGGGCATTATCACCCACGGGCTGCTCTGCGCCTGGTTTCTCTGGTGTTTGCGCTTTCGCCTGCGGGCGGCGATAACGCTCTTTGTCATCCTCGCCGCGGCTATTTTGCTTGGTCAGGGAATAAAGTCCTGGATTAAGAACAGCGTGCAGGAACCCCGGCCGTTCGTGATCTGGCTTGAAAAAACGCACCATATTCCCGTCGATGAGTTCTACACTTTAAGGCGTAGCGAACGCGGAAATATTGTGAAGCAGCAGCTTGCCGGGCAGCGGGATATTCCGGCCTTCTTACGCCAGCACTGGCAGAAGGAGACCGGCTTTGCGTTTCCTTCCGGGCATACCCTGTTTGCCGCCAGCTGGGCGCTGTTAGCCGTTGGGCTGCTGTGGCCGCGCAGACGTTACGTGACCATCGCAATTTTGCTGGTTTGGGCAACGGGAGTGATGGGCAGTCGGATGCTTCTCGGTATGCACTGGCCCCGTGATTTGGTCTTTGCGACGCTTATCTCCTGGGGGCTGGTGATTCTGGCGACCTGGCTGGCGCAGCGTCTCTGCGGGTCGCTGGCCCCGCCGCCGGCAGAGGCGCGTGAGATAGCGGAACGTGAACAGGAGGGCTGACCCAGGCCTGATTTCCTTATCCGCCCTAAAATCATCGGATAGCGGGGCGCTTTTCCATTTCGCATACGATGCGAAAATGGTAATTTAGAAAGCCTAATGCGGTAAGCTGAACAGGCTTTATCCGCGCAAACCACATAACGGGAAGTAATGTGAAATATTTACTCATTTTCTTACTGGTGCTGGCGATTTTCGTTATTTCGGTTACCCTGGGCGCGCAAAACGATCAGCAGGTTACCTTTAACTACCTGCTGGCGCAGGGAGAGTATCGCGTCTCTACGCTGCTGGCCGTTTTATTCGCCGCAGGCTTCGCCATCGGCTGGTTAATTTGCGGTCTGTTCTGGCTTAAGGTTCGCGTCTCTCTTGCCCGCGCCGAACGTAAAATTAAGCGCCTGGAAAACAAACTCACCCCTGCGAACGACGCTGCGGTTATCGCCGATCCTTCGGTCGTGAAGGAATAATTATTTATGCTGGAGTTGTTGTTTCTGCTTTTACCCGTAGCCGCCGCCTATGGCTGGTATATGGGTCGCAGAAGTGCGCAACAGACGAAACAGGATGAAGCGAATCGCCTGTCCCGTGACTATGTTGCCGGCGTTAACTTCCTTCTGAGTAACCAACAGGATAAAGCGGTCGATCTGTTCCTTGATATGTTGAAAGAGGATACCGGTACCGTTGAGGCGCATCTCACCCTCGGCAACCTGTTTCGCTCGCGTGGTGAAGTCGATCGCGCTATTCGTATCCACCAGACCCTGATGGAAAGCGCGTCGCTGACCTACGAGCAGCGCCTGCTCGCCGTGCAGCAGCTTGGTCGCGACTATATGGCCGCCGGGCTGTACGATCGTGCGGAAGATATGTTTAACCAGCTTACCGACGAGACCGATTTTCGCGTTGGCGCGCTGCAGCAGCTGCTGTTAATTTACCAGGCCACCAGCGAGTGGCAGAAAGCGATTGACGCCGCCGAACGGCTGGTGAAGCTGGGCAAAGATAAACAGCGTATCGAAATTGCCCACTTTTACTGCGAGCTGGCGCTGCAGCAGATGGCTACGGATGATTTGGATAGGGCGATGGCGCTGCTGCGTAAGGGCGCGGCGGCGGATAAAAACAGCCCCAGGATCTCCATTATGGTGGGGCGGGTATGGATGGCTAAGGGGGACTACGCCAGGGCGGTAGAGAGCCTGCAGCGCGTGATCGCTCAGGATAAAGAGCTGGTCAGCGAAACCCTGGAAATGCTGCAAACCTGCTATCAGCAGCTGGGTAAAACCGATGAATGGGCAGAATTCCTGCGCCGGGCGGTGGAAGAAAACACCGGGGCGGCGGCGGAGCTGATGCTTGCCGATATCCTTGAGGTGCGGGAGGGGCATGACGCGGCCCAGGTCTATATCACCCGCCAGCTGCAGCGTCACCCCACCATGCGGGTGTTCCATAAGCTGATGGATTACCACCTTGCGGAGGCGGAAGAGGGGCGAGCGAAAGAGAGCCTGATGGTGCTGCGCGACATGGTTGGCGAGCAGGTGCGCAGCAAGCCGCGTTATCGCTGTCAGAAGTGCGGCTTTACCGCCTATACGCTGTACTGGCACTGCCCCTCCTGTCGGGCCTGGTCAACGATTAAACCGATCCGCGGCCTTGACGGGCTGTAATTTTTAAAAACGCCCCTTTTTAGTTACAACATCCTGTTAGATTAACTATCCAGAATACGCCAGCACCGCAATCGCGTCGTCCGGCAGAAGGGCAATCGCGCCTGTTAATTTCCGCCTCTCACAGGTAGAATGCACGCCGTTTATCCATTTGCCCATCATTAAGAAGGCCTGGTCATGACGATTACTGCTTCTTCCCGCACCATCACCCATTCTCCCGTTGTTGTTGCGCTGGACTATGACAACCGTGATAAAGCGTTAGCCTTTGTTGACCGAATCGACCCGCGTGATTGTCGTCTGAAAGTAGGCAAAGAGATGTTTACTCTGTTTGGACCGTCGTTCGTGCGCGAACTACGGCAGCGCGGTTTCGACATTTTCCTGGACCTGAAATTCCATGATATTCCTAACACCACGGCCCGCGCGGTCGCAGCGGCGGCGGAGCTGGGCGTCTGGATGGTCAACGTTCATGCGGCGGGCGGGGCGCGGATGATGAACGCCGCCCGTGAAGCGCTGACGCCGTTTGGTAAAGATGCGCCGCTGCTGATTGCCGTAACGGTGCTGACCAGCATGGAGGCCAGCGATCTGACCGATATCGGCATCGCGCTTTCTCCGGCTGATTATGCGGAGCGCCTGGCGGGGTTAACCCAGCGCTGCGGCCTGGACGGCGTGGTCTGCTCGGCGCAGGAAGCGGTGCGCTTCAAACAGGCGTTTGGTAAAGCGTTCCGGCTGGTTACGCCGGGCATTCGTCCCCTCGGTAGCGAAGCGGGCGATCAGCGCCGCATTATGACGCCGGAACAGGCGCTTGCCGCCGGGGTCGATTACATGGTTATTGGGCGTCCGGTGACGCAGTCGGCCGATCCGGCGCAGACGCTGCGTTCCATTAATGCGTCCCTTAAGCAGGAGGCATGATGAGCGATACCCACAGCCGTCTGGTTTATTCTACGGATGGCGGACGTATTGATGAGCCAAAGCGCGCGCCTGAACGGCCGAAAGGCGACGGCATTGTGCGTATTCAGCGCCAGACCAGCGGGCGCAAGGGTAAGGGCGTCAGCCTCATTACCGGTATCGACCTGGACGATGAGGCGTTGTTAAAGCTGGCCGCCGAGCTGAAGAAAAAATGCGGCTGCGGCGGTTCGCTGAAACAGGGGGTTATTGAAATTCAGGGTGATAAGCGCGATTTAATTAAATCGCTGCTGGAAGCTAAAGGTATGAAAGTTAAGCTGGCAGGCGGTTAATGAAAAGCCACGGGAAATAACCCCGTGGCTTTGAATTTTTTACGGTATTTATTGCCCCGTGCCGATCGAAAAAATAAAGGTCTGTCGTATCGAACCGGTTATTTACCTACCTGGTGACCGATAACGCCGCCTACCGCCGCGCCGCCCAGAGTCCCCAGGGTGCTGCCGTCGGTTAAGACCGCGCCGCCTAACGCCCCTGCGCCCGCGCCGATAGCGGTGTTGCGATCCCGCTTCGACCAGTTAGAGCATGCGCTCAGCGACATTGCCAGAGTAATAGCCAGTACGGCAGCGGTCGTTTTTTTGCTCGTTAAAAACATAATACTTTCTCCTGAATTAATGATTCATGGAATTCCGCTCTCCTTAACTATAGTTAAACTCGTGCGTTAAAGAGGGAATCAATGAAACTTTGTTGTGCAGGATTGCTTTAATCACGCAGGTGATAGTCACTTCCTGTTATATGGCTAATAATGATTTTACGTCGTTCCGTTATTAACGACAGGTAAATAGTCCTAATTCAGAGGTGAGAATGGTCTTAAGTGTATACCCTAAATAATTCGAGCTGCAGGACAAAACGCAGCGCGTTTTGAACAGCCCCGGGGCTGGCCCCGAAGGGGTGAGGCCCTCAGGCCGAATCACGCGGCGACGCAGTGACAAATTTGTCAGGAACGAATTTGAACAGCCGCAGGCTGCCTCTGGTGAGAGACAGGGATGTCTCTCATTAATCCCCGGGAGCTTACTGGAGTGAGTGACTGGGGTGAGCGAGGACAAATCAGCTTAGCTGATTTGAACGCCGCTGGCGGCGGCCCTTCAGGGGGAGGCCCAGGGCCGAATAAAGGCAACGCATATGCAACCTGAAGTATGACGGGTATAAACGGCCGGCGGACCGGCCATTTACAACGGGGAGATTAAACAATATTTACGTTAAGTCCGCTATTTTCCAGATACATCCGGTCGCGGGCGTTGAGTCCGCTATCGGTAATTACCCGGCTGAAGCTTTCGGCCGGGCCCAGCGTGTAAGGGTGCACGACGCCAAACTTCGAGCTGTCGGTCAGAACGATGGCTTCTGAACCTTTCTCCAGCACCGCATTCACCACGTCCGAGCGCATCATATCGCGTCCGGTAAAGCCGGTTTCCGGCTGCCAGCCGTCAATGCCGATAAACGCCTTGCTGAAGTGAACCTGCTGAATAAACTGGCGAGTTAGCGGGCCGACCATACTTTCGCTTTTTTTCTGATAGATGCCGCCCAGCAGGATCACCTCGCAGGGCGTCTCTTTCAGCAGGTGGGCAATATAGCTACTGACGGTAATAATGGTGACGTTTTTTTGCTCCGCCAGAGTCCGGGCCAGCAGGGCGTTGCTGCTGCCATTTTCAATAAACACCGATTCGTATGGATTGACCAGCGAGGCGGCATACTCGGCCAGCTGACGTTTCAGGGTGTAATGGGTCATCATCCGCGTTTCAACGTCTTCGCTGTCGGGGGCGACGGCGTAGCCGTGGGCGCGGCGTAAATAGCTCTGCTTTTCGAGCGTATTAAGATCCTGTCGAATAGTTACTTCAGAAACACCGGTGATCTTAGCCAGTTCAGCAACGCTCATCTGGCCTTTATCAATCACCATCTGCAGAATGGCTTGTTGTCGGGAGTTCATAGCATCAATTTTTTTAGTGATATCACTATCTGGAAGTGAAGGTCGCACGGTCAGCGCCGGATGGCACACCGCACGCAATGGTTAAATCTCCCACGGCGAGCGGGAGTCGTCGGCCCCAGGGCTGGCGTCTGGTTTTACCTGAGTAAGCAGTTCGGCTTTAAGGATCTCAAGGTTGCGGATGGCGGAATGGTAATCCCCTGCGACAAGGATATCCAGTACGGTCTCAATACGTTCGGCAACGCGCTGTGCGTTGATATCAGACATGGCGCTATCCCTATGACAGAAAACGGTGAATTCATGATGCAAAAAATAGCGGCAAAAGAGAAGGGAAAAATAGAGCCGTGCCAAACCATTAGAGAATATTATATAGCGGTTCTCTCTGGCTCTCCTGGCCGTTAAGCGTTCTTGCTTCGGCGCTGTTATTCAGGAAGCGTCGATACCAGCGTTCGAAGGCGCTGGCCGGCATGAGTTTAACAAACACACGGAGGCGCTGCCTGCCCATTCACGACGGCTGATTTTACGACCGAACCGATGAACGGGGAGATGGCTATCGCCAACGGGCAGCGTCATCATCGGGCTGGAGGTAATCACCGACATAGCGCGGATGCGTCCGGCCTGCCCGACGGAAAGCGCCGCGTTGTAGCCTGCGGTGGCGGACAGATGCAGAATGTTGTCGTCAGCGGATACATGCCAGTGGGGCTGTCGCTTCCCGTCAGGCTAAATAACGTCAGTGGTTTTTGAACCTTATGCATGGCGCTATGAGTCGGTTAGCCATGCTTCAGAGAAAGTAAATATGGCTGAACTTAATGTTTCTTCTGGGTATTTATGTTTAATGCAGATTGCGCAAAAAGCCCAGCCGCCCGGCGAAAATTATTGAAAGGGAGTGGGAAAGAACGTTAGCGGCAGGAGAGGAGAGAAAACGGCCATCCCACAACGAGAATGGCCGTTGGCCGGGCGTCAGGCGACGGGACGCGCGATAATGCTGCGGGTCTCCATGCGGACTTCAGCGATGGTGACGTCGATCGTTTCGGTAACTTTATACACGACTTCCCCTTTGATCTGGACGGTGCCGTTCTCCTGGCTACAGACCAGCTCGTCGCGTACGGCGTGCAGGAAGGGCGCAGGGATAAAGGCCACAGCGCCGTTGTCCACCAGGCGAACGCGCATTCCGCCGCGGCTGATGTCCATAATTTCCGCCGTAAAACGGGTATCCGTACCGGCCTTATCGCTGAGGAAACGCGCATACAGCCAGTCGCCGACGTCGCGTTCAGCCATGCGGTTCAGGCGTCGACGCTCGGTCATCTGCTGAGTGGTGTCGTCCTGCGGGCGGGCGATGGATTCGCCTTTAACGATCGCTTTTAGCAGGCGATGGTTGACCATATCGCCGTATTTACGAATCGGCGAGGTCCAGGTCGCATACGCCTCAAGACCCAGCCCGAAGTGCGGCCCTGGCTCGGTGCTGATTTCTGCAAAGGACTGGAAACGGCGGATGCGGCTGTCCAGGAAACCGGAAGGCTGTGCGTCCAGCTCCCGACGCAGCTTACAGAAGCCCTCCAGGGTAAGCACCTCTTCTGCCGCCACCTCCATACCGTGCGTTTTCAGCAGCGCAACCAGCGTATCGACGTTGGCCGGATCGAACCCGGTATGGACGTTATAGATGCCAAAGCCCAGCCTGTCGCGCAGCACGCGGGCGGCACAAATGTTGGCGGCGATCATCGCCTCTTCGACGATGCGGTTGGCGATGCGGCGTGGCTCCGCCACGATATCCAGCACTTCGCCTTTTTCGCCAAGCACAAAGCGATAGTCAGGACGGTCTTTAAACACCAGCGCGTGCTGATGACGCCATTCACCGCGGCTCAGGCAGATGCGCTGGAGCAGGCGAATTTGTTCGGCAATGGCCTCGCTTTCAGGCTGCCAGTCGCCGCTATTTTCCAGCCAGTCGGACACCTTGTCGTAGGCCAGCCTGGCCTTTGATTCGATAGTGGCGGCGAAGAAGGTCACCTCATCTTCGATGGCACCGTCGGCGGCGAGGATCATGCGGCAGGCGAGCACCGGACGCACCTCGTTAGCGCGCAGCGAACAAAGGTCGTCAGAAAGCTCGCGCGGCAGCATCGGAATGTTGAAGCCCGGCAGATAGTTGGTAAAGGCGCGAACTTTCGCGGCCTTATCCAGACTGCTGCCTTCGGCAATCCAGGCGGTTGGGTCGGCGATGGCGACGGTCAGCTGCAGTTTGCCGTCGGCCAGCGCCTCGGCGTACAGCGCATCGTCCATATCTTCGGTGCTGGCGCTGTCGATGGTGACGAAGCTCAGCGCCGTCAGATCCTCGCGGGTCAGGCCCTCGTCGAGCATATCGGGGATTGCGCCTGCCGGTGCCTCTTTTTCGAGGTTGTGGCGCGCAAGGGTGACCCACCACGGGACGAAGTGATCCTCGCCAAAGGTGATGAACTGGGTCAGTTCGGCGTAGAAGTTGCGATCGCCCTTCAGGGGATGCCGACGCATCTCTGCAACGGCCCAGTCGCCTTCCTTAAATTCATGCGTCACGCTGCGGGCGGCGCGGCAGGGGATGGCGTCTTTTAACAGTGGATGGTCCGGAACGATGGACAACCGATCGTTTTTACCCTGGACTTTCCCAACAAAGCGGGTGAGGAAAGGCTCAACCAGTTCTTCCGGTTCGGCAGACTCGCGTTCTTTCTCGGTGTGAATCACGGCGATAATACGGTCGCCATGCATTACCTTTTTCATCTGCGGGGGTGGGATGAAATAACTTTTTTGGGCATCGACTTCCAGGAAGCCAAAGCCTTTTTCCGTGGCTTTTACCACCCCTTCGGCGCGCGGCGTCCGGGAATGCAGTTGCTGTTTTAGCTGCGCTAGCAGCGGGTTGTCCTGAAGCATATTTTGTCTATTTTCGTGGCCAAAAGAGCGGCTGACAGTTTTACGCGATTCTGCCTGGCGCAGCAAGCGCTCTTTATGCGATGAACGGGTCAGCCTGGTAAGTTTCGCCCAGCGCGATCTTCAGCCGATTCAGCCAGCCGTAAAGTCCGCACCAGGCCAACGTATTGACGATCCGCGCTGCCGGCGCATTCTGAACGCCCGGCGCGCCAAGATGGGCGGCGCTGAGGCGATCCGGCGAGCAGTTGAGCAGCTGTATCGCCAGGGGCGACGGCCGATCGGCTGGCCAGCGCTGGATGTGCGCTTCGTCCTGACGAAGAACCGCAGCTGCGGCGGCAAGTTCCGGCGACCGGTGCGCCAGGGAGTTAAAACAGGCGACGCTGCCGTTAATCCGGGAGGTCAGCAGGGAAGCGAAAAGCGGCGCAGGTTCGCCATGCAGGAAGCCGCCGATCAGTGCGTCAAGCGCCTCCAGCTGCGCCGGTTCATGCGCCAGCAGCGGGGCCAGTTGCCGAAGTTCGTCTGATGTCTGACGGCGTGTCAGCTGCTGCTCTGCGTCGGCGTCGGACGGCTCAACCGGATCGTATGCGGGACGCCAGCTGGCGTCCGCCTGCTGAAACGGCGGCGCGGGGGCGCACTCCTGAGCGGCCAGCCCCGGCACCCGGCGAACAGGAAGGTCGAGCAGCGCCTGGAACAGCGCCAGCGCCCGCGCCTGAAAGCCGACGTAGCCAACAATCTGGGCGATAACGATAACGTCCCGGGTCGTCAGCCCAACGTCGTCTAAATGGCGGCGCGCCCTGGCGTCGACAATCGCCGGAGAGCCGGCAAGCTGCCGGGCGAACTGGGCGATCTGCGCCAGCCGTCGATTACTTTCGCGCGATGAGTCCGGGCCGGGCAGCGGCGTCAGGCGGGCGGCGTAGTGGCTGCACAGCCGCTGAATGCCGCAGACCTGGGCCACGGTCAGGGCGGTACTCATTCGCTCATAGGCGCTGAAGGTGTGCATCTGGCTCAGGGCCGCGCAGGGCGGGAACAGCCGTTCGTCAAGCCGTCGGGCGGGCGAGAGCCAGGCGGCAAAAGGGCGGCAGAATTCGGTCGGGAGGATCAGATCCAGCAGAAAGGGATCGGCAACGTTAGCGGCTTCCGGCACCAGCGGCAGGATCTCCTGCGGCAACGTCCGGCACTGGGTTTCATGATACCAGTGATTTTTGCCTGCACTGCGGCGTTGTTCCATGGGCGTTCCTTGGTCTGAAAGTGGCGACCCGGAACATGCGCTATATCCTCACGCCGGATCGATTCGCTTAGGGTGTGTCCCTTAACCGTTCGTGAGCGTCGCTGGAGGACATTCAGGTCCGGGGCAAGGCGCGAGCCGTAAGGTCTGGTTATTCCAGATGCGCGGCGAGTAACGCGGCAGCGGCCCTGAATGGCCCCAGCCCTGCGGGACGCGAGCCACAAAGGCGTACTCTGTGTTGTCGGGCTTGATTACGCGCTTCTGGCNGGCGTACTCTGTGTTGTCGGGCTTGATTACGCGCTTCTGGCTCAGCGTCGACGCCACGCCCTGTTAAGGGACACACCCTGGTATCCTGGCGTAAGCGGAGGGGGGGATAAAAGACCGTTGCGCGATAATAAATAGCCAAAGGCTATATGGGGGGAGAAAAAGTTATCAGGGGCGGCAGAGCGCCGCCCGCGGGAGCGTCGGGAGCGCTTACTTCAGTTCCAGCTCGTTCATTGCAGCGATGCTGAAACCGCCGTCAACGTGAACAACTTCGCCAGAGATGCCGCCGGAGAGGTCGGAGCAGAGGAATGCCGCCGAGTTGCCCACGTCCTCGATGGTCACGGTGCGGCGAATCGGGGTTACCGCTTCGCAGTGCGCCAGCATCTTACGGAAGTCTTTGATGCCGGAGGCCGCCAGCGTGCGGATCGGGCCGGCGGAGATAGCGTTGACGCGGACCCCTTCCGGCCCCATCGCGTTAGCCATGTAGCGCACGTTGGCTTCCAGAGACGCTTTGGCCAGGCCCATCACGTTATAATTCGGGATTGCGCGCTCGGCACCAAGATAGGAGAGCGTCAGCAGGGCGGAGCCAGGGTTCAGCATGGTGCGGCAGGCTTTTGCCATGGCCACGAAGCTGTAGGCGCTGATGTCGTGGGCGATTTTGAAGCCTTCGCGGGTAACGGCGTTGACGTAGTCGCCGTCCAGCTGATCGGCAGGCGCGAAGCCGATGGAGTGCACAAAACCGTCAAACTTCGGCCAGGCTTTGCCCAGCTCGTTGAACATGGTGTTGATGCTTTCATCTTCCGCCACGTCGCACTGCAGCACGATGCTGGAACCCAGCTGAGCGGCGAACTCTTCCACGCGGCCTTTCAGTTTGTCGTTCTGGTAGGTGAACGCCAGCTCAGCGCCTTCGCGGTGCATTGCCTGAGCGATACCCCAGGCGATGGACAGTTTGCTGGCAAGACCCGTCACCAGAATACGCTTACCGGAAAGAAAACCCATAGCTTTGATCCTTATAGTCATTACTTATTTTTGGTTTAATAATCAATTTATTATCAATGTTAAACCACAATAAATGAAAAGCAGGCCGGAATTATATATCACTCCATGCCTGAAATGTTATGCATTTTTGCGTCCGCGCGGGGCGAAGCGCGGCGTATCCGGCGGCTAGCGGTCCTTGCGCCAGGCGTCGGCGGTGAGCGCCTCGCCGAAGTGCCCGGCGATCAGCCGGCGGGTGAGATCGTGCAGCGGTGAGGCGAGAACGTCGGCCGTGCTGCCGCGTTCGACCACTTCGCCCTGATGCATCACCAGCACCTGGTCGCTGATGTGCTTCATCATGCCGAGATGCTGGGTGACGTAAATGTAGGCGATCCCCTGTTTTTCCTGCAGTTCCAGCATCAGGTTAATAAGCTGCGAGCGCATCGACATGTCGAGGGAGGCCAGCGCCTCATCGGCCACGATCACCTTCGGGCGCAATATCAAGGCCCGGGCGAGGCCCAGACGCTGCTTCTGGCCGGGTGCCAGCATATGCGGATAATAGCTGACGTGGTCCGGCAGCAGCCCGACCATGCGCATGGTTTCGACGATCTGTTTGCGCCGCTGCTCCGCATCGAGATCGGTGTTCAGGCGCAGCGGAAAATCGAGGATTTGCGAAATGCGCTGGCGCGGGTTCAGGGAGGTGGACGGATCCTGAAAAATCATCCGGATGCGCTGGCTGCGAAACGAGTAGTCGCCGTAGCGCAGCGGGCAATCGTCAATCAGTAGCTCACCGCTGGTCGGGGCGATGGTTCCCGCCAGCATTTTCGCCAGCGTGGACTTGCCCGAACCGTTTTCACCGATAATCGCGAGGGTCTGACGTTCGCGCAGGGTAAAGCTCAGCGGCTTTACCGCCTCGACGGTCTGGCGGCGAAACCAGCCCGTCCGGTAGCGGAAGGTCTTGCTCAGGTTGCGCACTTCAAGCAGGGTTTCGACCATCTCACTCTCTCTCCATATTGAGCGGAAAATGGCAGGCGTAGAGATGATTTTTCGCTCCCGCCAGCCGCGGCGTGATGATGCATTCCCGCTGCGCGTAAGGGCAGCGCGGCCCCAGCCGACAGCCTATCGGCAACTGCTCAAGCAGCGGAATAGCGCCCGGCAGGGTGTTCAGCCGGCTTTTGTGCGGCATGGCGCTGCCGAAGTCGGGTATCGCCCGGATCAGCGCCTGGGTATAGGGGTGATGGGGGATGGTCACCAGCTCTTTACTGGGCGCGGTCTCCACCGTCTGGCCGCAGTAAAGGACGTTAATTTTGTCCGTCCACTGGCTGAGCATTTGCAGATCGTGGCTGATCAGCAGGATGGTGGTATTGCTGTTCTGGTTCAGCCGGGACAGCAGGCGGAAGATCTGCGCCTGGGTGGTCGGCTCCATCGCGTTGGTTGGCTCATCGGCGATCAGCAGGCGCGGCTGATTGGCCAGCGCGATGGCGATCATCACTTTCTGGCACTCCCCTTCGGTCAGCTCATAGGGAAAGCTGTGCATCGCGTCTTTGTGATCCCTGATGCCCACCCGGTGCAGCAGCTCTATGGCGCGGCGCTTGCGCCAGCCGATGCGCTGCCACCAGCGGCCTTTAAAGGTCCATGCGGGAATGTTTTGTATCAGCTGACGGCCCACCCGCTCGGAAGGGTCCAGGCATGACTGCGGCTCCTGAAAGATCATGGAAACGTGGTGGCCCACCAGCTTGCGGCGTTCGCGCGGGGAGAGGCGCAGCAGATCGACATCGTCAAAGCGCATCCGGTCGGCGGAGACGCGCCAGTTGTCTCTGGCCACGCCGCAGATGGCCTTGGCGATCAGGCTTTTGCCGGAGCCGGACTCGCCCACCAGCCCGAGAATCTCCCCCTCGTTTAAGGTAATGCTGACGCGATCGACGGCTTTAACCCACTCGTCGCCGGTCTTAAATTCAATCGTCAGATTGCGGATATCCAGTAACGGCATTATTCCACTCCCGCGATAATCGCGCGGCGCACGCCGTCGCCGAGCAGGTTGACCAACAGGACGCTGATGGTGATTGCCGCGCCCGGCAGCATCACCGTCCACGGGGCCACGTAGATCAGCTCCAGCGTATCGCCAAGCATTGCGCCCCATTCCGATGAGGGGAGCTGGGCACCGAGATCGAGAAAGCCCAGCGCGGCGATATCCAGAATGGCCATCGACAGGGCGCGGGTAATTTCGGTAACCAGCCTGGCGGTAATGTTTGGCAGAACGGCAAACCAGAGAATACTGCGGGTGGTTGCGCCGTCGAGGCGGGCGGCGATGACGTACTCTTTTTCCAGCTCGTCATGCACCATGCTGTAGACCGAGCGCACCATGCGCGGCAGCAGCGCCAGCCAGACGGCGAACATGGCGTGCACCAGGTGCGGCCCGGCGAAGGCGACCACGACGATGGCCAGCAGCAGAGAGGGAATCGACAGCAGGGTGTCGAGAATATGGTTCAGCACCGCCGAGCGCAGGCCGTGGGTGGCCCCGGCCAGAACGCCAAGCCCCAGCCCGCACAGGGTCGCCGCCACCGTGACGACGAAGGCCCCGCCGACGGTGGGGGCCGCGCCGCTCAGCAGGCGGCTCAGGACGTCGCGCCCCAGATCGTCGGTGCCGAGGAAGAAAGAGACTTCGCCGTAGCGCGACCAGGAGGGCGGCAGCAACTGGTAGCCGAGAAACTGCTGGTCGATGCCGTAGGGGGCGATCCAGCTGCCAAAAAGGCACAGTAAAACCAGCCCGGCGCAGCCGTAAAGGCCGATCATCGCCGGCGTATCGCCGTAAAATTTGCGCCAGGCGGTGCGCAGCGCACCGGGCGGCCGCTTTTCGCTATAGACGCTATCGTAGGGCATACCATTCCTTATGTTTCAGGGGATTCGCCATGGCACCCAGCACGTCGGACAACATATTGACAATGATAACCAGCGAGCCGATCACCATGACCCCGGCAGAAATCGCCGCGTAGTCCTGCTGGCGAATGGCCTGGATCAGCCAGCGTCCCAGCCCCGGCCAGCTGAACACTATTTCGGTGATCATCGCCAGCGTCAGCATGGTGGAAAACTGCAGCCCAAGGCGCGGAATAACCGGCGGCAGGGCGTTATGCAGCACGTGACGGCGGAGAATAGTAAACCGCGACAGCCCGCGGGTCGCCGCCGCTTTGATGTAATTCTGATCGATAACCTCGATGGTGCTGTTGCGCATCAGGCGGATCACCTCGGTGGTCGGAGCCAGGGCCAGGGCCAGCACCGGCAGTATCATATGGTGCACGGCGCTCAGGATCATCTCGTCGCGCCAGGGCGAATCAGAGAGCCAGGCGTCGACCAGCGCAAAGCCGGTGACCATCTTCACATGGTAGAGCAGATCAAATCGTCCCGATACCGGCAGCCAGCCGAGGGTCAGAGAGAAGAGCAGGGTCAGCAGCAGCGCCAGCCAGAATACCGGAATCGAAAACCCTGTCAGGGCAAGGGCGCTAATAAAGCGGTCCTGCCACTTATAGCGCGTCACCCCCGCCAGCATCCCTATCGGAATGCCCACCACCAGCGCAAAGCCGAAGGCAAGCACGCACAGCTCGATGGTGGCAGGAAACACCTCTTTAAGCTGCTGCCATATTGGCTGCCCGTTGATGCTGGAGACGCCGAAGTCCCAGTGGATCAGCCCGTTGAACCAGAAAATCCAGGCGTTCCATACCGACGCGCCCTGCAGCGGCGCGTGCGGGGTAAAGTAGCTCAGACTGAAGCCGATAAAGGTTAAAAAGAAGAGGGTAACCAGCAGCAGCAGAAAACGGCGCAGGATAAAGATAATCATGGCTGTTTGACCTCTTTATTTTTCTCGCGATAGACTCCGGCAAACGAGGCGTTGCCGAAGGGACTGAGCACCAGCCCCTTCATATCGTAACGATAGGCCTGCAGGCGCAGCGAGGAGGCGAGGGGCAGGATCGGCAGCTCCCTGGCGAGGATATTTTGCGCTTCGCTGTAGGCGTCAATGCGCGCCGACAGCTGCTGTGACGAGAGCGCTTTGCGCAGCACGTTGTCAAATTCCGGATTGCACCAGTGGGCGAAATTGTTTTGCGACGCAATGGCGGCGCAGCTCAGTAATGGCCGGAAAAAACTGTCCGGATCGTTGCTGTCCGTCGCCCAGCCCGACAGCGTCAGATCGTGGTTCATGTCCATCAGCCGGGCCTCCTGGAAACGCCCCTCCACCGGAACGATTGCGACCTTCACGCCCACCTGTGCCATATCCGCCTGGATAAGCTCAGCGGTTTTCAGCGGGCTGGGATTCCAGGGCTGAGAGCTGGTCGGCACCCACAGCTGCAGGGTTAAATTTTCCTGGCCCAGCGCCTTCAACTGGGCGCGGGCTTTTTGCGGATTGTATTCGGTAATTTTAGCGTCGTTATCATAGGCCCACGAGGCGCGGGGCAGAATAGAGGCTGCGGTCTCCGCCGTGCCGTAGTAGATCGACTGCATCAGCCGCTGGTTATTGATCGCCAGCGCCAGCGCATGGCGCACGGCAGGATTATCCAGCGGCGCTTTGCGCGTATTGAACGCCAGCCAGGCGATGTTCATGCCGGGGCGCAGGGTCAGGCGCAGGCGCGGATCGTCGCGCAGAATAGTCAGCTGGCTGGCGGCGGGCCAGGCCAGCACGTCGCACTCGCCGGTGAGCAGCTTTGACAGGCGGCCGGTGCCGCCGGAGCCTAAATCGACCACCACCTGCGGCATCATCGGCTTGCCGCGCCAGAAGCCGCCGTGGCGCTGCAGGCGGATATACTGGCCGGCCCGGTATTCCGCAAGCTGATACGGTCCGGTGCCGACCGGCAGTCGGTCGAGCTGCTCCTGGCGCTCCTGCGCCGTCAGCTGCGCGGCGTACTCCGCCGACATCACCGAAGCGTAGTGGGTTGCCAGATGCCAGAGGAAAGAGGCGTCCGGCCGGGCCAGGCGAAATTCTACGGTGTACCGATCCAGTTTGCGCACGCTCTGCACGCTGTCGGCAAACTGCAGGCTGTCAAAATAGGGAAAATTATCGCCGTTAACGCTGTGCCACGGGTGTTTACGATCGAAAATCCGCTGAAAAGTAAACACCACGTCGTCGGCGTTCAGCCTGCGGCCTGGGGTGAACCATGCGGTTTTCTGAAAGGTGACATCGCGGCGCAGGTGGAAGCGGTAGGTGGCCCCGTTGTCCAGAATCTCCCAGCTCTCCGCCAGCTCCGGCACCAGCCGGTAGGTATAGGGATCGACGTCCAGCAGGCGGTCGTAGAGCTGGGCGGCGAGGGTATCGACGATCAGGCCGCTGCTCGCTTTTTGCGGGTTGAACGTGTTGACCTGCCCGCTGACGCAGTAAACGAAGCCGCTGTCGCGAATGTCCACATGGGGTGTCGGGTCAGGCGCGGCCGCAGCCTGACCGTTCAGAAATCCAGCCATCACGATCAGAGACAATAAAACCAGACGCATAATTTTTAAGGGGTTCAGGGTGAATCTGCAAAGTGTATCGCACTTATGGGGGTGTGGCATAAGAGTCTGCGTACGACTGCTGATAAAGTCATCACTCGACCCCGCCCGCGCTGTCCAGCGGCGTCAGCTCATACAGCGCCAGCGCGTTGCAGCTAAGGGAGCCGGTAATGTGCCAGCCGGCGTCGGTTGTCTCCTGATGGGTGCACAGGGCCGGCCGGGCCTGATGGCGCAGCCACTGGTACTCCTCTTCGTCCGGCCCGGTCTGGCTGCGAAAGGTCTCCAGCAGCGGAAAAAGCGCGCCGTGCCGGCGATCGAACAGATGCTGTTTGATGCGCCAGCGTCCCCCGATCCCCTGAAGCCGAACGCTGAACGGCTGGTCGAAGCGCTGGATGAACGTCTCCTGGTCGGAGAGCCAGGGATTAAACACCACGGTGTTACGCAGTAAAAGCTGATAGCGGTCGCCGTGGCGCAGGAGCAGCAGATGTTTATCATTCACCAGCACCTCACCGTGCAGGCGCAGCCATAGCCACAGCACCCAGTAAATCGGGCGCGGCAGGCTATGGTTATAGAACAGCGCAAGGCTGGAAGTCTCCAGCTTCCCGTCGTCGCGCGTCTCCCCCTGCAGCCCGGAATTGAGCCAGAAGCCCATCAGCCAGGCCTGTTCGGCCATGCCGGCGAGGTTGTCCAGCAGCAGAGAACCGCGAAAAAAACGTCCGTTAGTGGTTCGGGTATTTCCGGTCAGGGTGTTCCACGACAGGATCCAGAGGGGAAGCGAGCGCCGATGTTGACGAAGCGCACTGTGGATTTGGCGTATTTTTTGTACCGGATAATTCTCGCTGGAGGCCAGCCTGCCGCTGTCGGCCACGCTGAGATCGAGCAGCTCGTTGGCGTCGGCCTGGGTGGCGAGAAAGTCAGCTTCGCGAAACAGCGGCGAGGTGAACAGGGGATCGTCGGCGACGGCGGCATCGCCCGCCGGAAAGCGGTGCCAGATGCCAAAGGGCGGCTGCGGCAGCCAGGCGTTCAGCGCCTCGCGCTGCTGACGCCAGCTGCGCTGGCGTACCGGCTCATCGGCCTGCGGCGACCAGTGCCAGACGAAGCGCCAGTCCGTCAGGGTTGAGGGCGACAGCCGCTCCCGCGCCAGCTGTAAAAAACGGGAGAACAAATCGCGGCGGGTGGTCAGGCCGGTATGTAGGATCACAATCCAGCCTTTCTCCGCCAGCCAGCTGAAAATTTCCTGCAGATTATACCAGCTCGCATAGCCCGCCATCTGCGCATCGTCCCAGCCGGCGCTGAACAGGCGGCTGCTGAGGAAGGGTTTGCTAATGTCCACGCCATAAACGGGCAGGGCGGCGTGCAGGCGTTCCAGATCCCGGCGAACGTCTTTGCGCAGGAGATCGTCAAGCTCGCGCAGGGTCACCACGATGCGGTTATGGCGTAACGGCGCGGCGCGATCCGGCATTGCGCTGACGTCCAGCGTCCTGACGTAGCGGGTTTTTACCATCACCGGCGAGCGGTCCCAGCCATGCTCCTCCGGCTGGTTAAGGCAGCGGTACAGCCGCTCGGCCGGGACGGGACGCCAGGCATCGGCGGGCAGGCCGCGCGCTCGCGGACGCTCCGGCGCGGGATGTCGCTGGCGAAAGCGGCGGGGCGTCACGCCATATTGGCGCTTAAAGAGATCGCTCATAATTCGCGGGCTGGCGAACCCCTGTTCCTGAGCAATATGCTGTATGGATTTCCGGGTGGTAAGGATCTGGGCGGCGGCCTTTTCCAGGCGCGTGGCGGTCAGAAACTGAATAAAGCTGATGCCAACCTCTTTATGAAACTGTCGGGAAAGCCAGGCCTCAGAGACAAATTCGGCGGCGGCGACGTCGCGCAGGGTCAGGCGCTGCTGATAGCCTGCGGCAATCCGTGCGACAACCCTCGCCACCCGCGGGCTCCAGCCGTCGGCGTCCCGCCGGGGACGGGCGGCAATGGGCAGGCTGAAACAGCTGGCGAGCAGGAGAATAATCTCACTGAGCCAGCGGTTCGCCTCCAGCGTTGAGCGCGCCCGCTCGCCGATCAGCGTTACCGCCAGCAGCTGCCGCATCAGCTGACGCAGGCGTTCCTCCGCCTCGCGGGTATGGGATGAAACGGCGTATTCGCAGCTAAAAAAATCACCGTCAAGCGCCGTTAGCCACGCGGCGGTGAGGGTCAGGATCATCACGGCGTTCGGGGCGCTTGCCGACAGGCTCCAGGAGTGGCCGCGATTGATGATGGCCAGCCGCCCGACGCCGAGGGTCCGCTGCGCTTTGCCGTTGTGCAGCTCGACGCTTCCCTCCATAATCCATAGCAGGGTCAGCGTTTCGCTCTCCGGCTGGGCGAGCTGGCTGATGTCGCTTACCGTCACGGTGAAGTTACCTGCCTGTTGTTCCATCCTCTGCGCCTCTCTACAGTGCAAAAAATAACGGCTTGTTTTTGTCATAACCGTTTTGTATAAAAAACAGTCATTAAATTTTCGTCAATATAAAACAAAAAAGTGCATTTTAAAGCGCTTTATGCAGCATAAAATCGAAACGGACAGGCAAACACAACGCAGGAATAACAAAAATGACACATCCACTTATCGAAGCATTACGGGTAAATGAAGCGCAATTCATCAGACTGCGGCGTCGCTTTCATCAGCAGCCGGAGATTGGGTTTGAGGAGCATAAAACCAGCGACGAGGTCGCGAACCTGCTGAGCCAATGGGGATACGAGGTGCATCGCGGGCTGGCGGGCACCGGCGTCGTCGGCACGCTGAGGCTGGGAGAGGGCAAAAAACGGCTGGGGCTGCGCGCCGACATGGACGCGCTGCCGATGCAGGAAAAAAGCGGTAAAGCGTGGGCAAGTCGGACCGACGGGCGTTTTCACGGCTGCGGTCATGACGGTCACACCACCACGCTGCTGTTCGCCGCTGAATACCTGGCGCGGACGCGGCGCTTCAACGGAACGCTGAACCTGATCTTTCAGCCTGCGGAGGAGCTGCTCTACGGCGGGCGGGTGATGCTGGAGGATGGTCTCTTTGAACAGTTCCCCTGCGACACCATCTTCGGCCTGCATAATATGCCCGGTCAGCCGCTGGGGAAAATCGGCCTGCGCGACGGGGCGATGATGGCCTCTTCAGACACGCTGCATATTGAGGTCAACGGGGTCGGCGGCCACGGGGCTATGCCTGAGCACACGGTTGACGCCACCCTGGTGGCCTGCCATATCGCGCTGGCCCTGCAGACAATTGTTTCACGCAATATCACGCCGTTTGAACCGGCGGTCGTCACGGTCGGCAGTATCCAGGCGGGCAGCGCGCCCAACATTATTAATGAGAAAGTGCTGATGAAGCTGACGGTGCGCACCCTTAACGAGCAGGTGCGTAAGACGATACTGCAGCGTATTCACGATATCGCCGTTGCCCAGGCGGAGAGTTTTAACGCTGTCGCCACCCTGACCCACGTTAACGGTAGCCCGGTGCTGGTGAACGATCCTGACGCCAATGCGCTGGTGCGCACTGTGGCCGGTACGCTGTTTGGCGAAGAGAGCGTCGTGCAGGCTCCGCCCTTCATGGGCAGCGAAGATTTTGCCTTTATGCTGGAGCGTAATCCGAACGGCTGCTACTTCACCATTGGTGCCGGCGACGAGGCTGACCGCTGTATGGTGCACAATCCGGGCTACGACTTTAACGACGATATTCTGCTGACGGGCGCGGCGCTGTGGTGCGGCCTGACGGAACACTACCTGCGTTAATCACCCGTACCGGGGAGGGCATACTATGAGTTCCGTATCTGTAAATGATACCGCCTTCGCGGGCAGCGATCGTCTGCTGGCGGGGATTGTGCTGAGCGTTCTGACCTTCTGGCTGTTTGCTCAGTCGGTGCTGAACGTGGTTCCGGCGATGAAAAGCAGTATGGATATTTCGCTGGAAACCCTGACGCTGGCAGTGAGCCTCAGCGCTCTGTTCAGCGGCTGTTTCATCGTCGCCAGCGGCGGCCTGGCGGATAAGTTTGGCCGGATGAGAATGACCCATGTCGGCCTGACGCTGAGCATCGTCGGCAGCCTGTTTCTGGTGCTGGCCGACGGGCCGGCGCTATTTCTCGCGGGCCGCGTGCTGCAGGGGCTGTCGGCCGCCTGCATCATGCCGGCGACCCTGGCGTTGATCAAGACCTGGTATGAGGGCAGAGCGCGACAGCGGGCGATCAGCTTCTGGGTGATTGGCTCCTGGGGGGGCAGCGGGCTGTGCTCATTCGTCGGCGGTGCGATCGCTACCGGGCTGGGCTGGCGCTGGATTTTCGTTTTTTCCATCGCCGTTGCGCTACTGGCGCTGCTGCTGCTGCGCGGTGCGCCGGAAAGCCGCAGCCCCGACGCCCGGCAGCAGAAGCTGGATGTCAGCGGGCTGCTGAGCCTGATCG
Source organism: Intestinirhabdus alba (assembly GCF_009711095.1). Taxonomy (GTDB): domain Bacteria; phylum Pseudomonadota; class Gammaproteobacteria; order Enterobacterales; family Enterobacteriaceae; genus Intestinirhabdus; species Intestinirhabdus alba. The sequence goes on from NZ_WMJZ01000009.1 coordinate 128,450, forward strand.
CGTTTCTGGTGCTGCTGAATCTGTTTATCACCAAGGGCCACGCCTGGGGCTGGAGCAGCGGCATCACGCTGGCTATGCTTGCCGGTTCGCTGATTACCGGCGGCTGTTTTCTCTTTATCAGCCGGCGTAAGGGGGAGGCGGCGCTGATCGATTTAGCGCTGTTTCGCAACCGGGCCTACGGCGCGGCGGTACTCTCCAACTTTTTGCTCAACGGCTCTGTCGGCACCATGATGATTGCCAGCATCTGGCTGCAGCAGGGGCACGGACTCAGCCCGCTGGAGACCGGAATGATGACGCTGGGCTACCTGGTTACCGTGCTGGTAATGATTCGGGTGGGGGAGAAGCTGCTGCAGCGCTACGGGGCGCGGCTGCCGATGATGACCGGACCGCTGATTACGGCTACCGGGATTATCCTTATCTCCTGTACCTTCCTCGATAAGTCGCTCTATATCGCCACCGTTATTTTCAGCTATACCCTGTTCGGTCTGGGGCTGGGCTGCTACGCCACGCCGTCAACGGACACGGCGGTGGTCAACGCTCCGGAAAGCAAAGTGGGCGTCGCCTCCGGGATCTACAAAATGGGCAGCTCGCTGGGCGGGGCAATGGGCATTGCCGTGACAGCGTCACTTTATGCCCTGTTTTTATCCTCCGGCATGGCCAGCGCGGCGCAGTATGCGCTGTGGTTTAACGCCGCGCTATGCTTCGGTTCAATGGTCGTCAGCGCGCTGCTGCTGCCGCGTTCAGCTCATAGCTGATGTTTTTTCAGTAGCGCCCGGAGCTGGTGGTAGGTGAGATTAAGCAGCTCCGCCGCGCGCTTCTGATTAAACTTTGCCTGCTGCAGGCTGGCCTGCAGCAGCGCTTTTTCCTGCTGCTGCTGAAAGGCGCGCAGATCCAGCGGCAGCGCCGCCACGGCGGAAGGTGCCTCCAGCGGCTGCGGCTCGCTATGCTGGCGCTTAAAGGGATCGATAATCACTTCATCCAGCGGCCGTTCGCTGGTGCCATGACGATAAACCGAACGCTCAACCACGTTTTTCAGTTCGCGGATGTTGCCCGGCCAGCGGTAGCGCAACAGGGTTTCCCGCGCCCGTCCGGTAAATCCCGGAAACAGCGGCAGCCCCATCTCCCGGCACATCTGAATGGCGAAATGCTCGGCCATCAGCATAATGTCGACCTGACGTTCGCGCAGCGGCGGCAGATTGACCACGTCAAAGGCCAGCCTGTCCAGCAGGTCGGCACGAAAAGCGCCCTGCGCCACCATGGCCGGCAGATCGGCGTTAGTGGCGCAGACCAGCCGTACATTTACCCGCAGCGGCTGGCTGCCGCCCATACGCTCCAGCTCCCCATATTCAATCACCCTGAGCAGCTTCTCCTGTACCATCATCGGGGCCGTTGCCAGCTCATCAAGGAACAGCGTGCCGCCGTCAGCCCGCTCAAAACGTCCGGGATGGCGCTTCTGCGCGCCGGTAAAGGCTCCCGCCTCATGGCCGAACAGCTCAGAGTCGAGCAGGTTTTCATTCAGCGCCGCGCAGTTAAGCGAAATAAACGGTCCCTGCCAGCGCGAGGAGAGATAGTGCAGACGACTGGCGATCAGCTCTTTCCCGGTCCCGCGCTCCCCAATCACCAGCACCGGCTTGTCGAGCGGGGCCAGACGTGAAACCTGCTCCAGCACTTCAAGAAAGCTGTTGGCCTCCCCCAGGAGATTATCTTTGTATTCGGCCATGATGAAATTCACCACTAGTTAGTATTTTTCACCACTTTACCCGGTTTTCCTGCACAGGTAAAACATAAATTATCTTTATTAATTATAAACTTAAAAAACTGGCACGAGAATTGTATTAGAGCAAGGGCAGGGCGTAGCCCACCATCAGAACAGAAGAGTGAGGATTGAATTATGGGTATTTTTTCTCGTTTCGCCGATATCGTGAACGCTAATATTAATGCGCTGCTTGAGAAGGCGGAAGATCCGCAAAAGCTGGTGCGTCTGATGATTCAGGAGATGGAAGACACGCTGGTTGAAGTGCGTTCCACCTCTGCCCGGGCGTTGGCCGAAAAGAAACAGCTCTCCCGTCGCATTGAGCAGGCCACCGCGCAGCAGGCTGAATGGCAGGAAAAAGCCGAACTGGCCCTGCGTAAAGATAAAGAAGATCTGGCCCGCGCCGCGCTGATTGAAAAGCAGAAGCTTACCGACCTGATCGGTACGCTGGAGCACGAGGCCACCCTGGTGGACGACACGCTGGTTCGCATGAAGAAAGAGATCGGTGAGCTGGAAAACAAGCTCAGTGAAACCCGCGCGCGCCAGCAGGCGCTGATGCTGCGCCACCAGGCGGCCAACTCATCCCGCGATGTTCGCCGTCAGCTCGACAGCGGCAAGATCGACGAAGCGATGGCCCGCTTTGAATCCTTTGAGCGCCGTATCGACCAGATGGAGGCCGAAGCGGAAAGCCACAGCTTTGGTAAACAACGCTCGCTGGACCAGGAGTTTGCCGATCTGAAAGCAGATGATGAAATTGGCGAACAGCTGGCGCAGCTGAAAGCCAAAATGCAGCAGGATAAGTAATAATAATACCCGGCGGCGTCCGACCGCGCCGCCGCTCATCACCTGTAAGGAGCACTCATGAGCGCGCTATTTCTGGCTATTCCGTTAACCATCTTTGTGCTGTTCGTTCTGCCAATCTGGCTATGGCTGCATTACAGCAATCGTTCCTCCCGTCGTGAGCTGTCGCAAAATGAACAGCAGCGTTTAGCCCAGCTGTCCGACGAGGCGCGGCGGATGCGTGAGCGACTGCAGACGCTGGAGGCGATTCTTGACGCTGAACATCCGGACTGGAGGAGTCGCTGATGACGGGCATTAACCTGAACAAAAAGCTATGGCGTATTCCACAGCGGGGCATGGTGCGGGGCGTATGTGCAGGGATCGCCCAGTATCTCGACGTGCCGGTGAAGCTGGTGCGGATTTTAGCGGTGCTGTCGATCTTCTTTGGGCTGGCTCTCATTACCTTCGTCGCCTATATTATTCTCTCTTTTATGCTGGATCCGATGCCGGACAGCCTGGCCTTCGGCGAACAACAGCCTGACAGCGGCGAGCTGCTGGACGCCGTCGAGCGCGAGCTGGCCACCGGCGAGCAGCGGTTGCGCGACATGGAGCGCTACGTGACCTCTGATACCTTCACCCTGCGCAGCCGCTTTCGCCAACTGTAATGAGGATAACCATGACTAATCGCTGGCAACAGGCCGGGCGCAGGATGAAGCCCGGTATGAAAATAGCAGGGAAACTGGTCCTGCTGACCGCGCTGCGCTTCGGCCCGGCGGGCGTTGCCGGGTGGGCGGTGAAGTCCGTTGCCCGTCGTCCGCTGAAAATGGTGCTGGCGCTGGCCCTTGAGCCGCTGCTGAGCCGGGCGGCCAGCCGGCTGGCTAAACGCTACCGGTAATCTCCTTTTTCTGACGGCGCGGCAGCGGCCTGCTGCGCTTCTGTCATTGTAAATCAAACACCTGTCCCCATATCCCTGGCCATGGGTTATAATTTTTTGTGCTTTTCAGGCAGAACGGGATGGCGATGAAGCGATTCACAAACGAACTTAACGCGCTGGTTAATCGCGGCGTTGACCGCCATCTGCGGCTGGCCGTTACCGGCCTCAGCCGGAGTGGAAAAACGGCGTTTATTACCGCGATGGTTAATCAGCTGCTCAATATTCACGCCGGCGCGCGGTTGCCGCTGCTCAGCGCGGCGCGCGAAGAACGTCTTCTGGGCGTCAGGCGTATTCCCCAACGCGATTTCGGCATTCCCCGCTTTACCTATGATGAAGGGCTGGCGCAGCTGTACGGTGACCCGCCCGCGTGGCCGACGCCCACCCGCGGCGTTAGCGAGATCCGTCTCGCCCTGCGCTATAAGTCCCGCGACTCTTTGCTGCGTCATTTCAAAGAGACCTCGACCCTTTATCTGGAAATCGTGGATTATCCGGGAGAGTGGCTGCTGGATCTGCCGATGCTGGCGCAGGATTATTTCAGCTGGTCGCGGCAGATGACCGGGCTGCTGCAGGGGCCGCGGGCGGCGTGGTCGGAAACGTGGCGGCAGCTTTGCGAAGGGCTGGACCCGCTGGCTCCTGCCGATGAAAATCGCCTCGCGGCCATCGCCGAGGCCTGGACGGCCTACCTGCACCAGTGCAAACAGCAGGGGCTGCACTTTATCCAGCCTGGCCGTTTTGTGCTGCCGGGGGAGCTGGCCGGTGCTCCCGCGCTGCAGTTTTTCCCGTGGCCGGACGTTGACGCCTTCGGCGAATCAGCCCTGGCGCAGGCGGATAAACACACCAACGCCGGGATGCTGCGCGAACGCTTTAACTATTACTGCGAAAAGGTGGTTAAAGGGTTTTATAAAAACCACTTTCTGCGTTTCGATCGCCAGATCGTGCTGGTGGACTGCCTGCAGCCGCTTAACGGCGGGCCGCAGGCGTTTAACGATATGCGCATGGCGCTGACGCAGCTGATGCAAAGCTTTCACTACGGTCAGCGAACCCTGTTTCGTCGGCTGTTCTCACCGGTTATCGACAGGCTGCTGTTCGCCGCCACCAAGGCGGACCACGTTACCCTCGATCAGCACGCGAATCTGGTTTCTCTGCTGCAGCAGCTGGTTCAGGAGGCGTGGCAAAACGCCGCCTTCGAAGGTATCAGTATGGACTGCCTCGGGCTGGCGTCGGTACAGGCGACCACCAGCGGACTGATTGAGGTTAACGGCGAGACGATCCCGGCACTGCGCGGGCATCGTTCTGGCGACGGCGCGCCCCTGACCGTCTATCCGGGCGAGGTGCCCGCGCGCCTGCCGGGCCAGGCCTTCTGGGCGCAGCAGGGCTTTCAGTTTGAAGCGTTTCGTCCGCAGGTCATGGAGGTGGATCGGCCGCTGCCGCACATCCGGCTGGACGCCGCGCTGGAGTTCTTAATAGGAGATAAGCTGCGATGAGCGAGCCGCTAAAACCGCGAATTGATTTCGCCGATCTGCCGGAGACAGCACCGCAGCCGGTTTTCCGGGCCAGGCAGACCTTTAGCGCGCCGCAGGCCCAGAGCTTTACGCCGTCGTCTGACGATGAGCCGCCGGAAGAGGAAGAGGGGCAGGCGGAGAAGGCTATTGACGCGGCGCTGCGGCCAAAGCGCAGCCTGTGGCGCAGGATGGTCATGGGTGGGCTGGCGCTGTTCGGCGTCAGCGTGGTGGGCCAGGGCGCGCAGTGGGCAGTTAACGCCTGGCAAACCCAGGACTGGGCGGCGCTGGGCGGCTGCGCGGCGGGGGCGCTGATTATCGGGGCGGGCGTGGGATCGGTGGTGAGCGAGTGGCGTCGGCTGTGGCGTCTGCGTCAGCGGGCCCATGAACGTGACGAAGCGCGCGAGCTGCTGCACGGCCACGGGGCCGGAAAAGGACGCGCTTTCTGTGAAAAGCTGGCGCAGCAGGCGGGGCTGGACGCTTCTCATCCGGCGCTGCAGCGCTGGTACGCGGCGATCCACGAAACGCAGAACGATCGGGAAATTATTACGCTGTATGCCCATCTGGTGCAGCCGGTGCTTGACGTCAGGGCGCGCCGGGAGATCGGCCGGTCGGCGGCGGAAGCGACCCTGACTATCGCCATCAGCCCGCTGGCGCTGGTGGATATGGCCTTTATCGCCTGGCGTAACCTGCGGCTCATTAACCGCATTGCGGCGCTTTACGGCATTGAGCTGGGCTATTACAGCCGCCTGCGTCTGTTTCGCCTGGTGCTGCTGAATATGGCCTTTGCCGGGGCCAGCGAGCTGGTGCGCGAAGTGGGAATGGACTGGATGTCTCAGGATCTGGCGGCGCGGCTTTCCGCCCGGGCCGCCCAGGGGATCGGTGCCGGGTTGCTGACCGCCAGGCTCGGGATTAAGGCGATGGAGCTGTGCCGCCCGCTGCCGTGGATAGAGGACGATAAGCCGCGGCTGGGCGACTTTCGCCGTCTGCTAATCGGCGAGGTGAAAGCGGCCCTGCAGAAGAGCAAAACGCCGGGCGAAAAGTGAAGCCAGGGCGCTGAGTGGATAACGTTACGCCAGAGCGCCCATTTTTCCACCATGCTGTCAATATTTGTTGACAGGAACCTTCCTGCCAGTGAAATAGTGGCTTATCATCTTAGCTAATGATTTTTTGATCTGATGAAGGTTCCCATGCGTCTGGAAGTCTTTTGTGAAGACCGGCTTGGTCTGACCCGCGAACTGCTCGATTTACTGGTGCTGCGCAGCATTGATTTACGCGGAATTGAGATCGATCCCATCGGACGAATCTACCTCAATTTTGCGGAGCTGGAGTTCAGCAGCTTCAGCAGTCTGATGGCGGAAATCCGTCGGATTTCCGGCGTCATCGACGTGCGCACCGTTCCGTGGATGCCCTCCGAGCGCGAACATCTGGCGCTCAGCGCGCTGCTGGAGGCGCTGCCGGAGCCGGTGCTCTCGCTGGATCTAAAAAGCAAAGTGGAGATAGCCAATCCGGCAAGCTGCCAGCTGTTTGGTATGAATTCGGCGCGTATGCGCCAGCACAGCGCGGCGCAGCTGATTAGCGGCTTTAACTTTTTGCGCTGGCTGGAGGGCGATTCGCAGGCTTCCCACAGTGAACATGTGGTCATTAACGGCCAGAACTTCCTGATGGAAATTACGCCGGTCTATCTGCAGGGCGAAAACAGCGAGCAGATGCTGACCGGTGCGGTGGTGATGCTGCGCTCCACCCTCCGCATGGGGCGGCAGCTGCAGAATCTCACCAGCCAGGATCTCAGCGCCTTCAGCCAGATTATCGCCGTCAGCCCGAAGATGAAGCACGTCGTTGAGCAGGCGCGCAAACTGGCAACCCTGAGCGCGCCGCTGCTGATCGTCGGCGAAACCGGCACAGGTAAAGATCTCTTTGCCCACGCCTGCCACCAGGCCAGCCCGCGGGCGGCGAAACCCTATCTGGCGCTGAACTGCGCCGCAATCCCGGAAGATGCGGTCGAGAGCGAGCTGTTCGGTCATGCTCCGGAAGGTAAAAAAGGCTTTTTCGAGCAAGCCAACGGCGGTTCGGTGCTGCTGGATGAAATCGGCGAAATGTCGCCGCGTATGCAGACCAAGCTGCTGCGCTTCCTCAACGACGGTACTTTCCGCCGGGTGGGTGAGGATCGCGAGGTGCACGTCGACGTGCGGGTGATTTGCGCAACCCAGAAGAATCTGGTGGAACTGGTGCAGAATGGGCAGTTCCGCGAGGATCTCTACTACCGTCTCAACGTTCTGACCCTCAATTTGCCGCCGCTGCGCGACTGCCCCCAGGATATCATCCCGCTGACAGAGCTGTTTGTGGCGCGCTTCGCTGACGAGCAGGGGATAGCGCGTCCGAAACTGTCGGCCGATCTCAGCGCCGTTCTGACCCGCTATGGCTGGCCTGGCAACGTTCGTCAGCTGAAAAACGCCATCTATCGGGCGCTGACCCAGCTGGAAGGCTATGAGCTGCGACAGCAGGATATCCTGTTGCCGGACTATGACGCGGCGACCGTGGCGGTTGGCGAAGAGGCGATGGAGGGATCGCTGGATGAGATCACCAGCCGCTTTGAGCGCTCGGTGCTGGTTCAGCTGTATCGCCACTATCCCAGCACCCGCAAGCTGGCGAAAAGGCTTGGCGTGTCGCATACCGCGATTGCCAACAAGCTGCGCGAGTATGGCCTGAGCCAGAAAAAGGGCGAAGAGTAATCCGGGAAAGGGGTGCCTCCGGGCGGCGGCATTCAGGGTGCTGATACAAAGGGAAAAACCACGGTTTTTCCCTTTTTGCTTTTCAGCCGGCAATCACTGAGTCTTTTTCTGGCAACCAGGGTTGAACGTGTGCGTCCCTGACTACTTGCCTCTCCGTCTGATTTATGCTTTCAGCGCCTCCAGCGCGGCGGCGTAGTCAGGTTCAGTGGTAATTTCGTTCACCAGCTGGCTGAAGATGACCCTGTCATTTTCATCAATCACCACTACGGCGCGCGCGGCAAGACCTTTCAGCGGGCCGTCGATAATTTCCACGCCGTAATTTTTCAGGAATTCTGCGTTGCGCAGGGTGGAGAGGGTCACCACGTTGCTCAGCCCTTCGGCACCGCAGAAGCGGGCCTGAGCGAACGGCAGATCGGCGGAGATGCACAGAACCACGGTATTGTCGATTTCGGTCGCCAGCTGATTAAACTTGCGTACCGAAGCCGCGCAGACGCCGGTATCAATACTTGGGAAAATATTCAGCACCTTGCGTTTGCCCGCATACTGGCCCAGCGTGACGTCGGTCAGATCTTTTGCCACAAGGGTAAAAGGCTGCGCCTGACTGCCCGCCTGCGGTATTGCGTTGGCGACGGCGACCGGGTTGCCCTGAAAATGTACGGTTTGTGACATGGTTATCTTCCTGTTTACATATAATTAACGTTCGACCTGGTTTATGCCAACAGCGGCTGGCCCGGCAAACGCTATTTACACCAGGTCCGCCAGGTGTAAATGATGCTGATATTCTGGGGGGATCGCAAACCAGCGCCCGTTTTGTCGGGCGCTGTCCGGGTCCAACATTGTATAAGTCATCGCCCTGGTGGGTCAGGCGCGTACTCCAGACGGGAGAGAAAATGAGATCTGTGAAGGTATATGAAGAAGCCTGGCCGTTGCACTCGCCTTTTGTGATTGCCCGCGGCAGCCGTAGCGAAGTGCGTGTGATAGTGGTGGAGCTTACAGAGAACGGCGTTCAGGGCGTGGGGGAGTGTACGCCCTGTGCACGCTATGGCGAAAGCGATGCCTCGGTGATGGCGCAGATCGTAAGCATTGTTCCGCAGCTGGAGCGGGGGCTGAGCCGCGCGGCGCTGCAGAGGCTACTCCCGGCTGGCGCGGCGCGCAACGCCGTGGACTGTGCGCTTTGGGATCTGGAGGCGCGGCAGCGTCAGGAAACGCTGGCGGAGCGCCCTGGCGTTACGCCGGGAGAAACGATTGTTACCGCCCGGACGATCGTTATTGGCACGCCGGAACAGATGGCCGCCAGCGCGGCGGCGCTGTGGGAAAAAGGGGCGACCCTGTTAAAGTTGAGGCTCGACGACAGGCTGCTCAGCGAACGGCTGGTTGCCATCCGCGCCGCCGCGCCGCAGGCGACGCTTATCGTCGATGCCAATGAGTCCTGGCACGCGGAGGGGCTGGCGGCGCGCTGCCAGCTGCTGGCCGATCTCGGTGTGGCGATGCTGGAACAGCCGCTGCCCGCTCAGGATGACGCCGCGCTGGAGAATTTTATCCATCCGCTGCCCGTCTGCGCTGACGAAAGCTGCCATACCCGCAGCAGCCTGAAGGCGCTGCGTGGCCGCTACGAGATGATTAACATCAAGCTGGATAAAACCGGCGGTCTGACCGAGGCGCTGGCCCTGGCGACCGAAGCCAGAGAGCAGGGGTTCAGCCTGATGCTTGACTGTATGCTCTGTACCTCTCGCGCCATCGCCGCCGCGTTGCCGCTCACGCCGCAGGTCAGTTTTGCCGATCTCGACGGGCCGACATGGCTGGAGGTTGACGTGGAGCCGGCGCTGCGCTTTACGACCGGACTGCTTCATCTCTAACTTTTTACCGGAATACCCTCTGGCGTCCGGTGGAAAAAACTCCGCGCCCGACGCGGAGGCGGGTGGCGATCATGTTTATCTCGCATACGCGGGTGATGCTTTGCAGCGTTGTACTTACGGCCGGGACAGGCAAATCCCTTTTCTGCCGGAAGTTATTTGCATTTCTTTGAGGGGATACAAATAATTACGCCACTCTTTATTAACCGGTCTGAGGGTAAACTATGAGGCACTCTGTTTCAGTCACCTGCGGTGCGCTGCTTTTAAGCAGCCTTTCCCTGACGTATGCTGCGGAGATCCCCCCCGGAACGGCGCTGGCGGAGAGGCAGGAGCTGGTTCGCCATATTAAGGATGAACCGGCGTCGCTCGATCCGGCGAAGGCGGTGGGACTGCCTGAAATAGAGGTGATCCGCGATCTGTTTGAAGGGCTGGTAAATCAGAACGAGAAAGGGGAAACCATTCCCGGCGTCGCCACCCGCTGGAAAAGTAATGATAACCGGATCTGGACGTTCACTCTGCGGGACAATGCGCGCTGGTCAGACGGGACGCCTGTTACGGCCGAGGATTTTGTCTACAGCTGGCGGCGGCTGGTCGATCCGCAGACTCTGTCGCCGTTTGCGTGGTTTGCGGCCCTTGCCGGAATCAGTAACGCCCAGGCGATTATCGATGGCAAAGCTACGCCGGACACGCTCGGCGTTAGCGCTCCGGATCCCCGTACGCTGCAGGTGCAGCTCGACAAACCGCTGCCGTGGTTTGCCAGCCTGGCCGCCAGCTTTGCGTTCTATCCGGTGCAGAAGGCCAACGTGGAGAGCGGAAAAGCGTGGACAATGCCGGGTAATCTGGTTGGCAACGGAGCCTATGTCCTGAAAGAGCGCGTGGTTAACGAAAAGCTGGTGGTTACCCCGAACGCCCACTACTGGGATAACGGCAAAACCGTTCTGCAAAAGGTGACCTTTCTGCCGATCAACCAGGAGTCGTCCGCCACCAGGCGCTACCTGGCGGGGGATATCGACATCACCGAATCCTTTCCCAAAAACCTCTATCAGAAGCTGCTGAAGACGATTCCGGAACAGGTTTACACGCCGCCGCAGCTGGGCACCTATTATTATGCGTTTAATACCCAAAAAGGGCCGACGGCGGACCCGCGGGTGCGCGTGGCGCTGAGTATGGCCATTGACCGCCGGATTATCGCGGAGAAGGTGCTCGGCACCGGTGAAAAGCCCGCCTGGCGATTCACCCCGGATCTGACCGCCGGCTTTACGCCTGAGCCGTCGCCGTATGAGCAGATGAGCCAGGCGGAGCTGAACGCTCAGGCGATCACCCTGCTACAGGCGGCGGGCTATGGTCCGCAGAAGCCCCTGAAGCTGACGCTGCTTTACAACACCTCAGAGAACCATCAGAAGATCGCCATTGCGGTGGCGTCGATGTGGAAGAAAAATCTGGGCGTTGAGGTAAAGCTGCAGAATCAGGAGTGGAAAACTTATATTGACAGCCGCAACACCGGTAATTTCGACGTGATTCGCGCCTCGTGGGTGGGGGATTATAACGAACCCTCGACCTTTCTGTCGTTGCTGACCTCCACCCACGCCGGCAATATCTCGCGCTACAAGAATCCGGCCTATGACAAGGTGCTTACCCAGGCGACGATGGAAAACGCCGTCGAGGCGCGTAACGCCGATTATAACGCCGCAGAAAAAATCCTCGCTCAACAGGCACCGATAGCGCCGATCTATCAGTACACAAACGGTCGTTTAATCAAACCCTGGCTGAAGGGCTATCCGATCGGTAATCCGGAAGACGTGGCCTACAGTCGGACGATGTATATCGTGAAGCACCCGAACTGAGCCTCCGGGTCTGCGCCGCGCCGAAAGCGCGCGGAATAGCGTGACTTCCGGCCTGGCACCCGAAAACCACGTTCCGCAGAGCCGGAGCGAAACAGGGCTTGCCGCTTATCCTGCTCGCCATAATGAATGCCGGCGGCCCGGCAGAGTGGAGCAGGGTACGGGGTCTCTGGGTTTCGGCGTTCTCTTATGTCCGCCTCCGGACTATCTGCGGTAGACCCTCAAAGTATCCTCTGTGAATGTGGTAGCTTATATCAGATATATTTTCAGGTCGGGTAATCACTATGCAAAATGTTTTGTATAGAATGATATGAATTTTTAATTATTCACCGCCCGCTGTTTCTGCAAATAAGGCGGTGGGTACAGTCAGATAACATCGCTATTCGCGTCAGAACAGCATAAAATTTTTTTAATAAAGGTAGCGACGTAAAGTTAATAAGCGTTTTAGCAAAATTCCTCTTCCTTTCTGGTGGCGTTAATTTTACTCGCCTTTTTAAGAATTGTTCTGCGTTAAGTTGATGCGTTATTTGCGGAATTATAGTTAAATATGTGCTGTTCAAGTCGGTTATCGTTGCTGAACTGGGATACAAATTCAGCAAATAATTTTAACATTTACAGTTTATTAATCGAGCGTTTCCGCAATGATTCGTCGGGCTGCTTTTCTCTGAAGGTACGCGCGGAAGGAGACGGCAATTTACTTTTAATGACGTGCGGATCGGGATGGTATTGAAAATGATGCGTTTTTTACGTTTATTGATACCGTTAAGTTCCGTTTGTTATATGCCTTACACAACAGCCACTCATAAATTAAAGGAATATTTATGGCCGATACATTCCAGAAAGAGGTGCCA
>NZ_WMJZ01000090.1 GCF_009711095.1 Intestinirhabdus alba
TTCTTATTGCCGCGGTGATTTCCGCTGCCGGCTGCACGGCCTCCGCCGGGAAAAAAACTGCCGCTAAAAAAGCGCCGCCCGTCGCCGCGCAGCGCGTCGCGGTCGCCAAAACCGAAAGCCGTCAGTGCACCGATAACTTTGACCTTCTTAAACGGCTCAACCCCACGGCATTCACCCTGTATCGCTCCCAGTTTGACGCCATCAACGCCTCTTACAGCTATTACCACGAGAACCAGGCGCTGCTGGAAAAAGATCCGCGGGAGATCATGACCCTGACCCTCAACGACAAGCTCAACCTCATCTGCGATCGGGTTAAGAGCCAGACCTTTACCGAGATCCGTAACCGGATGGTCACGATTTCAAAAATCTGAACCGACGTTCTGCCCCGTCACCGGTGAACGCGGCGTGAAGGCCCCTTCTCCGGCGTGACCGCGCAGGGTGTGTCCGCGGACGCCGCGATGCGTCTGCGGGATCTGTCCATAGCGAGTGGATTAACAACATGTATAAAGACTCCCCTTTTCACCGGCGGCTCTCCCTGGGGCTGCTGCTCTGGTGGTTATTCACCTCCGTTATCCTGCCGGTATGGGCGCCGCTGGCCCGCGCCGCCGGCCTGGCCGAGATGCATCAGCTGATGACCCCGGACGCGGAGCCGTCCGGCAACGCCGGCGCGCCGTCAGCGGCCCCGCCGGGCGGACCCGCCGGGTCGCTCTCTGACTACTTTATCGCCGGCAACCTGACCCCGCAGCCCGACGCTGCCCGGACCCCGTCCCCCGACGGGACGACGCTGCCGCTGCTGGGCAGTCCGGAGACGCCGGACGCCGGCGGCGGCGAGCCGGCGGAGGCAGACGACCCGGTGCCGGGACATCTGCAGACCCTGTGGGGCGTGCTGGGCCAGGAGTCGCGGACGGACGCGGTGCGCGGCATGGCGGAGAACTACATCTCCGGGATGGCGAACCAGATGGCGGAGAGCGCGGTGCGCGACTGGCTGAAGCAGAAGGGGAACGCGCGTATCCAGTTCACCACGCAGGGTGAAGGCAGCGCGGACGTGCTGGTGCCGCTGTGGGACACCGGGAGCGACCTGCTGTTCAGCCAGGCGGGGGTGCGGCGTAACCAGGACCGGACCCTCTGGAACGGGGGCATCGGCGGGCGGCATTACATCGGCGACGACTGGATGCTGGGCAGCAACGTCTTCTACGACTACGACCAGACCGGGCGCAACGCGCGCTGGGGGGTGGGTCTGGAGGCGCGGACCGACTGGCTGAGCCTGTCGGCCAACCGCTATTTCCGTCTCACTGACTGGCATCAGTCGCCGCTGCGTAACATGCGCGACTACGACGAGCGGCCGGCGAACGGTTACGACCTGCGGGCGAAGTACTGGCTGCCGTCGTATCCGCAACTGGGCGGCGAGCTGACGTATGAGAAATACTTCGGCAAAGGGGTGGATTTACTCAACTCCGCCTCGCCGGATTCGCTGAAGAACTCGCCGCACGCGCTGACGGCGGCGGTGAGCTACACGCCCTTCCCGCTGCTGACGGTGAGCCTGGGGCACACGTCGGGCGACGTGTCGGAAACCACGGCGCAGCTGGACTTTAACTGGCGCTTCGGGCTGTCGCTGGCGGAGCAGCTGGACGGGCAGAGCGTGGCGATAATGCGCAGCCTGAAGGGCAGCCGCTATGACCTGGTGGACCGCAACTACAACATCGTGATGCAGTACCGCAAACAGCAGCTGGTGGCGCTGACGCTGCCGGCGGAAGCCCGGGGCGAGGCGCTGAGCCGGATAGCGGTCAGCGCCACGGCGAAGGCGAAGTACGGTATCCGGGATATCGTCTGGCAGGCACCGGAGCTGGTCAGCGCGGGGGGCCGGATAGAGACCACTGCCTCGCCGACGGATATCCGTATCGTGCTGCCGGCGTGGAACGCGCCGGACAGCGGGAAGCGCAACCAGTATCGTCTGACGGCGGTAATGACCGACGTGGAGGGCAACCGGACGGAGCCGGCGACGATGAACATCGTGGTGGATGAGGCGACGCACATCATTAAGCTGGAGCTGGACGCGGCGCGCAGCCCGGTGGGCCGGGAGGTGCCGGGGCGGCTGACGGTGACGGACAGCAGCGGGCAGGCGGTGACCGGGCTGGGGCTGACGCTGGCGCTGACGCCGTCGGCGGCGGGGTGTGAGCTTAACGGCCAGGCGCAGTGCGACGGGTATGAGAGCGTGCTTGACGCGGGCGGGCGGCATGCGCTGACGCTGAGCCACACGAAGAGCGGGAAGTACACCCTGAGGGCAACGCTGGCGACCGGGAGCCGGGCGGAGACGGACATCGTCTTCGAGGCGGACGCGGCGTCGGCGACGCTGACGGAGGGGAGCCTGACGGTGGTGACGGATAACGCGCCGGCGGACGGCAGCGCGGTGAACCGGGTGAAGGCGACGGTGACGGACAGCTTTGGTAACCCGGTGAGCGGTCAGACGGTGACGTTCGCCGCCGGAAGCGGGGCGCAGATAAGCGGCGCGGTGCAGACGGATGAGCGC
>NZ_WMJZ01000091.1 GCF_009711095.1 Intestinirhabdus alba
ACTGGCTGTCATGAGGATTCCCTGGTTAATTGTCCGTAAAATACTTTCCACATTTTTCATCCGGGGCAGAGACTTCAGGCTGTCGTTATTCTGGCGTCGGAAGAGACAATATCGCTTTTAACCTGATACCCCAGACCATACCTTAATACAAATACCCGTATAAGATCACGAAACTTCAGACTAAAAAAAACTATTTTTTAAAACAAAAAAACACTTAACAATCCGAACAGATAAAAATTTATTTAATTAACAAGCAAATAATTAATTATTATATATTTCCGACACTACAAGGTTTTAGTACGGCCTACTCTGAATAATTCAGCTGGTAAATCAAAACGCAGAGCGGGTTCGTCAGCTGCGGTTCTGGCGGGACAGGACCTTCATCCGCCGCCTCTTCCTGTGCATTCTGAAATAAGAAACTTCAGTTTATTGAACTTCAATAGTGTTAATGATTTTTTTAGCAAAATAGTTATGTTGATCCTCGCCACCTTTGACAGACAGAACCTGAACAAATATTGTACCGCGAGGTGACAGGGTCACGGATGAAGTTAATAAATATGCCTTCCCCTGATTAATCAGGGTGCCCTGAATAACTGAAAAATCCCGCCCGTTTATCTGCCGTATTTGCTTATCGCTCATCGAAAAAGTACCAATTTTTTTGCTCATGGCGGTAATAATATCTTTCGCAACAATGTTCAGCTGCATACCAGACGGCAGAGGCAGAGGCAGAGGCAGAGGCAGAGGCAGAGGCAGAGGCAGAGGCAGAGGNGCAGAGGCAGAGGCAGAGGCAGAGGCAGAGCTATTATCGGTAAAAAGCCAACCTGGACCACATGATTACGGAAAAAAGCATCTTTACTTTTATAAACCTGAAAAATATTGCCGCTGTTTAACTCATAGCTGAGATCTTCTTTCCAGTTATCGGTGGCATAATTATAGGGAATATCAACAGAGAAATTCCCTTTACTGAATTCACTTTTAATAACGCGCCATGAGACACGGGTATAATCGTCTGAAATTTCATCCACCATCGGCCGCATATAATATGCATAACCGATTACAACCGACAAAAACAGTATAAACAACGCTGCAAAAAACCTTTTTTTACGCTTAATTTTCTTTTCCTGCTTAACATCCACACCGGTCAGCGTCGCGCACATAGCCGATATGAGCTTTTTATCCATACGGGCAAAGTCATTATCGTCAAACACCATCACTACAGTACACCCTGTGCCTTTCGCAATGCCAAGTAATAAGGCTCCATCAAAAGCATAGAATTTTTTATGCCCTGAGGCGATTACTTTAGCAATTAGCGCATTAGGCGTATCTTTTTCTTCGCCGACATAGGCAAAGGCGAGCAGCTCCGGAAAAATGCCTTCTGTGGGGGTAAGTGCAATCCCCATTTTATCGCCCTGATCTTCATACTCTAACCAGAAATCAGTTTTGACAAACAGCGCTAAAAATTCAGCATAGCACCTCTCATACTCCTCACCGCCCGGAGCGGCTTCCAGGTTCTTCCATGCTGTGGCTAACTCCTTTTTCATTCTTTTTCTCCCTGTAAATGTCAGGCTGAGTCCTTTAATTTTTTATAAGCCTGGCAGATAAGGCTTCAGAGCGAGCCGATGCGCAATCCCTCATTATTGGGTACGCCCAATGCACGACGAACAGCGCGCTGAATGCCTCAGCCCTTCGGAGGTTCGCCAGAAAGGTGATCGTTGCGCTTAAGCCTTTGACCCTACCCTGCTCCCACGCTGCAGGTTTAGCCTCTGCGCCGCGTCCGGTTAAGGGGCATCTGCATACGGGCAGCTCTGTTTTTACCCTGGCTATCGCCTGAATGAAAGAAAGCGGCAGGCAAAAGCAGAAATCGCGGTGCCGGTAGCTCCGGGCAGCCTGGCGCGAAAGCCGCCGCGATATTCTGCACGCCAGACCCCCGCCGACGGATACCGGCACTTTCTGCTGAAATAACCGTCACCGACAGGCACATATCAGGCTGGACGTCGGGTCATTTCAGCGCGCAATATCCACATCCGGCATTGAACTCACCAGGGTACAGCCGCAGGCACAGCGATGCCCGTCCAGCGCAACCGCCCTGCCATCAATTACGGTGCCCGACGCGCCTTCAACAATTTTTGTCACCCCATGTCTGTTACAGCACACCGCATCGCCCACCCGGGCAACCGGTTTGCCAAAGGCCAGATATCTTCCGGTTAATACGGTTCCGCCATACTCCCGCAGCGTATCGCCCTGACGTACAACTTTTTTTAACGCGCCCATCCCTGACGTTTCTCCTGTTATCAGTTGGTTTCAACGGGGTTATTGAACTCCTCAAGCAGTTCGTCCAACTCTTCTTCCTCCTGCGCCGCTTTACGCTGACGGTAGATCTCGCGTAGCCGGGTAATCTCATACGCCGGAGACGCGATAAACCT
>NZ_WMJZ01000092.1 GCF_009711095.1 Intestinirhabdus alba
CCACAAGGAGTCTGGCGAGGTGCCGGTAACCGTGGCCCAGCAAAATGACGTCAACGCGGTTGGCAGGGTGCACCTGGAGGCGACCCCCGGAGCGCTGACGGCGGGTGAAAGCACGGTGCTGTCGGTGACGCTTAAAGACCGGTACAACAACCCGGTGACCGGCCTGAGCGGCGGGGACCTCATCATCATTAAAGATCTATTCGTGGATGAGGAAGTGACGGGGCTGAGCTGGAGGGAAACCGGCAGCGGTATCTACACCTCCTCAGCGCTAATGATGAAGTTAGCCGGTACGCACTCGCTGCAGGCGAAGGTGGTGACAAACATAGGTGAGTATGATGACTCTGCTACGATCCAGGTTAATCACCCCAGCGGAAGTCGCTACGTGAAGCAGGTTGAGTTCAAGGTCCCGGCTGAATTCAACGCGGGGGAAGAGGTGACTGCGGAGGTGACCATAAAGGATGAATATGGTAATGGCGTAGCAGGAGTCGCTGAAGCTATTACCTTAACTGAAGGTGCTTACGTCCTGAATATCAACTTCAGAACAACGGACACCGTGGGCGTATATAAAGGAATGCTAACTTTAACGAAGGCGGGAGAGCACTTGCTGAAGGTGACGATTAGCGAGGCTAATGAAACGAAGCTGGTGAAGGTGAACCCTCTCGCTGCGGCAGCGCTCTACCTGAAGAGCATATCGGCTGGTGCTAGCGTAGGCGAGAATACGGTGGTCACGGTAAGGCTAACGGATCGGTTTGGCAACGGCGTATCAGGCTTCGCTGCCGATATCAGATTATCTGACGATCGGGAAGATCTGAGCGATATCCGCTTCCGTCCGTCCAGTGTCGAAGGTGAGTATGAGGCAACGGTGTTACTGACCAGAGGGGCACTCCAACACACAATGACGGCGACGATGATATACGGGGTAGACCAATTCAACTCAACGAAGAGCTGGTGGGTAGATGTCCCTAGTGGGAGCCGACATGTGGTAGGGTTCAGCATAGACGATCTGCAACAGCGGGCAGGGAGTAATCAGCAGGCAGATATACTGGTGTCGGTGAGAGATCGGTACGATAACCATGTGAGACTTAACGCCAGCGACTTTACTATAAGCAGCAGCCTGGACGGACAATTGCCCGTAAGTTTACGTGTAGCCGGGAGTGGAACGACGGCACAATACTCTCTGACTATAATCTCGCTCAGCCCCGGGAGGCATACGCTGACGCTGACGCTAAACGGTATTAGCGAAACGAGAGAGATTGACATCATCCCAGCCGGTGGGTGATTTCATCGGCTGGCGAAGTGGATGAAAAAAGTTACCGTAATGGCTCCTGGCGGGAAAACCTCTCCCTGTTTTCCGTTAGGGCATCGATACGATCGCCAGATCTGCAACAGCGCTTCTGTCCCCTGGTGGGGACAGGGCTTTCTGTTCACTAAGTCACGGTGGCGGGTTTTACTTTTCCCCGCCGGATCTTTAACTGACAAGGCTGTCAGCAGCAAAATGGCGCGTCGTAAAGCATCGGCTTGTAAGATCAGATGAATGAATCGGTAGCACGCTTATCGACTTCAGTCTGAACAATAACGAGTATTGGCTTATGCGAAACAAGAGTAATAAGCGTAAGGTGATGGTGCTATGTCAGTGTCAGCGCCACATGCTGATATTTTATGAATAAGAATATTCATTTTGATTGCATTGAATTCTCATAGCTTTCCGGGCTGTGAATGTTAATTCAAAAAGATGCCGTCCTTATTATCTTCTTTTTATGTGTTGATAATGAGAGGGGGGCACTGTATTTCATTGTGTATTGGTTTTTTATACTGCTTTTCACAAAGGTAAGCTGGCTGTCATTTGTATTTATGTGTCCGTTTTCGGATGGTTATTATGGCGCTGTCTGAGGAGGTGTTGTTTGTTACAGATAAACAAAATGTTTATATTCTCCCTGCTTGTTTCTCTGTGAAAATTGATATTGAGCGGGAACGAAAACGTGAGGGGGGCTGGAAAGAAAATACGTCAGGATAAGTTGTAATAGCATTTCGTAAAATGGTATTCGACTATGTTTTTAAGATGTCACTCAGACTTGTTGTTTGGGTGCCTTGAACTGTGTTTTTTAAAAACTGCCCTTTTGATTATTCACTCCGCACTTTCTGACGTTTTATTGAGAACAAATAGCAGCGCCATCAGCACCAGGATGAGATTAATTCACCACTTTAAATAATATTAATTGGTTAATTTTAAGGATGAAACTATGCGAGTGATACCGGAAAAA
>NZ_WMJZ01000093.1 GCF_009711095.1 Intestinirhabdus alba
TAAACTTTGCAGGCTCGTCATTATTCCACTCCGTCCATGTCCGTTATTCCTTCGTTATTTGTCAGCGCCTGCGCGCCCGCCTCCACGCTGAATATCTCTTCCGGAAGGCGAAATCCACGCAGCCCCAGCAGCGCCAGCGGCCCGTCCCCGAGCTGCGTGCGCAGCACCCACTCCAGCCTGCGTCCGTCCGGTGCCCTGAAGCTCAGCATCCACTGGCTGCGGTCCACTTTCTGCCGCCGCCCCTGCTCCAGCCACCGCAGCAGGCCCCACGTCCCGCTGTAATCTCCGTACAGCCGCGCTCCCGCGCTGGTTGACGTCCACGTCAGCGTCGTCCCCGGCTTAAAGGTCTCTCCCGGCCAGCGGAACCTCTGCCACTCCGCCGCCTGGTTAAAATAGTGCAGCTTCTGCCCGTCTATGGTCAGCTGCGTTTCCACCACCTCCGGCACCGCCCGCGCCTGCAGCTCAAAGCCGATACCCTGGCTGCCGTCGGTGAACAGGATATCCGACAGCTGGCTCAGTTGGTTCACCGCCCGTAAAAATGCCGGGTTAAAGTTCAGCCCCTGCCCGTGCGCGCTGTCCGCCACCCACCGGCTGCCCTCTTTGTGCAGCACGCCGTTCAGCTCCGTCTTCAGAAAACGCTCTATCCGCCCGCTGTCCTTGCGGATAAACTCCGCCAGCATCGGCAGCGAGGCGTCGCTTTTCCCCGCCGCGAACGGATAGCGCCCGTCGAACGCCGTATGCCAGTCCGCCGCCACCGAGCGGCTCCACCGCGCGTTCAGGCTCGCCGCCGACGGCTGCAGCACCGTCTCCCACGCCTGGCTCAGCGGCTGTACGAACATCGTTCGCCCGAAGCCGCTCCACTCCTCGCCCAGGCTCGCCGCCACCAGGCTGCCGTACTGCTGCGTGTCCGTCAGGTCGATGCTTTTTCCCCGGAACACCGTCTGCGCCAGCGACTGCATCATCTCCTGCGGGTCCGCGCTTCCCGCCACCTGCTGCAGCCGCAGCCGCACCCGCGTGATGCGCGTCAGGTAAGTCTGCAGGCTCAGGGAGCTGTCCGCCGACATCATGACTCCGCCCTTGTTTTTTCCCATCAGCGAGAGCAGCGGGCCGAAGGTCTCATCCAGCGGACCCTGCGGCCCTGCGGCTCCCCGATCGATCGCCGGCTTATCCCTGTTGCCTATCAGCTCCTTCGCCGACTTCAGCACTGAATCCGTCAGCCCGGCGCTCTGCTGCCCCGCCTGGCCCTGCCAGGCCAGCGTGTTCATCAGCGCAATCACCGGCGACTGGCGGACGTCGCTCATCAGCGTCAGCTGGTCGGTCACGTCCGCGATATTGCGCGCCGGATTCCAGCGCAGGCTGTTGAGAAAGCTCAGCCAGCTGCCCGCAAAATCAGTAAAGTAGCGCCGGATCAGCCGCGCCTTCAGCGCCTCCGGCGAGACCCCCCAGGCCACCTCCCCGCGGCTGTCGCTCAGCACCCAGTCGATCTCTTCGCGGCGGCTGTTGACCACTTTTTCGATCGCCTGCTGGATCTCGCCCTCCCACGCCTGCCGGGTGAACATCCCCGGCACCACCGCGTCGGTGGTGAACAGACGCCGGGCGTCGGTGCCGCTGGTCATCTCTTCCAGCGTCACATCGGCAAAGTTCCGCCGCACCGATTTGAGCATATTTTCATAGAGGGTGCTTTCGGCGTTGCGATGACCCATCTGCTGCAGGAGCACCTGCCGGGCCTGGCGTACCAGCGTTTCATCCGGCGCGATTTTCCACTGCGGCTGGTGCGGCAGCGCGTTGATCCAGAAGGCCCACAGGTCCGGGGCCAGGCTCTGCCACAGCCCCGTGGAGATCCCTTCATGGGTCGGCTGCACCGCCTTCATGGTCTGCGCAAAGAACGCCGCATCCGCACGATCCGGGCGGGCCATCATCAGCCAGGCCTTCAGCCAGTCGTAGCCCTGCCGGGCCAGCGCCGTACGCAGCGCGCTGCCCGGCGGCGAGCTGACCAGCTCGTTCAGCTTCTGCGTCAGCGCCGCATTCGCCGGATCGCGGAGCAGGCGATTATTGGCCACCCCGTACCAGGGAAGCATCGCGTTGAGCAGCGGCGCGCTGTGATCCAGCCCGAACCGCTGATACCACGGCGCTCCCCGATCAATACGGTGCTGCAGACGCCCGGCATCGTTACGCAGGGCGTGCAGCGCGGTAAGCTGCGCCTCCAGAGAGGCCGTCGTCTGCG
>NZ_WMJZ01000094.1 GCF_009711095.1 Intestinirhabdus alba
GGTTACAGGGCAGAAAGTGCACCGTCAGCCCGCATTTCTCACTGCCATAGTCGGGTATATCGACGATGGTTCGATGTTTAACCTTGCCTTCCATATAATCTTTCTTCCAGGCCTTGAATTTCTCCCTGTCAGCATAGCCAGGGAATACTTGAGTACTGGTGCTGACCACCCACTCCACGTCGGCCTTCAGGCCGGGCCGCCATTTATCCGGCAGGGAGATACAGCAGGCTCCCCCCCCTTNTTTATCCGGCAGGGAGATACAGCAGGCTCCCCCCCCTTCACCAAACGAGCCGATATTCGGCCCCGGGCTGCCGTTGACGCTGAACTGAGGAATTTCAAAGCGCGTATGGTTTACGCCGCGCAGGTCCCCGCCGCTCCAGCTTTCCGGAACCGGGGCGGCCGGCAGGTCACAGCCGGACAGCAGCAGCGCGCTCATTAATAAGAGCACGCTGCGTCCCGTTTGTTGATATTCACCGACAATCGTCACTCGTTCTCCTTACCAGACCATCATATGCTCTGGTCGCAGCTGAATGCTTTATGTCCTGGCGGCACACAGGCAGCCGTTTCTCTGTATTAAGTCTGTTCCTGTTCCACAGCTATTAAGGCTGTATTTTTATTGCAATATCAGCGTTCTGTTTTATATAAAAATCACCCCGAATATAAATCAATATTGACCATTACGTCTGGTTAGCCTTCGCATTTGATAAATATTCTATAAAAAAAGCCTCATTATCGAGAGGCTTTTCATCAGGCATCGTTGACAAACCATTCCACAGATATTCAAATAAGGACTGTCTGGTATAATCTGGATATTTTGAATGATATTTCTGGATAAAAACTCTATATCGCTGATATCACCCAGCTGACTATACTGGGCATCGCTAAGCGTTAATAAAAAGTCATTGCTAAACTCATAGCCCTCGTATTCGCCGCGTAGCCAGACAGGGTGTCGATCTCTGTCACGCCAGGTCCATAGCCGGGCTATATTTAGGAAGCCACTTTTCTGTTGCTCATCCAGAATGGATGACAGCAGCGTTGGGAAAATTCGGGTATCATAAAAACGCAGCAGGCCTTTTCGCCCTTCCCATTCGGTAAAGGTTAATCTTTGCAGGTGCCCGGCCAGTAATTTAAAATCATTTGCAGAAAAAAACAGTAACACTCTTGCCGGATCGCTATAGTGCCTGAGTAAAATCTTTAGCCACGCCTTATGCTGATCGAGACTAAAATTCAGTCGCAAAAAAAGCGGTGCATCATCAAGATATTCATTTTCTGGCTCATTTTCTATTAATGATACCCAATCAATGGCTGGCCGAAAATGCTGTAGATCCTGTATTAAAGAGGGTACATTTCCGGCCTGGTCGACAATGACATAAACGGCAGACATGCCCAGGCGTTCGCAAAGCTGCTCAAGTTGCGTTATCCACTGCAATACCTTGTGATCCATATTATTGTGCATAGTGATTCCCTGACGTTTAGCGGGGGATAAACCCGGCGGCGGAATCCTGCGCGCGAAGCAGGCATTCCTTACAAATCTTTTGCGGTAAATCATTATTTAATTGATTACTGGAACGCGGCAGGTCCGGCAATGGAAAATCCTGACTCACCGGTCCATCCAGAACATGCCGCCCCTTTAAACTTATTAAATCCGGGCCATGAACTTCAATTTGCCCGTCGGGCGTCAGCCGGATATATGCACCGCCGCAGGCCAGGGTAATCCCGTTTTTAGCCGTTAACTGTAAATGCCCCTGGGTGGTCTGAACGGTAATGTCCTTTAACGCTGTGACAGAAAGTGTATCGGCATGTGATTCCAGCTCAAAAGGCCCCTTACCAGAGACAAGTCTTACCCCTTCCGTTTGCGCTAATAAAGAAATAGCATGACTGGCATTAAGCGCCATACGTTTACTGGCAGCTACGTGTACTTCACCGTGGCTCTGGGCATAAAGGGCTTTATTCCCTTGCAGCATCACCGTCTGCGGGCTGACTATCCCCACCCCGTCCGGTGCTGAGAGCAGCATGGCCGACTTTTGCAGTCCCTCGGCAGCCTCTGAATAATCCTGTAATCCCTGTACATCAGGCTGAAGGTTACGGTGGTTGCCGGTAATTTCTCTCCATTCGGTAACCTGCTGAATGGCACCTTTGACCAGAGCGATCGCCGGGGCCATCTCCAGCACCTCCCCCAGCGCCTTCTCCTGCCCGTCCGCAGTGATGAACAGCCCCTTC
>NZ_WMJZ01000095.1 GCF_009711095.1 Intestinirhabdus alba
GCATTGATACGGCTGGCCGCGTAGCCGTCGTTATGCTGAGTACCGATGGCCATCTGCGTCGCATCGGCCATGTTAACGGCCAGATCGCCCGTCAGATCGATCCGGCTTCCGGTCATGGCGTAAACGCCCCGGCTCCCCGCCGCGCCGGTGATGGTCAGATCCTCGCCGCTAATTACCCCGCCGCCGAGCGCCCACAGGCCGTAGACCAGTTTGCCGTTGCGATCGACGGTAATATCGCTGTTTTTGAGATTAACGGTAGCACCGGTAAACTGGGCCGAAGCGCCGTAGGAGCCGCCGGAGAAAACCGTATTCCGCTTATCCGTCGTGCCGAAATAGTTGAGGGTGGCGTTCGAACCGTTAGTAATCAGCCCGCCGCCCCGGGCTGCGGAAACGTGGCTGTCCGCGCCGATATTGACGGTTCCACCACGTACCTCAATACCGTTGGCCTTCGCGCCTTTGGTTTCGACTGTCAGCGCCTCTGCGGTAACCTCACCATAGCTCAGAATGCCGGACGCCTCCTCACCATGGGTGAGGATCTGGCTGTGGCTCCCTAAATCAACCTCTGAATCCAGGCTGGGATGTACCCCATAAGCTCTGATTCCCTGGGTCTCAACGGTCAGGTTAGTGGCGGTAAATTTGGCCGGGCCGTTGGCAGCAAGCCCGTTGCGGCCAAAAACAAAAACACCATATCCGTTGGTTCCAGTAGTCTTAACCGTGCTGCCGCTGCCTAAATCGGCACTGCTGCCGTAGTTATCGATGCTTAAGCCGTAACCGTTGTCGCCAGCGGTTTCAATAGTCAGCCTGTCGGCGACCAGCGTCGACGCCCGGCTTATGGCAATGCCTCTGACATGAACACCGTTGACTAATGAGCCGTCTACTTTTACCCGGCTCCCGCTTCCCAGATCGGCATGCGACGTAGCGCCGTGTAACTCAATGCCGACCGCGCTTTCACCCGTGACCTCAACGGACAGGCCGTTCGCCATCAGCACGGTATTATCAGCCTCTATTTTAATACCGCTGGCGTAGTGAGCATTATAATCGGGGCCAGATACGACAACACTAACATTATTGCCAAGGTCGATGGTGCCGGTATCGCTAAAGTGATTAAAGATACCGTAGAGCGTGTTGGACGAGTCCCCTTTATCGCCAACGATTTTGACGCCATCGTCAACCTTAACGTGAGCGCCGCTCTGAGTACCAATTTCAACCGCCTGGGCCAACGGCAGGAAAACTCCCCCGCTCAGTCCGAGTAAGCCCGCCTGCGCTAAGCCACGCGGAAGTGAAGCCCTGGAGAATTTAAACGTTCCGGCTTCCTGAGTTTTTTTATAAAATATTTTTAAGCCCATAGATTTCTTTCCATGAATAAATTTAGATTAAATTCCAGTTTTATCTGTAAATTTACGCTTATCTTTTCTATACCCTAAATAATTCAAGTTGCATGAAGGCGGCAAGCGAGCGAATCCCCGAGAGCATAGCGAACTATGTGACCGGGGTGAGCGACAAATCTGCCTGGAGCAGATTTGAACGCCGCGCAGCGGCGGCCCGTCAGGGNCGAAGTATGACGGGTATATAAAGCGTTTACGGCCAGGTGCCGCACAATAATCAGCCTTCCGACATAGCGGGAACCCATTCCGTTCATATTATCTGGTGATTATAAAACACCCGCAGTACAGCGCGATAGCGCAGAGCTACCAGACAGCAGTCTCGCAAAATATTTAACAGGCAGCAAGCTGATTCTAAATTGCAAACTATCATCATATGCTAAAAAAAAACCTTAAAGAAAATATCAAAAGTCAGCCAAAACAGAAGGCAGATAATTTAGCTTTATTTAGCATTTACATAATTAACAAAGCCACTTTTTATTGATTCCCTCCCGATTTTGGCTCCCTGGCTACGCCATGCCGCTATCCGGCAGCAGCCGGTGCTGAGAAATAATCCTGACGTGACCGGCACTTTATATCCAGGTCAGACTGTGCGATGTCTTTCGTTTTATACCCCTCATCAATGATGACTCGCGCTGACGGCTATAGCCCGGCGGCGTGCAAAACAACTTCCAGCCGATTTATCACTCGTCTATCCCATGTGACGTTTTGTTATATGACGTGAATTGTTCAGGGCGCGCATTGCTTTATTTTCTCTCTACCCGCAGCGTTAACAAAAAAGGGACGAAGCCGAAGCCCGTCCCTGTGGTCGGGGT
>NZ_WMJZ01000096.1 GCF_009711095.1 Intestinirhabdus alba
TAAATCCAGTTGATGAGGATAATCTTTTATGACAACAGGAAACTATCTGGTTCGCGGGGATAAAACCACCTGCGGCGGGATTATTGTGGAGGGCTGTGAAGATCACCGTCTGTTCGGGCAGGCGATTGCGTGTGAAGGGGATAAAGTGACCTGCGGGCGTTTTCCGGGGATATTTAATATCGTGGGCGGAATTGCCAGCGACAGCGTTCATGGTCGCCTGATGGCGGGAACGCTGGACAGCTACAGCTCCTGCCCGTGTCGGTCACTGTTTATCCCGTCGATGGTGGATGATACCTATGAGAGAGAGACAGAAAGGGAAGAAAAAAGCAATATTTCGCAGGATGATAATTTGGCGTCGGGGGAGCCTCAGGAATTATTTTTGCTGCCCGTAGAAAGGGTTTGTCGATACTGCCGACATTCGATTCCAGAAGGAAATGCCTGTAAACCTGAATTTAAAGAGGTCATTCGTGGACTTATAGATGCAGACAATAACATAAATGGTGTATTCAAGGGATTGTGTGAGTTTTATTTGATGCACTATGATGTGTGGCGGAAAGAGCATGTGGCGAGAATGCTTAATGATTTACATGATGTGGTTGGTGTAAATTATAATTCATTATCAGGGGAAGATAAATTACGTTTTATGAAGTTAAGAGGCAAGCAGAAAGAAACCCGATTTTATGGTGGAAAGTACAGTGATGAGCCGACAGATACCAATTATGATAAAGTTCAGCATATGGCTGCCGGGATGTGGTTAGGCGCGAATTACTCATATGGGATAGGGGTGGTTACTGCATGGACTGTTGAAAAATTGGATACCTGTAAAGCTATATTTGGTGAATTGATCGGAACAAGACGGCCGCATCATATAGGTTTTGACTGGTATGATTATGCGTGGGCAGTTGCAGGTGCAGCAATAGGTTATCTTTTAGTCTATGTTGATGACGAACGTTGTAAAAAGACACTCTCATTATTTGCTACTTCTGCAGAGTCATTCGATTCTTTCTATGTTCCTCCTGATATAGTTAATTATAAGGGCATGGGTACGTTCGATCCTATTTATGGTGATACAGCGGAGAAGATAGATGAGTCGCTTAACCCAATATTTATTAAGTTCCGGTAAAGCAAGGTTATTTTTTTGTTTTTTTTGTTTTATTGTTGTTCTTTTATTTTAGAGGCAGAATTAATGATTATCTAACCATATCAGCTATTGAGGATAGCTCTTCTGAATTGATACATGTTTATGATGATGGTGCTCTGTCAATTGGCGGTCTGAAAATGAAAGATAGAGATAGAGAGAAATATAGAAAAGAAAAACATCCCAATAGGTGGTATTTGAAGAATGATCGAAAATTGACTACTGAAGAATATAACTGTCTGACTGCTGGTTTATTCTCGGCTGCAATAGTTGATGATTATCTTGATATCATTTGTTTAGCCTCTGATAATGAAAATACTAAAGTCTTATATATTAGATAAATGTTTTTTGATGATTGGGGTGTAATCCATCGAATGCAATTTTAAATGTTTTGTAAGATTGTTATGGAGTGTATTTTGATATGATATTCAGTGTATTGTAATGACACTGGCTAGACTAAAGGCAACAGCGGATTTTATATACCTCTATTGCTATCGGTATTTTTCTATTTCATTTATTTAAATCGGTAAAGTGTTTTAAGTATTAAAGTGTTTTTATTTTTTTTCATGTCTGGTTTTTTGTCATTAAATTCTCATTCGCTTTTTTAATAAGGTCGCTAGCGCCCGGTCACATTGTTATATCAGGAAAATCGAGGAATAATAGAGTATTAAAAAACATCCAGATTAGTTGTTTATATTTTTTCTTATCTTTGTTTTCCGGATGGGCTGGTGATTTTACCTGTTATTATCATATAAATAAAATGGTTATATAGCGTACAAAGGAATACCCTCTGGCTGGATGCCGGGCATGGCCACAAAATATGCGATTGATGAATCGTTGTGTCGTAAGAAGAGATAAAAAGGAAACCCCACAGGCATTGCCTAACGTTACCCTTCCGGCGCAGATATTCAGCGTGGAGCCTTCCATGCTGCGCCGGAGCGATGTGGCAGAAATTAGCGTCGATGAGGACAGGACTTCCGCCGTCGCGAAGGCTGACTGAACAGGATCGGCGGCATTCATTTTGTAGCCGACCCGGTGC
>NZ_WMJZ01000097.1 GCF_009711095.1 Intestinirhabdus alba
CTGTACAGCACCTGAATTATCGCCTCTTTCCGCTCAGCGTAGATATCCAGCAGCATACTGCCGCGATTTTCCATATCGGCATGGTCCCAGATACCGTGGCGGGTGAGCAGCCAGAGTAATATCCCCTTGGCCTCCGGGGTACAGGTTAACAGACGTTCTGGATCAGCAATTATATTTTTAGCCAGTTGATTACGTTTTTGAGATGCCTCTAGACCATCATTAGCTTCATCAATTAAAGATTCAATGAAGGTGCTAAATTTACGTTGAGCAGTAAAAATATTAGCTTTTATATTATTGAACTCTGCATAAATGTCTTCAGTTAAATTGGCCAATTGCATTACACTTATTCGCGTAAAGGTTTTAAAAGCATCCTCAGCCACCAGGTCAAAAAACCGATAATCCAGCGTAAACAGCTGATAGGCCAGCCAGCAGCCAAACTCCAGTAAGGCTTTGCCGCCCACCTCGCAAAGAAACGCCCCTTTTGCCCCAACGCCGCAGCACAGGCTGGCCGCGACCTTAAAGCAGAACTTTCCGTTAATAAACGTACAATGAAATTTAGCCCCGGCACCGATCCCCGCGAGGCCACCAATGCTGGCACCAATGGCGGCAAAGTCAGTAAATTCCCCTACCGTTTTGCTGATGGACGCACTCTCTGTAGATGGCGGCGGCGTGGGTTTCAGCCACTGAACTGCCCCCTTAAGCGAGAGCTCCGCCCTGCCCCCCGCAAAAGCCTCAGCGGTAATTGAAGCACCTTCATCCTCTTCTTTCATTTGCTTATAAAACCGTCCGCTGCTGCCTGACTGCCGCTCCTGAAAACGCGGCAGGCGACCCTGGGGCTGGCCGGCGACAAGCTGCTGTTCATTATCTTTAACCATGACCTGGAGCTGGGCTTCTATCTGTGCGGAAGCCCCAATAAAACCCATTAGCTGAGCTTCAATATAAATCCGTATCACTCCCATATTCAGGCCCTGCCGTAACTGACTCTCCTTTGCGGCCTCACTTCCCTCTCCGGGCATATAGCTTAAATCCCAGCCCAGCCGATCCGGAATATAGTAGTCGGCATGAACAATACCTGACGCAACAGCCATCGTTGCTTTTGCCTCACCCTTAACCTTAACGCTCCCCTCATTAGGGTTGAATTCCGCCTCTGCACCAAGGTTAGAAATAAAACGCATAAACTGCGCCGCACCAGAGACCTCAATACCGTTATCAAACGTATGGCTGTCATTCAGGCTCTTATTCCAGCTCTCTGCCCAGTCAAACAGCGTTTTATCCAGGTTATAGTCATCCAGATTAACATAATCTTTAAGCTCAAATTTTATTACCGGCAGAACCTCTTTGGTTAACTGCTCCCTCAGTTTTTTAGTATCGATCGTCCGGCGGCCGCGGCCATCAACAGAATAAATACTCTCTTTCCCGGTCTTAGTATCTTTATTTTTCAACGAGACCGTACGCCATTTCTTTTCTGCTCCAGCCCCGGAGCGCCCCCCGGAACGTTCGGAGTAATAGCCCTGACTGGCATAGGTATAGCGACGCCCAGGGCCCTGGCTCCCGGAGCCTCTCTTGCGGAGGTCGAGTAACGGGAGGAGTTCCACCACATCCTGATATCCCATATTGCTGCTTTCGCCGCCATGGAGTTTCTCAAGCAGCGCCGCTCTCTTTTTCTCCAGGGCACATTCCGCAGCCACCACCCCGGCTGCCTGCGCATCAATATCCGTATCGGGCTGCTGTCTTTGTTGCCCGTACTTTTCTATCGCCGCAGAATAGGCGTGGCTGGCCTGATGAAATTCATCAACGCGCCTCAGCATATCCAGGCAGTGAGACTCAAAGTCGCCAGCCTCCTGCGCAAGCACAATAACAATTTCTTGAGTTTCAGGGCGGAAATAGAGGACGCCCGATTCGCGACAGACCTGAGTAATATTATTGTCAGACTGATTTAACTGACACTCACCATTCGCATTCGTATCCATACCTGGCCATCTCCATTATTCAAAAAACAGCTTAATATTCTGTGGGTCAACGTTATAGTGCTTTTGCGTGTAGCCATTTTCATCGGTCCTGCCGCGAAGAATTTTGCCATCAGGCGTTTCGATACGGTAAGCAACCCAGGGCAT
>NZ_WMJZ01000098.1 GCF_009711095.1 Intestinirhabdus alba
CCCCTTTGAAACCCTGTGCGGTTCTACGAACCTCAAAAATCCCTACCGCCTCGCCCTGCTCGTTGGTCAACGCTTCACGTAACCGGATTAAAAATCCGTTCCCGTTCACCGTTTCAGCCAGGAAGGAAAGATCGCGTTTTGAGGATTGGAGGGGCTTTTTAGTCTGAAATCGCCCGTCAGTCAGTCCGGTGCATAACGATTCATGCTCGTAAAACTCACAGGAGCGATTCTGAGGCGTTTTCGGGGGGTAAGGCGTAGAGTTTTGATGGTTAGAGCTTAGAAACGCGCACAGGCCGTCTGAGCGGTGCGCGTAATGACGCGTTATGGTAAATACACATTATGATTATTCACCTCGATATAGAGTTTGAATGTGAGGGGGGAGGAATGGGATCGGATGTCCAATGGCAGATAGATAACGGTTATTTGCGTCAAGTTATGGGGGATTTTTCGGAGGAAGCCCCTAGCTGTGAATCTCCAATTTTTGGGAGATATTTTGAAACTTTTCAAGCAGCCGCACATGTAGCAAAGGCTTTTCCTGGTAGTACGTTACAGCCTGAAGAATTTGAAGATTATGCAGGTTGCGTCATTCGACGTTATTACGTCGATTGTTATCCGTATTATGATCTCCTTCCACCAGAAGAATCCTTTGATTTTATGTATAAGGACTATCCTAGCGCCGTGCATTTTGCGGCTTGTATTGATCAAGCCAGTAATGAACTGGATGACCTCCTGTCAGGAGAAGGATATGGCGCTAATGGTGAGGGGCATGCCAGCCCGATAATTAAATATTAGCGATAGGACTACGTATTTTTTTGCAAAAAATCACTAATGCCCCCGTGGTGGGTATATAAAAAATCACGGGGAGCGTAGCGACCTTCGTCAGCTCTTTTCTTGTGTGTCTCACCCTGCAAGGGGCTTGATTGTGTGGGCGTAGTGTTAGACGTTCAACAATCACACTTCACCGCTTACTGCTGCCTTATTCGCTCACTTTATCAGGTGCCAGTTATCGTACTGCGAGACGGGGTAGAGCTTAACTCTTTCGCGGTTAAGTTACGTTTCCACCGTTTGCCTGTTTATCCTGCCGGAGTCCGGGGCGTAGACCTGAGCGTCTAGGGTGCAGATATGATTTTAATGTCGTTGAATGGTATTAAGCTGGTAGTGACATGGCTAGCCAGCCCTGCTAGGATTGGATTGCTACGTCTAGTCCTGGCAGGTATCTGCGAAGAATTAGAGTACCGAAGCCCTGTGATTCTGTCACGGGGCTTTTGTACATTTAAGCCTCAGCAAATCAAAAAGATCCCCATCAACAAGCCCGCACCGCTCGCCGCAGTCGAATGACCGAACGTAGTGAGCGAATGAGCGAGGAAGCGGAATATCCACCCTGCTAATGTGATGCACGTTCACGCTGTTACTGACCTGAGCGCTTTTTTGCCTTCGCCCTTTTGAACATGGTTCTGACGGTCATTACTGTCATTTCTGCATTCGTATTCTCGTTCAGGCAATTCGTGATCACTTGCCAGCTTCTCTGCTGTTTTGCTTCGGCTATCTCATTAAACGCCTCATCAAATACCGCCTGATGACTCTTTAGCGAACCGAAATTCAGCAGGAAGATCGTTTTGTTTAACGATTCTTTTGTCGTTTTCAGTCCGAGGCTATGTAGTGTTTCGGTGATTGTCTTTTCCATTTCTTTGCTTGTTTTTTATGCTTTTGCTGGCGTGTGTACGTAATTTTGTACGCGGATTTGTACGCATATTTTGTCTTTGTGTACGCGGTTTTGTACGCAGTTCTGTACGTTGCAAATCCGTTTCTGTAGGCAGTTTTGTACGCAGGTTAAAAACATTCCTGAACTACAGGCACGAGACCGACCGTACACACTTGAGGACAAAATGAGGACATTTTATCTTCAAGCGTATCCTGTCGTGTGCCAAAGGGGAA
>NZ_WMJZ01000099.1 GCF_009711095.1 Intestinirhabdus alba
ATCGAGTCGGCGACCCCGGGAGACTACCTGACGAAGGCGGGATACTACGGCCGGCTGGAGCGGGCGCAGAGCCAGCCGGAAATCGCCCCGCTGCCGGGGGCGATCATGAATGCCGTGAATATTGCGCTTAACTTCTTTGATCGGGATAACCAGCCGATAGCCGGCGCGGCTTATCAGATTACCTTTGAGGGGGGAACGGTACTGCAGGGCGTGCTGGATGATAACGGCTATACGCTGCACAACAATGTTCCCGATGAGAATGCCACCGTGATTTATCAGCTGCCGGAGCCGCTGGCGGACGAACCCTGGCCCCCGTACTCAGCGCTGATCCAGGCCGCTGACGCATCTTTTGCCCGTTAAGTAAGGAGACGCTATGGATAAGGATCTTCAGAACGCACTCGCCTTTTATCAGCCCGCGCCGGAAGGGTGGTTCTCCGGGCTGGGCCAGAAAATGGAGGCGGCGGGTGAGTGGATATGGGAAACCATTCAGGGGGATTTTAACGAGAATCAGACCACCGGACAGGTGGTGACGGGAACCCTGATCTCGATGATCCCGCTGGTGGATCAGATCTGCGATGTTCGCGATCTGGTGGCCAACTGCAAAAAGATTAAAGAAGACGAAAACAGCACAGGCCCGTGGGTGGCCCTGGTGCTGACCCTGATTGGGCTGTTCCCGTCGCTCGGCTCCCTGGTGAAAGGCTGCATGAAGGTGCTGCTGCTTTCGGGGCGCAAAACCTTTATGCGCGCCAGCCAGAGCGGCAGCCTGGTTGCAAAGTCGATCGATGAAGGTATGGCCTTACTGCACAAACTCCTCGATATGCCGGCCGTCCGTCATACCCTGAAATCACGAAAAATCTATAATATTTACCATTTTCTGGAAAAGCAGGTCAGATCGCTGAAAGCATCGCTGACCGCTAAATCACTGCTGAAAAATTTTGATGAGCTGCTGTCCGCCACCCGCAGCCTGCTGGATAAAGCCGTTTCGTGGGGGCCGGCGTCGCTGCGCCGGCCGGCGGCAGCGCTGTGGGAGCTGCTGACTGACGTTCGCCGTAAAGCGGATGTGATGATCGCCAGGGCGCTGAAGCCGGTCAGCGATTATCTGGAGCGGCTGGCCAACCGCCTGCGGGTGGAGGGCGACAACTTATACCGGGCAAAGGCGGGTAAAAATCTCCACGTGCTGGGCAGCGAACGGGCGGCAAAGGAGCTGGAGGCGTTTAAAAAGAAGAAGCCGGAGTGGGTGGATAAGGGGTTGAAAAAACCTCAGTATCCTGCCTTAGATGATTTAAAACCGATTCATTATGAAAAAATAGACGCAGGCTGGCCGGATATTCGCTACGAGAAAGATCGCGCGTTGCCGACGAATGGTGCCTTCAACACGTTCGATGACTCTATAAAGGCCGTAGAACTCCCGCCCGGTGAAAAGCTGTATCGCGTTGTGGACCCCAGCTCAGGAGATAACAGCATCTGCTGGATGCGCGAGGCGGAGTTTACGGCGCTGAAGTCGAAAAGCGACTGGCGGCGGCGCTTTGCCGTCTGGAAAAGCTGGAACGAAAACGGCGAGTATGTGGTGTACACCGTGCCGCCGGGAAAGCCGCTGAAGGTATGGGAGGGGCGGGCCGCAACGCAGATTAACAAAAAGGTGCCGGAGTACTCGCTGGAAGGCGGAGCGGTGCAGAT
This sequence comes from Intestinirhabdus alba, assembly GCF_009711095.1. Taxonomy (GTDB): domain Bacteria; phylum Pseudomonadota; class Gammaproteobacteria; order Enterobacterales; family Enterobacteriaceae; genus Intestinirhabdus; species Intestinirhabdus alba. The sequence goes on from NZ_WMJZ01000099.1 coordinate 1,678, forward strand.
CGTGCTCGACCCGGCGGATTTAAAAAAAGAGTTTACCGGCCCGCGCAGACAAACCGGCTGGGGCTACCGGGATTTCGACGACGATCCGGCCTACCCCTATCAGGGGCTGCCGCAGCTGGAAAACAAACATAAGTGGCATGGAAAATAAGGACTCTATAAATGGCGATACTTCATCCTCAGGAGTGTTTTTTGCTGGAGCG